>JBFHQE010000007.1:0-133493 GCA_041592335.1 Thiohalobacteraceae bacterium | reverse complement strand
CGGTGGATGCCAGCGGCAACGCCCTGGCGGTGTGGTATCAATCCGACGGAATCCGGACCAATATCTGGGCCAACCGTTACGACGCGGGGACCGACAGCTGGGGCACGGCGGCGCTGATCGAGAATGACGATGCCGGTAGTGCCTATGACCCGCGGATCGCGGTGGATGCCAGCGGCAACGCCCTGGCGGTGTGGTATCAATCCGACGGAATCCGGACCAATATCTGGGCCAACCGTTACGACGCGGGGACCGACAGCTGGGACACGGCGGGGCTGATCGAGAGCGATGATGCCGGTGGTGCCTATTACCCGCAGATCGCGCTGGACGCTAGCGGCAATGCCCTCGCGGTGTGGCCACATTATGACGGTAGCCGTTATAACATCCAGGCCAACCGCTACGACGCCGGGAGCGACAGCTGGGGCACGGCGGCGCTGATCGAGAACGACGATGCCGGTAGTACCAATAACCCGCAGATCGCAGTGAATGCCAACGGCAACGCCCTGGCGGTGTGGCAGCAGTCCGATGGCGCTACCAACAACATCCAGGCCAACCGTTTCGAGTAACAGAGGCCGGGGTGTCAGCCCAGGGACTTTGAGACGGCAACCAGGCGCGGATCATCCGCGCCTGGTTGGCTGTTGAAGCCCAGCCATTTCGCCAGCGACAGCATTTCCCGGTTGTCCGCCATCACTTCACCTTCCATTAGCGTTAATCCGCGGGCGCGCGCGACATCCATCAATTGCTGCATCAACTCCATGCCGAGTCCCTTGTGATGCCAGTCGTCGGCGATGACGATGGCGAATTCACAGGAGGTATCATCGGGATTGGTGACGTAGCGCGCCACGCCGACTTCGATATCCTGGCCGTCCTCGCGCGTTACCGCGATCAACGCCATCTCCCGGTCGTAGTCGATCTGGGTAAAGCGCACCAGCATTTCGGGAGTTAATTCATGTAATGCCTGCATGAAGCGGAAGTATTTCGATTGCGGCGACAGGCGGCGAATGAAAGCCTGTTCGATTTCGGCGTCTTCCGGCCGGATCGGACGAATGGTGACATTGCTGCCGTCCGGCAGTTGTTTGTGGCGAATCAGGTCGCTGGGATAGGGGTGGATCGCCATGTGGCCATAACGACGTGCACCGGCCGGGGGGTAATCGATGAGGATGCGCGCATCCACCACCAGCGCGCCGGTTTCGTCTACCAGCAGCGGATTGATATCCAGCTCGCGAACATGCGGCAGTTCGCAGACTAGTTCCGAAAGACCGAGCAATACATTTTCGATGGCGCGCCGGTTGACCGCTGGCAGGCCGCGAAACTCTCCCAGCAGTTGCGACGCGCGGGTGCGTTCGATCATCTGCCGGGCAATGAAACGATTCAGCGGCGGTAGCGCGACATAGGCATCGTCCATCACCTCGATCATGGTGCCGCCGGAACCGATGCTGATGGCCGGTCCGAACACCGGGTCGCGCACCATGCCGACAAACAGTTCCCGGGCCGTGCCACGCGTGTACATGGGTTCCAGCGTGACGCCATTCAGGGTCGCATCCGGACGGTGCTGCCGAGCGGTTTTTAAAAGTTCATCGTAAGCGGTGCGAACCGACGTGGCGTTGCTGATGTTGAGGCGTACACCGGCCACGTCGGATTTATGCGGGATGTCCGGCGAATTGATCTTCATCGCCAGCGGAAAGCCAAGCGCTTCCGCCATGACCAGCGCCTCGTTGGCATTGTGCGCTTCCATGATGGGCGCTACCGGAACCCCGAAGGCCTTCAGCACGGCAAAGCTTTCCATGTCACTGAGTCGACCATGGCCAGCGGCGAGCGCTTCTTCGATAATCAGGCGCGCGCCTTCGCAGTCAGGTTCGCGCTGGCGATCGAGCGGCTCCGGCACTTGCAGCAGCAGTTGCTGGTTGCGCTGGAAACTGGCGAGATAGGAAAAGGCTTCAATGGCGGTTTCCGGCGTGTCGAAATGGGCGATGTGTTCGCGATTGAAGCGGGCCTGTGCATCACGTACCTGTGGCCCGCCCATCCAGCAGGCCAGCAGCGGTTTGCGGTGCTGACGGGCCTGTTCGACCAGTACACGCGCGGCCTCGTCGGCCTGGGTCATGGCCTGCGGCGTCAACATCACCAGCAGACCGTCGACCTGCCGGTCTGCCAGGCAGGCGCTGATGGCACTGGCGTAACGTTCGCCATCGGCATCGCCGAGGATATCCACCGGGTTGTCATGCGACCAGTGCGCGGGCAATGCCTGGTTCAGGCGCTTCAGGGTGGTGTCTTCCAACTGCGCCAGGGTTACGCCCGCTTCGGTGGCGCGGTCGGTGGCCATGACTCCCGGACCGCCACCATTGGTCACGATGGCGAGGCGATCGCCGTTCAGTCGGTAATTGCCGCTGGCCAGCAGTTGCGCGGCGGAAAACAGCTGGTTGATGGTGTAGGCGCGCACAGCCCCGGCACGGCGTAGCGCGGCATGAAACACCGCGTCGCTACCGACCAGTGCGGCGGTGTGCGATACGGCGGCGCGCGAACCCGCGCTGTAACGCCCGGCCTTGACCAGGATGACGGGTTTCATGCGTGCGGCGATGCGCAGCCCGCTGAGGAAACGACGTGCATCGCGAATACCTTCCACGTACAACAGGATCGCCCGGGTTTGGTTGTCCAGCGCGAGGTAATTAAGGATGTCGCCAAAATCAACGTCGGCGGCATCGCCCAGCGACAGCATGCAGGAAAAGCCGATATCGTGATCCTGCGCCCAGTCCAGCATCGCCGTGCACAAGGCGCCGGACTGCGAAACCAGCGCCAGCTGACCGGTGCGTGCAATGTTATGACTGAAGGTGGCATTGAGTCCGGAAGCGGGGCGCATGATGCCGAGGCAGTTGGGACCGATCAGACGCAGGCCGTAATGACGGGCGTAATCCAGCATGGCATCTTGCAGGCGCTGACCCTGCTCGCCGGCCTCGGCAAACCCGGCCGACAACACCACCGCCGCGCGCACGCCGGCTTCGCCGCACTGGCGGATCAACTCGGGCACGCTCTCGGCCGGGGTGGCAATGACTGCCAGGTCGATGGGATGGTCGATGTCGCCGATGGTTTTGCGGGCTTTCCTGCCCTGAATGCGCGCATGCCGTAGATTGACCGGGTACAGTTGCCCCTTGAATTCGCTTAGCAGATTGCGAAATACCAGCGTGCCCACGGCATCCGGCCGTTCCGATGCGCCGATGACAGCGATCGCCGCGGGCGCTAGCATGGCCTGGAGAAAATGCGTTCCCATGAGAATCCTCCTATGACACTTGCCTTTATAACCCATCCCGACTGCCTGTTGCATGACATGGGACCGCATCACCCCGAGTCGCCCGCGCGGCTGCACGCGATCAATGATCAACTGATTGCCTCGGGCATCGATGTGCTATTGAAGCATTACGATGCGCCGTTCGTAACCCGCGAGCAATTGCTGCGGGTGCATGACGCGGATTACATCGACAGGGTTGTTGCCAGTGTGCCGGAGCAGGGCATGGTGTACCTGGACCCGGATACGGCAATGAATCCGCATTCACTGCGGGCGGCGCAACGCGCCGCCGGTGCCGTGGTCAAAGCGGTGGACCTGGTGCTGAGCGGCGAAGTGCAGGATGCCTTTTGCAGCGTGCGTCCGCCGGGACATCATGCCGAACATGATCGCGCCATGGGGTTCTGCATCTTCAATAATGTTGCCGTAGGCGCGGCGCATGCAATGGCCGTGTATGGCCTGGAGCGAGTGGCGATAGTCGACTTCGATGTGCATCACGGCAATGGCACGGAAGATATATTCAGGAATGAGCCGCGCGTGCTGCTGTGTTCCAGCTTTCAGCATCCCTACTATCCGCATTCGGGAAACGAACCCCGGGAAAGCTATGAACCGGTGCCGCTCGCGGCGGGTGCCGGTGGCGAAGCCTTTCGTCAAGCGATACAGGAACGCTGGTTGCCCGCATTACATGCCTTCAAGCCGCAATTGGTAATCTGTTCCGCCGGTTTCGATGCACACCTCGAAGATGATCTCGCTAGTCTGAATCTGGTGGAAGACGACTACGCCTGGGTAACGCGCGAGATTAAACGGATTGCCGAGGAATATGCCGATAGCCGCCTGGTATCCGTACTGGAGGGCGGTTATGCCCTGTCGGCGCTGGGACGCTCGGTGGTGGCGCATCTACAGGCCTTGATCTAACGCAATAGCGCGTCGGCAAAACTCCGCTATGCTTGTGCCATTGAATCTGTCTTTCAAGGAGTGGTTTTATGGCGAATGTAGGTGCAGTGGATAAAGTCGTTCGGATTGTTGCCGGTGTGGCATTAATTGCATTGAGTTTTGTAGGGCCATTCACCGAAAGCCTGTACCCATGGGGGTTAATCGGCATTGTGCCGCTGGTTACCGGTCTGATTGGCTTCTGTCCGGCCTATGCGATCTTTGGCATCAAGACCTGCAAGAATTGTTGAATAACAGGCGCAGCGGGTCCCGGCCTCGCTGCGCCTGTTACCGACGCGCAGCCGGGAATTTCATTTATTGGCCAAAATGTCGATAATTGCCTGAAGACACAGGGATTTGGCCAGTATGGATTCACATCAGTATGACCTGCTTATCATTGGCGCCGGTGTATCGGGTACGGCCTTGCTGTTCCAGATCGCGCGCTACACCAATATCAAGCGCATCGCGGTAATCGAGAAATACGCCGCGCCCGCGCGGGTGAATTCACTATCCAGCAATAACAGCCAGACGCTGCACTGCGGTGACATCGAAACCAACTACACGCTTGAGAAGGCGCTGAAGGTGCAGCGTGCCGCGCGCATGCTGGCAAATTACTGCCTGCGTCAGCCGGACAAGGAACATCTGATCTACAAGTACCCGAAGATGGTGCTGGGTGTCGGTGCGGAAGAATGTCGTCGACTGCGCGAGCGCTTTAAGGTGTTCGGTCCGCATTATCCCAATCTGCGCCTGCTGGAAATCAAGGATATCGCCAAGATCGAGCCCACGGTTGCGACCCGGGCGGACGGACGTTTGCGCGAGGAAGAAGTCGTCGCGCTGGGTTCGACCGATGAGTACACGGCGGTGAACTTCGAGGCACTGTCGCGTTCCTTTGTTCGCCAGGCGCAGGCCGAACCCGGCAAGGAAGTCGCGATCAACTACAACGAAAATGTCCGGCATATCAAAACCGGCGAAGATCATTACATTATTGAAACCGATAAGGCCTGTTATCAGACGCGCGCGCTGGTGGTTTGCGCTGGCGGACACAGTCTGAAGCTGGCGCATGACCTGGGCTACGGTCTGAATTATTCCTGTCTGCCGGTGGCGGGCAGTTATTATTTCACGCCGAATGTGCTGCGTGGCAAGGTGTACACGGTGCAGAACGACAAGCTGCCGTTTGCCGCGATTCACGGTGATCCCGATGTGCTAGTGCCGGGTAAAACGCGCTTCGGTCCGACCGCGCTGATCCTGCCGGTACTGGAGCGCTATAACTACAGAACCCTGCCGGATTACCTGCGGGTGTTACGCTTCGATCGCAACGTGGCGAAAACGCTCTGGGACCTGTTCAGCGTTCCGGATATTCGCAACTACATGTTGAAAAACTTTCTGTTTGAAGTGCCCTTGCTGCGCAAGATGCTTTTTCTAAAGGACGTGCGCAAGATTGTGCCTGGATTGCGCTTTCGCGATCTTGAATTTGCCAAAAAGGTCGGTGGTATTCGGCCGCAGCTGATCGATAAAGAGAACTGCCGGCTGCTGATGGGCGAGGCCAAGATCAATACCGGTCAGGGCGCGATTTTCAACATGACGCCGTCGCCGGGCGGTACCTCCTGCCTGGAGAATGCGGAGATAGATTTACGCGTGATTGCGGAGTATCTCGGCGCAACTATTAATGAAGAAAAATTTGAAAAAGAACTGCTGGATGAAGAGGGCGCGCATCAGGCAGAGCATTTCACCGGGCGGATGATCGGGTAGGGCTTGCGCCGGACAGTTCTCATATGGGGCTGCGGAATTGACTAAAGGCAATTAACTTTTCCCGCGTTTTTGTTTTGATATCGCCACTATCCCTTGTGGCGATACCTGGGCTGTTCGGTCTTTCTTACTAAAGAAGGTGCTATGAATAAAACGTGTGCAATCATTGTTGGGTTTCTGTTGCTGATTATTGCTGCGGGAGGCTATAAATTTATTCTTCAGGGTGAAGTGGTTGAAGGCGCGGATGGTCGAGTTGCGATATTGCTCACTGACTCTGAGAGAAACCTGGTGCTTGAGGAAATGCGTGCTTTTTTAACCAGCGTGCAGAAGATCTCAGAGGGAGTCTCAAAGGATGATATGCAGCTGGTGGCGGAATATGCCAGAAAAGCGGGTGCGGCTGCCCAGCAACAGGTGCCCGGCACGTTGATGGGGAAGTTGCCTCTGTCCTTCAAGCAGCTGGGTTTTGATACGCATTCAAAGTTCGATCTTCTGGCAATGGATGCTGAATCATTGGGTGACGGAGAGCATGCATTAGGCCAGTTATCCGAGCTGATGAATAACTGTGTGGCCTGTCATGCAACCTACCGGCTGGAACTCGCCAAAGAATGACGCGTATAAGCGTATTTTCTTAGCGCCATTTCTTGTCGAAATAGTCCTTGCGATCGCTCCACCAGCTTTTGACTTTATCCCTGTCAAAACGGCTGCCGTCATCATCGTCATCCCGATCTCCGCCAGCCGAGGATCCGCCGGATGGTAATTTCGCGCAGGTGATGCTCCCGTTTTCAAACATGATGGTGTCGCCATTGCGGCAGGTCGTGGTGAGCAAACTCAGAATATCCGAGGTACATTCCCATTCATTGCCATTGAAGCGAATAAACTGATTCGCTTTGCATTGAATGCTGGCAAAGGGCGCGTCTTTACCCGGTTCGCCTTTTTCGCCCGGGTCACCTTTGGGGCCTTGTTCGCCGGGATCACCCTTGTCGCCTTTCAGACCCTGCGCTCCCTGTGGGCCGGCTGGGCCGGTTAGGCCAGTTTCACCTTGCGGGCCAGCAGGACCCATGGGGCCTTCTGGACCTATCATGCCCATTGGGCCCACTGGCCCCTGGGGTCCTTCCGGACCGGCCGGGCCCTGGTCACCCTGTCTGCCCTGGTAGGCCGACCAGCTGGAACCATCGCAGATAAAGGCCAGCTTGAGGCCGCTGTCATAGTACATGGATCCTTCGGTATCGAGTCCGCACACGACGGGAGGGGTGCTTTGCGGCATCAGCCGCAGGGTGCCATCGACGGCAACGTTATCCAGCGAATCCGGTAACGGGCTGCCATCGTAAAAAGTGGGGTCGCTGCCGTTTTCAAACTCGGTCAGGTTGCTGAGACCGTCGCCATCGCTGTCAATCAAGGCATCATTCGGGTCAAAGGGATTGAGTCCGTACTGGATTTCCCAGTCGTCCGGCAGTCCGTCGTTATCCGTGTCGACTACCGGAACAACACTGATGGGTAGTACAGGCGGCGCCGGATAACCCTGCGTCAGGCAGGCCGGATTGACCGGGCTGGACGGGAAGCCGGTGACACCCATGCCATTGGTCCCGCCGCTGGCGTTACCAAAAAACACGCTGTCGATGGAGGAGGCGTCGCTGTTCTGATCAAACACGACTTTCTTGATTTTGCTGGAACCATTGCTGTCCACGGCAAGAAAACCGTTAATAGCCCCGCATTCACCCATGTCATTGGCGACGGCCTTTAAACCGGATTCAGCGCGGGTGACCCAGTAGACACGGCCATCGGCCAGGGTGACCACCATACGTCCGGCGTCATAATCGGAATCGCCGCCAAAGAAAGCACCGACGGCATCCACCGGCTCGACGAAAGTGATTGTGATATTGGAACCGCCGAAATAGCCCCAGTCGACAAAGTAGGTGCCGCTGACTGCGCCCCCCTTGCCGGCGGGGTTGGAAATTTCCCCGGTGTTGCGGATCTGGACGGAACCGCCGGACATACTGATGCTGCTGATGTTGGCGAACTTCTGGGTGATACTGGCGGTTGAGCGTTCGTCCGCGGGATCGAAACTCAGATGATCGAAGGTTTGGCCCTGAAAGTCGGTCACATTGGTGAAAAAGCAGGTGTTACCGGTACCCGCGGCGCCGCAATTCGGGATGGCCTGCGCCTGCAGTGAAAAGGCCAGGCTGGACAGGGCTATCAGGGCAGTTGAGTAAATCTTGTGTGGCATAATCACCTCCGGCATGGGTAAGCCTCTGATTTGTTGGCATCATCCGGTGGTGCGAGGGAACGTCCTGTGTGATCAGGGCACGGTCAGCCTGTGGTCTGGTTCACGTTCTACAGAGTAATACGTCATATTTTTGACTACCTGAAGCGATAAAAAAGCAAATTGAGACATGGATCACACTCTGGAACTTCAGAAATTCAAACGGCCAGAATCGGTGCTGGTGGTAATTTTTACCGCTGCGGGCGAGGTGTTGCTGCTGGAGCGCCAGCAGCCTCGCGGTTTCTGGCAGTCGGTCACGGGCAGTCTCGAATGGGGAGAGGGGATTGAAGCGGCGGCCGTCCGCGAGGTGCGCGAGGAGACTGGGCTGGTCGCGGACGGGCTGGTGGCGACCGGTGAGGTGAATCGTTACCCGATCCTGCCCGCCTGGCGACACAAATTCGCGCCGGAGGTCGAGGAAAACGTGGAACACGTGTTTCTGCTGCCGCTGGCAACGCCGCCCGCCATTGCAATCGACCCGCGCGAACACCATGTTTATCGGTGGATGCCCAGGAACGCGGCGCTGGCGCGCGCCAGTTCCCCCACGAATCGAGCGGCAATCGAGCGCTATGTGCCCGAATCTACTCAATAAGTGGTACTGTTTGGCGGCCTTTTCTTTTGTATATTGCGGACTGAACCGATTGTCTGGAGTCGATCATGGCAGCAACGGCCATCGCCCTGGAACCTTATGTAAAGCTGAATGATGCGGAATGCGAAGACCGCATTCTTGCCGCGCGCGCCAAACTCGGTGATCGCGTGGTTATTCTGGGGCATCACTATCAGCGTGAAGAAGTGTTCCGCCACGCCGATTTCAGTGGCGACTCTCTGAAGCTGTCGCGCATGGCGGCCAGTTCGAATGCGGAGTTCATCGTGTTCTGCGGTGTGCACTTCATGGCCGAAGTCGCGGACATCCTGTCGCGCCCGGACCAGATCTCCATCCTGCCGGATATGGCCGCCGGTTGTTCCATGGCCGACATGGCGAACCTGGCCAAGGTCGAGCGCGCCTGGCAGGAACTGAGCGCAGTGCTTGATCCGGATGAAAACATCACCCCGGTTACCTATATCAACTCTGCCGCGGACCTGAAGGCTTTTTGCGGCCGGCATGGCGGCATCGTCTGCACCTCCACCAATGCACGGCATGTACTGGAATGGTCGTTCGGTCAAAGAGAGAAAGTGTTGTTCTTCCCCGATCAGCACCTCGGTCGTAACACCGGCTACAGCATGGGTATTCCGCTGGATGAAATGGTGGTGTGGGATTACGACCAGCCGATGGGCGGTCTGACCGAAGAGCAGATCAGGAAAGCCAAAATGATTCTCTGGAAGGGATTCTGTTCCGTGCACCAGATGTTCAAGCCGGAACACATCGATGCCTTCAAGGCGAAATATCCCGAAGGCAAGGTGATCTCGCATCCGGAATCCAGTTTCGAGGTTTGCCAGAAATCGGATGCCGTGGGTTCCACCGAATTCATTATCAAGACTATCGCCGAAAGCGCACCGGGTACGCGCTGGCTGGTGGGCACCGAGTTGAACCTGGTCAATCGCCTGCACGAACAGCATAAGCACGAAGGTAAGAACGTACACTTCATGTCGCCGACCGTGTGCATGTGTTCCACCATGTTCCGCATTGATCCGCAACACCTGGCCTGGACACTGGAAAACCTGGTCGATGGCAAGCCGGTGAACCAGATCAAGGTGCCCGCCGAAGAGGCCGCGCAGGCTAAATTGGCATTGGAACGAATGCTCGAAGTATCGCCTTGAGTCTTTAACAGATAATTTACAAAGGCCCGGTTTTACCGGGCTTTTTCATTTCAGAAATACACCTCTCCGCCGACAAAACTCCTAGATCGAAAGAATCACGGATATAAGTCGGCGAAGGATATGCATTTCAAACGCTTACCCCTACCTGGAGTTTTATAAATGAAGACAATGCGTGTACCACGCGTTGCCGGCGGTGTGCTGCTGGCGGCAATTTCACAGGCCCTCTGGGCGACCAACGGCATGAACATCGAAGGTTATGGACCGGAAGCGACCGCAATGGGCGGTGCCTCGATGGCCTACGATAACGGTACCGCGGCGATGATGAATAACCCGGCAACCCTCGGTATGCGCGAGGATGGTAATCGTCTGGATATCTTCTTCGGTTTTCTCGGCCCGGATGTCACCACTGAGATTGCCGGCCAGTCAGTGGAATCGGACGGCACGGCTTATTACATGCCAGCATTCGGCTGGACGCGCAAACTGGAAAAACTGACTTACGGTGTTGGCCTGTATGGCCAGGGTGGCATGGGCACCGAGTTCGGTTCCACCAGTCCGTTAAGCAATCCCGGCGCGGCTTATGGCGTTACATCCAACCTGGAGCAACGTACTGAATTAAGCGTGGGCCGCATTATTGCGCCGGTTGCCTATGACGTCAGCGATCGCCTGAGCGTCGGCGGTAGCCTGGACCTGGTCTGGGCCGGTCTGGATCTGAAAATGGCCATGAGTGAAGCGCAGTTCTTCAATCTGGCGACGCCGGGACAGCAGAGCATTGGTACGGCGAGCGGCACCATGGTCAACGCATTTTCCACGCTTTATGGCGCGGGCACGATTACCGAAGTGCATCATGCCTACTTCGATTTCAGCAACGGCAGCCGTTTTTCCGGCAAGGCGCGCGCCTATGGCCTGGCGGGGAAACTGGGTGCGACTTACAAGATCAATAACCAGTGGACCATCGGCGGTACCTATCATTCCAAGACCAACCTGGGCGATATGAAAACCAAGGATGCCTCTGTTCGCTTTGGCGTGCGGGCAAACTTCGGTGCGGGTGCGCAGAATTACGATATTCCGGTAACCGGCACCATCAAGGTCAAGGATTTTCAGTGGCCTTCCACCTGGGCGGTTGGCGCGGCCTATAAGCCTAATGGCAAGTGGATGTTCGCGGGCGATATCAAACGCATCAACTGGGAAAGCGTTATGAAGAGTTTCAAGATGTCGTTTGAAGCCGATGCAACGCAGGCCAATCAGCTGGCCCAGGGATTTGCCGGTCAAAGCATGGACGTGGCGCTGTTCCAGAACTGGGATGACCAGACCGTGGTGCAGCTGGGCGGTGCTTATCAATACAACAGGCAGCTGACCCTGCGCGGTGGTATTAACGTGGCCAGTAACCCGGTTCCGGACTCATTCCTGAATGCCCTGTTCCCGGCCATTCCCGAAAAGCATCTGACGCTTGGCTTTGGCTACCGCTTTGACGATCAGCAGGCGATTGATTTTTCATTCCAACATGCGTTCGAAAAGAAGGTGACCAATCCGGGTAATGGATCGACCATTCCGGCATTCACCTCGGTGCATAGCCAGAACAGCTTCCAGTTCGTTTATCGGTTCCTGTTCTAAAAGATGTTGCAGGGGCGACCGGCCGGTCGCCCCTGCAAATTGCTAAGTTTGATTGTCGGGATGTAGTTTATCCAGTTCCCATTGCGCCGGATTATTCACGATGTATTCGCGGATACGTGTGAGATCTGCGTCATTACGGATAACGTGATCCCAGTAGTTGCGTTGCCATAATTTTTCGCTGGGTTCGTCTTGTAAGCGATTAATTCTTCTTGTCACCGTTGCTTTGTAGTTTGCGATTATGGCGCCTAAAGAATTCGCAGCTGGTCCTGTAGGGGCGACCGGCCGGTCGCCCAGTGATGTGTGTGGTGATGCGATGGCAATGATTCCATGCAGGTGATTGGGCATCACAACCCATTTATCTAATGAGATTCCATTCCGAATTTCAGCTGTTTTCGTCCATTCTTCGGCAGCAATTGTTCCAATTTCATTTAATTGCATTGCGCCGTTCATTATTTCACCAAACTGGCATTCACGATTGAAGGTGCAGAGGGTGACAAAATAGCAGCCGGTTTGAGAATAATCGTATCCATCCAGCCGGATTGACCTTCTGTGATGGACATCTGGGTCGTATTTCATAATTCCACCTCCTTGTGGAATCTGGGCGACCGGCCGGTCGCCCCTACGTCATGCGTGGTTTCATAGCCGCTTCCCGGCCAGGGTGATTTCCTTGTCAGTACGGGTTTCGAGTTTCAGGTAACTCAGCAGCCGTACCACCCCCTGTTGATGCAGGGTTTCGTGCAGCTCTTCCACCACCGCCAGAATCTCATGCAGCTCACCTTCGAGGTTGGTGCCCGAGGCGTGGGTTTCGACAATAAACCCCTTGCTGTTGAGGATTTCGACCACGCGGGCGATGTGGTGCCGGACCGATATGCCTTCCCCGATCGGGACAATCTGTAATTCTGCGGTGGCTTTCATGTCTGGAGCATTCTCACGTTGGGAAATACCGGCATGATAGCCTGTGACATCCCCTTTTTCCGCTGCCATGGTAGAATTGCCGCAATTTTGTAGTTTCGAACGAGGAAACCATGGCTGGACACAGTAAATGGGCCAATATCAAGCATAAGAAGGCCGCGACCGACAAGAAGCGCGGCAAGCTCTGGACCAAGCTGATTCGCGAAATCACCGTGGCGGCGAAGGAAGGCAAAACGGCCGATCCCAACACCCATCCGCGGCTGCGTCTCGCGGTCGACAAGGCGCTCGGCGCAAACATGCCCAAGGACACCATCGAGAAGGCCTGTAAGCGCGGCGCGGGCGAGCTGGACGAAGGCAATTATGATGAGGTGCGTTACGAGGGCTATGGCCCGGGCGGCGTGGCGATCATCGTGGATTGCCTGACCGATAACCGCAACCGCACCGTATCCGAAGTACGCCACGCCTTTACCAAACTGGGCGGTAACCTGGGCACCGATGGTTCTGTGGCCTACATGTTCCAGAAGGTCGGTATTCTGACCTTTGGTAGTGGCGACGAAGACACCATCATGGAAGCGGCGCTGGAGGCCGGGGCCAATGATGTGGTCAGCAATGACGATGGCTCCTTCGATGTCATGACCAGCCCGGAAGACTATGCCGCCGTTAAGGAAGCGCTGGAAGCAGCCGGTCTGACGCCGGACAACGCCGAGATCACTTTCCAGGCGGATAACCTGAGTCCGGTGGACGTCGAATCCGCGGAAACTATTTTGAAACTGATCGACATGCTGGAAGACCTCGACGACGTGCAGGAGGTCTACACCAACGCGGATATTCCGGACGAAGTACTGGAGGCCATCGCCTAAAGTGACTGTCACGTGACACGTATCCTCGGCATCGACCCAGGTTCACAGAACACCGGCTTCGGTATCATCGACGTCGACGGCAGCCATCACACTCACGTTCACAGCGGCCGACTCAAAATCGCCGGGGACGGTCTACCCGACCGCCTCGGCTTTATCTTTTCTGAAATCCATCAACTCATGCAGCAGTGGCAGCCGGATGAAGCGGCGATTGAAAACGTGTTCATGGCGCGCAATGCCGATTCGGCGCTGAAACTGGGCCAGGCGCGCGGCGCGGCGATCTGTGCCATGGTGCAGCAGGGCGTCGCGGTGGCGGAATACAGTCCGCGTGAAATCAAGCAGTCGGTGGTGGGTAAGGGGAGTGCTGCCAAGGAACAGGTGCAGCACATGGTGAAAGTGTTACTCAATCTGCCGGCGATGCCGCAGGCGGACCAGGCCGACGCGCTGGGGGTGGCGATCTGTCACGCGCACATGCGCGCCAGCCTGAACCGTGTCGGCGTTGCGCGCAGCGTGCGTGGAGGGCGTTACCGATGATCGGTTTTCTGCGCGGACGCATTGCCGCCAAGCAGCCTCCACAACTGGTGCTGGAGGTGCAGGGCGTCGGTTACGAGGTCGATGCGCCCATGACCACTTTCTACGATCTGCCCGAGGTTGGGCAGGACATCATTCTGTTCACGCATTTATCCATCCGCGAGGATGCGCACACCCTGTTTGGTTTCGCCACATTGTCGGATCGCAACCTGTTTCGCGAGCTGATCAAGATCAACGGCGTCGGTCCCCGGCTGGCGCTGGCGATTCTGTCCGGCATGAGTGCGGACCAGTTCGTGCTGTGCGTGCAGGAGGGTGACAGCACGGCCTTGACGCGGGTGCCGGGAATCGGCAAGAAAACCGCCGAACGGCTGGTGGTGGAATTACGCGACAGGCTGGAAAAGTGGGGTGCCGGTACAATGTCGAGCGCATCACATTCTGCGCCTGGCAAGGCTGTTATCATGGAACCGGCATCGCCGGTGGAGGAAGCGGTCAGCGCGCTGATAGCGCTGGGATACAAGCCGCCGGAAGCGAGTCGCATGGTACGGAACATCGACACACAAAGTCTGGCGGCGGAGGAGATCATTCGCCAGGCACTGCAGGGAGTCGCTAAATCATAATGACCCAGGATCGTGTTATTTCCGCAGAAACCCATTCGATTGACGAAGAGCGTATCGATCGCGCCATTCGGCCGCAGTCGCTGGCCGACTATCAGGGTCAGCCGGAAGTGCGTGAGCAGATGGAGATTTTCATCGGCGCCGCGCGCGGCCGCAGTGAAGCGCTCGATCACGTTCTAATCTTCGGGCCGCCCGGCCTGGGCAAAACCACCCTCGCTCACATCATTGCCAATGAAATGCAGGTGAACCTGCGCCAGACCTCCGGCCCGGTACTGGAAAAACCCGGCGATCTGGCGGCCATCCTGACCAATCTTGAGCCGCACGATGTGTTATTCGTGGATGAAATTCACCGCCTGAGCCCGGTGGTGGAAGAAGTGCTGTACCCGGCCATGGAAGACTATCAGCTCGACATCATGATCGGCGAAGGGCCGGCGGCGCGTTCCATCAAGCTCGATCTGCCGCCCTTTACCCTGGTCGGCGCGACTACCCGCGCGGGGCTGCTGACCTCGCCGCTTAGGGACCGGTTCGGCATCGTGCAGCGGCTGGAGTTCTACAACACCCAGGACCTTGCCCACATTGTGCAGCGCTCCGCCTCGATACTGGGTGTCGCCATGGCGCAGGATGGCGCGGCCGAAGTGGCGCGCCGTTCACGCGGTACCCCGCGCATTGCCAATCGTCTGCTGCGCCGGGTGCGCGATTATGCCCAGGTGAAGGCGGACGGCAAGGTGGATGTGACGGTTGCGCGCGCGGCAATGGATCTGCTGCACGTCGACCAGAACGGTTTCGACACGCTGGATCGCAAACTGCTGGCGGCATTGATCGAAAAATTCGACGGCGGCCCGGTGGGTATCGATAACCTGTCGGCCGCCGTTGGCGAGGAGCGCGGCACGCTGGAAGACGTGATCGAACCCTATCTGATTCAACAGGGATTTATCATGCGCACCGCGCGTGGCCGGGTGGCCACCCGGAATGCCTACCGGCATTTTGGCCTGCGCCCGCCGAGTAACTTGGGAACTGACGACCGGGAAAGCCTGTCGTTATTCGATGAGTAATTAATGCTTTCTCTCTCCTTCCGGGAGAAGGAATTTTTTGAAAAAAGTATTGTCGATGAAAGGGAGTCGAAGTCGGTGATCATTTTCCGCTGGCCGGTGCGTGTTTATTACGAGGACACGGATAGCGGCGGCGTCGTCTATTACGCAAACTATTTAAAGTTTATGGAACGCGCGCGTACCGAATATTTACGCAAGCTGGGTTTTGAGCAGGACCGCCTGCTGGCGGAGGACGGGGTGATCTTTGCCGTGCGGCATGCCAGCGTCGACTACTTGCGTCCGGCGCGTTTTAATGATGAACTAGACGTCACTACTAAATTGATCGAACAAAAACGTGCCAGCTTGACCTTTGCCCAGTCGGTTCATCTGCAGGGTGATGAGTTCCGTCCCTGCTGCACCGGCGAAATCCGTATCGCCTGCATTGATTCCAAATCCTTTCGCCCGACGGCGATCCCCAACGCTTTGATTAAGGAGTTATTGAATGTCCGCTGATTTATCCATGATGCACCTGATCGTGGGCGCGAGCCCGGTGGTGCAGTTGGTAATGCTGCTGTTGGTGGTGCTGTCGGTCATATCCTGGACAATGATCTTTCACAAGTGGCGCGTGCTGGGCGACGCGGAGAAAGAAGCGCGTGCCTTCGAGCAGCGTTTCTGGTCCGGCGGCGAACTCACTCAGCTCTATCACGATGTGAAGGCGCACGAGAACGCCACCGGTGGCATGGCCGATATCTTCGAGGTGGGTTTCTCGGAATTCGCCCGTTTGCGTAAGCAATCCAGTGCCAGCGGCGAGGCGGTCATGGATGGCGCCCAGCGTTCCATGCGCGTTGCGCTCGCCAAGGCGGAAGACCTGCTGGAAAAGAATCTGTCGTTTCTCGCTACCGTCGGTTCCACCAGTCCATATATAGGTCTGTTCGGTACCGTGTGGGGGATCATGAACTCCTTCCGCTCGCTGGGTAACGTGCAGCAGGCGACGCTGGCGATGGTCGCGCCCGGCATTGCCGAAGCGCTGATTGCCACGGCCATGGGGCTGTTTGCGGCGATTCCCGCAGTAGTGGCCTACAACCGTTTTTCCAATGATGTCGAACGCCTGATCGGTCGCTACGACAATTTCATGGAAGAGTTTGCCACCATTCTGCATCGCCAGGTGCACGGCTAACCTATGGCGCGCGTTCGACACAAGAAAAAACCGATGGCAGAGATCAACGTCGTGCCCTATATCGACGTCATGCTGGTCATGCTGGTGATCTTCATGATTACCGCGCCGCTGCTGACGCAGGGCGTCAAGGTCGATTTGCCGCAGGCCAGCGCGGAGCCGCTGCCGCCCGACAGTGAAGAGCCTCTCGAGGTGACCGTGGATCGGGATGGCAACCTTTATATGAATGTCGGCGAAGATCCCGAGTCGCCGGTGGACGCGGATACCATTGTGCAGCGCACGGCCGCGATATTGCGCCACAAGCCCAAGACGCCGGTCATGGTGCGCGGCGATGCGCAGGTGGATTATGGCCGCGTGGTACAGGCAATGGTGCTGCTGCAACAGGCGGGCGCGCCCACGGTGGGTCTGATCACCGAACCGCCGGAAGGTAACTGAGCGCATGCGCGACATCCTGGCGTTGTTCAAAGATCATCCGTCCGCGTTTGCGTATTCGGTGCTGGTGCATGCGGTGCTGGTCGCGTTGTTATCGTTCAGCCTGGACTGGACCCTGAAACCGGTAGGCGGTCCCCAGCCGGAAGTGATCCAGGCAGTGGCGCTGGATGAACAGCGCGTGCAGCAGGAAGTGGAAAAGCTGAAAGCGGCCGAGAACAAGAAGCAGTCCGAGGCGGAACGTAAACTGCGTGAACTGGAAGAGCAGGCGCGCAAGGCCGAGGAACAGCGCAAGGCGGAACAGCAGCAACTGGCCGACCTGAAAAAGCAGAAAGAGCAAGAGGCTAAAAAGCAGGAAGCCGAAAAGCAGCGCCTGGAAAAACTGAAGGCCGAACAGGCAGCACTGGCCAAGAAGCAGGAGGCCGAGAAGAAGCGCCTCGCCGAGCAGGAACAGAAACGCAAGGCGGAAGAAGCGGCTAAAAAGAAGGCCGAGGAAGAACGCAAGCAGGCCGAAGCCGAGGCAAAGAAAAAGGCCGAGGAAGAGAAACGTAAAGCGGAAGAGGCCAAGCGCAAGGCGGAGGAAGAAGCCAAGCGTAAGGCCGCCGAAGCGGCCATGCAGAAAAAGCTGGCCGAGGAACAGGCGGCGCTGGCGGCGGAACAGGAACGGCGCAACCAGACAGTCGTGGACCAGTATGTGCTGGCGATCAAGGATCGCGTGCAGCGTAACTGGATTCAGCCGCCGGGTTCGCGCGCCGGTCTGTCCTGCGTAGTCAAGGTGCGCCTGATTCCGGGTGGTGGTGTGGCCAGCGTGCAGATTGTTCAGAGCAGTGGCGATGTGGCATTTGATGATTCGGTGGAGAAGGCCGTGTACCGTGCTGATCCGTTGCCCTTGCCGCCACCGGAACAGGGATTGTTTGAGCGGTTCCGTGAGCTGACTTTCCGGTTTGCGCCGCAATGACGAGTAACTATCAAGGGTTGATATGAAAAAGATATTGTTTGTTTTTGGATGCTTGATGTTTCTGGCGCTGCCAGTCCGCGCCGAACTGACGATTGAAATCACCTCGGGTATCGAGGGCGCGCTGCCGATTGCGATTGTGCCGTTTGGCTGGCCAGCGGGATTACCCATGACCGAGGATGTGGCGGGTATTGTTTCAGCGGATCTGGCGCGCACCGGGCGTTTCAAACCCCTCCCCAGTGAAGACCTGTTCTCTCGTCCAACCGACGTTAACCAGGTGAATTTCCGCGACTGGCGCGCGCTCGGCGTGGACAACCTGGTGATCGGTAGTGTGCTGATGGTGCCGGGTGGTGGCTACCAGGTGCAGTTCCGCCTGTTTGACGTGTATCGCGGTAATCAGATCGCGGGCTACAGTATTCCAGCCTCATCGACCAAGCTGCGCGCGGCCGCGCATCACATCAGCGATCTGATTTATGAAGCGCTGACCGGCGAGCGTGGCGCGTTCAGTACCCGCATTGCCTATGTCACCGTGACCGGCAAGGACAACAACAAGCGCTACGAGTTGCAGGTGGCGGATGCGGACGGCTTCAATCCGCTGACGGCCGTGACATCCCGTGAACCGATCATGTCACCGGCCTGGTCACCGGATGCGAACAAGCTGGCCTATGTATCGTTCGAGAAAAAGCGCGCCAACATTTATGTGCAGGAACTGGCCACAGGCAAGCGCGAGCATGTCGCGGCCTTCCAGGGTATCAATGGCGCACCGGCCTGGTCGCCGGATGGCCGCAAGCTGGCGTTGACCCTGTCGCAGGACGGTAACCCCGAGGTGTATATCCTGGAGCTGGCGACCCGCAAGCTGCAGCGCATTACCAACCATCCTTCGATCGATACCGAACCGGCCTGGGCGCCGGACGGGCGTAGCCTGGTGTTTACCTCCGGACGCGGCGGTGCGCCACAGCTTTATCGCGTGGCCTTGAGCGGCGGTCGAACAGAGCGCCTGACGTTCGAAGGCGGTTACAACGCAAGCGCGGATTTCACGCCGGACGGGAAAGGGCTGAGTTTTATCCATCGCGACAACCAGGGAAATTATCGCGTGGCGATACTCGACCTGCAGCGCAAGTTGATGCGGGTGCTGAGCGACGGACGGCTGGATGAGTCTCCCTCTATCGCGCCGAACGGGAGTATGGTCTTATATGCAACCGAAGCCGGTGGGCGCGGTGTGCTGGCGGCGTCGTCCGTCGATGGTCGTGTCAGTCAGCGTTTGCGCCTGCAATCCGGCGATGTGCGCGAACCGGCCTGGTCACCGTTTCCGCCTAAATAAATTTTTACCATCATTGCGAAATATTGTGGCAACCACCGCAATGATGAATCACAGTTTGGGAACAGCCACACATGAACACACCTCGCTCTGTCGAGGAAACGTTACGCAACGAGGAGCATGAAATGCACACAGTGGGTAAAGTATTAGCAGTTCTGTTAGTCAGCCTGGGAATGGCGGGTTGTAGTTCAATGGGTAAAAAGTCCGGCGACGGTCCTGCCAGCGTACAGGAAGGCGGTAGCGCCTATGGCGCCGAGACCCAGGGTCTGGGTATGGGTAGCGGCATGGATGCCAGCGCATTCAACGATCCGGCCAATCCCTTGTCACAGCGCGTGATCTATTTCGAATTCGATAGCGCCAACGTGCGTGAATCCGATCAGGCCGTGCTGGCCGCGCATGCGAATTACCTGGCCAACAACCCGATGTCGAGTGTTACGCTGGAAGGTCACGCCGATGAGCGTGGCTCACGCGAATACAACATCGGGCTGGGTGATCGTCGTGCCCAGGCAGTGAAGAAACTGCTGGAATTCCAGGGCGTGAATCCCGCGCAGGTTTCCACCGTCAGCTACGGTGAAGAAAAGCCGGCGATGGAAGGTCACATGGAAGATTTCTGGTCACAGAATCGCCGTGTGGAAATCGTCTACACAGGCCAGTAAGTCATGAGCAGGGCGTTACTCAAAACCACCTTGCTCGCGACGGCATTGTGCGCCGCTACTTCGGTAGCGGCGCGTGATGCGCAACTGGAAGAACGCGTGGCGCGTCTTGAGCGTTTAATGCAGAGTCAGGGTCTGGTTGAGATGCTGACGCAGCTGGAACAGCTGCAGCAGGAAGTGCAGCGCTTGCGTGGCGATGTCGAGGTGCAGGGACACAATCTGGAGCAGCTCAAGCAACGTCAGCGTGATCTGTACAGCGATATCGACAGCCGTCTGCAGGCGCTGGAAGCCGGTTCGGCGTCTTCGGTGACAACGGCTCCGCCAATCTCCCCGGGCACGACGCCCGCAGCGACAGTATCGAGTCCCACGGCTTCAGCACCGACCGTGGCGAGTACGCCACCGGTTAATCCCGATGAAGCGAGGCAGGCTTACGAGCAGGCGCTGAATATTCTGCGTCAGGGGCGCTACACCGAGGCCGCGACAGCCTATCAGAAGTTCCTGGGCGACTACCCCGGCAGTGATTACGCCGATAATGCCCAGTACTGGCTGGCCGAGACCTATTACGTCACGCGTCAGTTCGATACCGCCCTGGTTGAGTTCAACAAGGTGCTGGAAAAGTATCCGGGCAGCTCCAAGCTGGCCGACGCGCGTTTGAAGCTGGGCTTCATTCATTATGAAAAGCAGGATTGGGGTAATGCCCGTTCCATGCTGGAGACCGTGCGCTCTCAATATCCGAATTCCACCGCGGCCAAGCTGGCCAGCGAGCGGCTGGAGCGGATGACCAAGGAAGGGCGTTAGTTCTTACTTTTTTAACCGCCAAGACGCCAAGATTACGAGTTAATCCGCAGTCGTTATTTTTTTGTCATCCCGGCGTAGGCCGGGATCCATGTTTTTGCAAGCCTCCTGGATTCCGGCTTTCGCCGGAATGACGAATTTCTGCGTTGACCCAGAATCTCTATCAATTCCGTTATAATCCCGTCCCATGTCTGAACCAACCCCCGAACGTCTCCGGATTACGGAGATTTTTTATTCCCTGCAGGGCGAGTCCGATTCTGTCGGTGCGCCAACCGTGTTCGTGCGCCTGACCGGTTGTCCATTGCGTTGCGGTTACTGCGATACTGAATACGCCTTCCAGGGTGGGGACTGGATGACCCTGGATGAGATTCTGGAGAAGGTGCAAAGCTATAACGCAGGTTATGTGTGCGTGACCGGCGGTGAGCCACTGGCGCAGAAGGCCTGCCGACCCTTGTTGACCAAACTCTGCGACGCAGGCTTTCGCGTCTCGCTGGAAACCAGTGGGGCCATGGATGTAAACAAGCTCGATCCGCGCGTGGTGAAAGTCATGGATATCAAGACACCGGGATCAGGCGAGGCAGACAAGAACCGCTGGTGCAACCTGGAGCACTTGAGTCCCCGGGATCAGATCAAGTTTGTCATCTGCGACCGCAGCGATTTCGACTGGGCGCGTGATGTCGTCCGGGACAAGGAGCTTGAACAGATTGCGACGGTCTGGTTCTCGCCGTCATACCAGCAGGTCGAGCCGACCGAGCTTGCCGACTGGATTTTGCGTGAGCATCTGCCGGTTCGCATGCAGTTGCAGTTGCATAAACTGCTGTGGGGCGACAAGCCGGGGGTGTGATGACTGACGCCAGAAAAAAAGCGGTCATTTTGTTATCCGGCGGCCTGGATTCCGCCACTGTGCTGGCCATGGCAAAGACGGACGGCTTCGATTGCTATGCCCTGAGTCTCGACTACGGACAGCGTCACCAGACCGAGCTCAATGCCGCGAAGCAGGTGGCGGCCGCGCAGGGCGTAACTGAGCACAAGATCATTCAGCTCGATCTGACACAGATCGGCGGCTCGGCGCTGACCGATCGTGCCATCGACGTACCCGAAACGCCAACTGAAGGTATTCCGGTCACCTATGTCCCTGCGCGCAATACTATTTTTCTCTCGCTGGCACTGGGCTGGGCCGAGGTGCTGGGCGCCAGCGATATCTTCGTCGGGGTCAATGCGGTGGATTATTCCGGCTATCCCGATTGCCGCCCGGAATACATCGCCGCCTTCGAGCGTCTAAGTAATCTAGCAACGCGAGCTGGAGTAGAGGGCCATCCCTTTACCCTCCACGCACCGCTCATCAAAATGTCAAAGGCTGACATTATCCGCGCCGGCACTGCATTGGGTGTCGATTATGGACTGACCCTGTCCTGTTACGCGGCGGATGAGCAGGGACGGGCGTGTGGAAAATGCGATTCTTGCCGACTGCGCAGTGCAGGCTTCTCGGCAGCGGGTATCCCTGACCCGACCCGGTACGCCTCCTGACGCAACCGCCGCGAAGCTAACTATACTTATATTTGACTAACGTATGCGGTGGCTGGCCGCGGGGAGTTGTAATGGAAATGTCTTTGACGACTGAAGTCCTGGTTTGGGGATTCGGTATCGCGGTGCTAATGGGCGCCATCGTCAATAAAACCAATTTCTGCACCATGGGTGCGGTATCTGACTGGGTCAACATGGGAGATACCGGCCGTCTGCGCGCCTGGGTGCTGGCCATGGCGACGGCCCTGTTGGGCGTAATGGTGCTGGAAGCCACCAGCCAGGCCTCCGTGAATCCACCGACTCTGCCACCCTACCGTTCCGCTGACTTCGCCTGGATTCGCTACCTGGTGGGTGGCGTGATGTTCGGCATCGGCATGACGCTCGCCAGCGGTTGCGGCAACAAGTGCATGGTGCGTATCGGCGGCGGTAACCTGAAATCAGTCATCGTGCTGCTGATTGCCGGTTTCTTCGCCTACCTGATGACCCGTACCTCATTTTACGAAGTCCTGTTCCATCCCTGGGTTTCCGGCACCAGTATCAGTCTGGCGCAGTACGGCATCGCCGGGCAGGATATCGGTTCCATTCTGGGCGGCCTGATTTCACCGGCGGACATCAGCACCTTTCAGGTGGTTTCGGCCGGGGTAGTGGGTGTGCTGCTGCTGGCCTGGGCATTCAAGTCCGCCGAGTTCCGCACCAGCTTCGATAATGTGCTGGGCGGCCTGGCCGTGGGTCTCGCAGTCCTGTTCGCCTGGCTGATAACCGCCGGCCCCCTGGGTCAGGAATGGATCGCGGAAGTTGAATGGCTGGATCAGCGGCCGATCAACGTGGCGGCCCAGTCGCTGACTTTCATCAACCCGATGGCCGACCTGATCAACTTCCTCAAGGATCCCAAGACGCTGTTCATTTCCTTTGGCCTGGTGGCGCTGATCGGCGTTGCAGTGGGTTCCTTCGTCTGGTCGATCCTGAGCCGTTCCTTCCGCTTTGAGTGGTTCGTCAATTTCAAGGACTTCATCACGCATGCAATCGGGGCAGTACTGATGGGGATCGGCGGTGTGCTGGCGATGGGCTGCACCATCGGCCAGGCGGTGACCGGCGTTTCCACGCTGGCCATAGGCTCCATCCTGACCTTCGGCAGCATCGTGCTGGGCAGCGCGCTGACCATGAAGATTCAGTACTACAAACTCCTGTACGAGAACGATGCGACCTTCGCCAAGGCCCTGGTCACGGCGCTGGTGGATTTCCGCCTGCTGCCCAAGGGGATGCGCAAGCTCGAAGCGCTCTAAAATCTCTGGAAAAATACTGAGACTTTTCAAGGCGAGGCGGCTCCTGTATGATGCCGCCTTTGCCTTTTTGGGCCGTTAGCTCAGTTGGTAGAGCACTCGGCTTTTAACCGATTGGTCGTAGGTTCGAATCCTACACGGCCCACCATTTTGAGCAGTAGCTGGAAGCGGTTACGTCCTTTTGGATGTAACCGCTTTTTTGTTTCTGCCGGGTTCACTCCTTGACCCGCTTCCAGGTAACTCCGAGTGGCTGGCAATGGCCTGAAACATGCGTACCCTCCTGTCCTTTCATGACATCTAGCAAGTAACTTGTCATAAGTTAGATTCAGCTCAATTTCCCTGCGGATTGCGTGTGCTAACTATAAACACTCACTAGAACAGAGGCGCTCGCGCCCACTAAAGGAGAGTTGTTATGTCACACGTTGTCATCCTGGGTGCGGGTATCGGTGGAATGCCGGCAGCCTATGAATTACGAGATGTGCTGGACAGTGAGCACGAGATTACCGTCGTTAATGCCAATGCGTTCTTCCAGTTTGTCCCATCCAACCCCTGGCTGGCGGTTGGTTGGCGCAAGCGGGAAGAGATCACCTTACCGATCGAGCCTTATCTGAAAAAGCGCGGTATTCATTTTATTGCCGGTTGGGTTGAAACCATTGATGCCGAGGGTAACAAACTTATCCTCAAGGACGGCCAGGAAGTAAGTTATGACTACCTGGTAATTACCACGGGGCCGAAGCTGGCCTTTGATGAAGTGGAAGGCAGTGGTCCAGTAAATGGTTTTACTCAGTCAGTCTGCACAGTCGATCATGCTGAGCAGGCTTACGCCGATTTCCAGAAACTGTTGAGCGATCCTGGTCCCGTTATTATCGGAGCGGCGCAGTTTGCCAGTTGCTTCGGTCCGGCATATGAATATGCCGCTATTCTTGATACGGCCTTAAGAAAGCACAAGGTGCGTGATCGTGTGCCAATGACCTTCGTCACCAGTGAGCCTTATGTCGGACACCTTGGTCTCGGTGGAGTCGGTGATTCTCATGGGATGCTTGATCATGAGCTGCGCAATCGACATATCAAACCGATCATTAATGCCAGGATTGCCCGGGTGGAAGAGGACAAAATATTTGTCGAACAGGTCAATGCCAAAGGAGAGACCGAGATACAGCACGAATTGCCGTTCAAGCACGCCATGATTCTGCCGGGTTTCAAGGGTGTCGATCCGGTCGCTAGAGTAGAAGGTCTGTGTAATCCCCGTGGCTTTGTCATCGTCGATGAACACCAACGCAGCCCCAAATACACCAACATCTATTCGGCCGGTGTCTGTATTGCGATTCCTCCTGTTGAAGCCACGCCTGTTCCAACGGGTGCACCCAAGACAGGTTACATGATCGAGTCGATGGTTACGGCCATTGTGCACAATATCAAGGCCGAGATTACCGGTTATCCGGTAGCATCCAAGGCGACCTGGAATGCGTTCTGTCTGGCGGATCTGGGGGATACCGGTGCGGCATTTATTGCGCAGCCGCAGATTCCACCCCGTAATATCACCTGGTTCAAGAAAGGCAAATGGGTGCACGTTGCCAAGATTGCCTTCGAGAAATATTTCATGCACAAGATGAAAGTGGGTGTTTCCGAGCCGATATTCGAGAAGTGGGCGCTGAAGTTGATGGGACTGGCAAGGCTGAAACCCTGATAACAGCAATATAGAGGATAGGTGGTTTTTTCTCTAAGGCGCGCGGCGAAGCTGGAGCTGGTTAACTGTAAGTCTTAACTTATCCCCGCACATCCGACACCGATACACCGCTCCCTTTTGAATCCGGTTATGCCGCGTCGTGCTGATCGGCCAGGTGTTGCAGCGGCACTGGTAGTCGTGGCGGCGTTGTCGGCGGACATTGACGCCGGCTAACGAATAATCCCCACGCGCACGCGGCTGTGCGCCGAGCAGTTTTGCGATCTGCTTCCATTCCCGCCCATGCGGCTTGATGCGATGCCCGAACAACTGATACGCCACGTGATGAGCCACCTCATGCGCGACGGTGTCCTGAAGGTGGTGCGCAAAGTCGGCAGCGAAAACCGCCGGATTGCAGTCGATATGACATTGTCCGCCACGCCGCCAGGCATAAAGCCCGGCCCGCTGCCCGGTCAGGTTGAAGCTGATGTCGGGGGCGGAAATGGGTCGGTCGAAATGGCTGCGGGCGAGCCGAATCAGCGCCCATGCGCGCGCGACGACGTCGGCCCGCTGAGCCGCGTTTAATCCGGCATTTTCCGTATTTTCAGTGTGAAGATTTTCTACCACGGGTCGATAGTAACCAAGTAGCGATTGTGTGGGAAATGTTGCGTGCCCGACCGGGTGCCAGCGCGCTGGAGAACAGGATGTCAGAAAGGGAAGTCGTCATCGAGGTCAGGGATCTGGTCACCCACTACGGTGACACCATGATCCTCAATCATGTCGATTTACAGGTGTTTCGCGGCGAAATTCTCGTCGTGATGGGCGGTAGTGGCTCGGGCAAGAGTACGCTGCTGAGACACTTGCTGGGCCTCAATAAGCCCACTTCCGGTTCGATCAAGATTCTGGGCAAGGAAACGACCGATCTCAACCAGAAAGGTATGTACGAACTGCGCCGTCAGATCGGTGTGGCATTTCAGGGCGGCGCCCTGTTTTCGTCCATGTCTGTTGCGGAAAATGTCCAGCTACCGCTGCGCGAGCACACCAATCTGGACGAAGGCACCATCGAGATCATGTCGCGCATGAAACTGGAGATGGTCAACCTGGCCGGCTTCGGCCACCTGCGTCCCTCCGAGCTTTCGGGCGGTATGTTGAAACGTGCCGGCCTGGCGCGGTCCCTGATCATGGACCCCAAGCTACTGTTCTTTGACGAGCCATCGGCAGGTCTCGATCCGGTGGTTTCCGCCGAGCTGGATCAGCTCATTATCAATCTGCGCGATGCCATGGAGATGACCATTGTCGTCGTTACGCACGAACTTGATTCGGCTTTCGATATCGCGGATCGCATTGTGATTCTGGACAAGGGCAAGATTCTGATTACGGGAACGGTCGACGAGGTGAAAAACAGTGAACTGCCGCGTGTGCAGGATTTGCTGAATCGCCGGCCGCGCAATGAAGAGATTGATGTCGATGAATATCTGCATCGGTTAACGGCACCGAGGGATTAGGTACATGGTAGGCGCGATTGAAAGGCTGGGTGGCGGCTTTATCCGTTTCATCGAACAGATGGGGCTGATGGGACTGTTTTTGTTCACCAGTATCAAAAAGGCGCTGGCGCCGCCTTATCAGCTGTTTCCGATTATCAAGCAGATTCATTTTATCGGTGCGCGATCCACGCTGGTGATCCTGGTGGCCGGTTCATTCACCGGCATGGTCGTGGCACTGCAGTTCTACGATACGCTGGTGCGCTTCGGTTCGGTTGCCATGCTGGGTTCGGCGGTTGCGCTGGGCCTGATCCGCGAGCTTGGACCAGTGTTGTCCGCGCTGGTCGTCATCGGTCGCGCGGGTTCATCCATTTGTGCCGAGATCGGCATCATGCGTACCGATGAACAGATCGACTCGCTGGAATGCATGGCCATCGATCCCTACAAATTCCTGATTGTGCCGCGCATGATCGCCGGACTGCTTGCCGTTCCCGCGCTGACCATGCTGTTTATTTTTGTCGGTATTTTCGGTGGCTGGTTTGTCGGTGTGGTGCTGTTTGGAGTTAACGAGGCAGCCTATTTTCAGGGCATGTATCACACCGTGGTCTGGCATGACATCGAAATGGGCCTGGTGAAGTCGATTATCTTCGGTCTGATTATTATCTGGGTGGCGACCGCAAAAGGTTTTCTGATGCACCTGGATGAAAACGGCGCCTTCGGTTCGGAAGGCGTTAGCCGCACCACCACCAATGCCGTGGTGATCTCAACGATTGGAATATTGATTGCTGATTACCTGATCAGCGCAATCATGCTGTAACGAAAGGGAATGACGATGAAAAAACTGAGCATCGAATTCGTGGTGGGCCTGTTCATGCTGGCGGGCTTTGCGGCCTTCTTCTACATGGCGATCAAGATGGGCGATATCGGGATCTTCGAGAAGCAGACTTATACGGTCTCGGCGCGCTTCACTAATACATCCGGGCTGAAGTCAGGCGGGGTAGTGGAGCTGGCAGGCGTATCGGTCGGCAAGGTGGAAAATATTGAACTGGATCCCGAAACCTATGAATCGGTCGTGACGCTCTCCATTGAGGATGTTGTTAAATTACAAGAAGATACAATCGCTTCTATACGTACAGCCGGGATAATCGGGGATAAGTTCATTAAATTAACACCGGGTGGGGTCGATGAATATCTTGTCGACGGTGATGAAATCATCGAGACCGAGTCATCGCTGGATATCGAAGAACTGGTCAGTAAATATATCTTCGAGAGCGGTGATGATACCCAAGATGAATGATGTTTGAGGGACATTCCATGAAATTCTATAGCTGGTTGTTATCTGCTTTGCTGTTTTTGTCGCCCCTGGTCAGCGCCGCAGCCGCTCCGACCGAGAATGTGCGCACCACCGTGGATGCCGTGTTGACGGTATTAAAGGATGACGCCAAGGACGTGGATGCCAAGAAGCTGGAGATTCGCGAACTGCTGGCAAAACGTTTTGACTATCGCGCCATGTCGCAGCGCACGCTGGCTACCAACTGGCGCACGGCCAGCAAGGAAGAGCAGGAAAAGTTTACCGAGCTATACTCGCGCCTGTTGGAAGAAACCTATCTGGTGATGGTGGAAGAATACACCGACGAAGAAGTGGCGTATAAGAACGAAACCATCAAGAAAGAAAAGTACGGCGAAGTGGAAACCGCCATCGTGATGTCCGACAAGGAGATCCCGGTCGTGTATAAAACAATTCTTCGTGATAACGGCGAATGGTATATCTATGACGTCGTGATCGAAGGCGTTAGCCTGATCAGCAACTACCGCAGCAGTTATGGTGCAATCGCCAAGAAAGAAGGCGTATCCGGTTTGATTGCCAAGCTGGAGGCGAAGCTGAACGGAACGGCCGGCTAACTAGCGCTACTAAACCTGTTAAAAAAGACCCTGATACTTTATCAGGGTCTTTTTGTTTATGGGTTAACGATTAATCGTCGTAACCGTTGTTATCCCAGGCCTGTCCGGCAGTCATACTTTCTGCAGTATTCTGATTGTCGCAGCTATTGTGTGCTGAAGCGGTGGAAGATATAAACACTGCGGCTGAAAACAAAGCGGCCATGAAGGATGATAATAAAGTTCTCATTTCAATAATCTCCTGATCTGTATAGTGATTGCGAATGGGTTTGAATCCCACGGTGCTTAGATGCGGGAACTATGAAGGAAGTTCTGGCGTTCCTATACAGGGAGTCTCGATTTATTGATTTTGCGTATCCGGTTTGGCATTACATAGCGGTACTACTGCCTGCCCCACTCTGAAGGGGATGAACCTGTTTGTGCTTTAAAGGCGCGCGAAAGGGCGCTGGCACTGCCATAACCCACCAGGTCTGCTACCAGTTGAACAGGTTTTCCTTTTCGTAACATCGTCTGTGCCATACCGATGCGCCATTCAGTGAGGTATGCGCCGGGCGTGATACCCACGATTTCCCGGAACCTGGCGGCAAATCTTGCCCGGGACATGCCCGCTGTTGACGCAAGGTCCTCAAGGCTCCAGGCGCGCGCCGGTTCGGCATGCATGGCATTGATAGCTTTGGCAAGCCGGGTATCCGCCAGCCCGGCTATCAGGCCGAACTGCATGCGATGTTGATCCATCAAGTCTCGCAGCACCTGAATAATCACGACTTCGATCAACCGATTCAGGGTTGCCTGGCGGCCGCAATGCTGCTCATTGGCTTCGCGAAACAGTAGTTCGAGTGTCATGCTCAATGCGGGCATTTCACCGAGTCTTATCACGACAACATCTGGCAGCGAACGAGCTATCGGGTTGTGCAGGCCTCGTCCAAAGTCTATCGATGCGCACACCATTTCAACATCGCAATCCCTCGGGGTAAGTCGGTGACTGGTGGGGTTCATGTAAAAAAACAAACTGGGTTCATCCAGTAACAGCGCCGGATGCTGGGGCGATTCGACTTGCAACTGGCCGCGCTGGAGTACATGGATGTAGCCGAGGCCCTCCAGTGCGTCATAGTCGGCGGTGTTGCAGAGCGGGCCGGATTGAAAGACCCTGGCCCGTAAATCGAAATATTTCAGAATTTCGGCTAGCCTGTCGTCCATTTCAATACCCCGGGTATTGCATTTGATACTCAAAGATACCACGAGTATCAAAACGACTGTCAATATTCTTCCACGTCTTCAGGGCATCAGTTCCCTCACTTGGACCATGGTCGATCTCGACCAAACCGATGCTGCAACAGCAGCAATCTTGAAGGCGGCTTGATCAATATATTTCAGGAGAAACGAGATGAAACAGTCCATAGCGAAAACAATGAACCTGATGTTGCTGGCAACCAGTCTGGCAGGTGCGTATTCACCGGCCTGGTCGGCTGACAACAATATCGGTGCGGCCATTTTCAACGATAAGGGGGAACTGGTGTTGCCTGAAGGATTCAGAGAGTGGGTATTTATTGGTGCGCCATTAACACCCAATGGCCTCAACAATGGCAAGGCGGGCTTTCCGGAGTATCACCACGTTTATGTAAATCCCGATGCCTATGCTGTTTATGAAAAAACCGGCAGTTTCCCCGATGGAACCGTGATTGCAAAAGAACTCGTGTCGCTACAAAAGGGGGGATTCAAGGATGGGTCAAAAAATGCGCCATCCGGCCGGGGTTTCTTTGCGCATAAATTCCAGGGAATGGATGTAATGGTGAAAGACGGCAAGCGGTTTAAGGACACCAATGGCTGGGGTTTCTTTAACTTTGGTCATGAAGAACCGCCTTATCTGCGTGCCGCAACCGCCGCGCCGGTTGAGAGTTGTGCGGCCTGCCATACCGTCAATGCGGGCAAGGGGATGGTGTTCAAGCAGTATTATCCTATCCTGAACCAGTGAATAGAGCATCGTCTCCCAGGTAGGGTATGCCTGTCGTGGCAAGGTCACGGCAGGCCTTTTATCCATGAGGGTAATAGTTTGCATGGTTGATGTGAAAATTACATTTTTTTCGCTGTTATGGTTGATGGTGTTGATGACGGTTATGTCTTCGGTATGCGCGGAAGATCAATCTCGCCTGGATTATGCGCCACCTTTCGCGGCGGTGAACAGTGAGCAATGGATAAATACAGCGCCGCTCGATCTGGCGCAATTGCGAGGCAAGGTGCTTTTGTTAAACGTCTGGACGTTTGACTGTATCAATTGCAAGCGAAGCATACCCTGGTTAAAGAAAATCTATGCTGATTATCAGCATCGGGGATTTGAAATAATAGGTGTGCACAGTCCGGAATATGAATGGGAAAAATCCCGGTCAGCCGTGTTGGAGTCTGTTAGGCAGCACGATATTGATTGGCCGGTGATGTTGGATGACGATCATTCATACTGGAAGTCATTGCATAATAAATACTGGCCAGCATTTTACCTGGTGGATAAACAGGGGCGTATAGTCGGAAAGTTTATTGGCGAAACGCACGCGGGTGATTATCAGGCAGTGTTTGTTGAGCAACTTATCGACAAGTTGCTGCTCAGAAAATAACTGTTTGAGAATGATGCTTATTGATGTGCCATGGCTTCCCCCTTCGCAATATCCACTCTTGTCAGTAGCCAGCCACCGGCAACGAACAACACCAGGATCGATACTATCCCGATGCGTGGGTTCTGGGTCAGCAGGGTGATACCACCAATCATCAGCGGGCCAAGCACCGCCGCGAATTTTCCCAGCAGGTTATAGAAGCCGAAGAATTCCGATGCCTGGTCCGGTGGAATGAGGCGACTGTATAGGGCACGGCTTAATGCCTGGATACCGCCCTGCACGAGTCCAACGGAAATCGCGAGTCCGTAGAATTCCGTTTCCGTCCGCATGAAGGCGCCCCACAGCGTGATGCCACAATAAATGACCAGGCCGATCAGTATGGCGGGGCGCGCGCCGATCTTTGATCCCAGTTTGCCGAATATCAGTGCGGCGGGAAAACCGACAAACTGGGTAATCAGCAGTGCCGTAATGAGGCTGTTCTGGGAAAAGCCCAGGCTTAAACCGTAATCGACGGCCATGCGAATGATGGTGTCGACGCCATCGATGTATAACCAGTAAGCCAGTAAGAAAAGAAACGCTTCGGGCAGATGCCGGATGGCGCTTAGTGTAGTCATCACCTGGCGCCAGCCCGCAAGAAGTGTTGAACCCCTGGCGGGGTCTTCCTTGCAGGCAGGTTCCCTGACCCAGACGATCAATGGTAGTAAAAACACACTCCACCAGACGCCGACGCTGATGAAGGCAACGCGTACTGACTGGGTTGCATCGGCAAGCGCAAAGAAAGCAGGATCGCGAATCATCCAGACATTCACCGCGAACAGCAGTCCTCCGCCAAGATAACCGAGTGAGAAGCCGACACTGGACAGGCGGTTGCGGCGTTCTTTGGGGCTGACAAATATCAGCAATGAGTCGTAGAAAATATTACTGCCGGAAAAACCGATTATCGCGGTCACATAGAGTAGCGAGGCGAGCAGCCAGTGCCCCTGCGCGACCAGGTATAGCCCGCAGGTACTGAGAATGCCGAGACTGGCGAATATGATCAGCGCTGCTTTTCGTCTGCCCAGTGCGTCCGCAATGGCGCCCAGGAAAGGGGCGCTGAGAGCAACCAGTAGACTGGCGAGTGCATTAAACAGCCCCAGGTAAAAGGTGCTGACCTCGGCGGGAGAGCCGGCATGCCAGTAAGTCTTGTAGAATACCGGGAACAGACCGGCCATGACCGTGGTGGCAAAGGCGGAATTGGCCCAGTCATACCAGGCCCAGGACCATTCCTGGCGGTTCAGTCCAAACAAGGATGTGTTCCTTTATTGATGTCAGGCGTAGTGTAACGTGAATTCGACAGATGACAATTATTCGCCAGGTTCGAAACGAAAACTGATCTACAGTCTGTTGGCAGCGGTGCTGGTAGCGATTGCCTTTAGTGGCGTGCTGGATAACATCAGCCAGACTTACACCGAGGATGGGCTGAAGCGATCCCTGATCACCTTTGGCGTGGCGCGTGGGCTGAATGGTGTGATTTCGGTCATGCAGGGAACAGAAGTGGCAGTGGAACCTGTCGGCGTGGGCATGACCTTTACGCCGGGCGAAATCCTCGATCCCATTAATGACCTGATTGAGCGCTTTTCCTGGTTTGTGCTGGCGGCGAGTACGTCATTGGGTATTCAAAAGATGCTGTTGAATGTCACGGCCTGGCACTGGTTTACTGGCGTGATGGCTGTTTCGCTGCTGGCTTCGGTGATTGTGTTGTGGAAACCGAAGATTGTTAGCGGTTCTGTGCGGCGTGTGATGTTCAAGACAGCCTGGGTGATGATTGCCCTGCGCTTTGCCGTACCCCTGATGGCGATTGGCAGCGAAATGATCTATCAGCAGTTTCTGGAACCACAGTTCACTGCTTCCCAGCAACAGCTGGAATTCACCGCGCAAGCCATTGGTGAAATCAACCGGGAACAACAATCACAGCTTGAAGAGCGTGACCAGGGTTTCGTTGCGGAGTTCAAGCGGCTGTATCGCTCGGCTTCCGATGCGATCGATATCGAGGCTAATATTGAGGCCTTCAAGCAGGCGGCAGCTAATGTCAGTGAACATGCGATCAACCTGATGGTTGTTTTTGCCATCCAGACATTGTTATTCCCCTTGTCATTCTTGTGGGTTCTGCTGCAGATTGTGAAAAAGATGCTGGTGTTACGGTAGCAGCCGACGGGTGATCTGGTTATGCTGTGAACCTGTCGTATTGTCTCCTGTCATTATTCTGAATGGCCACAAAATTATGGTAGTCCTGTGATCAAACGTCTCTTAATCGTGCTGCTTGGTTTGGCGGTTTTATTCGGTGGCATATTTGGCTGGAAGGCCTTCGTGGGTAAACAGATGCAAGCCATGATGGCGGGTGGACCGCCGCCCGCGACCGTGGCCACTGTCGAGGCGGTCAGGGAAACGCGTGAAGCCACCCTGGTTTCGGTCGGCAGCCTGGTCGCGGTGAATCAGGTTATGGTGGCAAATGAGGTTGCTGGCCTGGTACAGGCCATCGACTTCGAATCCGGTCAAACCGTTGTGAAAGGCGACAAGCTGGTGCAACTGGACAATGACGTGGATCGTGCGGAGCTGGCTTCCCTCATAGCCGCCGAGCGACTGGCTGAAATCGAGTTCCAGCGCAACGCCAAACTGGTTAATGAAAAATCCGTTTCGCGTGCGGATTACGATCGTTCACGCGCGACGCTCGATGGTGCCACGGCATTGCGCGTGGCCAAGGAAGAGGCGCTCAAACAAAAGACCATCCTTGCACCCTTTGACGGTGTGCTTGGGATTCGTGCGATCAACCTGGGCGAATACCTGCCACCGGGCAGCGAGATTGTATCCTTGCAATCACTGGCTCCCATCTATGTGGATTTCAGTCTGCCGGAACGTTACTTGAGTGAACTGACAGTGGGTCAGCGTGTGGAGATCCAGGTTCAGGCGTTTCCCGATGTCAATTTCATGGGCGAGATCAGTGTCGTGAGTCCGCGCGTGGAAGAGGCAACGCGCAGCGTATCGGTGCGGGCGACACTCGCCAATCACGAGCATAAACTGCGACCGGGTATGTTTGCCAATGTCATGACGCGACTGGGTAATGAACAGGAAGTGCTGGTATTGCCGGAACGCGCTATCACGTTTAACCCGTACGGCGACACCGTATTCGTTGTGGAAGAACAGGAAGGCGGAACAATCGTCACTCGCCGTCAGGTGCAGACCGGCGAGGTCAAGAATGGGCGCATCGTTATTCTGGCCGGTCTCGAAGCGGGTGAGATTGTCGTCGGCGCCGGACAGAACAAACTGCGTAACGGTCAGTCCGTGGTGATCGACAACAGTGTCGCACTCGATCCAGAAAGTATTGGCGAGTAACCGCGAATGAAGTTCACTGATCTTTTTATACAACGCCCGGTGTTGGCTACCGTGGTCAGCTTGTTGATCCTGGTGGTGGGCTTGCGTGCGATTTTTTCCCTGGATGTGCGGCAATACCCGGAATTGAACAATACTGTCGTAACCGTTACGACCAGTTACCCCGGTGCCAGCAGTGAACTGATCAAGGGTTTCATTACAACGCCTGTTCAGCAGGCGATGGCTGAAGCGAACGGGATCGACTACCTGTTTGCGCGCAGTACCCAGGGCGTGTCCACAATTGAAGCGCACATGGAGCTGAACTACGACGCCAATGCCGCCGTGGCCGAGATTCAGGCCAAGGTGGCAAGCGTGCGCAATGTGCTGCCTGTCGAAGCGGAAGACCCGGTGATTAGTTCCGAAACCGGGGACAGTACGGCATTGATGTACATGGCGTATTACAGCCTTAGCATGACGCCATCGCAGATCACTGATTACCTGTTGCGTGTAGTGCAGCCGCAGTTGCAGGCCATTCCCGGCGTCGCCAAGGCGCAACTGCTGGGTAATCGCACCTTCGCCATGCGTGTCTGGCTGGATCCTCGGCGCATGGCGGCGTTGAACGTATCCGCCGACAAGGTGCGCCAGGTGCTTCGCGAAAACAATTTTCTGTCTGCGGTAGGGCAGACCAAGGGTGCGTTTTTCACCACTGACCTGCGTGCTGCTACCGATATCAGTACCGCGGAAGAATTTCGAAACCTGGTGGTGCGGGCCGACAATGGCGCGCTGGTGCGTCTTGCGGATATTGCCGAAATTCAACTGGGTTCTGAAGATTACGATTCCACCAACCTGTACAAGGGAAAACCCGCGATCTTTATCGGCATCGAGCAGGCGCCGGGTGCGAATCCGCTGACGGTAGCCAAATCGGTGCGTGAACTCATGCCCGAGCTGCGCAGCCAGTTTCCCACCGGGCTGGAAGGGCATATCCCCTATGATGCCAGTGTGTTCATCGAGGACTCGATCGATGAAGTGTTCGCGACACTGATCGAAGCGGTCTTGATCGTGCTGACCGTTATCTTTATCACGCTGGGTTCCATTCGCGCGGCGTTTATTCCAGCGGTCGCTGTGCCTTTATCCCTGATCGGTGCGGCGTTCATCATGCTGCTGCTGGGATTCTCCGTGAACCTGCTGACACTACTGGCGATGGTGCTTGCGATCGGACTGGTGGTGGACGATGCCATCATCGTGGTGGAGAACGTGCATCGTCATATCGAAGAGGGTTTGTCGCGTTTCGATGCCGCAATCAAGGGTGCGCGTGAGCTGGCGCTGCCGATCATTGCCATGACGACGACCCTAGTTGCTGTATATGCGCCGATCGGTTTTATGGGTGGGCTGGTGGGAACCCTGTTCACCGAGTTTGCCTTCGCCCTGGCCGGTGCGGTGCTGATTTCCGGCGTGATTGCACTCACCCTGTCGCCGATGATGTCGGCCAAGGTGCTGAAACCGCATGGTCAGCAGAGCCGGTTTGAGCAGCGCGTTGAACGTTTTTTCAACTGGTTGGCGGATGCGTATCATCGCCGCCTGCATAATTCGTTGACTTATGTGCCGGTCACCATGGTGTTTGCGGTGGCGGTACTCGCCAGTATTTATTTCATGTTCGTCACCACGCCCAACGAGCTGGCGCCAACAGAGGATCAAAGCATCCTGTTTTTCCAGGCGCGTTCGCCGCAAACCGCGACGCTGGATTACAACATGGCCTATACCCAGCAGATCAACGATATTTTTGAAACCATCCCTGAGTATCACGAAAGCTTTTATCTGCTGGGTTTTGGCCGCGATGTCAGCACGGTGTTTGGCGGTTTTAAAATGCCACCGCCTTCGCAGCGTGAACGTGGACAGGGCGAAGTGTTACAGGAGTTACAGCCCAAGCTGGGGCAGGTGGCTGGCTTCCAGACAGCGATGTTTCCCCGTCCCAGCCTGCCCGGTGGCGGACGCGGGTTGCCGATCCAGTTTGTGATCACTTCGGATGCGGATTATGCCGAGATGGATGCGGTGGCCGACCAGTTGATTGGCAAGGCCATGATGAGCGGTCAGTTCATGTTTCTGCAAAAGGCAGTGGAGTTCAGTCGGCCGAAAACCACGCTGGTGATCGATCGTGACCGTGCTGCCGATCTTGGGATGAACATGGAGGATGTTGGTGCCAATCTGGCGACGTTTCTCGGTGGCGGCTTTGCCAATCGCTTCAGTCTGGAAGGGCGCAGTTACAAGGTCATCCCGCAGGTTGATCGCGATTTCCGGCTGGATAAGGAGCGCCTGAAGAATTATTACCTGCCAACTGCGTCAGGGGAGCAAGTGCCGTTATCGTCGATTGCGACCTTTGTGGATACCGTCGAACCCAGCCAGCGCACTCAGCATCAGCAGCTGAACTCGGTGCTGGTGCAGGGCATCGCGGGTGGCGGTGTTACCCAGGGAGACGCGCTGGCGTTTCTGGAAAACGCCGCGCGTGAAATCTTTCCGCAGGGCTTTGGTTGGGATTACACCGGCGAGTCGCGTCAGTACAAGCAGCAGGGTAGCGCACTGATTATCACTTTCTTCATGTCGATCCTGGTGATTTACCTGGTGCTGGCGGCGCAGTTTGAATCCTGGCGCGATCCGATCATTATTCTGGTCTCGGTACCCATGTCGATCGCGGGTGCGCTGATCTTCATGACGCTGGGTTTTGCAACGGTCAATATTTATACTCAGGTGGGCTTGATTACCCTGATCGGTCTAATTGCCAAGAATGGTATTCTGATCGTGGAGTTTGCCAACCAGTTACAGGTAACGGATGGCCTGAGCAAGCGTGAAGCCGTGGAACAGGCGGCGAAGATTCGGCTGCGGCCGATCCTGATGACGACGGTATCGATGGTGGTGGCCATGTTCCCGTTGCTGCTGGCAACCGGGCCGGGTGCTGTCAGTCGTTTCCATATCGGTCTGGTAATCGCGACCGGTCTGGGCGTTGGGACGTTGTTTACCCTGTTTGTGGTTCCTGCAGTGTATCTGTTGCTGGCGCGCGATCACCATGCGCTGCAGGCATCTTCGACATTAACCGCTGAACCGGTTAAGTAAGTACCTCTCAAGCCGTTTATACTTCTAACTAAGTAGCATCTTGTCATCCCGGCGAAAGCCGGGATCCAGGAAGCTTGCAATAACTACTGGATTCCGGCTTTCGCCGGAATGACGTGATAACAACGGTTTTGAACTATTTCAATGCGCGCTATTTTTGCTTTAATCATCCCTGCCCTGTTGATTGGCCTGGCACTTTACCTCAATCAGCATTTCCCGCAGTTACCCGACAGCTCGGCCTGGCTGCTGCCGCTGGCGCCGTTGATCATTATCGGTATCAGCCTGGCTGTCGCCTATCGCTTTAACCGTGTCAGCATCTTCTTTATCGGGTTTGGCCTGTTGCTGGTGCAGATGGCGGCGGGCTGGTTAAGTCTTTATCCAGGGTTATATCCAGCAGTGGCGGTATTGTCACCCTTGTTGCTGGTAGTGCTCGCCATTCTCCCGGAACGCGGAATACTCACCCTCAGGGCCCTGCCACGTTTCGTATTCATTGTCTTCACGGTGTCGCTGGCTATCTGGCTGGTCAAGTTCGCCCCGAGTGAATACCAGGCCTATGTCTCCCATCACTGGGTGCCGGTGCGTTACCTGGACTGGACACCTTTGCCGCAGAATGCCGTTGCATTGTTGTTGCTGGAGCTTGTGTTATTACTGGCGTTTTATATCGCCAGACCGCTGATTGACCGTGCCGCGCTACTCGGTGTGCTGGCAAGTCTTTCCCTGGTGCTGCATTTTGGTCTTGATAGCGCCCAGTCTCACTGGTTGCTGAGTGCCGCGGGATTAATGTTGCTGTTTGCCGTGCTGCAGGAAACTTATCGTATGGCTTATATCGATGAGCTGACGGATCTGCCCGCGCGGCGAGCGCTGAAAGAGCGGCTGTCACGGTTAGGCGGTTCTTACACCATTGCCATGCTCGATGTGGATCATTTCAAAAAATTCAACGATACCTATGGTCATGATGTCGGGGACAATGTGCTGCGCATGATTGGGGCAAAGATGCGCAAAGTGACTGGCGGCGGCAAACCCTTTCGTTATGGCGGCGAGGAGTTCTCGGTCGTGTTTCCTGGCAAATCGGCAAATGATGCGAAACCCCATCTCGAATCATTACGAAAGACCATTGCCGATACGCCGTTTGTGGTGCGCAAGCAGGATCGGCGAAGAGACGGGCGCAGTAAAAGACGTAGCTCTAAAGGGAAGACTGTCCAGGTGACAATCAGTATTGGTGTTGCGGAAAGAAACGAGAAAGCCAATGCTGCCTGGGATGTGTTGAAGGTCGCCGACAAGGCGCTGTACCGGGCGAAGAAGAAAGGGCGGAATTGTGTCTCTAAGTAATAAGAGAACTTCACCTGCCCACACATGGAATCTCTACGGGCAAAAAGAACCCCGCAAGGTGCGGGGCAAATGGGGTTCTCAAAAATCGATGTAAGTACTCTACGCCAGCCCCGGGTTTCCGGCAACACCTTTAATAACAGGTGTATTGAGCTCGGTCACGGAAACGGTTTTCTTGTTGCGCAGATAGTTCGCCACAACATCCCAGACGGGTTGAGCATCCAGCGGCTGCGCCACGCTCGCCCAGCCGGCAACAGGATATTCCTTGTTGGCATCCAGCGGTTTGCCATCCAGTTCCATGTCGGTGATGCGGCTACCAATCGGCTTGGCCGGGTCGATGGCGTATTTCAATCCGCCGACACGCACCATGTCGCCACCCTGTTGATAGTAGGGGTCTTCGTTGAAGATATTATCCGCCACGTCTTCCAGCACTTCCTTGATACGCGCGCCAGTCATATTGTTGACGGTTGCTGATGGGTAGGTGATGGCTGTCTGGGTCATCAGGTCTTCAAAGGTAATGGCCTGGCCTGGCAACAGGCTGGTGCCCCAGCGGAAGCCAGGCGAGAAACTGATCTGCGCGCCCATCTCTTCAATCAGGGCATCGCAGATGAGCTGATCGAATGTGCCGTTAAAGTTGCCGCGGCGATACAGCAGGGAATCGGTGACGGCCAGTTCTTCAGCGAGCTTGTCCTTGTAAGGCGCGCGTACGGCTTCGATATGCGCCGCCATGGCCGCGTCTTCTTCCAGCAGGTTGGAGAACACCGGCAGCAGGCGGTACTGATAATCGCGCACCTTGCCGTTCTTCACGTCAAAGTCCAGGACAGCCAGGAATTTGCCATTGGAACCGGCGTTGGTAACCAGCGTCTTGCCACCGGCATTGTCGACCAGAACCGGCTGCGGGATGGCGTCATGGGTATGGCCCCCCATGATGGCGTCGATGCCGGTCACGCGGCTGGCCATCTTCAGATCCACATCCATACCATTGTGCGACAGTACCACCACAACCTGTGCGCCTTCGGCCCTTGCCCGGTCGACCATTTCCTGCATGCGGTCATCGCGGATGCCAAAGCTCCAGTCAGGAATCATGTAGCGCGGATTGGCGATGGGTGTGTAAGGAAAGGCCTGACCGATAATTGCGGTTGGAACGCCATTGATCTCGCGCAGCGAGTAGGGTTTGAATACCTGCTCGCCCCAGTCATTATCGACGATGTTCTGCGCGACAAAATCGATATTGCCCGCGAAATCGTTATTAATGATTTCCATGACGCGTTCCGCGCCAAAGGTCATTTCCCAGTGCGGAGTCATGATGTCCACTCCCAGCAGTTTCTGGGCATCCACCATGTCCTGGGCATTGGTCCAGAGCGAGGTGGCGGAGCCCTGCCAGGTGTCGCCGCCGTCCAGCAACAACGCGCCAGGACGCTGTGAGCGAACCTGCTTGACCAGGGTCGCCAGGTGGGCAAAACCGCCGACCTTGCCGTATTTCTGGGCGGCTTCGATAAAGTCCAGGTAGGTGAAGGCATGCGCCTCGGCGGAACCCGCCGGAATGTTGAAATGCTTCAGGAAGGCTTCGCCCACCAGGTGCGGGGGCTTGCCACGCATGCCGGCAACGCCCAGGTTAATATTGGGTTCGCGGAAGTAAATCGGCATCAACTGCGCGTGGCAGTCCGTGTAATGCATCAGGGAAACGTTGCCGAACGCAGGAACTTCGTAGAGGTGATTCGAGAGGTTGTTGGCCTTGACGCCTGCCGGCGGCGTTTGCGTTTCCGAGCCGGGTTCGCAGCCGGTCAGGTGTAAGCCTGATGCACTGGCAATCGCTAACATTTGCAGGAACTCGCGGCGCGAAATGGTCATTGAAAGGCCTCCAAAGAGATTGTGCTGATACTGAATGAGAAACTGCTTATTTAGACGCGAAGGTAAAGCAGGTTATTCCCTGTGATCCGGTTATGATGTTGTTAAATTCCGATAGCCGATTTTAGGCAGGTGATGCCGAATGGTAAAGGGAAGCGGGAATAAAAAAACCCGGCCAGGTGGCCGGGTTTGGGTAAAGATTTAACAAAAACTGTTGATTATTTACGAGCTCCGGGTCCGTTTACTTCCAGATCGTTACTCATGTAGGAGTGGAAGTATTCCAGTGCCTTGTATTCATCGCTCTGGGCCGGGAAAGGAGCAGCGCGTACCTGCTTGTTACAGCCGACATAACGGCGATGCAGCGTACCCAGGTTGCCCCACTTGGAACGGTATACCGGGAAGTGAGTGACGTGACCAAGAGCCGGGCTGAGCAGGTCGGCGCGGATCTTGTTACCGGCATTCCACTGGTGGCAATCGGCGCAGGCCATGTTCAGCTGACCGCGTTTGGCATAGAAATGTTGCTTGCCACGTTCATAGGCCGCAAGTGCCCGGTCATCGCTCGGGATAACGACTTTCATCTTGTTACCGCGTGATGTGTAGGCCATGTAAGCAGAAACGGCAGCAATATCGCCCTTTTCCCACTTGAACGCCTTTTCACCATTGGCTTCGCGACAGGCGTTGATGGCACCTTCCAGGGTGATAATCTCACCTGTCTTGCTATCGAACATCGGGTAGTTCTGGCGAATGCCGACACCGTCATTCGGGAAGCAGCTGGCGTAGGTTTTGCCGTTCTTGAACGGGGTATTGAACATTTCCTTCCCTTTCTCGACGTCGAGTTCGTAAGGGGGGAAATCCTCGATTGCTTCCCATTGTTCACGCGATGCCTTGTCAATGGAATACACGCCATTGATGTAATCGTTAAACGGGGTATCCGGGAAACGTTTGGCGTAGTAGGACCGGAATTCCTTCAGATCGGACTCCGGTGTGGCACTGGCCATTTGAGGAGCGGCGCTTGCCAGCAGTCCCAATGCGGCAACCAGGCTCAGGAGTTTCTTCATGATAAGCCTCCTTTGGCTTTAAAAGCGCGTCCGGCGTGAAAGCCGGACGGTTTATTAACTGATTTTAGTTTCGGCTGAATCACTTTCACCCTTGTTGTCTACCCAGCGCAGTATCATGCTGTCGCCGGCTTTCGCGCCCGAGAAGCGGAAAGACAGGTAAGGGTTTTTGGAGATTGCCGGACCCCATTGCGCGGTCATGACGGCGGCGCCGTTATGTTCGCACACCACTTCCTGAATGAAGTGAGCTGGAATCAGCTGGCCGGTCTTCTTGTCCTTGACCTGCCCGGTTTCCATTGGATGACTGATAAGCGCTTTGACTGTGACGACGTCGCCAGACAGGCTTGCGCGTACTTTAATGGTGTTAGCCATGTCTTGAATCCTCTTTACGATATATATGCTTCAGGTTAACCAGGTCGGTAGGCTTAGCCGCCACAACCGCCGATAGTGACCTTCACTTCCTTGCCAGTGCTGTACATCTTGCCGCCAGCCTTGACGACGGCGATGACACTGGAGGTTTTACCCATCTTGATACGGGTTGCCACGTAGGCTTCCGTATTCGGGCCCAGCACGTAAGAACTGGTCAGTGGTGAAGCATTCTTTTCAGCAACGATGCTGATGGATTCGACACCCGTGATCGAGGTGCTGACGGAAACCGGTACTACTGCACCGTTTTCGGCGATGTCAGGCGCCTTGATCTCAATCTTGTCGGAACCTTCCAGAGCGTTGCTACCCATGAGTGAATTCAATGCGTCATCAACGGATTTAGCTTCAAAAGCTTCTTTTGGCCATGCCGCCAAAACGGCACGAGGTGCCAGCAGGCCGGTGGTCACCGCCATACTGACAGCGCCTGCAGCCAGAGAACCTTTCAGCAGGGTGCGGCGTTTCATGTTTGTCACGATGGAATCTCCCATAACTACGTCAATTAAAGTGAGTGAACGAACTCGACGACTTTGTCGATTTCACTTTCAGTCAGAATCTTGTGGCGACCGAACGGAGGCATGATGGAACCGGGGTTCATCTTGGTTGAATCCCAGATCTGCGCGCGCAGTTTTGCCTTGTCCGGGAAACGAGCCTGCATTGCAACCAGCGGTGGCCCGATGTTGCCTGCCAGGTCGCCGCCTGCGATATCATGGCATGCGAGGCAGTTGCCTTTCTTGCGGTCAAAGGCAATGTCCTTGCCTTGATCGATCACGGATGCGCCTTCTTCTGCTACCGCGACACCAACCGGGGCTAAACCCAGTGTTGCCAACAGTACAGCAGCAGAGGCGGTGGTTTTGATGATGCCGAAATGTTGCCGCATCGGTTCCTCCTCAGTGGGTGTGTAATATGTGTGAACGCGTTGCTGTGTGTATCAACTTGTTCACTACTGACGCTTAACTTGCAGATTAGAATAATGAAATACTAGTCCGCAGTTGTGAACACGTCAAAGCCAATTAAACATTAAATATTAACGATTGCTTAAATACTTTTAACGCTAATCACACAACGTTTATACCTTTCCTCATCCGTGAGACGTTGGCAAGTGTGTGAATATTCCAGTGCGGATTATTTTTTTTCTTTGAGTGCTTCTGTCTTGAACTGGCCGAGACGAACTTCAATCTGCGAAGCGCGGTAAAAGTCGTCCTTGGCTTCGGGTATGGCAAGCTCCAGTTGCTCTATGGCGGCATGGGTTTTACCGGTCAGATAAAACTGTTCTGCCATTGCCTGACGTGCCAGTGCCTTGTTGCCCGCGCCCCCGGCGGCTTTTGCCAGCAGAGGATAAAAGGGAATGGTTGTGTTCGAAAATTGACGCACATCGTCCTCGAGCAGTTGAATGGCAGCCTTGTGCTGGCCGCTATCAACCAGCGCGGCGGCGTAGTGGTAAATCACGACCTGGCTGTCCGGGTACAGGTTGAGGGTATGTTTGAGTAACTCGATGCCGGCCTGGGTCTTTCTACTCTTTAGATAGGATTCCGCCAGCGCCAGACGAAACGCTATGCGATCAGGATCGCTTTTATACAGTTTCTCCAGCAGCGTGCTGGCTTCCTCCGGCTGGTTGTTCGCCATCCGGGCGAGCGCCAGGCCATACTGCCGGGCCTCTGTGGGCAGTTGCAACGAGGTGTCCTGTTCACCGAACAGATTCAACAGGCTGGCGGGATTCTTTTCGATTAGCACACGCATCCGGGCCTGCATCAGATAGAAGTTTAGGTTGTCAGGCTGCAGGTTATAGTTGAGTTGATCGATACGGCTGTAGGCCTCGGCAATACGGTCACCGGTGACGGGGTGGGTGCTGAGAAACCCCGGGAAGTTACGCGCGCCGTAATAACGCGTCTGTTCCTGCAGACGCTGGAAAAAACCGGGCATGCCACGGGGATCGAAACCGGCTCCAGCCAGGGTTTGCATGCCAATGCGATCGGCTTCTTCTTCATTGGCGCGAGTGAAATCAATTTGCTGTTGAATACTGCCAGCCTGAACCGACATCAGCGCGGCCTGACCGGCTTCGCTGTCCTGGGTGCCGATAAGAATGGCGGCCAGGATGGCGGCGGCTGTGGGCAGACTCATCCGGCTGGCGTTGTCGTAGGCGCGTGCCAGGTGGCGCTGGGTGACGTGCGCAATTTCATGTGCCATTACCGCGGCCAGTTCACTCTCGTTGCGTGCCGCCAGAAATAGTCCGGTATGCGTGCCGATATAGCCCCCCGGCGCGGCAAAGGCATTTATCGTGTTGGCGTCGACAATAAAGAAAGTGAAATCAAGGCTGGGTTGATCGCTGTAAGCTACCAGTTTGTCGCCGAGCTGTTCCATGTAATGGTTTAGCGCCGGGTCTTCGATCAGGGGGGTGGTATCGCGTAGCCGATTCATGAATGCCCGACCCAGTGCCTTCATTTGCTCGGGTGAGATCACTTCCTGCGAGGTGTCACCAATATCCGGAAGTCGTAATGGGTCGCTGGCGAAGCTGGGGGCGGTCAGCAGAAAAAGGCTGAGCGTCAGTATTCTGAAAAGGGAAGTCACGTAGTAGCGTTATCCTGCAAGCTTGGTAGTGAACAACGGATAGACACCATACGCAACTGGGGGTTCCAAGGCCATATTTCCAGACCCGCCAGACGGAATTGTCGAATAAAGTAGGGTTGAAAATTGACAGGGATGAATATAAGTATATTATCGCTCGCTAATATTTAATGGGGTTACTCACTTTATGCACGGAATACAGGAAATTGACAGCAGGGCTTTGGTGGAAATGCTGCAGAAAGATCCAGAGGCGGTGCGCCTGATTGACGTGCGCTCCGTGGAAGAAATGGCGCAGGGCATGATCGCGGGTGGAGAAGCAATGCCGCTGCACCTGGTGCCGTTGCGTGCCAGCGAGATAATGAGCAGCGATCGGCCGGTGGTGCTCTACTGCCGCAGCGGCGCACGTTCAGCCCAGGCGGCCATGTTCCTGGTTAACCAGGGAGGAAATCCGGAGCGGATTATCAATCTGCGCGGCGGGATTATGGACTGGGTAAGGCAGGGAAATCATGTGGTTGCGCCGGGTCGTACGGCGGTAAATGCATAAAAAGCTTAATTGTTCCGAGTTTTGACCGAAAACAAGGGGGCTTGCGTTTGTGAGGCCGTTCACTTATAAAGTATGCCCTTACAAATTCAGACCAAAATGGTTCCCTCACATACTCGTCTTAATAGGAGTAAATACACATGGCAAATTTTGATGATGAACTGGATGCATCCGGCCTGAACTGCCCGCTGCCGATCCTGCGTGCGAAAAAAGCGCTGGGTGCGCTGGATAGTGGCAAGGTTCTCCACATCATCGCGACTGACCCGGGTTCAGTGAAAGATTTCGAAGCTTTCGCCAAGCAGACGGGTAATACGCTGATGGAATCCAAGGAAGAAGGCGGCAAGTTCCACTTCCTGATCAAGAAAGCCTAATTAACCCGTTAAGGTTAAGCATTCTTGAAACTGAAAAGCCCTGCCAATCGGCAGGGCTTTTTGTTTCTGTAAACCAGCAATACGGTTAATAGAAATTGTAAGTCAGCTGGGCGCTGAAAATATCGACTTCATTCTGGTAAGAACCGATCAAAGTGCCCGCGGTTGCATCCGAATGATTGATGTTGGTATCCGCAACTCGCAGATGAGCATAACCCACATCGAACAGCATCTTATCGGAGGCGGCAAACTGCGCGCCGACTGCCAGCCAGGTGCGGTCATTGCCGGGGATGCGCGGGGTACGCAGTGAATCATTCGGAATAGGTTCTTCATCAAAAGCAACGCCAGCTCTCAATGTTAATCCTGAATCGACCCTGTAATTGGCGCCAAAGGCCACGCGGTAACTGTTATCCCACTGTTCCGGGGTGACAGTGTCAGCTTGCGCGGAATCGTAACGCACGCGTAATTCTTCGAAACGGTCCCACCTGGTGTAAGTTACATCGCCCATGACAGACAGTTTGTCATTCACATCATGATATATGCTCAGGGAAAGCGACTCCGGCAGGTCAACGTCGGCTTTGGCGCCTGTATCTATATATTGCGTCGGGCCTACCAGTGCGCTGAAACCGGCTGGCACGGTAAAGTTAGCATCGCCTTCCAGTTCGTGGCTTACCTTGGAGCGGTAGGCAAGACCCACGCGCGTGACGTCATTCAGCTGATATAAAGCGCCAAAGTTAAAGCCATAGCTCCAGTCATCGCCGTTGATTTCAGCAAAGCCATCGCTTTGTTGCGGGGTTAAGCCAAAAGTACCAGCGCAGGTTGCAACGGGCGTTGGGTCTCCGGCAACAGTAAGAAGGCCGACACACGCGCTACCCGTATCGATTTCCCTGGAAAGGGTTGCTTCGACATATTGTGCGCTGACGCCAAAGCCCAGCGATAACTGATCGCTGGCTTTCCAGGCAATGGTCGGGTTGATGTTGACGGTTTTGAGTTCGGATTCGATCGCGTGATAACGCCCGATCCAGCCACGATCGTATTCGGTTTTCAGGCCGAATGGGGCATTGATGCCAATTCCGAACACCAGGTCATTATTAACTGGCATGGAATAGTACAGATTGGGCACAAACGCCTCGCCCCCCGCATTGCCGCCATTACCGCCAAGTGCCACGGCTACACCGGGTAACAGGCTCTGGGTGCCGTTGTTTGAAAAATTGGCCTGTGGCGCGATGACGTGACCTGCCGCGATAAGTTGTCGGTGGGGTAGTCGAGTCAGCCCGGCCGGGTTGAAGAAAATGGTGGACGCATCCTCGGCTGCCGCAGCTCCGCCCGCGTAAGCATTGCCAAGGCCACTCGCGCTTTGCTCGATGATCGCAAACCCTGCGGCAAAGCTGGTAGCGGGAAGTGTCAACAGCATGGCGCAGGATAATGTGGCTCCCTTATGGAGGAGGGCGATTTTGTTCATTCTGGTCTCCTTGGGTTGGCCTGTTGGGCGCTACTGCTCTGAATTGAAGCACAAAAAACGGATGCTGTCTGGCAAGAGTGGTTAAATTGGCTAAAAACGTTGTTTATTAGCAACAAAGTTTAATCAACTTTAGAACGGGCATGCATCTTGCTGTAATGCAAAACATTTGACAATTTGTCAACAAATCGCCATGCTGTTGCGCGTCTCGCAACAGATTGTCGTTAATGTACAACAATTCGATTCCTGCCAGGAGGGAAAGGAAATATGAAGGCTTCTATTAAAAGTTCAATCGTTGCGTGTGCTGTCTCAGCAGCCCTCGCAGCTCCCGCCGTACAGGCAACTAATGGTTATTTCTTAATCGGTATCGGTGCAAAAAACCGCTCGATGGGTGGTGCCGGTATCGCCTATGGTCAGGATGGTCTGGCCGCAGCCACTAACCCGGCCTCCATGGGTATGCTGGATACCAACCGTATCGATGCCGGTATTGAGTTGTTTAACCCGCAACGTGATTCCACTTTAAATGCAGCTGCGATGGGTGGCGGAACTTCTTCGGAAGATAGCGGTGCAACCCTTTTCGCCATTCCAAATTTTGGTGGCGCAATGAAGTTGGGTGATATGACTGTGGGCCTGACCATGACAGGTGCCGGCGGCATGAACACCCGTTATAACAGTAATATTTATGCAAATGCTTTTGGACCTGCAATTCCAAACTTTGCAGCAGCTTTATCGGTTGCAACACCTACTTTTCCAAATACAGGGACGCTAGGTGTGAATCTGGCTCAGATGATCATTGCTCCGTCTGTTTCTACAGAAGTTGCTGATGGACATACCTTGGGTGCTTCTCTCCTTCTGGGTTATCAGACTTTCAGAGCCTATGGTTTGGGTCTTTTCCAGGGGCTTTCCACTAATCCAATGAATGTGACTAATGTCGGTAATGATGATGCCTTTGGTGCCGGTGTCAAAGTGGGCTGGACCGGCAAGATCACCGATGATCTGACTTTGGGTGCAGTAGCATCTTCCAAAATCTACATGCAGGAATTTGACAAATACAAAGGTTTGTTTGCGGATAATGGTGACTTTGATATACCCGCAAGCTTTGGCCTCGGACTTTCTTATCAAATCTCCGACAGTACGGCAGTTGCTTTGGATGTAACCCGCATTCTTTACAGCGATGTTGATTCGATTGCCAATCCTGGCCCAACAGCAGCTGAATTCTTTGGTGCTTTAACCTCTGTTTTGACTACCGGTGGTTATGCAGGGGCTGGAGCTTTGGGTGGTAGTGATGGCTGGGGCTTTGGCTGGGACGATATTACAGTCGTGAAACTTGGTATCAGCCATCAATATAACAAGGACTGGACATTCCGTGCGGGTATCAATCACGGTGAAAATCCAATCAGTGATAAAGAGAATCTGTTCAACATCATCGCTCCAGGTGTAGTTGAAACTCACTTGACGCTGGGTGCTACATACGCACTGGACGATTACTCTGAATTGTCATTTGGCTATATGCGTGCGCTTCGTGAAGACCAGTCATATGCATACAGTGCGGATCTTGGAGCGCCATTCGGGGTGTTGGGTTATACCGCTGAGATCGGCATGGACCAGCACGCACTGGAAATCAGCTACGGTATGAAGTTCTAACGATACCGTTCAGCTGACATTCACAGTATGTGACGAAAATGAAAGGGGCCATCTTCACCGATGGCCCCTTTTTCGTTGGATGATGAAGTTGATCTACATTGTTACATTTCGGTAAGGTTTTAACCTAGAATGCCGAAACACCAAAGACATCTCTTAAATGGATGAGGAGCAATAGAATGAAAAACCTGTTTAAAACCCTAATGGCGGCTGCGGCACTGATGGTGGGACTGATGCCGATCAGCGCTTCGCTTCAGGCAGCCGACAAGTACCAGCCGTTTATCCTGGCTTCCCGTGGTCCGGGCGAACTTGCCGACAAGGTTGAGGACGTGAAGGAATCGCTGCTGGGTGCCGGTTTTGAAGTGGTCGGTGAATACAAGCCCTACGATGGTGCTCAGGTTGTTATCTTCACCAGTGATGCATTGAGAAAAGTTGCTGCCACCAGTGAGTATGGCGGTTTCTCCATGGCGCAGCGTGCTGCCGTTACCCAGGTTGGAAATGAGCTGCAGGTTACTTACATCAACCCACTGTACATGGCCGTGGCCTACCAGATGAAGACCGATCTTGCGAATACCGCCGAAGCTTTGGAAAAGGCGCTGGGCAAGCTGGAAGAGTTCGGTACTGAAAAAGGGATGAGCGAACGCAAGCTCAAGAAATATCGCTATACCTTTGGTATGGAATACTTCGATGATGTCTATGAACTGGCCGAGTTCGGCTCCCATTCGCAGGCAGTCGCAGCGGTCGAGAAGAACCTGGATAAGAATACCGCTGGTGTTCGTTCCCTGTACCGCATCGACGTAATCGGAAAGGATGAAGTGATTTTCGGTGTTTCCATGCAGTCGGGCCCGGATGGTGACCAGTACATGGACGATGCCTTCCAGATGGGTGTGGTTGATTTCGGGAATTTGAAAGGTACCCCGTACCTGCCCTATGAAGTAATGGTGACAGGTAAGAAGGTCGTTGCCCTGCACATGCGCTTCCGTATGGCGGTTCATTACCCGGACCTGAAAATGATGGGTGATAACAGCTTCATGAAACTGATGGCGAGTCCCGAAGCTATCCGCAGGGCACTCACCGCAGCGGTGAATGGCGAATAATTAATTCGCTCGATCAGCGCTAAAGCCCCGCTTTGCGGGGCTTTTTTTATGCCTCCAGTCTCCTGCAAATGTCTGCCGGAGGCTTAAAGTTTGCCTATTCCGCGTCGCTAACAGGTTTGACGGACCGTATTCACGGCCGGACATGCGCCTACGAGGGGTGCAGGAAAAGGAATCTTCAGGAGAGCAGAGTGAAAGCGCTTGGGACTAAGACACTGGTTATGATGGGCCTGCTGGGATTAGTGGCCGTGATTGGGTTTGTGGACTGGACTGTAATGGGAATGATGGCCAGTCAATCACCCGGCCTGATGCTGGGCATTGGCGCGGTGATCGGGGTTGTCTTCCTGATGTTGTCGGGAGGTTCGAAGAAATCCGACTCCGCGCTGGCAGCTGCTTTGAGCAAGCTCTCTCAGGAAAACTTCAGCGTTTCGCTGGATGCCAAACAGGACAAGGTTGCGCCGGAAGTGGCAGCCAGTTTCAACCAGCTGGTTAGCGCTCTTGGCGCGCGTCAGTCTTCCACTGAAATGTTTGCCTCGGGTCTGGCGGCGGTTGATCAGCCAATTCAGGCGGCCATGGCCAATGTTGCGCAGTGCAGCGGTGGCGATACGGCTCATGAGGTTACAACGGCGATTGACGAATTGGGCGCAGCCGTTGAGGAAATTGCCAACAACGCGGCTTCAGCAGCGGAATCCACACATCAGGCAATGAAAGAAACGGACAACGGTAAGGTCACTATGACTGATGCCATGGGTTCAATGTCCAGCCTGACCGATCATATTGCGCGTGCCAGTGATGCGGTTGCCCGCCTTGGACAGGAATCTCAGAACATTGGTGCAGTGCTGGATGTCATCCGCGGTATTGCCGAGCAGACTAACCTGCTGGCGTTGAATGCGGCTATCGAAGCGGCGCGTGCCGGTGAACAGGGTCGTGGTTTTGCGGTAGTGGCGGACGAGGTACGTACCCTGGCAAGCCGTACCCAGCAGTCCACCCAGGAAATTCAGGAAATGATCGAGGCTTTGCAGAGCAAGGCCAAGGAAGCCGAAAGCACTATGGGTGAAGGTACTACCCAGCTTTCAGTCGTTGAGGAAAAAATCGAAGGTGCCTGCATATCCCTGGCGGAAATTGCCGGCTATGTGCAGACAATTGAAGGCATGAATACCACGATTGCGAGTGCGGCCGAGCAGCAGAGTGTGGCCGTGGGCGCTATCCGCGAAGTGGTGCACACCAGTCAGTCGCGTACCCAGATTGCCAGCGAAGTTCTGGACAACCTGTCCGAGGCGGAATCCAGTCTGCAGGCGCTGCAGCAGCAGCTGGCAAGCTGGTAATGAGAATTTGATTTAATCAACAGTCATGCGGGCACGTTAGTGCCCGTTTTTGATTGGTACGGCATTTGCCTGTTATTGAATGATGGAAGGCAGGCCAGGGCAGAATGCCCGTTAAATGACAACACAGGTAACAGGATATGAAACCCAGTATTTTACGCAATCTCCTCATCGCCAGTATTGGTTTTGGTTTGCTGGTGGGCGTTATTTTCCCCTTCTTTGCAGGGTTTTTCGTTGACACCCGTGAAGGAATGTTCGGTTGGTTCATGCTGGGATGCATGCTGGCTGGCGCCGCCATGGGGGCGGCAAATTATTTCCTGGTGCAGATGATCCTGTTAAGCAAGTTGAAGCGTATATCCGAGATTGCCTATGCCATTGGCAATAACGATATCAGTCATAGCTGCAGCATGGAGAGCGATGATTTGATTGGTGAGATCGTCAACAGCTTTAATGCAATGGGTGCCAGCCTGCGCTCGGTTATCGGGGAAATCAGCGGCGCTACAACCCAGTTGGCATCTGCGGCAGAGGAAATGTCGGCTATCACCGAGGAAGCGAATCGCGGTGTGCAGCAGCAACATAACGAAATCGAGCATGTGGCGCATGCCATGAGCGAAATGACTTCAACCGTCCAGGAAGTGGCGTCAAATGCAGCCAGTGCGGCTAGCTCCGCGCAGGAAGCTGATCGCGCGGCCAAGCAGGGCGCGCTGGTGTCAACCGAGGCGCTGAGCGCCATCGAAAACCTGGAGCGGGAGGTTACCAGGGCAGGCGACACCATTAAGAATCTCAAGCATGAGTCAGAAAACATCGGCATGGTGCTGGATGTGATTCGCGGCATTGCCGAGCAGACCAATCTGCTGGCGTTGAATGCGGCGATTGAGGCCGCGCGTGCCGGTGAGCAGGGTCGCGGTTTTGCGGTAGTGGCGGACGAAGTACGCACCCTGGCAAGCCGTACCCAGCAGTCCACCCAGGAGATCCAGGAAATGATCGAACGCCTGCAGACGGGTGCGGAAGGCGCGGTGAAGGTCATGGAAAGTGCTCAGAACATGGCGCAGGCCAGTACCGGCCAGGTCGAAAAAGCCGCTGAATCGCTGGGCGGCATTGCCGGCGCGGTGGCCACCATCAACAACATGAATATGCAGATTGCCAGCGCGGCCGAGGAACAGAGTTCCGTGACTGCCGAGGTGAATTCCAACGTCTATAATATCCGCGAACTGGCCGATCAGACGGCCGCCGGGGCCCAGCAGACCGCCAGCGCCAGTGATGAATTGGCGCGTTTGTCAGCGCAGTTGCAGGGGTTAATGGCGAAATTCCGAATGTAAGTCTACCTCGCTATATCGATCCAGGAGCCCGGCATCTGCCGGGCTTTTTTTATGTCTCGCGCAGTTCGGTGAAGATTTGTCCATAAGCACGTTGTTATATTTCTGCATTTACTGATACGATAAATAGGATTAATTGCCGAGTTGGCAGGCAATCTTCAGCAGTAACTCACCGGGTTGGATTAACCCTTTAGAAAGTAAAGAGAATTAATATGGCAGATCGCAGACTGCAAGTGTTTCACACCGTGGCACGCTTGCTCAGTTTTACCAAGGCAGCGGAAACGTTGCACATGACCCAGCCCGCTGTGACCTTTCAGGTTCGCCAGCTCGAAGAGCATTTCAATACCCGCCTGTTTGACCGAACGCATAATCGCATCAGCCTGACCGATGCCGGGCGGCGAGTTTATGAATATGCCGACCGTATTTTTGAACTTTACTCCGAAATGGAAAACGCCGTACGCGAAATGACCGGTGATATCAGTGGCGTGGTGACGATTGGTGCAAGCACGACGATTGCCGAATACATGCTGCCCGCCCTGCTGGGCGATTTCCGCTCCCAGTTCTCCGACGTGAACGTGCAGCTGAAAGTGTCCAATACCGAAGGTATCGTGTCGATGGTGGAAAACAATGTCATCGATCTGGGTGTGGTGGAAGCGCCGGTTTCCAACAAGAACCTGGTGGTGGAAATGTGCCGCCAGGACGAGCTGGTCGCCATCATGCCGCCGAGTCATGAGCTTGCGGGCAAGGAACGCGTCACTATGCAGGAGCTGTTCAAGTATCCCTACATTTGCCGCGAGGAAGGTTCGGGTACGCGCGAGGTTATTCAGGAATATTTGCAATCAACCGGCCTGAATCCCAACGATATCAGCATTTGTATGGAGCTTGGCAGTCCCGAGGCGGTCAAGGGCGCTGTTGAGGCAGGCATGGGTGTTTCCGTGGTTTCGCGTGCCACCATCAACAAAGAGTTGCAGCTGGGTACACTGGTTGCCTTGCCGCTTGACCCTACGCTGCAGCGTCCTTTTTCCTTCGTGCACCAGAAACAGAAATTCCGCCATCGCGCCATGGATGAATTGCTGGAATTTGCCCAGAATTATTGCCGGGAACATCCTTCTTCGAACGTGAGCTGATTTCCGTTGCCGGGCGTGTTATTCAGGGGGACAGTAAAATAATTCTGTCCCCTTTTTTTAGGTATTTTGTTTATCATGCAGATAATTAACAGCTGGTGAGGATTGCGATGACAGGTACGGCAGACAAATTGCAACGCATCTTTGCAGCGCTGGGTCCTGCGGATCAGCACAGCTTGCTGGCCTTTGCCGAGTTTCTGCAGCAGCGTGAATCGGTTTCTTTGCCAACCTTGAGTCCTGGGCGCGAGCTGGTAAAACCCGCTGCACCCAGGCAACCGCTTTCGCCCGATAGCATTCCACGTCCTGAATCTGAATCTGTTATCAAGGCAGTCAAACGCCTGTCGGCGACCTATCACATGCTGGATAAGAACGCCCTGTTGAGCGAGACATCGGACCTGGTGACGCAGCATGTCATCATGGGGCGTGACAAGATTGAAGTCATCGATGATCTTGAAGCGGTGTTCGAAACCCGTTACCAGGAGTATCTCGAAACATTTTCTGCCTCGGATGATAATGCATGAACATTATCCGCCGCTGGTTCGAGCATTATTTTTCCGACCCACAGGTTGTCATCCTGGCGGTCCTGCTGTTAACCGGTTTCGCAGTGGTGCTGTTTTTTGGCGACATGCTTGCACCGGTGCTGGCCGGGGTGGTAATTGCCTATCTGCTTGAAGGGGTGGTGATCAAGCTGGAAAGCTGGAGGCTCATGCGCACTGTTGCGGTGGTCGTGGTGATGCTGACCTTCCTGATATTCATGCTGTTCCTTTTCTTCGGCGTATTGCCTCGCCTGTCCTTGCAGATCACGCAGTTGGTACAACAACTTCCCGAGATGATCGGGCGTGGGCAGGCGGCCCTTATCCAGTTGCCCGAGCGTTATCCAGACATGGTGACACATGAGCAGGTCAAGGATGTCATGGCCAGCCTGCGCTCCGAACTGGGTGCGCTTGGTCAACGTGTACTGTCACTGTCCGTTGCCTCGGTGGTTGGTCTGATTACCATCCTGGTCTACCTGGTGCTGGTGCCGGTGCTGGTATTTTTCTTTCTCAAGGACAAGGCGGCGATCATCGGCTGGTTGTCCAGCTACCTGCCGCGTGACCGTGCCCTGAGTGCGCGCGTCTGGCAGGAAGTGAATATCCAGATTGCCAACTATGTGCGTGGCAAGGTCTGGGAAATACTGATAGTGGGTGGGGTCACCTTTATCACATTCCGTATCCTGGGGCTGGAGTACGCCGAATTGCTGGCGACGCTGGTGGGACTGTCGGTGATTATTCCCTACATTGGTGCGGCGGTGGTGACAGTGCCGGTGGCGGTGATTGCGTACTTTCAGTTCGGCTGGGGTTCGGAATTCGCCTGGGTGATTGGTGCCTATGCGGTGATCCAGGCGCTGGATGGTAATGTGCTGGTGCCCTTGCTGTTTTCGGAAGTGGTTAACCTGCACCCGGTGGCGATCATCATCGCGGTGCTGTTATTCGGTGGTGTGTGGGGGTTCTGGGGTGTGTTTTTTGCGATCCCGCTGGCGACGCTGGTGAAAGCGGTATTGAGTGCCTGGCCCCGAGTAGAACACTGGGGCGATACAGTGCTTGAGGAGCAACCGTAGCGGATCGATTAAGCGCCGCTACAAAATCTCCGACGCGTAATCCGCCAGCCGTGAGCGCTCGCCCTGGCGCAGCGTAATATGCCCGCTGTGTTTCCAGCCCTTGAAATGATCAACAACGTAAGTCAAACCGGACGTGGTTTCCGTCAGGTAGGGCGTGTCGATCTGCGCAACGTTGCCAAGACAGATCACCTTGGTGCCGGGTCCCGCGCGCGTGATCAGGGTCTTCATCTGTTTAGATGTCAGGTTTTGCGCTTCATCCAGAATCAGGAATTTATTGAGGAAGGTGCGGCCACGCATGAAGTTCAGTGAATGAATCTTAATGCGACGATGCAGCAGGTCATTGGTGGCGGCACGTCCCCATTCGCCGGCATCGGAATGAGTCAGCACTTCCAGATTGTCCATTAGCGCACCCATCCAGGGGGTCATCTTTTCTTCTTCGGTGCCGGGCAGGAAACCGATATCTTCGCCGACCGGTACTGTTACGCGGGTCATGATGATTTCGTTATAGCGCTTTTCTTCCAGTACCTGTGTCAGACCGGCGGCCAGCGTCAACAGGGTTTTACCTGTGCCCGCCGCGCCGACCAGGGTGACGAAATCCACTTCCGGATCCATCAGCAGGTTCAAAGCGTAGTTCTGCTCCCGGTTACGGGCGTTGATGCCCCAGACACTGTGGTTGGCCTTGCGGTAATCATCGGCAATTTCCAGCACGGCGCTGTTGCCATCGACTTCACGCACGACACCTTCAAAACCGCGGCCGCCGTCAAGGTATACACATTGGTTGGGATACCAGCTGCTGATGTCGTCGTGCCGGAAGCGGTAGTAACTGCGACCGTTGTCTTGCCAGGATTCGACGTTATCGCCGCATTGTTCCCAGAAGTCCTGCGGCAATTCCTTGGTGCCGGAATAGAGCAGATTGACATCGTCCAGTACCTGGTCGTTGTAGTAGTCTTCAGCCTGTATTCCCAATACCGCAGCCTTGATGCGCAAGGCGATATCCTTGGAAACCAGCGTGACAGGCTCGTCCGGATACAGGCGTTGCACGGCCAGCGCGGTGCCGAGGATGTCGTTGTCCGGTTTATTGCCGGGCATGCCACTTGGAAGCTGGTAATCCATGGACCGGGTCTGGATATAAAGGGTGCCAAGCGCGCGTTCCTGTTCATTGTCGCCGGATGCTAGACGGTTGGTCAGTGGCAGGCCTCGCTCGATATCTTCATGCGAGGTTGCCTTGCAGGTGATCTCATCCAGAAAGCGGTTGACCTGGCGTACGTTGCGCGCGACCTCGGTGACGCCTTTCTTGGATTGATCCAACTCTTCCAGCACGGCCATCGGCAGAAAGATGTCATGTTCCTGAAAGCGGAACAGGGCGGTGGGATCGTGCATCAGCACGTTGGTATCCAGTACAAAAAGACGCTTGCCCTCGGGTTTTTTCTTCGCCATCGATTCAGCTCTTTGCCTTGTTCAGTGCCTTTACGGCATCCAGTACTTCATCCACGTGACCCTTGACCTTGACCTTGCGCCATTCCTGCTGCAGCACGCCGTTTGGGTCAATCAGGAAAGTGCTGCGTTCAATGCCCAGCACTTTTCGGCCATACATGTTCTTTTCCTTGATGACATCGAACAGGGTGCAGGCTTTTTCATCGGCATCGGAAAGCAGTTCGAAGGGGAAGTTCTGCTTCGTCTTGAAGTTTTCATGCGACTTGAGAGAGTCGCGGGAAACGCCCAGGATGACAGTGTTGGCGCGCTTGAACTTGGCATGGTTGGCGCGAAAATCCAGGCCTTCGGTAGTGCAGCCGGGGGTGCTGTCCTTGGGATAAAAATAGATAACCACGTTGTGGCCACGCAGACCAGACAGCTTGATAGTCTGATCGCCGGTGGCGGGCAATGAAAAATCTTTCACCTTTTTGCCGACGGTGACGCTCATGATCCCTCCCTGCGGGTAAACGTGTAAGACAGTGGATTAAGGCTTGTAGGGTTCAATGATCGCATCCAGATTCAACTGGTCGCAGAAATCCATGAATTCATCGCGCAGCATGGCAATGGATAGATTGGCCGGGATATCCAGCCGCAGGTGCACACTGAACATCTGGGTGCCGGTGTGGGCGGCCGCATAGGTGCTGGTCGACAGGTCGCGGATGTTGATGTTGCGCTTGGAAAAGAAACCGGCCAGCTTGTGCACGATGCCGGGATTATCCAGCGCAATGACTTCCACCACGTAAGGTAGCTGACTGGCGCTGCCGGGTTTGGCGACGGTGCGGCTCAGGTTTATGGTGAGGCCGAGTTTTTCGCCAATCGCGGGCAGGTGACCCTCCAACTTGGCGATGTTGTTCCAGTTGCCGTCTACCAGCAGGATGATGGCGAAATGTCCGCCCAGTACCGTCATCCGGCTATCGGAAATACTGCCCTGGTGTTCCAGGATGCTTTCAGAAAGTTCGTTGACCAGTCCGGGGCGGTCCTCGCCCAGCGCGGAAATCACAAGAGAGGTTTTACTCATTTGAGGTGTTTATTGTCTCTGTCGCAAGCATTAACTGACCCTCAGTCTGCAGAATTATCGGGGGCAGGGCAACTGCTTTTTTGCCTGCTGAGGCTGGGTTCGCGCCAGTCTGGCTGCCTTGTCAGCGCCACGTCAGACAAGTAGTATGTGGGCGGTTTCAGCCCGATAATTTTCGCTCTCAGAGCTTCTACGGAGTCCCTGGATGTTTCATGGCAGTATGGTTGCGCTGGTTACCCCGATGCGGGATGACGGCAGCGTAGACGATGACGCGCTGGCGCAACTGATTGAGTTTCATATCAGTGCGGGGACGGATGCGATTGTGGCGGTGGGCACCACCGGTGAATCGGCGACGCTGGACGAGCCCGAGCATTGCGAACTCATCGCGCGAACAGTCGAACTGGTCAACGGCCGAATCCCGGTTATTGCCGGCACTGGCGCCAATTCCACCACGGAAGCCATCAGCCTGACCCGCTGCGCCATGCAGGCCGGGGCGGATGCCTGTCTGCTGGTTACCCCCTATTACAACAAACCGACCCAGGAAGGGCTGTACCTGCACCACAAGGCGGTGGCGGAGGCCGTGGCCATTCCACAAATCCTGTATAACGTTCCGGGGCGCACGGCCTGTGACATGCTGCCCGCCACGGCGGCACGCCTCGCGGATATCCCTAATATCATTGGTATCAAGGAGGCGACCGGTAACCTGGCGCGCCTGCACGAAATCAAGGATCGCTGCGGCGACAAGCTGGATTGCTACAGCGGTGACGACGAAACCGGCATGGAATTCATGCTGCAGGGCGGGCAGGGCGTGATCTCGGTTACCAGCAATGTCGCGCCACGCGATATGCACGCGATGTGCGAGGCGGCATTGGCGGGCGAGCGCGACAAGGCGACAGCCATCAATGAACGCCTGATGGGGTTGCACAAGGCGCTGTTCCTGGAAGCCAACCCGATCCCGGTAAAATGGGCATTGTATGAAATGGGGTTGATCCCGGCGGGCATCCGCTTGCCGATGACGCCCCTGTCTGAACAGTATAAGGCTCCCTTGCGCGCTGCCATGCGCCAGGCGGGTATCACATTCACGGAAAAATAGGGTTATCCATGCTCAATAAACTGACTTACGCGACCTTGCTGGCGGCACTGACACTGAGTGGCTGCAGCACGGTTAAAAACATGATGCCGGATGATGAGAAGGTGGATTACAAGCGTGCCCGCACCGAGGCCCGCCTGGAATTGCCGCCCGATATCAATAGCAGTGCAATTGAGGACACCATGGTGGTTCCGTCCGCGACTTATTCCGAGTTTCAGGGGATTAACCAGGGGCAGGCTGCAACCAGCGGCCAGAGCAAGGTGTTGGCCCAGCCCGAGGGTATCCGCCTGGTCGACGACGGCAACCAGCGCTGGCTGGTAGTCAGTGCGGCGCCGGAAGCGGTATGGACGCGCGTCTATGACTTCTGGCTGAGCAACGGTTTCCTGATGACACTGGAAAATCCGCAGATCGGCATTATGGAAACCGACTGGGCGGAGAACCGGGCCGATATCGATTCCGGGCCGATCCGCAACCTGCTGAAAAAATCGCTCGACTTTCTATATTCCGCCGCCACGCGTGACAAGTTCCGCGTGCGCCTAGAACGTGGCGATGCCACCGATACCACGGAGGTTTACCTGACCCACCGTGGCATGGAAGAAGTCGCCACCGGGTATGAGGATCAGGATATCGTATGGGTGCCGCGTGAACCGGATCCGGAACTGGAAACCGAAATGCTCAAGCGCCTGATGATCCACCTGGGGCAAACGGAAGAGCAGGCTAAGCAGCAGCTGGTGCGTGAAACGCAGGGCGTCAAGCGTGCGCAACTGATCAAGACGGCTGATCGCAGCTATTTGCAGATGGAAGATGACTTCTCGCGTGGCTGGCGCCGGGTCGGAATTGCGCTGGATCGTATTGGCTTCACGGTAGAAGACCGCAACCGGGCGGAGGGCATCTACTATGTCCGTTACATCGATCCGCTCAAGGACAGTCAGAAGAAGGGCTGGTTATCCAAAATGAAATTCTGGGGCGATGACAAGGCAAAGGATGGAGATCGCTACGAGATTCACGTTGCGACCAGCGGGGCGCAGACCTTCGTGCGTGTGCACAGCGCGGACGGTATCGAAGATAACTCCGGCACGGCGGTGCGGATCCTGACGCTGCTGCAGGAACAGCTGCAATAACGCGGTAACCACGGATGCGCTTTGCCTCCATCGGCAGCGGCAGTCGTGGCAACGGAACCCTGGTCGAGGCAGGCGATACCTGCCTGCTGGTCGACTGCGGGTTTTCCGTTGCGGAAACTACCCGACGCCTGACACGACTCGGTAAATCGCCGGATCAGCTCACGGCCATTCTGGTCACGCATGAACATGGCGATCACATCCGTGGCGTGGCGCCGCTGGCACGCCGTTTCAAGATCCCGGTATGGATGACCGCGGGCACGGCCCTGATGGCGCGGGACTGCGCGTTGCCTGCAGTCGAATGGATTACACCTCACACGCATTTCAGCGTGGGTGAGATCGATGTCATGCCTTTTCCTGTGCCGCATGACGCTCGCGAACCAACCCAGTTTGTGTTTTCCTCGGCGGGATTGCGGCTGGGCTTGCTGACCGATGTGGGCAGCATTACCGAGCATATCTGCCGCACCCTGGATGGGCTGGACGGGCTGATTCTGGAAACCAATCACGATGAAGCCATGCTGGCGGATGGTCCTTATCCACCGTCGTTGAAGCAGCGTGTGGGTGGCCGCCTGGGGCATCTCAGCAATCGTCAGGCAGGCGCATTGTTAACGCAAATTGACACTTCCCGCCTGCAGTCGCTGGTGGCCGCGCACATCAGCGAAAAGAACAACCATGTTGAGCATGCGCGCAAAGCCCTTATTACTGCTCTGGGAATAGAGCCGGACTGGTTAACCCTTGCTAATCAAGAAGATGGATTCGACTGGCGGCAGTTGTCCTGATCTCTCCCGAAAGCATTAAATTCCGCAATTCCCTGGCCGACAACTAGGCTATACCGTCTCACTTTTGTCGCCAGGTACCTCGATAATGCGATCATTCCTCGCCAGATTCACCATCAAGCAAAAATTGCTCGGCAGCTATGCCATGCTCCTGGGTATTCTGCTGATTGTTTCCGTTATCAGTTTTTTTAACCAGTCGCGCGTACAAGGAGATGTACACCACGTCATTGAAGAAATTCAGCCTGTGGTCCTGGCTTCGATTGAGCTGAATGAATATCTGAACCAGGCGACGGCCTCGCTGGGTTTTTATCTCTTGTCCGGCGAGCAACAGCATGACGACAGTTATCATCAGTCAATGCAAACCGTCGATGCACGGTTAACCTGGTTAATGCAGAACCTGAATGATAATCCCGATGCTATGCAGTTATTGAATAGCATTCAGGATGACATTGCCGAGTTCAACCAGTACGGCGTTCAGCTACGCACCCTGCTTGATGAAGATAAGGTTACCGAGCGTTTTCCGGCCGTGTCTTACGCTGCGCGCGAAATCAATCCGCTGAGTCAGGAGATGTTGAACCTGACAACGCAAATGATTCTGACCGAGGAAGAAGAGCCGGCCACTGCGGCACGCAAGCAGCTTATATCGGATATTCATGCGCTGCGTTATGCCTGGTCGAATGTGATGAACGGTGTGCGTGCCTATCTGGCATTCCGCGGTTCGAACTCGCTGAATGAGATTAATCTGTATATCGAGTCCAGTGGTACTGCGCTGGAAAAGATCCAGGCTTACGGTGCTGAACTGACGTTCGATCAGGAAGACAGCCTGCAACAGTTCACCGAATTGCGTGATGTATTCATTAGCAAACTGGATGCGCTTTACGCTTTTGAAACCAGTGGTAAATGGCGTATGGATGCCTACCTGGTGCGTGAACAGGTCGGGCCCTTGCTGCTCAAGATTCGGGGCAACCTGCAAACCCTGGTGGATGCCGAACGGCAGTTGATCGCGGATACCAGTGAATCGCTGGCGGCCGGTCTGGTGACTTCCAAGACGGTTATTGTGGTTCTGGCGCTGTTGGGTATCACCATCGGGTTAGTGATATCGGTCGCCTCGGCATTCCAGATTGCGGCCCCGATTGTGCAGTTCCGGGATATTTTCAAGGATATCGCCCAGGGCAGCGGCGATCTGACGGTGCGAGTGCCGGTCAAGACGCAGGATGAACTGGGTCAGGCCTCGGGCTACTTCAATGACATGATGAATAACCTGCAGGCAATGGTGCGAGAAGTTGCCGACGTGGCAAAGCAGGTGACGCAATTGTCCAGTGAATCCAGCAATGAGATCGTTAAGGTGACCCGCAACATCGGTCTCGGCGCCGACAAGGCGCGCAACACGGCGGCGGCGACCGAGGAGATGTCCGCCACCAGTGTTGAGATTGCCAATAACGCAAACAATGCCAATGCGGAAGCGGAGCAGGCGGCGACGGATGTCTCGGCTGGCGCGGCCAAGGTTTCGGCCATGAGCAAGCAGGCCGGTGACATGACCAGCAAGCTGGAATCCCTGCAGGGTCGCGTGGTGGATATCAGCCACAAGGGTCAGGGCATGATGAACATGGTGAGCGTGATCAACGAAATTGCCGACCAGACCAACCTGCTGGCGTTGAATGCGGCAATCGAGGCGGCGCGTGCCGGGGAGGCAGGACGCGGTTTTGCGGTGGTAGCCGATGAAGTGCGCCAGTTGGCTTCCAAGACCCAGCAGTCGACGGCGGAAATCGCCGAATTACTGCGGGCCAACGAAACCTCGGCCAGGGATCTGAACAATGACATGGAAATGGTCAACCAGGTGACTGAAACCCTGATTGGCAGTGTGCAGGAAGCAACCGCGCAGATTCAGCAGATCAGCGGCAGTGTCAGTGCCATGACCAATCTGGTATCTCAGATTGCTATTGCCGCGGACGAGCAATCGCAGGCGACCGGCGATATCGCCGAGAATATTGAATCCATATCCACCATTGAAACCGAGAACAACGAACTGGCCTATGATATCAACGGTTATCTCAAGGACCTGGTGAATTCGGCATCGAGGCTGGACGACCTGGTCGGTCAGTTCAAGGTCTAGTCAATCCTTCAGCAGAAAAGGGGGCAGAATTCAATTCTGTCCCCTTTCTTTTTGCGCGTCATTTTCCTGTATCATATGGCCTTTCGGAAACCCCCTACATCTTCCAGAGGCGAATGCATGTTACACCTGTCCGGCGCACCGGCCCTGTCTCCCTTTCGAACCCAGAAACTGATTGATCGAGCCCGTGAGGCAGGTGTGGAGCTGGCCAGTATTCACGCACGCTATGAGCACTTTGTGGACCTGGAGCAGGCTTTGAGTCCGGCCGAAGATGAAGTGCTCCAGAAACTGCTGACTTACGGTCCGGAGGCGGAGGGCGCCCCCGCCAGTGCCGAACTGTTTGTGGTGATTCCGCGAATCGGCACCATTTCTCCCTGGGCGACTAAAGCCACCGACATCGCGCATAACTGTGGCCTCGCCAGGGTCCACCGTATCGAACGCGGCATTGCCTTCTACGTCACAACCAAAGTGGGCAATCCCCTGACCAGTCGCGAACGTCAGGCTCTGTTACCTCTGTTGCATGACCGCATGACGGAAACGGTGCTGAGCGAATTCTCGGAAGCCGAAGCCCTGTTCAAGGTGGCCGACCCCGCTCCTTTGACGACCGTCGATATCATGGGCAGCGGGCGTCAGGCGCTGGAGCTCGCCAATAAGGATCTCGGTCTGGCGTTGTCAGCTGACGAGATCGATTATCTTGTCGAGAATTTCACTGCCCTGAGACGAAATCCAACCGATGTTGAACTAATGATGTTTGCGCAGGCCAACTCGGAACATTGTCGTCACAAGATTTTCAATGCCAACTGGGTTATCGATGGCGAAGCGCGTGATGAATCCCTGTTCGGCATGATTCGCGAAACCCACAAGGCAAATCCGGAAGGTGTGTTATCCGCGTACAAGGACAATGCAGCGGTCATCGAAGGTCCGCCAGCAAAACGCTTTTACACGGACAAGGACCATCATTACCGGGCGCACGATGAAGATGTGCATATCCTGATGAAGGTGGAGACGCACAACCATCCCACGGCCATTTCGCCGTTTCCCGGCGCGGCAACCGGTTCCGGTGGCGAGATTCGCGATGAGGGCGCGACCGGGCGCGGCAGTAAACCCAAGGCCGGGCTGTCGGGCTTCTCCGTATCCAACCTGCGCATTCCGGGATTTGAACAGCCCTGGGAGACAGATCATGGTAAGCCGGGCCGTATCGTTTCGGCGCTGGATATCATGATTGAAGGGCCGCTGGGCGCCGCGGCGTTCAACAACGAATTCGGTCGCCCCAATATCGCCGGTTACTTTCGTACCTTCGAAGAAACGGTGCCGGGACCGACCGGCGACGAAGTGCGTGGTTACCACAAGCCGATCATGATTGCCGGTGGTTATGGCAACATCAAGGCCGAGCATGTGGAGAAAAACGCCATTCCGCCAGGCTCGCAACTGATCGTGCTGGGCGGCCCTTCGATGCTGATTGGTCTGGGCGGTGGCGCGGCATCCAGTATGGATAGCGGTGCCAGTGCGGAAGACCTCGACTTTGCGTCCGTGCAACGTGGCAACCCGGAAATGCAGCGCCGTTGCCAGGAAGTGATCGATCGTTGCTGGGCGATGGGTGAAGACAATCCCATTATCTCTATCCATGACGTGGGTGCGGGCGGTGTATCCAACGCCTTCCCCGAACTGGTGGATGACAGCGGCCGTGGCGGCAGGTTTGAACTGCGCAACTTCCCGAATGACGAGCCGGGTATGTCGCCCATGCAGATCTGGTCGAACGAATCACAGGAACGCTACGTCCTGGCGGTATCGAATGAGCGTCTGGCTGAATTTGAAGCGCTCTGTGAGCGCGAGCGTTGTTTGTATGCCGTGGTGGGTGAAGCGACCGAGGAGCAGACGCTGATCGTCGGCGATGCCCATTTCGATAACTCGCCGGTTGATCTACCGCTTTCGTTGTTGCTGGGCAAGCCGCCGAAGATGCTGCGCGATGTGCAGCACAAGACATTTGCCAAGCCGGAGATTGATACCGCCAGGATCGATGTTAAGGAAGCGGTATACCGAGTGCTGCGCCTGCCGAGCGTGGCGGACAAGACATTTCTGATTACGATCGGCGACCGTACCGTGACCGGCATGGTGACGCGCGACCAGATGGTCGGCCCCTGGCAGGTACCCTGTGCCGATGTAGCCGTGACCAGCGTTGATTACACGCATTACAGTGGCGAAGCCATGGCCATGGGTGAGCGCACGCCGATCGCCTTAGTCGACGGTCCTTCATCCGGTCGCATGGCGGTTGGGGAAGTGATTACCAATATCGCCGCTGCCGCGATTGAAGACATCCGTAAAATCCGGCTTTCCGCCAACTGGATGGCGCCCGCCGGTCATCCCGGTGAAGATGCAATCCTGTTCGATACCGTGAAGGCGGTGGGTAAGGAATTGTGTCCGGAACTCGGTCTGGCGATTCCTGTCGGCAAGGACTCCATGTCCATGAAGACTGTCTGGAATGAAGAGGGCGAGGATCGCAGTGTCACCGCACCGCTGTCGCTGATTGTCACCGGTTTTGCGCCGGTGACGGATGTGCGCAAAACCCTGACCCCCCAGTTGCGAAATGATAAAGGCGACACCGATCTCATCCTGATCGATCTGGGTAAGGGCGCGAATCGTCTGGCCGGTTCGGCGCTGGCGCAGGTCTACAAGCAGGTCGGGCATTACGCGCCGGACCTTGATGATCCCCTGGCGGTTAAGCATTTCTTCACGGCTATTCAGCTGCTGAATGCGGATGGGTTATTGCTCGCTTACCATGATCGTTCGGATGGTGGCCTGTTGGCGACGCTGAGTGAAATGGCCTTTGCCGGTCATACGGGTATCGATATTAATTTATCCGGGCTTGGCGATGATGCGATTGCAGCGCTGTTCAATGAAGAGCTGGGTGCCGTGATTCAAGTGAGACATTCGGATACGGATACCCTGTTGCAGGTGCTGAAAGAAAACGGGTTGGGCAAGTGCAGCCATGTCATCGGCACGCTACGTGACGATGACCGCATTGTGATTTCAGCAGGTGACGAGCTGTTAAATGAAGCGCGGGTTGATATGCAGCGTGCCTGGAGTGAAACCACTTACCAGATGCAGGCGTTGCGCGATAATCCCGAGTGCGCACAGCAGGAATTCGATGCCTTGCTGGATGTGAAAGATCCGGGTATGAGTGTGTCGCTCAGTTTCGATATCGATACGGATGTCGCGGCGCCGATGATCAATAGCGGCGCGCGCCCGGCGATGGCGATCCTGCGCGAGCAGGGTGTCAATGGACAGCTGGAAATGGCGCGGGCATTTTACAGGGCCGGTTTTGACAGTGTCGATGTGCACATGAGCGATATCATCAGCGGGCGGGTGACGCTGAAGGATTTTGCGGGCCTGGTGGCCTGTGGCGGATTCTCCTATGGCGATGTGCTGGGTGCCGGCCTTGGCTGGGCGAAATCCATCCTGTTCAATCCCCGTGCACGTGATGAATTTTCAGCCTTCTTTGAGCGTGGCGACAGTTTCGCGCTGGGTGTGTGTAACGGTTGCCAGATGATGGCGGGTCTGAAAGAGCTGATTCCGGGAGCTGAGCAGTGGCCGCGTTTTGTACGCAACAAGAGTGAACAGTTTGAAGCCCGTTTCTCGCTGGTGGAAGTACAGGCTTCTCCTTCGATTTTCCTCGAGGGTATGGCGGGCTCGCGCATGCCAATTGCGGTGGCGCATGGGGAAGGGCGTGCCGAGTTTGTTGGTGATGCAAAGCAAGGTGCATTGAATGCAGCCAACCAGGCTGTGCTGCGTTATATCGATCACTATGGCAAGGCAACCGAAGTGTATCCGTTGAATCCAAACGGTTCGCCCGAAGGTCTGGCGGGTGTGACCACGGCGGATGGTCGAGTAACGATCATGATGCCGCACCCGGAACGGGTGTTCCGTGCCGTGCAGCATTCCTGGCGGCCGGACGGCTGGCTGGAGGATGGTCCCTGGATGCGAATGTTCCGCAACGCGCGGGTGGCAGTCGGATAGCGTGCCTGCTGATACCATCCGGCTCGCGCGCAACTCAGATTGCGCGTAACCGCGCAATTGCTTCGAACAGGGCGCACTCACTCTCCTGGCATCTCCAGTCACTTTCCTGACAGAACTTATTCTGTTTTGGCTGGTCTCAGCAATAAGTTTCCGAAACCGCGGTGCCGTTATGATGATAAAAATACCCAGGCCTTCCGATGCCCTGACGTCCGAGATCACTCCGGAGTCCGTTTATAAAGAACGTCGTCGCTTCATGCAGGCGGGTGTGGCGGCAGCTGGCCTGGCGGGTCTGGGTGTTTCGCTGCAGGCGCATTCAGCAATCAGTCTGGGCAAAATTGCCAAGAGTCCTTATTCCACGGATGAAGCGCCTACCGGCTACGAAGATATCACCAGTTACAACAATTTCTACGAGTTCGGCACGCGCAAAAGCGATCCGGCCAAAAATGCACACTCCCTCCGCGTTCACCCCTGGTCAGTCGCCATTGAAGGCGAATGTGCCAAACCGGGTGTCTATACGCTGGAAGATATTTTAAAGCCTCATGGCATGGAAGAACGCATCTACCGACTGCGTTGCGTTGAAGGCTGGTCGATGGTGATTCCCTGGATAGGATTTCCCCTTGCCGATCTGATCAAGCGTTTCGAACCGACCAGCAAGGCAAAATATGTGTACTTCGAAACATTAAACGACAAGGAACAAATGCCGGGCGTGCGTTGGCCAATACTGGATTGGCCTTATGTCGAAGGCCTGCGAATGGATGAGGCCATGAATCCCTTAACGCTCATGGCGGTAGGTTTGTACGGTAAAACCATGCCCAAGCAGAATGGTGCGCCGATTCGACTGGTAGTCCCCTGGAAGTACGGCTTCAAAAGCATTAAATCCATTGTGAAAATTCGCTTTCAGGAAGAACGGCCGGTCAGTAGCTGGGAGAAGGCGACGCCGTCGGAATATGGCTTCTATTCCAACGTTAATCCGCATGTCGATCATCCGCGCTGGAGTCAACGTACCGAGCGCCGCATTGGTGAGTTCCGCAAACGCAAAACGCTGATGTTTAATGGTTATGAGGAACAGGTCGCGCATCTTTATGCTGGCATGGACCTGAAGAAATACTATTAATGGTGGTTCAACTAAAATCAGTTATTACTTGCCCGGAGTGCGGGCATAAAAAAGAAGAAATAATGCCAACAGATTATTGCCAATGGTATTACGATTGCGATGGGTGTGGTGCTCTATTGCGACCAAAGCCGGGTGATTGTTGCGTTTACTGCTCCTATGGAACCGTGCCTTGTCCACCCATTCAGCAGGGCAGCCAGTGTTGTTCGCAGGGTGAGTAATCTGTTATTTCCCAAGCCGATTATCTTTATCGCGTGTTTGATCCCGCTGGCGGTGCTTGCGGTAGCAGGCGTTACCGATAACCTTGGTGCCAATCCTATTGAAGAAATAACCCATGAAACCGGTGAATGGACGCTGCGGTTTTTATTGATTACCTTGCTGATGACGCCGTTGCGCCACTGGTTCGGCTGGGGCTGGCCGATTCGTGTTCGGCGTATGCTGGGGTTGTTTTCAGCTTTCTACGCAACACTCCATCTGTTTACCTATCTCTGGCTGGATCAGTTTTTCTGGTGGGAAGAGATCTGGTACGACATCCTGGACAGACCTTTTATCACCATCGGCATGCTGGGTTTTGTACTACTGATTCCGCTGGTATTAACCTCGACCAATGCCATGATGCGCAAGCTGGGCCGTAACTGGAAAAAACTGCACCGACTGGCCTACGTGATCCCTGCATTAGGTGTGGTGCATTACTGGTGGCTGGTAAAGGCCGATATCCGCGAACCCCTGCTTTATGCGGTATTGCTAGGGGGGTTGCTGGGCTGGCGTTATTACAGGTTTCGGGCAACCAGGCCCAGTTGATAATTACCGGCTTCGACCGGTATGCGCACCTTATGTCCGCTGCCCGGTGCAACATCGACAGCAACGCCATCCTTGTTGATCATCTCGTTAATGGTAAATGTCCTGTTGCCGGAGGGCAGCAACAGTTCCACGCTGTCGCCAACGCTGAATTTATTTTTCACGTCGATTTCAAGCAGGTTTTTCTCTTGATCGTAGGCAATCACTTCGCCGACGAACTGCTGTTGAATCGCGCGTGAGTGGGAATCGATATAATTCTGGTAATCCTGTTCATGGTGGCGCTGGAAGAAGCCGTCGGTGTAACCGCGATTAGCCAGGTTTTCGAGCGCGCCAAGCAGCGACGGGTCGAATGGCCGACCGGCAACGGCATCGTCAATGGCGCGACGATAAACCTGCGCGGTACGTGCCGCATAATAATGAGACTTGGTGCGGCCCTCGATTTTCAGGCTGTCCACGCCGATATCCACCAGGCGCTGCACATGTTCCACGGCGCGCAGGTCTTTCGAATTCATGATGTAGGTGCCGTGCTCGTCTTCCTCAATCGGCATCAGTTCGCCGGGACGATTTTCTTCCTCGATAAGATAGGTTTTCGCTTCGGGCGTTGCCGGTTGAATTTGCACCGGCACGAAATCACCTGATACATCCGGCTTGGCCTCGTGCACGTTGTATTCCCAGCGGCAGGAGTTGGTGCAGGTGCCCTGGTTGGCATCGCGATGATTGAAGTAACCGGACAACAGACAGCGCCCGGAGTAGGCGATACACAAGGCGCCGTGTACGAAGACTTCGATTTCCATCTCCGGACATTCCTGCTTGATCTCCGTGACTTCATCCAGCGAGAGTTCGCGCGACAGGATGATGCGTTTGATTCCGACCGATTGCCAGAATTTCACGGCGGCGTAATTCACGGTGTTCGCCTGCACGGAAAGATGGATATCCAGGTCCGGCCAGCGCTCGCGCACCATCATGATCAGGCCCGGATCGGCCATGATCAGCGCATCGGGCCCAAGTGCAATCGCGGGCTCGATGTCTTTCAGGTAAGTGCGCACCTTACTGTTATGAGGCAGCACATTATTGGCCAGAAAGAACAGCTTGCCCGCGGCATGGACGGCATCGATGCCTTCCGCCAGATGCTCCAGCTTGTTGAAGTCGTTGTTGCGCACCCGCAGGCTGTAACGCGGCATACCGGCGTACACGGCATCGGCCCCGTAGGCGATGGCGTAATGCAGGTTTTTCAGGTTGCCGGCGGGGGCGAGCAGTTCGGGCGTCTTGACCATGAGTGTATCGGTGCGGCTGATTTTCGGTCGGGCATTCTACCGCGAAATATCACTCACCGTGTTGAAAACCTCAGGCGAGGTGGGGATGGAATGCGCGCCCGCTTTTGGGGAGTGAATTGTCGGGATTTGCACCTTTTCTGTCATAAAAGTTTACAGATGTGAACCGGTGAACGACGGGCTAATTTATAACAGACTGTATTTTCGGAATAAAATTGCGCTGGCCTGAGACTTGCGTAGTAACAGTGCAAGGACTGTTTGAACAGGGAATGTACACATTCGACAACAATGATGAAGGTGTGGACATGCAAACAGAATCTTTGGTCAGCCCTATTGAGGAGCAACGATCCGCAACAGACAGACGTACATTCAGCTGGCGGACGCTCATCTGCGCGAGTTTCTACCGCCGGCGAATAAATGATCGCCGCACAGACGCGGGAATTCTGACCTCGGACCAACTTCCCCTGGCCAGCAGCCTGCTAGTGTTAACCGTGGTGCTGCTGTCACTGACCGATGCCTTTTTTACAACCCGCTTACTCAGTAACGGCGCGGTCGAAATAAATCCCTTCATGGACGCGCTGATCCGGCACGATACCGCCCTGTTCATATTTATCAAGACCAAGCTGACGGGGCTGTGTCTGATTGCCCTGATTGCACTGGCCAACTATCGCGCGTTTGGTCGGCTGGAAACGGGGCAGATCGCAAAATTGGTTCTGGTCGGCTATCTATTTCTCATAGCCTGGGAGCTGTATCTACTGAACGTGGTTAATTTTTGAACCAGCGGCTATTGAGCGCGGTATAGACCCGGTCGGGGTACCAGCGTTTGCCGACACTGCCATTGTAGCGTGCCAGGGCTTTTTGATAGTTGCCTTTCTCGCGCTCCAGGTAGTGTTTGAGGATGGCGCAACCGTAACGGATGTTGGTGCGAATCTCGAACAGGTTGTCATCCGGTCGGCCGATTTCGTCTTTCCAGAAGGGCATCACCTGCATCAGGCCGCGTGCGCCCGCCGATGAAATAGCGTAGCGTTCAAAATTACTTTCGGTCTGGATTAGCGCCAGGATCAGTTCAGGGGGCAGCTCGAAATGCGTGGCTTCCTGGTGCACGACTTTCAACATGGTGATGCGTTCTTCATGCGGGATATCTTTCCAGCGGCTCAGGCGCTGGGTCATATCCTTCAACCAGACTTCCGCGTCAAAACGATCTTCGAAGCTTTCGGCGCTGTTGATTGCTTCCGAAAGCAGGGTACGCAGTTCTTCGTCAGGGCGCTCCTGCGTTGCCGCAAGAGTCGCCGAGCTCAGAATCAGCATTAATGTAAACAGGCCTGCTTTCATGATCATTTCCATCAGTATGCAGGTTATATCGGAAGCAGTTGGCGGTTACTTGAAACGTTTGGTTACCGCATCAATTGCGATCAACTCGCTGTCTTTCTCGTGGCCGCGCTTGTATTCCACCTGGCCATTCTCGATATTGCGGTCACCGACTATGATGCGGTGCGGGATGCCGATCAGTTCCATATCCGCGAACATGGCGCCGGCCCGTACATCCCTGTCGTCGATGAGAACATCGATGCCCGCGTCCAGCATATCCTGATACAGCTTTTCCGCCACCTCGCGTACACGTTCCGATTTTTTCAGGTTCATAGGGCAAATGGCAACAGTGAAGGGCGCGATCGGCTCGGGCCAGAGGATGCCGCTGTCATCATGGTTCTGTTCAATCGCCGCAGCGACGACGCGCGAGACACCGATACCGTAGCAACCCATGATCATGACGCTTTCCTTGCCGTCCTCGCCGAGCACGGTGGCCTTCAATGCTTCGCTGTACTTGGTGCCCAGTTGGAAGATATGACCGACCTCGATACCGCGCACGATGGATAATGTTCCCTTGCCATCGGGACTGGGGTCGCCGGTCACGACATTGCGGATATCGACGACCGTGGGTTCCGGTAAATCGCGCCCCCAGTTCACGCCGGTGAGGTGTTTGTCGTTTACATTGGCGCCACAGACAAAGTCAGCTACCTGAGCGGCGGCGCGATCCACCAGCACTGGAATGTCCAATCCGACAGGGCCGACCGAGCCCGCATTGGCGCCGGTAGCTTTTTTGATGTCTTCATCGGAAGCCATCAGCAAGGGCTCAGCGACGGTATCGAGTTTTTCCGCCTTGATGGCGTTCAGCTCATGATCGCCGCGTAGCACCAGGGCGACAACGCTGCCTTCCTCGGCGCCATTGACGATCAGTGTCTTCAGGCACTGGCTCGCCGGAACGTTCAGAAACGCACTGACTTCTTCGATGCTGTGCTGTTTGGGTGTGTCGACCGTCTGCATGTCGGCTGTCGCTGCAGGTTTTTCACCGGCGGGTGTTAATGCCTCGGCCAGTTCCACGTTGGCCGCGAAGTCGCTGCTGTCGGAGAAGGCGATTGCATCTTCGCCGGAATCCGCCAGCACGTGAAACTCATGCGATACGGCGCCACCGATAGAGCCGGTGTCGGCCTGCACCGGGCGGAAGTCCAGACCGAGCCGGGTAAAGATGCGTGAGTAGGTTTCGAACATGACATCGTAGGTTTCCTGCAGCGATGCCTGATCCAGGTGGAAGGAGTAGGCGTCTTTCATCAGGAATTCGCGTGCCCGCATTACACCAAAGCGCGGCCGGATTTCATCGCGGAACTTGGTCTGGATCTGGTAGTAATTGATCGGCAGTTGTTTGTAACTGCGAATCTCGCGGCGCGCGATGTCGGTGATGATTTCTTCGTGGGTCGGGCCGTAACAAAATTCACGGTTATGCCGGTCGGTGATGCGCAGCAGTTCGGGACCATACTGTTCCCAGCGTCCTGATTCCTGCCACAGCTCGGCCGGTTGTACCGAGGGCATCAGCAGTTCCAGCGCACCGGCACGATTCATCTCTTCCCGCACGATGGCTTCCACCTTGCGCAGCACGCGCAGTCCTAGCGGTAGCCAGTTGTACATGCCGGCGGCGAGTTTGCGGATCATGCCCGCGCGAATCATCAGCTGGTGGCTGACGATCTCGGCGTCGGCGGGGACTTCTTTGACAGTGGAAAGCGGAAATCGGGATGTGCGCATGGTTACCGGCTACAAGTTGGTTAGGGAAAAGAGGATTCTAACCGAAATGCTGCGTTCGCGGCCAAGGCCGCGAACCGGACTAGAAAGTCCTGCCGTCCCACCCGAACAGGTGTCGTTCGGCATTGGTGAATTCAATGTAAATCCGGTTGGGCTGGATGTTGAGCGATTCACTGATCGAGGAGCAGAGCTGCGAGGAAAAGTCGCTGCAACGGTTCTCCGGCAACCCGATGCTCTTCAGCTCGATATAGGCCAGGGGGTCATCGCTACCGGCAAACAGCATGTTCGGGTTATGGGTGACAGTGATCATGACGTAACTTTCCGGCTTGCCCAGCATACTGGCGACTTCAGCGGACAGTTGCTTGATGAGCGCGGGAGCGTCCTGCAATTCGGCATTGGTCTGGATGTTGAGTACCGGCATGGCTGCGCTTTACTGACAGTATTCCTGGATGTTTTTTCTGGCAGTGGCGATTTTTTCAGCCACTTCTTCTTCGTCTGGGTAGTAGGCGACACCGTCACTCCCCACGACCTTTTTACGACCGAGATTCTGATAGGTTTCAAGGTTCCTGCGCGCAGCCTCGCAATTTTTTCGAAAACGTTCTTTTTCGGCCTGATCCGCGGCTGCCTCTGCTTCAGCCTTGGTGGCTTCTTCCTTTGATTGATCGCGGCTTTCAAGCATGCTTTTCAGGCGCTCGCGTTCTTCCGCGGCGCTGCTAGAGGGGCCGGGAGGAGGGGCGACTGTCTGGTATTGCTGTGCGCTTGGGCGCTGCTGCGAATAATGGACATTTCCCTGTTCATCGACCCATTTGTACATGGCCGCGCTGGCGCTCCAGGATAATGCTGTAATAACTAACCCAAACAATAACTTATTGGTGAATCTCATGCCTACTCCCCTCTGGCAGCATCGGTTTGTCCCTACGTTAATTTTTTTTCCGGTCCGTCACAAGCATGCGGGTCGCATTTTTCATTAAAAAAATGCCAAGGATTGCTTGACCTTATATCACAATCCCAGTAGTTTGTGCGGTTCCGCGCGACTCGCGGAGCGCGTCCGATTCCGGACGTTTTTTTATTTTACATTCATAAAGTTGTGGTATTTGCAGGGCAGCGCTTGGCGAAGTCCGCAACTGGAGTTAGGTGTTCGGAGACGCGATCCGTGGAATTGACTGGTGCTGAAATCTTTGTCCGTTGTCTGAAGGAAGAGGGTGTTGACCTCGTCTTTGGTTATCCGGGCGGCGCTGTCTTGCACATTTACGATGCACTCTATCAGCAGCAGGATGTGCAGCATATCCTGGTGCGTCACGAGCAGGCGGCCACGCATGCTGCCGACGGCTATGCCCGTTCGACAGGCAAGCCGGGTGTGGTGCTGGTAACGTCCGGCCCCGGCGCAACCAACGCAGTGACCGGTATCGCGACTGCCTACATGGACTCCATCCCGATGGTGGCCTTCACTGGCCAGGTGCCGACCAGCCTGATCGGCAACGATGCCTTTCAGGAAGTGGACAACATCGGCATCACGCGCCCCTGCGTGAAGCACAATTTCTTGGTCAAGGATGTCAGGGACCTGGCTGAGACGATCAAGAAGGCCTTCTATGTTGCGACCACCGGTCGTCCCGGCCCCGTGGTTGTTGATATTCCCAAGGACGTGACGGCCCAGAAGTGCGAATTTGACTATCCCAAGAAAGTCAAAATGCGCTCTTACAACCCGATCGTGAAAGGGCATGCGGGCCAGATCAAGAAAGCGGTTGAGCTGATCCTGAGTGCCAAGCGGCCAATGCTTTACACCGGCGGCGGCGTGGTGCTGGATAACGCGTCCGATTCTCTGACCGAGTTGACGCGGCTGTTGAATTACCCCATCACCCAGACATTGATGGGTCTGGGCGCCTATCCGTCCAGCGACCGGCAGTTCGTCGGCATGCTCGGTATGCACGGCACTTACGAAGCCAACATGGCGATGCACAACTGCGATGTACTGATCGCGGTGGGTGCGCGTTTCGACGATCGCGTGACCGGCAACATTGAAAAGTTCTGTCCGACCGCCAAGATCGTTCATATTGATATCGACCCGGCCAGTATTTCCAAGAACGTCAAGGTCGATATCCCGATCGTTGGGCCTGTCGATAACGTGCTCAAGCAGATGGTCAAGTTCGTCAAGGATTCGAAGGAAAAACCGGATCAGGACGCGCTGAAGGCCTGGTGGAACCAGATCGAGGAATGGCGCGGTCAGGAATGCCTTAAGTTTGATCGTAACAGCGACATCATCAAGCCACAGTATGTTATCGAGACGCTGCATAAGGTCACTGGCGGTGATGCCTTTGTAACCTCGGATGTTGGTCAGCACCAGATGTGGACCGCGCAGTACTACGGTTTCGACAAGCCACGGCGCTGGATCAACTCGGGCGGTCTCGGCACCATGGGTTTCGGGTTGCCTTCCGCGATGGGTGTGCAGATGGCCTACCCGGATGCGACGGTCTGTTGCGTGACTGGCGAAGGTAGTATCCAGATGAACATCCAGGAGCTGTCGACCTGTCGTCAGTATGGTTTGCCGATCAAGGTGATCAACCTGAATAACCGTTATCTCGGCATGGTGCGTCAGTGGCAGGAGTTCTTCTACCAGAAGCGTTATGCCATGTCGTACATGGAATCATTGCCGGATTTTGTCGCGCTGGCTAAGGCCTATGGTCATACCGGCATGCAGATTGAAAAGCCGGGCGATGTCGAAGGCGCCTTGATTGAAGCGATGAAAGTACGCGACAAGCTGGTGTTCCTCGACTTCCTGACCGACCAGAGTGAAAACGTGTACCCGATGATTCCCGCGGGTGCCGGCCAGAATGAAATGATTTTGATTTAATGAAGTGACGACCATGCGCCATATTCTCTCAATCTTGCTGGAAAACGAATCGGGTGCCCTGTCCCGGGTGGCTGGGCTGTTTTCTGCTCGCGCCTACAACATCGAATCACTGACAGTCGCGCCGACCGAAGATCCATCATTGTCGCGCATGACCATCGTGACGCGCGGTACCGAAGACATCATTGAGCAGATCACCAAGCAGCTGCACAAACTGGTGGATGTGGTGAAGTTGATGGACATGACCGAAGGTCCGCACATCGAGCGCGAACTGATGATGATCAAGGTCAAGACCGATGACAGCGGCTTGCGTGAAGAACTGAAACGCCTGGCGGATATCTTTCGTGGACGCATTATCGATGTCACCGATACCACCTATGTTATCGAACTGACCGGCGATGGCGGCAAGCTGGATTCCTTTATCAATGCCATTCCGGAAGAGTCTATTCTGGAAGTCGTCCGCACGGGCGTGTCCGGTATTGCGCGCGGCGAAAAGGCATTGAAGCTGTAATTTAATTTCCTGGATTCCGGCCTGCGCCGGGATGACGAAGCAATTTAACGAGAAACTTGATAGGTAGGCAGCACCATGAGCTTGAATATGTATTACGACAAAGATTGCGACCTTGAGCTGATCAAGAGCCGCAAGGTTTCCATCATCGGTTACGGTTCGCAGGGCCACGCCCATGCGCTCAATCTCAAGGATTCCGGTGTGGATGTCACAGTGGCGTTGCGTCCCGGTTCTGCTTCGGCCAAGAAGGCTGAAAACGAAGGCCTGAAAGTGACCGGCATCGAAGAAGCGGTCAAGGCAGCCGACCTGGTCATGGTGCTGGCCCCGGATGAATACCAGGCCACGCTCTATCGTGACCAGATTGCACCCAACATCAAGCAGGGTGCGGTATTGGCGTTTGCGCACGGTTTTGCCATTCATTACAACCAGATCGTGCCGCGCGCCGATCTCGATGTCATCATGATCGCGCCCAAGGCGCCGGGTCATACTGTACGCAGCGAATTCGTGCGTGGCGGCGGTATCCCGGATTTGATCGCGATTTACCAGGATGCCTCCGGCAAGGCCAAGGATATTGCGCTGTCCTATGCATCCGGTGTGGGTGGTGGCCGTACCGGTATCATCGAGACCACGTTCAAGGATGAAACCGAGACTGACCTGTTCGGCGAGCAGGCGGTGCTCTGTGGTGGCGCGGTCGAACTGGTCAAGGCCGGTTTTGAAACCCTGGTGGAAGCCGGTTATGCACCGGAAATGGCGTACTTCGAGTGTCTGCATGAGCTGAAGCTGATCGTTGACCTGATGTTCGAGGGCGGTATCGCCAACATGAACTACTCGATTTCCAATAATGCAGAATACGGTGAATACGTGACTGGGCCGAAGGTGATCAACGACGAATCGCGCAAGGCAATGCGCGAAGCGCTGCACAATATCCAGACCGGTGTCTATGCCAAGAAGTTTATCCTGGAAGGCATGAGCAATTATCCGGAAATGACCGCCATGCGTCGTCTGAATGCGGCACACGATATCGAAATTGTGGGTGAACGCCTGCGCAGCATGATGCCCTGGATCAATAAGATCGTCGACAAGAGCAAGAACTAAGCGGTCTGCATCGAAACTGCATAAAACGGGCTCAACATGAGCCCGTTTTTTATGTCACAATCGCGCCCATGTCTGGAAATCGCTATCCACTGATCGCTAAAGAAGGCTGGTTGTCGGTCGCGCTAGCCGCGTTGGTAGCCATGCTGGTGTTCCACTTTGTCGGTGCGCTCTGGTCGATACCTCTCTGGATATTTGCGGGCGTTGTGTTGTTGCTGTTTCGCGACCCGGACCGGGAGGTACCCTCGACCCCCCTGGGTGTGGTCAGTCCCTGCGACGGAGAAGTTGGTTCCGTGGAAACCCTGCACGATCCCTATCTCGATCGAGAGGCGATTCGTGTATCGGTCACCATGAATCCTTACGGCGTTTTCAGCACCCGCAGCCCGGTCGAAGGCCGGATTATCGAAGTGGTGCAGGCCAAGGTCGATGCGGCCTCATTGCCTCAGGGCGTCTGGATCAAGACGGATGAGGATGATGACCTGGTTGTAGCCATGTACCGTGGACCACTGCATAACTCGCCTCGTTGTTACGTGCGCTATGGCGATCGCGTCGGTCAGGGACAACGGTGTGGTTTCATTCATCTTGGCTCGGTTGTTGAAACCTATCTGCCGCCGAACTGCCGGGTCATGGTCAAGGCAGGCGACCATGTGCGTGGCGGCACGGATCTGATGGCCATGCTGGTGCACAAATGAGCGATATTCAACACAGCCCGACGCCGGACAAACCCAAGCCTTCGCGCGGCATTTACCTGCTGCCGAATCTGTTTACGACCGCCGGGTTGTTTTCCGGCTTTTATGCCATTATCGCGGCCATCGGCGGACGCTACGAAGCGGCTGCCATTGCGATTTTCGTTGGCATGATCATGGATGGCATCGATGGGCGCGTCGCGCGTCTGACCAACACGCAAAGCCAGTTCGGTGTCGAATACGACAGTCTGTCGGACATGGTGTGTTTCGGACTTGCCCCGGCGCTGGTGATGTACCAGTGGACCTTGTATGGCTTCTCCGATTATGGCTGGCTATGGGCCAAGCTGGGCTGGGTCGCGGCGTTTGTCTATGTTGCGGGTGGCGCATTACGTCTTGCGCGTTTCAACTCGCAGGTGGAAACGGCGGACAAGCGCTATTTCCAGGGTTTGCCAAGTCCATCCGCCGCCGCTGTGCTGGCGGGCTTTGTATGGTGGGCAACCGACGGCGGTCTTCATGGCGATGATTTACGCATTCCCGTGGCGATTGTTACCGCGGTAACGGGATTGCTAATGGTGAGTAATTTCCGTTATTACAGTTTCAAGGAAGTGGATTTTAAAAACCGGGTTCCGTTCGTGGTGCTGTTACTGGTGGTCATGGGCTTTATTCTGGCAATGATTGATCCACCGACAATCCTGTTTGTGGGCTTCAGTCTTTACGCGTTGTCCGGCCCGGCGCTGACACTCTGGATTTTGCGCAAGAAACGTCAGGAACGTCTGCGCGCGGACTGATTCTTGTTGTTCCCCCCCCTTTAGTGCTACTAAATTGCTGCGGAATATTGATATTCCTCCGTATTCGTACTACCTTTCGTTAACGAATAAAATCAACGAACGGGATGAAGGGGAGTATCCTGGTAGTGAGTTGTGATGTAGTTCGATCAGGTGCTTGCGCCGTTGTCATCGGGTTGTTTGCTTTCTCCATTCCTGCGTACGCCGAGCGTGACCTGTTCAGTCTGTCGCTTGAAGAGTTGATGCTGGTCGAGGTGCAAGCGCCTTCGCGTTACCAGCAGCCGATATCGCAGGCGCCGGGAATTACCAGCGTTCTTACCCGAAAAGATATTCAGTCGTTTGGTGCTCGCGATTTAACGGACATCATCAATCGGCTGCCCGGAGCGATGATCCTGACGGGTTATGTGTTCTCCGATAATGCCCTTTCCATTCGCGGCGATCTGCCCAATCAGAATGACAACCATGTGCTGTTCCTGATCAATGGACGTCCTTTCCGCGGAGGCTACTCAGCGCCGATGCTTGGTGTGTTGCAGCACGCCTTTCCCATCGAAACCATCGAGCGAATCGAATATGTACGTGGGCCGGGCTCGGTACTTTATGGCAGTAATGCCTATTCAGGCGTGATCAATATCATTACCCGGGACGTGGAACAGAATGAGGGTTCGATTTCATTCGCGGCCGGTAGTTTCGATACCCAGCTTGCTTCGGCTACCTTGGCAAACAAGGGCGATGAACTGGATTTCCAGGTCGCTGTGCGTTCCTTCACGAGCGATGGCGAGCGCCTGGCCATGACCGATGAAGTGAATGTGACCAGCGCGGCGGATTTCCATCAGCGCGACATCTCTTTGTTTGCCAATGCCAGTTACCGCAACTGGGACGTTGATTTATTCCTGGCAACGACGGATGAGACACATTTCGGTTCGATACCTCGCTGGCCAGTTCAGGATATTGATCGCGATGTGTATTTTATTGGCGTCGGACACGAAATGCCTCTCCAGTCGGGCTGGACGCTGTTTAGCAATTTTTCCTTCAATCACTCAACCCAGTATTACCCGAGCGGACCTACTGTCGCCTTCGATGGCAAGGGCGATGAAGCCGGGTTTGAAATGTATGCTGTAGGGAAAGTGATCCAGGATGGCATGCTGACGCTTGGAGGGAGCGTGAATCTGTTGGACGGGGAAATTGCCGGTGGCGGTTCCGTTGCACTGCCGGATTATTCCGTTACCTGGAGCAGCCTGTATGGGCAGCTGGATTATAAGTTTTCTCCCAATCTGAACGGTTTCATTGGTGGCCAGTGGAACAAGGCCGAGAATATCAGTGCTGAATTTGTTCCCCGGCTTGGTGCGATCTATCAGATCGATGAATCGCGTGGAATCAAGGCGCTTTATTCCGAGGCCTTTCGTTCGCCTTATCCCGCTGAAACCGATGTGCAGGCGTTGCCGGTGCTAACGGGGAATCCCTCGTTGGAACCCGAACTGGTTAAAACAGTGGATTTGCAATACTTCTCTAGCCGAAGAATTTATCAGTATTCCCTGGGTGCTTTTTTTACCAGGCAGTCAGATCTTATTACGCGCACTGCGCCCATGCTTGGACAGCCGGGCACTTTTATCAATCGTAACGAACTGGAAATCAAGGGAGTCGAGGCTGAGTGGCGGATAATACCTAATCCTGACTGGGATATACTGGGCTCGATCCTGTATCAGGAAAATGAAAGCGGCCAGGGTGTGGAAGATATCACCCTTATGCCGGATTATATCTTCAAGCTGGGTGTTGCCTACCATCCTTCCAGGTTGTTCTCCGTGGGGCTGTTCGATACCTACATCGATGACTTCAAGAGTGTGTCTGTTATTAATCCCGGAGTGGCCAGGGTGAACCCGGATGCGGATGGCTATCACCTGTTAACACTTAATGTTCGTCTTGGGCTGTCAGCGATTATCGGCGAAGCCGGACGTGGCGCGGAACTTTATCTCTACGGTAATAATCTGCTGGATGAGGAAATCCACGTGCCTGAATATAGCCGGGGATTTATCAATACACTGCCTGCGTCCGAAGGCAGGTCCTTCATGGCAGGCGTGAAGCTATCGTTCTGATTCAGGCTGTGAACCCGCTAGTGAGACGGGTTATTCAGTTCCTGTTCGCCTATCAGCAATAATGCAGCAACTACTTGCCGGTCGTAACGGCTGTTCGATTGATCCATAAGCTGATCGAAGGCCTGGGTTATCGTTATTGCTTCACGGTAGGCGCGGGGGCTGACCAGGGCGACAAACGAATTGGCCACGGCCAGTATGCGTGCCGGCAGAATGATTTCCTCGCCGCCAAGTCCGTTCGGGTACCCGCTGCCATCCATGTGTTCCTGTTTCTGCGCGATGGTTTCCAGCACCGGTCCGTCGAATGGCAGGGCGGACAGAATTTCCAGTGAGTAATCCACGTGTTTCTGCAGCAGTGCATGTTCTTCGGCGGTGAGTTGCCCGGTCTTGGTAAGCACGTCCGTCGGGATAAAAATTTTGCCGACGTTGGCAAGATTGGCCGCCAGGCTGATTGTCTGCTGGGTTGCTTCGTCAAGGTCCAGTTGTCTGGCAATCGCCACTGCAACCGATGCAACACGCGAGGAATGATCGGCAGAGTAAGGATCATGCTTGTCCACGGCGCGCATCAGTGCCGTGATCAGCTGGCGATGCAGCAGGGTGCGCTTGCGTTGCGCGGCTTCAAGTTCAGTGACATCGTGCAGCACAATCAGCTGTGCATTGCCGCTCCCGTTGGGATTCGGCACCTGCAGGGCGGTGCACTGGTATTGGCCTTCCTGTTCGGCGATGGAAAGCGTCAGGATGCCGGTCGGATCGTTTGCGGTTTGCTCAAGGTGTTCAAGCAGGCGTCTTGCCGTGTCCGGCCCGATGACCGAACTCAGGCCCTTGCCGGCAAAATCTTCCACGGGCATTCGCGTCAGTCCGGCAAGACTCTGGTTGCCAAAAATCAGGATGTGATCATTCGTTAACAACAGGATGAGATCCTTGATGTTGTCAGTCACGCCGTGCAGCAGGCGCGTCTGTTTCTCCAGTGTTTCACTATATTGTTTTAACTGACGGGCAACTGCCTGGGCACGTACGCTGGAACCATGGCGCCAGGCCGCGATCAGGCTGGCGCTAATTACAAACAGCGTAAGCAGGAAGGCGGTTAATAGAAAACGACGATGTGCATTGGCGTCCTGCAAGGCGGCCCGGGCATCGGTTTTTTGCACCAGCAGCCAGGGCGCACGCGTCAGGGGGCGGCTGGTCATCAACACCTCAATACCGCGATAGTCCTGAACCTGGGCAAAACTGCCGGGTGTTGCAATAGCGCTGGCCGCGGCAAGATTTGAAGTATTGACGGCCAGTTGCCGCTTGGTGGGAATGGTGCCTTCACGGTCTGGCGAAAGGTAAGTGATCAGGCCATCGCGAGCGGCGATCAGCAGGGTTTCATCCTGCTCGGTCAAGGCACCGCGGCTTTCGAGCAGTGGATATAAAGATTGTTGGGCTGGTTTGAAACCGACCATCACGCCAATCGCCCCGGCGGATTGCATACCCTGAATACCCTGTATCGGAACGGCAAAGCCAATGATCGGGATCTCATCCGCCGAGAGGCGGATATCCAGCAACTGGGATTTACCCGACTGCAATACTGTTGAGATCAAGCTTTGTTCGGTAGTGGTAAGCGCGGGAAAACCTGACGTGCTGATCAGAGGTTCGCCATCCTGGTTATACAGCGACAGCCCGCTATGTTTGCTGGTTTTGATGTTGGCGGGCAAAGTTGGTTGGCTGGTTGCGCCGCTGAACTGATAACGCTCGGCAGAAGCAATCAGCAAATTGCGCAAATAGCCCAACTGGGCCGGTTCGACTTGCGCATCGCGCGTGCGGGTCGCCAGTTGGCTGAGATAAAGTTGCAGGGAGGCGTTGTTGGCGACTTCTTCAAGCTGGGTGAATTGCGTGTATAACCAGCTATCAACATCGGAAACGCGGGCGTCGGCGATCAGGCCGAGATGACTGCGCCAGTAACCCAGCTCACGTTCCTTCTGAATATCAAGATAACGGAAAATCAGCACCAGGCCCACGATGACAATGATGGCCAACGCGCCAAAGCCCAATGCAATCGGATGATGGTTTTTTTCGGTGGTCAAACGCTTAACCTGCCTGAATTAAGATGAAGGTGTGTGAATCCACCAGCCCTGCTCATTGATTGAATAGACGGGTACATAGTGGACGATGTCTCGGTGATCGACAACTTCCTGGATTTGGTTGTCGAGTAGCCAGATTTGATCACCCGCATAATAGGCCAGAATGGCATGCGGCACGCGCAGGTTGGTGTCCTGAAGAACGACGATGCGGAGATCGCTGACGGGGAACCCCAGCCAGAGCAGTGAAAAGAGCTTGGTGATGGCGTAATCCTCGCAGTCGCCACCGTTGTGAAGGAACTCGCGTGCAATGGCCCAGTAATCTTCCAATCCGTAATTATCAATATCGAGGACATAGCGTTTTTCATTGGCATAGCGGTTGACCGCCTGAAGCTGTTCCCGCCGGGGCAGGCCATTGAGGCTTGCGATGAACTGCTGCCAGTCCTGCAGATGGCAACGGTTATAACGAGTTTCCTCGCAATTCGCTTCCGGCAGATCCTGGGTTAAATGGCGTTCCAGGACCTGTACCCATTGCTTGAAACTGGTGATGTCCTGTTGGGCGGCTTCCTGGTAACCAAACAGGGCGGGTGCCCCTGACAACGGTGGGGATAGTACCAATAACAGCCAGAATGGAATAAACTGCCTGACCAATTTAATTAAACGTTTTGTGTCGGGTCCCATCTGAGCTGGAATCGTTAGCGTCTGAAATCAGCATGATGGGACGATAAAGTAATAAAATCAATTGATAATGATAACTGGAGTTGCCTCATGAACTTTCGCTATCTCAAAACTCAAAGGCTGGCGTTGGCAATAGGTGCAGCGCTGAGCGTCAATTCATCTTACATCGCAGCGGCTGAGACTTCGGATGACCTTGAAGATCAATTCAAGGCCGGAATGGATGCGTTGAAGGATGACCGCCTGAAAACAGCGATTGAGGCATTCAATAGTGTACTTAGCGCCGAGCCTTCGTTGCATCGCGCCAGATTGGAACTTGCCGTGGCATATTACCGTTCACTGCAGTTTGAAGAAGCGCGTCGTCTGGCCCAGGAGGTACTGGACGATCCAACCACGCCACCCCAGGTGCGCGTAACCATTCTTGCGTTCCTGGCGCAGGTCGATAAAGACGCCAGTGCCGCCGCGAAGCGACATGAGATCAAATCCTCGATAAGTGTGGGTTACCTTTATGATTCCAACGCGACGGTCGGTCCTTCCAGTAACCTGATAGAAACCACTATCGGTGACCTGATTCTCATCGGTGGTGTCGAGGAAAGCGATACTGCTTTTGTGCTGGGCGCCGATGTGTCGCATCGCTATAACACCGGTAAATCTTTCGAATCCGGCGAACGGATCGGGCGGATTGGCTGGTTAAGCCAGTTAAGCCTCTATTCCCGCGAGTACCAGGATATCGAGTCGGCGGATCAGTTTGTATTGAGCGCCAGCACGGGTCCGGCCTGGGTGGTTTTACGCCACTGGCGCGCCTCGCTCAATTTGCGACTGGATAAAATCTGGCTGGGTGGAGATGAGCTGGGTCTGTATACCTCGCTGAATCCGATTTTCACCTATCAGTTCAATAACGGTGAATTCACTCTGAGCGGTACCGTTACAGACCGGAGTTACGACGACGCCAGCAACAGCACGCGCGAAGGCACCTATGCCAAAGCGGGCGCCTCGCTGGGTGTCTATTTCAACCAGCGCAAGGTGGCTACCCAGGTTGGGTTGAACCTGATCAACTTCGATGCTGAATCGGCTGGCTTCTCTCATGATGGCTGGGAAGTTTTTGCCGGCGCCATTGTGAAAGCCTGGCCGAACGGTTCCCTCTATGGCCGCGCGTCATTGCGTAATTCCGATTACGATGCGCCGCAGGGCATTTTCACCGAGGCCCGCTCCGAAACCTATGGCAACCTGAACCTGGGTTTCACGCATGACTTTACATCGGGACAACTGGAAAAATGGTCGCTCAGCGGAAGCCTGTCCGCGGCGGATAACGATTCCAATGTGAGCTATTATGATTACCAACGTCAGCAGGTTGGTTTGAATTTGTCCCGAACGTTTTAATCGGAGTGTCGAAAAATATTACATTTAAAAATTTTCGGCGCCAGACGAGTTGCATGTAACATATTGAAACTTATAGGTGTTGATGAGTTTTGCGGGTAAGGCGCAAGAATAAGTGTAGAAATTCTTTACATATTTGCTTGCCATTAACCCGAGATAGATCGTTTAATAAAGAATAACTATCTGACTTTTAAAATATTATTTCAAGTTGGCTTGGCAGTTGCATTATTAAGCCGAATTGAATCTAACAGTGGGTCTACGGCTGTATCGTTGATCCGGAGGGTCGAGTAAAAATGGCTAAACGTTTGTTTTCATTAATTCCTGTTGCACTTTCCGTCGCGATGGCGGTCAACGCGGCTCATGCTGCCACCAAGTCCAATGAAGAAGAGGATTCGGTTTACCGCTGGGGGCGTTGGGAAGTCCTGGCTCCAGCCGCAGGGGAGCAGTTTGCGCCCCAGATTCCGCAGCAATTGTCTCAATTCGACCCCGAGGATTACGAGAAACAGTTCCGTGAGGTCGATGAGCCCAGCGTAGTCGATCCGGAACAGCCTGAACCCGAGCAACCCATTCCGGTATTTGGGTTGTGTGACGCGGGTACGGCTTGTGGCTTTTCCACGCGCAATACAGGTTCTGCTGAACCCCCGACGACAGGTCAGGGAACCGCGCTGAATACGTTCAATTTGAACATTACGCCGGATGGAGAAGATGAGGATAGTCTTCCTGACGCCTATCAGTATGTCCTGAACCAGGGCGAACAAGATGAACTTGCGTCTTCCGTTATGGATGATGTCACTGGTCGGCGCATTCGCCAGGCAACTTCTGATGACGATCTCTCCGGCATTGTGTTGAGTATTTTTGATGATCCGGCGCGTGGCTACTGGGATCACGGGGACGAGACAGGTTATTTCGTGCATGCCACCGCGCTTAGCGAAGAGGTGCTTGCCGGGCTGGATGGTGTTGGCCTGTTCCAGGGCGACATGTGGGGTAACCAGAATGTTTTCGCGGATATCATGGTTGATTTCGGCGACTCAACCTGGAGCGGCGACTGGAGCGGCGATCATAACTTCGGTGCGGCCGGTGTTGTAGCGGGTCCCAACCTGGTAACCCAGACCCTGACCAATGCCGAAGGTTTTGTCGGTGGTTTCCTCGGAGGTTCAGAGTCTGACAAGGTGCTGGTGATTGGCGTGGATGTCATTACCAACGGCGTTCAGTACACAGACGTGGGTCTGATACGAGAAGCTGTTCAGGATTTTTAAATCCCGCACTGCATTAACCTCAAGAAAGGCGCTGGAAACAGCGCCTTTCTTTTTGCTTGGCAGATACTGATCGCTGGTTTATAGTCCTTTACATGATCACTCGCAGCACAATCGGTTTTTCCTCAGCGCCCCGTTCTGGCGGCCTGTGCCTGCGTGCGTTCCTGCTACTGCCCTGAGGGGCATATTCTTCTTTTTCCACATTTCTGAATTTTTTATCGTGTCGCTAGGGCAGGATTGCTAAGGCTTTGATATAGTTGCCTGTCAGTCGATGCGGCCCTCATAGCATTAATTCGCGGAGCGCGATCATGAGTAGAGACAAGTTAATTATATTCGACACCACCTTGCGCGATGGTGAGCAGAGTCCGGGTGCCTCCATGACCCGGGAAGAGAAAGTGCGTATTGCCAAGGCGCTGGAAAAAATGCGCGTGGATGTCATTGAGGCCGGTTTCCCGATTGCCAGCCCAGGCGATTTCGAATCCGTGCAGGCCGTGGCGCAGGCAGTCAAGGACAGTACCGTGTGTGGACTGGCGCGCGCGCTGGACAAGGATATTGACCGCGCCGGTGAGGCACTCAAGCCCGCCAACAGTGCCCGGATCCATACCTTCATCGCGACTTCGCCGATCCACATGAAAATGAAGTTGCGCATGGAGCCGGACCAGGTGGTGGAGCAGGCCGTGAAAGCGGTCAAACGGGCGCGGCAATATACAGACAATGTGGAGTTCTCACCGGAAGACGCTGGTCGTTCGGAACTGGATTTTCTCTGTCGTGTATTGGAAGCCGTGATTGATGCCGGTGCGCGTACTATCAATATTCCGGATACCGTTGGCTATAACCTGCCGCATCAGTTTGGTGAGTTGATAAAGAATTTGCGGGAACGGATACCGAATGCCGACAAGGCAATCTTCTCCGTGCATTGCCATAACGATCTTGGCCTTGCCGTGGCCAATTCCCTGTCTGCCGTACAAAACGGTGCGCGCCAGGTGGAATGCACGATCAATGGTCTGGGCGAGCGCGCCGGTAACGCGGCGCTGGAAGAAGTCGTGATGGCAGTGCGCACGCGGCAGGACGTGTTCAGCTGTGACACGGATCTCGATACAACCCAGATCATGACCTGTTCACGACTGGTGTCGGGTATTACCGGTTTTCCGGTGCAGCCCAACAAGGCCATTGTTGGCGCCAATGCCTTCGCGCATGAATCCGGCATTCACCAGGATGGCGTACTCAAGAGTCGCGAAACCTACGAGATCATGCGCGCGCAGGATGTGGGCTGGTCGGCGAACAGGATCGTGCTGGGCAAACATTCAGGCCGCAATGCCTTCAAGACACGCCTGGCAGAACTTGGTATTGAATTCGAGGCGGAAGAGAATTTGAACGAGGCCTTTGCCCGGTTTAAAGAACTCGCCGACAAGAAGCATGAAATCTACGACGAGGATTTGCAGGCGCTGGTCACGGAAACCAATCTCGAGTCGGTGAATGAGCGCCTGCGTCTGGTGTCGTTGAAAGTCTGCTCTGAAACCGGTGAAACGCCCAGCGCGACACTGACCCTGTCTATCGATGGCCAGGAAAAACAGATCGGCGAGACTGGCAGCGGCCCGGTTGATGCAGCATTCCGTGCCATCGAGGCGGTGATCGAAAGCGGTACGCAGTTGCAGTTGTATTCGGTTAATAACATCACCAGCGGAACCGATGCACAGGGTGAAGTAACGGTGCGACTGGAAAAGGCCGGTCGTATTGTGAACGGCCAGGGCGCGGATACCGATATCGTGATTGCTTCGGCCAAGGCTTATATCAATGCGCTGAACAAGTTGCTGGAACCGCAGGATCGCGAGCATCCGCAACGGGGTGATGTGTAAACCGTGACGCATTCGGCTCGACAGCAGGCTTACCTTGACGCGATGGGAATCGAGCGCTGGGTAGCGCGTGTCGAGCCGGACGCGTTAGAGATGCTGGATGAACCGCCTGCGATGCCCGTGCATCACTCGATTCCCGACGAACAGGTTGCTGTCGTCAATCGAACCGAACGATCCGATATTCAGCAACTGGACTGGCAGCCGTTGCGTGAGGCGGTCACCACTTGTCAGCAATGTGAGTTGCACGCTGCGCGGACCCAGACGGTATTCGGTGTCGGTAATCCACAGGCGGACTGGTTGATCATTGGCGAGGCGCCGGGTGCCGAGGAGGATCGGCGCGGCGAACCATTCGTTGGTCGGGCCGGGCAGTTGCTGGATGCCATGCTGGGCTCGATCGGCCTGGATCGGCAGAAAGCCTTTATCGCCAATATTCTTAAATGCCGTCCGCCCAATAACCGTGATCCGCTGCCGGAAGAGGTCACGGCCTGCGAACATTATTTGTTACGGCAGATAGCGCTGATTCAACCGAAACTGATTCTGGCAGTGGGGCGGATCGCGGCGCAAAATCTTCTTAAAAGCAATGAGCCCATTGGCCGATTAAGAGATCAAGTACATCATTATGGCGTCAGTGCTATCCCCGTGATCGTGACCTATCATCCGGCTTACCTGTTGCGCTCCCCGCAGGAGAAACGTAAGGCCTGGCAGGATTTGCTCCGTGCCAGGCAACTGATGCGGGGGATAGCAGAATGAGCGCGGTGCTCAGGCAATCGGGGGCTGTATTTCGGCCCATGAATGAGTCGGATCTTTACCCTGTCATGGCCATTGAAAGCCGGGCGTATTCCTTTCCCTGGACCATGGGCATCATGCGAGATTGCCTGCGGGTAGGTTACAGCTGCTGGGTGTTTGAGCAAGATGGGGATATTCTGGGCTATGCCTTTATGAGCATTGCCGCAGGCGAAGGCCATCTGCTCAACATCTGCGTGCGGCCGGAACTGCAGGGGAAAGGGCTGGGGAAAAAGCTCCTCAAGCATCTGCTCAGCGTGGCGCGCCGCCAGGGGGCCGACACCCTCTTTCTTGAAGTCCGTCCGTCCAATACCTCCGCCGTGAAACTGTACGAATCCCAGGGCTTTAACGAGGTCGGTCAGCGGAAGCATTATTACCCCGATCATGACGGTCGTGAAGATGCCATGGTTTTAGCCTACAGTTTTTTGTAAAACATACCGTCAACGTCAGGCTTTTTTACATCTTCTTTTGCGCTATTTTTCATGCAAGTTACTGTTTTTAAATGGCGTTACCGTTCGGCCTTGTCGAAAAAAATAACATTCAATTCTCTGGCCACACATAATGGTTTTGTAACTTATTGTTAAATTTATTGTTTTCCGGATGGCATAAGATCTGCTTACCATTAACATATAACTACACGCACGCAATTGCGACGCGAAATATTTGGAGGAGGCCATAGGCCATGGGTTACAAGCAACTGAGTTCGATTTTATTCGCTGCCAGCATGATGGCAGGTACCAGTGCCTACGCGGCAAGTACCGTCGATCTGACGACAGCTGGTCAGAGTGGTAGCACCATTTCCTTTAATTTATCCGTTAGTTTGGATGCACCCACTTGGTCGGGTTGGCTGGATATTGGTTACAACACCAGTCTGCTCAGTTTCGCCGGTGCCTCTGGCCAAAGCGATCTGTGGGTTTTCGAAAGGATAGAAGATAACGGAACCTTCTTAGACGTTAAATTCGAATCTGTTAGCGATCTTGGTGAAAGCTTCGATGATCCGATGTTGACGTTGAATTTCAATGTCATCGGTTCCGGTTCCGATATGTTGATTGCAGCGCACCATAACGCTTCGAACAGTTTTGTTAACGCGAATACCAGTCAGGAAATTCCTGTGATATTTGGTGGTGCCAGTTACACTGTGACCGCCGTACCTGTCCCCGCTGCGGTATGGCTGTTCGGCTCAGGCCTGGTTGGTTTGGCCGGGGTTGCCCGTCGCAAAGTTGCCTGATCAGTTTCAGCTGAAACACCCGGAAAGGCGATGCTACTGCATCGCCTTTTCTTTTTGCTGCTAGAATAGCGCCCTTTTCTCAGACACTGATTGAATACCCATGAGTCGACACCTCAAGGAAACGGCGCGGCGCCGGACCTTTGCCATTATTTCCCACCCGGATGCGGGTAAAACCACCCTGACCGAAAAGCTGTTGCTGTTCGGCGGTGCGATCCAGTTGGCCGGTACGGTGAAGGGGCGCAAGGCGGCACGGCATGCGACGTCCGACTGGATGGAGATGGAAAAGCAACGCGGCATTTCCGTGACCTCGTCAGTGATGCAGTTCCCGTATCACGACCGGATGGTGAACCTGCTGGATACCCCGGGCCATGAAGATTTTTCGGAAGATACCTATCGAACGTTAACGGCCGTCGATTCCGCGCTGATGGTGATTGACGTGGCAAAAGGGGTCGAGGACCGCACTATCAAGTTGATGGAAGTCTGCCGTCTGCGTACTACGCCTATCTTTACCTTTATCAACAAGCTCGACCGCGAAGGCAAGGAGCCCATCGAACTGCTGGATGAAGTCGAGAGTGTGCTGAATATTCAGTGCGCGCCGGTCACCTGGCCGATCGGTATGGGTAAGCGCTTCAAGGGTGTCTACCATCTGATTAACGACACCGTGCATCTGTACGAGCAGGGCAAGGGTGAAGTGCGTCAAACAGTGGAGCCGATCCAGGGGCTGGATAACCCCAAACTGGATACGATTCTGGGCGATCAGGCGCAGGAACTACGTGATGAAATCGAACTGGTGCGTGGCGCCAGTCATGAGTTCGATCCGGATGCCTACCGGCGCGCCGAGCTGACGCCGGTGTTTTTCGGCTCCGCGATTAACAACTTTGGCATTACCGAACTGCTGGATTATTTCGTGGAATACGCGCCTGCACCGCAGCCGCGTGAAACGACCACGCGTGTGGTTGCCCCGGAAGAAGAAAAGTTTTCCGGCTTCGTGTTCAAGATTCAGGCGAACATGGACCCGCAGCATCGTGACCGGATTGCTTTCATGCGCGTCTGTTCCGGTAGCTTCGTCAAGGGCATGAAAATGCGTCATGTGCGCATTGGCAAAGATGTACAGGTGGCTAACGCTGTGACTTTCCTCGCCTCCGATCGAGATCACGTGGAAGAAGCCTATCCGGGTGACATCATCGGTTTACATAATCATGGCACGATCCGTATCGGCGATACCTTTACCGTGGGCGAGGAACTCAAGTATTCCGGTATCCCGAACTTTGCGCCTGAACTGTTCCGCCGCGCGGTACTGAAAGACCCGATGAAGATGAAGGCGTTGCAAAAGGGTCTGGATCAGCTCTGCGAAGAAGGTGCAACACAGTTGTTTCGACCGATGAAAAACAATGATCTGATTCTGGGCGCGGTCGGCGTGTTGCAGTTCGAAGTGGTCGCGCAACGGTTGAAAGATGAATACAAGGTGGATTGCGCCTTCGAAGGAATATCGGTTGCCACGGCGCGCTGGGTCACCTGCGATGATGAAAAGGAACTGGCGCGTTTCAGGGAGAAAGCCTACGACAATCTGGCTCTGGATCAGTCGGGTGAACTGGTCTATATCGCGCCAACGCGGGTCAATCTGCAAATGGCGGAAGAGAAGTGGGCGGACAAGGTAGAGTTTCATGCCACGCGTGAACATTAGGTGCAATTTGAGTGCAGCCTGAAAAATTTTAGTGCAAGTTTGAAGCGGGTGGCCTGGTTATAAATTCATAACTTGCTGATAAATATATAAAACAGAAGTTGGCATGTGATCTGCAATAGTGAAGTCGGGTGAGTTATTAATACAAGCCCGGCACAATCTACCTGCCTGCCTACGTGCCGGGTTTTGATGAGTCACCTGTTAGACAAGTGAAACCGCAACGGTTTCACACCATTGTCTCTCCTCTACTACTGTCGCTTTGGGGGTACTGTTAGTACCCCCTTTTTTATTACAATACCTTCGATAGTGAATTGGAGAGTGTCGTGCGTTTGATCCTGGCTTTATTGCTTCCCTGGTTGCAGTTCTTCACCATCGGTCGACCTGTGGCGGGCGTTGTTTGCTTGATACTGCAGTTGACCCTGATTGGCTGGTTACCCGCGGCTATCTGGTCTGTGTATGCGCTCAGCCAGTACAACACCGATAAAAAAATCGCTGAAGCGATGGGTTCCAAATGATGCGGCGCATCAGTGTCTCTTTGCTTGGCGCAGTGATACTGCTGCTCGCGGCCTGCCAGTCAACCTATTACAACGCCATGGAAAAGGTTGGAGTTCACAAGCGCGACATCCTGGTCAGTCGGGTGGAAAAGGCCCGCGATACGCAGGAAGAGACCAAGGAACAGTTTCAATCTGCTTTGGAACAGTTTTCCAGCGTGCTGGGTTTTCAGGGCGGTGAGCTACAGGAACAATACGAAACGCTCAATAAAGAGTACGAACGCAGCGAAGCGCTCGCTGAGGAAGTACGTGAGCGTATCGCGGCAGTGGAATCGGTATCGGAAGCACTGTTTGACGAATGGCAGTCCGAACTTGGCCAATACACCAATGCGAGTATGCGTCGCGCCAGTGAGCGTCAGCTGGCGGATACGCGGCAACAATATCAACGCCTGCTGGCTGCCATGAAAAAAGCCGAGCAACGCATTGAGCCGGTGTTAAGTGTGTTCCGCGATCAGGTGTTGTTTCTCAAGCACAATCTTAACGCGCAGGCGATTGCTTCATTGAAAGGCGAACTGGTCTCCGTGGAAACGGATGTCGCCCGGCTTGTTCGTGAAATGGAAGCCTCGATCAATGAGGCCAATCGTTTCATTGCCTCAATGAATCGCGAATAACTTCGTTTATTGAGTATTAGAGTTTTCTTGTATACATTGTGAGTCACCCGTTTGTCCTCCAGGTGATTCACTCCCCATGAATTCAGATACGTCTTCTCCGCATCGCATTGTCATCGTCGGCGGTGGCGCCGGTGGTCTGGAGCTGGCCACCAAGCTCGGCCGCAAGATCGGTCGTCGACCGGAAGTGGATATCACGCTGGTGGACAGCAAGCGCACCCACATCTGGAAGCCACTGTTGCATGAAGTGGCAGCCGGCACCTTCGATTCCTACGAAAACCAGATTGAATATCTCGCGCAGGCGCATAAAAATCATTTTCGTTTTCGGCTTGGCAAGATGACCGGACTCAGTCGGGAGAAAAAGGAAATCTATGTTGCGCCGACGCTCAACGAGGAAGGCTATGAAATCATCCCCGCGCGGACTTTCGGTTATGACACGCTGATTATTGCGGTCGGCAGCGTCAGCAATGATTTCAATGTACCGGGCGTGCGCAAGCATTGCCTGTTTCTCGACACCATGCCGCAGGCCGAGGCATTTCAGAATAAACTCATCGAGGCTTATATTCATGCGCATGCGTCTGGCATGCCCGTACAGGAAGGGCAGCTGGACGTGGCGATTGCAGGTGGTGGTGCCACCGGGATTGAACTGGCGGCGCAGCTGCGCAAGGTATCGGAACTGTTTCGCGCCTATGGGCTGGATGAGATTGTCGCGGACGAGATCAGGATCAGTGTGATTGAAGCCGCCGACCGTATATTGCCCGGCCTGCCACCTTCATTGTCACAGGCAACGGCGGATGAACTTGCCAAATTGAAAATCGAAGTGATAACCGGCGAGCCGGTGATCGAAGCAACCCAGCACAGTATCAAAACCGGTAGTGGCCGCGAGATCCGCGCTCGCTTGAAAGTCTGGGCGGCGGGTATCAAGGCGCCGGATTTTCTGAAAGATATCGATGGGCTGGAAACTAACCGTAGCAATCAACTGGTGGTCAAACGCACACTGCAGACCACGCGCGATAGCGACATCTTTGCCTTTGGCGATTGTGCCGCATGCCCAATTGATGAGACAGGCGCGCTGGTTCCGCCGCGCGCGCAGTCGGCGCATCAGCAGGCATCATTGCTGGTGAAATCTGTTTGCGCCCGGTTTAAAGGTGACTCATTGCCGGAATATGTGTACAAGGATTACGGTTCCCTGGTGTCGCTTGGCAAGTACAGCACGGTAGGCAACCTGATGGGAAGTATCACCGGCGGCAGCGTGATGGTCGAAGGCTTTATGGCGCGCATGGTGTATCTGTCGTTGTACAAGCTGCATCAGCTTGCGCTGTTTGGTTATTTTCGCACGGCCATGCTGAGTATTGCGCAATTATTCAAGGCCAGCGTGCATCCTGAAATCAAACTGCATTGACAGGATGCGCTAGATATACAGCACGCCATCGCGCCGCTGATGCATCCCGTCTTCTTCATCCGTGGTGTGCCTGAGTCGGGCTTCAACGCGTATGGCGCTAATGATGCCTTCATCGGCGATTTCCGGATAGAGCGGAAAGAAGCGTTCAACCTCGAAAGCATGTGGCTTGGCGGCTATTTCGAGCCGTAAACGGTCTTCAGTCTCCAGGCCATGCAACATCAGTAGCCGGGAAGACTGGCGTTCAATGTAGCGCTGGCAAAGTACACGTTCTTCTTCCTTTTCCCAGTCTTCCCGCAATAGCAGTGGCGGGAAAATATCGGGTTCGCTCGGGCGTCGGGTAAACCAGCGGGCATAGGGTTTACGGCCAGCACGTTCGGCAACCAGTCGCTCAAGTCGGTAATTGACCGGGGCACTGCCGCTTTGTTGCTCTTCCGTTGTTGCGGCGATTGGCATGACCGCGGCGGGCAGGGCGGTCCATTCCATTCGTTGCGGAAAGGTGGCCATTTGCACGGCATCGCTACAGGTGAAAATCAGTGCCAGCGGTGAGTCGTCGCTGGGATCGAGTAACCAGTATTCGTAACGGTCGGTCGCGGTGAAGGGCAGGGTGACGGTCGTCAGGAATGCCACCAGTTCAAGAATGCGCCCGTCAACGGGATTGCCCTGATCAGGTTGTTGCAGGACTTCCTGCAACTGGCTTTGTTTTACATAGGCGGCGCGCACGTATTTGCGTTTGGGCGGGTGGCCGGGAATCCTGTCATCTCCATCCAGGGTATAGATGAACTGGATTTCCCAGATTGCACCATCCATGGTGATGGCGCGCGCGCGTTCCGATTCGGCGATCTGAACCTGACCTGAGAATGGCGGAGTAAGCCGTTGGGAGTAGGTCCGGATCATGGCGCGTTTCGCTATCCCGTGTTGCGCATGCCTGCGGCGATGGCGTTGATGGAGCGCAACAGGGGCTGTAGCCAGGTATCGCGTTCATCGTCGCTCAGGGCCTCGTCGCGATAGCGTTTCAGCATTTCGATCTGGATGTAATTCAATGGATCGAGATAAGGGTCGCGGCGGCTCAGTGAAAGATGCAAAGCGGGGTTCTCTTCCAGCAGCACCCTGATGTTGGCGATATGCAAGACCTGCCTGAGAGTCCGTTTGTACTCGTCGAAGATCTGCTCGAAGATCGCTTTTGCGCAGTCCTGGTTTTCCGCCAGTCGGGTGTATTCGCGTGCGATATCAAATTGTGCCTTGAACAGGGACATTTGCGTGTTGCTGATTAGCGCGCGGAAGTAGGGCCACTCCTGGTACATCTTCTGCAGCTTGGCGAGCTTGATTGGGTCGTCGCTGCGCCAGCTTTCCAGTGCGCTGCCAATGCCATACCAGGCAGGAATAGTGTGACGAGCCTGTGCCCAGCCGAATACCCAGGGGATGGCGCGAATGGATTCCTTGGAACGGCTGGTTTTCTTGCGATGACTGGGTCGCGAGCCGATGTTGAGCAGGCCAATTTCGGTAACCGGGCAGACTTCGTAAAAGTAATCGAGAAAGCCTTCGGTATGGTCGGTCAACTTGCGATAAGTCTGTTCGCCCACCCGGGTCAGTTCATCCATGATGGCGAGATAATCGTTGCGTTCAGGCGAGCTCTCGGTCACCAGCGAACGGCTGGCTTTCATCAGGCCGGTGATACCCATGGTGAGTTCATATACAGCGGTTTCTTCATTGCTGTACTTGTAGGAAAGTACTTCACCCTGTTCCGTGAACTTGATCTGGCCATGCACCGTGCCTTCCGGCTGGGACAGAATCGCATCATGGGTCGGGCCGCCGCCACGTCCTACCGTGCCGCCGCGACCGTGGAACAGCCGGCAGTCAACGCCGTGTTGCTGGGTGATATTCAGGATGCGTTTCTGGGCATCGTACAAATTCCAGCTGGAAGCGAGGATACCGCCGTCTTTGCATGAGTCGGAATATCCCAGCATGATTTCCTGCTGGTTGCCGGATGCCGAAAGCAAGGTGCGGTAAGTTTCGTTGCCCAGCAGCAGGGTCAGCACATCTTCCGCATGCGACAGGTCTTCCACGGTTTCGAACAGCGGGCTGATGCGGATCTGGCAATAATGTTTTCCACTGTCATCTTTACCGGCCAGTCCACACAGCCAGGCCAGGTACATGACTTCCAGTACGTGACTGGCGGTATGGGTCATCGAGATGACGTAATTACCGAAGGCGTTCGAACTGATCTCGCTTTGCATGCGCTGCATGACATCGAACACTTCCAGTGTCTCGACGGTGTGTTCATCCAGCTGGTTGCGATCAATTGCCGGGCGTTGCGCGCTATCGATAGCATCGCTCAGGTACTTGATACGTTCCTTTTCATCCAGCTGCGTATAATTCTGGCCAAGCTGCTGGGCGATGGTATTGACCGCCTCCGTGTGACGCGTGGATTCCTGGCGAATGTCCAGCTGCATCAGGAAAAAGCCAAAGGTTTCGGCAAGGCGGATGCAATCCTGCAGTCTGCCGTTCGCAACACGGGCATCGCCGTGGCCGATCAGCGAGTCGCGAATCAGGTACAGGTCGTTAAGAAATTCTTCTTCACTCAGATAACGGTCATCGCAACCCGAAAGGCTGAGGTCATCCAGCCTGGCTTCGCAATAGCGCAGATTCTTGCGCAGGCGATGACGCATGATGTACAGCTTGCGTCGGTATGGCTCCGAGTTGAAACGGTTCGGGTTGTCGCGCTTGAAGGCGGCTTCGGCAAAGGCTTCGTTATCGCGACGCAGTGATTCGTTGAATGCATCCGAAGTCGTGGCCATGGCGCAGGAATGCGTCAGCAGATGACGCAGCTCGACCGTCTGGCGAATGTAGAGTGCAACGACTTCGCGCATGTGCAGGTAGAGCGCCTGTTCCGTGGTTTCCGGCTGGACGAAGGGGTTGCCATCGCGGTCGCCGCCGATCCAGGATCCGAAACGGATGACAGCCGGAATGCGCGGGGCTTCTCCGTAGGCGCGGCGAATCGATTTCTCCAGGTAGCGGTATACCTTGGGCACCGCATCGAACAGGCTCTCGCGGTGATAGAACAGACCGTTGCGGATTTCGTCCTTGACCTTGGGTTTGTAATCGCGCACTTCGTCGGTTTTCCACAGGATCTGGATCTGGGATTCCAGTTCGTCCTGAATCGACAGGCGCATTTCCTTGCTCAGGCGCGTATTGTCCAGCTCCTCGCTGGTCACAAAAATACGGCGCAAGGCTTCCTGCACTGTGCGGCGCTTGGATTCCGTCGGATGGGCGGTAAACACCGGAATATATAAAGTACTGTCGAGCAGCGTCTTGACCTGCTCCAGCGAAATGCCCTGATCCTTGAAGCCGCGCAGGGTGTCATCGAAGGAACCGACCCAGAGGGGTTTGCCGGAATTGACTTCACGGCGACGCTTGCGGTGTTCATAGGCCTGTTCGGCAATATTGACCAGGCTGAAATACACATTGAAAGCGCGCACCACATGGGTGACGACATCGGCGGGCAGCGTATCGATGAAACGCATCAACTCGGCGCGTAGCCTGGGATCGTCGTCCTTGCGCAGCTTGATGAAGCCCTTGCGCAGTTTTTCCACCGCATCCAGCACTTGGCCACCGGCCTGGTTGCGGAGTACATCGCCCAGCAGATTGCCAAACAGGCGAACCCGAGAGCGGAGTTCTTTGTCGGCGGGTTTTTGAATCGCGTCAGTCATAGTTCAGCTTGGTTTGGCCCGAAATGGGCGGAGCGGCGCATTATACCGGAGAGTCCTCGGCGGGTCAGGTGGTGTTTGAAGTAAAAATCAATACCTTATCAAAATGTTGGCTGGAATATTCGCTGTTTGAGCGCTTGAGTGAGTGTGCCGCAGTAATTTCACCTGCGTTTCTTGCCGCTCCTGATATCCGACCAGCTGGTACGCCAGGAGGTTGTTAGCCAGAGGAGCAGGCTGTTGAACAAGCTCCGGCGATGGGGCTTTTCACTCGCCGGGATAGATGACGGGTTGGCGAGTTCAATATCAAAAGATTCACCCATGGGATTGACCACCGAAATCGTTTCGAAAGAGAAGGGAATATCCTCGATTTTCTTTCCGGCCCGGAGCATGCGTAGATTCGCTTCCAGGTTATGCCTGGTTTCCGATAGATCCTTTATTACATAACCGGGAAGCTCGTGAGAGCTCAGCATCTGCTCAATATCGCCACAGATGATTTGAACGTCTTCAATAATCCGGCTACGACAGATAGCTTCCTCGGCCAATAATTGCGTGATGTGAACCTGGATATCTTCATCGCTGACGCTGAACAGAAGAGGATCTGTGTGTACGCCGCGATCGCGCAGTAACAGTCTCAGGTAAACAGTTGTCTGCGCGCGCCGTCTCAGGCTGTCGAGCAGATGGCTGATTTCGTCTACTTCTTGCGCAAAGGTGTTGTCCTCGGTAATTCGCGAAGCTGAAAACTTCCATTGTTCTTCGCTTATGGTTATTCCCATGATCTGAGCGAGATCATGCTGCAGTAAGTGCTCCAGTCCTTTGATAGCCTGTTCCAGTTCGGTATTGGGCCGGTCTTCGAATTGGGTTTCCAGGCTACGGAAAGTTTTTAACACGGTGCGTGGAATTTTCATCGCACTGCCGCTCAGGAACAACACGGCAGAGAGGCTTTGTTCGAATTTTTCTATGGAACGCGCTAATTGAACCACTGCTTCCAGGGCGATACGTTTCTGCTCAATCAGTCTTAGTGCGTCGGTGCTGGCGCTGTCGAGTGGCAAGATATCGATGTCCTAGTGGGTGCGTTCGGCAATTGCCTGCTCGTAGAGCGCCACGTACTGCTGGGCGCTTTTTTTCCAGCTGAAGTCCTGGCGCATGCCCTGGGTGATGACCCGTTTCCAGACCGGTAGCTTGCGGAACAGCTGACAGGCCCGGTCAACGGCGGCGCACAGGCTTTGGCTATCGGCGCTTTCAAACTGGATTCCGGTGGCGGTGCCATCCGACAGGGTCTTGTCGGTAGCATCGATGACGCTGTCGGCCAGCCCGCCGGTGCGGCGCACAATCGGCAGCGTGGCATAGCGCAGGCTGTAGATCTGGTTCAATCCGCAGGGTTCGAATCGCGAGGGCATCAGGAACATATCCGCGCCGGCTTCGATGCGATGCGACAGGGCCTCGTCGTAACCGATGCGAATGCCGAGTTGTTTCGGGTAGCGCTGGCTGGCCTTGCGCAGGGCCTCTTCGAGCTGGGCCTGGCCACTGCCAAGAATAATCAGCTGCGCGCGCTTGGACATGATGTGCGGCAGGCAATCGAGGATCAGGTCCACACCCTTTTGATCGACCAGTCGTCCAATATGCGCCAGCAACGGGATGTCATCCTTGACTGTCAGTTTAAACTCTTTCTGCAGGGCGGCTTTCATCTGGGCCTTGCCTGCCAGCGAGCGGCCATTGAAATGGTGTTCGAGATAGGGGTCCTGGTTTGGGCTCCATATTTTGTAATCGACGCCATTCAATATGCCGTGCAGACGATCCTGGCGATGGGTCAGCAGACCTTCCAGTCCATAGCCGAATTCCGGCGTGAGAATTTCCCGGGCGTAGGTTGGGCTGACCGTGGTGATATGGTCGGCGAAAACCAGCCCGCCCTTGATGAAGGACAGGCGGCCATGAAATTCGACGCCATCGAAGTGCCACCAGGTCTTGGGCAGGTTCAATGCCGCGAAAGTGTCCCAGTCGAACAGTCCCTGGTAGGCAAGATTGTGGATCGTGAAGAGTGTGGCCGGGCGTGTTGTTTCAAGATTGAGCAGCGCGGGCACCAAACCGGTCTGCCAGTCGTTGCAATGCACCAGATCCGGGCGCCAGTCGAGTCCCGCGCGGTCCTGCGCAATCTCGACAATGGCCCGGCAGAACAGGGCAAAGCGTTGCGCATTATCCGGCCAGTCATGCCCATCGGGGCCGACATAAGGATTGCCTTCGCGATCGAAATACTCGGGCGCATCGACCAGGTAAGCCTTGACCTGCGAACCGGGTAGCCGCGTTTCCAGGATGCGGACCGGTTCCTGCATGCTGTCCAGCATCAGTGTGCTGACGACAGCAATATTTTCCGCCTGATTCACGACCGAGCGGTACGCGGGCAGCAGGATACGCACGTCATGGCGCAGATTCTTGAGGGCTTTGGGCAGCGCGCCGGAGACGTCCGCCAGACCGCCGGTTTTGATCAGCGGGTGGGCTTCCGGTGTGGCGAATAAAACTTTCATCTGGGCGTGAACCTTTCCTTCTCGGCGCGTGGCGCTAGCATGTTACAGCGTCGCATCGGGATGTAAAACGCTGTTAAAACTTGAACGTCTATAATAACTTGACGTTATTATCATAACTGGATTAGCAAACCCTGTACCAAGGAGAAACGCATGCGGATGGCAATGGTAGGTTTGGGCAAGATGGGCGGCAACATGGCGCGCCGCTTGCGACGCGGCAATATCGAGGTTATCGGGCTGGATTACGATCCGGCCATTGCGCAAGGATTGGCCGAGGAATGCGGTGTAATCGCCGCCGAAACGCTGGAGGAAGTGGTGGAGGCGCTGCCAGCGCCGCGCGTGATCTGGCTGATGCTGCCGGCCGGTGCCATTACCGAGACGCAGATCGGAAGATTGCGCGACATGCTTTCACCGGGCGACCTGGTGGTCGATGGCGGTAATACCAATTACCACGATACCGAACGGCGCGCGGCCTGGCTGGCGGAAAAGGGTTTGCTGTATTGCGATGCCGGGACATCCGGAGGCGTCTGGGGACTGGAAAACGGCTATTGCCTGATGGTCGGCGGTTCCGATGAAGCGATTGCGCTGCTCACACCGGCACTGAAAGCACTGGCCCCGGCCGAGGATCGCGGCTGGGCGCATGTCGGTCCGGTCGGTGCGGGACACTTCACCAAGATGGTTCATAACGGTATTGAATACGGCATGATGCAGGCGATGGCCGAAGGCTTCGCCCTGATGAAATCCAAGCAGGAATACGATCTCGACCTGGCGCAGCTGGCGGAACTCTGGCGGCACAGCTCGGTAGTGCGCAGCTGGTTGCTGGATTTAACGGCGGATGCCTTGAAGGCCGATCAGAAGCTGGAAGATATTGCGCCGATTGTGCCGGATTCCGGCGAGGGGCGCTGGACCGTGATCGAAGCGATTGACCAGGGTGTGGCCTTGCCGGTGATCAGCATGTCCATGGCGATGCGTTTCGCCTCCCAGGACAAGGAAGGTTATACCTATAAACTACTGTCCATGATGCGCAATGCCTTTGGCGGGCATGCAGTGGCGAAGAAATAATGCTGGAACCCTGTACCTTCATTATTTTCGGTGCGACCGGCAATTTGTCGCAGAACAAGTTGCTGCCCGCGTTGTATCACCTGGAACTGGCCGGACGTTTGCCAGAAGGCATGATGGTACTGGGCACCGGTCGGCGCGACTGGTCGGACGAGGACTGGCGCAAGATCGTCAGCGATGACATGCATGGACGCGCGCGTGGCGGGCTGGACGAAGCGGTGTTTGAGCGATTCAGCCAGCGGCTGGCGTTTTTCCAGGGCGATCTGAATGACGAGAGCATGTATGGCCGCATGAAACAGTTACTCGCGGAAGATAAACGTTTTCCGGATAACTACGTGTTTTACATGTCGGTCAGCCCGCGCGATTTTGGCGTGGTCAGCCACCAGCTGGCCGAAGTGGGGTTGAATGCCGAGGAGAATACCGGCTGGCGTCGGGTGGTAATCGAAAAGCCGTTCGGTTATGACCTGGAAAGCGCCGAGATGCTCGATCGGCGTTTGCACAAGGATTGGGACGAGCATCAGCTGTTTCGCATCGATCATTATCTCGGCAAGGGGACGATCCAGAACATCCTGGTGTTCCGCTTTGCCAACCTGATGCTGGAGCCGTTGTGGAACCGTAATTACATCGATCACATTCAGATTACGCACGCCGAGGCGCGCGGTATCGAATCACGTGCCGGTTATTACGACAGCGCTGGTGCCCTGCGCGACATGATTCAAAGCCACCTGTTACAGATGCTGACGCTGGTGGCGATGGAGCCGCCGGCCAGTCTTGATTCCGAATCGCTGCGCGATGAAAAGGTCAAGGTGCTGCGTTCGATACGGCCGATTCCGCAGAACGCGGTGCATGCGCATGCGTTTCGCGCGCAGTATGCCCGCGGACAGGTGAATGGGGAAAAGGTACAGGCATACCTGGAAGAGCCGGGTGTGGCGCCAAACAGCGTGACGGAAACCTATGCCAGTCTGAAACTCTTTATCGATAACTGGCGCTGGCGTAACGTGCCGTTTTTTCTGCGCACCGGTAAACGCATGGAGCAGCGCAATTCCATGATCTCAATTCGTTTCAAGCATCCGCCGCAACAGCTGTTTCGCGAAACGCACATTGAGCAATTGAAGCCAAACTGGATACTGATGAACATTCAGCCGAATGAATGTCTGTCCATGGAGCTGCAGGTGAAAGAGCAGGGGCTGGAAATGCGCACCGAGACGCAACGTCTGGATGCCGCCAGTTGCGGGGTGGGTAAAGGACTGGATGCGTACGAGGCCCTGCTGCTGGATGTTATTGAAGGGGATAGCTCACTGTTCCTGCGTTATGATGAGGTGAGCTGGGCGTGGAAGATCGTCGATCCTATCCTCAAGGTGTGGGCCACCGAGCGTGATTTCATTCATACCTACCCGGCCGGCAGCTGGGGGCCGACGGAAGACCATCGCCTGTTTCTGCGCGAAGATCAGAAATGGCGCAATACGCTGGAAGATAGTTAGCCTATGAGTTCACCGACACAGACATCCGCCTGGCAGGCGTTGTCAGACCACCTGTATGAAATCAAGGATCAGCACATGCGTGACTGGTTCGCGCAGGACTCGCAGCGCTTTCACGACCTGTCAGTGCAGCTTGATGACCTGTTACTCGATTACTCCAAAAACCGCATCACCCGCGAAACCTTTGCGCTGCTGATGGACCTGGCGCGCGAATGCGATGTGTCAGGCTGGATTGAGCGCATGTTCAGCGGCGAAAAAATCAACTGCACCGAAGACCGGGCGGTATTGCATATTGCGTTGCGTAATCGCAGTAACCGTGCGATTGAGGTTGACGGTGAAGATGTGATGCCAAAGGTGAATGCCGTGCTCGACAAGATGCGCGGCTTTACGTCTAAAGTGCGGAGCGGTGAATGGAAAGGCTATACAGGCACGCCAATCACGGATGTGGTGAATATCGGTATCGGCGGTTCTGATCTGGGTCCGCTGATGGTCTGCGAAGCACTGAAGCCTTACGCCGATAAACTCAGGGTGCATTTTGTCTCCAATGTCGATGGCACGCACATTACGGAAACCCTGAAGCCGCTTAATCCGGCAACCACTCTGTTCGTGATCGCATCCAAGACGTTCACCACGCAGGAAACCCTGACCAATGCGCATACCGCGCGCAACTGGTTACTGCAATCGGCGAAGGATGAAGCGGTAATCGCCAAACACTTTGTGGCGGTGTCGACCAATGCCGAGGCCGTCGGTGCCTTCGGTATCGATACCGACAACATGTTTGAATTCTGGGATTGGGTCGGCGGGCGTTACTCGCTGTGGTCATCCATCGGGTTGAGTATTGCGCTGTATCTCGGCATGGATCACTTTGAAGCCTTGCTGGATGGCGCGCATGCCATGGATGAGCATTTCCGTTCCGCGCCGCTGGATAAGAACATGCCGGTGATACTCGCCATGCTGGGCGTCTGGTATGGCAATTTCTTCGGTTGCGACAGTCACGCGCTGTTGCCCTATGACCAGTATCTGCATCGTTTCCCAGCCTACTTTCAGCAGGGTGACATGGAAAGCAACGGCAAGCGGGTCAGCCGCGATGGCAAGCCCCTGAGCTATACCACCGGTCCGGTGATCTGGGGCGAGCCGGGCACCAATGGTCAACATGCCTTCTATCAATTGATCCACCAGGGCACGCGGTTGATCCCGGCGGACTTTATTGCCGCGGTTGAATCGCATAATCCAGGTGGCGAACATCACCGGATTCTGCTATCCAATTACTTTGCGCAAACGGAAGCGCTGATGCGTGGCAAGACAGAGGCTGAGGCGCGAGCCGAGCTGGAAGCCCAGGGAGTGGTGGGCGAGGATCTGGCGTTGTTGGTGCCGCACAAATGTTTTCCCGGCAATCGCCCGACCAATTCACTCCTGTATCAGAAACTTACGCCCTATGCGCTGGGTCGGCTCATTGCTCTGTACGAGCACAAGATTTTTGTGCAAGGCGTCATCTGGAACATTAACTCCTTTGATCAGTGGGGAGTCGAACTGGGCAAGCAGCTGGCGAAGGCGATCCTTCCGGAGCTGGCCGACAGCCGGGAAATCGCTTCACATGACGCTTCCACCAATGGTCTAATTAACCACTATAAGAAAAGCATGTAGTCCGCAGTAGTGAGAATAATAGCGCCCCAGGCGCAGTTTTTATCAGAAAAACAAAAAGTTACCTCTTTAGGGAGATGTGATTGCCATGTTAGCCACAGAACAATGGTCGTCAACGGACACTGAATACACGTTGGACGACGAGTATCTTCAGGGAATGCGCCATGCCGGGCGCGATGATTGGTCCTCCGCGCTTGGCTGTTTCGATTCGGTCATGTCGCGACACGATCAATTTCATCCTTACTTCCCGATCTACAATTCCGCGCAGGGGCTCGCCCGAGTCATGACGGGTACCTCCTGTGGCCTCAATCAATGCCGCCAGTCTGTGCAGGACAACCCAAAACGTGCTGATTTATATGAAAATTTAGCTCGAGCCTGCCTGAAATTGAAACAGCGAAAAAAGACCATCGACGCGATTTCCATGGGACTCAGGGTGCAACCAAACCACCCGGGATTGAACCTCATCAAGCAGCAAATCGGCTGCCGTCGCCGACCGTCGCTGCCCTTCCTGAATCGCGATCACCCCATCAATCGCTTTCTCGGTCGCAAGACTTACCGTCGCAAGCTATAGATCAACCGCTTAGCAGTGATACAATGCCCGGTTCGAGTTGGCCGGACAGTCACGGGATATCTGAGCGATCAGGTGTCTCGAGGAAAGTCCGGGCTCCACAGGGCAGGGTGCCAGGTAACGCCTGGGAGGCGCGAGCCTACGGAAAGTGCAGCAGAGAGCAGACCGCCTAAGTGCTTCGGCACCGGTAAGGGTGAAAGGGTGCGGTAAGAGCGCACCGCACGCGTGGTAACACGACGTGGCAAGGTAAACCCCACTCGGAGCAAGACCAAATAGGGTGTCTATGGCGTGGCCCGCGCTGACACCGGGTAGGTTGCTTGAGGTGCATGGTGACATGCATCCCAGATGAATGACTGTCCACGACAGAACCCGGCTTACAGGCCGACTCACAATTTTTTTGAACTGTAGGAGCGGGCTTGCCCGCGAATGAATTGCCAGACGCTGTTCGCGGCCAAGCTCGCTCCTACAATGAACCTCTAAACTGAAGTGTTATCGAACAACATGCCCGGCAAAGTTTTTATCAAAACCTACGGTTGTCAGATGAACGAGTACGATTCGGACAAGATTGCCGACGTGCTCGGTGCCAGTCATGGCATGCAGAAAACCGATAATCCCGAAGAAGCGGATTTGCTGCTGTTGAATACCTGCTCCATTCGCGAAAAGGCCCAGGAAAAGGTGTTTTCGCAACTGGGGCAGTGGAAAGACTGGAAAAAGAATAAACCGGACCTGGTGATTGGCGTGGGTGGTTGCGTGGCCAGCCAGGAAGGCGAGGCGCTGCGCGAGCGCGCGCCCTATGTCGATATCGTGTTCGGCCCGCAAACGCTGCATCGCCTGCCAAACATGCTGAATGAAGTGCGCGGTGCGCATCAGCCGGTAGTCGATATTTCCTTTCCCGAAATTGAAAAGTTCGACCGGTTGCCGGAACCGCGCGCGGAAGGACCAACGGCCTTCGTCTCTATCATGGAAGGCTGCAGCAAGTACTGCACCTTCTGTGTTGTGCCTTATACCCGGGGCGAGGAAGTCAGTCGGCCGTTCGATGATGTGATTGCCGAAGTGGTTTCTCTTGCTGCTCAGGGTGTGCGCGAAGTGAATCTGCTGGGTCAGAATGTGAATGCCTATCGCGGCCCGATGCACGATGGCGAGATTGCCGATCTGGCGTTGCTGATCACTTATATTGCGGCCATCGAGGGCATTGACCGGATTCGTTATACCACCTCGCATCCGAACGAAATGAGCGATAGCCTGATCGAGGTTTATCGCGATGTGCCGGAACTGGTGAGCTTCCTGCATTTGCCGGTGCAAAGTGGCGCCGATCGTATCCTGGCGCAGATGAAACGTAATCACACGGCGCTGGAATACAAATCGATTATTCGCCGTTTGAAAGAGGCGCGTCCGGGTATTTCCATTTCATCTGACTTCATCGTGGGCTTCCCCGGTGAAACCGATGCCGATCATGCCGCAACCATGAAACTTATTGAAGATATCGGCTTCGATCATTCCTTCAGTTTCGTCTACAGCGCGCGTCCCGGCACATTGGCGGCGCAGCTGCCGGACGATGTGGAAATGACTGCAAAGAAAGCGCGCTTGGCCGAGCTGCAACAGAAGATCAGCGAACAGGGCGCGGCGATCAGCCGGGCGATGGTGGGCACCGAGCAGCGTGTTCTGGTCGAAGGTCCTTCCCGCAAGGACCCGAGTGAACTATCCGGTCGTACCGAAAATAACCGGGTGGTGAACTTCAAGGGCGAGAAGGATCTTGTCGGTCGTTTTGTGACGATCAAGATTAGCGATGCCTATCCCAATTCGCTGCGGGGCGATTTCGTGCGTATTGATGATCCGCTCTTTACCGAGCAGGCGGCCAGCTGGGCCTGACCCGGATCGAAGACGAGCCATCCTTGACGCCTAAACCTTCAGTTCTGGATATCACGTTGGAACCCGCCGATAACGAGCGTCTGGCGGATGTCTGTGGTCAGTTCGATCAGCATTTGCGCCAGATCGAAAGCCGACTCGGCGTGGAAATCAACAACCGCGGTAACCAGTTTCATATCATTGGCGATGCGCAGGCCGCGCAGCGCACCGGCGAAGTGCTGAGCTTGCTGTATAACGAGGCCAGTAAACAGAGCATCACGCCCGAGAAAGTGCATCTGTTCCTGCAACAGGCCGAGGCGGATAGTCAGGCGCCCGTGGATGCGGACAGCGATGCCATTGTGGCGATCCGCACTCGCGTGGGCGAGATTCGCGGACGTGGCCCTAATCAGCGCCAATACCTGACTAACATTGTGCGCAATGATCTTAATTTCGGAATCGGTCCGGCGGGTACCGGCAAGACTTACCTGGCCGTGGCCTGCGCGGTGGAAGCGCTGGAACGCGAACAGGTACGGCGTTTGATCCTGGTGCGGCCGGCGGTCGAGGCCGGCGAGCGGCTGGGTTTTCTACCGGGGGATCTGACGCAGAAAGTGGATCCCTACCTGCGTCCGCTGTATGACGCGTTGTACGAGATGCTCGGTTTTGAACGCGTCGGCAAGCTGATTGAACGCAATGTGATTGAGGTTGCGCCTCTCGCTTTCATGCGCGGCCGCACGCTCAATGATTCCTTTATTATTCTCGACGAAGCACAGAACACCACCATCGAGCAGATGAAGATGTTTCTGACCCGTATCGGTTTCGGTTCAACCGCGGTGGTGACCGGCGATGTGACACAGGTGGATCTGCCGCGCGGTACCGCGTCCGGTTTACGCGACGTGATCGATGTGCTGAAAGACGTCGAGGGCGTGACCTTCACTTTTTTCAATGCGCGCGATGTGGTGCGTCATCCATTGGTGCAACGTATCGTTTCGGCTTATGACAATCAGGATTGACATACAGCGCGCCAGTCGCGATGCCGAGGTGCCGGATGACGATGCGATTGCCGACTGGGTTTCCGCCGCCTGGCTGGGAAAGGAAGATACTGAAGTCACGGTCCGTTGTGTCGATATTCCCGAGAGCCATGCACTGAACAAGCAGTATCGCCACAAGGACAAGCCAACCAATGTTTTGTCTTTTCCCTTTGAGGCGCCGATGGGCGTGGATGTGGGGCTGCTGGGCGACCTGGTGATCTGCGCGCCGGTGGTTGCGCAGGAGGCGGAACAGCAGAGCAAGACGCTTCAGGCGCACTGGGCACATATGATTGTGCACGGGATGCTGCACCTGCAGGGATACGATCACATGAATTCTGACGAGGCCGAGCGAATGGAAACGCTAGAAACCGACATACTGGCTGAGTTAGGCTTTGCAAATCCGTATGAAGTGAAGGAGACCCCGGCCGCGTTATAAGGATGATAACGTCGGCAGTTTATCTATGAACGAAGATCGATCTAGTAACGGTTCCTCTCAGCGCTCCTGGTTCTCTCGACTGAGCCAGATTCTGCTGGGGGAACCGCGTGATACCGAAGACCTGGTGGAAATGCTGCGTGATGCGCAGCGCCGCGACCTGTTCGATGCCGATGCGCTCGACATGATGGAAGCGGTATTGCATGTATCGGAAATGCAGGTGCGCGATATCATGATTCCACGCGCCCAGATGGTGGTGATCGACCGCGAAGATAAACCCGAGGATATCCTGCCTGTCAGTATCGAATCCGGTCATTCGCGTTTCCCTGTTATTGGCGAGAATCGCGATGAGGTTGTGGGCATACTGCATGCCAAGGATCTGCTGCGCTTCAAGTGCAACGATGATGACGATTTCGATATCAAGGACCTGATGCGGCCCGCGGTGTTTGTGCCGGAAAGCAAGCGTCTCAATGTCCTGTTGAAAGAGTTTCGTGCCAGCCGCAATCATATTGCAATGGTGGTGGATGAGTATGGCGGCGTGGCCGGCATGGTTACCATCGAGGATGTGCTGGAACAGATCGTGGGTGAGATTACCGATGAGCACGATATTGAAGAAGGCACTTTTATTCTCAAACGTTCCGAGACCAGTTACATGTTGAAGGCGCTGACACCGGTCGAGGATTTCAACGAGTATTTCAGTGCCGATCTCGACGACGAGGAATTCGATACCATTGGCGGTTATGTGGCACGTGAATTCGGTCATCTTCCCGAGAAGGGCGAAACCATCTATATGGGTAATATGCGTTTTACGGTAGTACGCGCGGATACCCGCCGCATCCACATGCTGGAACTGGCGCTGCTGGAATCGCCGCCCGAGGAAAGCGAGAACCTGCAATAGAATAAGGGGTCGCAAGACCCCTTTTTTCGATGTGTTGATTGATGACAGTGCTTAAGGAAAATAATCTGATTAAAGCCTTGCTCGCAATAATAAGTGGTGCGTCAACTGCTCTTGCCTTTGCGCCACTGAGCCTGTTCTGGCTGGCACCCCTGACTCTTGCAACCCTGTTTCTGATCACAACCCATGCAACGTCAGGTCGCGCGGCGCTGTATGGCTGGCTATTTGGCGTGGGCTTTTTCGGGCTTGGCATCAACTGGGTGCATATCAGTATTCATGTTTACGGCGGGTCGTCACTGGTGCTGGCCTGGGGGGCGGCCATCGCTCTGATTCTGTTCATGTCGTGCTATACGGGGGCAATACTCTTACTAGCCAATAAGTTAATGCCGCAAGCGGGAATCAGGCGTTTTCTCGTGGTATTGCCGGGCAGCTGGATAATGCTGGAATGGGTGCGCAGCTGGTTGTTTACCGGCTTTCCCTGGCTGGAGATCAGTTATAGCCAGATGGACGGCTATCTTTCCGGTTATGCGCCGGTACTTGGTCATTACGGAGTGGCATGGCTGTTGTTGTTGACGGCGGGTTGCCTGAGTTTGATTGTTTCCCGCACAACATTGCGTATCCATGCGGTGTTGTTATTGCTGATTTTGTGGGGAACCGGCTATGGACTGCAGTCCGTGAGCTGGACTCAGCCGTTGGGTGCGCCGCTGGCGGTGAGTGTTCTGCAGGGTAATATTTCCCAGGATATGAAATGGGAGCCTTCCCAACGCCTTGCCACGCTGGAGCGCTACATGCACATGTCGCGTCGCGAATGGTATGGCGATCCGGACTGGTCTCCGGATTTGATTGTCTGGCCGGAAACGGCGATTCCCGCGTTTTATCACCAGGTGGAAGAGGGTTTTATCCCGGAATTGCAGCGTGAAGTGGCTGCGGCGCAATCGTCGCTGATCACGGGAATCCCGGTGCTGGATCGATCCGACTGGCAGTATTACAACGCGGTGATATCCACCAATCCTGCAACCCAGTTTTATTACAAGCGTCACCTGGTGCCGTTTGGCGAATACCTGCCACTGCGTGACTGGCTGGACGATATGCTGGCCGTGATGCCCTTGCCGGTGGCTGATTTTTCTGCCGGTCCGGCAGAACAACCGTTACTGCAGGCCGCCGGTTATCCGGTGGGAGTCACCGTCTGTTACGAGATCGTGTTTGCCCGCGAGGTGCATGCGCATCTGCCGGAGGCAGCCTTTCTGGTCAATGTGAGTAACGATGCCTGGTTTGGTCAATCCTGGGCGCCGCACCAGCACCTGGAGATGACTCGCATGCGGGCACTGGAGGCGGGCCGCTACCTGCTGCGCGCCACTAACACCGGTATCAGCGCGGTGATTAAACCCGATGGAGGCCTGAGTGGCGTGTCACCGCAGTTTGAGATGGCCGTGGTGCGCGACAGTATTCAACCGATGCAGGGTGCGACGCCCTATGTGCGCTGGGGCGATTGGCCGGTGCTGATACTTTCACTATCGGGTTTGCTGATTTCTGCCTGGAAGAAAAAACAATGACATCACCGCTCCTCTCTGCACAGGATTACCGGGCCAGCTTTGTTGCGGGATTGAAGCGCTTGCAGGATGAGAACACGCTGAGCAGTTTTATCCTGGTAGCGGCCAATGCCACCTTCGATGCACAGCTTTACCCGGTGTTTGTGGATGAATTGCAGAAGATCTTTGAACGGCTGGGTAACCAGGTTGCAACCAGCCTGAGGGCGGGTCAGGCCTTGTCGGTGGTCGAGGAGGATTTGCTGGTATTTCTTAAAATGCAGGCGATCGGCTTCGATCAACTGACGCAGACCGAGTTTCGTAACGAAGGACCCTGGCAGCTGCAGTTCAACCTGTTGCGTTCTTTCCGTCCCGCGAGAATATCCAGGGCGGCGCCGGAATCCCTGCATCAGTCATTCAATCCCGAGGGTTTTAATTTCAATAAGCCGTTTATGTTGAAAGAACGTTTCTGGAACGGTGAACTGATGGGGCGTACGGTCGACCTCTATTACAACAAATATCCTTTCGCGCCTCTGCATGCGTTGATCGTCCCGGAACGGGAGCAGTGTTTGCCCCAGTACCTGACAGCCAAGGACATCGCGTTCTGCTGGCAGTTGCTCGAAGCAACTGCGTCGGCTATCCCCGGATGCGCCATTGGCTACAATGCCGTGGGTGCCTATGCCTCGGTAAATCACCTGCATCTGCAGTTCTTTGTCATGGAGACAGCGTTGCCGGTGATGTTGCCTGAGTGGCGGCACAACGGTGGGGATGCTGAATATCCAGCCGGTTGTGAACGGTACGCGGACAGCGCTGCCCTGGTGGTGCGCATTGAAGATCTGCATCGCCTGGAACAACCCTACAACCTGGTATTCACACCCGGCGCGGCTTATCTGTTTCCGCGCGCCAGGCAGGGCGCTGTCGAGGTCCCCGAATGGATGAGCGGTTATAGCTGGCTGGAACTGGCCGGTGGTATGCTGACCTTCAATCGCGAGCATTACGCTAATCTTACCGCGCAGACGATTGAGTCCGCCCTGGCACGCGTGCGGATATAAGCGGCAAAGGCTTGGGCAGCCACCGGCCAACCAGTGATTATTCCGGGAGGGAATATGGCCGCAACAAATCAAATGGAAGCGAATCTACCCGCGCCGGTCAGTTTTCTCGAGGCGCTGTTGTACTGGTTGAAACTGGGCTTTATCAGTTTTGGCGGTCCGGCCGGCCAGATCAGCATGATGCACCAGGAACTGGTGGAGCGGCGGCGCTGGATATCCGAACACCGCTTTCTGCATGCATTGAATTACACCATGGTATTGCCGGGACCGGAGGCGCAACAGCTGGCGACCTATATCGGCTGGTTGATGCATGGTGTCTGGGGCGGTATTGCCGCGGGCGTGCTGTTTGTCCTGCCTTCGCTCTTTATCCTGATCGGCCTGACCTGGGTTTACCTGGTGTATGGCGATGTCTCCGCCGTTGCCGGAATCCTCTATGGCATCAAGCCCGCCGTGACCGCTATTGTTGTATTCGCGGCTTATCGTATCGGGTCGCGCGCGCTGAAGAATAACCTGTTGCGCGGCATGGCCGTACTGGCCTTTATCGCCATTTTTGTTTTCTCTATGCCTTTTCCCGCGATCGTGCTGCTGGCTGGCCTGATCGGTTACGCGGGTTCGACTATCGCGCCGGATAAATTCAGGGCCGGCGGGCATCATGCGGCATCGGACAAGTCCTACGGTCCTGCATTGATCGACGATGATACGCCGGTACCGACACATGCGCGTTTCAACTGGTTGCGCCTGGGTGTGTACGGGGTAATCGGCGTGGCGATCTGGCTGGCGGTCATGCTTGCCCTGCTGGCGTCTTATGGCTGGGAAGGTACCCTGACGCAAATGGGCTGGTTCTTTACCAAGGCGGCACTGGTGACTTTTGGCGGAGCCTATGCCGTGTTGCCCTATGTTTACCAGGGTGGCGTGGAGCATTACGGCTGGCTGACCGGCACGCAGATGATCGATGGCCTGGCGCTGGGCGAAACCACGCCCGGTCCCCTGATCATGGTGGTCGCCTTTGTGGGTTTTGTTGGCGGCTGGACGCGGGAACTGTTTGGTCCGGACATGCTGTTTGTCGCGGGCGCGGCCGGCGCCAGCGTCGCGACTCTGTTCACCTTTCTGCCATCATTTCTGTTTATCCTGCTGGGTGGGCCTGCCGTCGAAGCTACGCGTCATGAAGTGAAATTCACTGCGCCGCTAACGGGTATCACGGCTGCCGTGGTGGGCGTGATTCTCAACCTGGCGGTGTTCTTCGCATACCATGTGTTCTGGCCGGAAGGTTTTGATGGACGCTTCGAGTGGTTTTCCGCGCTTATCGGTATTGCCGCGATGGTCGCGTTGATGAAATACAAGGTCGGTATTGTCTCGGTTATTGCCGCCAGTGCGCTGGTGGGTCTGATCTATACTTATAGTGTTTAACATGAGGATAAGAAATGGTTAAGCAAGGTTTGTGGTTGGTTCTTTTCACGCTGTTAAACGCGAGCGCCGGTGCCGAGTCATCGATCCCGGTGCCGCAGGATCATCGCCAGTTAATTTCAATGCCGCCGGAGTCGTTAGCGATGATTGGCGCGGATATGCGGGATCATATGGCGGCGCTGAGTGAAATTACCGGGTTGCTGGCCCAGGATAAATTAACCGAGGCAGCAGAGGTGGCCGAGACAAAGCTGGGTCGGAGTTCAATGGGTAAGTACCGGGGTTCCGAATTCGCACCCGGTATGCATATGTCGCCTGCGATGCGCTCGATTGCCTGGGCCATGCACGATGCGGGCAGTGAGCTTGCGGACGTCGCGAAGCAGGGCGACAGGCAGGCTACGCTGCTGTCTTTCCAGAAGCTGCAGAATACCTGTGTCGCCTGTCACCAGTCTTTTCGTGCGCGATAAATGTTTTTTATCGTAAAGTCTCGCCTTGCATGCTGATGACCTGTATCAAAAAGCGCGGGTTTTATTGTTCAGCTCCATGACGCGTTAAAGATCCGATCTATACTTTTGTCAGGTTGGCGTATAGCCAGTGTGTATTCCTGACAGAGGAGGATCAGTCATGGCAAAACAAAAACCGGTTGAACAACTGCGGGAACCTATGGAACGTCCGGTACGCACCATTCGCGCCGCGGCACCTTTTGAAGCCTTCGATCGTTTTTTTGAAAACATGATGCCACGCGGGTTTGGGCGGCAATTGCGTAATGAATGGCCCGGCATGACAGACTGGATGCAACCGCTGGAAGGGCGGTCGCCGAAAGTCGACATCATTGATCGTGAGGCAGAACTGGTGTTGCGTGCCGAGTTGCCCGGGGTTAACAAGAAGGATATCGATATCAGTGTTTCCAATGATACGGTCACTCTCAGGGCGACAACCCGGGAAGAGCGCAAGGAAGAGAAAGAAGATTATTACCGTAGCGAAATCATGCAGGGTGAAATTTCGCGCACCCTGAGTCTGCCCTGTGCCGTCAATGGCGACAAGGCCAGGGCCACGTTTCGTGATGGCATGCTCGAACTAACCCTGCCAAAACAAACGATTTCGCCCAAGCGTTCGATTGCTATCGATTGACAGCCCGGAGACTGCATTGTCAGCCATTCTGAATTAGGTTAACGTCCGCGCATTCATCAGCAAGCGGACGTAACCTAATGTTTGAATGGATTGCCAGCCCGGAAGCCTGGATTGCGCTGGGTACACTGATTGCCCTGGAGATTGTCCTGGGCATCGATAACATCGTGTTCATTTCCATCCTGGTGGGGCGGTTGCCGCCCGAACAACGCGACCGCGCGCGGCGCCTCGGCCTGTCCATGGCGATGGGTACGCGACTGCTGCTGTTGTTGAGCCTTGCCTGGATCATGGGCCTGGTGGAACCCTGGTTCAGCGTTTTTGGCGAAGAGATTTCCGGCCGGGATATTATTCTGATCGTCGGTGGCTTGTTCCTGCTGGCAAAATCGACGCACGAAATTCACGCCAGCCTGGAGTTGCCGCACGAACAGGAGCAGGTGATTCGCAACGTCGGTTTCTATTCGGTGCTGTTTCAGATTGCCATTCTGGATATCGTGTTTTCGCTCGACTCGGTGATCACGGCAGTGGGCCTGGTTGACCATTTATCCATTATGGTTATTGCGATAGTCATCGCGGTGGCGGTAATGATGGTCGCGGCCAAGCCAATCGGTGAATTCGTCGACCGCAATCCCACCATCAAAATGCTGGCCCTGTCCTTCCTGATTCTGATCGGGCTGACCTTGATGGTCGAGGGTTTCGATGTGCATGTGCCCAAGGGCTACATCTATTTCGCCATGGCCTTTTCCGTTTCGGTGGAATTGCTCAATATTCGGCTGCGTCGGCGCCAGGCGACCCAGGCAATTCAGCTCAGCAAGAAACTAACCGAAAACGCGGAATAATCTGCGGATAACGCAAGCGTTGCTGATCTGGCTAGCAGGCTACCGAACGCTGGAGTTCGTTTCTGTCCGCCAGTTTCAGTAACGCCAGCAGGCCGGCCTGTTCGTAGGGATTGGCGCTTTCGAACATGGCGCCCGCGCCGTCCTCGGCGATACGGGTAATGAAACCGCGCCAGCGATAGGTTTTGCTTTTATCCCCGTCCTGAATGGTGAAAGCCAGCGTGATGGGGGCGTGTGACCAGAGTTCGCCGCTCGGCAACTCAATAAAGATGCCACCCAGGCTGATATCCTTGATGTAACCAGTGTAAACCTTGCCGGTTGAGAGTTCTGCCGTGGTAGGGATATTGATGGTTTTGCGTGTGCCATGACGGTGTTCCATTTAACTACTCCACCTTATCTGTTTTATCACTCGACTACTCAAAGAATATAGACCAGGCATTACAAAATTAAGTTCACTGGATCAGTTTTAACCTGGCTGTCACAAACATTTCACATCTGTGACAGTCAATAATCAGTTAGACAAGTGTCAGCGTTTTCGCGTAAGGCACGGGGTTTGTTAACTTTTGTAGTGCTCTCTTTATTTGTATGCGTTCAGGGTGCATCATCCTGCTTGAGTAATGGCATCGGCATGTTATGTTTATGCCCTAATCGATAGGATCGATTAATTCCAAAAAACGTAAGGAGAAAAAAATGTTTCATCCCATCACTATACCCTTCGGTTGTGTCATGTTATTCAACGTTGTCAAACTCAAGGAAGGCGTGACTGTATCCGATGTCGAGCTCGCGCTTGGCGAAATGTGCAACGTGGTCAAGAACACTTATGGCGATGACAAGGGTGGTTTTATCGGTGGCCAGGTGTACAAGTACACCGGTTTCGTTTCCGATGAAGGTTCATTCGATTCCAAGAAAATGACCGAGGATCACATCGTGATCATGACCTACTGGCAGTCATTCGAACAGCATGAAACCTCGCATGCGGATGCCACTTTCAAAGCCAAGTTCGACGCGTTGAAGGACTTCTGCGAAGAGACCTATGAACTGGGTTATGAAATGCTCTGGCAGGGCGTGCCGGAAGACGACGAATAATGCGATGAAGCATCCCCTGGCGTGGCGGGTTCTGTTGCTGTCGGGATGCCTGGCGGTGCAGCCGGTAATCGCCGAGGATGCGCTGTTCGAGGATGGCCCGCTCCAGGTGGGTGAGGGCGAGCTGGTTTTTCTGGATGCGCGGGAATATTCCACTGTCATGCATTCCCGCAACAGGATTGTGATTAGCGACCAGAGTCTCGAAGACGGTGTGGTTGCCATCCATCAGTGCTATGACAATCTGGATCCGGTGCCGCGCATGGATATCCTGTATCGCTATGAGCAGTCACGCGCGTTTAGAATTGAATTTCACAGGGGTATCGAATCGGCCAGCCTGGATGGGCAGACGGTGTCGCTTGTCAATGTGAGCAGGGATGCCGCCTTGTGCGTGGCGGTCGAGGCAGCCATTCTGCACAGTGACGGAAAGGGTCGCTGGGTATTGCGCAACGGTCCTTTTCATCGGCAGTTTTTTGATGGTTATTTCCCGTTTCACGTCACGTTGCGTATTGAATACCCCGAAACACTCGTGTTGCGCTTTACTCGTCCCGAGGCACAACCCGGCGTGCGTATTGAAGACGAACCCGGGCAGGTGACGCTGGAAAGTTATTTTGCCGGCAAGCTGTCCACTGAAATCGGTTTTGCGCGACGCTAGTTTGCCAGTGCCTTGAGCTGCGCAATCAATTTGTCGTCATCCCATTCCACACCGCCAAACAGGGTGTATCGAACCTTGCCTTCCGGGCCGATAATGAAATTGGAGGGTGCGCCATAAACCTTCCAGTCGGCGATGGTATGCCCGGTTTCATCCATGAGAATGGTGAATTCGGGTTTAACCTTTTCCAAGAAGGCTTTCACTTCCGGCAGTGTTTCACCCATGTTCACGGCAAGAATCTTGAACGGCGTATCGGCCAGCTTGGTTTGCATGCGGTTCATGGATGGCATTTCCTTGATGCAGGGTGGACAGTAAGTTGCCCAGAACTGCACCAGTACCACCTGGCCGCGATAATCCTCGAGGTTATGCAGGGTACCGTCCGTATCCGGCAGGCTGAGCGCGGGCGCGGCGACCGGCGGTTCGACGGAATGCAGTTCCGCGAACAGACTGCTGCTGAACAAACTGAGAAAGACAAGGAGAATTGCGACTGATTTATTCATGCATTTGCTCTTGAGATAGATAGAACAGACTGACCTTTATAAGGCCGGCGAGTTGCGAAGTCACCACTTCTTCGGACCGATTGGCATCGCGGCGGTTATAGAAATATCCGCGCACCGAAGGGATTACCTTGACCTGGACCGGGCTGCCGCCCTGCGCCAGAGCCTGTTGCAGATGATCGACGCTCCAGCGATTCGGGGTGCGTTCGCCTTCCAGGACGAAGATTGGCAGTTTTGTCTTGCCAACGACCTCCAGGTATTCCGGCGCCTGGCCGGGTTCGGGGCTGTTCTTGTACAGGCGCGGATATAGCAACACCGCGCCCGCGAGAGTATCCGGATGGGTTTTTTCCCATTGTTCCGCCGCGCGCAGGATCAGTTCGGTATCCGGCCCACCGGCAATCAGGTAAACCTGCTTACCGGTTTTCAACGCCGCCTCGATGATGTGGCCCAGGTCCTCGCCCGGAATCTGGTGCAGGCTGCTACGCAGCTTGGGCAGCATGTAGGCGCTCAGCATGTCCGGCATCCATACCTCGATGCCGTCGTTGGCCAGCGAGCGGGCGGTGTTTTCCTCGGCCACGCTCTTGCCCTCGTCGCAGGGAAAACCCAGCAATAACCGTTCGCCCTCGGCCGGGAAGACCCGGATATCGATACTGGTATCGTCAGTATCGAGGGTTATGTGCTCCATCGCTGACAGATTGCCGCAAAGCAGCAGCCAGCCGCTGACCAGCCCCGCCACTAACTGCATCATGTTTGATCTGGATAAAGAAACCATAGGCTTAAAAATGGTAAGTTGCGGCCATGAAAAAGCTCGTTGCTACAATAACTGGCGCCATTTTAGCCGCGTTCTCCACCGCAATACTTTGTGCAGGATCAAGTGAAGCAGAATTAGTGCTGGGTGGAGATCCGCTCAAGGGGCGGAAAATTTACCCCCTGTGCGCCAGTTGCCACCTGGATTCGGGCTGGGGAAAACCGGATGGCAGCTTCCCGGTGATTGCCGCTCAGCACCCGGCGGTGCTGCTCAAGCAGCTGGAGGATATCCGCACGCGCAAGCGCCAGAACCCGACCATGTTTCCCTTTGCCGATCCGGCGGAAATCGGCGGCGAGCAGGCGATGCGGGATGTGGTGGCGTATATTGCCAACCTGCCGCCCAATCCTTTGCCGGGGCAGGGGCCGGGCGATGCGCTGGAGGCCGGCGCGAAGCTCTTCGCCGCGCGCTGCGTGCAGTGTCATGGCGAACAGGGTGAAGGTAATAACGAGGCGCGCTTTCCCAGGCTTAAGGGGCAGCACTACGCCTACCTGGTCCGGCAGCTGCTGTGGATTCGCGACGGTTACCGCAACAATGCCAATCCGGCGATGGTGGTGGAACTCAGCAACTTGAGCGATGAGGATATCAACGCAGTCGCGGATTATATTTCGCGGCTATGACCTAAGTTATTACCCGGTAACGCGCTGGAATTCAGTCTTGTGGCAGACCGGGCAGGGCGGTATATGTCCCGGCGCGTTGAAGTGCAGTTCCTCTTCGCAGGACACGCACTTGAGTACGCCCGCGCCGGTAATTTCACCGGTATGGTAAACCGGTCCGCTTTTCATGCGCTTCTCGAAACGTTCCAGTTCCAGCCTGGTTTTGTCGGCGACGGTCAGCATCATTTCGAACAGACGGTTTTCGATCTGCTCCAGGTCGAACTTCAGCCAGTTGCCCAGTTCGTTGCCGGAGTCCGTCAGGTAATGCGCGGCATCTTCCATGTCGCGCTTCAGGTATTGCGCGATCCGATCCGCTTCCTCGCGGGTGAGTTCGCCGAGTTCGACAGCCTTTTCCTTGGCGGCGGCCAGGTTTTCTTCCAGCGTGGGCAGCGCCTTTTCTTCCGCTTCCTGAATCGCGGTTTCGACTCGCTCCATCATGCGGTGATAGGCTTCAACTAATCGGTCGCGTGTATTGTTGGATTCGTTGCTCATGGTTCTCTATTCGCCTGCTGATTTGTTTCCGGCATACCTTAACGCAGATCGTCGGGTACACCAATGTATTTGCCCGGTATTGATAAGTGTAGCCTTAAATTAACTGAAAGAAGTCTGAAATTTACATATCTGATACAGTTAATAACACGGTAAACCTTACAATGACCAGAGAGTAATTCTGTTCGCGAGAATAACGTTAAGAGTACATCGATATGAGAATTGCATTACTGGAAGACGATCCGGCCCAGACCGAGCTGGTAACCGGCTGGCTGGCATCGCGTGATTATCTTTTTAACAGCTTTTCCAAGGGCGCGGAGTTTCAGGCCGCCCTGGCCAACGACACCTTTGATCTCCTGATCGTGGACTGGAACCTGCCGGACACGACCGGGATCGAGGTGGTCAACTGGGTGCGCAATCACACCGACTGGCATATTCCGATCCTGATGGTCACCAGCCGCGATGCCGAGGAGGATGTCGTCACCGCGCTGAAAGCCGGTGCGGATGATTACATGACCAAGCCGGTTTCCAAAGCCGAGACCCTGGCGCGGGTGCAGGCACTGGCCAGGCGCTCCAATCCGGCGGCACAGGAAACCAGGGAACTGGCGTTACCGCCCTATGTTATCTTGCCGGAAGAGCGGGTCATCACCCTGGATGGCGAACCGGTGGATCTGACCACCAAGGAATACGACCTGGCGCTGGTGTTCTTCCAGAATGTCGGTCGTTTATTGTCGCGCAATTATTTGATGGAAAACGTCTGGGGCATTAACGTCGATCTGAATACGCGTACCGTGGACACTCATGCCAGCCGGGTGCGCAATAAACTGAAGATCCGTCCTGAAATCGGCTGGCGCCTCAAGCCCGTGTATCATCACGGTTATCGTCTGGAGAAGTTGCAGGACAGCTGAGTCAGCGACACGAAAAAAAGGGAGAACAACATGCGCACTCTCACTCAGTCAATTCTGACGGGTCTCCTCTGTTTCATCATCAGCCTTGCCGCGCAGGCAGAAGAATACTGGGTATACGTGGTGCGTCCCGGCGATACCATCTGGGACCTTGCCGAGAAGCACACCACCAGCGTGCTTAACTGGCAGAAGCTGCAACGCCTGAATCAGTTGCCGGACGAACCGGCGCTCACCATGCGGCCGGGTCGCAAACTGCGTTTTCCCATGTCCATTCTCAAGCATCAGCCCGCCAGCGCGCGCATCGCGCAGGTAACAGGCAACGCACGCCTGCTGGATACGGAAACGGGTGAAACGCGTCCACTTGTGTCCGGTGACGAGCTGACCAGCGGTGATCAGGTCACCACGCAAGCCGGGAGCAACCTGGTGATTCGTTTTGCCGATGGCTCCGAGTTGCTGGTGCAGAGCGAGACCAGCGTCAAGATGGACAGCCTGAGCGCCTACGGCAGTACCGGTATGGTCGACACGCGCGTGCGTCTGCAGGAAGGCCGGGTCGATACCCAGGTCACGCCGCAACAGGGACCCGGCAGCCGTTATGAAATCATTACCCCGGCCGCCGTGGCGGCAGTGCGCGGCACCGACTTTCGCGTGAGTGCCGAACAGGCCACGGCGCGCAGCGAAGTGCTTGGCGGCAAGGTCGCGGTGTCGGGTGAAGGCGCCTCGCAACTGGTGCCCGCGGGGTTCGGGGTAGTGGCGCAACAGGGCAAGCCGCCTGCGCCACCGAAAAAACTATTGCCGCCACCCGATCTCTCCATGGTGAATACCTCTCAACGTTACCTGCCGTTGCTGTTCGACTGGCAGCCGCTGCCGGGTGCCAAGAGCTGGCGTTTTCAGGTGGCGCCCGACGCCGGTTTCAAAACATTGCTGGTGGATGACATCTCGCCCACGGACAAGGGCTACGTGCAGGATCTGCCCGACGGTGATTATGTGTTGCGGGTACGCGGTATCGATGAGGAAGGCCTGGAAGGAAAAGACCGGCAGCTGGCTTTTACAGTTGATGCAAGACCAGTCCCGCCAGTCCTGATCGGGCTTGTCGATGGCCTGCTGGTTCGCGATCCGCAGCCGGAGTTTGGCTGGACCGAACCCGAGGACATCAAGCGTTACCGCTTTGAACTGGCACGTGACGAGCACTTTGAGCAGCGCTTGCTGGACAATGAACAGATCAGCGGCAATACCCTGGAGCCGAGCGCGCCGCTGCAACCGGGCAAGTATTACTGGCGCATGGCGAGTATTGCTTCGGACGGCGAAGTGGGGCCTTACAGCGATGTGCAATCGTTTGAATACAAGGCCATCCCGGATGCGCCCGCGCTGGAAGCACCGGCCATAGGCGAAGACGGCCTGACCCTGCGCTGGCGCGATGCCGGTGAAGGTATGAGCTATCGCTATCAATTCGCCAGGGATGATGCGTTCGAAGACATCCATCGTGAAGGTGAAGTGTCGAGTTCAACACTGGCGCTCGCCAAACCGGCCTCGGGTAATTATTACTTCCGCGTCCAGGCCATTGACGATACCGGTTATGCCGGCCCTTACGGACCGGCGCAACGGGTAAATGTCCCGGTCGACAATTACTGGCCGCTGCTGATCCTGCTGCTGCCGCTGCTCTGACATGGCAAGTGCCGAGCATCGACAATGGGTATCCGATCGATGGCTGTTGTCGTTGTTCCTGTTACTGCTGGCACTGGCGCTTCTGGCCAGCGACTGGTTGTGGCGCTGGGACCAGTTGATCTACGACTCGCAACTGCGTCTCTGGAGCCGTCCCAGCGCTGACAACATTGTGATTGTCGCCATCGATGAAGCGAGCCTGGAAGAATACGGCCGCTGGCCCTGGGCACGCGGTATCCATGCCAGGCTGATCGAGGCCATCGAGAAAGACAATCCCCGCGCCATTGCCTTCGATATTATTTTTGCGGAACACAATCAGAACGATCCTTTTGGCGACCAACAACTGGTTGATGCGGTCGCGGCCAGCGGGCGTGTTTATCTGCCGATCCTGATGGAGCAACCGCGCGCGCATGGTTACGCCCGCGAAACCCTGCCGTTTCCCGCGCTCGCGCAGGCGGCGGCCGGAATGGGGCACGCCCATGTCGAGCTGGACCCGGATGGCATTGCCCGTTCCGTTTATCTGCGGGAAGGACTGGGCGAGGCCTTCTGGCCGCATCTCAGCGAGGCTATGCTGGGCGCTAACCTCAGCAGCAGCGATGCATCGACCTCGGCAATGCGGCACTGGGTCAGGGATCAACGCATACTGATTCCCTTCGCCGGACCGCCGGGTCATTACAAGCGTATTTCCTATGCGCAGGTGTTGACGGATTATCTGCCCGGCACCTTTACCGATAAGTATGTGCTGGTCGGCACCACCGCCACCGGGATCGGCGATTCGCTGCCGACGCCGGTATCCGGTTTCAGTCATGACATGCCGGGCGTGGAATTGAACGCCAATGTGCTGGATGCGCTGCAGCGGGAGATTGAAATCAGGCCGATTGCGCCACACTGGCGCTGGCTGATCACGCTGGTGGGAGCGCTGTCGCCAGTGGTTGTGCTGTACTACCTGGCGCCGCGCAATGCGCTGTTGAGTGTGGCCCTGCTGTTTGTGCTGGTGCTGCTGTTTTGCGGTCTGCTGCTTTGGCAGCGGCATGTCTGGTTTCCGCCGGTCGATGTGCTGTTGCCGATCCTGGTCAGTTACCCGCTCTGGAGCTGGCGGCGACTGGAACGGGCGGTGCATTACCTGAATACCGAGCTGGATGAATTGCATCGCCAGCGATCCGAGCTGGCTATCGAAGCGGACCGGTCGCTTGAACAAAGTATTGCCTTCCTGCGCCAGCTGTTGCCGCTCGGCGACTGGCGGCTGACCCAGGGAGAAGCCGTTCCATCGCAATTGCCCGGTGGTAGTGAATGGTACTTCCAGAGCGATCGTCTGTGGCGGGCGCTGCATGTCGATGGGCAGCGCCAGGTTCTGGCAGTGCAATGGAAAGGCGCCGTGCCGCCTTCGCAGCAGGACTTGGATATTCTCAACCGCTTCGCCGATTACTATCGGGCACCGCTTGAACCATCGCGGGCGTCGCATGAAGCGCTGGAAAGACGCATCACCCAGATCCAGACCGCCACCCGGCAATTGCGCGAGCTGCGCAAGTTTGTGGATAACAGTCTTTCCAACATGTCGGATGGCGTGTTGGTGGTGGATGCCATGGGGCAGGTGTTGCTGTCCAATGCGCGTGCGGGCTGGTATTTGCAGGAAAATGACGAGGCGCAGTTGTCCGGTCAGTCCCTCTTTGATCTTCTGGCTGATCTTCAACTACAGGATGGCCGTCGTTGGCAGGAGCTGATTCGCGGCGCGCTGGTCGATCATGCCCGTATCCAGGCCACGGTGCGGCATGTTTCTGGGCGTGACCTGCTGGTGCAGATGTCGCCGCTGTCGCGCGATATCGAATCCATGGATGGGATGGTGGTGAACTTCTCTGATATCTCGCCACTGAAAGCCAGTGAGCGTAAACGTACCGAGTTACTCAATTTCCTGTCGCATGATATTCGTTCTCCGCTGGTGTCCGTGCTGGCACTGTATGAGCTAATGCGCGAGAAATACCCGGATGCAGAGCTGGCGCAGTTGATCGACCGCATGCAGGGATACACGCAGAAAACCCTGAATCTGTCCGAGCAGTTCCTGCAGCTGGCGCGAGCCGAGAGCGCGGATGAATATCCTTTCCATGACGTGGAAATGGTGGCGGTGATGGTGAATGCCGCCGAGCAGTTGTGGGCACAGGCGCAACAGAAAAATATCCGCATCAAGGAAGAGTATGCGCTCGATGAAGCCTGGGTATATGGCGAGGCGAGCCTGCTGGAAAGGGCGCTAGTGAACCTGCTGACAAACGCCATCAAGTACAGTCCGGAAGGGACGGTTATCAGGGCTTCAGTGGCGGTGCAAGATGGACGGTGTGTCGCCTGTGTCCAGGACGAGGGGTACGGTATACCGGAGGCGGAGATCCCAACCCTGTTCGATCGTTTCCGGCGAGTGAAAACCGACAAGCACAATGAAACCGGCGCGGGGCTTGGCCTGGCGTTTGTGCATGCGGTGGTGAAGCGGCATGGTGGCGAGGTGGCGGTCGAAAGCGAGGAAGGGAAGGGGTCGCTGTTTTGTATTCGGTTGCCGGTGATTGAGATTGATGACTAGAAAATTCGGGCTAGAGCTTAGTTTCTACTAATATAGAAGTAATCCTAACCCTGTTGTTGGCAATTTAGGTGGTTAATATGGTTGACGAAAAAGATAACCTTGTCGAGCCAGCTCATGACTTATCTAAAGAACACGAAGATCCCTTTATTGAGACCCTGCATTGCATTATTCGCTTCGCTGTAAAGGTGCTGGCGGTGCTGATGGTGTTGGTAATCGTTTGGGGGATAGGCGACGTAATGTATGTGTTGTACCAACGAATTACCGCTCCTCCATTTTTACTTCTGAGCATCAATGACATTCTCGCGACATTTGGCGCTTTTCTTGCTGTCTTGATTGCGATTGAAATCTTCATCAATATTTCAATGTATCTAAAAACTGATGTCATTCCAGTCAGGCTGGTGGTTGCTACAGCCTTGATGGCCATATCGCGTAAAGTGATTATTTTCGATTTCGAGCAAATAACGCCGCCGTTCGTGCTTGGGGCGGCCGCGGTTGTGTTCGCGCTAGGGATTACGTACTGGCTTATTTCAAAGAAATCCTGATAGTTGAAATATGGCAAGCAAACGATTATTTCTGTTGGTGCTTTTTATTCTCTTGCTGGCTAGCGGGCCGTTCTGGTTCGTTATCTATGGCGAGCACGAGCAGCAGGTGTTGGAGCGTTCGGCCGAGGAAGGCCGGGGGCATAAAACGGAGCTTCCTGAAAATTAAAGCCTGCTGAATTCTTAATCCGAAAAGTTAAGCGAGGTATCCAGAATAATGAAAATAAAATTATTGCTGATGCTGGTGATTATTTCCGCGCTCGTGCCAGGTGGGGTTGGCGTTTATACGATCTTCGATATAGCCCGGACAATTAAGCTATCGAATAATGTTAAGTACTCTCTTGAAGAGAGGCTGATGTACATCGATCAAATAATTGAAAATATCGAAACAGATAATATGGATGACGATAAGTTGATTGCCGTATTCTCTTCATTGAAGGACGTAGAGGTTTCGGGGCATGAGTTTGGAGTCGCGATTGATGGGCAATCCAGAAGGGCGGTTGTAATAATCTTGTTCTGTTTGGTTATTCACTTTTTCTGCCTTTGGGCTTATCTTGCGCAAAGGAGTGTTCCGGGGCTGACTCATCGTCGGTGATTGGTTGAAAACAGGAGGGGAAAATGGACTATTCCACTGAATATCGTTTCGAGGGAAGAACAGAAACTTTTGAGCAGGACAAATCGCATGAAATACATGCCGGTAATGCCTGCACGGAATGTGGCTGCAATTATTTCAAGCCCGACCGTGACGAGGATTCAACCGGGTTCACCTGTAAATGCGGTCACATGAAATCAGCACACTGGCGTTAATGTTTATGCGCTGAAAGCAGTGAACCTTGCGCGATTCAGACGGCTGTATTGGTGATAAAAAACTTTTTGTGAAAGTTATGTAAACAGCTGTTTGGCGCTCGTTGCGAACGCCCCAAATTGACTTATGCTTAGGGTATGGAGTCAGTTAAAGGGAGGTCGGATTGATGTACGAGCGAGCTCCAAATCGATCTGTTTTTGCTATTGATGAATCGGAGACTTATTCCGGTCCGGATCGCAGGCACTACCAGCGCAGAAACAATCCAGACCGGCGTATCAATGTCCGGTTTGAGCTGGACAAGGAGCCCCGTCGCAGCGGACTCGGGCGGCGCCAGGGCGAGAGTGTCTGGGATAAGAACTCCGGTTTTTTCGATCATTAAGCCAATAAAAAAGCCCAGCGGAAAGCTGGGCTTTTTGCCTTGCGGTTGTTGTTGCCTTACTGGCTATTGCTCACCATGTAACTGACCGCTGCTTTCACATCATCATCCGACAACATGCTGTAGCCGCCCTTGGGTGGCATGACGCCGCTGTTGCCCTGGAAACCGTTGATGGCATGATCGAACAGCACGGCATCGCCCTGTGCAATGCGATCCTTCCAGGCGGCTACGTCCCCGAACTTCGGTGCGCCGGCCACGCCCGCGGCATGGCATACCGCGCAGTTGTTGTTATAAGTGTTTTTACCAGCTTCGCTGTTCTCTGTTGCTGTGCCGGCCGCGGGTGCGATCTTGGCCAGGTCCGTGCTGCTGGCCGCGCTACTGGCCGCGCCAGCCGCTCCGGCAGCTGCCGCGATCTGTGTCAGATCAGCTCCGGCGGCTGTGTCGGTTGCACTTTCCGCAAGGCTGGCAACGGATTCATCGCCAAGCGTATCCGTGGAAGGCGCCATCTCGGCCAGTGTCTCTGTTGCGGATTCCGTAGCCGATCCAGTCATGCCAGTCAGCTTGTCGCCCACTGCGCTGGCGGCAGCCGTGATGCCTTCCTTGGCGGAGGTGGTCATATCCTTGCCAGAAGCCAGCGCATCGCTGCCGGTTTCAATGGCGCTATCCATGGCGGACTTGGCCATCTCTTTTGAAGAATCGACAATATCGCTGCTCGCCTGCTTGGCGTTGTCGATGGCGTTACCTGTCATTTCGCTGGCGGAATCGAGAATGCCGGATGAGGCTTCCTGTGTGTTGTTAATGGCATCTGTTGTGGCGGTTTTCATTTTATCCATCAGGCTGGTTTCGTTTTCCGAAACTTCGTCATTCGATTGTGTGCATGCGGATAAGGCCAATACAGTGATCATTGCGGTCAGGGTTGATTTAGTCATGCTGTCTCCTATGCTTGTAGCGTTCAGTTGTTATGGGAAGGATTGTGGTAGCCAAATCCTCGAGCGGCAATGAAAATTTGTGAGAGTTGTGTAAATAAACATACGACACAATTCTTAACATGCAAGACACAAAACTGTTGCGAAATAGGCTTGAGCCGCGCGTCCCGGTGGCAGAACATGAGCGCTCAATTTTTGAGAACGATGATGGAGGATTGAACATGTCCCGCAATATCCAGGATATCGAAGGCGTCGGTGAGAAGTTTGCAGAACAACTGAAAGTGGCCGGTATTTCCACCACTGATGAATTGCTCAATCAATGCGGCAGCAAGAAGGGTCGCCAGCTGATTTCATCCCAGACCGGTATCAGTGAAAAGCTGGTATTGAAATGGGTCAATATGAGCGATCTGTTCCGCATCAAGGGCGTGGCCGGTCAGTACGCCGAACTGCTGGAAGCCGCTGGCGTGGATACCGTCAAGGAACTGAAAATGCGCAATGCCGAAAACCTGGCCGACAAGATGAAGGCGGTCAATGCGGAAAAGAAGCTGGTGCGCCAGGTGCCGAGCCTGAGCAAGGTGAATGAATGGATCGAACAGGCAAAAGCCCTGGATCCGCGCGTTACCCACTGATTTCCCCCTCCCGGGCGCCAGATCCAGCCGGGTCTGGCGCTCCCACTTTTGTCCCGGCTCCTGTATCCTTCGGCTTTTGATTTTGAGCAAGCCGAACCAGCCGAATGGACGACATTTACAAGCCAGAAACCATCGAACCCCGGGCACAACAGGCCTGGGAATCCAGCGCCGCCTTCAAGGCCGTCGAAGACCCGAACAAGGAAAAATTCTACTGCCTGTCCATGTTCCCCTATCCCAGCGGCAAGCTGCATATGGGGCATGTGCGCAATTACACCATTGGCGATGTCGTGGCGCGCTACCAGCGGATGCAGGGCAAGAGCGTATTGCAGCCGATGGGCTGGGATGCCTTCGGCCTGCCGGCCGAGAACGCGGCCATCCAGAATAATGTGCCGCCCGCCAGCTGGACTTACCAGAATATCGATTACATGCGTGGCCAGTTGCAGCGGCTGGGTTTTGGTTATGACTGGAGCCGCGAGCTGGCGACCTGTAAACCGGAATACTACCGCTGGGAACAGTGGCTGTTCACCCGACTGTACGAAAAGGGCCTGGTTTATAAGAAGATGGCCACGGTCAACTGGGACCCGGTCGACCAGACCGTGCTGGCCAACGAGCAGGTCGTCGACGGCCGAGGCTGGCGTTCCGGCGCGCTGGTCGAGCGCAAGGAAATCCCGCAGTGGTTCATGAAGATCACTGCCTATGCGGATGAGCTGTTAAACGAGATCGATAACCTGGACGGCTGGCCGGAAGCGGTGCGCACCATGCAGCGCAACTGGATCGGGCGTTCCGAGGGGCTTGAGCTGGTGTTCGGGGTGGAAGGGCATGCCGACACCCTGACAGTGTTCACCACGCGTCCCGATACGCTGATGGGTGTGTCTTATGTCGCCGTGGCGGCGGAACATCCGCTGGCCATTGAAGCCGCGCAGAACAACCCGCAACTCGAAGCCTTCCTGCAGGAATGCAAGACCACCGAGACCACCGAGGCGGCCATGGAGACCATGGAAAAGCGCGGCATGGATACCGGCTTTAAGGCGATTCATCCCATCTCCGGCGAGCAGGTGCCGATCTTTGTCGCCAACTTTGTGTTGATGAGTTACGGCACGGGGGCGGTGATGGCGGTGCCGGCGCATGATCAGCGCGACTTTGAATTTGCGCAGAAATACGGTTTGCCGATCAAGCAGGTCATCTATCCGGCTGACGGTTCCGAAGCATCTGTTTCGGATGCGGCTTATACCGAAAAAGGTATGCTGAAAAACTCCGCTGAATTTGACGGCCTGGATTTCCAGGGCGCATTCGATGCCATTGCGAAAAAAGTGGAATCTGCGGGCAAGGGCCAGCGCCAGGTGAATTTCCGGTTGCGCGACTGGGGCGTATCGCGCCAGCGTTACTGGGGCTGCCCGATTCCGATGATCAACTGCCCGAGCTGTGGCGCGGTGCCGGTGCCGGAAGACCAGTTGCCGGTGGTGCTGCCGGAAGACATCGAATTCGATGGTGTCGGTTCGCCGATTAAAAAGATGCGCGAGTTCACCGACTGCGACTGTCCGAAGTGCGGCGGCAAAGCCGAGCGCGAGACGGATACCTTCGATACCTTTATGGAATCCTCCTGGTATTACGCGCGTTATACCGGCCCGGACAACGATCAGGCGATGCTGGATGCGCGCGCCAACTACTGGCTGCCGGTGGATCAGTACATCGGCGGTATCGAGCACGCGATTCTGCATCTGCTGTATTCGCGTTTTTATCACAAGCTGATGCGCGACGTGGGGCTGGTCAACTGCGATGAGCCTTACACCAACCTGCTGACACAGGGCATGGTGGTTGCGGAAACCTATTATCGCGAACAGGATGGCGGCAAGAAGCAATGGTTCAATCCGGCCGATGTTGAAGTCGAACGCGATGACAAGGGCAAGATTGTCGCGGCAACAGCGGCCGATGGCGCAGCGGTTGTGATCGGCGGCATCGAAAAGATGTCCAAGTCCAAGAACAACGGTGTCGATCCGCAAACATTGATTGATCGTTACGGTGCGGATACCGTGCGGTTGTTCACCATGTTTGCCGCGCCGCCGGACCAGTCGCTGGAATGGTCGGATGCGGGTGTCGAGGGTGGTTATCGATTCCTGAAACGATTGTGGAAACTGGTGGCTTCGCATCTGGCGGAAGGCGATACGGTTGCCCTCGATGTGAAGGCGCTGAATAACGATCAGAAGACACTGCGTCGCCGCACCCATGAAACCATCGCCAAGGTGAGCGACGATATCGGTCGTCGTTACACCTTTAATACAGCGATTGCGGCGGTGATGGAATTGATCAATGCCATCAGCAAAGCCGACGACACATCCGACCAGGGGCGTGCCGTGGTACGCGAGGCGCTGGATGCGATTGTGCTGATGCTGTCGCCGATCGTGCCGCATGTCTGTCACCAGCTGTGGCAGGAGCTGGGGCATACAGATTCCATCGTGCAGGCCGCCTGGCCGGTGGCGGATGCGTCCGCCATGGTGCAGGATTCCATCCAGATGGTGGTGCAGGTCAACGGCAAGGTGCGCGGCAAGATTGAAGTCGCGGCGGGCGCGGCGAACGATGCCGTGGAAGCGGCGGCCATGGCCGATGAAAACGTGCAACGCTTTATGGACGGCAAGGCTGTACGCAAGGTGATTGTGGTGCCGGGTAAACTGGTGAATATTGTTGTTGGGTAACGTTGATTAATTTCGTCATTCCCGCGAAGGCGGGAATCCAGGAGGCTAGCAAACACCACTGGATCCCGGCCTACGCCGGGATGACGACAGAAGAAGCAAAGGCTTCAGTCTATGAATTTAAAGATGAGTTATTCTGCGAGATATCTAGCTGTTGTTTTAATGGCATTGCTGCTCTCCGCCTGCGGCTTCCAGTTGCGTGGCGCGGCCAACATGCCACCCGTGATGCAGCAGACCTACCTGTCCGGCCTGTCGGAATACAACGAGTTTGCGCGGGAAATTCGCCGTGCGCTGGAAGGCTCTGGTATCTCTGTGTTGTCTTCACCGGATAATGCGACTGCTGAACTGACGATCGTGGAAAGCAGTACGGACAAGCGTGTGCTGTCGGTGCAGGCTTCGGGGCAATCGACCGGCAAGGTGGAAGAATATGAGCTGCATCATCGGCTGGTGTTCAAGGTGAAAGCCAAAGACGGTCGCACTTTGCTGGAGCCGCAGAAGCTTGAAGTCACCCGCGACTACCTGTTCGACAAAAACGATCCTCTTGGCAAGTCCGGGGAAGAAGTGGCTATTCGGGAAGAAATGCGCCGTGACCTGATTCAGCTCATGCTGCTGCGGTTGCAGGCCATGCCCGCCAACTGATCCATGCAGCTGCGTCCCGAACAACTCTCCGCGCATCTTGAGAAATCCCTGGCTCCGGTTTATCTGATCCACGGCGAGGAGCTGTTGATCGTGCAGGAGGCGGCGGATGCCATTCGGGCCAGCGCTCGCGCCCAGGGTTACAGCGAGCGCGAAGTGTTTAACGTCGAGAAGGGCTTCGACTGGGACCAGTTGCTCGAAGCCGGAAATTCCTTATCGCTGTTTGCCGAGAAACGTATTCTCGAAGTTCGTATCCCCACGGGTAAACCGGGGGATGCCGGTGGCAAGGCTTTGCGCGCCTACGCCGAACGACCCGCCGAAGATATCCTGCTGATGGTGATCTGCGGCAAACTGGAAACCGCGCAACGCAAGGCAAAATGGGTCACCGATCTGGACGATGCCGGTGTCAGTATCACTTGCTGGGGCGTCGATGCCCGGCAACTGCCCAACTGGATTTCACAGCGCATGCAGCAGGTTGGCCTGAAACCTTCGGCCGGCGCGGTGCAATTGCTGGCCGAACGCGTGGAAGGCAACCTGCTGGCCGCCGCGCAGGAGATCGACAAGCTGGTGTTGTTGCATGGCACTGGTACCCTCGATGAACAGGCCATTGCCAGCGCGGTGTCCGACAGTGCCCGCTTCGATGTATTTGGCCTGGTGGACAGTGCGCTGGAAGGTCATTCCGCGCGCTGCATGCGCATGCTGGACGGCCTGCGTGCGGAAGGCGTCGAGCCGGTCGTTATCAGCTGGGCACTGGCGCGGGAACTGCGCAGCCTGGCGCAGATGGCCTGGGGTATGGCACAGGGCGATACCGCGGCGGCGGTGATGAACCGTTACAAGGTATGGCGCAATCGCCAGCCGCTGGTGGGCAAGGCGCTGAGGCGCTACAAACTGGCGGCCTGGCAGCTATTACTGGGTAAATGCGCGGAAATTGACCGTATTGTGAAGGGGCAGGCCCCGGGCAATGCCTGGGATGAATTGGTACAATTGTGCCTGGGACTGTCCGGCACCCGCCTGGGTTTAATGCAGAGAAAATAGATGAATGCCACACCAGACAATATGAATTTTGACGTCGCCGCCTACATGCAGCAACTGGGCGAACGCGCCCGCGCGGCGGGTCGTCAGATGAGCGCGGCCGAATCCGGGGCCAAGAACCAGGCGCTGATCGCCATGGCGGACGCCATCATGGCCGCTGCCGACAGGCTCAAAACGGAAAATGCCAAGGACCTTGCCGCCGGTCGTGAACGCGGTCTGGACGCGGCATTGCTGGATCGCCTGGAACTGACCGATGACCGTATCGCCGCCATGGCCGAAGGTCTGCGCCAGATCGCTGCGCTGCCGGATCCGGTCGGCGGGATTTCGGATATGAATTACCGCCCAAGTGGCATCCAGGTCGGTCGCATGCGGGTACCGCTGGGCGTGATCGGCATCATTTACGAGTCACGCCCCAACGTGACTGCCGACGCGGCGGGCCTGTGTTTGAAAGCAGGTAACGCGGCCATCCTGCGTGGCGGTTCCGAGGCGCTTTATTCCAACCAGGCGATTGCCAGTTGCATCAAGCAGGGCCTGGCCGTTGCCGGTCTGCCGGAGACGGCGGTGCAGGTGGTTGAGACCACCGATCGCGCTGCCGTGGGTGAACTGCTGAAACTGGAAAAGTATGTCGATGTCATTATTCCCCGTGGCGGCAAGGGATTGATCGAGCGCGTGATGCAGGATTCGCGTATCCCCGTGATCAAGCATCTGCACGGTGTCTG
>JBFHQE010000006.1:0-134702 GCA_041592335.1 Thiohalobacteraceae bacterium | reverse complement strand
TTGGCCGCGAACAACAGGCCTGCCCGCGAATGATTTCGCTAGGAAATATAAATGCTGTCCCAGAGTGGATAATCACCAATCTGTTCTACCAGGCCAGCTCGCAAAGGGTTGGCTACAATGTATCGTGCAATAGATTTTATATCTTCATCCTTATGCAAGGCATGATCGTGGTAACCTTTTTGCCACACAGGCCCTGTTCTTCCAATAGCTCGGTTAACCCCGCGAGCGCTACATGATTTGGCGCGCCGTACTATATCTGTGACCGAGCCTGCCATCGGTGCCATAAGCCAATGTATGTGATCCGGCATAACGACCCATGCGTAGGTTTTTGCATAAGCGTTGATTTCGATTTCACGAAAAGCATTTATAACCAATCGACCTGTATGCCAGTCGGTAAAGAGAGGGGCGCGATCTTGAGTGACGGTGGTTATGAGGTAAGGACGACCGATTTCAGAAAACCGGCCTTTGCGTAAATCCTTTCCATGGTAAATAGACACAAATACCCTCCTTGGTGATCTGTGTTGGGATTATTATGAAAAACTGTTCGCGGCCAAGGCCGCTCCTACAGGTAACAGCAGAGAGATTGTAGGAGCGGGCTTGCCCGCGAACAAGGCCGCTCCTACAGGTTGAGGCCGGGTTGTTGTAGGAGCGGGCCAGCCCGCAAAGATGTTTATCTTGATTATTCGGCCGCGCCTCTGCGCCGTGCCATGGCTTTGCCCAGCTGTTCCAGTTGCTGTTCATTTAGCTTGCCGTCAATCGGCATCAGTATCTCGGCTTCTTCTTCCTTGATGTGATCGCGATAGGCCTGGCCAAATGCCTGGGCCAGTTCGGCGAAGGCGTCGATGTCTTCAATGGTATTGAGGTCCGCCAGCATTTCATCCAGCACCTTCCAGCTGTCTTCCAGGGTTTGGTGTTCGCTGTTGAGCTGGCAGATGGTGCCTTTGAATTGCGCGGACAGTGTCAGTAGCAGCGGGAACAGATCCTTCTCTTCGTCCTGGTGATGCAACGGTGCCGCTTCGTTGAAATAGCGCCGGATGCTTGCGGCGGCTTCGCTTGCCTGTTCATCCACCCCGGAAGCCTTGATGTGAGTCGCCAGCCGTTCCAGCGTGCCGCAGTTGAGCAACATCTTCATGTGGCAGGCGCGTAATAACTGGATGGGTTGGTCGAAGCTGGGAGTAGGAAGATTAGGTATCTTAAGCATACGGTCTCTTTGCTTTCTTTGTTGTCATTCCCGCGCAGGCGGGAATCCAGGAAATCGTTAACGAATAAGTTTAGACAGGGTTCTGAAGTCCGGGTGACTGGCATCGCGCAGCCATTCGAACAACACCGACTCGGTATTACTGATGTGCGCGCCTGCCTGCCACAGGCGGTCGAGCGCGTTGCGCCTGTTGCTGTCCTTGCGCGAACAGACACCATCCTCGACGACGAAGACCTGGAAGCCCTGGCCGAGTAATTCAATCGCGGTTTGTAATACGCAGATATGCGCCTCGATGCCGCACAAAATGACCTGGCGGCGGTTGCGCTGGATGTGCTGGTTAAAGCCCTCCGCGCCGGTGCAGGCGAAACAGGTTTTCTCCAGCGGTTGCGCGAGCTGTTCCCGCAGGGAGGGCAGGGTATGGCCAAGTCCCTGCGGATATTGCTCGGTATGAATGACGGGAATGGCGAGTGCTGTTGCGGCTGTGACCAGGGTGCCGATCTGTTTTTCCACGGCCGTCATGGCCTCGGGAGGCATGGCCCCGGCGAGGCGTTCCTGAACATCAATGATGATCAGCTGGGATTGTTCGGCTGCGCACAGCCAGCTTGGGTCTCTCATGAAGCCCCGAACCAGCGGTTCATCGCTTCGATGTCGGCGGGTTCAAGGCTGCCCGCCGCCTGCTTCAGGCGCAGGGTGTTCAACAAGTAGTCATAGCGCGAACGTTTCAAATCGCGCTCGGCCGCGTAGCGCGCCTGTTGCGCATCCAGCACATCGACAATGGTGCGGGTGCCGACTTCAAACCCGGTTTCGGCCGCCTGCAGCGCGGTTTCGGTCGAAACCAGTGCCTGCTCCAGCGCCTTCACCTGGGCGATGCCACTGACAACGCCGCGATAGGCATCGCGCGTGCTGCGTTCGGTGCTGCGCTTCAGGCCTTCCAGCTGTTCCTTGCTCTGCACGAAACGGTATTGCGCCGCGCGCGACTGGGAACTGGTCAGGCCGCCCTGGTACAGCGGAATATTCAGTTGCAGGCCGACGCTGGCGCCTTCGTTTTCAATCGGGGTGATGCCGTTTATGGTGGAATCGGTGTAGCTGTAATCCGCGTTCAGGTCCAGCGTGGGCAGGTGCCCGGCTTTCTGGCGGCGAACCTCGTCACGGGCCGCTTCCACGCTGGATGCGGTTGCCATTAACGTCAGGTTGCCGGTCAGCGCCTGGTCCACCCAGGCATCGGCATCGCTGGGTTCCGGCTGCTGCAGGGACAGGTCGACCGGTGGCAGCAGTGGCAGATTGTATTCGCCCGCCACTTCGCGCAGCGCTTCCTGCGCGGACGCCAGCTGGTTTTTGGCGGTGATCACGGCCGAGGTGGAAAGATCGAACCGCGCCTGCGCTTCATGCACGTCGGTGATGGCGATCAGTCCGACTTCAAAGCGCTGTTGCGCCTGTTCGAGCTGGCGACTGATGGCCTTGTTCTCGGCCTCGGCAAAGGTGAGATTGTCCATCGCGCCCAGTACATCGAAATAACGCTCGGTGACGCGCAGGATCAGCAACTGTTCCTCGGCGCTGTATTCCGCCTCGGCCTGGGCCACCTGGTTGTCGGCCTGCTGCAGCTGGACAAAGCGGTCATAACGGAACAGGGCCTGGTTCAGGCCGATGCCGTAGTTTTCGTTGGTGGCATAGCTGGTGGAGCCGCTTTTCGGATCGCTGCGTTCCCGTTCCAGGGTGCCGGTCAGGTTGATGTTGGGCAGCAGACCGGCCCGCGCCTGCGGCTTGGCCTCGATGGCGGCATTGCGCGCGGCGGCGGCGGCGCGCAACTGGGAGTCGCGTTCCGCAGCCATTTGATAGACTTCCCAGAGGTCGGCGGCGTAACTGGCAGGCATCACCGCCAGCGACAGTAACAAGGCAATCGGTTTTTTCATGTGTTTCAACTCAGTAGGTTGGCATTTGCGGATCGACATCGCGCGCCCAGGCGGCGACGCCACCCGCCAGGTTAATCAGGTTGCTGAAACCCAGCTGTGCTTCCAGGTAGCGACACACCTGGTAGCTGCGTACCCCGTGATGACAGATCACCACGATTTCCTGGTCCGGATCGAGCTGGTCCGCGGCCTGCGGAATCTGGCGCATCGGGATCAGTTGCGAACCCTCTATACGACAGGTTTCATACTCCCAGGGTTCCCGCACATCGAGTAACAGCGGGGAATTGCCGGCGGCCAGGTAGGCCTTGAGCTCATGCGGATGCAGCTGACGCATCATTAGAAGGTAAAACCGTCCGGGCGTTGCGCATTTTCCAGCATGGGGATCGAGGTGTCGAACAGGCTTTCCTCGGCCCATTGATCGGAACTGACGCGCGTGATCAGCAGCGCTTCCATGACCGGCGGCTTGCCGACCACCAGGAACAGGCGGCCGCCGAGCGTCAGGTTATGGTGAAAGCCGTGATGCAGTTCCGGCAGCGAACCGGTGAGGACAATGACATCGAAGGTTTCCTCCGAGTCCCAGCCGCGGGCCGCGTCCTTCACAATAAAATCGGTGTTGTTGATGCTGTGCGCGGCCATGCGTTCACGGGCCTGCTCGCTGAGATCCGCGTGAATGTCGACCGTGGTGACATGCCCGCCCAGTTTCGCCAGGCAAGCCGTGAGATAGCCGCTGCCGGTGCCGATTTCGAGAATACGGTCGGTGGGCTGCACATCGACCGACTGCAGGATGCGGCCTTCCAGCTTGGGCGGCAGCATGCTCTGGCCATGGCCGATGGGAATGCTGATATCGGTGAAGGCCAGCGAGGAACGGTATTTCTGCGGCACGAAATCCTCGCGCGGCACGCTGGCGATAACGTCCAGCACCTTCTGGTCGAGCACTTCCCAGGGGCGAATCTGTTGCTCGATCATGTTGAATCGGGCCAGTTCGAAGTCAAACGCGGTCGCGGTGTCTGTCATAGCTTTCAATCCCTTAGGCCGCTTGCGGGCACAGATGGGCTAGAGTAAGGGCTTTACCCGGGGCAGGCAAGCGCCGGGGCGGGAATGACGGCATAAACCGGGAAAATACGGGTTTATCCGGCTTGCAAAGTCCCAGTGCTTTCGCTAACTTGGGCCGGGCTAGGGGTGCCTCCCATCTATAAGGTATAGGGCGGGCTGAGACATACCCTTTGAACCTGAACCGGATCATACCGGCGGAGGGAAGCTTCCAGATGTTGCTAATCCCCGCGATCCCGTTCCCACAATCGAGTGAGGAGCAGCCATGAGCGCCATCCCAGAAGAATTCATTCGCAAAACGGCCAAGTTGTCCGAGGAAGTGACCCGGCCGTTTGCCAATTCGAAAAAGATTTACGTCGAGGGTTCGCGCCCGGATATCCGCGTCGGCATGCGCGAGGTCGAGCAGCACGACACCCATACCACCGATATCCCGGAACACAATCCGCCGATTACCATTTACGACACCTCCGGTCCTTACACCGATCCAAACGCGACCATCGACCTGCTGAAAGGGCTGGCGCCGTTGCGCGAGAACTGGATCCTGGAGCGCGAGGATACCGAGCAGCTGGGCGGCCCGACCTCGCAATTCGGCGCCAAACGCCAGAACGATCCGGCGCTGGCCAACCTGCGTTTTGAGCATATCCGCAGTCCGCGTCGCGCCAAGCCGGGCAGGAATGTCAGCCAGATGCACTATGCGCGGCAGGGCATCATCACGCCGGAAATGGAATACGTCGCCATTCGCGAGAATTGCCGCCTGCAGGAAATGAAGGCCGACCCGCGTTATGCGAAGTTACTGCGCCAGCACCCGGGGCAGTCCTGGGGCGCGAATCTTCCCGAAGAAATCACAGCCGAATTCGTGCGCCAGGAAGTGGCCGAGGGCCGCGCCATCATCCCGGCCAACATCAACCACTCCGAGCTGGAGCCGATGATCATCGGCCGCAACTTCCGGGTGAAGATCAACACCAACATCGGCAACTCGGCCGTGACCTCTTCGATTGAGGAAGAAGTCGAGAAGATGGTCTGGTCCGCGCGCTGGGGCGGCGACACGCTGATGGACCTGTCCACCGGCAAGAACATTCATGAAACCCGCGAATGGATTCTGCGCAATGCGCCAATGCCGATCGGCACCGTGCCGATCTACCAGGCGCTGGAAAAGGTCAACGGCAAGGCCGAGGATCTTACCTGGGAACTGTTCCGCGACACCTTGATCGAGCAGGCCGAGCAGGGCGTGGATTACTTCACCATTCATGCCGGTGTGCGTTTGAAATATGTGCCGCTGACCGCGAACCGCGTGACCGGTATCGTGTCGCGTGGCGGTTCCATTATGGCCAAGTGGTGCCTCGCGCATCACGCCGAAAACTTCCTCTATACCCACTTTGAGGAAATCTGCGACATCATGAAGGCCTACGACGTGTCCTTCTCGCTCGGCGATGGGCTGCGTCCGGGCTGTCTGGCGGATGCCAACGACGCCGCGCAGTTCGGCGAGCTGGAAACGCTGGGCGAGTTAACCAAGATTGCCTGGGAACATGACGTGCAGGTGATGATCGAAGGGCCGGGACATGTGCCGTTGCACATGGTGAAAGAGAATATGGATAAGGAGCTGAAGGATTGTTATGAAGCGCCTTTCTATACGCTTGGCCCGCTGATCACCGACATTGCGCCGGGTTACGACCACATCACCTCCGGTATCGGCGCGGCCAACATTGGTTGGTACGGTACTGCGATGCTCTGTTACGTCACGCCGAAGGAACATCTCGGTCTGCCGAACAAGCAGGATGTACGCGACGGTATTATCACTTACAAGATCGCCGCGCACGGCGCCGATCTGGCGAAGGGTTTCCCCGGCGCGCAGGTCCGCGATAACGCCTTATCCAAAGCGCGTTTTGAATTCCGCTGGGAAGACCAGTTCAACCTTGGGCTTGATCCCGAGAAAGCGCGTTCCATGCATGATGAAACCATGCCGAAGGAAGCGCACAAGGTCGCGCACTTCTGTTCCATGTGTGGGCCGAACTTCTGCTCGATGAAGATCACGCAGGATGTGAGGGACTATGCGGCGAAGGAAGGGATATCAGAGGATGAAGCGCTGATGCGGGGGCTGGAAGAAAAGGCCGTCGAGTTTAAGCAGCAAGGTGCGGAGATATATAAGAAAGCTTAATTGTTTCTGCTAACAACTAAATATAAATGGATTTATTGGTGAGTTGAGAGGTGGAAGATGGGGTCGGGGGATTTCAATAAAATATTAAAGCTTGTGTCTTCAAAGAGGCTTAGGTCGTCAACTCGTGGTGAGCAAGATGTGCTGATTGAGTCCGAAAGTGATAAGGGTAGGGTTATAAATCATGCTTCTTTTCGGAGGCTTTTAGGTAAGGCGCAAGTTTTTCCACTCGATACTAATGCGGCTGTAAGAACTCGGCTCACGCATTCGATTGAAGTATCACAGGTGGGGCGGCATATTGCCCAAAAGATAATTGAGGGGCATCAGGCTAGTAATCATTCGTATCTAGAGCTTGCTGCATTTGTGAATGTTATTGAAACAGCATGCTTGCTGCATGATATCGGCAACCCACCTTTTGGTCATTTTGGTGAAACTGCAATCCAAGGTTGGTTCGCCCAAGAGAAGCCTCGAATTTACGATTTGAAATTGTTTGATGGGAATCCTCAAGGGTTTAGGTTGATTTCATTTCTTGGGGGTTCTGATGAATATGGCTTAAACCTCACCTGTACGTTGCTTCTGGCAACAATCAAATATCCGTGGAAGTATGACAATAAGCCTGAAGGGAAGAAGATAGGCTTGTTTTCGTCTGATTGGGATTACTATGAAAGGGCTTGCGAAGCATTGTCTTGGGAGTCTGGAAAGAAGTTTCCATTTCTGAGGTTGATGGAGGCGGCAGATAATATTGCTTATGCGATGAGTGATCTTGAGGATGGTTTAGAAAAGGGCGTAGTATCTTTAGATGAGCTCAAAAGCGAGTTTGGTGCTGATCGGTTTGCTGAGGGTAGTGTAGACCCTTTTGTGCGATTTAAGACGGGTGTTATCAATGAGGCAGTTGCTGAAGCTGCAAAAACTTTTTGCGATCATCTTGAGATGATTCTTGATGGGAGTGATGTCGAGCTTGTTGATAGGTCGAGCGAAATAGGTGGTTTGCTTGAGAAGGTCAAGTCTTTTGCTATATCGAAGATATATTCTAGTGAACCTGCTGAGCGAATTGAGTTGGCAGGAAGGAGTGTTATTATTGGCTTGCTCAAGCATTTCAAGGAATTGTTGGAGCTTGATGAGCAGGACTTTGTGGCGCTGGTTAATAGGGATAGAAAAGCTTTAAAAGGCAAGGGGCTGGATTATCACGGGCGGCTGCTTCGGCGTCTTCCTGGTGGGTATGTGAATAAATATCTAGTTAGCTCTCGTAGCTATGAAGAGCTGAGAAGGGCTCATTTAATTATCGATGCTATTTCTGGAATGACCGATAGCTTTGCTCTGGAAACTTATCAGGTTCTTGAAGGAATTCGTATCCGATGATAGATCGAGATCATCCTTATTTCTTTCTTTCTAAGATATTTGCTAATGAAGAGGCAAGGTTTTATTTAAGCAAATACGTTTATAAAGAAGATTCTTTACTTGATCATCGAAAAATTATTACTGTTTCAGGTTCTCAGTTAACTGCAGAATGGGTAGATGGGTTGATTTCTTCATTGTCTCCCGATGAAGAGCTGGCCCTCCATTCGAGAGTAGATATCAATAAAAGCTCATATCATATTCCAATGATAGATTTCGCGACGCACCAGTTATCTGCAAGGACTGTGGAGCGTTTGAGGTACTTTCTGCCTAAGGAAGTTGTAATGGGTCTAGCGTTCTTCGATAGCGGAAGATCCTATCATGGGTATTCATTGTCGTTGCTTTCTTCTAAAAAATGGAGGGAGTTTATGGGGCGACTGCTGTTAATTAATCCACGAGAAGGAAACGCTATTATTGATAGTCGATGGGTTGGGCATCGACTGATCGGGGGGTATTGCTCGCTTCGTTGGTCTAATAGCACGGGGGTGTACATAAAAGTTCCAAATAACGTTGCTAACGTAAGTACTATAGGAGAAAAAGTTTTGACTCCTGCTTATCACGATTCAATCGATCAAAATGAAATATAGTAGATTTTCTAAAACCATGTCTGCAACATGGGATACGCTAATGGTGTGAAAATCCGGGTCAGAACACAATAACCACTAACACACTCAGCCGCTTTAACAACCCTCTATCACCACTCCCGCTATACCAGTAATGCGAGACAGTTACTGAAGCTGCGCCTGTCGTTCCAGCTGTTGCTTGACGGCATCATCCAATCGCAGGCATTCAGCCAGTTTGTCCAAATACGTGCGTTCAAGAAAATCAGGTTCGGCTATCACTAAAGCACTGGCAAGATAGACTTCACTGGCCAACAGAGTGTTGTCGCCGATATCAGTGGCAAGCGTATGCGGTTCCAGCGGCATCTGCAGTTCGGAGTCAATCCAGACACGCAGTTGTTCATCGCCGCCCAACCGCTCAATCTCCCTGTCGATTCGCGCGCGTTCCTGCGTATCGATATGACCATCGACCCTGGCCGCGGCCAGCATGGCGCGCAGTATCACGCGGTCCGTTTTATCGGTATGGGTAATGGCGTTACTGTCAGGCGTTGCCGGTTGCCCGGGACCGTCTTTCGAATAGGCGCGCCAGGCGGCGACACCGAGCGCGGCGAGTCCGCCATAGGTGGCCAGTTTGCGGCCGGTCTTGCTGCCGAGCAGCAGGCCCAACGCACCGCCAGTTGCCGCGCCCTTGCCAAAATCGGTGATACTGCCGTCATCGTTCGTGATCCCGGTGCGGGTCAGGGCAGACTGGCCAGCGCCCAATAGCTGGTCGAGTAATCCTCGAAAATTCATGCGGACTCCGGTAGGTGTGGATGTGTGCCGGGAAGTATCCTGCATAGACCTGAAATGAAACTGAAAAGAAATACCAGAGGGTTCAGTACCCACTAACATTTTCATGCTGTAGTCAGAGAATGGCAGTTAACGCGCGCATGCAGTATTCTCTTGATCGGGGATATCCCCTGCGACAGCAGTATATGCATTCACAATAATGATGGTGTTTCCAAAATCCGCGCTCGGGTTATGCTCGGCAATATTGCAAGGGTGTTTCGTTTTACTCGGCCTGTATGCATCCCCGGCCTGCGCAGAGACATTTCCCCAGATCACAATCGCTTCCCGCGAAGACGCGCCACCTTATATTTACATGAATGCCGATGGTCAGCCCGCCGGGCTGGTTACGGAACTTGTGCAGGCCCTGGCGGACGAGGCCGGTTACTCCTACGAAATCCAGCTTTATCCCTGGGCGCGTGCCTACTACATGGGCCTGAATCGGGCGAACGTGTTTATCCCGACCCTGTTTCGTACTCCCGAGCGTGAAGCGCTTTTTCAGTGGGTCGGCGATCTCGTGCCCATGGAATACTTTTTTTATCGCAAACGCGATCGCTCGGATCTGTCGATCGAATCGCTCGATGGCGCGCGCCTTTATCGTGTTGGCGTTCTGCGGGATGAGGTGGCTTACCAGTTTCTGAGCGAACAGGGTTTTGAAAACATCATCCAGGCCAACAGTGGCGAGCAATTGTTGGGGATGCTTGAGCATGGTCGGCTTGACCTGGTTCTGAAAGAAAAGCGTTACATGCACACGCTGCTCACGCGGGATAGACGTTATACAGACAGGATTGTTGCCGCCATGACAATGCCGGTTATTTCTCAGGATATTTCCATGGCATTCAGTAGCGCCACGGATGCCGACACGGTGGAACGTTATCGCCAGGCGTTGCAGGCAATCAGGGCTGACGGTCAGTACGAGGCAATTTTGCGAAAATACAGCGTTAAATGAATATTTTTGCTACCCCTGCCATGAGCATTCGCGAAAACCCATTCTGTAAAAGTTTTGTGCCTGCGCTTTTTACGGCCGGGGGCAGGTGGTAAGTTACAGGGCCTGCTGAAGTAATGGCCCGTGCCGTTGGAAGGAATCACTATGCGTTGGCGTGGCAATCGTCGCAGTAACAATATCGAAGACCGTCGCAGTCAGCGGCTGGGCCGCATGGGCGCCGGAGGTGGCGGTGGCCTGTTGCGCCTGTTACCACTGGTGTTTCGCTTCCTGGGCTTCAAGGGTACGGCGATTGTCGCCGTCGGCATTATCGGTTATGGCCTGATCACGGGGAACCTCGGCAGTTTGCTCGGCGGTGCGCCCCAGTCAGTGGGCAGTGCCGGGATACAGACGGCGCCGCTCGCGGAAAGTGCCGAGGAAAAGGAACTGGTGGAGTTTGTCTCGGTGGTCCTGGCGGATACCGAGGACACCTGGCACTCACTGTTCAAACAGCAGGGCATGCGTTACCAGGAGCCGCGCCTGGTACTGTTTCGCGATCGGGTGCAGTCGGCCTGTGGCATGGCGGAATCGGCGATTGGTCCTTTCTATTGCCCCGGTGATCAGCAGGTCTATATCGACCTGGGTTTTTACGATGATCTTCGCCAGCGCTTCCGCGCACCGGGCGATTTCGCCCAGGCCTACGTGATTGCGCACGAGGTGGGTCATCACATCCAGACGCTGCTCGGGATATCGCCGAAGATGCGCGAGGCGCAGCGTGGCCTGAGCCAGACCGAGGCCAACAAGCTGTCGGTGTTGCTGGAGTTGCAGGCGGACTGTCTGTCCGGGGTGTGGGCGAATCATGCCGACCGCGCGCGTCAGCTGCTGGAACAGGGCGATGTCGAGGAGGGGCTGCGAGCCGCCAGTGCCATTGGCGACGATGCGTTGCAGCGCCAGGCGACCGGCCAGGTGCGGCCGGATACGTTCACGCACGGCAGTTCCGCACAGCGCGTGCAATGGTTCAAGGCCGGACTAAACAGTGGCGAGATCACTGCCTGCGATACTTTCCGCGAGGCGGGGCTGCACCGGTTATCCTTGCAGCAGGTATTGGCCTCCGCGCCCGTGCCGGTCGATACGGCAAGCGATATACTGGCCGCGGCCTTCAAGGCACGACGCAGCGATGTGCAGGTGCAGGGCGAGGCGGAGATCGTGCGACTGTTGAGTGACGATAACGAGGGTAGCCGACACCAGCGTTTTATCATGCGGCTGGCAAACGGCCAGCAGATACTGGTGGCGCATAACATTGATCTCGCGCCGCGCGTGCCGGACCTGGAGGTTGGCGAGCGCATCGCGTTTTACGGCGAATACGAGTGGAACGACAAGGGTGGCGTAATTCACTGGACGCATGATGACCCACGCAAACGTCACCCGGATGGCTGGTTGCGTTACCGGGGTGTGACCTATCAGTAATTGATTCAGGAGGACGATGGATGTTTGTTGTTGCTAACCGGGTTCCCGTTGCCGCGGGCTGGGAAGATGAATTCGAAGCGCGTTTTCGCAAGCGCGCCGGTCAGATCGATAAACAGCCGGGCTTTGTGCGGATGCAGGTACTGAGGCCGCAATCGGACAATACGCCATTTATTGTATTGACGACCTGGGAGAGCAGGGCGGCCTTCGATGCCTGGGTGGGCAGTGACGATTTTAAGCTGGCGCACAGCAATCCCATGCCGAAAGAAGCCTTTAATGGCGAGGGTAAGCTGGAAATGCACGAGGTCGTTGTGGAGAGTTGAATCCGGGAGCCGTTATGCGATATCTGCGTTATATAGGGTTTCTGCTGTTGCTGAGCGTAATCGGCAAGGCGGCTGCCGAGCAGCCGGCGATTACCTTTGGTATACCGATAAACTCCAAAGAGCCGATGTACCAGGCCGTGCACCAGGTTTTTCTCGAGGCATTTTCCCAGCTGGATATCCAGTTCAAGTCCATCAGTTGTGCGCCAAAGAATTGCGCGCATCTTGTCTCGCAGGGAATCGTGGACGGTGAGCCGGGCAGGGTGGAGGTTTATGGCGAACGTTATTCGAACGTGATCAAGGTGAATCAGTCTCTGTTCAGGGGCGACCTGATCCTGATCAGCAAACCCGATATTGAACCGGCCAATTCAATTGACGGCCTGATCGATTCCTCGTTGATTATTGCGCATCAGCAGGATTATGTGATTTTCCAGGAAGCACTGGATGGCAAGGTTGCGCGGGAGCGCCTGCGACCGGTTATTCACTGGAAGATCGGCTTGTCCCTGCTTGTGTCCGGTGAAGCCGATGTCTATATCGCCGGTAAACAGGTTGAGTTTCCCGAGATGCGCGAAAATCTGGATGGGCAATTTAAGGTGACCGACATGGTTGGTGAATTCGCCACCCATAATTTCTATCCTTTCCTGCACGCCAGACACAACAAGCTGGCTGGCCCATTGTCCGAGGTGATTAGTGAAATGAAGCGCTCCGGCAGGGTGGCGGCGATAATGGAAGCGCATGGCATACCGCCCGCGGCAATCTTATCCGATTGAATATTGATATCGAGACCATTTAAAAAAATCATCGAATAAACAAGCTCAGGAAGAGCGTCCTGGTTATGTTTAAGCGCTATCCTTGTGTTGCCAAAGTGTGGCGCTTTATAACGATTAACCATTCGTTAAGGAGGGATAAAAATGAAAGGACTAAGAGGGAGTCTGTTGTTTGCGTTGGCGTCTTCAATGTTGCTGCTGGGATCGGCGCAGGCCGATGGTGTGCGAAGCGAGCAGATACAGCGTGGGCGTTACCTGGTCAGTATATCCGGTTGTAATGACTGTCATACACCGGGTTATCCCGAATCCGGCGGCAAGGTATCGGAACAGCAATGGCTCACGGGATCGCCGGTGGGTTTCAGCGGTCCCTGGGGAACCAGTTATCCGGCCAACCTGCGGTTGCTGGCCCAGTCAATGAGTGAAGAGAAGTGGCTGGCGAATGCCCGGCGTGAAATGCGGCCGCCCATGCCCTGGTTTAGTTTGCGGGATATGAGCGACGCGGATTTAATTGCCATGTATGTTTATGTTCAGAGCCTGGGCGCGTCTGGCGAGGTGGCACCGGCCTATGTGCCGCCGGGCCAGGTCGTGACAACGCCCTATTTTGATTTCGTACCGAAGAACCTGCCGCAACAGCAGGCGATGCGGGACTAACCGGGAGGACCTTGTGACTGCCATGCACATCTGGATCGATGCCGATGCCTGTCCGGCAGTCATCAAGGATATTCTTTTCCGCGCGGCGCAACGCACACAGACCGCCATGACGCTGGTGGCTAATCAATACATCCGTGTTCCGCCGTCGCCTTTTATCAAATCGCTGCAAGTACCTTCCGGGTTCGATGTTGCCGATAACGAAATCGTGAGACGCGTGACGGAAGGCGACCTGGTGATAACCAGCGATATACCACTGGCGGCGGAGGTGATTGAGAAAGGGGCTGTGGCGTTGAGTCCGCGCGGAGAGTTACACACCACGGATAACATTCGGCAACGGCTGAACATGCGCGACTTCATGGATACCATGCGCGCGAGCGGTGTGCAGACCGGTGGCCCGCCGGCCCTGAACCAGGGCGACCGGCAGGCGTTCGCCAATCATCTCGATCGAATCCTGGCGCAACAACCAAAGTCGAATTGAAAAGCCCGGGCTTATGCGCCTGTAATCATGCGCGCAATGAAAACCAGTGCAATGAATACGGCGAACAGGCCGCCCATGACCAGGTAGATGGCTTTCATGCACTGGGTATCGCTGATGTTGCTGCTCATGCTAAATCCTCACTTATAATCAGTATATTTATCAGGCCCTTGCGGGCATCGCGGGTACTCCTGAGTACTTTACTTATTCGCTTGGGTATTTGGCATTAGAGAAATCTGATTCCCGCATAAGGGGATTCATGCGCATCGCATCGGAGCATGCGGCAAGAGATTGAAATGCTTCTGTATGTGGATTCAGGGCGGTGGTAAACGCGGGTGTAATTCGGCTATTCTTTCACCAGGTAGACGCGTCTGGAGTCGATATTGGATATCGCTGAATTAGAGGCCCATTTTGATCAATTGATGGTCGATTTCGTGGCCTGGGTATCAAGCCCGTTACTCTATGCCCAGTTGGGTATCATTCTGCTGGCCGTGATCCTGGCATTCGCACTCACCAGTTTTCTGCGGAAATACGCCCCTGTTTTTCATGAGCCGCCCGTGCTCGGGCCGTTTCAGTTCCTGCGCAATATCATTCATCGGATAAAAGAACTGCTCGCACCCATCTTCATCATCATGATGCTGGCCGTGTCGGTGGATCTGAGTACGTTGCTGCTCGGACAGAGTTCGCTGGTGCGTATTGCCCAGGGGCTGGCCGTTGTCCTGATGATCTATACGCTGATTGCGCGCTTTGTGCCGAATCACCTGCTGAAGACCATCATTAAATGGACCGCCGTACCCATTGCCGTGCTGCAGGTCTTCGGCGTGCTCGATAATGTCGTGCTCTACCTGGAGTCGATTTATTTCGAGGCCGGGAATATCAAGATCACGGCCTATGGCGTGATACGCGTCATATTATTCGGCGCCATCCTGTTCTGGCTGGGGCGCGTCTCGAACCGGGTCGGGCAACGCATTATCCGTCAACAGGAAGACCTGGATCTCGGAACCCGCGAGGTGTTTGCCAAGCTGTACCAGGTGATGCTGATCCTGTTTATCTTCATCCTGCTGTTACAGGTCATGGGGATCAACATTACCGCGCTGGCGGTGTTCGGCGGTGCGCTGGGTGTGGGGCTGGGTTTCGGTCTGCAATCCATAGCCTCCAACTTTATCTCGGGCATGATCATCCTGCTGGATCGTTCGCTCTCTGTCGGCGACTACATTGAACTGGAAGATGGCCGCAAGGGTATCATTCGTGAGTTGAATATGCGTTCCACCACGCTGGAAACCTTCGATGGCAAGGACATCATGGTGCCGAACGAGCAATTCATTACCACGTCGTTCGTCAACTGGACGCACAAGAACCTGAAGCAGCGCTATTCCATTACCTTTCAGGTGGCCTACAGCACGGATCTGCACAAGCTGTTTCCGGTGTTGCGCGAAGTGGTTGCCAGTCATCCCAAGGTTCTGAGTGACCCGGAGCTGCCGATCGAGGAGTTGCCGGATGCGGAAATTTCCGGCTTTGGCGACTCCGGTGTCGAGATTCTGGTCGAGTTCTGGATGGAGGGTATCGACGACGGTGTGAACCGCGTCGGCGGCGATCTCTACCTGATGATCTGGGATGCGTTGAAAGAGAATGGTGTCGAAATTCCGTTCCCGCAACGCGAGATCAAGATACTCAAGGTGGGCGAACAGCCTGCCGTTTAGGTGTTGCGCGTATTGCGGGTTTTTTCCATGCCAGACCTTCCGATTCGCGTTATTATTTGCCGACCCTGGCGGGGCGCTTTGCCGCACCGCTGTCTCACAAGGTTAATGTTAATAAGGAGTAGTTATTCATGCTCGGTTCAATCACAGATTGGGTGAAAGAAAACTGGTCAGACCCCTATGGCACCGGCAAGGTGGTGATCATTGGTGCTGCCGCTGTCATCATCTTTATTATCATTTCACTGAGTTCATCCGACGAGCCGCGGCAACAGGACGCTGATGAGCTGGCGCAGGCGGAACAGGCGGCGGCCGAGGCCTACCAGGGTTATGAGTCCGCGATTGGCGAAATGTCCTCGGACCAGGAGCAGGCCGAAAAGCAGGCCAAGGAAACCTACGAGCAATATGAAGCGGCCATCACCGGGCTGGTGAGAGAGCAGGAAGAAGCGGAAACCGCGGCACGCGAGACTTACGAACAATACACCGCGCGCGTCAGCGAACTTGAGCATGAGCAGAGCGAAGCGGAAAAAGAAGCGAATGCCACTTATGCGCAATACGAGGCGCGGGTGATCGAGCTGGAAAAACAGAACGCGGCGCTGCGTAGCGAGCTGGAAAAAATCCAGTCCATGCTCAATTCCGTATTGAAAGGACTCGACAGCGAGCAGACCACGCCCGCTAACTAAACGTATGAAACTGGCAGTCTTCTCGGATATCCATGGCAATATGCCCGCACTGACTGCCGTGCTGGAGGATATCCGCCACTTCAATCCCGACGTGGTGGTGATGAATGGCGACCTGGTCAGTCGCGGTCCCTGTAGCCTGGATTGTCTGCGGCTGCTGCAGAACGACTGGCCGGACATGAAACTGCTGACCGGCAATCACGAGACCTACGTGTTGCGTTGCGTCGATGAACCGGCCAACCCGGACAGCCCCACGCTCGATATCGACCGCTTTGCCGAGTGGGCCATGCGCCAGCTGGGTGGCGCGGTGGAAGAGATTCGCCACTGGTCGGACCACTGGGATCAGACCGACCTGGCCGGCGGCGCTTCCTTTCATATCACCCACGGTTCGCGCCTCGGCAATCGCGACGGTATTTCAGACCGCACGCCGGAAGAGGCCCTGCATGCCAAGCTTGGCGAGCATCGTGACCTGTTTGTCGGTTCGCACACGCATCGTCCGCTGGTGAAATGGTTCGACGAGCGACTGGTGGTCAATACCGGTTCGGTCGGCCAGCCGATGGACGGCGATCCGCGCGCCAGCTATGGCCGCTTCTGGCTGGACGGCTCTGACTGGAAGGTGGAGATTCGCCGCGTTGATTACGACAAGGCGCAGGCGGAACGCGATTTTGTCGACAGCGGTTTTCTAGCCGAGGCCGGGCCCATGGCGAAACTTATCTACCGTGAACTCAGGGAATCCCGTCCGCATGTCGGTCCCTGGCGTAATCGCTACCTGGAGGCGATCAAGACGCGCGCCATGACGGTAACGGATGCGGTTGATCATTACCTGTCCGAAATCGACTAACCCTTATTCATGCGGCTGGATAAATATATCGCCAATGCGACGGCATTGACCCGTTCCCAGGCTCGAAGAGCTATCCGCCAGGGACGCGTGCTGGTGAACGGTGTTCAGCAACGGGATTTTTCCCATGCATTGCCGGAAGAGGTGCTGGTCGAGCTCGACGGTCGTGAGCTCGATGCGCCGGGCCCGAAGTACATCATGTTGCACAAGCCGCAGGGCGTGGTCAGCGTGACCGAGGACGAGCAACACACGACTATTCTCGATCTGCTGGATATCGAAAACCCGGATGGCCTGCACGCGGCGGGGCGGCTGGATATCGATACCACCGGGCTGGTGTTGATTACCAATGACGGCGACTGGTCGCACCGCATTACCTCAAAAAATGCCAATTGTCCGAAAGTCTATTATGTCTGGCTGGCAGAAGACCTGGATGAACAGGCGGCAGACAACATTCGTGCAGGGGTTTTGCTCAAGGGTGATAAACATAAAACCCTGCCCGCCGAGCTGACGGTGGTTACGCCACGGGAAGTGCGTCTGACCCTGACCGAAGGTCGTTATCACCAGGTCAAACGTATGTTCGCGGCGGTGGGCAATCATGTTGAGCAACTGCACCGGGAATCGATTGGCGCCATCGTACTGGATGAAATGTTGGAGCCGGGCGAGTGGCGCTATCTGTCAACGGATGAGGTTCAGTCTATCCAGGGTTAGGAGATTACACCGATGAAATACCCGGCACGTTTCCAGCGGTTTTTGTCCGATGTCATCATCCATACGCCCATCATCAAAATGTTCGTGCTGATGATCGTGCTGTGGGTGATTTTCTCTTTCTTGATGTACTGGGTCGAGCGCGATGTGCCTGACAGCGCCATTGATTCGATACCGCGTGCGCTGTACTGGGGTGTGGCTGCATTTTCGACGGCCGGTATTGCCGACACGCCCAGTTCATCGCTGGCGCTGTTGATCGGGGGCATCTGGATCGTGCTCGGCTCGGCGGTGTTCTTCGGCACGATTGTCGCGACCATTACGACCTATTTCATGCGCCCGCTGAAACGCCCCGCGCATCAGATTGTCGATGCCATTGAGTACAACCTGGAACAACTGGACGACCTGTCGGTGGAAGAGCTGGAGCTGCTGAAACGCACAACGGATTCGTTGATTATCTCGATGGAGCAGGTCAAGAAAGCGCAATTGAAGGTTGGAGACTAGCAATATCCAGGAATTATCGTTTGTAGGAGCGAGCTTGCTCACGAACATTCGCTGCCAAGGCCACTCCTACCCGGCAGGCCAGCGCAGGACTTTGATTCGATTATTGCAGATCACCCCACTGGCCTTGCAATGCCGCCAGTGCCGCCAGCGCAGCGGTTTCCGTGCGTAGAATTCTTGGGCCCAGTCGCAGACCCTGAAAGCCTGCCTGTCTGGCAATAACATGATCCTGATCGCCCAGTCCACCCTCGGGTCCCGCCAGCAACGTCATTGCGTGAAACGGCCCCTGTAATTCGCGGATTACCTGATCGCCTTGCGGGTCCAGCAGGAAGCGGGGTTCGGCTAAGTCCTGTTTGGTCAGGCAGTCCGCAAGATCAACTACAGTATGCAGTTGTGGCACATGGGTGCGGCCCGATTGCTCGCAGGCATGGATCAGAACGCCTTGCCAGTGCTGCATGCGTTTGTCTACACGATCGCCGCTGAGTTTCACCTGGCTGCGTTCGGTATTCACCGGCAGGATGGCGTGCACGCCCAGTTCCACCGCTTTCTGAATGGTGAGATCCATCTTTTCGCCGCGCGAGATGCCCTGAATGAGTGTGATCTTTAACGGCGATTCACTGTCGCGCTCAATGAAGGTATCGATATGCGCGCGTGCGGCCTGTTTATGACTTTCGGTCAGCGAGGCTTCGTATTCGCCGCCTTCGCCATTAAACAGAATAATCCTGTCGCCCGTGCGCAGGCGTAGCACCTTGCTGACATGCTGATGCGCGCGTGCATCCAGCTCGACGTCAGAGTCGATATGTAATGGAATCGGCAGATAGATTCGCGGGATACGCATGAATGTTTGATCTGGTTTTGTCACCCCGGCTTTCGCCGGAATGACGGGTTCAGGAATTAATTAGCTAAACTTAAGTTCTTCCACAGTGCCAAGGTCGGTTCCGCGCGGTTCATGCTGTAGAAATGCAGCCCGGGGCAACCGGCTGTCAGCAGTCGTTGGCAAAGTTCACTTACCACCTCTTCGCCAAAGGCGCGAATGGACGCGACATCATCGCAAAAACCGGCGAGACGTCTGCGAATCCAGCGCGGGATCTCCGCGCCGCAGGCGTCCGAGAAGCGTGCCAGCTGTGTGTAGTTGGTGATCGGCATAATACCGGGCACGATGGGAATGTTGATCCCCAGTTTTTCGCAGTCATCGACGAAACGATAATAGGCATCATCGTTGTAAAAGTATTGCGTGATGGCGCTGTTGGCGCCAGCCTCGACCTTGCGCTTGAAGTTGGCGAGGTCTTCCTGCGCGGTGTTGGCCTGCGGATGAAACTCCGGGTAGGCCGCCACTTCCAGTTTGAAATGCTCACCGGTTTCCTCGCGAATGAACGTGACCAGTTCATTGGCATGGCGGAATTCACCGGCTTCCTGCATGCCGGAAGGCATGTCGCCACGCAGCGCCACGATGCGTTTGACGCCGTTCTCTTTGTAACGATTTATCAGCTCGCGAATATTGGCCCGGGTCGAGCCGATGCAGGACAGGTGCGGCGCGGCATCATAACCCGCGGCGATGATGTCGCTGACGGTATCGAATGTTCCCTGTTGGGTGCTGCCGCCCGCGCCAAAGGTAACGGAAAAAAATTCAGGTTTGATTGCCGCCAGCGCGTCGCGTGCCGCGCGCAGCTTGGTCATGCCTTCCTCGGTCTTGGGCGGAAAGAATTCGCAGCTGAAGGTTTGTGGATAAGACTTCTGGGAATCCATGGTCGTACCTTTCTGAAATAGGTGGAAACAAAAAAGGGGTGGAGTCGAAGCGACTCCGACCCCTTTAAGGCCTGCTTATCGCGTGTTAATAACGATAATGATCCGGCTTGTACGGACCTTCCACCGGCACGCCAATGTAATCCGCCTGTTCCTGGGAAAGCGTGGTCAGATGTGCGCCGATCTTGGCGAGATGCAGACGGGCCACTTCTTCGTCCAGCTTCTTCGGCAGGATATAAACACCGACCGGGTATTCGCCTTCCTTCTTGTTGAACAGTTCCATCTGCGCCAGCACCTGGTTGGTGAAGGAGTTGGACATCACGAAGCTCGGGTGGCCGGTGGCGCAACCCAGGTTCACCAGTCGACCCTCGGCCAGCATGATGATGCGCTTGCCGTCCGGGAAGATGATGTGATCAACCTGTGGCTTGATGTTTTCCCACTGGTACTTCTTCACGCCGGCGATGTCGATCTCGTTGTCGAAGTGACCGATGTTGCACACGATGGCCTGGTCTTTCATCGCGGCCATGTGATCATGGGTGATGATGTTGAAGTTGCCGGTGGTGGTGACGAAGATGTCGCCCATCGGGGCGGCTTCTTCCATGGTGACCACGCGGAAGCCTTCCATCGCCGCCTGCAGTGCGCAGATCGGATCGATTTCGGTGACCCATACCGTGGCACCAAGACCCTTGAGTGACTGGGCGGAACCCTTGCCGACATCGCCGTAACCGGCCACGATGGCAATCTTGCCGGCGATCATCACGTCGGTGGCGCGCTTGATACCGTCGACCAGCGATTCACGGCAGCCGTACAGGTTATCGAACTTGGACTTGGTGACCGAGTCGTTGTCGTTCATGGCGGGGAACAGCAGTTCGCCTTTCTTCATCATCTCGTAGAGACGATGTACGCCAGTGGTGGTTTCCTCGGTGACGCCCTTGATGTTGGCCGCCATCTTGGTCCACTTGCCGTTATTGTCCTTGAGATTTTTAGCCAGCACACCGAGGATGACTTTCAGTTCTTCATTTTCGGTGCTGTCGGGAGAAGCGACCTTGCCGGTCTTCTCGGCTTCGACGCCCTTGTGGATCAGCAGCGTGGCATCGCCACCGTCATCCAGGATCATGTTCGGGCCATCACCTTCCGGCCAGTTCAATACCTGCTCGGTGCACCACCAGTATTCTTCCAGTGTTTCACCCTTCCAGGCATAGACCGGGATACCGCGCGCGGCGATAGCGGCAGCGGCGTGATCCTGCGTGGAGAAGATGTTGCACGAACACCAGCGTACATCGGCACCCAGGTCCACCAGAGTTTCGATCAGCACGGCGGTTTGAATGGTCATGTGCAGGGAGCCGGTGATCTTGGCGCCCTTGAGCGGCTTGTCCTTGCCGTACTTGGCGCGCAGGGCCATCAGGCCTGGCATTTCGGTTTCGGCGATCGCGATTTCCTTGCGGCCCCACTCGGCGAGCGAGATGTCGGCAACTTTATAATCGCTGAAGTTACTGTCCATTACTGCAGACATAGTAGTCTCCTTTCGAGTTACCGAGCGCCGTTGCATGAAGTAATCCGTCTTCGAGCCTGGCAGACTGTCCTGGACAGCCTGTTGCAACGCTCCTCGAAGCGGTGGAGTGTAGGAGCGGCCCTGCCGCGAAGGGTTCGCGAGCAAGCTCGCTCCTACAGGATATAGCTTAAATACCGGCAGAATCCTTGAGTGCTTGAACCTTGTCGGTCTGTTCCCAGCTGAACTGGGATTCCTCGCGGCCAAAGTGGCCGTAGGCAGCGGTGTCTTTGTAGATCGGCCGCAGCAGATCCAGCATTTTCACCAGGCCGCCGGCGCGCAGGTCGAAGTGTTCGCGTACCAGCGCCACGATGCGTTCATCGTCGATCTTGCCGGTGCCGAAGGTTTCCACGCTAATGGAGGTCGGTTCGGCCACGCCGATGGCGTAGGACACCTGGATCTCGCACTTGTCGGCCAGACCCGCGGCGACAATATTTTTCGCTACATAGCGTCCGGCGTAGGCAGCCGAGCGGTCGACCTTGGACGGATCCTTGCCGGAGAAGGCGCCGCCACCGTGACGGGCCATGCCGCCATAGGTGTCGACAATGATCTTGCGACCGGTGAGGCCACAGTCACCCACCGGGCCACCGATGACGAAGCGGCCGGTTGGGTTGATGAAATACTTGGTGTCCTGGTTCAGCCATTCGCCCGGCAGTACCGGTTTGATGATTTCGTCCATGACAGCCTCAACCAGCGCCTTCTGTTCGATTTCCGGCGAATGCTGGGTGGACAGCACCACGGCATCGATACCGACCGGCTTGCCGCCCTCATAGCGGAAGGTCACCTGGCTCTTGGCGTCCGGGCGCAACCAGGGCAGGGTGCCGTTCTTGCGCACCTCGGCCTGGCGTTTCACCAGCCGGTGCGCGTAAGTGATAGGCGCTGGCATCAGCACGTCGGTCTCGTTGGAGGCGTAACCGAACATCAGGCCCTGGTCGCCCGCGCCCTGTTCATGGCCTTCGGTCTCGTCGACGCCCATGGCGATGTCCGGGGACTGCTTGCCGATAGCGTTCAGTACCGCGCAGGATTCCCAGTCGAAACCCATTTCGGAACTGTTGTAACCAATCTCTTTTACCGTGCCGCGCACGATCTCTTCGATATCGACCCAGGCGTTGGTGGTAACTTCCCCGGCGACCAGCACCATGCCGGTCTTGACCAGCGTTTCACAGGCCACGCGCGCGGTCTTGTCGTCGCGAAGAATGGCATCCAGGATGGCGTCTGAAATCTGGTCGGCGACCTTGTCCGGATGGCCTTCTGATACGGATTCCGAGGTAAAGAGGTGGCGATTGGTCATTCTATTGTTCCAGTCCCAGTGGTTTTTAGTGGCGCATAGTGTAACGTCAGATGCGTGAGTTGGCGACTTTCCTAGCTTTCTCTAATGTTTCATTGGTTTACCCTGCGGTATCATGCCGGCCAAAGTGCAGATACTTGTCATCCCGGCGAAAGCCGGGATCCAGGAGGCTTGCAATAACCACTGGATTCCGGCTTTCGCCGGAATGACGGCGAAGCAGAATTTTTCTTTGAATTATGGAGTAGGGATTATGGTCAGTCTGCTAACCCCTGTATGTGATTTCGGCAAGCCCGCAATCGATTTCGATCTGCCCGGTGTTGACGGGAAAAACTGGACGCTGGAGGCCTGTCGGGGCGAAACGGGTTTGCTGGTGATGTTCATCTGCAATCACTGCCCCTACGTTAAGGCGGTGCGCGATCGCATTGTCCGGGACGCAAAGGCGCTGCAGGCAATGGGTGTGAATTGCGTGGCCATCATGTCCAACGATCCGACGGATTATCCGGAAGACTCGTTCGAGAATATGAAAAAGGTCGCGGCGGAATTTGATTTCCCGTTTCCCTATTTGCTGGATGAAACCCAGGCGGTGGCCAAGGCCTATGGCGCGGTTTGCACCCCGGATTTCTTTGGCTATAACGCTGAGCTGGAATTGCAGTACCGTGGCCGACTGGACGAGAGCCGCAAGGAAGCCGCCGATCCGAATGTACGGCGCGATCTGTTCGAGGCCATGAAGCAGGTGGCCGAAACCGGTCGTGGTCCGGCCGAACAGATCCCCAGTATGGGCTGTTCCATCAAGTGGATTGATGAGACACATTAATATATAGCACGACATCCTGCCCCACTCTGGGGCGGGGTTAATCCTGGAAAGCCACAAGCATCTGATTTAAAAAAAATTTCCTTGTAGCTATTACGACGGCCGGGATGGCTTGATGACCCCATAAAGAAGCTCCCGGGGGGCGGCTATTGCTCGATAGGGTGAACTAGTGGAGAATACGCCGCTCGACTGAACCGGGGAATCGCCGTCGAAGTCGAGTTTTAGCGACAGAAATCGTATGAGCACACACCGCCCTCGGCGCACGTCAGATGCGTTGTGCGAGCGCTTGATGGTTTCTATTAGCGCGACACCAACAGGTAATGCGCCATAACACAGATTTTCTCAATTCGTCCCGCTGGGCGGATTGTTTAGCCAAATTCATAAAGCATCGATAGGAGAGACCTATGCCTTCTCGCCGTGACTTAGCCAACGCTGTCCGTGCCCTGAGTATGGACGCCGTTCAAAAAGCCAATTCCGGTCACCCGGGCGCCCCGATGGGCATGGCGGATATCGCCGAAGTGCTGTGGAACGACCACATGAAGCACAACCCGACTAACCCGAAATGGGCCGATCGCGACCGCTTCGTGCTGTCCAATGGTCACGGCTCCATGCTGATCTACTCCCTGCTGCACCTGACCGGTTACGAGCTGAGCATCGATGACCTGAAACAGTTCCGTCAGCTGCACTCCAAGACACCGGGTCACCCTGAATATGGTTATGCGCCGGGCGTTGAAACCACTACCGGTCCGCTGGGTCAGGGCATCACCAATGCCGTTGGTATGGCAATCGCCGAAAAGGCCATGGCCGCGCGCTTCAACCAGAAAGGCCACACCATCGTCGATCACCACACCTATGTATTCATGGGCGATGGCTGTCTGATGGAAGGTATTTCGCACGAAGCCTGTTCGCTGGCCGGCACCCTGGGCCTGGGCAAGCTGATCTGCTTCTGGGATGACAACGGCATCTCCATCGACGGTCACGTTGAAGGCTGGTTCACCGATAACACGCCGGCGCGCTTCGAAGCCTATGGCTGGCACGTCATTGCTGACGTGGACGGTCACGATCACGAAGCGATTCAGAAAGCGGTTGAAATGGCTAAGGCCATGACTGACAAGCCGACCATGATCTGCTGCAAGACCACCATCGGTTTCGGTTCGCCGAACAAGGCCGGTTCGCACGCCTGTCACGGCGCGCCGCTGGGTGATGAAGAAATCAACCTGACCAAGGCCGCGCTGGGCTGGGATCACGGTCCGTTCGAAGTGCCTGCCGACATCTATGCCGGTTGGGATGCGAAGGACAAAGGCTCCAAGGCCGAGAATTCCTGGAATGAAAAATTCGCTGCCTACAAGGCTGCATTCCCGGAACTGGCGGCCGAATTCGAACGCCGCATGGCGGGCGACCTGCCGGCCGACTGGGCGGAGAAGTCCGCGGCCTACATCGCCAAGGTGAATGCCGATGCCAAGAGCCCGGCGACCCGCCAGGCATCACTGGCCTGTATCGAAGCCTACTCTCCCATGCTGCCGGAACTGTTCGGTGGTTCCGCCGACCTGGGTTGTTCCAACCTGACCGAGTGGTCCGGTTACAAGCCAATGGATAACAGCGAAGAGCCAAACTACGTACGTTACGGTGTGCGTGAGTTCGGTATGTCCGCCATCATGAACGGTATCGCGCTGCACGGCGGCCTGATTCCTTTCGGCGCGACCTTCCTGATGTTCTCTGAATATGCGCGTAACGCCCTGCGTATGGCGGCCTTGATGAAGGTGCCGAGCATTTTTGTCTATACCCATGACTCTATCGGTCTTGGTGAAGACGGCCCGACGCATCAGCCGATCGAACAGATTCCGACCATGCGCATGATTCCGAACATGTCCGTATGGCGTCCCTGTGACGCGGTTGAATCCGCGGTTGCCTGGCAGCAGGCGGCGGAACGTCGCGATGGCCCGAGTTCATTGATCTTCTCGCGCCAGGGTCTGCCGCATCAGACTCGCAGCGATGCACAGATCGCTGCTATCGCCAAGGGTGGCTACATCCTCAAGGATTGCGACGGTACGCCGGACGCCATCATCATCGGTACCGGTTCCGAAGTGGCGCTGGCGATGGGCGCGGCCGAGCAGATGAGCGGCAAGAAGATTCGCGTCGTTTCCATGCCGTCGGTCGATCGTTTCGAAGCACAGGATGATGCCTACAAGGCTTCCGTGCTGGCCAAGGGCGTTCCGACGGTTGCCGTTGAAGCAGCTGTCACCATGGGCTGGTACAAGTACGCCGATGCGGTTGTCGGTATCGATCGCTTCGGTGAATCCGCGCCCGCTGGTGAACTGTTCAAGGAGTTCGGCTTCACCGTGGACAACGTCGTTAAGGCAGTTGAAGGCGTTTTGTAATTAATGTTGCCCCGGCTCACGCCGGGGTTTGCATTTGAATTTCCTGGATTCCCGCTTTCGTGGGAATGACGAGAAGAGGCTTGAAGTTTCTTCGTAGAATTCTTGAAGTTTGTTTTAAACAGTAAAGCTATGGAGTGAGACAATGACAATCAAAGTCGGCATTAACGGTTTTGGTCGCATCGGCCGTATGGTCTTCCGCGCCGTTTACAATGAATTCAGCGATATCGAGATTGTCGGTATCAATGACCTGCTGGATGCAGATTATCTGGCTTACATGTTGAAGTACGATTCTGTTCACGGTCGTTTCGGCGGCACAGTTGAAGCTGGCGACGGTTGCATGATCGTTGACGGCAAGAAGATCCGCCTGACAGCCGAGCGTGATCCGGCTGACCTGAAGTGGAGCGACGTGGGTGCGGATATCGTTATCGATTCCACCGGTTTCTTCCTGACCGAAGAAGGTTGCCAGAAGCACATCGATGCAGGCGCCAAGAAGGTTGTTATGTCAGCGCCTTCCAAGGACGGCACACCGATGTTCGTTTACGGTGTAAACCACGAAACATACGCCGGTCAGGCCATTGTTTCAGCCGCTTCCTGTACCACTAACTGCCTGGCGCCGATTGCCAAGGTTCTGAACGACAACTGGGGTATCAAGCGCGGCCTGATGTCTACCGTTCACGCTGCAACTGCAACCCAGAAAACTGTTGACGGCCCGTCTTCAAAAGACTGGCGCGGTGGTCGCGGTATCCTGGAAAACATCATTCCGTCATCCACTGGTGCCGCCAAGGCAGTAGGTGTTGTTCTGCCAGAACTGAACGGCAAGCTGACCGGTATGGCGTTCCGCGTACCGACTTCAGACGTGTCCGTGGTTGACCTGACCGTTGAACTGGAAAAGCCAGCCAAGTACGCCGACATCTGCGCGGCCATGAAGAAGGCTTCCGAGTCCGGCGATATCTCCAAGACCCTGGGTTACACCGACGAGAAAGTGGTTTCCACTGACTTCCGTGGTGTTGGCTTCTCTTCCATCTTCGATGCCGAAGCCGGTATTGCGCTGGATGAGACCTTCGTCAAGGTTGTTTCCTGGTACGACAACGAGTACGGCTATACCTGCAACATGATGCGTTTTGTGCAACATGTAGCTGCTAATTAATTAGCGATACAGGTGTGTTTAACCAGCCCGGGTAACCGGGCTGGTTAATTTCTAAAAATTGTTCGTTAAGTATTGGCTCAATATTTACCAAACAGTTTTTTGCAATCTTCAAATTTAGGAGTCATCGATGTCTTTCATTAAGCTGACTGATCTTGATCTTGCCGGTAAGCGCGTGCTGATTCGTGCCGACCTGAACGTACCGGTCAAGGATGGCAAGGTTACTTCCGATGCGCGTATCACTGCTTCCATGCCGACGATTGAGCATTGCATGAAAGCCGGCGCCAAGGTCATGGTGATGTCGCACCGTGGTCGTCCGGAAGAAGGCGTGGCTGACGAAGAAAACTCCATGGCGCCGATCGCGGCCGATATGTCCGCCAAGCTGGGCAAGGACGTGCGCCTGATCAAGGAATACCTCGACGGTGGTTTCGAGGTTGCCGAAGGCGAATGCGTGCTGCTGGAAAACGTGCGCTTCAACAAGGGCGAAAAGAAGGACAACGAAGAGCTGTCCAAAAAGTATGCTGCCCTGTGTGATGTATTCGTAATGGACGCTTTTGGCACCGCGCACCGCGCCCAGGCTTCTACGCATGGCGCGGGCAAGTTTGCGCCAACCGCCTGTGCCGGTCTGCTGCTGGCGGATGAGCTGGATAATCTGGCGAAAGCACTGGCCAACCCGAAACGCCCGATGGTGGCGATTGTCGGTGGTTCCAAGGTTTCCACCAAGCTGACCGTGCTGGAAGCGCTGTCCGAGAAAGTTGACCAGCTGGTCGTTGGCGGCGGTATTGCCAATACTTTCCTGAAAGCGATGGGCAACAATGTTGGCAAGTCATTGTGTGAAGATGATCTGGTTGATACAGCCAAGGCGCTGGTTGAAAAGATGAAGGCGCGCGGTGCGAATATTCCGATTGCGACCGACGTTGTTTGTGGTAAGGAGTTTTCGGAAACAGCGGAAGCGACTCTGAAGAAGTCCAACGAAGTGGCCGACGACGACATGATCTTCGATATCGGTCCGGATTCCGCGAAAGAACTGGCTGACATCATTGCCAAGGCGGGCACCATTGTCTGGAATGGCCCGGTCGGTGTTTTTGAATTCGACCAGTTTGGCGAAGGCACCAAGACGGTGTCCATGGCGATTGCCAATGCCGACGGCTTCAGTCTGGCGGGTGGTGGCGACACCATCGCGGCTATCCAGAAATACGATATCTACGACAAGGTGTCTTACATCTCAACGGCGGGCGGCGCGTTCCTGGAATACCTGGAAGGCAAGACACTCCCGGCTGTTGCCATGCTGGAAGAACGGGCCAAGAGCTAGGCTTCCAACCCGCCGCCGATTTTCGGCGGCGTCGTGTTTTTCGCGAACAGGTAATGACTATTAGATGATGCGCAGAACTAAAATTATCGCCACCTTGGGTCCCGCAACGGATGATGCCAAGGTGCTGGATGAATTAATCCAGGCCGGGGTCGATGTTGTTCGACTCAATTTTTCCCACGGTTCGCATGAAGAACACGTCCAGAGAGCAGAAACTGTACGCAATCGTGCACGCGCCCATGGCCGCCAGGTAGGTGTGCTGTGTGATCTGCAAGGCCCCAAGATTCGTATTGATCGTTTCAAGGACGGTGCCATTGAGCTGGATGAAGGTGGCCGTTTCGTACTGGATGCCAAGATGGATCCCGATGCGGGCACGCCAACTCGCGTCGGCATAGCCTATAAGCAGCTGCCGCAGGATGTTTCGCGCGGCGATACGTTGCTGCTGGATGATGGCGCGGTGGTTTTGTGGGTGGAAGATGTCACCGAGACGGAGGTCGATTGCCGGGTTGTCGTGGGCGGCATTCTCTCCAACAACAAGGGCATCAATCGTCAGGGCGGCGGTCTTTCCGCCAAGGCGCTGACCGACAAGGATCGCGCGGATATCAAGTGCGCGGCCAAGATGCAGGCGGATTATCTGGCGATTTCATTCCCGCGTTCTGCCGAAGATGTGAATGAAGCACGTCAGCTATTGCGTGCGGCGGGTGGTCATGGTGGCATCATGGCCAAGATTGAACGCGCCGAGGCAATGAAGAATCTCGAGGAGATCATCGAGGCTTCGGATGCAGTCATGATCGCCCGTGGTGACCTGGGTGTCGAAATCGGCGACGCGGAATTGCCTGCCGTGCAAAAGCGCATAATCCAGATCGCGCGCACCATGGATCGCGTGGTGGTGACTGCGACGCAGATGATGCAGTCGATGGTGGAAAATCCCATACCTACCCGTGCGGAAGTGTTCGATGTGGCCAACGCGGTCATCGATGGCACGGATGCGGTGATGCTGTCGGCGGAAACGGCAGCTGGCCGCTTCCCGGCGAAGGTGGTCGCGGCGATGGACCGCATCTGCCGTGGCGCCGAGCCACAGCGTATGCAACTGGGGCAGGAGCGTCGTCAGCAAATTCGATTTAACCGGATCGACGAGGCGATCGCCAAGGCCGCCATGTATACCGCCAATAATCTTGGGGTTAAAGCTATTGCCGCTTTGACCGAATCCGGCGCCACGCCCTTGTGGATGTCGCGTGTCAGCTCGGGTATCCCGATCTATTCCTTGACCCGTCACGTGGAGACGCGTAGAAAGGTAACCCTTTATCGTGGGGTCTACCCGGTCAGTTTCGATGTCACTTCGACCGATCATGCCGAGGTGAACAAGGAAGCGATCGACGAACTGGTACGCCGCGGCGCGGTGCGCGACGGCGACCTGGTGATTATCACCAAGGGCGATCTTGCCGGTGTCCTGGGTGGCACCAACGCGATGAAGATCCTGCGTGTCGGCGAACACGAGTTGAAGGAAGAATTGTAGTTTTTCCGCCTGGCGACAGAGGCAGCGCGGACCTAATCCGAACGACTTATTTTTTATAACTTACGAGAAACTCCAAGGAGAGCACCATGGCCTTGATATCCTTGCGTCAATTGCTTGATTACGCAGCTGAAAACAATTTTGGTATGCCTGCCTTCAATGTGAACAACATGGAACAGGTACATGCCATCATGCAGGCTGCCGATGAATGTAACAGCCCGGTTATTATGCAGGGTTCCGCCGGCGCTCGTTCCTATGCAGGCGAGCCCTTCCTGCGTCACCTGATTTCCGCTGCCATCGAAATGTATCCGCACATTCCGATTGTTATGCACCAGGATCACGGTTCCGCGCCGTCTGTTTGTCTGCGTTCCATCCAGTCCGGCTTCAGCTCGGTCATGATGGACGGTTCTCTGATGGAAGACATGAAGACGCCTTCCACTTACGAATATAACGTTGACGTGACTCGCCGCGTGGTTGAAATGGCACACGCTGGCGGTGTTTCCGTTGAAGGTGAGCTGGGCTGTCTGGGTTCACTGGAAACCGGCATGATGGGCGAAGAAGACGGTCATGGTTCCGACGACCAGCTGGATCACTCACAGTTGCTGACTGATCCGGAAGAAGCGGCGCAGTTCGTTAAGGAAACCGGTGTTGATGCGCTGGCAATCGCGATCGGTACTTCACACGGCGCCTACAAGTTCACCCGTCCACCGACAGGCGATATCCTGGCGATCGATCGCATCAAGGAAATCCATGCGCGTATCCCGAATACCCATCTGGTTATGCACGGTTCTTCTTCCGTTCCGCAGGACTGGCTGGAAATCATCAACAACTACGGCGGTGACATGGGTTCAACCTATGGCGTGCCGGTTGAAGAAATCCAGGAAGGCATCAAGCACGGCGTGCGCAAGGTTAACATCGATACCGACCTGCGTATGGCCTCTACCGGTTCCATCCGTAAGCACCTGGCGGAAAACAAGTCCAACTTTGACCCACGTAAATTCCTGAAGGCATCAACTGCAGCCATGAAGGATATCTGTAAGGCGCGTTATGAAGCCTTCGGTTGCGCCGGTCATGCTGACAAGATCAAGCCAATGAGCCTGGAAGTAATGTTCAAGCGTTACGAATCCGGTGAGCTGGATCCGCAGGTCAACTAAGTTGATTTGAGCAGTACTCGAAAGGGCGACTTCGGTCGCCCTTTTTTATGTCGTAGACATGTTCGTGCGTGATGGAATTTTCCGAAACTGATTTACCCGGGTGGGTGCGCTGGCTGGCGCAGGATGCCGATGGTAGCTGGTGGGCTTATGAAGCGGAACCGCATCAGCATCATTGTGGCTGGTATGAAAATGAAATCGGGCGTTCAATGAAGATTCTTCAGGATGCACCGACCGCCGATTGGCAAACCAGTCTGCGCCCGGTTCACGGTTAACAGCTTACTCACTATTCCAGCTGGTAAAAGACGATAACCAGAAGTCGATATCCGGGTAATGGCGGGGTTGTGATTTCAACTCCGTCGCAATGTCGATCATGAGCGAACGGAATTCACGGATCATCGCTTCCCACTCCCACTCATTCACGCCGGGATTGTCTGCCAGGGCGTCATTGGCAATCGATCCGGCACCGCCCCACATCTGCTGTGAATTCAGCGCACGGTAGACTGCTTCCGTATCCGATGTTAATCGAGTTGCCTGATCGCGAATCCATGCTGCGTGTTCCGGATTGATCTTATCCAGCAGTTCGGTGAGGCGTTGTAATTCGTAGTCCAAGTCAAATACTCAGGGGTTGCTCATTAAGTGCGGCACTTTGTTCGCGCAAATTCAGAATATGTTCTTCCCAGTATTTGTCGCTGTAGAACCAGGGGAACGCTTGCTGGAATGCAGGGTCATCCGAGCGCCGCGCGAGCCAGGCCGCGTAGTGCATCAGTCGCAAGGTGCGTAAGGCCTCGATGATATGCAGCTCGGCCGGATTAAAGTCAGCGAATTCATTATAGCCTTCGATGATTTCGCTTAAGGCCAGTGCCTGGTCACGCCTTTCTCCGGATAACAGCATCCAGATATCCTGGACCGCGGGCGCCATGCGGCAGTCATCCAGGTCGACGAATTGCGGTCCATCTTCACGCCATAGAATATTGCCGGGATGACAATCGCCATGGGTTCGGATTAGCCTGAATTTTCCCGCGCGCTGATACGCTGCCTGGATCTGCGTCAGTAAATCACGGCTTAAGCTTTCATAGGCGGGGATCAGGTGGTTCGGAATGAACTGTTTCTCCAGCAGGAACTGTACGCTCTCGGTGCCGAAACTGTTGATATCCAGCGTCGGACGGTGCGTAAAAGGTTTTGCCTGGCCAACTCGATGCAGCCTTCCCAGGTAGCGTCCCAGCCAGAGCAGGTTGTCCGGGTTGTCCAGTTCCGGCCAACGCCCACCACGGCGTGGAAAAAGCGCAAAGCGATAATGGTCGTATTCATGCAGCGTGGCACCCTTATGCTCCATTGGGGCGACAATGGGAATTTCGTGTTCCAGCAGCTCAAGGGAAAAGGCATGTTCTTCAAGAATGGCTTCATTCGACCAGCGTCCGGGGCGGTAGAACTTGGCGATGATAAAGCCGCCATCCTCCAGTCCGATTTGATACACTCGGTTTTCATAGCTGTTCAGCGCCAGCAGATGTCCATTGCAGGTATAGCCCAGCATTTCAATCGCATTGAGAATAAGATCCGGCGTGAGATTTGCGTAAGCATGTTCGAGTTCTGTCATGGGTTTATTAGAGCATTTTTTTGCCAGGAAGAGCGATGAGTTTAAAAGGTTTTGTGCCGCCCGATCCGTTGACCAAGGTGTCGGATGTGCATTGCGCAATTATCTATTCGCCGCGCACCTCGCGTAAGCGGTTTCCGGCCGGTTGTGTGACCCTGGTTGAGGATGAAGCTGCTGCGCTGGCAGGCATGAACAAGGAGAAAAGCCTTTATCCGGCGCGGGTTATCGGTCCTTCCAAATCATCCGAGGGGCAGTACATTTTTTACCTGGTGGAGTGGTTGACGTTCGTGAAGTGAGTTTTTCCAGCGTCAGCCTTAAGAGTGGCTGTAGATCTGATTGCGGCCGTTGTTCTTTGCCCGGTAACAGGCGGCGTCCGCCAGATTGATTATCTCATCGGGTGGCAGGTTGCCATCCGAGAAAGTCGTCAGGCCGATACTGAGGGTGACATTGAAGTGCTGACCTTTCCAGGTGAAGGTGAATTTCTCGACGGCTTCGCGCATGCACTGGGTAATCTCCAGCGCCTTTTCACGATTACAGTTGGGTAGCAGCAGGCCGAATTCATCGCCGCCTAGTCTGGCCAGAATATCCGTGCTGCGGATGTAATGATTCAGCAGGTTGACGATATGCATGAGTAGTTTGTCGCCGGCTGCATGGCCAACGGTATCGTTAACTTCCTTGAATTTGTCCAGGTCGATATAGCACAGGGAGTGTTGCATGGATGATCGGGTGCAATCCTGCAGTGCGGATTTGAGTTTGGCGAAAAACACATTGCGGTTATAAAGACCGGTTAGAGGGTCGTGAGTCGCCTGGTACTTGATTCTGTCCTGGTACTGTTTTTGTGCCGTGATATCGCGGATCACCGCCTGGATCAGGTTGTCCCCGGTTAACGGGATATTGCTCAGCGACACATCGGCATCGAAGGTGCTGCCATCCACGCGTTTGAATACCCATTCAAAGCGGGCGCCGTTTCGATTGTCCGTCAGGGTCACGTGTTCATTCCAGGTGTCGTCCAGGTTAAAGTCCACCGCGCGTTTTTCCGGGAACAGGGTGGTCACGGGAATGGGTAACACGCTGTCTTCAAGAAAGAACAGCTCGCGAAAATGCGCATTGCATTCCAGGATAACGTCGTCGGATATCAGGGCAACGGCATCCATATTCCTGTTGAACAACGCGCTGAATTTTTCACGTTCGTCCTCGATTTTCTTGAGCTGGCGCTGACTCCAGGTAATGACATATAGCGCTGTGATTATGGCAATGCAGGTGGCCGCGATCAGAAATATGCTGGTTTGCAGAGCGGCTTGCTGGTGGTTACGCAGAGTATTGCCAATGGTTTGCTGATTGGATGCATGGATTGCTTCCGAGAGCTGCAATAAGCTGGCGACGACGACTTCCTGTTTGGCGAAGGCCGCTTCGATCATCGGCGTCAACTGGATAATCGGTTCGCCGCCAATAATGCGATCAAGAATATCCTGAAGTTGCGGGTTGCCCTCGTGCGCGGCGATCAGAAACTGCTCAAATGCATATCGTTCTGTTTCTGACAGCGGAAGCTCGCTAAGCGTTTCAATGCCTCGATTGATGCGCAGCCCCTGTTCATACATGCGCAGCCTTTCCTGGTCGATATCGAATACGTCATCCATGAGCAAAATTTTCCGCAGGCTGAGGGTGCGCGACAGCATGGCGTTATTCATGTTGGAGACGGTTGTGGATATTTCTGAACTCGAGGTGGACTGTGCATGCAGCTGGCCATAGACGCGTTCCATCTGGTTGAGGCCAAACAGCAATGAAGCGATCATCAGGGCGATAATCGAAAGAAAACCAATGCTGTTGATGATTAACCGCTTGCTCACTTCTCTTATAGCGGACCGGAGGCTGTAAGATTTAAGTTAGACGCCCGGCGACAGGATTTATTCTGTTATGCAGCCAGAAAAAAAGGGGTCCGGTAGGACCCCTTAAGCAGCACCTGAGTGCAGAGGAGGAGAAAAGGATTCAGGCGGCCTGGTATTTTTCCTTGGCTTCCTGTGCGGCCTTGGCCTCATCGGAGGAGTAGGCCCTGCCGGACCAGAGCATTTCATAGGCAATTTCCTCATTGCCGTTTTCACACAGTTCCAGAACTTCCTTGAACAGCGGCTGGAAGGTCTCGCTCTTGTGCGATTCCTCGTGATCGGCAAAGGTGTTCCAGAAGGTGATGATCAGCGCTTCCTTACCTTTCAGCGGGCTTTCCACGGCCTGGCCGATGGTCGAACCTTCATTGGATACGGCGCCGCTGTTCACGGCCACGAAGCCACCGACAAAACCTGTTTCAGAGTGATAGGTCTTGACGTTTTCACACAGCACGGCGACGCGTTCCTGGAGATCGTCCAGGGTGTATTCGGGTTTCAGAATCACTCGATTAATGGTGACGACACCGTCGTGGGGGAAGTTTTGAATTAATCCACTCATAGTATTCACCTCGCTTTACGATGATCAGAACATAATTAAATTCTAATATATATACCCAAGCACATAAGTCAAGTATTCTCTCCTATAAATAGTGCTTGGGTTCGTGCGGAAATAAGGTGAATTTGGTTATCTTATCAATAAAAACAAGGCACTATCGCCTCGCTGGATGTTGAGCAGCAGACTGTTCTGATCGGCTGATAATGCTTGCTTGAGACCTGCTACGTCACTTACAGACTGTTTATTGGCCGATGTAATGATATCGCCAGGTTGCAGGCCTGTCCGGGCAGCTGGACTGCCGGCCTGCAGCTTCTGAATGATGACGCCCTCGCTGCGGCCGAATTCGGGCATGCCCTCGCGAATGCTGGAAAGCCGGGCCCCGGCGAGTTTCGGATGTAGCGTGCTTCCCTCAACGTCATCCAGAACTGGTGCCTCGATGATGGCTTTAACGGTGCGCTCTTTCCCGTCTCGGGTAATGGTGATGGCGAGTGTTTCGCCAATCGCAAGCAGGCCTACCGCATTTCGGACCGTGGCGGCGTTGCGCACCGGTTTGTCGTTAATACGTATGATGATGTCACCCACCTTGAGTCCGGCCTGTGCGGCGGGTGATTGTTTGGCGATGGCGACGATAGCGGTGCCACGATGGCTGGACAGGCCAAATGCCTCGGCCAGTTCCGGCGTCAGGTCTTGCACCGATATCCCAAGCTGTCCACGGCGCATTTCCCCGTGCATGACCAGCTGCTGCATCAATTTATGCGCCATGTTGATGGGAATGGCGAATCCAATTCCCACATTCCCTCCACCAGGAGCAATAATTGCGGTATTGATGCCCACTAAATGCCCATTAAGGTCGACTAACGCACCGCCGGAGTTGCCAGGATTTATCGAGGCATCGGTCTGAATAAAGTCCTCATAACCCTCGATACCGAGCCCGCTGCGACTCAAGGCGCTGACGATACCGGAAGTTACGGTTTGCCCCAGACCGAACGGATTGCCAATCGCGACTACAAAATCTCCTACTCGCACCAGATCCGAATCCGCCATCGGCAAGGCGGTCAGGTTTTCGGCCGGGATCTGGATTACCGCAACGTCGGATTCCGGGTCCTGGCCAATCAGTTTTGCTTCGAACTGGCGCCCATCGTGCAGCATTACGCGGATAATATTCGCATTTTTGATTACATGATGATTCGTGATGATGTACCCCTGCCGGGCGTCAACAATGACACCCGAGCCAAGGCTTTGAGTTTTACGGGTACGGGGTGAATGAGGGGTATCGAAGAAATGCCGGAAAAAGGGGTCGTTGAAAAAGGGATTCTGGCGAACCTGTACCTGGCCAACTGTCGCAATGTTAACCACGGCGGGGGTTGCGGTATCCAGCATATCCGCCAGGGATGGAAGTGGTTGCCCGTTTACCTCGACCGGTAAGGCTGCAATAGCGATTTTGACGTGAGCGATTACCAAGAAAAAGAACAAAAAGTGGGAAATTCTACCTTGCATTGCCGGATATTCCTGTCTAATGAGGGAGGGTTTTTATTCATCAAGCCCTGTGTGACTTCTAAATGTGGTCTGCAAGTAAGATATCAACCCTGTCTAATGGCTTCCGTCCCACAATCGGTTGCAAAGTAGCTATTGCGGATCTCGGTAACACAAGATATTGTGTTACCTGCTTTACGACACCATACTGTTGAATAACTTGTGCATAACCTGTTGAAGTCCTGTTGTAAAAATAACTAATTGAATTAAAAAGAATTATATTTTTACCCTCGACTATTGACAGCGTATGTATGTCAGCCTAAGCTTGTTCGGCGAACACAACATATAGTGTCCATCACCAAAGACACCCTCCGGCCGTTTTATGGGAGAATCGAACGGTTCCGGGTTGTCTTTCCACCGATTTTGGAGGACCGCAAGGATCCGGGAGGTTTGATGAAGACAGCTCACCTGAAAGCCGTGTCAATGACGAAAAAAGATATTTCCCTGCAGGAAGCATCCTTAGATATCTGGGATAAGAAATACCGGCTGAAGACCAAGGAAGGTGAAGCGGTAGACAGAGACATCGACGCTACCTATCAACGCGTGGCCAGAGCGCTGGCGGACGTGGAAACCACAGCCGAGGCGCGTGACCACTGGAACGAACAGTTTCTCTGGGCGCTGCGCCATGGCGCAATCCCGGCTGGACGTATTACTTCCAATGCCGGCGCGCTGGAACATAAGCCGGCGACCTCGACCATCAACTGCACGGTGTCCGGCACCATCCAGGATTCGATGGACGACATCCTGGAGAAGGTGCATGAAGCAGGTCTGACCCTGAAGGCCGGTTGCGGCATTGGTTACGAGTTTTCCACGCTGCGGCCGAAAGGCGCCTATGTGGCCGGTGCCGGTGCCTACACCTCCGGTCCGCTATCCTTCATGGATATCTACGACAAGATGTGTTTCACCGTCTCCAGCGCGGGCGGACGCCGCGGCGCGCAGATGGCGACCTTCGATGTCGGTCATCCCGATGTGATGGATTTTATTCGCGCCAAGCGTGAAGACGGGCGCCTGCGTCAGTTCAACCTTTCCCTGCTGATCACCAGCGCCTTCATGGAAGCGGTGAAAGGCGACCAGGACTGGAAGCTGGCATTCCCGGTCGGTGAAAGCGAAGTCGAGTCCGAAAAGCTCGATCTACATAACCCCGAGCAGGTGATCTGGCGCCACTGGCCCTATAACAATGACAGGAAATATGTCAGCAACACGGCCGGCGAAGTGGCCTGCAAGGTCTACAAAACCATCCGTGCGCGTCGTCTGTGGGACATGATCATGGCCTCCACCTACGATTACGCCGAACCGGGTTTCATCCTGATCGACAAGGTCAACGAGATGAACAACAACTGGTTCTGCGAAAATATCCGCGCGACCAATCCCTGTGGCGAACAGCCGTTGCCGCCCTACGGTTCCTGTCTGCTGGGTTCGGTCAATCTGACCAAGTTCGTGCGCGAGCCTTTTACCGACAAGGCGCGTTTTGACTGGGACGAGTTCCGCAAGGTCGTCGGCATCTTTACGCGCATGCTGGACAACGTGGTCGAAATCAATGGCCTGCCGCTGGGTGGCCAGCGTGATGAGATCATGGCCAAGCGCCGTCACGGCATGGGCTTCCTGGGTCTGGGTTCCACGCTCACCATGCTGCGTATGAAATACGGTTCCAGTTCCTCGGTCGCGTTTACCGAGCAGGTATCGCGCGAACTGGCGCTGGAAGGCTGGCGTCAGGCGGTTGAGCTGGCCAAGGAAAAAGGGCCTGCGCCAATCCTGGAACAGGAATTTACCGTTAGCGAAGAAATGCTGGCCGAGCGCCCGGAAATGCGTCGTGACGGCTGGCGGGTTGGCGACAAGGCGCTGGGTAAAGTACTGCATGCCAAGTACAGTCATTATATGCAGCGTGTTGCCGAGCAGGATCCGGAGCTGGTCAAGCAGCTGGCCGAAGTGGGTGCCCGTTTTACGCATCACTCATCCATTGCCCCGACCGGAACAATTTCGCTCTCGCTGGCGAATAATGCCAGTAACGGCATTGAACCTTCGTTTGCGCATCACTATTTCCGTAATGTCATTCGCGAAGGCAGGAAGACCAAGGAAAAGGTGCCGGTTTATTCCTACGAATTGCTGGCCTACCGCGAGCTGATCAACAAACAGGCGATGCCGTATTCGGAAGAACCTGATGCGCGACTGCCGGATTATTTCATTACCGCGGAAGACATCACGCCGCGTGAGCACGTGGATATCCAGGCGGCGGCGCAGAAGTGGGTGGATTCCAGTATTTCCAAAACGGCCAACGTACCGACGGATTATCCTTATGAAGACTTCAAGGATATTTACCTGTATGCCTATGAGCAGGGCTTGAAGGGCTGTACCACGTTCCGTTTCAACCCGGAAGCTTTCCAGGGTGTGCTGGTCAAGGAGAAAGACCTGGAGAATACGACTTATGTATTCGAGCTGGAGGATGGCAGCAAGCTGGAAGTGAAGGGTAATGAAGAGATCGAGTATGACGGCGAAGTGCATACTGCCGCCAACCTCTATGATGCCTTGAAGGAAGGCTATTACGGGAAGTTTTAGGCCGAGGTAATCACCATGAATGTAAAGATTGATAAGAAAATTGTTGGCTACGCGGTAGCCAAAGATGAGAAAGCATCGAAAGTCGATGCACCAAAGAAAGTCGAGGCCGTCGAGGAAGACAAGGTTGTCCAGCTGCATGAAAAGCTGGAACGGCCGGAAATGCTGCTGGGTTCGACCTACAAGATCAAGACGCCTCTGTCCGAGCACTCGCTGTATGTCACGATCAATGACATCGTGTTGAACCAGGGTACCGAGCATGAATTGCGACGTCCGTTTGAAGTGTTCATCAACTCCAAGAACATGGATCACTTCCAGTGGATCGTTGCGCTTACGCGCATTATCTCGGCCGTGTTCCGCAAGGGGGGTGACGTGACCTTCCTGGTGGAAGAGCTGCGTTCCGTGTTCGACCCGCGTGGCGGCTACTTCAAGCCGGGTGGACGCTACATGCCCTCGCTGGTTGCGGAACTGGGCGATGCGATCGAATGCCACCTGCGCATGATCGGCATGCTTAAGGACGACGGTCTGGATGAGCATCAGAAGAAGCTGGTGGCCGAGAAGCGTGCCCAGTACGAAGCCAGTATTGCCGACTCCGAAAAGAGCGAGCAGACCGATAGCGACTTTCCGCCGGGTGCTCAGTTATGCGCCAAATGCAGCACGCAGGCGGTGGTGAAAATGGATGGCTGCATGACCTGTCTGAACTGCGGCGACTCCAAGTGCGGATAAGAGGCTAAGCGATGCTGTTACAACAGAAACCTATACCGGGTTACTGGTATACCAATATCGTCGGTCAGCTGGTGCAGGTGCGGGCACTGATGTTCCGCGGCAACCAGCTTGATCTGGTGGCGCTGGAATATGCCAGCGGCAAACGCGATTTCATTGATCTGGACGGCTGGTATTACCTCGACCTGGCGTTGCATTCGCCGCGTATTGAAAGGCGCGATCAGGTTCGCGACCTGTAATTCATTAATATCCCCGCTGCGTTTGTGGCGGGGCTCCTCTTATGTCTGCACAATCCCAAGCCTTACTGATTGATGGCCCGGCCGGTCGGCTCGAATTGCTGGTTGAACATCCCGAACAGCCCGTGCGCGGTATTGCGATTTTATGTCACCCGCACCCGTTGCATGGCGGCGCCCTGACCAACAAGGTGGTGCATACCCTGGCCAGCAGCCTGCGCGACATGGGGCGCGTCTCGATACGGTTCAACTTTCGTGGCGTGGGAAAAAGCGAAGGAGCTTATGCGGACGGCATGGGCGAGCAGCAAGACCTGCAGGCCGTTATTGACTGGGCGCAAGCGCAGTTCCCTGGGCAGGCAATCTGGTTGGGTGGTTTTTCCTTTGGTGCTTATATTGCGCTAGCGGTACAAGATTCACCGGTCGAGCGGCTGATTACCGTTGCGCCGCCGGTGAATTTTTTTGATTTTAGCGTCATCGAGCAACCCGCATATCCCTGGTTGCTAATTCAGGGCGAGGCGGACGAGCTGGTGCCCGCGGATCAGGTGCGGCGCTGGCTCGATACGGCAGGGCTCAGTCCGGACATGGTATTCCTGCCGGAAGTGGAGCATTTTTTTCACGGCAAGCTGAACCTGCTGAAACAGGCGTTGCGAGAAAACCTGCCGTCAGAATAAGGTGCTAGACGTTTGCGCGCTCGGCCATAAAACGGAACAGGGATTGTGGTGAAGCGAAAGTGCGCAGCATCATGCGGCCATTCACAATCGCAGCCCAGTAAGCTGGCGCGATTCCCCCTTTAAAAACCGGTCGTGCCTTGATCAGTGAACCATTGACGTGCTTCTCTACGGTCATATTCATTGTCGGACTCCTCGTTTTTCTGGTTATGGCTGAGCTCACGCAAGGCTCATGCCGTTTTTGCAACTCATTGATATTTCAATAAATAACATAATGCGGCGAGCGTGGCTGTCATCAAGCTGTAAAAATCAACGACAGCCAGTAAGATGGGTTCCTTGGCTAACCTTCTGAAATATTGCCAGAATTTTGCTGTGACAGGTTGTTAACTGTCTCGACGATTCCAGTGTTATGCTGTGCCGCTCAACAAGCACCGACAGTATGCGGTGGCAGGTATGTATCGCAGTTATTTTGGATTAAACAGTAAACCCTTTTCGATCGCGCCGGATCCCAAGTTCCTTTATCTCAGTGAGCGCCACCGGGAGGCCCTGGCCCACCTGGTGTTTGGCCTGGGCGAGGGCGGCGGTTTTGTCCAGCTGACCGGTGAGGTCGGCACCGGCAAAACAACCCTGTGCCGCGCGCTGCTGGAGCAGATCCCCGAGCACGTGGATGTTGCGCTGATTCTCAATCCGCGCCTGAATGCCTATGAGCTGGTCGCTACCGCTTGCGATGAGCTGGGGGTGAGTTATGCGCACGATACACAAAGCCTGAAAACCGTTATCGATGCCCTGAATGCCTACCTCTTGCAAGCGCATGCCCAGGGTCGGCGTACCGTGCTGATGATCGATGAGGCGCAGAACCTGGCGATCGACGTGCTGGAACAGGTACGACTGTTGACCAATCTGGAGACAACGGAAGAAAAGCTGTTACAGGTGATTCTGATCGGACAGCCGGAATTGAAACAGTTGCTGGCGCGTTCGGATCTGCGCCAGTTGTCGCAGCGGATCACGGCGCGTTACCACCTGGACCCCCTGAACTTCGAGGAAACCCGCGCCTATATCCGCCATCGCCTGCGCGTGTGCGGTACGGCAGAGAACCTGTTCACGCCGGGCGCAATCAAGCTGATTCATACACTCACCGGCGGTATCCCTCGCCTGATCAACGTGCTGTGCGATCGCGCGCTGCTGGGTGCCTATGTTGAAGAAAAGAAGCTGGTGGATAAGGCCATTGTGCGCAAGGCAGCGCAGGAAGTGGTGCCCGAGCAACCTGAGATGCACAAACAGCGTGGCTGGCTGCCCTGGGCTGCGGTCGCCAGCATCATAATGGCAGTACTGCTGGGTTTCTTTTTCTGGTCGGCGTTACCGGAATCCGAGATGGAGGCCGTGGCCATGACCAGGGAGCCATCCGCGATCGCGTCCGACCCGCCGGTAGCTGCCGAAGCAGCCCCGGTGTTGCGGGAAGAGCCGGTCCCGGTCAGTGAGTCTGACGCGGCGGCATCGTCCGCGCCCCTGGAATTGCAGTCGTTGCTGACAGCGCAAACGCCCGATGAAGTGTCGATCATGTGGCAACAGATGTTCAAACTGTGGGGGCGGGTCTACCAGCCGGAAACGGGCAGGCTGGCCTGTAATCAGGCCGAGCAACAAGGATTACGCTGTCTCAGCCGCAGTGGCAGCTGGCGCCAGCTGGTGAGTTTGAATAGCCCGGTGTTTCTGGAAGTGGCGGGCGCGACCGGTCAACGCAGCCAGGTATTGCTGGAGTCGATTCAGGGCGACATCGCGGGTATCTGGGTTGGGGATCGAATGTATGAAGTGCCGGTGGCTGATCTCCAGTCCGTCTGGTACGGGCAGTACAGTCTGCTCTGGTACGCGCCAGTTGCGGCGGAAAGCCTGCGGCCGGGCGAGCGTGGCGACGCGATTCTCTGGCTGCGTGAGCAGTTGGCCGAATACCTGGAGAACGATAATCGTATCAGCGTTGATCCTTACTTGTTCGACCGCGGCCTGGCGGAAGCCGTCAAGGCGTTTCAGGCGGACCGCTTGCTGCGGCAGGATGGCGTGGTGGGTGCGCTGACGTTCATTCACCTGAACAGCCTTGCCAGGGATTCCGATCAACCCACTTTGTACCGGCGTCAGGGCTAGCTTATGTCGTACATTCTCGACGCACTCAAAAAACAGGATCAGGAACGGGAAATCGGTCACATCCCGACCGTCGAAACGCGCCAGGAAATACAGTGGCCACGGCGGGATAATCGTATGCTCGCGTTATGGCTGACTATTATCCTGTTGTTGGCCCTGCTGGCATTTATGATCGGATTTCTCTGGAGTCGGCTGGAAGTTCCGGTCCAGACGGCTTCCACGGAGGTTGCCGTGTCTTCCAGGGATGAGGGAGCACTGGAGTCCTCTTCCGCCGTGAAGCCGGTTAAGCAGTTTGTTCCGCCGAATCATTCTATATCGCAACAGGCGCGCGCTGTGAAAGACACCATCGCAGCTGAACCTTTACCCACTCTTGAGAAGCCGGTTAAAGTGGCTGCGCCGGTATCGAGCGAGCCAACGGCTCCCTTGCTGGAAAACCTGCCATTTGCGGACCGGCAGGGGTTGCCGCCCTTGTCGCTGGATGTGCATGTGTATGCAGAACAGGCCGAGCGCCGTTTCGTGTTGCTAAATTTGAAAAAAATGCGTGAAGGTGACAATCTCGACAATATCTATCTGGAGGCGATTACACCAGCCGGTGTGGTGCTTTCCCATAATGGCGTGCGTTTTCGGGTGCAACGTCAATAATAACCAGCAGTCCAAGAGGTAATCGTTTATTTTGCTTCGTCACCTGTTATTTTCGATCGTCCTATTTGTCTTTTCCCTTCCTGCGCAGTCGGATTCTTTGCAGTTACTGGTCGGTTTCGGCGACGAGGCTGGCAACCCCCAGACGGTCATCGATGAGTTGTCGGTTTCATGTCAGCAGCGGCTGACGTTGAATCGCCGCCTGGGTTCCGGATATATCCTGGATGTCGAGGGAGTCGCGGACGAAACCCAGCGGGTGAAATTACTGGAACTGCTGCGTAATGATCCACGCATCCTGTATGCGGAACAGCCACCGCGGCTGCGGGCCAAGTTCACGCCAAATGAACTCGCCAGCAGCGATCAGTGGTATCTCACCGATAGTTACGGTATCGACGCGCCGGCTGCCTGGGATGTAACGCGCGGCAGTAACAGCGTGCGAATCGCATTGCTCGATACCGGGATCTTGCCGCACGAAGACCTGAAACCCAGCCGCATGTTGCCCGGTTATGATTTCGTTTCCGACAGTACTTACTCAAATGACGGCGATGGCCGCGATGCCGATCCTACTGATCCGGGTGACGCGGTGACGGCTGGGGAATGCGGTTTTGGCGAGCCGGCCTATGACAGTTCCTGGCACGGCTTGCAGGTGACCGGCGTGGTGGCGGCCACGGCGGACAACGGTATTGGTATCGCGGGGATCGATCACCGGGCACGGCTGCTGCCGGTGCGGGTACTGGGTAAATGCGGCGGGGATTTCATCGATGTGCTGGAGGCAATGCGCTGGGCGGCCGGGTTGTCCGTGACGGGCGTACCCATCAATCCGAATCCGGTGGACGTGATCAACATGAGCTTCAGCGGCAGTGGCGCCTGCAGTTCCCCGATTCAAAGTGTGATCGACGAAGTGGTTGCGCAAGGCGTGGTGGTTGTCGCGGCGGCGGGTAACGAAAATACGAATGTGAACGACCAGGTCCCGGCCAACTGTCGCAACGTGATTGCTGTTGCGGGGACTGATCGAAGCGGTGACCGGGCCTATTATTCCAACTTCGGTACTGCGGTCGCCATTGCCGCGCCGGGTGGGGCTGGTTCCTATTTGATTCGCACCATTTCCAACCAGGGCGCGACGGCGCCGGCCGGGGATGCCTATGTTGGAGTGATTGGCACCAGTTTTTCCGCTGCCATGGTAACGGGTGGCGCTGCGTTGCTGCGGGCGCTGAACCCGGGTCTGACACCGGATGAAGTACTGTTCTACCTGCAACAGGGTTCGCAGCCTTTCCCTGCGGGCAGTACCTGCAACACGGTGAATTGCGGCGCCGGGATATTGAACCTGGCGCAAAGCGTACAAACCGCGTCAAGTGCCACCAGTGCAGCCACCCAGGCTAGCAGTGACGGTGGCGGCGGTGGTGGGTGCGCGATGACGACCGGTAAACAATCCCCCATTGATCCAGTCTGGATCATTCTGGCGACAGTGGCGTGTCTGCGAATGCTGAGGCAGCGGCGGATGCGGGTGAATGGACATGCTGGATAGCATCAAACGGTTTTTCTCGGACATGATTCAGTCCGACATGGTAGCTGGCGAAGAAGCGCAAGCGCGTGCTGTTCGGTTGGCAACGGCAGCGCTGTTAATGGAAATGGTGCGTGCGGATTACGACGAAAGCAGCGATGAGCGTGAACTGGTTCGGGCGTTGTTATCGAAGCATTTCCAGTTGAGCGGGGTGGAGACCGAGCAATTGCTCGCGCTGGGTGACCAGGAAATGGAGGGCGCCAGTTGCCTGTTTGAATTTACGCGCCTGATCGATACTGAATTCGATCAAACCCAGAAAATTGCCGTGATTGAAATGATGTGGCGGGTTGCGTTTCAGGATGGGCGACTGGATAAATACGAGGAGTATCTGATGCGTAAGGTCGCGGATTTGATTCACCTGTCGCATGCGCAATTGATACAGGCCAAGCATAGGGTTGAAGCGCAAAGCTAAACAAAAAGCCCCGGGTTAACCGGGGCTTTTTGTTTTCGATATCAGCAGCTTATCAGCCTGCCATATCCTTCAGGGCTTTCAACGGCAGCACTTTGACAACAGTGCGGGCTGGCTTGGCCTTGAACACGGTTTCTTCACCAGTGAAGGGATTGATACCCTTGCGCGCCTTGGTAGCAGGCTTGCGAACGGTCTTGATCTTCATCAGGCCCGGTACGGTGCATGTGCCGGCACCGCCTTTCTTCACGTGGCCGCTGATAATGTCAGACAGAGATTCGAATACAGCAGCTACATCTTTCTTCGGCAGCCCTGTTGATTCGGCAATCGCGCTCATCATGGCGGATTTGGTCATTGGTTCTTTGATTGCAGTGATGCGTTTAGCGGGTGCAGATTTAGCGACTTTTTTCTTCGCTACCTTTTTCTTTGCTGCCTTTTTCTTGGCTGCCATAGAGTAAACCCTCCTTATCGGGTGTGTTCGAATCCTTTTGCATCGTGAAATCACATATATATATGTGTATTTCATATACGTCGAAAGCTTTATAGCATAAATAAAAAACAAGTCAAAGCATTTTTAGGCTTTATTTATAGGATAAAACGCATCTTGCAACGATACAGTCGGCTGTAATTGCGGATGTCGGTCGCAACATGAATTGATATTTGTCATGGATTCGATCAACAGGTGGTTGCGATTCGCTGTTGCATTGAGCCGCGCTGCATCCTTGTGTGCGGCTGATCTGCTTCAAGATGGGTTTTGAAAAAAACCATGAACTGCGTCACTTTTGGCTGGATGTGAATTGTGATTGACACTTATTAATAGGATTTAAGCAACGCTGGCGATTGGCCGATAGGTAGGACAGAGTTCGTGTCGCGGTGGCGCGGAAGGGTTATTTTTGTCAAACAGGAACGGGTCGCAACTGCATGGGAGCTGCAAAAAAAATCTTAGATAAAAAGACCTTACAGAGTCTGATTCCGTTTAACGCATTGTCTCCGGCCAATTTTGCCGAAGTCAGCCAGAAGACGCAGATTGAAGATGTTCCGGCCGGGAAATTCATCTTCAAGGAAGGTGACCGCGATAACCAGTCCATTTATGTGCTGGAAGGCGAAGTTAACCTGGTGTCTGGCGACAATGTGATGGGTACCGTGAAAGGAGGCGAGGATTCCAGTCGTCATCCGCTCGCGCACCAGCAGCCCAGGCAGATATCCGCTCGTGCCAAGACCAAGGTTACGCTGGCGCGCATCGATTCCAGTTTTCTTGATATTTTCCTGACCTGGGACCAGTCTTCCGGTTACGAAGTCGCCGAAATTAATGATGAGGACGACGATGACTGGATGACCAAAATGCTCCAGTCAAAGGCATTCCTGCGCCTGCCGCCGTCCAATATCCAGCGCCTGTTGATGAGCGTTGAGTCCGTTACCGTATCCGCGGGCGAAAAAATCATAGAACAGGGTGAAGAAGGCGATTATTTCTATGTTGTCACCAAGGGTCGCTGTGCAGTAACCCGTCGTCCCTCTCCCAATGCCAAGGAAGTTAAACTGGCTGAATTGTCGGATGGCGATGCGTTCGGTGAAGATGCGCTGGTATCGGATGCCAAGCGCAACGCAACTATCACTATGCTCACCGACGGCAGTCTGGTACGCCTGGCCAAGAAAGATTTTGTCGAGCTCCTCAAGGAACCGCTGGTTAACAAGCTGGCGTACCCCGCGGCCAAGGAACTGGTCGACAAGGACGAGGCTGTCTGGCTGGATGTGCGTCTGCCGGGTGAATTTGAAAACCGTTATATCCCGGGAGCGCGGAATGTTCCCCTGTCGGCCCTGCGCCTGGAAGCCAGCCAGCTGCCTAACGACAAGAAATACATTATGTGCTGCGACACCGGGAATCGCAGTGCCAGCGCGGCATTTCTACTAAGTCAGAATGATCTCGAAGTCTATGTGCTCGAGGGTGGCGTTACCGGCGTGCCAGCGGACGAACTGGCCGGTGAAGGTGCCGCGCAGCCTGTAGCGGCGGAACCGGCCGCATCGCCGAGTGCGGCCAGTTCAACACAGCCCTCCGCCAATGTGGTTGAGCTGCCGGTGCAGGAAGGCGCCGAAAGTCGCCAGCCCAGGGATGACGACAAGCAGGATTACGGCAAGGAGCTCGCGCGTTTTCGTCAGTTCCGTGAAGACGCCACGGCAAAAATCCGTGAAACGCGAGAGCAGATCAAGGTAGCCGAAGAGGCCAAGCAGGCAGCCGAGGCCGCTTTCACCGAGGCAAAACAGGAACTGGAGGCCGCCAGGGCGGCGTTGGCCGAACAGGAACAGAAAGCCAGTGTTGCCGCAGCTATCAGCCAGGAGCGCGATGACCTGCAGTCGAAGGTTGAAGAGCTGGAGCTGGCGCTCAATGCAGCCCATACCAGTGGCGCCTCTGCCGAGCAGCAACAACAGGCACTGACATCCACGCTTGCCGAACAGCGCGAAGCCGTTGCCGCCTTGCAGGCTCAGTTGAACGAACGCGAATCCGCCTTCAAGACATTGCAGCAACAACTTGCGGATCGTGACCGTGACCTGCAAACCCTCAAGCAGGAGCTATCCAATGCGCGTGAAGCGGGCACACAGGCGAATTCTGAACACAACGAGCATCTGCAGGCGTTGCAGAATGACCTTGCCAGCGCACGAGAAGAACGCGATCAGGCGCGTTCTTCACTGGTCGAACTGGAACAGCAAAGCAAGACTGACCAGCAGGCGCATTCGACACAAATACAGCAGTTGCAACAGGATCTGGCGGCGGCGCAACAGCGCCTTAGCGATCTCGAGTCCCAACTGGAGAAAGCCAATAGCGCGCACCAGGCCGAGCTTGAGTCGAAATCCCGTGCATCTTCCGATGCGGAAACTGTGCTGCGTGAGCAGGTCGAACAACTGAATCAGCAGCTGCAGCAGGCTCGCAGCGAGCTGGATAATGCGCAATCGCAGAATACTGAGCTGAAGCAACATGCCGAATCCACTCACGCCGATCTCAAGCTGGCGCTGGACGAGGCCAAGGTGGCCGCTGATGGACAAATGGCGGAACTGCAGTCAGAGATTGACAGCCTGAGTGAAAAGCTGAAGGACGCGCAGGCTCGGGAAGCACGCGTCAAGGATCTTGAGGCGACCCTGGCGCAGCTGGAAACTGATCGCGAATCTTTGCAGCAGGAACGAGACCAGGCGCAGCAAACCCTGCAAATGCTGGAGCAGGATAAGGAGGCGATGGATCGCGAGCTGGCCGATCTTCAGGCCGCGCTGCAATTGGCTGAACAGGAACACCAGCAGAAAAGTACGGCGATTGAGCAGGTGAAATCGGCCGCCGATGAGCAGCTTGAAACCCTCGTGACAGAGCTGGAGCAAACAACCGCCGCTCTCGCGGAATCACAGCAACAGTTGCAGCAGGTTCAGGAGGCGCTGGAACAGGAACGCAAGAGTGTTGCGGATATTCAGGCCCAGATGCATGCCGCTGAGCAGGAATCACAGTCTGCATTCGCAGTGCAGCAAGAAGCGGCGCAGCTTGCCGAACAGCGTCTTGCCGAGCTGGATGCAGAAAAGCAGCAGCTGTCCGAGAAAATTACGGCGCTTGAATCTCGTCTATCCGAGGGCTCCAGTTCGCTGGATGAACAACAGCAACGACTGGCAGAGCTCGAACAGGAAAAATCAGAACTGCAGGTTACCCTGCAGTCGCTGCAGAGCAAGCTGCAGGAAACTGAACAGACCCTATCCAGCCTGCAGGATACGCAACAACTGCAGCAAGAGTCCTTGAACGAAAAGCAGTCTGCGCTGGACGATGCAAATGTACGTATTGCCGAACTGGAATTAACCAGTAAGGCGCTTGAGGGCGAGAACAGCGAACAAAAAGACAGCCTGTCAAAATTACAGGCGGAGGTTGAAGAAAAATCCGCTCAACTGGATGCGCTTCAACAAGCGCTTGCCGAGGCAGAGCAGTCGGCACGGGATATTCAGCAGCAGGCAGAAGTCAGGCAGGCTGAATTTGCTGAACAGTTGGAAGCTGTGCGCGCGGAAGCGGGTCAAGTCAGCGTGGAACTGGAAGCGCTGCGTTCGCAAACAGCGGCCGATCTCGAAAGCGAACGCGCGGAACACACGGCGCAACAGGAACAACTGCAGCGTGAAATCGAGGAAAAATCCACTGAGCTGGAGTCGCTGAAAAAAGCGCTTGGCGAAGCAGAGCAGTCGGCACGGGATGCGCACCAGCAGGCGGAGAGCAGGCAGGCTGAATTTACCGAACAGCTGGAAGCGATACGTACCGAAGCCAGTGAAGCCAGCATGGCACTGGAAGCATTAGGTTTGCAGCTGACTGAGGCCGAGGAAAGTCGACAACAAACAGCAGCCGATCTTGAAAGCGAACGCGTGGAACGCACGGCGCAACAGGAGCAGTTCCAGGCGGCGATAGATGAAAAGTCTGCCGCGCTTGAGGCATTGCAGAAGTCGCTTGCCGAAGTGGAACAATCGGCTGCCGAGGGGCAGCAGCAGGCCGAGGAGAAACAGGCCGAATTAATTGCGCAGCTCGACGCCTTGCGTAGCGAGGCCGGCGAAGCCAGTGCCGAGCTTGAGAAGGTGCGTGATCTTGCGGCAAAAGAACGTGAGGCAGCCCGTAAAACCGAGGAAGCATTACGGTCAGAACTGGAAGTGGTCAAAACATCTTTGTCGCATGAGCAATCGGCACGTGGTTCCGGTGCGGCATCCATGCAAGCTGAGTCCGCGCAGCGTATTGCCGAGCTCAGCAGAGAAATTACCCGACTGAATTCTGAAGCGCAACAGCAGGTACAGGCGCTGGAACAAGCGCGCCAGGAAAAACTGGATGCGGAAGAACAGTGCGAGGTGATGCGTGAATCGCTTAACGATGCGCAGGAAACGGGCCTCGAGCGCGAGCGGGCGTTACAGGCCGAGCTGGATCAGTTGCGGTTGGCAACCAATGCCGATGTTGCCGCGCTGCAGCAACAGATTGCGGACCTCAAATCGAGCGCATCGACAGAAGACCTGGCGGTGGATAGCAGTGAAATCGAACGACTGCAGTTGCTGCTCAACGAAGCGCGCGATCAGGCAAATCAGTATCGTTCTGAACTCGAGATCCTGCAGGCTGCGCAAACCGATGCGGTGCTGGGTGGCGATGAGGGCGATGAAGTTCAGCGGTTACAGCAGGAACTGGCAAACCTGAAGGCCCAGATGGATGCCGCGGCCAGTTCCCGGAGCCAGGCGGAAGACGAGGTTTCACGGCTGCAGGAACAACTGATCATCAGCCAGGCGCAACAGGCACCGGAGCAGGTGATAAACAGCAGTCGTGCCATGCCCGAACCGGATCCTGAACCTGAACCACGGGTGATGATTCCCCCGACCCAGTCAGAACCGAAGCGCAGTGGCGGGCTGATCATGGGCTTGATTGGCGGCTTGCTGATCGGTGCTGCCGCTGCGGGAGGCGTTCTCTGGTATCAGCAGCAGGCAGCTGTTACTGGCGCACCCGTTGCCGAGGTTAAGACCGTTCCTTCTGAAGTTGAACCTGTTGCCCAGGCGCCCTCGGTAACGCAAGTGGCGGAAGACAAGGTTGATGCCGACATTACACCGATTCCGGTTGCCAGGCCTGCGCCAAAGCCTGAACCCAAACCGTCGCTGGTGGCGCCGGTTGAGAAGGCGTTACCTAAACCGGTGACTGTGCAAGATCGTCTGCCGGAAGTGCCGACGCCGCTGCTGGTGAAAATATCAGCGACAGAATTCATGATGGGGAGTGGCGCCAATTCACTCGAATTCGATGAGCGCCCGCGTCACAGTGTACAGCTGGCCGCGTTTGCCATCAGCCAGACCGAGATAACCTTTGCCCAATACGATGCCTTTGCCAATGCCACCGGCCGGGAGTTACCGGACGATATGGGCTGGGGCCGCGGCAATCGTCCCGTCATCAATATCAGCTGGGACGATGCAGTGGCTTATACGCAGTGGTTATCTGAACAAACCGGTCGTAAATACCGCCTGCCGACCGAGGCGGAATGGGAATATGCCGCGGGTGTGGATGCGCGTAACCTGTACTGGTGGGGTAACTCTATCGGTGAAGGTCGTGCAAATTGCTTCAACTGTGGCAGTGACTGGGATGGCAAGCAAACAGCGCCGGTCGCCAGTTTCAAATTCAATCCCCTGGGGCTCAGCGACACCGCCGGAAATGTTTCGGAGTGGGTGATGGATTGCTACCACGATTCCTATGATGGCGCGCCCGCCGACGGTAGTGCCTGGATGGAGCCGCGCTGTTCCCGACGCGTGGTGCGCGGTGGCGCCTTTGACAGCACGGCCAGTTCGTTGCGTTTCGCCAAGCGTGCCAACCAGTACGCCACGACCAGATTGAACAATCTCGGCTTCCGCGTCGTTCGTCAGTAACTTTTTTACGCACTGTTTTTTGCTAGAATCCGCGCCACTATGGCCCGGATTCTCGCCGTTGGCATTGCCACGCTCGACATCATCAATACCGTGACCGATTATCCCGCTGAGGATAGCGAGGTCCGTGCGCATTCCCAAAGTGTGCGGCGTGGTGGCAATGCCACCAATACGCTGACGGTGCTAAGTCAGCTTGGGCATGCCTGCAGCTGGGCCGGCGTATTGGTGGAAACAGCCGCCAGCGAATTTATCCGCGAAGAGCTGGCTGCCAGTGGCATCGATACGGCGCACTGTCGGCGACTCGCGACCGGGCAAATGCCGACTTCCTATATCGCGCTCAGTGAAGCGACTGGTTCACGGACCATTGTGCATTACCGTGATCTTCCGGAATTCGATTTTGCGCAGTTTGCCAGCATCGACCTGAGTGCCTTCGATTGGCTCCATTTTGAAGGACGCAATGTCGAACAGACTGCACGAATGCTGGCGCATGCTCGAGCGAAGGCGCCGCGAGTTCCATGCTCCGTGGAAATTGAAAAGCCGCGCGACCAGATTGACCGACTGTTCAAAGAAGCCGGTTTGCTGCTGTTTTCACGCCACTATGCCACGGCGATGGGGGCAACCTCCGCCGAGGAATTTCTGGATCGGCACAGGGTGGCAAATACCGATTGCGTTATCGCATGGGGCGCTCAGGGCGCCTGGATGGCAACCGCAAGCGGAGAACGTTTGCACGCGCCTGCGACTAATATCGAGCGGGTTGTGGATAGCCTGGGTGCAGGGGATACCTTTAATGCGGCAGTGATAGGCGCGCGTCTGCGAGGTCTCGGCTGGTCCGAGACGCTGACGCAGGCCTGTCGCCTGGCGGGAAAGAAATGTACTCAATACGGTTTGAAGGGGTTAGTCAATGAGTAAACGGCTTTGTGCGCTTTCTGATCTTGAAGATCCGGGCAGTCTGGCAGTGAATATGGAACAAAGCGGGTTGCCCTGGGATTTGTGCCTGGTGCGCAAGGGCGAGGAAGTGTTTGCCTACGTCAATCATTGTCCGCATGCGGGCAGTCCGCTGGACTGGGTACCGGGGGAGTTTTTGAGTGTCGACAAGATGCATATTCAGTGTTCCACCCATCATGCCCTGTTTGAGATTGATTCGGGGCAGTGCGTGAAGGGGCCCTGTGTTGGCAAGGGCTTGAAGCCGATTGATATCGAAATTGTCGAAGGAGAGGTGTTTTACAAAGCGAAAACGCCCGCATGAAGCGAGCGTTTTCTCCAGAAAGTTGAGCCTTGTTGCGCCGATTAATCAGCAGGATTCATTGAGCGCGATAAATTTCTCGATATCCGCAGTGGCCAGCTCGACGGGCATGGCAGGTTGCTGAGGGCGCGCGGTGGCGAAATCGTACTCTTGCAGTGCCAGCACAGGGGTCATTTCCAGGGCTTCGGCGTGGGAGTCGAAAACTTCGTGGCTAGTCTCGTCGTGGCATGAACCTTTGGCCATATCCAGGACCATCACCATGGTACACCTCCTGCGTTGCGGCAACTAAAACAGCTGCCTTCGATAAAGTTATCGGCGAGCGCATAACCAACTTGACCCGCCGCTAACGTGATATCCATAAAAGACACCTTATGACCAAACTTAAGGGCATTAGTCGGGTTTATCAAGCCCTGAACATATTAGAGACCACTAATTTTTTAATGGCGGGTATAAATCGAATAAATTCCGATATTTAGTGTTGATTTTGGGGTGTAGCTGAGGCTAAATGGTGGGCTCGGCGTGTGGTTTCCGGAAGACGGAATCTGGGTGTGCAGTGCAGAACCAGCCTGATGGCCGAGGCCAGGTCGACCCGGTGACCGATCGAGACAAAAAGCGGCTGGGTGCCCCGGCGGGTGCGCAGCACCGCACCGATAATTTCCCCTTCGTCCAGCAAGGGCGACCAGCTCCCCTTGGTTTCTCCAGGTTCCCGGTAAGTACCGATCAGGCGGCTTTTGGCGACGCCGATGGTTGGGATGTCGCTGACAATGCCGAGATGGGAGGCAAGTCCGAAGCGCCTTGGGTGAGCGAGTCCCTGACCGTCGCACAAGATCATATCCGGCGGTGTGTCCAGGCCTTCCAGTGCATCCAGCAGCGCGGGGACTTCCCGGAATGACAGCAGGCCGGGTACGTAGGGAAAGCGTGTCGGTTCCCGCACGATGACTTCTTCAAGCGGTTGCAGAGATTCAAAATCCAGCACGCTGATCGCCGCGCGAGTGATGCGGCCATTATCTTCAAAACCGATATCGACACCGGCAATGCGCCGAATCTCTTCGAAGTCCGGCTCGCATATGACATCTTCCGCGAGTTCAGACTGAATGGTTCTGGCGTAGGCGGGAGTGACCAGCCAGGGATGTATGGCGCTGGTATGCATCATTCCACGTTATCGAGCGGGTTCTGCCAGGCATCGGTCTGGCTGAATTCAAGGTCGACGCCGTAGTCGTCGCGCTGGATATCCAGCGACCCGGACCAGTCTTCCGGAGGTTCTATGGCATCGATATCCAGTTCGTACCAGGTATCCAGATCGAGTTCCTCGACCGTGCCATCGAAATACTGAATCTCCAGGGTTTGATCGGCTTCATCCAAAGCAACGATCTCAAAATTATCGCCGCCGCGAGAACGGTACCAGTCACCGATCCGGGGTTCGTATTCTGTGCTCATGATGTCAGCCTCTGTGTTTGCTTATCCTACGGGGATAATCTGTCTGCCATCGATGGCATCCTGCGCCATTTCAGGGGTTCAAATTAGGTATAGGAACAGAATATCGCCAGTGCAAGCACAGGACATGGATCGAGATCATGTAGCGGTACGATAGTGCGTGGAATTCTTGCTGCAACAGCTTGATTTTTCATTTTCCAGCCGACTTTTTGTCGATGGACTAGAAACTGAAATAGCGTCCACCGCCGGCGATAATCACCACAATCAATCCGAGAACCAGGTTGAGGCCGATGGTGCGGCGGATCCGGTTGAGCTGCGCGGCAGCCTCGGGCCAGTTACCCTCAATGACACGCAGTTTGAGTTTCTTGAAGGGGGCAAAAAAGACATGCATATACAACAGGATCATCAGCCAGCCCAGGCCCTGCATGAGGTGTACATGCAAGCCGACGTTCGCCATGCCGCCCATGACGCCGAATATGATCCAGTAGCCAGTAATTGGCAGAATCGCTACCGACAGCCAGACCCAGGGGAAGAAGCGGCCGAAGGTGCCTACCCATAACGGTAGTCGCTGGGGCGGTTCGAGTAACTGGGCCGCAGCCGGACGCAGTGCCATGTAGGCGAAGAACATGCCGCCAACCCAGATGACGGCGGCGAGCAAATGCAGGGCGATAGCAATCGACATTCATGAATTCCTTTATTGGATCTGTGTTTCCAGCCAGCCGCGAACACGCCGTACCAGGTCGTCTTCCAGGCCGATAAAAAAGTGGTCCGCGCCTTCGATTTCCAGCTGGCGGTAATTGTCGTTCTGGGCGATACGCGCCGCTTTACGCCGCGCATCGACGCTGTTGAGCACTTCTTTCAGATCGCGGCTGCCGTAAAGATCCAGTGTTGGCAGTTTAATCTGCTCCAGGTAAGTGGTTGTCTGCAGCATCGGGTCGGTATCGTTCACACTCATGCCGATGGCGACAAAACCGTCCGCCAGCGATGGGGTTTCCGCCAGCGCCGCTGCCGCCATGGTGGCGCCCAGGCTGTGGGCGACGATGAACACCGGTTTGAAGCCTTTGTCCTTGAGGAATTGCCGTGCTACATCGATACGCGGCGCGGCGTCCTTGATGATGGGAGCATAGTCTTTCGCCTCGGCTTCATTCGGCAGGATCGGCAACTGGATCGACAGCGTGGTCCAGCCATGCTCGGGTAGCTGGGTGCGCAATGGATAAACCACGTCGTTCCAGTTGGGGTGCACGCCAATGCCGTGCAGTACGATGACAGCGCCTTTCGGTTCGCCGGTGGTGTCTTCCGTGTAAATGCCAAGGAATTTATGGCCTTGCGTTTCCAGCCAGACCGGCTCGCCGTCAATGATCATGTCCACGACCTGGTCGGCCCAACGCTGTTCCTTAGCCTTGTCGGTCGCCAGGGCATATGAAGAAAACAGCAGGAAAAACAAAAAGCTAAAATGGCTAAACACTTTTGCGGCTTGCATCGCCTTCCTCCTTGTCATGCCGGAAGCTGAAAAACATCGGCTTATCGGGTACAGTGCGCAACTTTACGCGCCGAGGGCGCTGAATCGCAACGTTATATTTGGAGCGGAAAAATGGCTGATTATGCAATTGCCCCATCGATTTTGTCGGCTGACTTTGCCAAGCTGGGCGAGGAAGTGGACAACGTTCTGGCCTCCGGCGCGGACATCGTGCACTTCGATGTCATGGACAATCATTACGTACCCAATCTGACGATCGGGCCGCTGGTGTGCGAGGCCCTGCGCAAGCATGGCGTGACCGCGCCGATCGATGTCCACCTGATGGTCAAGCCGGTAGATCGCATTATTCCGGACTTCGCCAAGGCGGGTGCCACCTATATCACTTTCCACCCGGAAGCGTCCGAACACGTGGACCGCACTCTGCAACTGATCAAGGGTGAAGGCTGTAAGGCGGGCCTGGTATTCAACCCGGCGACTCCGCTGGACGTGCTGGAATATGCCCTGCCGATGTGTGACATGGTGTTGTTGATGTCTGTTAACCCGGGTTTCGGTGGTCAGGCATTTATCCCCTACGTGCTGGACAAGGCGCGCGCCGTGCGCAAGATGATCGATGACCGTGGTCTGGATTGCCGTCTCGAAATTGATGGCGGCGTTAAAGCCGACAATATTGCGGAAGTGGCTGCCGCGGGCATTGATACTTTCGTGTCCGGTTCCGGCATCTTCGGCAAGCGCAACGAAAGCGACCCGAACAAGTACAACAGCATCCTCAAGCAGATGCGCGCCGAACTCGCCAAGGTCTGATCCCCTTATGATCCGCAAGCCCGAGATGATTCTGATCGACGTGGACGGCACGCTGGTGGACAGCGTGCCGGACCTGGCTTATTGCGTCGATGAGATGATGAAGCAGTTGGGCATGCCGGAGCACGGCGAGGCCAAGGTGCGTAACTGGGTCGGTAATGGCGTGGAACGCCTGACCCGGCGTGCCTTGATCGGTCAACTGGACGGTGAACCGGACCAGGCGTTGTTCGAGAAGGTCTACCCGATTTTTCTCGCGCTCTATGCCGAAAATACCTCCAAGCGTTCCTGTTTGTATCCGGGCGTTCGGGACGGGCTGGATTTTCTCAAGGCTGCCGGTTATTCGCTGGGCTGCGTCACTAACAAGGCGGCGCAGTTCACCCAGCCGCTGCTGAAGGATCTGGGGATAGCGGATTATTTTTCCATCATTATCAGCGGCGATACGTTGCCCAGGAAAAAACCGGATCCTCTGCCACTGTTGCATGCGGCCGAGTATTTCGGCGTAAAGCCCGAGCGTTCGCTAATGGTGGGCGATTCGGTTAGTGATGTGAAAGCGGCGCGTGCGGCCAATTTCCAGATTGTCTGTATGAGTTACGGTTATAACCACGGCGTGGATATTCGTGATTCCGCCCCGGATGCCGTGCTCGATTCGCTGGATCAAATTAAAGCGTTACTTACGCAAGCGGCTTAGCGTATTATCAGGCCATGAGCAACCGGATGACACTCAGGAAGACACAGAAACGATGGCGAGGCGAGTAATTGCCAACATCGAGTTCTGTTTATTCTATTTCTGAGGTAATCATTCGTGGACGCCCAACAATTTCGTACACTTGCCGAGCAAGGCTATAACCGAATTCCCGTGATGCGCGAGGTTCTCGCGGATCTCGACACTCCCCTAAGCACCTATCTCAAGCTGGCCAACGGGCCGCGTTCCTACTTGTTCGAATCCGTTCAGGGTGGGGAGAAATGGGGCCGGTATTCCATTATCGGATTGCCCTGCCAGACCTATATCCGCGTCTCGGGCTATGAAGTCGCCCTGTTTCGGGATGGCGAGCTCAGCGAAACCCATCAGGTCGAGGACCCGCTCGCCTGGATTGAGGATTTCCAGCAGCAGTTTGCTGTGCCGGAAGTCGATGGCTTGCCGCGATTCACCGGCGGGCTGGTAGGCTACTTCGGTTACGACACGGTGCGCTATATCGAACCGCGTCTGGCGAATGCAGAAAAGCCCGACCCACTGAAAAACCCCGATATTCTGCTTATGGTTTCGGACGAAGTGGTGGTGTTCGATAATCTCAGCGGCAAGTTATTCGTCATCGTGCATGCCGACGGTCGCGCGGTAAACGGGCTGGAAGCGGCCAGGCATCGCCTGGATGAACTGGTGGAACAACTGGGCCGGGAAACGCCGCGCTATGAACACACCGCCTCCATCAAGGTGTGCGAGGATGATTTTATCTCCGGTTTCACCCAGGACGGCTTCGAAGCGGCGGTCGCCAAATCCAAGGACTACATCGTTGATGGCGACATCATGCAAGTGGTGTTGTCGCAACGATTGTCGATCCCGTTCAAGGCGCCACCGCTGGATCTGTACCGCGCACTGCGCAGCCTTAACCCGTCACCCTATATGTTCTACCTGGATCTGGGGGATTTTCACGTTGTCGGTTCCTCGCCAGAAATTTTGACGCGCCTGGAAGACGGCATGGTTACGGTGCGGCCGATTGCCGGCACCCGTCCGCGTGGCAAGGACCAGGCACAGGATTTCGCCCTCGAGCAGGACCTGCTGGCCGATCCCAAGGAGCTGGCCGAGCACCTGATGCTGATCGATCTGGGGCGTAACGATGTGGGGCGTATTGCGGACATCGGCTCGGTGAAGCTGACCGAGAAGATGATCATCGAGCGTTATTCGCATGTGATGCATATCGTGTCGAATGTGCAGGGCAAGTTGAAAGAAGGTATGAGCGCCATGGATGTACTGCGCGCAACTTTCCCGGCTGGCACCGTGAGCGGCGCGCCGAAGATTCGTGCCATTGAAATCATCGACGAGCTGGAGCCGGTCAAGCGGGGTGTTTATGCCGGTGCGGTTGGTTATCTCGCCTGGAATGGCAATATGGATACGGCAATTGCCATCCGCACGGCCGTGATCAAGGATCAGCAACTGCATATCCAGGCGGGAGCGGGCATCGTGTATGACTCGATACCGCGTAATGAATGGGATGAAACCATGAACAAGGGGCGGGCGATTTTCCGCGCGGTTGCCATGGCGGAAGCCGGTCTGGATTCCGTGCACCGGTAAGGGGGCGAATATGTTGTTAATGATCGATAACTATGACTCCTTTACCTATAACCTCGTGCAGTATTTCGGCGAGCTGGGCGAGGATGTGCGCGTCTATCGCAATGACCAGATCAGGATTGAGGAGATTGAGGCCCTCAAGCCGGATCGTCTGGTAATTTCGCCCGGCCCCTGTACGCCGAATGAAGCAGGCGTTTCAGTGGCGGCGATCAAGCATTTCGCGGGCAAGCTGCCGATCCTCGGTGTCTGTTTGGGTCACCAGAGTATTGGCCAGGCCTTTGGCGGAAACATCATTCACGCCGGGGCTATCATGCATGGCAAGACATCCATGATTCATCACAAGGATACGGGCGTGTTTGCGGGTTTGAGCAATCCGCTGGAAGCGACGCGCTATCATTCACTGGTCATTGAGAAGAGTTCCTTGCCCGAATGTCTTGAAGTCACCGCCTGGACATTGGCTGACAATGGCGAGATGGAAGAGATCATGGGTGTGCGCCACAAGACCCTGCCGGTGGAAGGTGTGCAGTTCCATCCGGAATCCATCCTGACCGAGCATGGTCATGCCATGTTGAAAAACTTCCTAACCATGACTGCATAAACCAGGGGATGCCAACTATGGATATGCAAGCGGCCATCAAGGCTGCCACGGAAAAAAAAGATCTGACGCATGACGAGATGATTGCCGTCATGCGCCAGATTATGACCGGCGAAGCGACGCCCGCGCAGATAGGCGGATTCCTGATCGGCATGCGCATGAAAGGCGAGACCGTCGATGAACTGGCTGCTGCTGCGCAGGTGATGCGTGAACTGGCGACCCGGGTACACATCAGCGGTGGGCCGATCGTGGATACTTGCGGAACCGGAGGCGATGGCAGCAGCACTTTTAATATTTCCACGGCGAGCGCTTTTGTCACCGCGGCGGCAGGTGCCAAGGTGGCCAAGCACGGAAATCGTTCCATATCCAGCAAGTGCGGCAGTGCCGATGTGCTGGAGGCGGCCGGGGTAAACCTGGATCTGAATGCCGAGCAGGTGGCGCGATGTGTCAACGAGATCGGTGTCGGTTTCCTGTTTGCGCCCAAACATCACGGTGCCATGAAGCATGCCATTGGGCCGCGCAAGGAAATGGGCGTGCGCACCCTGTTCAATCTGCTTGGTCCGCTGACCAATCCTGCCGGCGCGCCTAACCAGGTGCTGGGCGTGTTCTCGGATATCTGGCTGGAGCCGCTGGCGGAAGTGCTGAAAAAACTGGGCAGCGAGCATGTGCTGGTGGTGCATGCGGCGGATGGCATGGACGAAATCAGCATCGGTTCGGAAACGCATGTTGCCGAGTTGAAAAACAACCTGGTCGAACGCTACACCATTGAACCGGAAATGTTCGGCATGAGCCGTGGCAGTGTGGCGACACTGGCAGTCGATTCCGCCGAGCAAAGTCTGGCGATTATCAAGCAGGTGTTCGCGGGCGAGACCGGGCCCGCGCGCGATATCGTAATGTTGAATGCAGGTGCGGCCATCTATGCCGCAAGCTTGGTCGATAGCCTGGAGGCGGGTGTTCAACGTGCCGGAGAGATTCTGGATAGTGGTGCGGCGCAGCAGAAGTTTGATCAGTTAATAGCCCTGTCGCAGCAGCTGGCAGCGGACTGAAATTTACGATGACGAATAAAGTGCCAGACATACTGGTCAAGATTCTTGATCGTAAACGTGAGGAAGTGGCCGAACGCCAACAGGTTCTGTCGTTTGCCGAAGTTGAAGCGCAGGCCTCGCAGGCGTCACCGACACGCGGATTTATCCAGTCGTTACGAAACAAGATTTTTCAGGGTGAGTCTGCCGTGATCGCCGAGATCAAAAAGGCATCGCCGAGCAAGGGCGTGTTGCGGGAAGATTTTCAGCCCGCGCAGATCGCGCAGAGTTATGCGCGCGGCGGGGCGGCCTGCCTGTCGGTGTTGACCGATATCGACTTTTTTCAGGGGTCGGATGAATATCTGCAGCAGGCTCGTGCCGCCTGTGAGCTGCCGGTACTGCGCAAGGATTTCATGGTGGATCCCTACCAGGTCTATGAAGCGCGCATGATCGGTGCGGACTGTATTCTGATTATTGTTTCGGCGCTTGACGATGATCTGATGATGGAGCTGGCAGTGCTGGCACAGGATCTGGGTATGGGTGTACTGGTGGAGGTGCATGATGCCGAAGAACTGCAACGTGCTCTGAAGTTGCCCTGTCCCATGATCGGCATCAATAACCGTAACCTGCGCACGTTCGAGGTCAGCCTGCAGACGACGCTGGATCTGCTACAGGAAATTCCCGAGGATCGGCTGGTGGTGACAGAGAGTGGCATCCTGGCAAAGGCCGATGTGCAACTCATGCGCGAGCACAATGTGCACACCTTCCTGGTGGGTGAAGCCTTTATGAGGGCGGATGAGCCGGGTGAAAAGCTGGCGGAGTTGTTTTCCTGAACGGAAAAGTTACCGTGTACCAAAAACCACGATGGTCTTGCCCTTGGCCGTAATCAGGCCCTGTTCTTCCAGACCTTTTAACACGCGACCAACCATTTCGCGCGAACATCCCACGATACGGCCGATCTCCTGACGGGTGATGCGAATCTGCATACCGTCCGGGTGAGTCATGGCGTCGGGTTGCTTGCAGAGTTCGAGCAGAGTACGGGCCACGCGGCCGGTGACGTCGAGGAAGGCCAGGTCGGATACCTTGCGGCTGGTGGTGCGCAGGCGCGCGGCCATTTGCGCCGCCAGTGCAAACAGGATGTCAGGATTGTCCTTGGCGACCTGTCGGAATTTACTGTAGCTGATTTCGGCCAGTTCGCATTCCTCGCGGGTGCGCACCCAAGCGCTGCGGGTCGAGCCTTCACCGAACAACCCCATTTCACCGAAGAAGTCGCCCTTGTTGAGGTAGGCCAGCACGATTTCCTGGCCATTGTCTTCCTCGATAAGCACGCTGACCGAGCCGTCGATGATAAAATAGAGCACATCCGGGGCATCGCCGGCATAGATGATCACGCTTTTGGGCGGATAGCGGCGCCGATGGCAATGTTCCAGGAAATTGTCGAGCGACTGGTTGCCGGTGCTTTTGAGTTGTTTTGTTTCCATAACGTCCACTTCAGCGGCCTAAGCGCCTCATTCCTTTAGCCTAGTATACAGTGTAGGGGAGGGCTTAAGTCCTGTCGATCTGTGATAGGCTTCACACAATTTTGAATAGCGGAGAGCGGCATGAAGGCGCGGGTCAAGTGGGTTGAAGAGGCGACATTTCTGGGCGAGTCCGGCAGCGGTCACGCGGTGGTGATGGACGGGCCGCCCGATAGCGGCGGCCGTGATCTTGGTCCAAGGCCGATGGAGATGCTGCTGCTGGGTATGGGTGGCTGCACCGCGTTCGATGTGGTGTACATTCTCAAGCGCCAGCGCCAGCCGGTTGAGGACTGCGTGGTGGAAATCGAGGCGCAGCGCTCCGAAGAAGTGCCAAAGGTGTTCACCAAAATCCACGTCCATTTCATCGTCAAGGGCCGTGGTCTGAGCGAAAAGCAGGTGGCACGTGCCGTGGAGTTATCGGCGGAAAAGTACTGCTCGGCCTCGATCATGCTGGGCAAGGCGGCCGAGATCAGTCACGATTTTGAGGTTGTTGATCTGGGTGCGGAGGCGGCTGGCTGATGATGGAGCGCCCGAATACTACCCTGGGCATGCGTCACGTTGCCCTGTTTGTCGATGATCTTGAAGCCTGTTTACACTTCTATGTCGACTTGCTGGGTATGGCGGTTGAATGGCAGCCGGACCCGGATAATTATTATCTGACGACTGCCGGCCAGGATAACCTTGCGCTGCATCGTGGCCCCGAGGCACGCTCGGCGAATCGGGATACGGCGCTCGATCACATCGGTTTCATGCTGCGAAAGATCGAGGAAGTGGATCTGTGGTACCGGTTCCTGCTGGAGAATGATGTCAAGATGAAGACCGAGCCGCGCACCCATCGTGATGGCGCCCGGAGCTTCTATTGCTTTGATCCTGAAGGCAATACAGTGCAGATAATTTACCATCCGCCAATCGCCAACTCTGTGCAATAATACCGCCCCCGTTAACCAATGGAATCAAGCCAGTGATGAACAAGTTGAAACTCCATGGGTTCAATAACCTGACCAAGACGCTCAGTTTCAACATCTACGATATCTGCTACGCGAAGACCGAGCAGCAGCGTTCTGAGTACATTGAATATATCGACGAGGCTTACAACGCCGAGCGTCTGACCCAGATCCTGACCGAGGTAGCCAATATCATCGGCGCCAATATCCTCAATATTGCGCATCAGGATTATGATCCCCAGGGTGCCAGCGTCACCATGCTGATCTCGGAAGAGCCGATCATCACCGAGGACGAATCGCTTCACCAGGAAAAACCCGGGCCATTGCCGGACGCGGTCGTGGCGCATCTCGACAAGAGTCACATCACGGTACATACCTACCCGGAATCGCACCCGGATAATGGCATCAGTACGTTCCGGGCGGATATCGATGTCTCAACCTGTGGTCGTATTTCGCCGCTGCGTGCCTTGAACTACCTGATTCACAGCTTTGAGTCGGATATCCTGACCATGGATTACCGGGTACGTGGATTTACGCGCGACGTGCGCGGCAAGAAACACTTCATCGATCACAAGATCAATTCCATTCAGAACTACATGTCGAAAGACACGCGCGAGCGTTACCAGATGATTGACGTGAACGTGTATCAGGAGAACATCTTCCACACCAAGATGATCCTCAAGGATTTCGATCTGGATAATTACCTGTTCGGCATGGGGGTGGATGAGCTGTCTTATAAAGAGGCCAAGCAGATCCGCGCTTCTTTGGAACACGAAATGGCCGAAATTTTCTACGGCCGAAATATGCCGAAGTCACGGTAGTTTAGTGTTTGTTTTTGTCATCCCGGCGAAGGCCGGGATCCAGTGGTTGTTGCTTTTAAAGATCCTCTGAGGTTAGTTTTTTCTCTTTCCAAAAGACTTTGAGTCACTCGAAAAAACACCCTCGTCGGATCTGTTCTTTATATCCAGTAAACCGACTTCGTCATGATCTTCGAAGTCAGCTGCATCGCCTTCTGAACCGGTCTGGGTAAGGGCGCGCCACCGGCGTCCAGAGCCATGTTGCCGTGGTGCGCCTCATCGACTTTCATCTGTTCCAGGATTACACGGCTTTTTTCGTCATGCGGGTCAATCTGTTCGAGGTGTTCGTCCAGATGCTTGATAACCTGTTTTTCCGTTTCGGCAACGAAGCCCAGACTCCACTTGTCACCAATCACACCGGCAATGGCGCCGATGGCGAATGAGCCGGCATAAAAGGCCGGGTTAAGAACGCTGGTATGGCTGCCAAGTTCATGGACACGTTTTTCGCACCAGTCGAGGTGATCGTTTTCTTCCTGGGCGGCGCGCTCCATGCGTTCGCGTACATTGTCCAGCTTCGCTGTCAGCGCCTGGCCCTGGTAAAGCGCCTGTGCGCAGACTTCTCCCGTATGATTGATGCGCATCAGCCGCGCGGCTTCGTTGCGCGCCGATTCTGAAAGATCGGCCTCAGCGGTATTGGCTGCGGGATTTGGCCGTTCGGTGGTCACGGGGGTGCCGAACAGGGTTCGCAAGGCGGAATCCACCTGGCCAATCAGGGTGTCGAGTGAGCTGTAATGACGTGATTTCATGCTCGATAGCATATAGCATTTGGGCGTTCCTGTTGAACAGTCTCATTATTCCAATCAGGTTCCTGAAGGTAACTAGCTATGTCTTATTACAAACACCATGTGTTTTTCTGTACCAATCTGCGTGAGGATGGTAGGGCCTGCTGCCAGAAGTTTGGGGCGCAGTCGATGCGTGACTATGCCAAACAACGCAGCAAGGAGCTGGGTATAGCGGGGCCCGGTGGCACAAGAATCAATAATGCCGGTTGCCTGGATCGTTGCAGCGAGGGGCCGGTGCTGGTGGTTTACCCGGAAGCCGTCTGGTACAGCTACGTCGATCAAGAGGATATCGACGAAATCATCGAGCAGCATCTGGTTAATGGCCGGGTGGTGGAGCGCTTGAAGATATAGCCGAGACCGCTAGGAAGCCCGGGGGCGGGAAAAATATTCAAAAAAAGAGTTGACACACCTCTAAGCATATTAGAAAATACTTACATACTTAATTGCCTCCCCCTCTTTATGGCAGTTAAGTACTCCTCCATCCTCCTTTGGTGGTTTATTAAGCGCGGCATCCTCCCTCTCGCCGCGCTTTTTTTTTGCCCTGATTTCAGTGGACGCCTGAATCTGGCGGGTTGGAGCAACAACGCCCATGAATTACTTGTATCCGACGGCGCTTTTGCGTAGACTTCGCCGTCTTTCCAAACTAGGTCTGTGGAGCAGTCTCAGATGAAGACTTTTAGCGCAAAGCCCGAAGCTGTGAAGCGCGACTGGTATGTCGTTGATGCAGAAGGCAAAAAACTGGGTCGCCTGGCGACCGAGATTGCGCGTCGCCTGCGCGGCAAGCACAAGCCAGAATACACCCCGCACGTGGATACCGGCGACTACATCGTTGTCGTGAACGCGGACAAGGTTGCGGTGACTGGCAATAAAGAAAAAGACAAGATGTATCATCATCACACAGGTTATATCGGTAACCTGAAGTCGATTTCGCTGGAAAAGCTGCGCGCCAAGGCGCCGGAACGCATTATTGAAACCGCGGTCAAGGGTATGCTGCCCAAGAACGCGCTGGGTCGTGAAATGTACCGTAAGCTGAAGGTATATGCCGGACCTGAACACCAGCATGCGGCACAACAACCGCAAGTATTAGACATTTAATTAAGGTTACTGAGCATGGCACAGGAACAGTACTACGCAACCGGACGCCGCAAGACTTCCTCAGCGCGCGTATTTCTGCGCAAGGGTAGTGGCAACATCATGGTTAACAAGCGCCCACTGGATGAATTCTTTGGTCGCGAAACAGCGCGCATGGTCGTGCGCCAGCCGCTGGAAACCACGGATAACGCCGAGCAGTTCGATATCTACGTGACCGTTACCGGTGGCGGTATGAGTGGCCAGGCCGGTGCAATCCGTCACGGTATCACTCGGGCACTGATCAAATATAATGAAGATCTGCGCTCGCCGCTGCGCAAGGCCGGCTTTGTAACCCGCGACGCGCGTGAAGTTGAGCGTAAGAAAGTGGGTCTACGCAAAGCTCGTCGCGCAACTCAGTTCAGCAAGCGCTAATCGCTGGCGAGATTGCTCTCCAGTTCTTGGGGGATCGTCTAGCGGCAGGACTACGGACTCTGACTCCGTCAACCTAGGTTCGAATCCTAGTCCCCCAGCCATTGAAATATAAGGGTTTTCTCGGTAGAGGAAACCCTTATTTTTTTCTCCGGGACACTCTTGGGGCGAATGTAAATTAATTGTGATGTGTTTAAGTTTTACTGGAAATATTTCGATAAGGTACTAGAAATGTCAAAGAGTGGGTTTTGAATGTGTAAGTTATTCATTTATAAAATCTCGTAATTTGACATTAGACTGGCTTATGACATATTTTGCACTCGCAGGTTAGGAAACTTAACTGCCGAAGATAAAGGAAATGACTATGAGAATGGTTGATCCCACGGATATTTAATTCACCACGTAGATTACAAATCCTAAAGAAGGAGCTGAAAGGCTCCTTTTTTATTGGTTTGCTGCCATGATTTCTTGTGTGTGGTTTCTATGAATATTTACGCTTGTAATGGTGAGAGTGGCATTATTTTTCTTCCCCCAAGATTTTCTGCAGTATTCCCTGGCTCGTTCTAGGTCGTTGGTATCCCCTGTTATTTTGAAGGAAATAAAGTAGTACCAGCTCGCAGTATCCAAGCTGTTGCTTGTGATTTCTTCGTTCTCGAGAAAGGGTTTAATTTTCTCGAATCGCTCAGTGACTTCTTTAAATGCAGACTCGGCGCTATCTGAATGGTAATTATTGCCATCACGATCTACTGCAAGAAGAAAATTTTCTAATTGGTACCAGCAAGTGTTATTCAGTAAAGATAGATGGTCTTTTTCGTTAAATGCATCTTTATGGTCGTTGAATATTTTCTCGGCTTCCAAAATTTCTTGTAGAGCGATGTCGTAATATTCATTCCCCATTTGCCAATAAATATTGGCAAGCTTCACTTTTACGCGATACTCGTTTTGGAATTTTTCCCCACCCATTTGGGATAAGATTTCTTCACACATATCGAAAGCAACAAGAGATTTCTCAATATTGCCTTGGATGAATAATATTTCACCTTTTCTGAAATGAGGAACATAACAATCAGATGCATAATTAAGTACGCCATCGTAAATAGTTAAGGCGGCATCTAATTTCCTTTGGCAAAAATAGAGATACGCTTTTTCCATATCAACCCATAATTTAATCCCGCCTTCATCTAAATCAGCCGCAGATAGTTTACTTTTGACCTGCTTGTAAAGGCCTTCTGCTTTAGTGGCCCACTCCATGAGGTCTTGGTTGTTTGGGCCGTTTTCAATATATGTTTTATACTCGGAAAATGCATTACCCAGTTCTGTATCACTAGATAGTAGTGAGGGAAGGACGCCATCGTCATATTGGAAGACTCTATAAGGTCCAATATTTGATAAAGCGAATAGTTCTGTGTACTTTTCTTTGTCGCTAATCTCTCTTAGATGTTTGATAAGTTTATCGTCTGTCTCTAGATCTCTTGCGAGTAATGCGAAACTTTTCTTGATGTGAGGATGTATGCTGCCTTGTTTGTAAGATAAGGCATGTTCTAATTCGGCCCAAACGTCTTGAAGCAGAGTTCTTAGTTGAATTTCTATATGTAGATTGTGCTGGGATTTAATAACGTAGTGGATGGATTTATAGCCTGATTCTTTAGGGTTTATATCAGATTCGTACCCTTTGAATTTCGAACTAGTATGCTCATTCATTTGAGCTACTTGCGGACTATCTTTCTCCCAATTGAAAACTTTAAATTCAACTAATTCGTAACCATCATTAGCTAGTACATTGATGAGAAACTCATGGACTGGAACCAGGTCTTGTTCAAATAAGCATAAGATCCTAAACCCGCCATAATCAGTTATATCAGATAGCGATGCCTTTGCTTTTCTTTTAGTTTTTAGGTAGATGCTATCGATGCTTTTTACGCGTAACTTTGTCAGATATACGGGGACATTCTTTTCATCCCTCCCAGAGATAATGCGATCTTCTAGGGCGGATAGCGCCGAATTTATTAGTGGTTTAATTTTGGCGTGATATTTTTCTACTTCTTCGTAAGTAATGGGCATTTGGTGTCCTTCTTAATAGCCATAGGGGTAGCGTTTGTGTTGTTGGTTGATTTTAACCAATTGTGAATACTTGATATTTAGTTTCTGTTTTATTTTTTCTTGGGAATAGCCTCAATTTAATGAATTACTGTCCCTTTGTCGTCCCACAAAAAATTGGATGTAAGAATTTAATTAATAAATATAATGAGTTAAGTTGGTTATTTTTCGGATTATAGATCGTCATTCCCGCGCAGGCGGGAATCCAGATTTCTTGTATTTGAATGAGACAAAAGAGCCATTAATGGGCAGTTGAGTTCTTAAATTCCTAGATTCCCGCCCGCGCAGGAAGGACAGTGATATTGGGGTGGATGGAAATCTATATTTCCCCGCCCAATACACGATTCATTTGTTGTTTTTCACCCTTTCCGCAACACCCAAACCCGGTTTCGGCAAGCATTGCGGCCCCAAAATACGAAAATTATTATACAGATATAAAAAATTTCTAAGAAAGGAAACTCAATATTTAGTGCAACTTGCCGCAAAGAAGCCCACTTGGCACACCATCTAGTGTTGTCAAAAAACTACATCTAAAACTGTTTGTGGTTTTTTTGAGAATTAGTGTTGCTTTTGTGTTGCGCCGCGGGTACATTGACCGCGGTTTTAAGAAACCATCCGTATATATATTGGATAAGGGGAAATATTCAATGGACAAGAAGCTTCTTTCTACAGTAATTGTTGCTGCTCTGGCTGCTCCTATGGCTGCTATGGCAGATACTACACTCTACGGCCAGATTCACATGAACGTTGGCGCTATCGATGATGGCGTTACTGATGAAATGGCAGTTCGTAACCACGCATCACGCCTGGGCGTTAAGGGTTCTGAAGACCTGGGTAACGGCCTGAAGGCTAACTTCCAGCTGGAATGGGAAGTAAGTCCTGATGAAGATGGCGCTGGTAGCCTTGGTAGTGGTCAGAACGGTGGTGGCGACGGTGGTTTTGCCCGTCGTAACCAGTGGGTTGGCTTGTCTAGCGACAGCTGGGGTGAAGTCCGCATCGGTCGTCACGATATCCCAACTAAGATGGCGCAGGGTAAGTTTGACCAGTTCAACGATACCGACGGCGACATCGGTGGCATCGTTAACGGCGAACACCGCGCTGATAACGTAATTGCTTACATCAGCAACGATTTCAACGGTCTGTCTTTCGCAGCTGCTGCAATCGCTGGTGAAGGTACAAACACCAATGACGGTCTGGCGGATGCATATGACCTGGCGGCCATGTACAGCAATGGTCCTATCTTCGCATCTCTGTCTTACCTGAGCTATGGTGAAGGTATCGTGGGCTTTGGTGGTGCAAACGTTGAGCCGTCTCTGGTTCGCCTGGTTGGTACCTACAATGTTACCGAAGACCTGATGGTTGGTGGTATGTATGCAACTTACGATGCTGATGCGACTACTGGCGATGAAGATACTTGGGGTCTGAGTGCCAAGTTCTCCATGGGTAGCAATGCTATCAAGGCTCAGTACATGACTTCTGAAACTGATACCGCTGGTGCAGATTTCGAAGAAGACGAGTGGTCAATTGGTTTCGATCATAGCTTCAGCAAGCGTACTACTGGCTATGTTATGTACAATGACTACGAAACTGAGAATGCTAACTCTGAATACGATTCATTCACTGTTGGTGTTGTACACAAGTTCTAAGTTTTACTTAAAACTTGCTGTATCAAGAACGGGGCCTTCGGGCCCCGTTTTTTTGTTTATTTGCCTGAAAATGGGCTTGAGTGTAGTCTGTTGGCATTGAAACGGCTTTGGGAAAACCAAAATGCGCCAGTTAACAGCCATTATTGAACGCGAAGGCGATGGTTACGTTGCGCTGTGCCCGGAAGTGGATGTGGCCAGTCAGGGAGACACGATCGCCGAGGCGCGCGCGAATCTCAAAGAAGCGCTGGATCTCTTTTTCGAAACTGCCTCTCCGGAAGAAATCAAGGAGCGTTTGCATGACGAGGTCTATGTAACGCACGTGGAGGTTGCTGTTGGGTAAACTGCGGATACTTTCAGGGAAGGAAGTGTGCAGAATTCTAGAACAACATGGTTTTATCGAAGTACGAAGACGCGGTAGTCATGTTGTCATGCAACGAAAATCTGAAACCGGAACAATAACGCTACCTGTCCCAGATCATTCGGAGCTCAGGATCGGAACTTTACAATCCATCATTCGCCAGTCCGGGCTGGCGCGTAGTGAATTTGAATCTTAAGTCTTAAAGCCTGTCTCTCGAAATGCCTGCCAATACACGCCAATGCCAGCCCTGCACCGCTTGTTGTGACGGCTGGGTGCGGATGGTGATCGAGGGTGTCGAGGTCTACCCGGGACGCCCCTGCCCGCATAGCACTGGCTCCGGTTGCAACGCCTATGATTCCCGCCCGGTAGATCCCTGTATCAATTTCGAATGTGGCTGGAAAAAGGAAAACAGCCCCTTGCCGGACTGGATGCGCCCGGATGAGGCTCGCATGATGTTTCTTCCGGCCATGCGAAGCTGGCAGGGTGCGCCGGTGGATGTGGCGGTGCCGGTCGGCAAGCGAATCCCGCCGCGTACGCTTAACTGGCTGAAAGATTTCGCGCTCAAGCAATCCCGTCCCCTGATCTATCTTGAGCAGGTGCTCGACGAGAACGGCTTTCAGAAGCAGTCGCAGGTGGTGGCCTTTGGCCCACCCGCATTCCAGCAGGAAATTGCGCGTCTGCAAGAAGCCGGTGAGAAAATCTGGTAATTATTGCCTTGCACGCCAAGACGGCGTGATTTCCCGCATGTTAAACTTTGCCTTTGTTAACCGAGCCTACAATCACTCTCATGAGTAACGCCGCCGCGCAGCGCATCCGCGAAATTCCGTATAACTACACGTCTTTTTCCGATCGCGAAATTGTCATTCGCTATCTCGGCAAGGCGATGTGGGATGTGCTCAACGAGTTGCGGGGCGAACGCCGAACCGGGCGCTCGGCGCGCATGCTGTTCGAAGTGCTCGGCGATATGTGGGTGGTGGATCGTAATCCCTACATCCAGGACGACCTGCTCGATAATCCCAAGCGCCTGGCGTCATTGATCCACGCTCTCCATCACCGTCTGGATCAGATTGTGGCGCGTGCCGAAGGCAATGACAGGGCGCTGGCACTGGCGAGCGCCGCGCGCGAATCGGTTCGGCGATTTGAGGGAAGTTTTCCTCACGTTAAAAAATTGCGCAGTAAGATCCTGCGCCGGTTAAGCAAAATCACCCGTAAGGACAATATTGATTTTGGTGGGCTGGCGCGCGTTTCCCATTCAACCGATGCCACCGACTGGCGTATCGCCATGCCCTTCGTGGTGATCAGTCCCGATACCGAAGAAGAAGTCTGTCCCATCGTGGCCGCCTGTATCGAGCTCGGGCTGAGCATCATTCCGCGCGGTGGCGGTACCGGGTATACGGGTTCGGCCGTGCCGCTGCATGCCGACGCGGTAGTCATCAATACCGAAAAGCTGGAAGGCCTGAGCGTGGTCGAGCATCGCCCCCTGGAGGGCGTTGATGGAACGGTGGCGACTATTCGTGCCGAAGCGGGCGTGGTGACGCGGCGGGTGTCGGAGCGGGCGGAGCAGGCCGGGTTTGTGTTCGCTGTCGATCCTACATCGCAGGATGCCTCGACCATCGGTGGCAATGTGGCGATGAATGCCGGTGGCAAGAAAGCTGTGATGTGGGGCACCACGCTGGATAATCTGGTGAGCTGGCGGATGGTGACGCCGGACGCAAAATGGCTGAAAGTCGAACGCCTCGATCATAACCTCGGCAAGATCCACGAGCAGGAAACGGTCAGTTTCCGCGTCACCCGGTATGAACCCGATGGGCGCACCCGTATCGGCGAGGCCGAGATCCTGCGCATGCCCGGCAAGGCGCTGCGCAAGGAGGGGCTGGGCAAGGATGTTACCGATAAATTCCTCGGTGGCCTGCCCGGCGTACAGAAGGAAGGCTGCGATGGTCTGATCACATCGGCACGTTTCGTGGTCTATCGCATGCCGAGTTTCACGCGCACGGTCTGTCTTGAGTTTTTTGGCAATGATCTACACGAAGCCGTGCCGGCTATTGTGGAGACCAAGGGCTACCTGGACGCCAATCCTGCCGTGGTGCTGTCCGGCCTTGAGCATCTCGATGAACGTTACGTCAAGGCGGTGAATTACAGCACCAAGGCTTCGCGCCGCGAACTGCCGAAGATGGTGTTGATCGCCGATGTGTCAGGCGATGATGAAAACGCGGTGGCCACGGCTGCATCGGAAGTGGTGCGGTTGGCGAATGCGCGCGGTGCGGAAGGTTTCGTTGCGGTCAGCCCCGAGGCGCGGCGGCGTTTCTGGCTGGATCGGGCACGCACGGCAGCGATTGCCGCACACACCAACGCGTTCAAGATTAATGAGGATGTGGTCATTCCGCTGGAGCGACTGGCGGAATACGAGGAAGGTATCGAGCGACTCAACATCGAATATTCCACGCGCAACAAGATCGATGCCATTGATGCGGTGCTGGCCTACTTGTCGGGAGATTTGGCCGAACTGCGTTCTGATCCCGATTATGAATCCAGCGAAGAAAACAGTGCGATAGAGGAAGCTAAAAAAACAGCCGCGCGGGAAGTGTTGCAGGAAGCCCGGCAGCGCTGGGTTGCGACACTTGAATATCTGGACCGGCCGGTCATGGATCATGAAGGCCTGCTGGACGATGCTGCTCGTTCGCAGATCAAACCCGGCGATACTTTACTGCATCTGTTGTTACGGCGCGATCTGCGTGTTTCTTACCGTCGTGATGTTGAGCAGCCGCTCAAGGAAATTTTTGCGGGACGGGAATGGCAGGCCGTCATTGAAAAGCTGGCCGTTATCCACAAGGAAAAACGCACCAGTCGCCTGTTCGTGGCTACGCACATGCATGCTGGCGATGGCAATGTGCATACCAATATCCCGGTGAACTCCAACGATTACACCATGATGCAGCAGGCCGAGCAGATTGTGGATCGCGTTATGGCGCTGGCGCGCTCGTTGGACGGTGTTATTTCCGGCGAGCATGGTATTGGGCTGACCAAGATTCATTACCTGGAACCTGAAGCGATCGCGGCATTTACGCAATATAAAGAACGGGTCGATCCGCAGGGGGTATTCAATCGCGGGAAATTACTGCAGGGCGCGGACCTTTCCGATGCCTATACGCCATCACTGCGACTGGTGCAGCAGGAAGCGCTGCTGCTGGAAGAAAGCGAGTTGGGCCTGTTGAACGATGACGTGCGCAACTGTCTGCGTTGCGGTAAATGCAAGCCAGTCTGTAATACGCATATTCCGCGCGCCAATCTGTTGTATTCGCCACGTAACAAGATACTGGCGACCGGTCTGATCATTGAAGCGTTTCTTTATGAAGAGCAGACGCGGCGCGGTATCTCTGTGCGGCATTTTGATGAAATGAATGACGTTGCTGATCACTGCACCGTTTGTCATAAATGTTTAAACCCCTGTCCGGTCAATATTGATTTCGGCGATGTCTCGATTCGCATGCGCGATATTCTCAAACAGCGCGGCAAGAAAAAAACAAACCCCGCGACCTGGGCGGCCATGACGTTCCTAAATGTGACCGATCCACGCACCATCAAGATTATGCGTAAGGGTATGATCGAGTGGGGTTACATGGCGCAACGCAAGGCCTACGAGCTGGTAAAAAAATTGCCGTTGCTGAAACAGGGTGCGTTGCCGAAAGCCACGACGGGTGCTCAACCTGTTCGTGAGCAGGTGGTGAATTTCATGCGCAAACCGATGCCGAAAGTTCCGCAACAGACCATGCGGGCGTTGCTGGCGCTGGAAGATACCAAGATGGTGCCCATTGTGCGGGATGCCGGCAAGGTGACGGATGAGTCGGACGCCGTGTTTTATTTTCCGGGTTGCGGTTCCGAGCGGTTATTCAGCCAGGTAGGTCTGGCGACACTGGCGATGCTGTATAAAGCCGGTGCGCAGACAGTGTTGCCGCCGGGTTATCTCTGCTGCGGTTATCCGCAAACGTCGGCGGGCGATACGGACAAGGGGCGCAAGATCACCACGGATAACCGGGTGCTGTTTCATCGCGTCGCGAATACGCTGAACTACATGGATATCAAGACGGTGATTGTGTCCTGCGGTACCTGTATGGATCAGTTGCTCAAGTACGAGTTTGAAAAAATCTTCCCCGGTTGCCGACTGCTCGACATTCATGAATATCTCATGGAGAAAGGCTTCAACCTCGATGGCGTGCAAGGCGTGCAATACCTGTATCACGACCCCTGTCACACGCCGATGAAAACCTATAATCCCATCGAGGTTGCTTCCAAGCTGATGGGTGAAGAGGTGAAGCTGTCGGACCGTTGTTGTGGCGAAGCTGGCACGCTGGCCGTGTCACGTCCGGATATTTCCACCCAGATTCGCTTCCGCAAGCAGGAAGAGTTGGTGCAGGGTATTCAGGCGCTAACGGGTCAAAAGCGTGCTTATGACAATAATGTGAAAATGCTGACATCGTGCCCGGCATGCCAGCAGGGTTTGTCACGCTATGCCGATGACACAGGCCTGGAGACGGATTACATCGTGGTGGAGCTGGCCAATCATTTGCTGGGTGAGGATTGGCAGAAAGTGTTTATTGAGCAGGTTAAGAGTGGCGGTGTCGAGCGGGTGTTGTTGTAATCAATTTGTAGCCGTCATTGCGAGCGTAGCGTGGCAATCTCCGAAGGTGCAGGAGTGATTAAGAGATTGCCACGTCACTGACGCTCCTCGCAATGACGAGGAAGTTTAGCTGTTTCAGGTGAGGGTTTTCACGCCATCCTTGGTGCCAAGCAGCAACACATCGGCAGGCCGTTGGGCAAAAATGCCGACCGTGACGATGCCGGGCAGGTTATTCAGTTCGGCTTCCAGCTTGGCCGGTTCCATAATCTTGAGATCATGCACGTCCAGAATGATGTTGCCGTTGTCGGTGGTGAAGCCTTCACGCAGTACCGGGCGGCCGCCACGCTTGGTCAGTTCACGGGCGATGTAGCTGCGTGCCATCGGGATGACTTCGATTGGTAGCGGGAAAGCGCCCAGCACGTCGACCAGCTTGGATTCGTCCGCGATACAGACAAACTTGCGGGAGGCACCGGCGACGATCTTTTCGCGCGTCAATGCGCCACCGCCACCCTTGATCAGGTGCAGGTACTTGTTGGTCTCATCCGCGCCATCCACGTACACGGACAGTTCACCGGCTTCATTTAAATCCATAACCGGAATGCCATGGCTTTTGAGGCGCTCGGCGCTGGCGATGGAACTGGCCACGGTGCCATCGATTTTGCCTTTGATCTTGGCCAGGGCGTCAATGAACATGTTGGCGGTGGAGCCGGTGCCGACGCCGACGATGGTGCCGGGTTCGACATACTCGATGGCTGCTTCGGCCACCAGTTTCTTGAGTTCGTCTTGTGTCATTCTGTCTCTCCTTCACAACTGGTGGCATGATACCGCGAAAGCCGGTTTTTTTTCATTAACCATCTGTGGTTTCAGGCAAAATCCCTGTTATCATCCTGCGCTATGCTGGATAAATACCTCAAAATGATCCTCAATACACGCGTCTACGACGTGGCACGTGAGACGCCGCTCGACTTTGCCCGTCGCCTGAGCGCGCGTTATGACAACCAGATCTGGTTGAAGCGCGAAGACCTGCAGCCGGTGTTTTCCTTCAAGCTGCGTGGTGCCTATAACAAAATGTGCCACCTGTCGGAAGAGACGCGGGCCAATGGCGTTATTGCGGCTTCCGCGGGGAACCATGCCCAGGGCGTCGCGCTGGGTGCGCAGAAGATGGGCATCAAGGCTGTTATCGTGATGCCGCGCACCACACCCAGGATCAAGGTTGAGTCGGTTCGCCTGTTGGGTGCCAAGGCAATTCTGCATGGCGACAGCTATGACGAGGCCTATGAGCACGCAATGAAGATTGCGGAAGAGAAGGGTATGGCCATGCTGCACCCCTTCGATGACCCGGAAGTCATTGCCGGGCAGGGTACGGTTGGGATGGAGATCCTGCGTCAGCATGCCGATCCGCTGGATGCGGTGTTTGTACCGGTGGGTGGCGGTGGGCTGATCGCAGGGGTGGCGGCCTACATCAAGGCAGTGCGTCCCGGGGTAAAAGTGATCGGTGTTGAGCCCGAGGATGCGCCCAGTCTGCAGGTTGCCCTGGAAAAAGGTCGTCGTGTGGATCTGAAACAGGTGGGTATCTTTGCGGATGGCGCCGCCGTGAGAATTGTCGGCAAGGAAACTTTCAAGATAGCCCGACAATGCGTGGATGAAGTCGTGCTGGTAAGCACGGATGAAATCTGCGCCGCCATTAAAGATATCTTTGACGATACCCGTTCCATAAACGAACCGGCCGGTGCGTTGGCGGTTGCGGGCATGAAAAAATACATCGAGGCCTACGACGTTACCGGGCAATCGCTGGTCGCCATCAATAGCGGCGCCAACATGAACTTCGACCGGCTGCGGCATATTGCGGAGCGTGCCGAACTGGGTGAGCGTGCCGAGGCGATCCTGGCCGTGACTATACCCGAGGAGCCTGGTAGCTTCCGCCGCTTCTGCAAGGCAATCGGATCGCGTGGCATCACGGAATTCAATTACCGCTATGCGGACAACAAAGATGCGCATGTCTTTGCTGGCATCAACCTGACCGGCGGCGATGCCGAGCGCGAGGAACTGGTCAAGAAATTGAAAGCTGACGGTTATCCGATACTGGATCTGACCGATAATGAAATGGCCAAGATGCATGTGCGCCACATGGTGGGAGGGCACGCGCCAGGTGCGGAGAATGAAGTGCTGTACCGTTTCGAATTTCCGGAACGCCCCGGGGCATTATTGAAATTTCTTACTTCTATTGGGCAGAAATGGAACATCAGTCTGTTCCATTACCGCAACCATGGCGCGGCTTACGGGCGAGTGCTGGCGGGTGTGCAGGTGCCGCCGAAAGAACGGAAGGAGTTCAAGTCTTATCTCGATGAGCTCGGTTATCGCTATTGGGATGAGAGTGATAATCCGGTGTACGGGTTGTTTTTGGGGTAGCGCAGGCCAGAAGCTTGCAGCATGCCTTCTGTAGGAGCGGCCTTGGCCGCGAACCACAAATGGCAGCGCCAACCCGTTCGCGGGCAGAGCCCGCTCCTACAGGTGGCTAGGCTTCTTCCATCTTCAAAATCAAATCCCACTGCTTCTTGGTGATCGGCATAATCGATAAACGATTGCCTTTACGTACCAGCGGGCAGTCTTCCAGCGCTTTTACTTCTTTCAATTCTGATAACGTTATATTGCGTTTCAGCGTGCGCTTGTATTTAACATCCACCATGTACCAGCGTGGATTGTCCGGGTCGCTCTTAGGGTCATAGTATTTGGCTTCGGGATTAAAAGCGGTGTGATCGGGATAGCCTTCCTTGACCACTTCCATAATACCGATAATGCCCGGTTCATCGCAGTTGGAGTGATAAAAGAACACCTGGTCGCCTTTCTTCATCTCGTCACGCATCATGTTGCGTGCCTGGTAGTTGCGTACACCGTCCCAGTGCTCGGTTTTCTTCGGCATGGCCTTCAGGTGGTCAATGCCAAAAACATCGGGTTCGGATTTCATTAGCCAGTAGTTCATGGTGTTCCTTAATGTTAATCTCTGAAGCGTAACACGGTTTCGTTGGTGACAATGCCGCTCAAGGGTACATCCCAGTCGGCATGCGGTAAACGGTCCTGCTGCTGGAAGTCGTAGGCCAGGCCAATCAAATGCGGTCGGCGCCAGCGTTGATGACGCAACAGATAATGAAAGCTGCGGTCGTAAAAGCCGCCACCCATACCGAGACGGTTTCCCTGATCATCAAACGCGACCAGTGGCGTTAACGCAATATCCAGTCGCATCGGATGTACACGCGTACGCGCGGCGTTGGCTGGTTCCAGAATGCCGAAGCGATTGGCGACCAGTTCTGTGTCTTCATGAAACGGCGCAAACCATAAGCGATTGGTGCCGATCGGTAACAACACCGGCAGATAAACCGTTTTACCTATAGACCAGGCTTTCTCGATCAGGCCGCGCGGATTGATTTCACCATCGGCTGCCAGGTAAACGGCAATGTGCCGGGCGCTGCGAAACCAGTTCGTGCGCGTCAGGTGCCAGGCCATTGCGTCGGAATAAATGAGGCGTTCTTTATAGCTCAACGCGCGGCGTTGCTGGCGTATGCGGTTGCGGATAGCGGATCGGTTTGTCATGGCGGAATTATTATGGAGGGGCACGCTCCGCACAACCGTCGCGACGGGTGACCTTGAACCGGAAGTTCAGGTGGGAATAGTCGGCGCCGCAATTAGGCTTACCGTCGAGCGGTCATGCACACAAGTGACGCATACTCTATTCCCGAAGGTCAGATTATCGGCTCAAGAAATACAAATGCCGCTAACGAGGAGGGCAGAGGTGCCGGGGATTATTATAACGTGGATCAATACGCATTGCCCGCAAGCTTTTTTCTCGTTCCGGCAACTGACAGTCGCTCGAAAAAACTTCCGGGCAATGCTCTGCGGCCGTGGTGGTGCTTTCTCGGAATGAGCGCCTCCTGTTCGAGGCAATTGCGCACAATGCGCAATCCGAGTTAGGCGCGAAGGAGAGAAAGTAGCAGTGCGGCTAAAGGGAGCTTACAGCTCGAGCTGATTACCCTGGGTCAGGGCGACCTCGATCTTGTCCTGTAACTGCCGGATACGGTTACTGATATTCAGGTGATAATCGGATTTCTTGGTGCTATTGCGGAGTAGTTCATGCGCCAGGTTCAGCGCGGCCATGACCGCAATGCGATCCATGCCGATAACCTTGCCGGTATCGCGGATTTCCAGCATTTTGTTGTTCAGCAGCTGTGCCGAGGCAATCAGGCCGTCTTTTTCGTTATCCGGGCAGGCGAAGGTAAAATCCTTATCCAGAATACGGACGCTGACGCCCTTATCCGCATTACTCATGCGTTTTGCTCCATGGCCTTCAGGCGGTTGATCATTGCCTCTACGCGGGTGCGCGCCATTTCGTTGCGCTCAATCAGCTGGGCGCGCTCACTCGTCAGGCTTTCCTGCTGAGTGCGAAGGGAGCGATTTTCCTCTTTGAGGCGGTTGATGGTCCTGATCAGCTCGTCGAGCCGGATTTCCAGGCGCTTCAGCTCCTGTTCGGCCATCTGCTGTTCACTGTTTTTATCCATAAACGCCACTATAGATCGGGGGAAATTTACGGTCAATAATTAGTCATTTGCGGGGACGTCACCGGATCGTCTGTGACATAATCGCGCCTAACACGATATTTTTTAAAGGCATGGCTGGTTTAATGGCGGAATCCACAGAACTTACCTACGAATCCCTGGAAAACGCCCTGACGCGCGCCGAGGCGAGCACGGATGCGGCCGAGACCCACGGGCTGATCTGCGGCCTGCTGTGCGCGGCCGGTCGGCTGGATGAGAATCTGTGGCTTGGCCATGTCTACGATGAGCCGCCGGATAGCGGCAACCTGGCCGTACAGCAGGCAAATGCGACCCTGGTGCAGCTGGCCGAAGCGACTCGGGCGTCGCTGTTCAGCCCGGAGATGAACCTGCAGCTGCTGCTGCCGGATGACGATGAGCCCCTGGGTGACCGGGCCGAGGCGCTGGCCGCCTGGTGCGACGGTTTCCTGAGCGGCCTGGGGCTTGGCGGGGTTACCGAGGAAAGTATTCGCTCTGCCGAGGTAAAGGAGGTTCTGCGGGATCTGGCGGATATTTCGCGTGCCGGGTTTGATGCCGACGACCCCGACGAAGAAGACGAGGAGGCCTATATGCAGATTGTGGAATACCTGCGCATGGGCGCATTGTTGGTCTCGGAAGAGTTGCAGCCGCTGCAGGCGCCCCCCATGTTGCAGTAAGGATTTCAGAGAAGGTTTCCCCGTGTTACCGAAAACAGAATTTTCCCGCCGCCGTAAACAGCTCATGCGCATGATGGGCAAGGGCTCGATTGCCATCATCCCCACCGCGCCGCACCTGATCCGCAACCGGGACGTGGAATACCCGTTCCGGCCGGACAGCGATTTCTACTATCTGTCGGGTTTTCCGGAGCCCGAGGCCGTGCTGGTCCTGGTTCCCGGTCGCAAGCATGGTGAATTTATCCTGTTCGTGCGCGACCGCGATCCGGACATGGAAACCTGGCATGGGCGACGCGCGGGGCCGGAAGGCGCCTGTGAACTCTATGGCGCCGATGACGCCTTCCCGATTAACGATATCGATGACATTCTGCCCGGCCTGCTGGAAGGGCGTGACCGGGTCTACTACACCATGGGTGTGCAGCACGAATTCGATGCGCAACTCATGGGTTGGGTGACGCGCATTCGCGAGGCTTCGCGTTCCGGTCAGCGCGCGCCTAACGAGTTTATTTCGCTGGAACACCTGGTGCATGACATGCGCCTTTACAAGAGCGCGGTCGAGATCAAGACCATGCGCAAGGCAGCCAAAATCGCCGCGCAGGCACATCGGCGCGCCATGCGGGCCTGCGCGCCGGGCAAGTACGAATACGAAATTGAGTCGGAGTATATCCACGAGTTTCGCCGACACGCGGCCGAGCATGCCTATTCGCCCATCGTGGGCGGTGGCGAGAATGGCTGCATCCTGCATTACACGGAAAACAACGCCAGGCTCAATGCGGGTGATTTGTTATTGATTGACGCGGGTGCGGAATACGAATGCTATGCCTCGGATATCACGCGCACCTTTCCGGTGAGCGGCAAGTTCAGCAAACCGCAGCGTGATTTGTATGAAATTGTATTGCATGCACAACTGGCTGCCATCGAACAGGTGCGTCCGGGCAATCACTGGAACGATCCGCATGATGCGGCGGTGAAGGTGCTGACCAAGGGTCTGATTGATCTGGGTATCCTCAAGGGTACCGTCGCCAAGGCGATTAAAAGCGAAGCCTACCGCAAGTTCTACATGCACCGCACCGGCCACTGGCTCGGCATGGATGTGCATGATGTCGGTGACTACAAGGTTGGCGGAGAATGGCGCGTACTGGAACCGGGCATGGTGATGACGGTGGAGCCGGGCCTGTATATCGCGCCCGGTACCCGGGGCGTGGCGAAGAAATGGTGGGGCATCGGCATTCGCATCGAAGACGATGTCGTGGTGACCAGGGACGGTTACGAAGTGTTGAGTCAGGGTGTCCCTAAAACCGTGGAAGGCATCGAGGCCTTTATGGCGGGAGACAGGTAACGGCGATGGCAGAGCAGTTCGATGTATTGATTATTGGTGGCGGGCTGGTCGGTGCCAGCCTGGCCTGCGCGCTGGGCGGTCAGGGGCTGCGCATCGGTCTTGTCGAAGCGTTCCCATTCAACAGCGATAGCTCGCCCGCATTCGATGATCGTTCCATTGCCCTGGCGGCCGGTTCGCAACGTATTTTCTCTGGCATGGGGCTCTGGGCGGCACTCAAGGATCGCGTGACGTCGATCAAGCATATTCATGTTTCTGATCGCGGCCGGTTTGGTTTTGCGCGCCTGCATCATGATGAAGAGGGCGTGCCTGCCCTGGGTTATGTGGCGCTGGCGCGGGACATGGGTGAAGTGTTGAGTGCGAAGCTGGAAACGCTGGATGACGTTGAGCTTATCTGCCCGGCGGAAGTCACGGCGCTCGATATCCAGCCGACTATGGCCAGCGTTACTGTCAAACATAATGGAGATGAGAAACAACTTTCGGCCCAGCTGGTAGTGGCTGCCGATGGCGCTCGCTCCTTTGTGCGCGAGTCAATCGGTATCGATACGACCCAATGGAGCTATGACCAGAGCGCGATTATTACCAATGTCAAAACCCAGTTGCTGCATGACAATGTAGCTTATGAGCGCTTTACGGATACCGGTCCCCTGGCCCTGCTGCCGATGAGCGAAGGGCGTTGTTCGGTGGTATTAACGGTGAAGCGAGATCGTGTAGATGAAGTGCTGGCGATGTCGGACAAGGACTTTCTTGCGCATTTGCAGGAACGCTTCGGCCAACGCCTGGGGCGATTTGAAAAGGTCGGCAAGCGCGTGGCGTATCCCCTGGTGCTGGTGCGCGCGAATGAATCGGTACGCAACCGCCTGGCCCTGATTGGCAATGCCGCGCATACGCTGCATCCGATTGCGGGGCAGGGTTTTAATCTCGGCCTGCGTGATGTGGCGGCGCTGGCCGACGTATTGCTGGAGGCAAAACAGCATCAGCAGGATTTGGGTGCATTGTCGACCATTCAGCGTTATGCCGACTGGCGCAAGAACGATCACCGGCGCGTGATTGCCTTTACCGACGGGTTAAACCGCCTGTTCAGTAATCCACTGTTACCCGTGGCCTGTGTGCGCGACCTGGGTATGCTGGCGCTGGATCTGTTGCCGCCGGCGAAACGACTGTTCGGCAAGTTGACCATGGGGCGTGCGGGTAAGTTGCCGCGCCTGGCGCGCGGTGTGCCGCTGGAATAAGTGCTTTTGTCATTCCGGCGCAGGCCGGAATCCAGGAGGCTTTCAATAACAACTGGACCCCGGCCTTCGCCGGGGTGACGGGATACCAGAACCGTTAAGGTGTTTTGAAATGGAATCACAATTCGACGCAATCATTGTAGGCGGTAGCTCGGTGGGCGGGACGCTGGCGCTCGCGCTGGGCCAGCAGGGCATGCGCGTGGCCCTGATTGATGCGCAGACTTTTTCTACGGCGTGGCCGGAAGGTAGTGTCGATCTACGCGTGTTTGCCATTACCCGTGCTTCGCAAAAAATCTTCGAGCAACTCGATGTCTGGGATCGCATGGTCGAACTTGGCGTCAGCCCATTCCGCGACATGCAGGTCTGGGATGCCAAGGGTAATGGCCAGATACATTTTGATTCAGCCAGTATCAATGAGCAGATGCTCGGCCATATCATCGAGCAGCGCGTGATACAGACAGCTTTGCTGGAAGCTATTGCCAGGACACCTTCTGTTCATCACTTCTGTCCGGCAGAAGTGGTGTCGTTTACGCGTGACGATGGCCTGATGAAAGTGACGTTATCGAATGGCACTGTGTTGCAAGGCAAATTGCTGGTCGGTGCCGATGGCGCCAATTCGCCCTTGCGTGGCATGGCTGGTATTGCGGTTGAAGTGCAGCCCTATAAGCAGGAAGCGGTGGTATGCGTGGTTGAGACGGAAGAGTCGCATCAGGCTACGGCATGGCAACGGTTTTTACCGACCGGACCGCTGGCGTTCCTGCCGTTACGCGATGGCCGTTGTTCCATTGTCTGGTCGACCTCGCCCGAAGAAGCGCAACGTTTGTGTGAAATACCGGAAGAGCTGTTTCTGTCTGAATTGACGGAAGCCTTCGGTGCAAGGCTCGGCAAGGTGACAGGTGTCGGTAAACGCGTGAAGTTCCCACTGCGCAAGCAACATGCGACGCATTATGTCGAGGCGGGTTTTGCACTGGCGGGCGACGCCGCGCATGTGATCCACCCGCTTGCCGGGCAGGGTGTGAATCTAGGCTTGCTTGATGCGGCGACATTGGCCGAGGTCGTTCTGGAAGCGAAAAACGAAGGCCACGACTGGAGCCGCAAATCCACCTTGCGCGGTTACGAGCGTTGGCGTCGTGGCGAGAACCAGATGATGATGAGTGCAATGGACGGCTTCAAGCACCTTTTTGGTAGCTCGCTGCCGCCGCTCAAGTTGGCACGCAATCTGGGTCTGAACCTGGTGAATAACGCAGGGCCGGTGAAAGAGCTTATCGTGAAGCATGCCATGGGTTTGTCGGGGGATTTACCGCGACTGGCGCGCTGACTCCTATATAATGCGGCGTTTCGCCCACAACCCAGAAAGTCTGTTAATTTCCGATGGATGTATTTAACGCGATCGAGGCCCGCCGGGCCATCAAGCTGTTTGACCCGACGGTCGAGATCCCGCCCAAAGACGAGCAGAAAATGCTCGATGCGGCGCGCCTCGCGCCGACCGCGTTCAATATGCAGAACTGGCGTTTTGTAATTGTGCGCGACAAGGGTCTGCGGCAGAAAATTCGCGAACTGGCCTGGGATCAGCCGCAGATGACGGATGCCTCGCTGCTGGTGGTGATCTGCGCCGATCTGAAGGCCTGGAAAAAGGACCCGGCACGCTACTGGCGGCATGCACCGGGCGAATTCGGTCAGCAGATCGTGGATTCCATGCTCGGTTTTTACGAAGGGCGGGAGCAAACGCAGGTCGACGAGGCGATGCGTTCCGTCAGCATGGCGGCGATGAACATGATGCTGGCGGCGCAGGCACTGGGCTATGATTCCTGCCCCCTGGACGGCTTCGATTTCGATGGCGTGGCGCAACTGGTTCATTTACCGGAAGATAACATCATTGGCCTGATTGTCACCATCGGCAAAAAACGCGAGGACGTCTGGCCGCGCGGCAGCCGCATGAATGACGAGGAGATTATTTTTACGGATCGATTTGGCGACTGAGCCCGGACCGGGTTATAGTCGCAACCTTCAATGAAAGCTGCTGTGGAAGAGAGCTGACCTTGGTTTTATAGATTGAGGGGTCGGCCGCCGAAGGCGCAACACGCCCGGAAACGCTCAGGCAAAAGGACCGCAGTGGGACGTTGACTCTGGAGAGCGATTGTCGATTTGACAATCCACCGAAGGGGATGCAAGTCACTGAACTTGCTGAAACTCTCAGGTTAGGGGACAGAGGGGCGACAGATTTTTGCTGTCACCGTCACGGACGTGACCACCGTTCAGGAGTTTCAATTTTAATGGGCAATCAAACCCCGCTTTATAACGCGCATGTCCGCATGGGCGCCAAGATCGTCGATTTCGCTGGCTGGGAAATGCCGATCCAGTACGGCTCCATGCTGGAAGAACACCGTACCGTGCGCTCCGCCGCCGGCATGTTCGATGTCTCGCACATGACCGTCATCGACCTGACCGGCAGCCAGGTACGCGCCTGTCTCAAAAAACTGCTCGCCAACGACGTGGACCGTCTGCAGGAAGCAGGCAAGGCCCTTTACAGCTGCATGCTGAACGCGCAGGGCGGCGTGATCGATGACCTGATCACCTATTTCATCAACGAAGACTGGTTCCGCCTGGTGGTGAATGCCGCCACCCGCGACAAGGACCTGGACTGGATCAACCAGCAGGCCGCCGCATTTGACGTGACTGTTACCGAGCGCCCCGAGATGGCCATGATTGCCGTGCAGGGACCCAGCGCGCGCGAACTTACGCTCAAGGTGCTGGACGCGAAATACCAGGGCGCCAGTGAACTCAAACCCTTTTATGCATTCGTCGAGGGTATCGGCCCGGATGACTGGTTCGTGGCCCGTACCGGTTATACCGGCGAGGACGGCTTCGAGATCATGCTCCCGGCCGCTGAGGCGGATGCCTTCTGGCAGGCGCTGGCGGATGCCGGGGTCAAACCCATCGGGCTCGGCGCGCGCGACACCTTGCGGCTGGAAGCCGGGATGAACCTGTATGGCACCGACATGACCGAGGAAACCACGCCACTGGTGTCCGGTCTGGGCTGGACGATTGCCTGGGAACCCGCCGCGCGCGATTTTATCGGCCGCGCGGCGCTGGCGACGCAGAAAGAGTCTGGTGTGCCACAGAAATTTGTCGGGCTGGTGCTGGAAGGCAAGGGCGTGTTGCGCAATCACATGAAGGTGATTACCGATCAGGGCGAGGGCGAGATCACCAGTGGCAGTTTCTCGCCGACCATGAACGGCTCGATTGCGCTGGCGCGGATTCCAGCCGGGGTGACGGCGGATAAGGTCACGGTCGATATTCGCGGCAAGGAAGTGACTGCAAGGATTGTGAAGCCACCATTCGTACGCAATGGTGAAGTGAAGGTTTAGGCCTTTATTGTCTTTTAACCTGATTTCTGTAGGAGCGGCCTTGGCCGCGAATGGTTCGCGAGCAAGCTCGCTCCTGCAAATACTTAAATTTAATTTTATTAATCGAGGATATTGCGATGAGTGATGTGCCATCCGATCTGAAATACACCAAGAGCCATGAGTGGATTCGTGTTGAAGGCGATGAAGCCACGATTGGTATTACCGATCATGCCCAGGACCAGTTGGGTGACATGGTGTTCGTTGAAGTGCCGGAAGTCGGTGCTGCCTTCGATGTCGGCGATGCCTGTGCCGTGGTTGAGTCTGTAAAAGCGGCATCCGATGTTTACTCGCCGTTGACCGGTGAGGTTATCGAGTCCAACGAAGCGCTGGCCGACAGTCCGGAATCCGTGAACCAGGACGCTTACGGCGATGGCTGGATCATGAAACTCAAACTGAGCGATCCCGAGGAACTGGAAGAGTTGCTGGATGCGGATGCCTACGCCGAGTTTTGTGAAAACGAAGATCACTAATCACTATGCCCTTTATTCCTCATACTGAAGGCGAAGTCGCCGCCATGCTCGATGCCATTGGCGTCGACACTATTGAAAATCTGTTCGACGAGATTCCGCAAAGCCTGCGCATCGGCAAGTTGAATGCTGTTCCGGAAGCAATGAGCGAAATGGAAATCGGCCGCCTGATGATGCAGCGCGCCGAACAGGATGGTCATCCGCTTAACTTTATCGGCGCCGGTGCCTATGAGCACCATATCCCGGCGGCGGTGTGGGAGATCACCACGCGCGGCGAGTTCTACAGTGCCTACACGCCTTACCAGGCCGAGGCCAGCCAGGGCACGCTGCAGGTTATCTACGAATACCAGACCATGATGACGCGGCTGATGGCGATGGATGTTTCCAATGCCTCGCTGTACGACGGTGCTTCCGGCCTTGCCGAAGCCGTGTTGATGGCGGTGCGCGCCAATCGCAAATCCAAATCGAAGAAGATACTGGTGCCGCGTGCGTTACATCCAAATTACCGCAAGACCACATACAGTATCGTGCATAACCAGGGCATCGAGCTGATCGAGGTGCCATACGATGCGGCGGGCGGGCATACGCCGGTCGAGGCGTTGAAGGAATACGAAGGTCAGGATATTACCGCCGTCGTGATTGCGCAACCGAATTTCTTCGGTGTGCTGGAAGATGTCGATGATCTCACCAACTGGGCGCAGAACAACGGCGCACTGACCATCGCCGTGGTCAATCCGCTGGTGATGTCGGTGCTGAAGCCGCCGGGTCAGTGGGGTGACAACGGTGTGGATATCGCCTGTGGCGAAGGCCAGCCGCTGGGTGTGCCACTGTCATCGGGAGGACCTTACTATGGCTTTATGTGCGCCAAGCAGGCGCATGTGCGGCAGATGCCGGGTCGTATTGTCGGGCGCACGGTCGATCGTGATGGTCGCATCGGCTATACGCTGACCCTGCAGGCGCGCGAACAGCATATCCGCCGTACCAAGGCGACCTCGAACATCTGTACAAACCAGGGACTCGCGGTCACTGCTTCTACGATATTTATGTCGATTGTCGGCGGTGCCGGTCTGCAACGCATGGCGAGTCAGTCGCACGCCAATACGGTATCGCTAATTAATCAGTTGAGCGGTGAGCATGTTAAGCCGCGTTTCAGTCGGCCCTGTTTTCATGAGGCTGTCCTGACGCTCGATGCGTCGCTGGATGCCGTGATGCAGGATCTGGCGTCACAGAATCTGCTACCGGGTTTTGCCTTGCAGGACGATTATCCCGAGCTGGAAAACAGTCTGCTGGTCTGTGCGACAGAAACCAAGACCGGGCAGGATCTTGCGCGCTATGCGGAATTGTTGGGGCAAGCGATTGCAACCCATGCCAGCAGCGGCGTACTTTCACAATCTCACGGGGCGTAACCTATATGCTGATCTTTGAACACTCTCGTCCCGGCCGCGAAGCCACCGCGCAATCACCGGCCACTATGGCGGACCTCTCCGATCTGCCCGCGAACCAGTTGCGTAGCGAAAAGCCTGGCCTGCCGGAAGTTTCCGAATTACAGGCGGTGCGGCATTACACGCGGCTGTCGCAGAAAAACTTTTCAATCGATACCAATTTTTATCCGCTGGGTTCCTGCACCATGAAATACAACCCGCGTGGCTGTAATACCTACGCCATGCTGCCGGGGTTGCTGGCGCGGCATCCTTATGCGCCGGAGTCCGCGAGTCAGGGTTACATGGCCTGTCTGTATGAACTGCAGGAAATGCTGAAAGACGTGACCGGCATGAAATCCGTTTCACTGACGCCAGCCGCCGGTGCGCAGGGTGAGTTTGCCGGCGTGGCGATGATTCGTGCCTACCACGACGCGCGCAACGACACGGCGCGTACCGAGATTCTGGTGCCCGATGCGGCGCATGGCACCAATCCGGCGACGGCCAATATGTGCGGTTACGAGGTCAGGGAAATTCCGACCAACAAGGAAGGCGATGTCGATATCGAGGCGTTGAAGGCCGCGGTCGGTCCGCAGACGGCCGGTATCATGCTGACCAATCCGTCCACGCTGGGTGTATTCGAACGCAAGATCGAAGAGATTGCGAAGACGGTGCATCAGGCCGGTGGTCTGCTGTATTACGACGGCGCCAACCTGAATGCGATCCTCGGCAAGGTGCGCCCGGGCGATATGGGCTTCGATGTGATTCACATGAATCTGCACAAGACCTTCTCCACGCCGCACGGCGGTGGCGGTCCGGGTGCGGGTCCGGTCGGCGTGTCTGAAAGGCTGGCGCCGTTCCTCCCCGTACCGATGGTGGGCGAAAATAACGGCCACTATTTCTGGATTACGGAAAAAGACAAGCCGCAGTCCATCGGTCGCATGTCGGCCTTCATGGGCAATGCCGGTGTATTGCTGCGGGCCTATATTTATGCGCGCATGCTCGGTCGTGAAGGCATGCAGCGGGTGGCGGAGTACGCAACGCTGAATGCCAACTATCTGCTGGCGCGGCTGCGTGAAGCCGGGTTTGATCTGGCGTTCCCGAAACGCCGCGCAACCCACGAGTTCATTGTGACGCTGAAGAAGCAGAAGAAGGAACTGGATGTCACGGCGATGGATTTCGCCAAGCGCCTGCTGGACTATGGTTATCACGCGCCCACCACCTACTTCCCGTTGCTGGTGCCCGAGTGTCTGCTGATTGAGCCGACCGAGTCGGAAGCCAAGGAAGACCTGGATGGTTTTGTCGAGGCGATGGTGAAGATTCATGAAGAAGCGAAAGACAACGCGGAGCTGTTGAAAGAGGCGCCGCATACCCAGCCGGTACGACGGCTGGACGATGTACGTGCCGCGCGTGAGCTGGACCTGGCCTGGACCGGTAGCTGATTGCGATTACTTGTTTAATCCCGATCCGTTATGATTCACCCGCAATAAATGTGGTTGGGGGTTACATGGGTAAACCTGTAGGCAATACCGGCATCACCCGATTGATCAATGCGGCGCGTTTTTCCTGGCAGGGTTTTCGCGCGGCCTTCAAGCATGAGGAAGCCTTCCGCCAGGAAGTGCTGGCCTCGCTGATCTTTATTCCGTTGGCGCTTTACCTGGGTGAGAACGGCATTGAAAAAGCAATTCTGCTGGGTGCCTGGATGCTGGTGCCGGTTGTAGAATTGCTGAATTCCGCGGTGGAAGCGGCGGTGGATCGCATTGGCGAAGAGCCGCACAAGTTGTCGGGACGCGCAAAAGATATCGGGTCGGCCGCGGTATTGCTGGCCCTGATTAATGCAGCTGTCATCTGGGGCCTGGTGCTCTGGCCCTGAGGGTGCCGGTTTTCACCTGTAGGAGCGGCCTTGGCTGCGAATAAATTGAGGGTCGCCGTAAGCAGTTCGCGGGCAAGCCCGCTCCTACGAACACAAATTATCCTTATTAAAAATTGAGTTGTAACCAAGGAGTTCTCTATGTCCGCTTTAATCTGTGGTTCGTTTGCCTTTGACACCATCATGGTGTTCCACGACAAGTTCAAAAACCACATTCTGCCGGACAAGGTGCATATCCTGAACGTGGCTTTTCACGTGCCCGATATGCGACGCGAGTTTGGTGGCTGCGCGGCGAATATTGCCTATAACCTGAAGCTGCTGGGCGGTGAGCCACTGCCGATGGGCACGGTGGGTAATGATTTCGGTCCTTACGCCAAGTGGATGGATCAGCACGGCATTCCGCGTGATCATGTCAAGGTGATCGAGGAAACCTATACCGCGCAGGCTTTCATTACGACTGACATGGACGACAACCAGATCATCGCCTTCCATCCGGGTGCGATGGACTTTGCGCATCATAATCGCGTGGAAGATGCCAGCGGTGTCACCATTGGCATGGTGTCGCCGGATGGCCGTGATGGCATGATCGAACACGCCACCCAGTTTGCCGAGGCGGGAATTCCCTTTATTTTCGATCCGGGGCAGGGTTTGCCGCTGTTCGGTGGCGATGACCTGAGACAGTTTATTGAGCAGGCGACCTATGTGTGCGTGAATGACTATGAAGCGGAGCTGTTGCAGGAACGCACCGGCTGGTCGCCGCATGAAATTGCCGAACGACTGGAAGCGCTGATTATTACGCGTGGCGGCAAGGGCTCCGAGATTTATCTGGCGAATAAACGTATCGATATTCCCTGCGCCAAGGTGAGTGAAATCGTCGATCCTACCGGCTGCGGCGACGCTTTCCGCGGCGGCATTCTTTATGGATTGATGAACGACCTGGACTGGGAGACCACCGGTCGTGTTGCATCACTCATGGGCGCGATCAAGATTCAGAAACACGGCACCCAGAATCATGGTTTCGACCGGGCCGGGTTTGAAGCGCTGTACAAGGAAAACTTCGGTCACGGTCTGGCCTGGTAATAGAGGCGCTTATTCCGCAAGCGGCAACTCGATACGGAAGGTCGTGCCATTACCGCTTCGTGAAGTGAAGTCGATGCTTCCCCCCATGGCTTCGATCAGTTGTTTGGCAATATGAAGCCCAAGGCCGGTGCCGCCTTTCTCCCGCGAGGATGAGGTATCGGCCTGGGTGAACTGCTCAAAGATCCGCTTGTGAAAATCTTCCGGGATGCCGGGGCCGTGATCGATGACCTCTATCGTCGCCAGCCGTCCACTGCTGGATACGCGAATCTCGACCGTACCACCTTTGGGGGAGTACTTGATGCCATTGGAAAGCAGGTTGGACATGACCTGTTGTAACCGAACGGCATCAACAGTGACGCTGCAGTCATCATTGCGTTCGATGATATTCATGGCGACCTGGTACTTTTCCGCGTAGCCCATGTTGGCGGCCACGGCCAGTTCTATCTGTGGCATTAACAGTAACTTTTCGCAGTGGAAATCGAGTTTTCCCGCATGGATTTTTTCCATGTCCAGTAAGTCATTGACCAGGTGAATGAGTCGTTCGGTGTTTTGTTCGGCTAACTGCATCATATGTTGGTGCTGGCTCTCGTCGTTTACCGCGCCACTGTTAATCAGCTTTATGGAGCCGTGGATGGCGGTTAGCGGCGTGCGCAGTTCATGGCTGACATTCGCCAGAAAGTCGCTCTTGGCGCGGCTGGCTTCTTCAGCCTTGTCTTTGGCGGTAACCAGTTCCCGGGTGCGCTTGTCCACCTCGCTTTCCAGACGGTCATGCGACTCTCGTAACAGCCGGGTGTTGTTGCGGCTGATAATGATGATGGTGGCGAGAAGTATCAGGCTGACGAAACCCGTTGCCAGCAAGCCAATGAATACCGGCGTGCGCAGGGCATGGTAAGGTGCAAGCGCTTCGCTTTCCTCGATCTCCGAGGCCAGGCCGAGACCCAGTTCTTCGTTCCACAACCAGGCGCCGAGCACACGAGCGCCACGGTAATCTCGATAACCGCTGCCATCCGCGCCATCCGCGTGTTCTTCAATGGCGGAAGCGGCCATGCGCGTGAGGGATTGGGTGCCCGGCTCTTCGAGTCGGATGTTGTGTTGATTGAAACGGTTCCTGGTCAGTATGAAACCCTGCTGGTCAAACGCGTAAGTTTCACCGCTTTCACCGATGCGTCCCAGGGCAGTGATGCGGTTGAAGTCGTCATTTGGCTGCAGTCGCAGGGTGCCGACAGCTATGATATTGCCTTGGTTGTCCCGGATGGGGCCTGCCAGGAATATGGATGTCGTATGTTCGCCTTCGTCAATGGCAACATCGGACTCGATCGGCGGTATAAAAACATAATTCCCCTGAAAGGCAAGGTTCAGTAAGTCTGGACGATGGAAATGAATCAGGTTTTTTGTGCCGATGTTTACATCGCGCGAGGAGGCAAGACTGATGCGATCCGGCGCAATGACGAAAAATCCCTTGGCGCGGAAGGCGTCTGCATTTTGCCAGTAATATTCTCGTAAGGCTTCCAGGCTGTCGCTATTGCGTAAAGAACCAGGGTTGCGTTTGATTACTAGCTGCTGCTCGGAAAATCGCACCACTCGAGGGTTGCTCAGGAATTGCTGCAGGTTTGTGATGTTCTCGCGTTTCCAGATAAGGACAGCGTCATTGACCGTGGCCAGTACGGCAGTCAGTGCCGAAAGGGTATTGTCCCGAATATGTTGCTCGGTTGTTTTCAGGATGTAATCGCCGATGGCCAGGATAAACAGCAAGAACGCCACTACCACTAACGTGATAATGCGGGTGTAACGTCTCTGTCCAGGGTTCGCTTGTGTGGCGGCGGTTTCCATCCCAGGTATCCTGCTGTTATTAAAGCTTTATCGGCTCGGCCCGGTAAAATGTAAGGCTAGCGGTATTCAACCTCGACGATGATATAAGTCCTCGCGCCCGAGGGCGTTTCTACACGGACCTCGTCATCGAGTGTCTTGCCCAGCAGGGCCTTTGCCAGCGGGGAATCCAGGCTGATCCAGTTCTTTTCAGGGTCGAATTCATCGGGGCCGACAATACGGTAACGGTGTTCCTTGCCTGTCTCGTCTTCCAGATCGACGCGGGCGCCGAAGAACACTCGCCCGGGGTCGGATGGAGGGTCCTTGACCACTTTCAGTTCAGGCAGGCGTTTCTGCAGGTAACGAATGCGTCGGTCGATTTCGCGCAGTTGTTTCTTGCGATAGATATACTCGGCATTTTCGGAACGGTCGCCTTCCGCTGCAGCAGCCGACAGGGCTTTGGTGACCTCGGTGCGAAGTTTCCAGAGGTCTTGTTCTTCCCGTTGCAGACAGAGGAAGCCTGCCTCGGTGATATAAGGCGAACCCTTCGGTGCTGGTGGCCGGTAACGTCCCATGTGTCGGGATAATACGCAATGCCCGGGCGTGGTGCATCCGGTAAGATGAGGCAATGATTCCAGCGACCTTTACTCAGGCCATTCAACAATTGCAGACAGCCGCGCGCATTGTCCGGCATCGGCAGCTGGTGGTGGTCGCGGGAGAGGCTGACTGGTGTCGGCAACAGGCACGGCAGGCCATTGATCTGTTACAGCCGCGACAAGGTCTCTGGCTGGGAAGAGCGAATCAAACGGCGTTGACCGTGCAGCCAATGTCTCAGGCCAGCCATTGGCTGGGTCGCGAGACGGATCTGCTCATTGTGGACTCACACCTGGGCGTTGATCCGGATGCCATCGCCGCGATCAGTGGCACGCTGCAGGCCGGTGGTTTGCTTCTGTGGCTGCTGCCTTCGTTAACGACTTTATCGCGCTGGCCTGATCCGGAGCTGAAGCGCCTGTATTCGCAGGGAGTGGCGGCGATAGAGCATAGTCCCTTTCTTGCGCGGCTGGTGCGCTCAATTCGCGCGGATGAACGGCTCTACTGCATTGAGCAGGGGCAGCCGTTCGCGCCATTGCCGGAAGGTACGCCAGCGACACCGGTACCGGCCACGGTTGCCGCGCCCTGTATAACAGAAGATCAGCGGGACGCAGTCGAGGCGGTGTTGCACGTGGTTTCGGGGCATCGGCGTCGGCCATTGGTGTTGACCGCGGACCGTGGGCGCGGCAAATCGGCCGCGTTCGGGATTGCAGCCGCGCAATTACTGCTGCAGGGCAAGCAACGGATTCGCGTGGTGGCGCCCGCCTGGTCCTGTGTCGAGACATTGTTTCAGCATGCCGAGAGGCTTTTATCCGGGTCAGAGCCTATTGGCCAGTGTTTGTGTCTTGGTGCGGCGCGGCTGGAGTTTGTTGCGCCCGATGCCCTGGATGATGCAGCGGTTGATTTGCTGCTGGTCGATGAGGCGGCGGCTTTGCCGGTGAGTCTGCTGGAAAAATTATTGCGGCAGTATTCCCGTATTGCCTTTGCCACCACTGTGCACGGTTACGAAGGTACCGGGCGCGGCTTTGCCGTGCGCTTTCGCGAGACGTTGGATGCGCAAACGCCGGGATGGCGGGAATTGAAAATGCAGCAGCCGGTACGCTGGTCGGAAAATGATCCGTTGGAAGCCTTTATCTTCAGGGCGTTTCTACTGGATGCAGAGCCGACCGCCGTGCAGCCGGAAGCCGTGACGCTGGATGCCTGCCGGTTTGAAATGCTGACGGGCGACGAGATCGCTCAGGATGAAGTCCTGTTACAGCAAGTCTTTGGCCTGCTGGTGCAGGCGCATTACCGTACCCGGCCGTTCGATCTGCGCTTGTTGCTGGACGCGCCGGATATATCCATCTACATCGCCAGGCATGAGCGACAGGTCATGGCGGTCTGTCTGGCGGTTGCCGAAGGCGGGCTGGAGCCTGCGTATTGCGAAGCGGTGTTTCGCGGCGAGCGTTGGCTTAAAGGACATTTGTTGCCACAGTTGATGCAGGTCCAGTTGCCTTCACCCGTTCTCACGTTGCGCGGTGTGCGTATTCTGCGTATTGCCGTGCGGCCTGATTGGCAGGGCAAGGGTCTGGGCACCCGGCTGATCCAGTCGGTTGAGCAGGATTGCCAGCGCCGACAACTGGCCTGGCTGGGTACCAGTTTTGGTGCCGATGAAAGATTGCTGCGGTTCTGGAACCGGCAAGATCTGTTGCCGGTGAGCCTGGCCACGCGGCAGGAGGCGCGCAGCGGGGAATATTCGCTGGCGCTGGTAAAAGCACTTGATACTGAGGCACAGGCGGCGCTGGCGCAAATCTCCCGGCGCGCGGGAGACCGGTTTGTGGACGGTCTGTCTTCGCAATGGCGTGCGCTGGAACCGGCGCTGGTGGTCCGCTTAATGGCCGGGTGGCGTATACGGCCAGAAACGCTGGGCCAGCAGGATATTGAAGAGCTGCGGGCATTTGCCAGGGGTCGGCGCCGCTATGAAGACAGCACCCTGGCCTTGCGGCGCTGGTTGCTTTGCCTGCTGGCCGAGCGGCAAGCTGACCGGCTCGATCCCGATGAATGTCATTTGCTGATCGAAAAGCTGCTGCAGGGACGTTCCTGGCATGCCTGTGGTGTGTCGCGGGGCTTGTCCGGGGAGCGTCCCCTGGTCGATCGCATGCGGGAAATTGTCAGCAAAATTCAGCCCTGAATCATGATTATCGATATCCGAAATTATTTTTTCCTCTCAGCCGTTTAAATAGTCAGGTTTCAGCGGGCTTGGGCGATATATCACCCAGTGGGGTTATCAATAACAGGGGACTTCTCGATGAATCCAAGACGGCTTTCCATTAAACATAAAATTTGGGGTGGGTATATCGTTGTACTGGCCCTGGCAATTGGCATTGCCGGTTTCGGTATCCAGAGTATCCAGAACGTACTGGCGCAGCCCTCGGCCGATGCCAGCGAGGCGTTGCTATCCAGCCTGTCATTGGCGCAGAACATGTTTATGTTGCTACCGGCGGTTATCGGGGTTGGTGGCATGCTGATGGCCTATCTGTCCGGCCGGGAGGTCTGTAGCCTGGTAAGCAACGTCAGTTCCGGACTCAAGCATCTTTCCGACGGTGATTTCAGTTACCGCATGAATGAAAAAGCCGGTGGCGAGGAAGGCGAGGTCGCGCTGTTATTGAACAGTGTCTGCAGCAAGTTGCAGACGGTAATGCAGCAGCTACGCAGTGCGGTACAAGAGCTGAGCGGCGCATCGAACAGTATCGCTGCCGTCACCGCGGCAGCTAATGAAGCATCCCAGGAACAATACACGGCTACCGAACAGGTGGCTTCCGCCATGAGCCAGATGGTGGGCGCGGTGCAGGAAGTCGCGGGCAGTGCCGCGCATGCGGCAACATCGGCGCATACCGCGAACGATCAGGCCAGTGCCGGGGCGCTGGTTGCGGTTGAGGCGATGGGCGAAATCGATAACCTGGCGGGTGAAGTCTGCCAGGCGGCGACAGTCATTGAAAAGCTGCGCAAGGAAGCGGAAAACGTCGGCACCGTGCTGGGCGTGATTCGCGGTATTGCCGAGCAGACCAACCTGCTGGCGCTGAACGCGGCGATTGAATCCGCCCGTGCCGGTGAGCAGGGCCGTGGCTTTGCGGTGGTGGCGGACGAAGTCCGTAACCTGGCCATGCGCACCCAGGATTCCACGGGAGAAATTGAAAGCATTATCGCGCGCCTGCAGGTCGGTGCAGTGGATGCGGTCAAGGCCATGGAGACTGCGCAGTCGGGTGCAAAAGACAGTTCCAGCCAGGTTGAGAGGGCCGCGGAGGCGCTGGGTGAAATCGCCGGTTCCGTATCCGAAATGAACGGTCTTATGAGTCAGATTGCCGCAGCCGCCGAACAGCAGTCATTGATGGTGGAAGAGATCAATCGCAGCGTGGTGAGTATCAGCGAGGTGTCCGACAAGACAGCCGCCGGTGCTCAGCAGGCAGACAGTTCCGTGCAGCAGTTGCAGCAGTTGTCCGCCCAGCTGGAAAACCTGATGGGGATGTTCAAGGTCTAGGCGGTAAAGCGCTGGAACACCAGCGTTGCATTCGCGCCGCCAAAGCCAAAACTGTTCGACATCACGGTATTGAGCTCGGCATTGTCGATACGCTCGCGCGCTATCGGCATGCCGGCGGCACCTTCATCCAGCTCGGTGATATTGGCCGAGGCCGAGATGAATCCTTCCTGCTGCATCAGCAGGGAATAAATCGCTTCATGCACGCCCGCCGCGCCCAGGCCATGACCGGTCAGGGACTTGGTGGAGCTGATGGTTGGGATACGTTCGTTGAACACTGTCCGTATCGCTTCCAGCTCCTTGGTGTCGCCCACCGGTGTGCTGGTGCCATGGGCATTGATGTAATCGATAGGCGAATCCACGGTGGCCATTGCCTGCTGCATGCAGCGAACCGCGCCCTCGCCGGAAGGCGCCACCATGTCATAGCCGTCGGAAGTCGCGCCATAGCCGACCAGCTCGGCATAAATCTTCGCGCCACGCGCCTGCGCATGTTCCAGTGATTCAAGCACCACCACGCCGCCACCGCCGGAAATAACAAAACCATCGCGAGTGGCATCGTAGGGGCGCGAGGCCGTGGTCGGCGTTTCGTTGTACTTGGAAGAGAGCGCGCCCATGGCATCGAACAGCATGCTCATGGACCAGTGCACGTCTTCGCCGCCACCGGCAAACACCATGTCCTGCTTGCCCATCTGGATCAGCTCAGCGCCATGGCCGATGCAATGCGCGCTGGTGGAACAGGCCGAGCTGATGGAGTAACCCACGCCCTTGATCTTGAACGCGGTGCCCAGCACGGCGGAATTGGTGGATGACATCGAGCGCGTCACGCCATAAGGCCCGATGCGCTTGACGCCCTTGCTGCGCAAGGTGTCCGCCGCGATGATGGTGTGCTCGGTGGAACCGCCGCCGGTACCCATGATCAGGCCGGTGCGCGGATTGGAAATCTGTTCTTCGGTCAGGCCGGCATCTTCGATGGCTTCCTGCATGGCAATGTAGTTCGATGCCACGCCCTGGCCCATGAAGCGACGCAGCTTGCGATCGATCAGGTTTTCGACGTCAACGTTAATCGGTCCGCATACATGGCTGCGAAAACCCAGCTCTTTGTATTCGTCGCTGAAAACGATGCCGGATTTGCCATCTCGCAGGCTGGCGAGCACGTCCTGCTTGTTATTGCCGATGGATGAAACGATGCCTAGACCTGTGACAACTACTCTGCGCATAGCGGACGAACCTTAGAAATTCTCGGTTGATGTGAAGAGACCCACACGGAGGTCACTGGCGGAATAGATTTCGCGACCGTCCACTTCCATGCGCGCATCGGCAATACCCATGAACAGTTTCCGTTTAATGACCCGCTTCAGATCGATATGGTAGGTCACCAGCTTGTTTTTGGGAGTGACCTGACCGGTGAATTTTACTTCGCCGCTGCCGAGTGCGCGACCCTTGCCCGGTCCGCCGCACCAGCCGAGGAAAAAGCCGATCAACTGCCACATGGCATCCAGGCCGAGACAGCCGGGCATCACCGGATCGCCCTCAAAATGACAGGCGAAAAACCACAGCTCGGGATTGATATCCAGTTCGGCGCGGATCTCGCCCTTGCCGTGGGTGCCACCGGTTTCGCTGATATGCGTGATGCGGTCAAACATCAGCATCGGGGGCAGTGGCAGTTGGGCATTGCCCGGACCAAACAGTTCGCCCTTGCCGCAGGCAATGAGCTCGTCGTAGGAGAAGGACTCCTGGCGTACGATAATGTCAGACATGTGAAAAATGAGGGCCTTAGCGCTGTGATCAAAGCGCGCTATTCTACCGTAGCCCGGGGGGGCGGCCGCAAGCTTTCCTCCTTTTGAATCGCGGCTTGCCTCGGGCGAGCGGCTTGGGGATGATGGCAATATTCTGTTTTACACAGTGATTCCAATCGGTTAGCTGAATTCAAACCAACAACGGACAAGACATGAGTGCGAATTTTTTCTGTACCGGGGTGCGACTCGGCTGGCTGGCGGTCGGGCTGGGATTGCTGTTTTCGGCGCTTGCAAGCGCATCCGATGTAATCCAGGTCAAGACACAAGCATTTGATAAATCAGTAATCTATCCAACCGAATCGGCTCCGGCGACTGTGCTGAGCCTCAATGATGCCACCTTGAGTGCCGAGACGGTGGGGCGGATCCAGGCGATTCATGCACGGGTCGGAGACCAGGTGACAGGCGGTGCCTCGCTTCTGACGCTGGATTGCCACGACCAGCAACTTGGGCTGCAGCACGCGCAGGCGGAACAGACCCGGGCGAGTGCTGCGTTTGCCCTCGCTGAACGACAGTTCCAGCGCGCGCAGGCGCTGAAGGCGCAAAACAGTATTTCCCAGGAGCTGGTCGATCAGCGCGAGAACGAGCAAATCCTGGCCGAGGCACAACTGGCGAGCGCGCGGACTGGATTGGACGAGGCGAAGCTGGCGGTGTCGCGATGTACAGTGACGGCGCCCTTTGACGGAGTGGTGATGCAGCGCTTGACCCAGGTTGGAGCCTGGGTTCAGACCGGCACACCGGTATTGCGCGTGCTTGATACCGAGCATCTGGAAATCAGCGCGCAGGTTTCCACGCTGTATATCGATGCGCTGCGCCAGGCGGGTCGACTCTGGCTGGCGGATGATGAACATACATATGATCTGGCGCTTCGCGAGATTGCCGTGGCGATCGATCCGCAGGCGCGCAGCCGCGAGGTGCGGCTGCTATTCATCGATCAAGCGGCATTGCCGGGCACGGCCGGGCGGCTTGTGTGGCAGGATCGGCGCGCGCATGTCCCGGCGGATCTCTTGGTGTCGCGCAATGGGGAACTGGGTGTGTTCGTGGCGGAATCCGGCAAGGCGCGTTTTATTGCGTTGCCCGGCGCACGCGAGGGCGCGCCGGCCCTGGCAACTGCATTGCAGCATGATCAGCGCATCATCACGGATGGGCGGTATGGGCTGGAAGATGGCGATGCGGTCGCCGAATGATGTTTCTCCAGCGACTCTATAACAATCATGTCCTCGCTAACCTGACCTTTGTGCTGGTGCTGGTTGTCGGCTTCATGACTTACCTGACGCTGCCGCGCGAGAAAGATCCCACGATCAATTTCAACTGGATTGTTATTACCACCTTGCTGCCGGGGGCCTCGGCCAGCGATGTGGAACTGCGCGTGACCACGCCGCTGGAAGACGCCTTGCGCAACGTGCGCGACATCAAGTTTGTGTCCAGTAACAGTCGCGAAAGTATTTCCACTATCCTGATTCGTTTCGAAGGCATTAGGCCGCGTGATTTCGATAAACGTGTCGCGGATCTGAGACGTGAAATCGACAGTAAGCAGGATGAATTGCCGGCAGCGATCGAGGATCCGGTGATCCTGGAAATCACCAGTTCCAATGCCTATCCCACGGCGACGCTGGCAGTGGTGGGGCGAGCCGATGACGATAACCTGCGTTACCAGGCGAACCGGCTATACAAGGATCTGGAGCGTCTGAATGGCGTGGACCGGGTCGACACCATGGGCCTTGATGAGCCGGAATTGCAGGTGCATTTTCATATGGACCGTCTGCAGGCGCTGGGTCTGACGCCGGTGGATGTTGCCAACACGGTGTCGTCTTATTTCCAGGACGTTGCGGCGGGATCGCTGCCGGTGCAGGGCGAGAACTGGCTGATACGGCTGGTGGGCACGGATGCCGATCCCGGTTACCTGGCGTCGCTGCCAGTGGTTGGCGCTACCGGACAGGTGCCCTTGCGCGCGGTGGCGGATGTGCGCACTGGTCGTGAAAAATCCGTGGCGGATGCCAGTTTCAATGGCGAGCCGGCGGTTATCCTTTCCGTGTTTAAAGAGTCGGAAGCCAATGTCATCGACCTGCTGGCGCGCGTGAAAAGTTTTATTGAAGAGCAGAACCGCACGCGGGACCAGACGGGCATTGAAGTTGCGCTGGTGTTCGACCAGACAACCTCAACGAAAGAAGCGATTAATATCATGCAGACCAATTCCTATCTTGGTCTGCTGTTTGTGTTGTTCGTGACCTGGCTGTTTCTCGGTAATCGCGTATCGCTGCTGGTCACCATCGGGATCCCTTTTATTCTGGCCGGCACTTTCTGGGTGCTGGGGATGATGGGCATGACACTCAATCGCAATGTCCTGATCGGCGTGGTGATCAGCCTTGGGATGCTGGTGGATGATGCCGTGGTGGTCGTTGAGGCTATCTATTATCGTTTGCAGCGTGGCCAGGATACGGTCAATGCCGTGCTGGATGGGTTGAAGGAAGTGATCGCGCCGGTGACTACGGCGGTGATGACCACCATGGCGGCTTTTCTGCCGCTGATGCTGTTGCCCGGTATCCTGGGCGATTTCATGCGCGTGATTCCGATTGTGGTGACAGTGGCCTTGATGATCAGCCTAATCGAGGCTTACTGGATTCTGCCCGCGCATGTAACGGGCGCAAGAATCAGTTTCAATCAGGAGAAACGCCGCAAGTCCTGGCGTTGGCGTTTTACCCATCGAATTCAAATCCAGTACACCCGCATTTTGCTGCGTGTTATGCGCTATCCGCGGCTGATGATGGGTTCGCTGTTGGCGCTGTTTGTATTTGCAGCCGGGATTGCCTTTGGCACGGATTTAATCAAGAAAGATTTCTTTGCCGGGGATACCGAGCGGGTGTTTTATATCAACGTGGAAATGCCGCCGGCAACAACCTTGAATGAATCATTGGCGCTGGTGCGGCAACTGGAAACGCGCGTGCGTAATCATCTGCAACCTGGTGAACTGCGTAACATGATCGGTTATGCCGGCGTGATGTTCACTGAAACCGAGCAGTTCAATGGCGATTACTACGGCCAGATTATGGTGGGGTTGCATCCGAAACAGCCGGGCCTGCGTACGGTTGAAGCTATTGTTGAATCGATGCGCGCCGAAATTACCACGATCGCCGGTCCGATCAATGTGGCTTTCCTGATGATGAAGGATGGGCCACCGACATCATTGCCGATCAGCGTCAAGGTGCGCGGCGATGACTACAGCGCCATTACGCGCGCCGCGGATAAGCTCAAGCAGTTGGCGGCGGGTATCGAGGGAGTCAAGGATATCAGCGACGATGCCGGACGTGGACGCATGGAGCTGGTGCTGAAACTGGATGCGGATGCGGTGTATCGCGCCGGTTTGAATCCGGCCGATGTGACGCGCTCACTGCGTCTGCTGGTGGACGGCGAGGAAGTCGCCAGCATGCAGCATCTGGGCGATGAGCTGAAGGTGCGGGTGCGCGGTAACCCGGTCGCCTATGAAAATGCGCGGGCGATCCTGAATTACACTTTGCCAACGCGTACCGGTGAACAGGTCCCTTTGCGTGAACTGGTGAGCGTGGTCTCGGCGGAAGGCATCGGCAATATTCGTCACTATAATTTCCGACGCGCCATTACGGTGGAAGCGGATATCGACAAGTCATTAACCGATGTGCAGAAGGCGAACGATGAGTTAATGCAAGCCTGGCGCAGTATCGAGGCCGAGTTTCCGGGCGTGACACTTGATCTTGAAGGGCAACTGGATGATCTCAATGAAAGCCTGGATGCGATCAAGATTTTGTTCATCTTTGGCGTTGGCCTGATGTACCTGATTCTGGGTACCCAGTTCCGCAGTTATTTTCAGCCGTTCATGATTCTGGTGACCGTGCCCATGGCGTTTATCGGCGTGGTAATCGGTCTGTTGATTAACCAGAATCCGTTGAGTCTTTATACCCTGTATGGCGTGGTGGCGCTGGCCGGGATTGCGGTGAATGCATCGATCGTGTTGATCTCGGCGGCGCATACACGTCTCAAGCAGGGGATGAGCCTGTTACATGCCACGGTGTATGCGGCACGCCGCCGGGTTATCCCGGTATTGATTACGTCATTGACCACGATCGCCGGACTGTTCTCGCTGGCAACAGGGCTTGGCGGCAAGTCCCTGGTATGGGGGCCGGTGGCAAGCGCGATTGTCTGGGGGCTGGCGGTGTCGACCGTGCTGACCTTGCTGGTTATCCCGACCCTGTACCGCTTGTCCATGAGTAAAGCGGCAAAGCAGTTGCAACAGCATTAACCCACGGCGGAGTTGCTGGCTTCCAGGGATTTTTTTTCTTTCAACCACAGCAGGAAATCGTTGATCTGCAGTGGCCGGGAAAACAGGTATCCCTGCAGGGTGTCGCAATTCAGATTAACCAGTGCCTGCCTGGCTTCTTCTGTTTCAACGCCTTCCGCAACCACTGTCAATGACAGACTTTCAGCCAGGGAGATGATGGAGCGGACGATGGCTTCGTCGTCCCGGTCTTTGGTCATGTCGATCACGAAAGAGCGGTCGATCTTGATTTCATTGACCGGCAGTTTTTTCAGGTAAGCCAGCGACGAATAACCGGTGCCGAAATCATCGATTGAAATTGTCAGTCCCATTAATGACAGCTCCTTGAGTTTCATGAGCGCATGTTCAGGGTCCCTCATCACGGCGGTTTCGGTTAACTCCAGCGTGATTAACCTGGGGTTGATTGGATATGTCGCCAGCTGTGTTCTGATGACATCGATGAGTTCCGGGTCCTGCAGGCTGATGGCCGAAACGTTGATCGATACGCCCATGCCGGGGTATTCACTTTGCCAGTAAAGGCATTGTTCAATCGCTTCCGAGATAACCCAGTGGGTAAAGGGATGTATCAGGCCGGTTTTCTCCGCTGCGGGGATGAACTGATCGGGCGGTATCAATCCCACCTCGGGGTGTATCCAGCGAGTCAATGCTTCCGCGCCGACAACCTGGTTATCCCTGTTGAGTTTGGGCTGGTAGAAAAGCTCGAACTCTTCCCTGTTGATCGCAAGTTTCAGGTCGCTCTCGAAGTTCAGGGCGATGTGTTTATGTTTTTCCAGGGAGGGTTCGTAAAAAGCATATCCGCACCGGGAGGACTTGGCGTGGTACATGGCGATATCCGCGTGTCGCATCAGGGTGTGCATATCGTCGCCATCGCGTGGATATACGCTGATGCCGGTACTCAGCCCTATGGAAATTGGATAGCTGTTGATTTGGAAGTTTTGCTTGATGCTCTGGATGAGTTTTCTGCAAACGATTTCGATGTCTTTCGGGTCGGTGGTCTCGGGCAGGATCACGGCGAATTCATCGCCGCCAATGCGAGAGATGATGTCGCCTTTCTCCTGAAATTCATGGCAGAAGTGCGGCAGTACGATCAGATCGGTGGTGCGCAGGCTTTCCCGGAAACGTTCCGCGGCCGCGGTCAGCAGCTTGTCGCCAATATGGTGCCCCAGCGTGTCGTTAACCGACTTGAACCGGTCGAGATCGATCAGCAACAGGGAAAAAGGCGTGGCTGTATCTGTCGCTGTCAGCTGGTCCAGGCGAGCATGGAAAAAGTTTCTGTTGGGCAGGCCGGTTAACTTGTCCCGGTAAGCCATGTCCTGCAAGGACTGGTAAAGTTCGTTCAGTTCCTTGGTCATCTGGTTGAATGATTTGGCCAGTTCCCGGGTTTCTTCCGTGCCGCGTACATCCACCGAGCGGCGCATCTGGATGGGGTCCTTGCGCATTAACTGGATCTGTTCCTTGAGCTGGGTGAGAGGCTTGAGCGTGGTGATGCGCAGGCCCAGCAGGGCGATGAATATCGCGATCAGGGTAGTGATGCCAGTACCCAGTATGATCAGGTTTCGAGTCTGGTTCAGTTCTTCAAACAGTGTATTGATATGAGTGCAGACCGAAACGGCTATAACGGCCTCGCCGAAGGCATTGGTCAGCTCGACCCGGGCATCCAGAAAGTTCTGCAGGCTGTTGGTGTCGGGCCAGTCGGAAGACTGGTAGGCCACGCTGCCATTGGGCTGCGTAACCTTGACGGGATTGCCCAGCGTCTGCTCGATTTTCTTGAGGAAATGAACCGGCGCCGAGGTGATCTCGACATACCCCATTATGCGTAAGCCACCAATGGGCACCAGCACGCTGTGAAAGGTCAGGCCGTTGCGGGTGCAAAGCGCATCCAGCGTTTTAAGCCGCTCGGGTCCGGTGCGCGATTTCGCTTCATTGATAAGATTGGGGCAGGACAGACTGGTGTCGAAGTTCGATGAAAAATGACTCAATGTATCAAGCGCTGCATCAAAGACGGTCAACTGGCTGATCTCAATGACATGCGCGGTCATGAAATACTGGTGAAACTGGTTCTCCAGTAATTCTTGAAGCGCAACGATATCCTGGCTGCTGACGGCCTTACGTAACGCCTGGTTGCTTTGTAATGACATGCCCAGTTCCGTGGACAGGTCGCGGGATTCGTTTAACAGTTCCTTGCTGGAAATTGTTATCAGTCGCTCCAGCGCCTGTTCCTGGTTCTTCAGGGTGAGGTCGCGGTAGATGCTGCCGGTGACCAGCGCGATGAGCAGGCTGAGCAGGCCGAACAGGGAGATTGTCCAGACCAGGATGGCGCGAATGGAGAGGTGGTGTTGGAGCATGAAACTACATCAATCCTTGATGACCGGGTAGCCTTTTGCCAGCCATTCTTCGTAGCCACCGCGGAACCAGTACACGGTCTGGTAGCCACAGTCGATGGCCTTCCGGGCGGATTTGACGCTACGACCACACTTGATGCCATTGCAGTAAAACAGCACCGGTTGGGTCAATGATTCGATATGCAGTGTGAGCGTGTCACAGTCGGTATCGATATCCGGCAGGTTGACTGAGCCCTCGATATAACCCTGGGCGCGGTCATTGGCGACCCGGGCATCGATGATGCGTAAATCCGGAATCTCGTTGGCGAGTCGGATGAGGTCTTCCGCATCGACCCTGTGCGTCCCCGGGATCATGTCAGGCGAAACGGGTGGGTCTTCCGCGAGAGCTGCGCCGCAGAACATCGCAAGACCCAAAAAAGCCATGGATATTAATTTGTTAATCATCGCAGCCTCCCACTGTCATATTCTGCCGCAGACTTATTTATTAGGTAGCGGCAGAACAGGGTCATACTTGACCTAAGGTGCTGGAATGACTGGTGTTTAGCTGATGGGTCAGGGTGTTGGCGGGGTAAGTGGAATCAGCTGTTTCAGGCTGGCGAAGCTGCGCAGATAAGGCTTGTTGGCTTGCAACGCAGCCGGTAGCCGGTCGATTGCCGTGCGCGCCTCGGCCGCGCTCGGGTAAGTCCCGTAAAACAGGCCAAACCAGTTTTGCCCGCGTTCACGGTAGGCGCAGACGGCGTGGGGTTCGGTCAGCGCGTGCTGCCTGGTGAAATAGGTAATCGATGTCTGTTTCTGGGCGGCGATCATCTGCAGCGTGTAGCCCTGTGCCGGTTGTGCGGCAAGCCAGGCCGCGCAACTGGGCATCTGGCTTAACGGCGGAGGCGCGGCAGCGGCCGTGGGAGGTGGCTGCACAACCGGCGTTTCCAGTGCAACGCGATACTCGGAGCTGATGAATTCCCCATTGTTTTTGGCTTGCAGCAGGTAGGCGCGGGCCCTGGCCGGATCTCTTGGTAAATCAGGCGCGCCGTCCCAGTACACCTGGCCCAGACGGTATTGCGCGGCGCTCATGCCCTGTTCCGCAGCCAGCGTCCACCAGTGTATTGCCCGTTTAATATCCGGATCGAGGCCAATGCCCCGCTCGTAGACATTACCCAGGTGGAACTGGGCGGGCGGGAAAGCCTGGTCGGCTGCCTTGAACAGCCAGAATACGGATTCATCAAAGTCCTGTTTAACGCCAATACCGTCCATGTACATCATGCTGATTCCGAACTGGGCATTGGGGTTATTGGCTTCCGCCAGCGGCAGCCAGAGTTCGTAGGCGCGCTGGGCATTGCCCATTTCGATGGCAGCCAGGCCGCGCTCGAAATCGTCGATGTCGACTTCGGCGGTGCTTGGTGCGCTTATGCAGCAGGTTATCAGTAGCAATAAGACGCGCAGGGGCATGATGTCTAATCCGTTGCCTGTGAAAACCGTCATTCCGGCGCAGGCCGGAATCCAGGAGGCTTGCAAAAACATGGATCCCCGCCTACGCGGGGATGACGAAAGAATAATCATTAAAGAACGGGTACAGGAGTCTAAAGAGCCAGTTGTTGCATTACAACCTTACTCCAGCATGCTGCGGATCATGTGCTTGACGGTGATCGGGTCGAAGGGTTTGTCGCAGATACCGGAGACCCCTGCCTGTTGCACCGCCGACAGGCGGCTTTCATCGCTTTCGCTGGAGACCATCAGGATCGGCACCGAGCCCTGGCTGCTGTGCTCGCGAATGAAGCGGGTCAGTTTTTCGCCATCCATTTCCGGCATGTTGTAGTCGGTGACCACCAGGTCGTAAAAATTATTTTCGATCAGTGAGACGGCCTCGCTGCCATCGCAGGCGGTGGTGATGTTTTCGATACCGAGATTCCGCAGCACGCGCGTGATGTGTTTGCGCGCGGTATTGCTGTCGTCAACGACCAGGATGGTGAGATCATCGAGCGGGATGTCCTGCAGCAGGGACTCGTCCGGTGAGACGAATTCCAGGGTGGCCTGCAGCGCCCTGATCAGATCCCGTGCCGCGAAGGGTTTGGGCAGGATGGCGATGACGCCGGCCTGGCGGATCGGATCCAGCATGGCAAAGGAGGTCTCGCTGGAGATCAGCATGAAGGGCAGGCTTTCCAGTTGCTCATCCCGACGCATGGATTGCACCAGCTCGGCCCCGGTCATGTCCGGGAGGTACATGGCGCTGATCACCAGGTCGGGCGGGGACAGGCGGATCTGTTCCAGTGCCTCGGTCCCGCTGCCATAGGTTTGCACATCCCTGACTGGCACGTTTTTCAGATGCTTGCTAATGATCTGGGCCTGGACGGAGGAGGGTTCCACCACCGCGATGACCAGTTCCTCAATGCCGATAATACTCATGATCTTCCCTGTTTGATCCGGTACAGGGAAAGCGGCGCTGGCGCCAATACCTTGAATTACCAGCTGATGTAGGCGTATCCCTGTTCCTGCAGTTCCATCAGGTCGGCGGCACCGACCTCCACGACCGACACATAGTCCTCCATGTTGTCATCGGCCCAGTCGAGAGATTTCAAGGTGTTACCGCAGGCGTGAAATTCCACCCCGTATTGCGCCAGGCTGGCGGCGCGTTGCCGGTGCTCATCCGGGATGGGGCGCTCGGGGAATTTGGCCGCCAGGTGCACGCCGGGGCCAATCATGCTGATCACGATATGGATGTCGTCGCCATACTGGCGCAGCATGGCGCCGGCCGAAAACAGAATACTTCCGATGTATTGTTCGTCTGCCTTATTGAGCTGATAAACAACCTTGTGGGTGGGCTCGCCCAGCAGTTCCCGGTCGATGGTTTCCGCCGCCAGCCAGGAACTGCACAACAGCGACAGGAATATCAGGAATTGAAGACTTGTACTACGGATTCGCATGGCTCTGCCTCTGATCGATGTCAACTCGCGCTGGCCGAAATTCGCGTATGGTTTGCTCTATCCTTACACATGATGCGACGAACAATGACATTTATACGCAGCCTGTTACTGATAGGACTGTGCGGGCTTCAATTTTGTTCCAGCGCTGTAGCGCAGGATGATCCCTTTGTGTTCGATGATCAACCCCTGAGCGACCCCCTGCATTACCCTAACTGGTTCAAGCTGAGCTTCCTGGACTTTCCCGAGGATCTCGCCGATGCCGATGCGAATAATCGCAAACTGATGGTGTATTTCGGCCAGAAGTATTGCGCCTATTGCGAGGCGCTGCTCGAGGTGAATTTCGGCAAGCCGGATATCCGCGATTATACCCGCGCCAATTTCGACACCCTCGGGCTCGATATCCACGGCAGCCGTTCGGTAGTGGATCTTAATGGCAATGAAATGACCGAGCGTGAGTTCTCCGAGCGTCAGCAGATAAATTTCACGCCGACACTGGCGTTTTACACCGAGCGTGAGGGCGAGATATTCCGTCTGCGCGGTTACTACCCGCCGTACAAATTCCGCGCGGCGCTGGAATACGTGGCCGATAACCACTATCAGAATGAAACCTTCGCGGAGTACCTGGCGCGCGCCGATGTGCCGCTGGTGTTCGAGGATGAATCGCTCAACTTCCAGGAATTTTTTGCCGCGCCGCCCTATGCGCTGGATCGAACCCGTATGCCCGCGCAACGTCCATTGCTGGTGTTGTTCGAGCAACCCGATTGTCACGCCTGCGATGTGCTGCATACCGGGCCGCTGGTGCAACAGGCCATCCTGGAGCGGCTCAAGGGCTTCGAAGTGGTGCAGTTGAATATCTGGGCGACCACGCCGGTCATTACGCCGACGGGTAAGAAAACCTCGGCGCGTGAATGGGCCAGTGAAATGGGGCTGTTCTATACGCCTACCCTGGTGTTTTACGATGAACAGGGCTGTGAGATTCTGCGGGTCGACTCCGTCATCCAGTTCTATCGCCTGATGAATGTGCTGGACTATGTGCTGACAAAAGCCTACCGGGAATATCCGACCTTCCAGTCATGGCGCGAGCGGGGCATGCCTCAATAGGTTTCCGGTCAGTTTCACAAATTAAGCTTGGCTTAAGCTAGGCGCTGTAGTGTGAGCGCTCGTCTCAAACTATCTCAGTTACTTCCGGGTTTTGATTTTGCAACAAATCTCCAGTTCCAGGCTGATACTCCAGTCGGCTATATTCCTGATGTTATTTGGGAATATGGCTTTTTTTTCCAATATTCTTGAGGTTTATCCCGTCAAGGCAGGAAACATTCTGTTTTTGCTGTCATTGGGTGTGGTATTCGGCTGTTTTATCGTTTTCCTGCTTTCTCTTGTCTGTTTCAAGTACACGATCAAGCCGGTGCTGATTGTGGTGCTCATGGTGTCATCTTTTGCCAGTTATTTCATGGATAGTTACAACGTCATTTTAAGCGATGACATGATCGCTAATGCCTTACAGACCAACTTCAGCGAATCAGCTGATTTACTGAGCTGGAAGCTGGTGCTGTATGTGTTGCTGCTGGGTGTGCTGCCGTCGTTTTATGTTTACCGGGTCCAGGTGATTAATGCTGGATTCAAGAGCGAGCTGGGTGCCCGCCTGAAACTCATCGTGTCAGTCGTGGTGATCGGTTTTGGCAGCGTGCTGGCCCTGGGGGATTTCTATTCCTCCTTCTTTCGGGAGCATAAGCAGCTGCGGTTTTATGCCAACCCTTCCTACTATGTATATTCCAGCGTTAAATACTCCCTGCGCGATTTCAATCGGGAAGAATCTGTCTTGAAAGTCATTGGCGAGGACGCCAGTATTCCTCCTGCTGACGTTCATCGCGAGCTGGTTGTCATGGTGGTGGGAGAAACGGCGCGCTACGACCGATTTTCCTTGAATGGGTATTCTCGGGAAACCAATCCCTTGCTGAAAGATAAAGGTGTGCTGAGTTATACCAATGTCTGGTCGTGTGGCACATCGACAGCGGTATCGGTTCCTTGCATGTTTTCAACCTATGGCCGCTCGGATTTTGATGGCGACAAGGCGGATGTGACGGAAAACCTGCTGGATGTGTTGCGGCATGCCGGGGTGAATGTGCTCTGGCTGGATAATAACTCGAGCTCAAAAGGGGTGGCGGACAGGGTTGAAAACCAGGATTACCGCTCTTCATCCGTTAATCCGGATTGTGATGTGGAATGCCGTGACGCGGGTATGCTGGCCAGATTACAGGAGTATGTCGATCAGCACCCGGTTGGCGACATTTTTATCGTGTTGCATCAGATGGGTAATCATGGCCCGGCTTATTACAAGCGTTATCCAAAGGCGTTCGAACGGTTTACACCTGTGTGTCGGAGTAATCAGCTGGAGTCCTGTTCGCGAGAAGAGATCGACAATACCTATGACAATGCCATCCTCTATACCGATTATTTTCTGTCGAAGGTTATTGAGTTGCTGGATGACAATGCCCCGGAATTTGAATCGGCAATGCTGTATGTCAGTGATCACGGTGAGTCGCTGGGTGAAGGGGGAATTTATCTACATGGCCTTCCTTACATGATCGCGCCGGAAGAGCAAAAGCATGTGCCTTTGATTTTCTGGTTTAGCGATCTTTATGCGCTTGATGATGTGGATCTGGAGTCGGTGAAGTTAAAGACGGCCGGCAAATACTCGCATGATAATATCTTTCATACGGTGTTAGGGTTGCTTGAAGTGGACGTTTCCGTTTATGACGCCAGTATGGACATGATTGATCATGTCGCTGAGTAGGCAGCTGCTGATTGCTGTTTTACTTCTGGTGTCGGTGGTGCTGCTGTCCGAGATCACCAGGATTGATCTCTCCCTGCAGGAGTATTTTTATAACGCGGATGTGCGGCAATGGCTTGTGGATGATAACAATGCTGTTGCGCGCTTCGTGTTCTACGACGGCATCAAGAAACTGTATATTGGTTTTGTATTGCTGGCGATTGTGGCAGTGCTGTTATCTGGAAAGGTTAAGTTGTTCCAGCAATATAAAACCGGGCTGATGATCGTCATGCTGTCAACGATCCTGGTGCCGCTGGTGGTTAATGGGCTCAAGGCGGTCACCAATGTCCCCTGCCCGAAACATCTGCGGCATTTTGGCGGCGATTATCCCTATGTCACGATATTGAAAGCGTATCCTGACGGGTTTCAGCAGGATAAACCGGTGAGGTGCTATCCGGCGGGACATGCCAGTGGCGGATTTGCATTGATGTCGCTGTTTTTTCTGTTTCGCGGCAGGCGGGCAAAGAAACTGGCACTGACAACAGCGATTGCACTGGGCTGGATTACCGGGGGCTACAAGATGCTTATCGGCGATCATTTCTTTAGTCATACGCTGGTCTCCATGCTGCTTGCCTGGGTGCTTATTCTTTTGATCGTGAAGGGGATTGAGAGGGTTTATCCGGCTGAATCAAGTTTGGTTTCTTAGTAAAACCTGCTCCGCCTGCTAGAATGTCGCGCTCTACAAAAACTGCTGCGCGAATGTCTGAAATTCAATCACTGCTTGATCTTGAATCACGGCTGGCCGAATGCCTGCTGCGCGATCGCGCGCGGCTGAAAAAGCGCCTGTCCGGTTTGCTGCGGCGCCAGCAGCAGGGTAAGCCTGTAGATCGCGGTGTTCAGGAACTGGCGCAGGAGATTGAAAAATCCTGTAGTGCATTGTTGTTGCGTCGCGCAAATCTTCCTGTGCCTGAATACCCGCTGCCGTTGCCCGTTGTCGATCAACGGGAGGTGATTCGCGAGGCGATCGAACAACATCAGGTGGTGATCGTTGCCGGTGAGACGGGTTCAGGCAAGACAACGCAGCTGCCCAAGATCTGCCTGGAGCTGGGGCTGGGCGCCCGGGGCATGATTGGCCATACCCAGCCACGGCGGATCGCCGCGCGCAACCTGGCCGCGCGCATTGCCGAGGAACTGCATACCGATGTCGGGCAGGGCGTCGGTTTCAAGATGCGGTTCAGTGATCATGTCGGCGCGAACTCTTATATCAAGGTGATGACGGACGGCATCCTGCTGGCGGAAACCCAGAGTGATCCACACCTCCTTGCCTATGACACAATCATTATAGACGAGGCGCATGAGCGTTCGCTCAATATCGATTTCCTGCTGGGTTATCTGAAACGGCTGTTGCCGAAACGTCCCGATCTGAAACTTATCATCACCTCCGCGACCATTGATGTCGAACGCTTCTCGAAACATTTTGATTCTGCGCCGGTGATCGAGGTGTCTGGCCGCACTTATTCCGTGGAGCTGCGTTACCGGCCGGTGCAGGGCGAGAGCGAAGAAGACAGGGACCGGGATCGCGGTCAGGCATTGCTGGATGCCGTGGATGAACTGGCCAAAGCCGGGCCGGGCGATATGCTGGTGTTTCTGCCGGGGGAGCGCGAAATACGCGAGGCAGCCGAGCTGTTGCGCAAGCACCCTCCGGCGGCGACGGAAATCCTGCCCTTGTATGGGCGCCTGTCTACCGCGCAACAACAGCAGGTGTTCAAGCCACACAAGGGGAGGCGCATTGTGTTGTCGACCAACGTGGCCGAAACCTCGTTAACGGTGCCCGGTATTCGTTACGTGATCGATACCGGCCTGGCGCGTATCAGTCGCTACAGTTACCGCACCAAGGTGCAACGTCTGCCAATTGAACCGGTATCGCAGGCCTCGGCCAATCAACGTGCCGGGCGTTGCGGGCGTATCGGGCCGGGTGTCTGTATTCGCTTGTACAGTGAAGATGACTTTCTGGCGCGGCCTGAATTCACCGACCCGGAAATACTGCGCACTAATCTTGCGGCGGTGATTCTGCAGATGCTGTCGCTGAAGCTTGGCGATATCGAGGACTTTCCCTTTATCAATCCGCCAGATTCACGTTTTATTCGTGACGGTTTCAAATTGCTGCATGAGTTGCATGCGGTGGACAATGCCCAGCGTCTGACTCAGCTCGGGCGCAAGCTGGCGCGTCTGCCGATGGATGTGCGGCTTGGCCGGATGATACTGGCGGCAGAGAAAGAGGGCTGTTTAAAGGAAGTCCTGATCATTGCGGCGGCACTGGCGATCCAGGATCCGCGCGAACGCCCGATGGATAAGGCGCAGGCGGCGGATGAAAAACAGCGCCAGTTTCGCGATGATCAATCGGACTTCCTTGATTATCTCAAGCTGTGGGCGTTCTATCAGGAAAACAACAAGCACCTTTCGCAGAACAAGTTGCGCAAGCTTTGCCAGCAACATTACCTCTCCTATATTCGGTTACGCGAATGGCGCGAAACCTACAGCCAGTTAAAAACGCTGGTCAGGGATATGGGCGCAACACTGAACGAGTCACCGGCGGAATACGACGCCATTCATCGTGCCCTGTTAACCGGCTTGCTGGGTAATGTCGCCTTTAAAACCGATGAGCGTGAATACACCGGGGCGCGTGGACTCAAGCTGAAAATCTTTCCGGGTTCCAGCCTGATAAAGAAGGCACCGAAATGGATCGTTGCCGCCGAACTGGTGGAAACCGGTCAGCGTTATGCGCGTACCGTGGCGCGGGTTGAGCCCCAGTGGGTGGAAAGTCTCAGTGGTCACCTGGTGAAGCGCAGTTACTTCGATCCGCACTGGGAAAAGCGCCGTGGGCAGGTGGTGGCGTTTGAACGGGTCAGTCTGTATGGGCTGGTGCTCACGCCCAAACGCAAGGTGAATTACGACAGGATCAAGCCCGAGGAATGCCGGACATTATTTATCGAGGGCGCGCTGGTGCGCGGCGAGCTGCAGGGCAAATACGATTTTCTGCCGCATAATCGTCGACTGTTCGAGGAAGTGCTCGACCTGGAGGCCAAGTCGCGCCGACGCGACGTGCTGGTGGAGGAATCGTTGCTTGCGGCGTTCTTCGAGCAGCGTGTACCCGGCGATATTGTTAATGCCGTGCAGTTTGAACAATGGTACCGCGATGCAAGTGTAGCGGAGCGGGAAGCGCTCAAACTGACCGCCCGTGATTTGATGCAGCACGACGCCGAGGCCGTCACGGATAACGGATTTCCATCCCAGATGCAGTACCAGGGTATAACCCTGCAACTGCATTATCACTTTGAGCCGGGTGCCAAAGACGATGGTGTTACGGTCGTCGTGCCGGATGTGGTGTTGAACCAGTTACGCCCGGCGCTGTTCGAATGGCTGGTGCCCGGGTTGCTCGAAGAAAAGGTCAGCCAGCTGATTCGTTCCCTGCCCAAGACCTGGCGGCGGCATTTTGTGCCCGCGCCGGATTTTGCGCGAGCCTTCGTTGAGACCCGTCCTGATGAATCACAGCCCTTGTTGATGGCGCTGACGCGGCATCTGCAAAAAATCACCTCGCTGGAGGTGCCGGAAGATGCCTGGCGTCTCGATCAGCTGGCACCGCACCTGTTCATGAATTTTCGTGTTATCGATGGCGAGGGCCAGGTGCTGGATGAAGGACGTTCGCTCACAAAACTTCAGGCTCGCGTCGGCAAGCAGGCCTCGGTGGCCTTTTCCGGTCTGCAGGGGCATCGTATTGAACGAGACGATGTACAGGACTGGGATTTCGGCGAGTTGCCCGAACGCATCGAGCTCGCGCAACAGGGAATAACACTCTACGGTTATCCGGCCTTGGTTGCGGAAGGCGAGCTGGTGCATGTGCGACTGCTGGACGATATGGACAATGCGGCGCGGGCGCACCGGGCGGGACTGATGGTGTTGTTCAAGTTAACGCATACCCGGGCAGTGCGTTATGCGGAAAAGAACCTGCCGGGCATCGACAAGATGTGTCTGCACTTTGCGCCCGTCGGACAGTGCGCCGCATTGAAATCGATGCTGGTGGACAAGGCGGTGGAGCAGGCCCTGTTAGCGCAGGCTGGCGCCATTCGCGATCGGCAGACTTTTGAGCAGCGGGCACAGGCGGCGGAACAAGCGTTGCCGGGTATTGTGAATGCCTTGTGTGGCTGGGTAAGCGAGGCGCTGGCGGATTATCATCAGCTGGGGAAACGCCTGAAAGGCTCGGTGTCACCCACCTGGCTGACGGCGTTGAGTGATATACAGAAACAGCTGAAATTTCTGGTGACCCAGCACTTTGTCCGCGACATACCCTATGACGATCTAAAGCATCTGGCGCGGTATCTGCGTGCGATCAACAAGCGACTCGACAAGCTCGAACAGAATCAGGCGCGCGACCGACAACTGGCCGCGCAGGTTGCGCCCTGGTGGGAGAAATGCCAGCAACGCTGTTTCCCGGAGCGGCCGCGGGTTAATGCCGAGGCGCTGCAGTATTTTCGCTGGCTGGTGGAGGAATACCGGGTGTCGTTATTTGCGCAGGAGCTGGGGACGAAAGAACCAGTTTCGGACAAGCGCCTGGCCAAAGCCTGGGAGGCGCTTTAATTCGAGTTGCCGATTTCGATCGGCCGGTTCGGGTCGCGTATCCATTCGCTCCAGGAGCCGGCATACAGCCGGGCGCCGGAAAAGCCGGCCATCTCCAGCGCGATCAAGGTATGGCAGGCTGTTACGCCTGAACCGCACATCACGGCGCAGCTGTCCATGGAGCGGTTGTCGATCGGGCGTTGGTACATGACCCGCAGTGCTTCGGATGGCATGAAACAACTGCTGGAATCGAGGTTCTTCAGATAATGCAGGTTGATGGCGCCGGGGATATGCCCGGCCACGGGGTCGATGGGTTCGTTGTCGCCGCTGAAACGCTCTTCGCTGCGTACATCGAACAGCAGCAGGTCGTGTCCCAGCAAGACAGACAGTGCTTCGCTGTCGATGGCTTCGTTCAAGGGCGCAGCCGCTGTGAAGGTGCGCCGTTCCACCGGTGGTGTTTCCTGCGAGATCAGACGCTTTTCGGCTTGCCATTTATTGAAGCCGCCATCCATGACAGCGACCTTGTCATGTCCCAGCCAGCGCAGTAAAAACCAGAGTCTGGAAGCGCAGGCGTTATCCTGCTGGTCATAACAGATAACCTGGGTGTTGGCGTCGATGCCCCAGCGACTGAAACGTTCGACCAGCTGCTCGCGTTCAGGCAATGGGTGACGTCCGCTGCTACCAGTGACAGAGCCGCTAAGGTCTTCGTCCAGGTGTGCGTAGAGCGCGCCGGGCAGGTGAGATTCGCGATAGGCCTCGCGACCGGCGTCTGGGTCGCTCAGGTCAAAGCGGCAATCGATTATCCGCCAGTTGGGATCGCCAAGATGATTGAACACTGTTTCAGTGTCGATGATGGTGGTGTAGCTCATGCCGCGAATGAATCAGTTTCACAAGCGCGTAGAATAACCCCAGTTGGCCGGTTGACCAAGATTAAAAACGTGGGGTATCAGCAGGCGATGAATAAGAATGAAAGCAGGTTTGGGTGTTTTTTCGAGCGACTGTCAGTTGTTGGAGCGGGGAAAAAACTAACCTAAGCTGCTTTCTCAACTACCCCACACCCTGGATTCCGGCCTTCGCCGGAATGACGAATTGGTTGAAAAAAATGAATTCAGGATTGAACTGTCCACGTGTCGGGATTGACCTCGGCGGCACCAAAATTGAAATCATTGCGCTGGCGCCGGATGGCGAGGAATTGTGTCGCCAGCGCGTGCCGACGCCGCAGGGCAACTATGCCGCGACACTGGACGCCATGGTGCAGCTGGTCGACCGTGTTGATCGCCAGGTGGGTCGTGCTGAAGCAATCGGCGTTGGGATGCCCGGTGCCCTGTCGGTGAAAACTGGCCGGATCAAGAATGCCAATTCCACCTGTCTTATCGATAAGCCGTTGCGGGAAGACCTGGAGCGACGTATCGAACGCCGGGTGGCGCTTGCCAATGACGCCAACTGCTTTGCGCTTTCCGAGGCGACCGATGGCGCGGGAGCGGGACATGCCGTGGTGTTCGGCGTCATCATCGGCACCGGCACCGGCGCGGGGGTCGTGGTTAATGGCAAGATACTGACCGGCCCGAATGCGATTGCCGGGGAGTGGGGTCACAATCCCTTGCCCTGGCCGAATGCGAGCGAGGTGCCGGGACCAGAGTGTTATTGCGGCAAGGCTGGTTGTATTGAAACCTGGTTGTCGGGTCCGGGTATGCAGCGCGATCATCTGGCTGTCGGCGGAACACAGCTGACGGCCGAGCAGATTGTCGCCCAGGCGCAAATGGATACGGCTTGTCATGCCACCCTCGAACGTTATTACGACCGGCTCGCGCGCGGACTCGCCTCGGTCATTAATATTCTCGACCCGGATGTGATCGTGCTGGGCGGCGGCATGGGCAATATCGCTGCCCTGTATGAGGAAATCCCGCGCCGTTGGGATGGATACGTTTTTTCCGATCAGGTCGATACCTTGCTGGTCCCGCCGCGTTTTGGCGACTCCAGTGGTGTGCGCGGCGCGGCCTGGTTAAATTTCTGAGGCAATTCTGTCATCTGGGTGTCATGTGAATTCCGCATGATATCGTTTCTGTCGTTTTGTCTGGTGTTTTTTCATGAATGGAGTGTTCGCCCCCGATGCCCCGCTGGCATCAACTCATAACGTTGCCGTGGAGTTGGAGCGCATTCTCGATGAACGCGATCTTCAACCTGTCTATCAGCCCATCATCTCAGTCAAAGATCACCGGATTTTTGCCTACGAATCACTGATTCGAGGACCGGAAGGTTCGCCCTTGCAGTATCCCATGGAGCTGTTTGCGGCGGCGGGACAGGAAGGCAGGCTTGAGGATCTGGAGCGCGCGTGCCGTGCGGTTTGCATCCGGGGCGCGGCCAGTTTGAATCTCGACGGCTTCCTGTTCCTGAATACCTTGCCGCAATTTTTCAGTGACCCGGATTTTCCGCATCATGAAATTATTCGCCACGTCGAGACAGCGGGACTCAATCCCAGCAAACTGGTGATAGAGATTACCGAGCAACATCCGGTGCTGGATTATGATGTCATGCGCGTTGCGGTCGGTCGTTACCGGGCGATGGGTTTTCGTATAGCGCTGGACGATCTCGGGGCCGGGTACGCCGGTCTTCGCCAATGGTCGGAACTAAGACCGGACTTTGTGAAAATCGATCGTCATTTCGTGAGCAATATTCATAATGATGCGGCCAAGCGTCAGTTTGTGCATTCCATCTGCGAGATAAGTCACATCCTCGACTGTGAAGTGGTCGCGGAAGGGATAGAACAGGAAGATGAATATGACGTTATTCGCAGTCTTGGCGTGCATTACGCTCAGGGCTACCATTTCGCTCGTCCGCTGGTGAATCCTGTTCGCGTGATTCGGCGTCGTCAGCGTGGTCAGCAAGTCAACGCGGCGCTGTGCAGGCACTGCACCCAGACGGTTAGTAGCCTGGTGAAGGAGCATCTGGTGGTCCAGTCGCATGAGCTGGTGCGTGATGTGGCGTCGCTTTTCCAGCAAATCCCCGATTTGCTGTATATCCCGGTACTGGAAAAAAACCGACCTGTGGGCCTGGTGAGACGCAGTGAACTGTTAACCCTCTTTGCCAGTCTCTATGGCCGCGATCTGCATGGCCGCAAGCTTATCCGTGATTTCATGAGTCCGGACCCCTTCATCGTCAGTGGCGATACGCTGGTGGAGCATTTGAGTCAGCGCCTTACCCAGAATTCCATCATGCTCAACGAAGAGGGTTTCATCGTGGTTGACGAGCAGGGTTTTTATCTGGGTACCGGTACGCTGATTGACCTGTTGCGCGTGATAACCGAGCTGCAGGTGCGTAACGCACGCTATTCAAACCCGCTGACCCAGATGCCGGGTAATGTGCCTATCAGTGAACATATCGACAACCTGCTGAATCAGGATGATGATTTCATCGTAGTCTATGCCGATCTTGATAATTTCAAGCCCTACAATGATCACTATGGTTATGCGCGTGGTGATGATGCTATCCGTGGCATGGCGCGAATTCTCGGTGAACACGTCAACCCCAAACAGGATTTCATCGGGCATGTCGGAGGCGATGATTTCATCATGGTGCTAAGAAGCAATGATTGGCGACGGCGGTGCGAAGCCATATTGAACAAGTTCGAGCAGTTTGCGCCGCGACTTTATGACCAGAAAGATCGTGAACGGGGCGGTATCGAATCCCAGGATCGCAAGGGCAACCGCTGTTTCTTTTCGCTGCTGTCAGTTTCGCTTGGAGCTGTTATCGCCAGTAAAGGGCGCTTTTTCTCTCATCATGAAATTTCCACCATTGCCAGTGAAGTCAAGGCGCAGGCCAAGGCCATGGAAGGTAATGCTTTATTTATTGACCGACGCAACTGAATTTCCTCGGCAATTGCGCCATTTCTCTTTTGCCGAACTCCCCCTATACTCACCCCTTTGTCACCTGGCGCAACTGACGGGTAAAACGGGATGGACTGGCAACAGGCGGTAACATTATTGATCGATGCGGGCAGAGATCTGCACGCGCATGGCTGGGTGCCTGCCACCAGCGGCAATTTTTCTCATCGACTCAACAAAAGCACTGTGGCGATGACGGTGTCTGGCTGGCACAAGGGCAAGCTGGAAGAAGCCGGTTTGATGAAAGTGGATATGAATGCACAGCCAGTCAGGACGAAGAAACAGCCTTCGGCCGAGGCGTTGTTGCATACCCAGCTTTATAACCGTTACCCGGATGTAAATGCCATTCTGCATGTGCATTCGCCCAATGCGACCCTGATCTCGCGGCGTTTTCCGGGTGGTGTTCGCATCGAGAGCTTTGAGTTGCTGAAGGCGTTTCCGGGTATCAGCACGCATACGGCATCGGTCGATATCCCGGTGTTTGCCAACGATCAGGATATACCGCGCATGGCCAGGGCGATCGATGCCTGGTGGCGGCGCGGTGGCGATGCGCCGGGTTATCTAATTAACGGTCATGGTCTCTACACCTGGGGTGAGACGATGCAGGATACCCTGCGTCACCTGGAGGCTTTTGATTTTCTGTTTGAGTGTATGTTGCGTGAACAAGGGGTTCCGGCATGAGTCATCTTTCAATCGTTGACGATCAACAGCAGTCCGCGTCGCGCGAGTTCAGCGATGGCGCTGATATTGCGCGCGAACTGGACAAAGTTGGGGTGCTGTTCGAGCGCTGGCAGGCGGATACGCCGGTGGCGGATGATGCCAGCCAGGAAGCGATAATCGCGGCCTACCAGGGGTCGATTGATCGACTCAAGGAAAAATACGGTTTCCAGTCCGTGGATGTGGTCAGCCTGACGCCGGATCATCCGGACAAGGATATGTTCCGCAAAAAATTCCTTGATGAGCATACCCACAGTGAATTCGAGATTCGCTACTTCATCGACGGCAAGGGCCTGTTCATCATTCATCAGGATGACCAGGTTTATAGTGTGTTGTGCGAGAAGGGCGACCTGATCAGTGTACCGGCGGGCACCAGGCACTGGTTCGACATGGGGAGTCAGCCGTTCTTTAAATGCATTCGCTTCTTCACCTCGCCGGATGGCTGGACCGCCAACTTCACGGGTGACGATATCGCCAGCCGTTTCCCTAAACTGGATTAAACATGGTCAAGGTCATCCTTACTGATATCGAAGGCACTACCAGCTCCATTACCTTTGTTAAGGACGTACTGTTTCCCTATGCGCGCGCCAAGTTGCCGGAATATGTTGCAGCACATGGCAATGAGCCTGCTGTGCGTAAGTTGCTGGATGAGGCAAGCGAAATCGCCGGGGGTGGTCTCGATGATTCTTCCATAGTGGAGCAAATGCAACGCTGGATCGACGAAGACCGGAAAGTCACCCCTCTGAAATCATTGCAGGGCCTGATCTGGGAGGCTGGTTATCTGAATGGCGACTTCACAGGGCATATGTACCAAGATGCAACGGAACATTTAAAACAATGGTATGCCGAAGGCTTGAAGCTGTATGTGTATTCTTCCGGATCGGTGTATGCGCAGAAACTGCTTTATGGTTATAGTGATCACGGCGATCTGACGCCGCTGTTCAGTGGTTATTTCGATACGCATGTTGGTGGCAAAAAAGAATCTGCCTCTTATGACAAGATAGCGAAACAGATTGGCATTCCCACTAACGAGATACTGTTTCTATCCGATATCGCTGAAGAACTGGATGCCGCGAAACAGGCGGGGATGCAGACCTGTCAGCTGGTGCGTGATGTAAACGTGGTTGTGTCGGCGGATCATCCGCAAGCGAAAGATTTTAGCGAGATCAAGGCGGGTTAAGTTGTTACAGGCTTCGCAGCGCCATCGCTGCTGCGCCCAGCAAAGGCGCTTCCGCATTCAATGCCAGTCTGACCGGGATCTGTTCAATCGCCCGGGTCATGCGGCCTTTGTCCAGAAAGCCTTGCATAAAGCCACCCGCTTCCAGGGCGGGACGAATCTTCGGGCCAATACCGCCACCAATGTAGAGTCCGCCGAGTGGTAGACACTTGAGCGCGAGATTGCCGGCTTCCGCGCCATACAGGCGGACGAACATCTGCAGTGCCTGGCTACACAGGGCGTCGTCGCCCTGCAGGCCATGTTGGCTGATCACGGCATTGCGATCTTTCTCTCCCATCTCGGCTTCGATGTCCGGGTTCGGTGCGTTCTCTCCCTGTGCTTTCAAAAAATCATAGAGATTGCCGAATCCATCACCGGCGAGGATGCGCTCCACGCTGACATGTCCCTTGAAGCGTTCCCTGAGAAACAGCAATAACCTGTCATCAACCGTTGAGTTGGGGCCAAAGTCACAATGTCCGCCCTCGGTAGGCATCGCGAAGTGACGCTGCCCATCCCAGGCGAGGATAGCCTCGCCTAGCCCGGTACCTGCCGCAATGACGGCCTTGTGGCCGGGTTGTTCGACCGCGTGTGGATTCAGTTCGATGAAATCACTGTCCGACAGTTGCAGCATGCCGTAAGCGGCGGCTTCGAGATCATTGAGTAGCAGCACCTGTTTGAATCCGAACCTGTCGGCCAGGTTTTGTGCATCGATGACCCAGGGCAGGTTGGTCGTCTCGCAACGTTGTTCCTGGATCGGACCCGCGATACCGAAACAGGCGGTTTGGGGCCGGGCCGGTGCAACTCCGGCGAGAAATTCGGTAATCAGGTCCGCGAAGTGTGGGTGCTCCCCGCTGGGGTAGGTGGCTTTGTGAACCTCGACCAAGGTGCTTTCTTCGCCAGCATTGTCGCTGGTTTGGTAGAGGCACAATACAGTTTTGGTGCCGCCGACATCGCCGGCCAGAACATAGCTCATGCGCTTTCCCTGGTGTCACTGTTCAAAAGGAAGGCCAGCGCATCCATGAAGTGATTGGCTACTTCGGATGGCGGGCTGAGATAGAAATCCTGCCATGCGGCAGCGCGGTGTTCGTCGTAATTGAGTTTCTGCTGGCGGTGCTTTTGTTCCCAGGCCAGGCGCACGGCGTGACCGATAATGACATCCAGGAACAATGTGTCCGCGATGCGCAGCTTGGGATTTTTCCACATCACTACCATCAGCACCTGCAGCGCCTCGGTATAGAGTTGACGACTGTCGGGTGCGGGGGTCTTGTTGAGAATGTGTTCTACCCGAGCCTGGAACAATTTTTCTCCGCGTGTCATGTCGGCGCACAGTTTATGGTCCAGACGTCGTTTCGGATTCCACTGGTCGCCGATAACCAGTCCCATGCTCTGGTTGGCGATGTCCCAGATGCCTTCGAAAAACTGGTCGTGATAGCGGCCGATACTGCCCTGGATCGAACGCCACTGGTGCCAGTCACCGGCATCGGTGTTGTCCGGGTCCATGCTGCTGTCGAAATGCACCCGCAGCATGCCGCTGGAGTCGGCGGAGACATGCATATGCTCGAGTTGCATCAGTGCCTTTTGCGCATCTTGGTAATGATGCAGAACGTCGCGCAACGCGGCCGCGAGCTGGTGCGGTTCCATGTCCATCAGCAGGTTCATGGCATCGTTGACGGTGGGCTGATGCTCACGTCCGCGCTGGCGTACAGCAATCAGCTGCAACAGCTGACCGGTACGGATCAGTGACATGTTTTCCAGTAGCTCCGGATTTGAACGCTGCAGCAGGCCGAGGTTGAGGATGAGTTCCTGGGTAAGTATTTGCGCGCGTGGATCGTCGGCATTGAAGTCCCGAATGGCCTGCATGATTTCCCGGGCGCCCGCCGGGCGGCGAAAGGTGGAATGCCGACTGTAGGAGCGCGAAACACTGTAAGCCTTTTGCCTGACCACGATGTCGGTGGCGGCCCCTTCAAGGTCGATATCGTGCTTTTGCAATACGTTGGCGCTGAGACGAATGAGCTTCCAGTTTCTTTGCTCGTAGGCGCGCATGTAGACTTCTTCCAGCAGGTCGCGCACCCGCGCCGCCTGTCCGTTGATGTCTTTCAGGCCGGTGTCATAGTCCAGGCCATGTCGGTTTTCGAGTTCCAGCAACGCATCGAACTGCTGCTGCAACTCCGTTTTCCGGCTGATTAACGTGATCAGGTCCTGGTCGCTGTAGGGCTTTGAGCAGGCGCAGGCTTGTTCGGTCTGGTCCTGATGAGGCATCAGGTTAAAACAGGGCCTGTCGTTGCGCTTGCCGCCCGCCTCGGGGAACTGGTAGCCATGCAGGGAATCGATCCGTTCGCGCCCTGCAGTGGGAAGAAAGTCCGCCAGGCGGCCCAGTTGAACTGGAGTTTCATCCACCTGGCCTTCGCGGCATTGCTCCATGAATTTCAATAATGCGCGGCTGCCTTTTTCGGTCAGCATGCGTTCCTTGACCACCAGTACAACCAGAGGGCGCCCGGGCGCATCCCATTGTTTGCTCACGTACGCCAGTTCCATTTTCAGACGCTCCACCAGCATGACGTTATCCAGTGCCAGGTAGAAATCGTGCTGGTTCATGAACTGGGGTTGAAACACCATGCGCTGGCCTTCAATGGTGTAGACGGTGCTGGTCGCAAGACCCCGCAAATGGCGCAGCGGTCGACCTGTTAATCCAAGACGGGGATTACGCCCCAACCGGGCATAGGCTTCGGCTAACGCATCGGCTTCATAGACCAGTACGGGCGCGACCTCGGCATGCGTCTCGGCCTTGATACCCTGTTCTTCCAGGCGCTCGCGCACACTGGGCGATTCGGCGAGCAAGGCAAACTGCACACGTCTTCCTCGTAGCTGGCCGAGTTTCAGGCGGCGACCCAGGGGATCGATGTCGGAAACATCGAGCAGGCCGTCCTGTATCAATGCGCCCAGAATGTACAGGCTTTGCGCCCAGACCAGTGGTACGTTTTCGTTCGGTTCGCGTGGCTGGCTATTGGGAGACTTTCTTTCCGCATCGATGTGCGCGGCGGGTACGCGATAGAGTTCGGGGAGCAGTCTCTCGCTATCCCGTTCCACCAATAGCCGGTCCAGTTTTTCCCGGTAGCTGCGCGCGCGGTCATCATCGCCACGATACAGGTGATACAGCAACAGATAGGTGAAGAACAGCGGCCATTCGCATTCGATGTGCTCGAACTGCAGCATTTCCTCGGGTTCGTAATGCAGGCGGCGCGGGTCTTCAATCACCGTCTGGTGGCCGTCGCGCAAAAAACGCTTGCAGCCATAGCGGCCTTCCAGCTTGCTGACGACTTCGCTGACGGTTTGTTCAACGATATCGACATCCTCCACGGCAAAGGCCGGAAAGCCGACGATACTCAGGGTTGCGGCATCCACTTCCTTGGACAGGGACTCGCTCGGCAGGCTGGATTGCAGGGTGATGCGCGCGCGCGCGACTTCGTCGGGCACGACATGCACCACCGAGGCCTGGCCGCCGCCCGGGCCGAACAGGTTGAAGCCGTTCATGGCTTCCAGTGCGGCCTTGGCCATCCCGACCGAGCTGCTGTTGACCTCGGCGATACCGTGATTGGCTTTGTTGCCGCGCTCCCAGATGCCGAAATCGGGCGTGCGGTAGGCGCGGCCGATGTAATGCACCAGGTTCTGGACGAAATTGACTTCATCGAGAGTGAAGACGATGCGCAGCCCGGAAGCTGTCATCTGCGCCAGCATTAGCAAAAACAGCGAAGTGGCATCCAGTTGCAAATGCCCCCACTCATCGTCGCCGACCACGGGATCGCCGCTTTCGGTGTCGTATTTGGCATGCAGTGCATCGAGCGGATCCTGGGTTTGCTTGAAGCGCTCAACCTTGGCCGACTGGCGCATCATCGCCATCAGCAGGCCGCGCATCAGCTTGACCACACTCTGTTCCAGTAGCACGGTGCGGCCGTCGCTTTCGTCCAGTCGCCGATAGGCGAGACCCACGCCCCAGGCGGCCAGGATGCTGTAGACGTTGTCGCGCACCCAGGCGTCAGTGTAATCGCCGTGGGCGGTAATGGCGGTGCTGGCGGGCAATAAACCGCTGATCGGGTTCTGGCGCGATAAAATAATCCGCGTGACCTGCTGGTAATAACGGTCCAGTTGTTCAAGGGAAACAGAGTTCATGCAAGATTTTCCGGGGTGGTAATCAGGTATAGAAAAAACATATCGGCCAGTTTAACGCAAGCTGATCAGTTTGCATGGCATCATGGCAACAGTTGGCTAGGCAGGATTTTGCCACGAAAAAATCACTTGACCCACTCTAAACCCAAAGGCACACTCGGGCCATGACTAATTCAATCATCAAGGCAAAGGCAATGCGACTGTGCGCCCCACACTGGGTGCGTGTGCTGCCGTGTGCCGTTGGAGTTTGATGATTTGATTTAAATAATTTCTAACTAGATTCCAAGGGCCACAGATTCCAGCGAACTGTGGCCTTTTTGTTTTTGCGGCAAAAAAAGGAGAGGACCATGTCCGTGCCCGCAGCCTATATCGGTGTGATCCTGATTTGGAGCACCACGCCACTGGCTATCAAGTGGAGCAGTGATGCCGGCTTTCTGTTCGGTGTCAGCGCTCGCATGTTGCTCGGTACACTGGTGGCGCTGGCGATCATGGGCGCGCTAAGCATTCCGTTGCCGCGTCATCGCATGGCGCTGCAGGCGTACGTGGCGGCCGGGTTGGGGATTTTCATTGCCATGACCTCGGTGTATTGGTCCGCGCAGTTCATTCCCTCGGGGCTGATCTCGGTGATCTTCGGTCTGTCGCCGATCATGACGGGCGTGATCGCGGGTGTCTTGCTGTCGGAAAGGGCGTTCACGTTTGGCAAGCTGCTCGGCATGCTGCTGGGTGTGCTGGGCTTGCTGGTGATCTTCGAAGTCGATCATGCTTCTCTGGGTGAGAATGCCTGGATGGGATTGCTGGGCGTATTGTTCTCGGCTTTTATCCAGGCGTTGAGTGCCGTGTTTGTGAAGCGCATTAACGCCGATGTGCATCCATTGGCGCAAACCGGCGGTGGTCTGTTGTTCGCCGCACCTTTTTTTCTGGGTGCCTGGTTGCTGTTTGGCGAGGGATTGAGTATCGACATTCCGCTGCATGCCGGTGCGTCGATTCTTTATCTCGCCATTGTCGGTTCAGTGTTCGGATTCATGATGTATTACTACGTCATCAAGCATCTGGACGCGACGCGGGTGGCGCTGATTACGCTGGTTACGCCGGTGCTGGCCCTGGTGCTGGGTAATCTGTTCAATGCAGAGCCGATAACCGATGAAGTGATATACGGCACCGGGATGATCCTGCTCGGGTTGGTGTCATTCCAGTTTGCGGACAAATTATTTCGCGGTCGGCAGCTGGTATATCAGGACGAGGATATGGGTTGATGTTTGCCTTTCGTAGGAGCGGCCTTGGCCGCGAACAGTTCGCGTGCAATTCAATTCATGGATTATTCTGCCCGTAACGCCTCAATCGGATCAAGGCGTGCCGCGCGCTGGGCAGGGAGTGCACCCGCGGACAGACCAATCACAAATGATAATGCCAGCGAAAAGCCGACAAACGGCCAGGCGGTCTCAATTGGCAGGGCGGGCAGGCCCAGCTTTAATAACCCCGCGATGCCCAGGCCCAGTCCCAGGCCAGCCAGTCCGCCAATAGTGGACAGCATGATGGCCTCGCCGAGAAATACAGTGAGCACCTGCTGACGCGTTGCACCGACCGCGCGCAGCAAGCCGATTTCAGTGGTGCGTTCGGAAACGGCAATAGTCATGATTGTCAGGATTCCGATGCCGCCGACCAGCAGGGAAATGCCGCCCAGTGCGCCAACGGCGACAGTCAGTACATTCAGGATAGAGCCGAGGATCTCCAGCATCTGTTGTTGCGTGGTGATGGTGACATCGTCGCGGCCATGACGTGCCTCGATCAGGCGGCGAATACTGGCAACAACTTCATCTTCATTGGCGGTCGGGCGATACAGAACATCGATTTCAATCAGGCTGTCGCGATTGAATAATGACAAGCCGCGCGCGGCCGGGATATAGATGGCGTCGTCCAGATCGAATCCCAGCATCTGTCCTTTTGGCGCCATGACGCCAATGACGCGATAACGCTCGCCACCGATACGCACGCGCTCTCCCAGGGGGTTGAGGCTGCCGAACAACTCTTCCTTGAGCTTGCTACCGAGCACCGCGAAGGCGCGCGGTGCATTGAGATCGTCCCGGGGTAAAAAGCGTCCGCTGGCGATTTGAAACTGGAAGGCTTCATCCATATCCGGTCCGACGGCATTGACGAAGGTGCGGCGGCTGCGGTTGTTGCCCTTGACCTCGGCATTGCCCTGTACCACCGGAACGGCAGCGGTGATTTCGGGCAGGCGCTCCAGTGCCTGCGCGTCTTCCAGCGTTAATGGGCGCGTGGTGCCAAAGATACCCATGGAAGCACCATGCGTTTCCGACTTGCCGGGGTTGATGCCGATGATGTGGGTGCCGAACTGGGTGAATTCGGAGAGTACGAATTGATGGATGCCTTCTCCGATAGCGGTGAGCAGTACCACGGCCGTAATGCCAACAGCGATGCCGAGCGAGGTTAACAGGCTGCGTTGGCGCTGTGAGGTCACGCTCTTGAAGGTCATCAGGAAAAGGTCGCGGGACTTCATGGTCAGTGCCCCGCCAGTGCCAGAACTGGGTCCATGCGTGCTGCCTTGCGCGCGGGCAATACGCCAAACAGAATTCCCGTGCCGAGCGCCACGCCGATACCGGCGGCGATGGCCCATAGCGGTGGATAGGCGGGCAGGTCGGGATAAAAGGTGATCAGTCCCCAGCTGCCGGCATAACCTAATGCCAGGCCGATCGCCGCACCGAACAATGATAGTAAGGCAGCCTCAATCAGGAACAGCCACAGCACCTGTTGATAGGTTGCACCGACCGCCTTTAACAGGCCGATTTCACTGGTGCGCTGCGATACCGCGACCAGCATAACGTTCATTACCAGGATGCCGGCGACCGCGAGACTGATGGCGGCGATGCCCGCAACGGTAAAAGTCAGTGCCTTGAGTATCTTGTCGAAGGTCTGCAGTACCGCATCCTGGGTGACCACCGTGACATCTTCCTCGCCCTGGTGTCGCTCCATGATGGTATTGCGGATAAAGTCGCTTACGCGCGGGATGTCCTCGCGCGACCTGGCTTCTACCAGGATGCGGAACAGGCTGGGATTGTTGAACAGCTGTTGCGCGGCGGCGACGGGAATAATGACCAGGTCTTCGGTGTCCACGCCAATGGAACGGCCCTCCGAAGCAAGCACGCCTATCACCCGCATGCGTCGGTCGCCAAGCCGTACCCACTCACCGATGGCGGGCTGGCCGCCAAACAGCTCCTGCCGAACCTTGGTACCGATCACGCAGACCGGGTAGGAACGATCCAGGTCATCATCAGGCAGGAATTTACCCTGCGCCATGGACCAGTTGCGCACCTTGAGCAGTTGCGAGCTCGAACCCAGTACCGGCACATCGCGCTCGAGACCGCCGGCGTTGAGCAGCGTGGTACCGACCATGATGGGCGCCATGCGGCGGATACGGGAATGACGCAACAGCGCACTGGCGTCATCCAGCGTCAGGTCGCGCGGGGTGCCGCTGACGGACATGGCAACACCGGCGCCGCCGGTTTCGTTGCGACCGGGCAATACGATGATGAGGTTGGTGCCGAGCGAGGCGAATTCACCGGTGACATAATTGCGCGCGCCATCGCCCAGCGCGGTTAATACAATGACCGCCGCAACGCCAATCGACATGGCTCCCATCATCAACAGGCTGCGCAATCGCGCGCCGCGAACGGCGGACCAGGCGAAGTGGAGGCTGTCGGATATCTGCATCGCTAAGTATTCCGCTCATCTTTCACAATTCGCCCATCGATCATTCGGACGCAGCGCCGCGTGCGCCGACCCAGTTCAGCGTCATGTGTCACCATGATCAGCGTAACGCCTTCCCGGTTAAGTGATTCCAGCACCTGCATGATCTCCTGGCCCGATGCCTGGTCCAGGTTACCGGTCGGTTCATCCGCCAGCAGAATGGATGGGTTGAGAATGGTGGCGCGCGCAATCGCGACACGTTGCCGTTGTCCACCGGATAACTGGTCCGGCCGGTGGTGTGCGCGGTCGCTGAGTCCGACCGCTGCCAGCACTTTTGCAACACGTTGTTTGCGTTCGGCGGGTTCAATGCCTTCCAGCACCAGTGGCAGTTCGACATTTTCGGCCGCGGTCATGCGTGGAATCAGGTGAAAGGACTGAAACACGAAACCGATTTCGTTGCGGCGAATGCGCGCCAGCTTGTCATCGTCGAGTTGCGCCACATCCTGATCATTGAGCCAGTAATGGCCGCTGTCGGGGCGGTCCAGCAAACCGATCATGTTAAGCAGGGTGGATTTGCCGGAGCCGGATGGCCCCATGACAGAAAGGTAGTCGCCGGCCTGGATATCCAGGTCAACATGGTCCAGCGCATGCACATGCTGGTCGCCAACCTGGAAAACACGGTTAATGCCCTGCAGGCGGATCATTCGCCGTCAGCCGTCTCGACCCGAACCGGCGCGTCTTCGATCAGGCCCTCGCGGTCGACCGAGAGGACGATGCGATCGCCTTGATTCAGGCCAGCCGTGATTTCTGTCCAGCGCCAGTTGTTGATGCCAGTCTTGATGTCGGTTTGGGTGATGGTATTGTCCGGGCGGATTAACCAGACCTTCGGTCCTTCGAGCACGGCCTCGGTGGGAATGCGTAATACAGCATCTTTTGCATCCAGTAAGACTTCCACATCGGCGCTGTAGCCGGGCTTCAGATCAATATCCTGCGGCGGTTCAATGAAGTCGACTTCGATGGCAACAGTGCGCGACTGTTTTTCCTGGTCGAGTACATAAGGCGCAACTCGTCGGACTTCACCGGCAAAAACCTGTTCATCGAAAGCGTCAAGGGAAATGCGGGCCGTCTGTTTGTGATGAACGGCCGGGGCATCAACTTCATCGATCGGGGCTTCAACGTAGACGCAGCGATTATCGATCAGGTCAACGGCCGGAGGCGTGGCAACGCCGATGGGCGACGGTGTGACGAACTCGCTCAGCTCGCCGTTGATTTCGGCGATAATGCCATCGAACGGTGCCAGTAACCGGGTGCGCTTCAATGCGGCGCGCGCAACATCAACCTGTGCATCGCTGACGCGAACGTTAGCTTTTGCCGCCGTGCAGGCCGCGCTGCGCGATTGCTGTTGCGCCTTTGCGTCACTGTAACTGCCTTCCGAGACCAGGTCCTGCTGGTAGAGCCTGGTGATACGCGCGGCGTTGCGCTGGGCTTCTGCCGCAAGCGCGCAGCTCTCGTCCTCGCGGGCAACGGCTGCGGCATGTTGTTCCTCGGTAAGTCTGAGTTGCGCCTGAAGGTCGTCATTCCAGAGTTCCAGTAACAATTGACCTTTTATGACTTCATCGCCTTCCTTGACGGGCAGGCTCTCAATCTGTCCGCCCACCGCCAGCGACAGCCTGGCGCGATGACAGGCATTGAGCGTGCCCGCGCGGGTATTGGCGATAGTGGCTTCAACACGTCCGGTAGCCACGTTATGGGCACGGACATAGAGTGGATCATCGCGGGTTGCCCAGAACGCCAGGGCAGCGATAACGAGAAATATGACAAAGAGAATCAGGATGCGCCGCATGTTGCAATTTCGGTAATGGGTGTGGCGCCATTAGACCGTGGCGATTTACAAAAGGTCAAACGGTTAGATCAAGAAAAACTCATCTGCGCAGCAGTCGCGCCCAGCGCCACAGATTCAACAGGCTGGCAAGCGAGGCGGCGACATAGGTAAAGGCAGCCGCGCGCAGGATATGCCGTGCGGCCAGTTGATCCTGTTCATTCAGGTATCGACCGGCCTTCAGGATTGGCAGGGCGCGATTGAAACTCGCATCCAGTTCCACTGGCAGAGTGATGAGATGTACCAGTGCCGCTGCGCCAAAACTGGCCAGCGCGGCGATAAGCATCAGTATGCCGCCTGTCGGTGCGCGGGTGATGGCGGCCATGATGGGAATGCCGATGAACAGGACATTGCCGAATTGCTGAATAGCATTGGCAATCACGACCAGGCGTTCACGGTAACGTAACGGCGGATATTGCTGGGCGTGCTGCAGCGCGTGGCCGACTTCATGAGCCGCTACGGTGATGGCCGTCAGGCTCCTGCCCCGGAAGTTGTCGGGCGACAGGCGCACGGCCCTGGACGGCGGGTCGTAATGATCGCCGCGATCCGTTTGTTCAACACTGACGTCAGTTATTTTCAGTTGCTTGAGCAGGTGACGCGCGAATTCGGCGCCATTGCCGGGAAAGTCCTTTCGTTCGGTGGCATGCTTGTTCAGCACCCATTTCACCCAGAGTTGCGGTCCGAAAAACAACAGGATAACGACTAAGACGAGCAGAATAATATGCATAAAGACAGTGTAATGCGGCTTTGTCCGGACGGAAACGGCGGCTTGGCAAAGCTTGACTATACTTAAGTGAGACGAATTGGATTACGTATGGAATGGAGGGTCAATCCATGGCAATTGCGCGAACCATTCTTCAATACCTGACCGACAACGAGGTGCCTTTCGATGTATTGATGCATCCGCATTCGGCCAGCAGCGTGGAGACGGCGCATTCCGCGCATGTTTCCGGCGAGTTTCTGGCTAAATCGGTGTTGCTGGAAGACGATCTGGGTTACGTAATGGCGGTGGTACCGGCCGTGAACCGACTGGACCTGGGTGAACTGCATCGGCAGCTCAATCGCCGCGTAGGTCTGGCGGCGGAGCCGGAACTGGCGGGAATTTTCGAAGACTGCGAACTCGGCGCCTTGCCTGCGCTCGGGCAGGCTTACGGTGTCACTACGCTGGTCGATGATCAGCTCGCGGAGCAGCCGGATATCTATTTCGATGCCGGCGATCATGAGCATCTGGTGCACATTAGTGGCGAGCATTTTGCGATGCTCATGAGCGAGGCCCAGTTTGGCCGCTTCAGTCATCACACCTGACGCCGAAGCGACCGGGCATGTTATTTCGCTGTCACGGGTTGACGGCCAATTGAGTAATAGCTGATACCAAACTCTTTCAACTGTTTTGGATCGTACAGGTTGCGTCCGTCAAAAATGACCGGTGACGAGAGCCTGTCGCGGATCATTTCAAAATCCGGGCTGCGGAACTCGGTCCACTCCGTGATAACCACTAACGCGTCTGCGCCGCTCAGGGCTGCTTTGGCGTTGTCACAGAGTGTGAGCTCATCCCGCTTGCCATAAATCCGTTCGCATTCTTCACTGGCGACAGGATCATAGGCGCGCACTTTTGCACCTGCTTTCCATAAGCCTTCCATCAGCACGCGGCTGGATGCCTCGCGCATATCGTCGGTATTCGGTTTGAACGCCAGACCCCAGAGCGCGATAGTTTTGTCCTTGAGATTGCCGAAATGCTGTTCAAGCTTGGTTAGCAGCACTTCTTTCTGTCGATAGTTGACGTTTTCAACCGCGGCCAGCAGTTCCGCGTGATAGCCAATTTCACGGGCCGTACGCTCGAGCGCTTTTACGTCCTTGGGAAAGCAGGAGCCGCCATAACCCGCGCCGGGATAAATAAACTGGTAGCCAATACGTGGATCAGAACCGATACCGACACGCACTTGCTCGATATCGGCGCCCAGTTTTTCGGCCATGTTGGACAGTTCATTCATGAAGCTGATCTTGGTGGCGAGCAGGGCATTGGCGGCGTACTTGGTTAATTCCGCTGAGCGGATGTCCATGGCAATCACGCGTTCATGATTGCGGTTGAACGGGGCGTAGAGTGCGCGCATCAACTCAGTCGTGCGCGGATTATCGGTGCCGATAATAATGCGGTCCGGTTTCATGAAATCGTTGATCGCGGCGCCTTCTTTCAGAAACTCGGGATTGGAAACCACATCGAAGTCGTAGGACTCACCCCGTTCCCGCAGGGTTTTTTCCATTTGTTCGCGTACCCGGTCGGCGGTGCCCACGGGTACGGTCGATTTGTCAACGATAATGCGGTAATCACGCATGTTTTCCGCGATACTTCTGGCGACGGCCAGCACGTACTGCAGATCGGCCGAGCCGTCCTCGTCCGGCGGAGTGCCGACCGCAATGAATTGAAACAGGCCGTGGTTGACCCCTTCGGTCGCGTCCAGCGTGAATCGGAGGCGACCGGCAGCGGTATTCTCCAGCACCATGTTTTCCAGGCCGGGCTCGTAGATGGGGATTTCGCCATTATTGAGCATCTCGATTTTGCGTGGATCGATATCCACGCAGAGTACGTCGTTGCCCACTTCCGCGAGACAGGCGCCGGTGACCAGACCGACATAGCCGGAGCCGTAGATTGTGACCTTCATTCTGTTAAATCCCCTTGAAAATACAGCCCTGTAGTATGCATGAGAAGTATGAAATTTATGCTTCCGGGCCCGTGGGCGGCGCGCCCTGGATGATACCGGCCCCATTGTCGTGAAAACAGTGGCAAAAATCGCGTCTGGGCGGTTGACACTCGATAGCCTCTCGCCCAAAATACGCTGCTTCGTTTTTGGAGGGGTTCCCGAGTGGCTAAAGGGGGCAGACTGTAAATCTGCTGGCTCCGCCTTCGGTGGTTCGAATCCACCCCCCTCCACCATATATATAGTGATTGGCCGTAATCGGCGGATCACGCCGCTGATCTTGCATCCGCCGGATCGGCTGAAAGAGAGATTGGCGGGTGTAGTTCAATGGTAGAACCTCAGCCTTCCAAGCTGATTATGTGGGTTCGATTCCCATCACCCGCTCCATATTGCACAGGTGGGCTTTGGGTTGGGTTCACCGGCGAGATGTTATTGCTGCTATAGCTCAGTCGGTAGAGCACTTCCTTGGTAAGGAAGAGGTCACCGGTTCAAATCCGGTTAGCAGCTCCAATTTTGGCGGTATTACGCCTGGCGTAATACCGGAATTTTTGTTTTTTTACTTTTGGCGCAGAGACAGACTGGGGGAGATTCCATCATGTCCAAGGAAAAATTTGAGAGAACGAAACCGCACGTAAACGTGGGCACTATTGGTCACGTTGACCATGGTAAGACCACATTGACCGCGGCGCTGACGAAGGTGGCGGCGGAAGCGAGCGGCGGCGAGTTCAAGGCGTACG
>JBFHQE010000005.1:0-138353 GCA_041592335.1 Thiohalobacteraceae bacterium | reverse complement strand
TCGAACGCCCGACATCTAATTGACCCCGTTCGACTAGTTCTGGAAGAACTAGAACGACCGTAGGTCGGTCATCGCTCCCTTTTAATTGCGCTCCCGACATCCAATGGACTTCGTTCGACCAGGATTGGAAATCCTGGAACGGCTGATCCCTAGAACCCTTCGGGATCATCAGGGATACATCAACCCGCTTCGCGGGTTCGAATAAGGCCGTATATCGCGACAGGCCTATTCTATTCAATATACTGGCTTGTCCTCTGCCGCCCAGTCCATTACAACCTCGTCATTAACCGCTTCGGCATTTTGATTAATCCAGGCAATCTTTTGGGAAATTACCTGTACATCATTTTCATTAAACAGTCCAAACAGACTATTACTATGAATATCCGAGAACGGCGGTTGAGCCAATTGCCGTTGTTCCATGACACCATTCTGCGTCAAATATTCGATTAGAGTATTAATGAACTGGATTTGCGTACTGTTCATTCGGGTTTCATCAAGAAACTCCGCAAAGGCTTCTTTCGCTGCCGCACGATCCAGCCCCACGAGTTCCCGAATAAATACGCCTAGTGTTTTGTCCGGGTGAATTGCAGAATCGTATTCCGTGCGATTCGACATACCGCTCGCCTTAAACAGCATGTCGTCCAGCTGATCCAGGTCCTGTGCTGTCACGGGACGATTGCGCTTAATACGCTGGATAGTTAGATGATCTTTATGTGAGCGAATATAAGACTCGACTTTCTTGCGGTACTGGGCAAGCTCGCCACCCCGCGACATGGTTCCGGCAAGGGGTCTTTCGGTGATGTCACCCAGTTCGTCTTCGAAACTGGTATAGACGATCTCGCGTTTTTTAGCGTCGATGAACTGGATCAATAACCGCAGTTTGCGGCGCAGCTCATCCAGCATGGGGATGGTTACATCCTGCCACCATTCATCGGTCTGCACCTGCTGAATGAAATGGAGATGCTGTTTAACATTAGGGATACTGGCTTTCGCCTCCAGCTGGTGAGCGAGTTCTATCAGTTGCAGACGCAAGTTTTCTGGAATAACGCCTTCTTCCAGTTTGGCTACCTGAAGCCTCAGCACCAGATGATCAAAACGAAGAGCCATTTCATTGCCTGCTTCTTCTGGATTGATGGGTTCCGCTTCAGTAGGTAATTGGCCGATGTGGTGATTTAATTCACCCACCTGCACAGCGTCCAGCTGGTTCCAGCGTTCACGGTTCTGATAGCGCTCTACGATTTCACGTCGCGGCCGTACCATGAAGTTTTCCAGGTTCATGCCCGACACCCCATGGTGTAGTAAATCCAGCGTATAACTGCGATAAGCCCGGTCCTCGTCACTTTCGGAATCAGACAACGCGGTCGCCAGTTGCAGGCGTTTCTCAAAGATAAGTTGCGACAGCGGCTTGCTGGTGCTGTCCTTGGCCCCATCCGGATTTTCCTCGAAATATTCCAGGTTCTGGCAATAATCGAACACCACGAAGTGTGTCTTGTCTTCTCCCGGCCCGAACAGGTTCTCGCACAAGCGGGTGCCTCGGCCCAGCATCTGCAAAAACTTGACCCGTGATTGCACCACCTTGAAAAACACCAGATTAACCACCTCAGGCACATCGATACCGGTATCCAGCATGTCGACGGATACCGCGATCGTCAGTGGTACGTTGGGGTCCAGCGGTTCTTTTTCGCCTTTAAACTCGTCTATAAGCGTATCGGCGTATTTTTCCTTGTAGGTAATGACGCGTGCGAATTTACCGGCATGATGACGATAGTGGTGGTTATAACGATCGACAATCAGCTCGGCATGCGGTGTATTCGCGGCAAAGATGATGGTTTTGCCAAGACGTTCACCACCCGCCACCTTGATACCGTGCTCAAGGAGCGTTGCCAGCATTTTGTCCACGGTATCTGAGTTATACAGGAATTGATTCAGCTCCGAAGGCAGCACTTCCTCGCGCTCGAGCAGCTGTTCCTTGCTTTCCCATTCTTCCTTTTCTTCTTCGGACAGTTCCTTGTATTTCACGCCCTGACGCACAAACTTGAGCGGTACGCTGTAGCCTTTGGGAGGCACAAGTACTTTATCGTCAAATGCCTCCTTGGATTCGTAGGCAAAGGTCGGGACATCGTTTTCGATATCAAATATCTGATAGGTATTCTTATCAATTTCGCTTTTGGGTGTTGCGGTCAAACCAATCAGCAGCGAATCAAAATAATCGAAGATATAACCGTATTTCTTATAGATTGACCGGTGTGCTTCATCGACGATCACCATATCGAAATACCCAATACCGAACAGCCGCCGATCGGCGGGCTGATTGAGCAAGTTCATCATGGTCTGATAGGTAGACAGATTGACTCTGCCTTTCAGTTCAGTCGTCCCGCTGGAGAGAATTTCAGGCGAGGACTTGGGTAATAACTTGGAGAATTCTTTCTTTGCCTGGGATACCAATCCATTGCGGTCGGCAAGGAATAATACATTCTTCACCCACCCGGCGCGCATCAAGACATCGATCAGGGCGATGACCGTACGCGTCTTGCCGGTACCGGTCGCCATTACTAGCAGACTCTTGTGCTGGCGATATTTCTCAAACTGTTCACACACCTTACGGATAGCCAGGATCTGATAAGGTCGACCCTTACCGGCAATATTGTTATCGATAGGGATATCCGCCAGCGGCTTGGCCTGCGTGCGGCGATCAATCATCCGCTGCAGCTCATTCCTGGTGTGGTAGCCCTGCACCATGCGCGGCGGATAGCGGGTATCGTCCCAGAAGCGGATTTCGTAACCGTTGGTGTAGTAAATCAACGGTCGCTGACCCTTCATGTTTTCAAGGCAATCGGCATAGAGTTCCGCCTGACGGCGGCCCTTGGCGACATCCTCCGTGGTTCGCTTGGCCTCGACGACCGCTAACGGCAGACCGTTGTCGCCCCACAGCACATAATCGACATAACCGAGCCCGGTCGGGTTGGGCATGCCGGTGACTTCATACTCCAGGTCGTTCTTGCCATCCAGCTTCCAGCCTGCCTCATGCAATAGTTGGTCGATAAGATATTTACGGGTTTCCGCCTCGGAGTAATCGTGACTATCGGACTGCTGTTCGTGCTCTTCTTTTAGTGCAGCTACCTTCTCTCGTAATTCATCCAGTTCCTTTTGCAGCTCAGCATTCTGCCGCTCGCGCTCGGCAAGCGCTTCAACCTTCGCCTGTTCCTGTTCTTCCAGTTGCTTTTCCAGCGCCTTGAGCTGTTTGGCGCTTTGTTTTACCTGCTCGGCATCGATGGGGGTGGGAATCCGGCTGGCATCAAACTGTTGATTTCCGGGTGCAGGCTGGCGGCTGTAGGTCCGGTAGAACCAGTACAGGATATGGTGCAATTCTTTAACCACCTGCGCAGCGCTGGAATCCGCCACCTTACGATCGCTGTGCACGGCGGCGTTGCCTGCCTTCTGCACCAGCTTGAACTTGCTGAACAATGGAGGGGGGAGGGCATCCTTGAAGCAGGGCTGATGAATCAGGGTGTTGAGGCTGTTGTCATAGCCTGGCCGTGACATGGCAGAATCAAAGCGGTATACCCAGTGGACCGCGCGCTCCATGGCGAAGCGGGCGTAGAAGCAGGCGGCGCGGGGATCAGCATATACCAGGGATTCAGCTTTACCGGCGGGTTCCTGGAGGTCGGGCCATTCGGCCATAAAGGTGAAGTTGGACATTTATTATTATTCCTGTCTTCCGCTTGTCGTTATGCCGCTCGGGTATCGGGTTCGGTGAGTTCGCCTTTGAAGGCTCGCTGCATAAGTGATTCAAAAAGATCATTTACAAGAGTGGTTTGTCTTTGATTACTTTCTAGGGCTTTATTTAGCTGGAACTTCATATCTAAATACTCTTGTTGCGCGCCTAGAGGCGGCACATAAATTGGAAATTCTTTTATAATTTTCAAATTCAAGTTTTCCTGATTACCACCTCGACCTAGCGCTCTTAACGCAAGATATCGCAATTTCAAGTAATCGAGAATAAATTCTGGAAGAAGAGAATCAGGAGGGAGTATTGCTGCACAAGCTTGGTTTGTTGCCGCTGGTACCTTCAATATACCAGCCTTTCCACGAGTCTTACCTTGACCATACATGGCAACAAGCACTGTATCAGTTGGAAAAATTTTGCAGTTCGTTTTCTTGATTGCATTAGTGGTGATATGTTCTTCTGCTTGATAAATATAGCTGCCAGACACTTCGCCTGTTTTTACCCAAGGGATTTCACCGCCATAATAAGATTCATTAGAGCGAGAAGGTGTACTCCCGGTCTCCACCGTTGCCAATTCCCCAATTAGTCTCACTGGCCATTCTTTTGGATTTATTTTTGGATCCCCAAACATCTCCAAAAACACTGACTGCGCCAGCTGATTTAGCTCGTCCTCCATTTGCCGTGCCTGCTTACGCAGTTGGTCGGCTTGTTCTAGGACTTGGGCAATATGTTTTTGGGTTTCCAGTGGTGGGACAGGGATTTCAATTTTGTATACTTCTGAAGGTCTTGCCCTAAGCAATGAACCACCAACACCCGTTATTGTGCTCATGAACTTTGCATGAAACATATCTGAAAGCAGGTAATAACGCAGGTATTCGGGAAGAATGTTTTCTCCGCTAAATGATATCCATTCGCTGGAAGCGATTTGCCTCCTTCCTCTGTTTGGCCCAACTATCCATACACGCCTTATATGTGGAACAATTTTTGAGATAAGAATATCGCCAGGATTTACAGCTTTTTTTGATGACCCAATGTCTTTGCCACAGAGTACTTCTGGCTCACCATTGTCGTAAGAAGGAATGCTATATAAATCGAAAACTTCATCAGGGAATTTTGTAGGATCTACGGAGCTAGTACGAGTATTAGCTAATTCTCCTACGTCTAAAATTTTCCATTGCGAGGACATCACAACATCCCCTCCAGCACCTTTACCCCCCGATCCATTTCCTTCTGCAGATCTTTAATCCTTTTCAGAATCACCTTGGGCGGATCGTACTTCACTTCCTCGTACACCACTTCCTTGTACCGGTTAATGGAAAGGTCATAACCGTTCTTCTCAATCTCATCCCGAGGCACCAGGAAAGACTGCTCGGTCCGCGCACGACCTTCTTCCTGACCCCGGTTAAACCAGCGGGTGATGATATCCGGGATATTGCACTTGTCATGAGCGTCGAACGGCTTGATATCACCCTCGGCCAAAGCGTGATAATCAAACAGCTGCTCGCGTTGCTCATCGCTGATCAACGAGGTGCGCTTATCATCGAGACTGAAGCCATCGGCCTGCATATCGTAAAACCATACCTTGTCCGTTCCGCCGACTCCGGTCTTGGTGAAGAACAGAATCGCGGTGGACACTCCGGCATAGGGCTTGAACACTCCCGAGGGCATGGACACCACACCTTCCAGCTTGTGCTTGTCCACCAGCGTCTGACGGATTTCCTTGTGCGCCTTGGTGGAGCCGAACAGCACGCCATCCGGCACGATCACGGCGGCACGACCACCGGCTTTCAGCATGCGGAGAATGAGCGCCAGGAACAGCAATTCGGTTTTTTCCGAAGGCCCTTTCTTTTTCTTGCCGTCTTCGTCCTTCGCTTCAGTCTTCTTTCGGGTCTGCGCCTTCTTCGGTGATTTGCCCAGTGCAGAGAGAAGATCCGGGGAAAGTTCGTCATAGGCGACCGAGCCCTTGAACGGCGGATTGGCCAGGACCAGGGTGTAAGCATCGCGAATATTGTCCTCGCCGTAATCGCTTAGCGAATCACGGTAGGCCACGGTCGGGTTCTCGATACCGTGCAGCAGCAGATTCATGGCCCCGATACGCAGCAGGTGCTGATCAAAGTCATAGCCGGTAAACATGTGGTTGTGGAAATGCCCGGCATTTTTCTTGTTCAGCAGGTTCTTCTGGAACTGTCGGCGGACATATTCCTCGGAAGCCATCAGGAAGCCACAGGTTCCCGCCGCCGGATCACAAATGCTGTCGCTCTTATCGCCATCCAGAACCGGTGCGGCCATGGCTACCATCATATTAATGATGTGACGCGGAGTGCGGAACTGACCATTGGTGCCTGCCGTGGTGAGCTTGGACAGCATGTATTCGTAGAGATCGCCCTTGGTGTCGCGATCCTCCATATCCAGCTGATCGATCAGCTGGACCACCTGATCCAGCAGCGACGCCTTGGGGATCATGAAGATGGCGTCCTTCATGTGCTGGGCAAAGGTGGATTCCTCGCCATGCATGGTCTTGATAAAGGGGAAGACCTTGTCGCGCACCAGCTCGTACATGTCCTGCGCATCGATATTCTTGAACTTGTGCCAGCGGTATTCATCTTGTTCGGGTGTAAACACCGGATTCTCAATCGGCGTACCAAAAGTATTGGCAGCCTTTTCGCGCAAAGTATGGATATCATCCAGCCGACGAATGAATAAAAGATAGGTAAATTGCTCGATAACCGAGATGGGGTTGGTGATACCACCCGAGAAAAAGGTCAGCCAGATTTTATCGACCTGGTTGCGGAGTTTGCCTGTCAGCATGAATTATTAACTTCCCGTCTTATTGATGTATTGATTTCATTCAGTGGCGCAGACTATCCAGCAGCGCCCACTGTCTATTCTCGGGATTGTAATACTCCCAGAACCGCCAGCCATTACGGTTATTACCCGCTGCAGCCACGGCTGCATTTGACGGCGAATGGTAAAGTTCTCCCTCGAACAGAATCCCCCCATCCCGAACCTCGGCCTCATAGCGCTTACCGCTACGCTTGGCGATATGGCGAAGCAGGGTCCCCGCTTGCAGGAAAACGCCGTCTCTCACCAGCAGGCCACCGGTTTCAGGCTGGGCCGATTTCTCCTCTTTCACCTGAGTATTCGCGAAAACCCTTCGAAGAATATCATTATGCGATTCCTCAAACGATTTTCTCCAAGATTCAATTGCTTTGTAGGTTTCCAGGTCGATTTCAATTTTCCTGAGTTCCATGGGAATTGCTCCTCTAAGCTGACTCAGAGCAATATTAGAGCATATTTAAGCAAATCCAAGCATTAATAAGCATTATTGGAATTAATTTTTCGATGTTCAATAGGTTATTGAGTATAAATATTAAAATAACAATTCCGATAATAATAGTAACTTCAATAGGTTGTTAGACATTTTGCATGAAATATTAATCACTATATTGTTAAGCTAGCTAAACACTGCTACTTTAATAACCCAGTAGGAGAAAGCAAATGCGTCGTCTGGAACAGTTAAAAAGACACCTCAAACCGGGAACGGTCTATCGCCGCTCTGACCTCGCACAGTGGTCACGGAGTGTGGATCGTCATGCCCGAGAGCTAGTGGAAGCAGGTGTGCTGAAGAAGCTGCAGAACGGCCTTTATTACTATCCCAGGCAATCCAGCTTTGGCCCTGTTCCCGCGGAGGATGAACAACTGGTACGCACCTTTCTTAAGGATGATGAGTTCTTGCTAACCTCTCCCAATGCCTATAACCGACTGGGAGTGGGTACGACTCAACTTCATAACATGCGCGTGGTTTACAACCACAAACGCCATGGCGTGTTTCAGTTAGGCGGTCGAACCTTCGACTTTCGCCGGAAATATAAATTTCCCAGGCGAGCCACCGAGGAGTTCCTGTTAGTAGACTTGATGAACAACCTCGACAGGCTACCGGAAGATCAAGCGATGTTGCGTACCAGGGTGCGGTCACGCGCGCGGCAAATGGAACCGCGCAAACTGAAGCTTGCTGTCAAACGTTACGCCAACGTTGCGACAAGGAAGTATTTCGAAGCTGTTCTCAATGAAACCGAGACAGCGTATGTCGCGTGACCCCTATCTGCACGAACTGGCGGAATCATCCGATCTCTTTAGAATTGTTGCCGATGAACGCGGCATTCTCCCGCAATTAATCGAGAAAGATTACTGGATCATGCATTGCCTGTATGGTCTGGCAAAACAGGGCTTCGAATTCGAGCTGAAGGGTGGGACATCCTTGTCCAAGGGGTTTGGCATTATCCAACGCTTCTCGGAAGACATCGATATACATATTTCACCGGCTTGCGCGCCTTTTTATGTGGATGGCAATACAAACCATAAAAAGCCGGATCAAATACAATCCCGTAAGGATTTTTATGACTGGCTGGCTGATTACATAGCGATTGACGGCATCACGGATGTTCAGCGCGATACAGCATTTGACGATGAGCGCTATAGAAGCGGAGGCATTCGCCTGCATTACGATTCCCGTTTCGAAGAAACAGGTGGATTAAAACAAGGAATCCTGCTCGAAGTCGGCTTTGATGACACAGCACCGAATAATAAAGTCACTATCTCTTCCTGGGTCTTCGATAAAGCGACGGAAGCAAGCGCCAGGATTTCCGACAATAGAGCCATTGACATCCAGTGCTACCATCCTGGTTATACGTTTGTAGAGAAACTGCAAACCGTCTCCACAAAGTTTCGAAAGCAACAGGAATCAGGAGCATTCCCTGCGAATTTCCTGCGCCATTATTACGATTTGAGCCAATTATTAGAGCACCCGGATGTACAGGCCTTTATTGGCACCGAGAAATATCATAAACGTAAGGCAATACGTTTCAGAGCTGCCGATAATCAAAACATAGCCGAAAATGAAGCGTTTCTGATAAGGGATCCGGAAGTTCGTGAGCTATACCGGAATGCATTTCAGGCAACGCAGTCATTGTATTTTGATGAGCAACCGGCTTTCGACGTTATTATTGAGAAAATTCAGGCGCAGTTGGGAGAGCTGTAATCAGGTCCTTGTCGCTGTATCCGTCTTATTAATGATTCGATTGCCTGCCGACATGCTGTCATCGACGTTTCTGCTGTTGCTGGTTTTACCCGCCTAAGCTAACGATATCTCGCTAGTCAATTTCCTGAATTTTCGTTAACCACGATATCTCGTAAACACGAAGTTTCGCTCGTATTGAATTAATAACTCTAAATTACAATAACTTATAAAAATATCTCGAGTTGGCACAGTCCGTGATAAAGGCTCCGTGGATTCAAAATCCATCACACTAACCTAGGAGCAATATCATGAAAAAAATATTACTGCTTGTTTCACTCACCACCGCCACGCTGCTGTCGCCGCTGGCCTTCGGTGCCGCGCCGCAAACGGTGAATGGCGTTACCACGATTAACCTGACCCAGCACAACGGCTACTTCGCGGCGGAAGAAACCCTGTAGAAAACGTCAAGCGCTAACCGCGAAATAATCTTCTCGCCAGTTCTGAAGCACATGACGTCAGGCATCCCGCCACGAAAGCTTCAGCTCATACCATTCGACAGATACAAGGAAATTTACAATGCGTTTACTGACTCACAATTCATCAACCGTTTCAGCAGTTGTACTGGCCGCCAGCGTTGTTATGGGCGCGCTGGCAACGCCGGCCACGGCGAATCCCGACAAGCGTATTTACGCCGATTCCATCAAGCGTAGTGCAACTGCGCAGACCTACACATACAAGAACGTGATCGGGCATGCGAAAAGGCCAACAGTTTTCATTGAACGGAAGCAGGGCGGTTCATCCGATGGAATTGCCGCGCATCGCAGCATCGGTCACGAGAAACTGAAGTAGCCTGGCTGAATGCTCGAACTAATCGGCGATGGAGTTGCAATGCAGAGGCATGATACATTTTCATGCCATGCAACCCATCGTTTCCATAAAAAACCTTTCCAAAACCTATGCCAGCGGCTTCCAGGCATTGAAGAACGTGGATCTGGATATTCAGCCGGGCGAAATTCTGGCGTTGCTCGGCCCGAATGGCGCGGGCAAGACGACGTTAATCTCAATTATCTGCGGTATTGTGAATGCATCCACGGGTACCGTGACGGTGGATGGTTATGACAATGTCGCCGATTATCGTGAAACCCGTAGCAGGATTGGCCTGGTGCCGCAGGAATTAACTCTCGGTGCCTTTGAGAAAGTGTGGCATTCCCTGAGTTTCAGTCGTGGCATGTTTGGGAAAAAGCCGGATGCAGGTCACCTGGAAAAGGTATTGAAAGACCTGTCGTTGTGGAACAAGAAAGACAACATGCTGATGACCCTGTCGGGAGGGATGAAGCGACGCGTGTTGATTGGCAAGGCCTTATCGCACGAGCCGAAGGTGTTGTTTCTCGATGAGCCGACGGCTGGCGTTGATGTGGAGCTGCGTCAGGACATGTGGGCGCTGGTGGAGCGGCTGCGCGCCTCCGGCGTCACCATCATCCTGACGACCCATTATATCGAGGAGGCCGAGGCCATCGCCGACCGGGTAGGGGTTATCAATAAGGGCGAGCTGCTGCTGGTCGATGAGAAAGAAGCCTTGATGCATAAGCTGGGTAAGCGCCAGCTGATGATTATGCTGGAAACAAGGATAAGCCAGGTTCCTGATGCCCTGCATGACTGGAACCTGGAGTTGTCGATGGATGGCGATCAACTGACCTACACCTATGATCCGCATAAAACACATACCGGTATCCACGCCTTATTGCAGGCCATCCAGGCCGCCAACCTGGTGATCAAGGATATTCAGTCAAGCAAAACCTCGCTTGAAGAAATCTTTGTCAATCTCGTGAGCGGCGCATCGTGAATTTATACGCGATAAGGGTTATTTACCTGGCTGAAATGCGACGCGCGTTTGAAACCGTGGCGCAAAGCTTCGCATCACCCGTGTTAACCACGGTGCTCTATTTTGTGGTGTTCGGTTCGGCCATCGGTACGCGTATCGATTCCGTGGAAGGCGTGTCTTACGGTTCCTTTATCGTGCCTGGCCTGATGATGCTGGCGATTCTGACCCAAAGCATTGCCAACGCTTCTTTCGGTATTTTCTTTCCCAAGTTCACGGGCAGTATTTATGAGCTGCTGTCCGCGCCCATTTCCTTCGTGGAAATATTGATCGGTTACGTGGGGGCCGCGGCGACGAAGTCATTCATGATCGGCTTGATCATATTGGCAACAGCGGGGTTTTTTGTGCCCCTGGAAATCGCGCACCCGGTGTGGATGCTGGGTTTTCTGGTGTTAACCTGCGTATCGTTCAGCTTGTTTGGTTTCATCATTGGCCTGTGGGCCACGGATTTTGAAAAACTGCAACTGATTCCCCTGTTGGTTATTACGCCGCTGGTGTTTCTGGGCGGCACTTTCTACTCGGTTGATATGCTGCCGCCAGCCTGGCAAACCGTCACGCTGTTTAACCCGGTGGTATACCTGATTAGTGGTTTTCGCTGGAGCTTTTTCGAGGTTGCCGATGTCGGTGTTGGCTTAAGCCTGGTGGTGATGCTCGGATTCCTGTTGCTCTGTCTGACGGTTGTCTGGTGGATGTTCAAGACCGGTTATCGCCTGAAGCAGTAAAAGCGGCGCTCGGAACAGGCTTGCAACCGCTCTCGGTCTTTATGAAAAAAACCGCGTGAATGTCTCGATGCTTTCTCGCGGTGTTCGATAGCTGTTAACCAGGGCATCCTTATCCTCATAGCCGAGGGCCATGCCGCACAGCACGATAGTGTCTTCCGGGTAACCCAGCTCATCGCGAATGATATCCGCGTAATCCGCCAGCGAAGCCTGCGGGCAGGTTGCCAGCCCCTGTTCAACAGCCGTGAGCATAATTGACTGAAGGAACATGCCGTAGTCCATGTATGAGCCGGTCTGCATCACCTTGTCCATGAAGAACAGCAGCATCACGGGCGCATCGAATGAGCGGTAGTTGGCCGCCCATTGATCCTGCTGCCGCTGTTTATCTTCACGCGTGATGCCTAACGTCGAATACATCTGTAGCCCGCACGCCTTGCGCCGGGATTTATACGGCTCCTGCCATTCTTCAGGGTAGTAATGGTAATCCGCCTTGCCCTTGTCGCCGGACCGAAAAGCCGCTTCAATCTTCTGCTGTAATTGCTGTTTGGCCGCGCCACTCAAAACCGCAACCTGCCAGGGCTGGGTGTTGACGCCGGAAGGCGCGTGACTGGCCGCGGAGAGAATGGCTTTGATTGTTTCTTCCGCGACGGGTTTGTCGAGAAATGCGCGGACGGATTTTCGTTGTTTTAATGCGGTTTCAACATTCATCTGTGCTATCCATTCTCAGCAAGGTTGCAAACTCTATGTAATATTCTGTCACCCCCGTGAATGACATAGGGAGTTAAGGCGAGTGCTGATTAATAACCTCTGCGTCTTGATTGATCAAGGGAATAGATCATAATGATACAACTTGTGTTAATAAAATCAGTCAATAAAGATATTCCGGGTAATTGCAAAGGCAGCAAAACACGATGAAAGTAAACTTGAAGGGATTCCCCGGGCTCATTCTCGTCCTTGGCCTGGCCGTTGTCATTGCATTCCTGTTGATTAAATCGAAATCGCCCATGCAGCACCAGGCTGCAGAGATGCCGAGCAAGACGGTCAACAGCATCATCGCCAGTATGATTCCGTTCCGCACGCGCATTACGGCCTATGGCAATGTTGAACCTGCCATTGCGCTCAGCGGTATGGCCGAGGTCAGCGGCAAGATCAGTTACCTGCATCCCAACCTGAAGGCGGGGGAGACCATCCAGGCGAATACACCCGTGGTGCGGATTGATGCCAAGGACTACACCGTTTCATTAAAACAGGCGCAGGCCGACCTGGAAGCGAGCCGTTCCTCCCTTGAGGAATTGAATGAAGAAGAAAAATCCACCCGGCGTTCTTTGACGCTGGCAAGGGAAAACCTGCAGTTTGGCGAAGCGGAATATGCCCGTATCCAGGATATTCAGAAAAAAGGACTGGTCGCGAAATCGGCCCTGGACGCGGAAGAACAGAAAGTGATTCAGCTGCGCCAGCAGGTTGAAGAGTTACAGGGCAAGATGAACGCCTTTGAGAGTCGTCGACAATCGGTCAATGCGCAGATCATGCGCGCTGAGCAGGCCGTGGAAAACAGTCAGACCATCCTCGGGCGTACTGAAATTTTGCTGCCGTTCGATGCGCGTATCGGTGCCGTGAATGTGGAAAAGGATGAGTTTGTCGCGGTCGGGACCGTGTTGTTTGAAGCTATCGATCTGAAAGGCGTTGAGATTACCGCGCAACTGCCCATGGCATCCATGCGCAAACTGGTCAGTCACCTGGAAAACAGTCCTGCCACCACGGAGCAGATCATCAGGAACGGCGGCCAGATCAATGACAGTCTGAATCTCACCACCCGTGTGCGCCTGGTTAATGATATGCCCATGGCGGTATGGGAAGGGCGGGTATTACGTATCAGCGATTCCATCGATGCCACCCGGCAAACCCTCGGTATCGTGGTCGGTGTGGATAATCCCTATGAAAAAATTATTCCCGGTCAACGCCCGCCCTTGATCAAGGGGATGTACACCGCGGTTGACCTGTACGCACCGGCCCGCCCGGCGCTGGTAATACCCCGCAAGGCCGTGCACCAGGGGCGGGTTTACATTGCCAACACCGACGACAGGCTGGAAATTCGCTCGATTGATATCCAGTTAACGCAAGGCGATATGGTGGTGGTGCGCAGTGGCGTCGAACCCGGCGAGCGAGTCGTCATCACCGACCTGATTCCTGTCATCGAGGGCATGCCACTGGAGGTGATTGCCGACACTGCGTTTGAGCAGGCACTGAAACAACATGCCGCTGGCGAGCTCGCGGAGCTTCAGTAAATGATTCGTTACTTCGCCGCGCACCCCACCGCGGCCAACATCCTCATGGTCATTATTCTGCTGCTGGGCTTTGCATCGCTTCCCAGCCTGAATAAGGAAACCTTTCCCGAAATCAAATTCAACAAGGTGCAGGTGATGGTTGCCTATCCCGGCGCCAGCGCATCCGAGGTCGAGGATGGTATCTGCAACCCGCTGGAAGACAGCACGGACGGCATCAGTTTCCTGGAGGAACGTAGTTGTGTCGCGCGGGACGATGTGGGCACCATGGTGCTGGAAATGCAGGAGACGGGTGACCTGCAACAGTTTCTCAATGACGTCACCAGCGCAGTCGACGGCATCACCGATTTCCCCAGCGACGCGGAAGATCCGATTATTACCGAGCTGGGGCGTACCCAGACGATCGTCAGTGTCGCCATCAATGCAGACCTGTCCCAGCCGGAGCTGAAAGCACTGGCGGAATATTACCGGGATCGCCTGTTGTCGCTGCCCGAAGTCCCTATGGTCGACGTCAGTGGCTTCTCTACGCATGAACTGAGTATCCGTATCAAGGCCGAGACGCTGCATCGTTACCAGTTGAGCATCCAGGATATTGCCAGCCTGATACAGCAACAGGCGGTCGATTTGCCGGCTGGTATACTGGAAGCCGAACAACGCTCGTACCAGATACGGGTCGAAAACGAACGCCGCAGCGTTGAAGAACTGGCTGACCTGGTCATCCTCAATGATGAAAAAGGCGGTCGTCTGCAACTCGGCGACATTGCGACGATTGTCGATGATTTCACCGATGAAGAAGTCCGCGTTGATCTGAACGGCCGCCCGGCCGCACTGCTGCAGGTCAGTAAAAATACCAGCGACGACACACTGACCGTGTTCAATGCGGTAAAAGACTTTGTTGATAACGAGAACGCCCGCTTACCCGAATCCACGCGCCTGGTGATCACCCAGGATTCCGCCTCCATCGTGCAGGATCGTTTGCGCCTGCTGGTCACCAATGGCTGGCAGGGTCTGCTATTGGCGACCCTGGTGCTATTCCTGTTTTTCAGCTGGCGCTACACCTTCTGGGTGGCGCTGGGCTTGCCCGTTTCCTTTATCGGCGGGTTGATGGTCATGAGCCTGTTCGGCATCACGATCAACATGATCTCCATGGTCGCCCTGCTAATGGCGATCGGTATTCTCATGGATGACGCCATCGTCATTTCCGAAAGCATCGAGAACGAGTATCGCCAGGGAGCAAAACCCTTGCAGGCCACGGTGGATGGTATCGGCAAGGTCGGTCGTGGCGTCGTCTCTTCATTTGCCACCTCTGCCATGCTGTTCGGCAGCCTGCTGTTCCTCAAGGGTGACATGGGGCAGGTGATGGGTGTGTTGCCGGTGGTGTTGCTGTCGGTGCTGACGATCAGCCTGGTCGAAGCCTTCCTGATTCTGCCGCATCACCTGAAACATTCATTGGAAAAACACGGCGATCAACTTGCGAAAGCCAATGCCCCGGGCTGGCGCCTGCGATTTGAACAACGCTTCGAGCAATTCCGCGCTTTGGCAGGCAGGCTGGCCGATACAGCGATCCACTACCGCTACCTGACCGTCGGTGCGGCGCTCGGTATTCTGGTGATAACCCTCAGCCTGTTTCCCGCCGGTTTTATCAAGTTCAAGGCATTCCCGGACATCGAGGGAAACCTGCTGGAAGCGCGCGTCCTGATGCCGCAGGGAACACCGCTGGATCAGACCGAGGCAGTAGTGTCGACATTGCTGGCCAGTCTTCAGCAGGCGCAACAGCAGTTGCCGCCGGAGAAAGAGGGCGACCTGATCAAAAACATCCAGGTTTTTTTCGGCAGTAATGACGATGCCGGTGGCGAACAGGGCGCACACCTGGCCACGATCAGCCTGGACCTGCTGGATGCGGAAAAACGCGCGGCTTCATTGAACGATCTGCAACGCCTGTGGCGCGAATCGACACCCGCTATTCCGGACGCGATTTCGATCCAGTTCAAGGAGCCAACGCTTGGACCCGCGGGTCAGGCAATATCTATTCGCCTGCAAGGCGATGACCTGCAACAACTGTCTCATGCATCCTGGGAGCTGCAAACCTGGCTCAAGGGTTACCCCGGCGTTTCGAACATCATGGATGATCTCCGCCCCGGAAAACCCTTTTTCAGTGTGAGTCTGCTGCCGGGCTCGCTGGCCTCGGGCCTCAATGCGCAGCAACTGGCACAGCAGCTGCGCGCCGCCTATCAGGGCATCAAGATTAACGATGTATACAGAGGGCGTGAAGCCTATGAAATCAACGTCAGGCTGGATACAGACCGGGAACATGCATTAACTGACTTTGAGCATCTCGGTCTGTTTAATCAGCAGGGCGTCGCTATCCCGTTAAGCGCGATGGCGAATATCAGCGAAAAGCGTGAGTTCTCGCAGATCAACCGGATCAATCACCAGCGCACCGTCACCATTAATGGCGACATCGATGCCAGCATTGCCAACACCAATAATGTCATCAACGATACTCGCGAGCGTTTTCTCGAAGGCTTGCAGGAACGATACCCGGGGCTGTATATCAGTCTCGAGGGCGAAGTCAAAAACAGCAGGGAAACCAATAGTTCGGTGTTACTTGGTTTCATCCTCGGAATCAGCGGCGTGTATTTCCTGCTCAGTTTCCAGTTCCGTAACTACCGTGAACCCCTCGTTGTTCTGATGAACATTCCACTGGCGCTGATCGGTGTGATCTGGGGACATAAACTCATGGGGCTGGATATCACCATGCCGAGCATGATCGGTTTTGTATCCCTGGCCGGAATAGTCGTGAATGATTCCATTTTGCTGGTGGAGTTTGTAAAACGCCGCAGCCGGGAGGGAATGATCTTGCACGAGGCGGCGGGCCAGGCCGTGCGTGACCGTTTCCGTGCCATTTTCCTCACCTCGATCACCACCATCGCCGGCATGCTTCCGTTGTTATCCGAAACCAGTCTGCAAGCACAAGTGCTGGTGCCGCTGGTGGCCAGCGTCGTGTTCGGCATGCTGTCATCGACGTTTCTGCTGTTACTGGTTTTACCCGCCGCCTACGCCATCATGGAAGATTTCGGCATCAGGGAAAACGAGCAGGAAGTACCCACCTAAGCTAACGATATCTCGCCAGTCAATTTCCTGAATTTTCGTTAACTACGATATCTCGTAAATACGAAGTTTCGCTCGTATTGAATTAATAATTTCAAATTACAATAACTTATAAAAATATCTCGAGTTGGCACAGTCCGTGATAAAGGCTCCGTGGATTCAAAATCCATCACACTAACCTAGGAGCAATATCATGAAAAAATTATTACTGCTTGTTTCACTGACCACCGCCACGCTGCTGTCGCCGCTGGCCTTCGGAGCCGCGCCGCAAACGGTGAACGGCGTTACCACGATTAACCTGACCCAGCACAACGGCTACTTCGCGGCGGAAGAAACCCTGGCCAGTCTGAAGCCGGGCAAGTACCGCTTCAAGATCACCAACGAAGCCGACAAGGTGGTGGGTTTTCAGATCCAGGATTACAAAACCCATGAAACGCTGGCGATGTTCCCGCTCGATCCAGGCCAGTCCGGTGAAGCCGTGGTCGACATCACCGAGAACGGTTTCCGTTATCGCTGCCCGATCAATCCCACACCCTGGTACGACGTAGAAAACGTCAAGCGCTAAGAGGAGAGCATCATGAAAGCAGCTATTGTCATTCTGTCAGATCCCAAGTCCGGTGGCGAAGATGCATTGGGTCGCCTGTTTAATGGACTTGCCGCGGCTTACGACTTCAAGCACCAGGGCGATGAAGTCACCATCCTGTTTCAGGGTGCGGGCACTCGCTGGAGCGGTGAATTGACCCAGCGTGACCATCCGGCGCATGCCCTTTACCAGGCGGTGGCGGACAAGGTGGCCGGTGTGTCCTGCGGTTGCGCGGATGTTTTCGGTGCGCGCGAAACAGCGGAAAAAAGCGGTTTCGATCTGATCACCGACAATGCCGTACCAGGGACATCCGGGCTGCCCAGCCTGCGTAACCTGGCCAAGGAAGGCTACGACATCATGGTCTTCTGATCGCGTCTAACGGTTGTGCCGGGAGAATGGGCTCCCGGCACCGGTAACGAAAAGGATTAAGTGATGATCGATTCACCCTTTCATAACGACGAACTTGCCGTGCAGCAACGCGCCAATGCCGCTGAACAGGCCAGTAACAGCGCTCGCATGATTAACGATCGAATACCGGGCGGAGCGATGAAATTTGTTGAACAGCAAACCATGGCTGTCATCGGCAGCCTGGATCAACAGGGACGGGTGTGGGCATCGGTACTGTTCGGCAACAAGGGTTTTATCAAACCCTCTGGCGACCAGTGCATCAGTATCGATCGCGCGCGTGGCTGGCGTTCACCCGGCGATCCCTTGTGGGAAAACATTCTGCATACGCCCGATGTCGGGATGCTGTTTATCGAGCTGTCGACGCGACGTCGTTTGCGCGTTAACGGCAAGTTGCATAAAGCAGCCGAACATCGCTACGAATTGAAGGTTGAACAGGCCTATCCAAACTGTCCCAAATATATTCATCGCCGCGAACTGGTTATTTACCCGCGGCAACTGTCGCTTTGCAACGCGCAACTCAAGGGGAAAGCATTGCCGGACGCGCAACGACAACTGATTCGTTCGGCGGATACTTTCTTCGTCGCCAGTGCCAGCGCGGAACGGTCCGTCGATGCCTCGCATCGCGGCGGCCAGCCCGGCTTCGTGCAGTTCGAAGACGCGCAAACGCTGCGCATACCGGATTATCCGGGCAACGGTATGTTCAATACCCTGGGGAATTTTGAAAGCTATCCCTCGGCCGGACTGGTGTTTATCGATTTTGCCGAGAGCCGCGTGTTACAGCTGACCGGCAAGCCAACCATTCTGTGGGATCAGGATGAAAGCAACGAGGAAACCGGCGGTACGCGGCGTTTCTGGCGTTTCGTGGTCAGTGAATGGCGCGAGATGGCCATCCAGGCCGATCTTCAGTGGCAATATATCGATGCCTCGCCGTTTAACCCGAACATCGTGGAGTAATCATAACCGCGGGTTTGCCGGTTTTGTTCTTTATTATTTTTCGTATTCAATGCCCATTACGCGCATGCGCGAGGCCAGCGTGGTTGGTTTGATTTGCAGCAGTTCCGCCGCGCCGCCCTTGCCGGAAATCTTGCCGTTGGCGATTTTTAACGCCAGTAGAATGTTGGCCTTGTCCGCCGCAACCCGTTCCGATTCGGTATAGGGTAAGGGGCTGTCTTCGCTCGGCTGCGGCAGGTGCGGCGAAGCAGGGGATTCGCCGCTCGGCAGGTCGAGCTGGAGCCGCTTGCTGCTACTGACGATGATGGCGCGCTCGATGACATTCTGCAGTTCCCGCACATTACCCGGCCAGTGATAGGACTGTAGCTGCCTGACATTCTGCTGGGTTAGCCGGGGTTCAGCGCGATTCAAGCGTCGCGCGCATGCCTCGATGAAGTGTTGCGCGAGCAAGGGGATATCTTCCGGCCGATCTCGCAGTGGCGCGGCCTCAATCGGGAATACGTTGAGACGGAAGAACAGATCCTCGCGGAATTTATTATCCAGAATATCTTTTTTCAGGTCGCGGTTGGTTGCGGCAATCACGCGCACGTCGATACTGCGGGTGTGTTCCTCGCCGACACGTTCGACCTGGCCTTCCTGCAGTACACGTAACAGTTTGCTTTGCAGCTCAATCGGTATCTCGCCGACTTCGTCGAGAAAGATTGTCCCACCATGGGCCAGTTCGAAACGACCGGTGCGATCCTTGGTCGCGCCGGTAAAGGCGCCCCGGGAGTGGCCGAAGAACTCGCTCTCGAACAACTCCTTCGGTATCGCCGCGCAATTCACCCGGATCAGCGGTCGCTCCTTGCGGTTACTGCGTTCATGAATGGCGTGCGCGACCAGTTCCTTGCCGGTGCCGGATTCGCCGATGATCAACACGCTTGCATCGGTGGGCGCCACCAGTTCCACCTGGTGTTGCAGCTGCTTGATGGCATGGCTTTTACCGATAATGCCGACGAAGTCATGTTCCAGCTTGAATTCTTCCTGCAGGTAATCGTTCTCCGCTTCCAGCTGGGCCTTCATCTTTGCCACTTCGCGGTAGGCTTCCCGAAGTTCCTGCTCGGCCTTCTTGCGTTCCGAAATATCCTTGAATACCGCAACCGCGCCGGTTAGCTCGCCGTTATAAAAAATCGGTGTGCTGGTATATTCCACCGGGAAACTGCTGCCATCCTTGCGCCAGAAAAGATCATCGACGCCGCGATGAACCTTGCCATCCTTGAAGCTGGTGTAGATCGGGCATTCTTCCTTGGGAAAATGGGAACCGTCCGCGCGGGTGTGATGGGTCATATCATGAATCGACTGGCGATCGACTTCCTCGTAGCGATAACCCAGCATTTCCAGCGCGGCGGGGTTGGCGAAGGTTGTCAGGCCCTGCGTATCGACGCCGTAAATACCTTCGCCCGCGGCCGCCAGTATCAACTCGTTCCGGCGCGTGAGGACTTCTATCCTGGCCTTTGCTTCCAGCCGTTCCGTGATGTCCTTGAACACCACGACAGCACCCACCAGGCGATCCTTTTCGCGGATCGGCGTGCTGGTGTATTCCACCGGGAAGCTGCTGCCATCCTTGCGCCAGAATACTTCGTCGTCCACGTGATGGACCTCGCCGTCCTTGAACGCGGCGTATATCGGGCATTCCTTGTTTGGGTAATGGCTGCCGTCGGCATGGCTGTGATGCAGCACGGCATGCATCGGCTTGCCCAGTAACTCATCGCATTCGTAGCCCAGCATCTTCAGGGCGGCGGGATTGGCGAACGTGGTCAGGCCGTTTTCATCCAGACCGTAGATGCCTTCTCCGGCGGCTTCCAACAACAGGTCTTTGTGTACTTCCATGGCGCGGTTTCCTGGGGCAGGGGGCTGGGTCGCCCATTCTACGAAAATTCATGGATCAATCTACGAATTTTCGTGTAACTCGAAATATCGTAATTCATCGCTTCCCGGAAGCTATCAATAAAACACATTAAAAACAATATGATATCAATAGTCATCGAATTGGCATAAAGCATGATATGCAATTCATAGCGAAATCTGTCATCGAGGAGCTATGAAAATGAAATTTGATACACATGTCAACAACCGGCGCCTGCAGGCCACGATTGCCACGCTCGCCATCCTCAATGCTGTGCCCTTGCTGGCGTCCACCTCGCTCGCCGACCGTATCGACCAGGCGGTCGCCGAGCAGCCGGAGCAGACAGCCAGGACCGAGGCCGAGGTCGAGAACGACGATCGTAAATTGCATATCCGCACCATCAGGCAAAAACGCGACAACATTCTTGTCTTCTAGGCATTGCCGCAATGAAATTCAGCGCTCCCAGATCCGCAAGCGCATTTTGCCTGTTAAGCGTTTCATTGCTGTCGCTGCTGGTGGGGCACGCTGGTTATGCGCTGGATCTGTTCAGTCTTTCGCTTGAAGAGCTTACGCAGATCAGGATCGACAACCACGCGCCTCATCTTTCCGCGCGGTCAATGTGCCTGATTCCAACAACACCATCGTTATTACCACAGGAAACACCTATGAACGCAATTACACATGGGGTTCACCATATCGGGCTCACGGTAAAGAGCCTCGCCAGCGTGAAAGATTTTTTTATTGATGTGCTCGGTTTTCGCGAGGCGGGAGGCAGACCCGATTATCCCGCGGTTTTCATCACCGACGGTACAGTGACCATAACCTTGTGGGAGGTCAAAAAGAAAACGCAGCACGTTCCCTTCGATCACCGGCAGAACATCGGGCTGCACCATCTTGCATTGATGGTCGCGCCCGAGAAACTGGATGTCATCATGCAAAAAGTAGCCGCCACGCCAGAGGTGGTGATCGAGTTCTTCCCCGAACTGCTGGGCGATGGTCCCGCCAGGCACAGTATTTTTTACGCGCCCGGCGGTATTCGCCTGGAACTGATTGCACCGGGAAGAAAGCAATGAAGAACTGGCTGCGAAGCAATCTCCACCGTTTCATGCAACGTCATCAAGGCCCATCGACGCTGCTGCAGCTCATCAAGGCCGGTGTTGGCGGTGCGATTGCCATAGGCGTTATCGCCTGGTTGTCGATCCGCTTTGACAGCCCCTTGCTGATGGCGCCGTTCGGTGCAACCTGCGTGCTGCTGTTTACCGTGCCCAGCAGTCCCTTGTCGCAACCCATGAACGTGGTTGGCGGGCATTTTGTCTCGACGCTCATTGGCCTGCTGCTGCATCAATGGCTGACACCGGAATGGTGGGTGCTTGGGCTTGCCGTCGGCGGCGCGATAACGGCGATGGCGGCACTCCGCATCACGCATCCACCCGCGGGCGCCGATCCTCTGGTAGTGTTTTTTCAGAACACGGGGTTTGATTACCTCGCGCTGCCGGTATTGCTTGGCAGCCTGGCGCTGGTCGTCATTGCCTGGATATATCACAGCCTGCCGCCAAGGCTGGTGACCTACCCCGCGCCCGTTCAGGAGTGAACGTCATCGAGACGGGCTGATAGTATGACTCTTTGTGAGAGTGGAAGCGCTTTCGTTTATTGGAAATCCTCTGCCTCGATCTCCTGGTACACATAACTGATGAGCTTGCCCAGTTGATCCATGTTAGACCAGTCGGAGAACTCGGCGAGATTCTGCGTGACATCATCGCGCATTTCATAATCCAGTAAACCCGCATCGTAATTGCGCTGCACACTCTGGCGAAGAATTTCCAGAAAGCGCAATGACGCTCTGGGAATTTCACGTCCGCCGCTTACGCCATGTCCGGGTACAAAGGTGTCTACAGGAAGCTCCAGCGCATATTTAATGGCTGCAATCTGTCCACTGGCGCTGAAATCCTGTGGCACGTCAGAAGATACCGCGCGTCCGTGTTCCACGATATCGCCGGTAAACAACAGGCGTTCCTTCGGTAGCTCAACCATGATATCGCTGTCCGTGTGGGCATGCCCCGTGTGATGGATATTGAGCGAAACACCGGAAATGGACAGTTGTTCATTTCCGTTAAGAGCCCGATCAGGCAGCACCAGGGCGGTGTCGCCCACGGCGCCATCGGTCATTGTTTTGAAAATATCCTGCCAATACTCGGCTTCGCCATTATTTAGCCGCTCGATGGCCCGTTGATGGGCATAGATACGCACATTGGGGAAAGCCTGCCGAATGGCGGCGTTTCCCAGCCAGTGATCGCCGTGAATATGAGAATTGAAAACGGCGATGATGGGTTTATCGGTGAGTTCGCGAACCCGCTCAACAATCAGTTTGCCAACCTGATAACTGCCGCCGCTGTCGAACAAAATTATTCCTTTGTCAGTCAGCACAAGCCCACTATTGCTGATAAAACCCAGGTTGTCGCTATCCGGCAGGGCGAGGCGTCCATGAACGACGTAGACACTGCCGTTGATGTCGCTCAGGGATAATTCATCCAGGCTGGCGGGCAGTTTGAAATCGTGGGCGCTCACCGAAGAGAGTAAGCCGAACCAGATAAAGATAATCCTTCCGATGGGGAACTGGCGCATGATCTTTTCCTCCCTGACGCTGCTTGAGCAACATAACGCGAAAAGCATCAGAAAGGAACTGCCGATGCTTGCCCTCTCCCCAAGCCTCTCTATATTTCGATCACCATTTCCCGATGGTCGTAGCGCACCTTGGGTAGCGATGCATTGCGGTCTTCGGGATGGCGTTTGCCGAGTGCGCAGATGACAGTGCTGGTGAGGCCGCGTTCTTTTAACCCAAGCACCTGGTCAAAACCCGGGGCTTCAAAACCGGTCATGGGGCAGGCGTCGATCTTCATCAGCGCCGCGGAAGTCAGCAGGGTGCCGAGTGCGATGTAGGCCTGCTGGTGTGCCCACGCCTGTTTCTGTTGTTCGTTCATTCCGCCGAACACGTCTTTCATGTGCGTCGTCAGTCCCGCGAAGTCATCCGTCGATTGATAGCGGGTCGCTGCGACGGCCTGGATATAACGATCGATCAGGCGATCATCGATCCGCGTTTGCGCGGCTATGACAATCAGGTGCGAACATTCAACGACCTTGTCCTGTCCCATGGCGTGGGGCAATAACCGTTTGCGTACGTCGATGTCGTTGATCTGCAAAAGCCGGTAGGGTTGCAGACCATAGGACGTCGCGCTCATCCGGGTGGCAGTCAGTAAGGCGCGCACCTGCGCGTCATCCAGCTTGTCAGCGGAAAATTGTCTTACGGCATAACGCCAGTTCAATGCTTCGATTAAGTTCATCATTAAATTCCTCGTGTTCAGATGTCATCGTTCAGGACGGCATCGAGATAACCTTGAATATCCGGCGACGGATGCGATTTAAGTATGTTGTTCACCCAGGCGTCGCGCTCGAAGGACATTACGTACAAGTCCCATACGCAGGCGATGACGCCCGATGGTGTCTGGTATTCCAGGTTAAGGCGGTCATCATCCGTCGAGACATAGACGTGGTGATGCAGTTCGTTTTCATCCGCCCACCAGTCAACGAATACAAAGCTGGCGCCCTTGCCTTCATGGATGCCGATAATGCCAACGTCGTAATGATTGGTCGCGGCGGCGCTGCTGGCGATCCGCTCGGCGGCGAGCTGGTATGCAGCTTCACAAAGATCTTGTGCCGGATGTTCGCCTTGATAGGCGATGCCGTAAACCTTCATACGGAAACCCTTGATTTCCCTGTGTCCCAGGAATCGTACTGCTCGCGTCCGGTATGTTTCACTGGTCAACTGTTTCATGATTCCGCTCCATTATTTGCATATTCAATTTTCATCCGACGAGGGCTGCGCGCCCAGGTGGTGAACAATACGCCCGTGAGTATCAGCCCCATGCTCCATATGTCTTTCTGGTCGTAATGTTCACCCCAGATTATGATACCTGCCAGAACCGTAACAGTTGTGATCACGTAGCCCATCTGGCTGAGATATACCGGTCCGCCCACTCGCAGCAGGTTGAATGAGCTGAGATAAGATGCGCCGGACATGAATGCGAGCACGCCCAGCAGCCATGCCGTTTCCTGTTGTGACGGCAGAACAAGCGCTGCATTGCCCAGCAGCAGGTTTGCCACCAGCAACCAGGCACCTTGCAGGGTCAGCATACCCGCCACCAACGGCATCGCTTCGCTACCGGCCGGCCAATAGCGGCTGCGATAGATATTGCTCGCGGCCAGCGACACCGGTATGCCGAGGGCCAGCAGCAGGTAACTCCATTCCGCTGTCAGGTCGACTTCCTGCCTGGGCGAAACCAGCATGGCGACACCGCACAATCCGACAATCAATCCCAGCAAGCGCAGCGGATGTCCATCCTCCTGTCCCAGCAGTCGTGCCATGGCATAAGTCACCACCGGCGACAACGCCGTCAGCAGGCCGACCAGCCCGACCTGCAACTGTTGCAACACGATAAACGCCAGCAGGTAAGGAATGCTGATGCCGAGCAATCCACCGATCAGGTAGTAACGGACATGCACGACATCCCATGTTGGAAAGCGGCGTGTTGGGCCGGGTAGCAGCCACATCACCAGCCAGACCACCAGCGCGCCTCCGCTCATCTGCCAGAACAGAATCACCAGGGGCGATAACGGTGCTTGCCCGGCCTGCTTGCCGAGGATGAATACGCTACCGGCCAGGATGCCGGAAACGATCAGTAGCAGGAGTGCTTTCATTTCGACCACTCCTCTCTAAGCCAGTACAGGAATCCGTTGTCACGCCTGCGTTCCTTGCTATGTTGTGAAAGCTCGATGACATTGCGGTCGGGGTCGCGGAAGAAAATGGAGGTGCTACCATCGCCAAATGTCACCGGTCCTTCCGTAATTGCCAGGCCAAACGATTTGATCGTGCGTTCAGCCAGTGCGATATCGCTTACGCGCAAGGCAATATGCGTCACGCCCGGGTAACGCTCTTTCTCATCCATCAGGATATTGCGCTGCTCGTTCTCCGTGGTCGCGGAGTCGAGCAAGTTGAGTTCAAGGCCACTCAGATGCTTTACCACCACAACATTTTCCCTGTAATCCTCGCGGGTGACTTCAAATCCCAGCTGGCGGTAAAACCCGATAGAACGGCTGAAGTTCTTTACCCGTATTCCAATATGGGCCAGGCCCGATACCAGGTTCATGACGCACCTCCCGGAGATTTGCGCACCGGCAGCGCGATGGGGCGAATCGGTGCGCCGTCGGCGCCGCGCAGTTTTAACGCGCCACCAATGAAAGCGAATTCATACACCTTGTCCCGCGCCAGGTCTTCCAGGTTAACCAGTTCCATGATGGGCGTGCCCTGTTCCGCCAGCAGGTAGGTGTGCACCGGTACATAATTGTCATCCACTTCCGGCGGGAAGGATTCGAAGCTCAGGTTATCCGCGCCGACAATCATGGCGCCGCCTTCTTCCACCAGGTAACGCGCGGCCGACAAACCCAGCCCCGGCGGATTGTTCATGTAGGCCTGCGCGTTTTCGTATTGCTGCATCCGGCCGGTGCGTATCAGCACTACGTCGCCCTGTTGCAGTGTCACTTGCTGTTGCTTGAGCGCGGCGACCAGGTCCGCCCGGGTAACGCGATAGCCGTCCGGCAACATATCCACATCCTTGGCGGCGGCGACATCGATCAACACCCCGCGCGCGATAATCGGCGGTATGTTTTCCGCGCCTGCCTTGTGCCAGCCGCGATCGCCCAGGTGTTCCTCGGCGGAGAAGTGATTCCATATTTTGCCGTCGAGCCCGAAGTGATTCAGCGCATCGATGTGCGTGCCCATGTGGGTGTACATGGAAATCGCCGCGCCGGTGTAACTGACATGTGCGTTCATGGGCTCACCCTGGTGCAGCGGATCGTCGATACGGGTGCCGTGCGGGGTATGCGTCATCCAGAGGCGATAGTGCGGATCGCCGGCGGCCTGCCAGCTGGGCATGCCGATGAAGTATTCCACCGACAGGTCATAGGATTGGCCGCCGCGCACGCGGGACAGGATCGCGGCGCGCGATTGCTCGCTCATCAGGTTGAGGCGGCCGATTTCGTCGTCCGGCCCCCAGGGGCTGGTCCCGACCGAATCCGCCAGGGCCGGGAGATTGTTGAGTCCCAGTGCGATCGCCAGTGTGAGCCCGGCAAGGGAATAAGGGTTGTTCATGGGAATGCTCCTGTTCGGGTTTTCGTGTGAAAAGAAGCTTAATAGGCCTTATGATTTTTATAATCGGCCTTTTTGGAATAATATTGTTCACAAATATTTACTAATAGGTGCAATCATGGATGCGCTGACCGATATCGCGGTATTTGTGCAAGTGGTGGACAGCGGGAGTTTTACGGCGGCTGCGGACCGGCTGGGCCTGTCCAGATCCGTGATCAGCAAATATGTCACGCGCCTGGAAGACCGGCTCGGGGCACGGCTGCTGAACCGCACCACGCGCCGCCTGAGCCTGACCGAGGTCGGACGGGTGTTTTATGCACGCAGCCAGACCGGCTTGCGTGAAATCGAGGAGGCTGAAGCGGAAGTCTCGCGACTACAAGGGACGCCGCGCGGCACCCTGCGCATCAATGCGCCGATGTCATTCGGCATTCTGCATATCGCACCGGCCATTCCCGAATTTCAGCAGCGCTATCCAGATTTAGTGGTCGATATGCATCTTGACGATCGCCAGGTTGACCTGGTGGAAGCCGGATTTGATCTGGGAATACGTATTGCCGAACTGCCGGATTCCTCGCTGGTCGCGAAACGCCTGGGTCCCTGCAAGCATGTTATTTGCGGCGCGCCGGGATATTTTCAGCGCAACGGCATACCCCGAAAAGCGGAAGACATAATTAAGCACAACGTCATTACCTATCAATACCAGGCCTCGATGCGCGAATGGCATCTGCTTGACCCGAAAGGCAAGGCAATCAAAATCCCGGTGACCGGCAATGTTCACATGAACAACAGCCTGGCAATCCGCGAAGCCTTGTTGAATGAGGCCGGTATCACGCTTACGCCGACCTTTATCGTGGGCGAAGATATTCGGGAGGGAAAATTACAATCGGTGCTGAACGATCATAAACTGCTGGAATTATCGGTCTACGCACTGTATCCGCAACAACGGCATCTGTCGCCGAAGGTGCGCGCCTTCATCGATTTTATCGCCGCAAGAATCACCGATAATCCCTACTGGGATAGCGCGCGCTGACAACATTGTTACAGAAGTAAATCAATTCAGTTAAGAATCGTTAAATCTGCCCTGCAGGGCACCTGATTGCGAAACGGCTTCCATATACTGCCTGTATGGAATACTCCAGCCCCGACGATTATCGGCTCAGCCAGGATGCGATCAAGATTCTTGAAGCGTCCCCGGTTCCCTTTGCGTTAAACGACGATCAGCAGCGGATAACCTATCTTAATCCGGCGTTCACCCGTGTGTTTGGTTATGACATCAATGATATCCCGACGCTGGCGGACTGGTGGCCAAAGGCTTATCCCGATGAGGATTACCGGCGTTGGGTGGAAACCGCCTGGTCGAAAAACCTGGCGGAAGCCAAACGAAGCAATTCCGATTTCGAGCCGCTCGATCTTTGTATTCAGTGTAAGGACGGAAGCTATAGAACCGCCGAGGTGTACGCGGCTTCGCTCAAGGGCGCCTACAAGGGAATACACCTCGTTATTCTGCACGATATTACCGATAGCATTCAATCGTCCGAGGAAATAAGACAGGCCAAGAATTTGCTTGAGAATGTCATTAACTCCACTCCCGATCTGATCTATGTGAAAAACACCAAACTCGAAACGGTGCTGTGCAACAAGGCTTACGCGAATATGCTGGGCAAGTGTAGCGAAGCAATAGATGATGAGGCGGAGGAGCAACTGTCGGGAGAAGAAGACAAGAGTGCCATTGGTGGTTTCAAAATTCACAAGCCTCATCATCAAATTCAAATCAAAGGTAAAGCCCAGGTATTCGATATTGATAAATATCCGCTGCGCGATGTTGAAAATAAAATTATCGGCATGCTCGGCATCTGCCGGGATATTACTGAACGAGAAAGGATCGAGAGCGATCTCCAAAAAGCCGAGCAGCGTCTGCGCCTGGCCGCCGAGGTGGCGGAAATCGGTATCTGGGAATGGCGTCCTGATAGCGGTACCGTGTATTGGGATGACAATATGTTTCGTCTCTACGGAGTTGAGCCGAATAAGAACGGAATTGTTGACTACAGCGTGTGGGCCGATGCGGTTCTTCCCGAGGAGTTGGATAACCAGGAAGAGATTATCCAGAACACCTTGCGTCAGCGTGGAAGTAGTGAACGGGAATTTCATATTCGCCGCCAGAATGACCGACAGATTCGCATCATACAGGCTGTCGAAACCGTGAGGCTCGATGCAGAAGGCAACGTTGAATGCGTTGTCGGTATTAACCGGGATGTTACCGAGGCGCGCAAGGCCGAGGAAAAGATGAGAATCACGCAAAAGATGGATGCCCTCGGCAAGCTTACCGGCGGGATCGCGCATGATTTCAATAATATGCTGGGTGTCATCCTGGGTTATGCGGAATTGCTGGAACAATCGCTTGCCGGTGATGAAGCCGGCAGCCGCCACATCCGCGAAATTATTGCCGCGGGTAATCGTGCCAGGAAACTTACATCCAATCTATTGACCTTCTCACGGCGAGGGCCGACCGAGGCCGTTCCCAGTATTATCAATACGCAAATACTTAACGATCAACATATGCTGGAGAAGGTGCTGACCGCGCAGATACAGCTGGAACTCGACCTGGCCGACGATCTCTGGCCCTGCCTGATCGATAGTGAATTACTGGGCGACGCCGTTCTGAACATGAGTATCAACGCCATGCACGCCATGCCGGAGGGCGGAAAGCTGGCGATCTCAACGCGCAACTGCCTGATGAAACCTTCCGATACCAGGGTTCTTTCGATTGAGCCCGGGGAATACGTGCAACTCAGAATTGCCGATACTGGTATCGGCATGGATGAAGAAACCCGGCAGAAAATATTCGAACCCTTCTTTTCCACCAAGGGTGAACTCGGCACCGGGCTTGGCCTGAGCCAGGTATATGGCCTGATCAAGCAGGCGCACGGGGATATCTATGTCGAGTCTTACCCGGGGCATGGAACACGCATTAGTATCTACCTGCCAAGGCACAGGGATTACGGCCAGGTTGATGAAACTGCTAATACGAAAGCGAGTGCCTTCGAAAATCTTCAGGGTCAGGAAAGTATCCTGATCATCGATGATGAGCCCGCGCTACGCGAACTATTTCGCGAGATACTGGAATACAACGGCTACAGGGTTTATGTCGCCGACGACGGATTACGCGGACTGCAATTGCTGAAATCGCATCATGTCGATTTGGTGATATGCGACATCATTATGCCGGACATGAGCGGTTTCGACCTGGTGAACAGTGTCCGGCAACAATACCCTGATATGAAAATCCAGATGATCAGTGGCTACAGCGACGACCACTTTGTGTCTGACAGTAATCGTCAGCTCCATCGGGATCGCTTGCAGAAACCCTGCACGGCGGTGGACTTGCTGCAAAAGGTCAAACAGCATTTCAGTTAACAGTCAGGCGAATTCCTTCCCGTAATCATGAATTAACCTTTCTCGTATATGGGTTATTCCGCCGAAAAGTCACGGCTGTTGCAAAAAATTAACAAAATAACCCGTAAAAACGCCCCTTCAAATCCTTAGCAAATCGCTCGACCTTCCGATACATCTTATATAGCGCCTCCGATGAGCGTTGGTGCTGTGTGGCTGAATTCAACCTGGCGAGATTTCTATGCAATCAATCGGTTTTTATCCCCGTACTCTCTGGCTGCAAACCTGGCTGTGCCTGTTGTTGACGTTTATGTCTACGTGGGTTTCCGCGGATACCCGGCAGCCGGTCTGGCATGTGGTGTCCTTGACGGGCGCGGTTGAGTGGAAATCCGAAACTGTTCCGAGCTGGCAGCCCCTGAAGGAAGGACAGGCGCTGACCGTGCCGATGCATGTACGCAGCCTGGGCGGGCGCGCCACCCTGGTGCAGGGACAAGACAAGGTGATGCTGTCGCCCAATAGCGAACTCTTTTTCCCCGCGCCGGAACCGGACAGTATTTTTACCCGTATTCTGCAATCGATCGGCGTTGTGAAATACGAGGTGGGGAAAAGGGCGCAACCGGGGTTCGAAGTGGCAACACCGCATCTGACCTCGCTGGTGAAGGGTACCCGGTTTGAAGTGGCGACCAGTTCCGAGGGTGCAACAGTCAGCCTGACCGAAGGCAGTCTGCAGGTCAGTACCGCTGATAAACAGCAAAACGTGTTGCTCAAGCCCATGCAGTCGGCCAGTGTTTCGCTTAAGAAACCGGAAATTGAAGTGATCAGCCTGGTGCTACAGGGCAGTCACAGCGGGTCGGGCAGAACCGGCGAGAGTGCAATGAAGCAGTCGCAATCTTCCAGTGCATTAACAATGTCGACTTTCTCCTGGGCGGAGCAACTCGGCCTTGGCACGGCGGTGACAACGCCGACCCTGGTGGAGGATGGCGATCAGCTTTTCCAGTCGCTGGGCGATGTGATCACCTCGTTGCAGGATTCAATTCTCGATGATGGCATCCTGCTGATAAACGACGCCGGACTGCCGCTGGAAACCGTCGAGAGTCTTGATGCGCTCGTAACAGGCAACCTGATCGGTGGTAGTGGCAGTGGCAGTGAGACGAATGTCGATATCCAGCTCAACATGGATGACATTTCGGGGATCGAAGACAGTCTTTCCAGTATCGGTGTCGATGTCGGCGAACTGGATGGATTAACCGAGGATGAAATACAAAACCTGCTCGAAGATATCGGGCTGGGTGACATAATCGGTGGCGGGCTGGGGCTCTGAAACAGTTACTGCACCATCCCGTACTGCGCGCACTGATTGCATGCATTGCCGTCGGTGTGCTGGCGCTGTTCGGGTTGACACAGAAAATCGATACCGGGTTTGCCGATTCCCTGATGGCTCTCAACCATCATCTGGAAAACAGCGATTTAACCGTGGTCGAAATCGATCCCACCAGTATTCGGGAGTTGAATAACTGGCCCTGGCCACGGCGTTATCACGCGGATATTGTTACAGCGCTGTTCGAGGCCGGGGCGGAAACAGTCGCGTTCGATATTGATTTCAGTTCACACTCCGATTCCGAGATGGATCTGGCACTCAGCCGGGCCTTGCAACAGGCGCCGCCTCGGCGCGTTATTCTGCCGGCCTTCTCCCAGCCCTTGAACAGTAATAACGGTAATGAATCCGGCCCGATGTTATGGACCAAGCCGATTCCGCAACTGGCGCGTTACAGTCAGCTGGCAACCGTGAACGTGACCCCCGATAGCGATGGAATAGTCAGAAACATCTTGCCAAATTCAGGCAAGGAGTTTGACAGTGTGCCGACCCTGAGCGAGGTGTTCCATGCGCGCTCGTCCACACTGCCGAATGAAGTCCGGGTGGACTACAGTATCGGTGTAGAGTCATTCGATAACCTGAGTTATTCGGATGTCCTGCGCGGCACATTCCCCAGGGAACTTGTCGCGGGCCGGAAAATTCTTATCGGTGCAACTGCTGTTGAACTGGGCGACCGGTTTTCCACCCCGGTACATGCCAGCCTGCCCGGCGTTTATATTCAGGCGCTGGCGTACCAGACCCTGAAGCATCCCTTTATCACGACCCTGGAACCGATCAGGGCGGCTTTTGTGTTGCTGGGCTTTCTGATCCTGCACGCGGTATTGCTCGGCGATCGGCGCTGGTTGCTGCAACTGGGAATATCCACCGCACTGATCCTGCTGGTGGCGGCCATGTCGCATTGGGCGTTCAGGGAGTTCCGCCTGCTGTTGCCGAGCGGTGCCTTTATTGCAGGCCTGGTACTGTTGCAGGCATTAAGCTGGCTTGAAAGCCTGGATCGCCAGTCGCTGGCGTTATTGCAGCAGGGCCTGCGCTTGCGGCATCGCACGTCGATGATGAAATCCATTGTGCATAACAGCATGGATGCGATTCTGGCTGTGGATGAGAAAGGCGTTATCAATAGCGCCAACCCGGCGGCCGCGCTCATGTTCGGTTGTGACCAAGAGCGTCTGCAGGGAGTGGCGATCGATACCCTGTTGCCGGACTGGAGCGGAATCGAGTCCTCGCTCAGTGAAGGCAGCCGCATTCATACCAGTGCCAGGCAGTCCGGCAACAAGACCTTGCAGGTGGAGCTGTCGTTGGGTGTTGTCGATGACTCCGATCACCGGCAGCGATTCCTGATGGTGCGGGATATTACCCAGCAGTATGAATACGAGCGCCGACTTCATTACAAGGCGAATCACGACAGCCTGACCGGGTTGCTCAATCGTCGCAGTATTGAATCGAGACTGTTGGAAATGCTGGAGAATGGCGCTGACAGGCTGGCATTCCTGCTGCTGGATCTGAACAACTTCAAGGAGATTAACGACACGCTGGGTCATCCTACCGGGGATGATGTGCTAAGAAAAATGGCGGGGCGCATGTCAATGCTGCAGGCGGATGACTGCATTATCGGGCGCATTGGCGGCGATGAATTCGGCGTGATCTACACCGGCGCCGACGATGCGGCTGAACTGGCCGAACGCCTGCTGGAAAAAGTTCGCGAACCACTGGTGCTGGGCGAGATGACGGTCGGACTCAGTGCCAGTATCGGCATCAGCCGCTTCCCCGACGATGCCGCTACCGCGACGGAGCTTGTTCAGCACGCCGATGTTGCCATGTACCTGGCCAAGGAACTCAAGTGTGGGCAGCGCGCCTACGATGCGGAGGCGGACCGACACAGCCTGCGACGGCTGACCATCATTTCCCAGCTGCGCGAGGCGTTGTCGGGAGAGCAGTTTTATCTGGTCTATCAACCGAAAGTGCAATTGCACGATGGCAAGACGGCTGGTGCCGAGGCATTGATTCGCTGGCAGCATCCGGAGCTGGGTTTCATTTCTCCCGGCGAATTCATCCCGATTGCCGAGCAAATCGGTGTCATTGAAGATATAACCGAATGGCTGGTGGATGAAACGCTGCAATTCATTCATGCCAATGACCAGCTGCTGGCGGGGCTGACCGTGGCGATTAATATTTCCGCGCGTTCCCTGACCGATAAAAACTTTCCGGAAAAAATCCTGTCGCGGATTCATCACTTCGGTGTCGAGGCATCGCGGCTGGCGCTCGAGGTCACGGAAACTGCCGTGATCCAGGACCCCGGTTCGGCGATGACTGTTCTCCAGACGCTGAGCGATGCGGGTATTATTGTTGAAATCGATGACTTCGGTACGGGCTACTCGTCGATGAGTTATTTGAGCACCTATCCCGCGCAGCGCCTCAAGATTGATCAGAGTTTCATCTTCGATATGCTGACCTGCGAAACGCATCGTACAATCGTCAATGCCAGTGTTGAGCTGGCTCATCGCCTGGGGATGCAGGCGGTTGCGGAAGGCGTCGAAAACACGGAAACCTACCGGGCGTTACAACAGATGGGTTGTGACTACGCGCAGGGTTATGGCATCAGCAAGCCTGTTCCCGAGGCGGAGTTTCTGGAATGGTTGCGCGGGGCCGGGCTTGCATCGGCTGTTACCCTGGCCATCAAGGGCTGAGCTGACGCCAGGCTGGATGCGCTTCAATCAGGCCCAGCGCTTTTTCCAGTAGCGACTTGCCCGGCTCCATGCGATGCCATGTCGAGGCGCCCGACGGGTGGGGCAGGGGAATCAGGTCGCGCTTCCTGCCCTGTATTTCCAGGTGATGTTGAATACCGATCACTTCGTTCAGTTTTTTTACTGCCATGAACTGGTTGATGGCCAGTTTGCCAACGGGAATGATCAGCCGGGGTTGCAGTAAATCAATTTCCGTTTTCAGCCAGGGCAGGCAGTTATTGATCTCATCCTTGTCCGGAACGCGGTCGCCACCCTTGGGATTCTTGCCGGGAAAACAGCGGCAGACAGCGGCCATGTAAACCTGGGCACGGAACGGTTCCTCGTCAACGCCAATACTGCTGAACCATTTGAACAATGTCTTGCCCGCCGTCCAGGCAAAGGGGCGATGAATCTCGACTTCCTTGACGCCGGGCGCCTGGCCGATTAACAGGATGCTGGAGGCAACAGGCGTGCCTGTCACGGGCGTGCCGACCATCCGTGGGCAGCGTCGGCAGGCCTTGAGTTCGCTCTGGTGTGTTTGTATCTGTTGGCGTGAAACGGTCATGGAATTGCAGTGGTATTAATTGGCGCGTGGCGTGCTATTGTAACCGCTCCGAGGAGATTTTTTCATGGAGAAAACGATGACAAGAATAGTCGCAAGTATTGTGATTGCATTGCTGACCCTGCCTGCCTTTGCCGCGATTCAGACCGAAGTCGTGAGCTATGAGATCGAAGGTCAGTCCTACACGGGTTACCTGGCCTGGGACGATGCGATTGAAGGTAAGCGTCCGGGTATTCTGGTTGTGCATGAATGGTGGGGCCATAACGATTATGTGCGCAAGCGCGCCGAGATGCTGGCCGAGCTTGGCTATACCGCGTTTGCACTCGACATGTATGGCAGCGGCAAAGTTGCGGAACATCCGGACGATGCCAAGCAATTCATGATGGCCGTGGTCAGCGATTACCCGGTAGCCGAACAGCGTTTCGCGAAGGCGATGGACATATTAAAGGCGCGCGATACGGTTAACGCGGAGCAAATGGCCGCCATTGGTTACTGTTTCGGCGGTGGCATGGTGTTACACATGGCGCGCGCCGGAATGGATCTTGATGGCGTGGTGAGTTTTCACGGCAGCCTGGGCACCAAGAACCCGGCGCAACCCGGTTCGGTTAATGCCGATGTGCTGGTGTTAAATGGCGCGGCCGATCCGATGGTGCCGCCCGAACAGGTCGCGGCATTCGAGGATGAAATGAAAGCGGCGGGCGTTAACTACCAGGTGGTGAATTACGACGGTGCCCAGCATGCCTTTACCAATCCCGGCGCGACCGAGAAGGGTGAAAAGTTTGGTATGCCGCTGGCGTATGACGAAGCGGCGGACAAGGACTCCTGGGAGCGGATGAAGGTTTTCCTGAAAGGCATTTTTGGTAACTAATGATTTTGTAGGAGCGGCCTTGGCCGCGAAGGGTTCGCGAACAAGCTCGCTCCTACACTCCCAGTTCTTCCAGCGATTCTTCAGCCGTATCCCGGACATCGGCATTGTCATCTTTTAACCGTTCCTTGAGAAACGGCAAGGCGTCGCGATCGCCGCTCAGACCCAGAAAATAACAGGCATCATTTCGAATCCGCGCATCCTCGTGATGAGTCAGTGCACCGAGTTTTGCCACCATGGCCTGCAGGGCGGGCGTGTTGGCATAGTCTTCGATGACGGCGCTCAAGCCCAGCCGGATTTGCAGCTCGGTCTCGGGATCGGCCAGTAACAGCAGCAGGGCTTCCATTGAAAACGGATCCCTGTCGATGACGCTGGATACCTGGTCCAGTTTGCCTTCGGTAAGCAGTTCGCGAAAATACTCGGCCATGCCTTGCGTTGTACCCGCGCGCTCTGCCCAGGTTTGCAGTTCCGCCGGGCTGCGCAGACCTTCCAGTGTAAAGGGGCCGATGCGCATCCAGGGTACGCCACGGATACCCAGCTCGGTAGCCGTGTCCGGCCGTTGATCCAGGTTGACGACTTCGAGTTTGCCGATCAGTCCTTTCTTGACCAGCTCGCTCAAACCGGCCAGAACCGTCGGGCAATGGGGGCAGTGGGTGCCGAGTGCCAGGAATGCGTTGGGAACATGTGTGTCTGTCATCGGTCTACCTTTGGTGTGGAAATTTGCCCGCTGCGGTGTTTCCGCCTAGCCTGTGATTATATGTGGAGGACAACAGATGTTCATGCTTAAACGCAAAACCACCCTGCCTTCGGCCGAAGAGGCCTTGCCTGGCCGGGCTAACCGGATGCCGGTGCCCACAGCACATGCGGTCAATGGTCATGAGATGGAGCCTCCCTATCCGGACAACCTGGAAATGGCCCTGTTCGGTCTGGGGTGTTTCTGGGGGGCGGAACGCAAGTTCTGGCAGACGGCAGGGGTTTACAGCACTGCCGTGGGTTATGCAGCGGGTTACACGCCGAACCCGACATATGATGAGGTCTGCAGTGGCATGACCGGGCATAACGAAGTGGTGCGGGTGGTGTTCGATCCCGAGGTCGTCTCTTACGAGGCATTGCTTGCCCTGTTCTGGGAAGCGCACGACCCGACCCTGGGTATGCGGCAGGGCAATGATGTCGGTACCCAGTACCGTTCGGGTATTTATGTTTACACCCAGGAGCAGCATGACATTGCCGAGGCCAGCAAGGCCCGTTTTCAGCAGGCATTGACCGGAGCAGGACGAGGCACCATCACCACGGAAATTCTTTCTGCCCCGGCGTTTTATTACGCCGAGGAATACCACCAGCAATACCTGCACAAGAATCCCGGCGGTTATTGCGGCCTGGGTGGTGTGGGTGTGGATTACCCGCGGGACGTTTCCGCCAGATAGACAAAGCCATCATCGTCAAGCCGCGCTTTCTGCCCGGTCTGGTACCAGCCATCGTGCGCAATGTTGGGGCCTTTGACTTCCAGCATGCCGTAGCCTTGCGCATCCTGGTCCCGCAGGCGCCATTCAATGCCGGGCAGGAACTGGCCAACGGAATTGAGTTTGTAATTGATCGGTGTGTTGGTGCATAGCACGGGGCCGGTTTGCGGCAGGCCGAAACCTTCCAGCAAGCGAATACCGAATTTTTCCATCCATTGTTGCCGGGTCTGGCGGGTGAGTTGCTCGCCGCCGGTGAAGACATGCCGCATGCAGTAAAAGTCATAGGGGTGAGCATGCTCGGCATAGCCAAGTAATGTGCGGTTGGTGCTGAACAGAATGGTGGCGTTAATTTCGTAACTGATTTCGGGCACGATGCGGTAATGGTTCTCCGCCGGGTAAAAGAACACGCGCAGCCCGGACAGCAGTGGTAACAGGGTACCGGCGGTCAGGCTGAAGGGGTTATGCAGCGGCAGGGCATTGAGAATAATGTCGCGGGAATTGAAGTCGATCACGACATTGATCTGGTTGCGGTTGGCCAGCAGGTTGGCATGGCTGTAATGAATGGCTTGCTGCTGGTTGAAGACTATGACGGCGGTATCGTCCGGCGATGGCTTGCCGCTGCGTGCCAGGTAAATGCCCCTGGCAAAATAGCTGGCGAACAAACTGTGTAACTTGTCGCGCCAGTTCATCGTGCGCGCAATGTCTTCGAGATAAATAATCCGGAAGCGGCTCTTGAGGGTCGCCAGGGTGTGACTGAGCCTGGCAAAGCGGATAAAGACTTTCGAGGTAATAATGGATTGTATTCCGGCGGCGTCACACAGTTCCCGCAGGCTGTCGCCTTCCAGGGTGTAGTCGAGCAATGCCGGGATGCGGCCATGGGCCTGTAACGCCATGAAGCTCAACAGGGCACCATTCATGCTCGGCAGTAACAGGCCAACCGGGTGTTGCCGGTCGGTCAGGGGCTTCAGGTGTTTACCGAGTAACAGGCTGTCGGCAATCACACGGCGATAACTGAGCGGGGTGCGTTCCGTGTCTTCGATGATCAGGTGTTTGCTGCCATGGATGCGGCGCGCGTCCAGTAAAGCCTCAAACAGAGTGGCGCGGTAACTGGACGTGGCGAACATCATGTCTGTCATGATGCGTGACAGCGCCTTGCCGGCATACTGACGGCGTGCGCGACCCTGGATGTGTTCGGGTGAACAAATACGTTGTGGCGGTAACACGGTCATGCTGACCTGTGGAAACCAGCGTAACCGTACTCGTCCCCGCAGCCGTGAAAAGGGCGTGTATTGCGCACCGTCGATGCGTATTGGAATCACGCTTGCGCCTGACTTTTCCGCCACCAGGCCGGTGCCATCGTAAATCTTCATCAAGGTGCCGGTAACGGTAATGCGGCCTTCGGGAAAGATCACGGCAGTCTGGCCGGACTTGATGTAATTGATCAGCGATTTTGCCGACAGCGGGTTGGTCGGGTCCATGGGGAACACCGGCACTAGCTTGAACCAGGGTTTCAACCACCAGTGCCGTGCCATGTGGGTATTGATGGCGAAGGTAATGTTGTCCGGTAAATAAACCGTGAGCAGCACCGCATCGAGAAACGAGGTGTGATTGGCGATCACCAGCACCCGTTCCGCGGCCTGGTCGAAATGCTCCAGCCCCTGCACCTTTACCCGGTAGAGCAGCCGCAGCAGCCAGCGCGCAAATGCTTTCAGATAAGTCATCGACTAGTCGTGACGCCCAGGTTGATGATCAGTTGCCATGCAACTGGCGATGTATCCATTTCCAGATGTAACCGCTCGGCCGGTCTTCTTTCAACAGTGCGTAGCTCAGCGCGTTGTAGTTTTTCAGCAGTATATCCTGCAACGTGAAGGCCTGGTGAATGCCGCAGAACAGGATTTCATCGCCGGGTTGAACGATCAGTTCATGGTCTGGCAGCAGTGTTTTGAAGCCGCGTCGTTTCAATAGCAGCGGGATGCAGGGCAGCGGATTGTCCGGTGCATGCGGGTCAACCAGGATATGCTGGATCTGGCAGTGATGTTCTTCCGACGCCAGTTCAATGACCGCGGGTGCATCGTCGCAATCGATACGTACCGTCCAGGTTTCCGGCGAACGATCCGATACGATCCCCGCGACGCTGGACACCAGCAGGTTGGCCCAGTCTTCGTCCTGCTCGCGCGCCATTTGCAGAAAGTCTTCCAGCAACGGCGTGGTGATCAACGACAGAATGCGCTGCGCGGTGATATGGCTGGGACGCATCATGTTGCCAGGCGAGAACGCATGAAAAATCGAGTGATTGTTTTCCGCGTTGAGACGCGCAACGGTATAGATGTCGCGTTTCAGGTCGCGGGCAGTCATCAGGATGGACAGGTTGTTGGCGTCGTTATCGGTACCGGCAATGATGCCGACCGCTTCCTGCAGACCGGCTTCTTCCAGGGTTTCGCCTTCCGTGCCGCGTCCCTGGATAGTGCCGCGTGGCGGGTTGGTGCGGTGCGGCGTGGCTTCGACCACGGTGACCGGCAGCCCTTCATCGCGCAACCGTTGATAGAGGGATTTGCCGAACCGGCCATAACCGCAAAGAATCCAGTTGCCGATCGGCGGAGTGACGAAATCCTCCAGCGGTTGATTGTGCATGGCCGTGACCCATTCGAACACCAGGTGCATGCTGGGCGCATTGAAGGTCATGGAGAAGTTGTCGGCGAAGACATGGAAAGGATTGATGATATGGTCGGTGCCGAATGAGTCCATGTTGGCCGCGGTATCGTCGGACTCGGAACGGCAGATGACCAGTAATTCCGGGCGCAGCAGTTTGGACGTGATGGCGATTTTCAGGTTGATTTTGTCATCCGGGGTGATTGCAACAACGCCCTGGCAGAAACTGTTCTTCAGGCCTGCTGCTACCAGTACATCCGCTTCATTGGCATCGGCGCACAGGCCGGGCGTCACGACCGGATGATCCTCCAGTTCCAGCGCCTGGATCTGCGATTCGTCGCTGTCGATGACGGTGCAGGCAAGGCCACGCGTGGCCAGTTCGTTCACCAGTATCCGTCCGGTATCGCCAAACCCGCAGACCAGATAAAAGGGTTCGCGGACACTGCGTACACGGCGCGAAAAACCGGAGAAGGCCAGTACCTGGCGAAAGTTCTTGTCCTGCACCAGCGACAGAATGGTACCGATGCTGTACAGCCAGGCGGTCACTGTGATGTAAATGCTGAACGTGACCCACATGCGTTGCGCGTCGGTGAAGGGGTAGGGGATTTCACCGAAGCCGATGGTTGAGCCCATGTAGCTCACGACATAAAACGCGTGAAAGAAGTCCATCTTCCAGGGGTTGCCCTGGTCATCCTGTCCCATGATCAGGGTCAGGCCGAGCACGGACAGCGCATAGGTCGAGACCAGCAGGATCAGGGGCAGGCGCATGCGCCTGAGGATGAGGTAGATAACGTTATCCATGCGAGAAGCCGGTTAGCGGCGCATTAACACCGTTTCAACAATCAGCAGGATGACGGAGGCAATATTGGCTACCAGGGCGCCGCCGGACAGCGAAACGATATCGGCAATGATCTTGGGCGTGATGCCGGTGCCGCTTACGTAATCGGCATAACTCCAGACCATGCTGGCGGTGATCAGCTGCAGGTCGGCAACCAGGCTGGTGGCGAGCAATACCGCGCCAATGTGCGTGCGATCGCCGAATTTCAGAATGGTCGCGATCAGGCTTACGACCAGTGCACTGAATAATTCATATTTGTTGTGGTGGATGGGATTGTCCATTTCGCCCATGACAAAGCCAAAATTCAGTGTCAGCGCGAGCAAGATGAAAAACGCGAATGTGACCTTTTCAAGGTTCATGATGATCTCCTGTCTTCCGGTGCAAATTTCCCGATTATGTTGACCTTAGCGGCTGATTTGCCGGGAATAATGGACTTCGGGAATTGGGTGAAAACTTTAGGGCGTCAGCTGCTTGCAGGCAAGCGAATTCTCGCCGGGGAGCGCGTTGCGTGACTTGGGTAGTTGCTATATTCTAAGCCGTACGAAATAACAATATGCTTCTGCCAGGGCTCGGAGGTCGCAAAATTTGCGATGTTGGACAGGAGCGAAAGGACATCCATGAACATGCCGACCGTTCTAATCGTTGATGAGTCGCCTTCCGCGCGCATGATGCTGGTGAAGCGTCTGGAAGTGTTTGGCTATGTGGTCGAAATGGTGGAAGGGGGGCTGGAAGCGCTGCGTCTGCTGAAAGTTTTCCATCCCGAAATCGTTCTGGTCGATCATGCATTGTCCGATATCGACGGTTTTGAAGTCGCGCTGGAGATAGCCAGCAGCGCCGAAACGTCACACATTCCCGTTATTATGATGACATCAACCCTGTCCAAGGGCTTTATCGCCAGGGCCAGGGCGTACGGCGCGAAAACGGCAATTTCCAAGCAGTCGGATGCCGAGCTGTTGAACGATGCGATAAGAATGTATTTACCTTATGAAACAAACATCCAACAGGATCAGGATAACAACCAGGAGTTAAAAAAGATGATTGAAAATAGTGTTGCCATGGTTTCACCGGCTCATTTTGCCGACATGGATGAAGCCCAGGGGATGGAACAACTTATTCATGACATGTCCAAACAGATGAATGAGATGCTGGAAGGCCAGATCAAGGCGGTCGTTGATGAAGCGCTGCAACGCAGCGAGTTCCGGCTGGTGGAAGAGATTCCGCGCATTCTTGACAGCATGAAACCGGTACTGGAAAACGCCATTACCGACATGAGTCGCAGTATTGTCACCGAGCTGGTGGAAGCCAATATTGAAAACGTGATGGAACAGTATGCCCAGCAACTCGCCAGTTCCATGGTGCGCTCCATTGCCACCTTGCGTCGTGAACCGAGCGAGCAGCAGTCCTCGCAGATGGACGAGCATCGTCATTCCGATGTTGGATAAGTGACCTGCTGATCAGTAACGAAACGGCGCCCAAAGGCGCCGTTTTTGTTGGTGGCTTGTCCGATCATCATTAATACTGTATAAAAACACAGTATGACGATTCGCCCGCCAATAATGCCGAAAGGCCGGGGTGCGGCCAGCAACCCCGATGTGCGCTTTGAGAGTACCCGGAAGTACCTGGAAGATGATGGCTGGGGCTCGCTGGAGGCGGCCGTTGCGCCTGTTCGCACCGAGCTGATCGTCGATAGCAGCAGGACGGTGATCAATTACAACGATTCGCCGGATGTCCCCTTTGATCGTTCCATCAATCCTTACCGGGGATGCGAACACGGCTGTGTGTATTGTTTTGCGCGACCCACGCATGCCTACCTCGGTTATTCGCCCGGGCTGGATTTTGAAAGCCGGATTCATTACAAACCGGATGCCATTGCCTGTCTGCGCGAGGAACTGGCGAAACCCGGTTATCGGCCTCGGCCGATTTCGCTGGGGATCAATACCGATGCCTATCAACCGGTGGAGCGCAAGCTGCAACTGACGCGGCGGATTCTGGAAGTGCTGAATGAGTGCTCGCACCCGGTCACCATTGTTACCAAGTCCCGCCTGGTTGAGCGCGATCTGGATATTCTCAGCGAAATGGCACAACGTCGACTGGTCACGGTGGCGCTTTCCATCACCACGCTGGATCACAGCCTGGCCCGCACGCTGGAACCGCGGGCAACCGCTCCCAGGCGGCGCTTGCAGACCATCGAGGCGCTGGCGGAAGCCGGTGTACCGGTGGGGGTGATGGTGGCGCCGTTAATCCCGGTGCTGACCGACAGCGAGATGGAAACCATTCTGTCAGCGGCACGCACCGCTGGTGCCTGCTTTGCCGGCTATGTGTTGATCCGGTTACCACATGAAGTTCATCCCCTGTTCGAGGAGTGGCTGCAAAATCACACCCCGTTGAAAGCCGCCCATGTCATGAATCGCATTCGCGACTGCCGCAACGGCAAGGCTTACAACGCCCGTTTTGGTGACAGGATGCGCGGGTCGGGTATTTATGCCGACCTGATCGCCAAACGTTTCCATACGGCATTGGACAAGCTGGGTTTTTCCGCTGAGCGCCAGCCGATGCCGCTGGACTGCAGTGCCTTTCGCCCGCCTGGCAGGGGTGGGCAGATGAGCCTGTTCTAATTTAAAATCGCACACCTTTGTTAACTCCCAAGCAGGTAAGCTGTCATGACTAATCGTGTGCGCGTCCGTCCCAATGGACCGCTGAAGTTTGTTGGCCAGGTTCGTATCGAGGATGCCGAGGGTAACCTGTTGGAAGAGGGCGAGGATATTGCCCTGTGCCGTTGCGGCGAATCCAAACAGAAACCCTTCTGCGATGGTCGGCATAATCGTTGTGGTTTCGAGGATGATGCCCGGTTTGCCGACGAGAAGCAGGAAGATCCGGCGGGCGATGGGCCGCTGGTTGTAGTCTGCCGCGCCAATGCGATGCTGATTGCCCGTGGGCCGATGAAAATCCTGGGTGCGAACGATGAGGTGATGACCACGCGCAACAAGGCGGCGTTCTGCCGTTGCGGCCAATCCGAGAACAAGCCATTCTGCGATGCCTCGCACAAGTCCTGCGGTTTTCTGAGCGACTGAAATGGGTAAGTGGAACCCACGGGAAAGCCAGCGCTTACTCTAGGGTGACGATTATGATTTGGTCGGCCGTCTTTTTTGTTTTTGCGCTTGGTTCGCTCATCATGGGCATCGATGCCTGTCGCCAGAAAAACCTGCCAGCCTGCTATCTTGGTTTGTCCGGTTTTGCCGGTTGGCTGATCGCCGGTATTCTCAAGCTGTTTTTCTAGAACAGTGGACGATTCACCAGCATGTGGACATAGATGCTCGCGGCATAACCGAGTGCGATAGCGGGCGTCCATTTCAGATGACCAAAGAAGGTGTATTTGCCGCGTGCCTGTCCCATGAGTGCGACACCGGCGGCGGAGCCGATCGATAACATCGAGCCACCGACACCGGCCGTGAGCGTGACCAGCAACCATTGGCCGGTGGCCATGTCCGGGTTCATCGACAGCACGGCAAACATCACCGGAATATTATCGACAATGGCCGATAGCACGCCGACGGCGATATTGGCGTTGGTCGCACCCCACTGGTTGTACATGACATCCGAGGCCAGGCCCAGGTAACCAAGGAATCCGAGCCCGCCGACACACATCACCACGCCATAGAAAAACAGCAGGGTGTCCCATTCCGCGCGGGCCACCGGCGTGAATACATCGAATGCGCCGGGCGTGCCCATGTTGCCGTCATTCTCGGCATTGTCCGGCTCAAGCCGATCCTTGTGATAGGTTTTCTTGAGGTAAAAGCCAAATAGCTGCAGGTAGCCCAGTCCGGTCAGCATGCCCAGCACCGGCGGCATGTGCAGAAAATTGTGGAAGCTCACGGCGGTGGCGATGGTCAGCAGGAACAGGCCGATGATGCGCCGCGCGCCGCGCTGCATGACCACATTGTCGTTCAGGCTTTCCGGCTGCACCTTGGGTATGGCGAAATGCATGATGATGGCCGGAACCAGGAAGTTCACGGCGGACGGAATAAAGAGGTTGAAGAAGGTCCAGAATTCCACGATGCCTTTCTGCCAGACCATCAGCGTGGTGATGTCGCCGAAGGGGCTGAAGGCTCCGCCGGCATTGGCGCCGACCACGATATTGATACAGGCCAGCGACACGAAGCGGGTATTGTCGCCACCAACGGCGAGCACCACCGCGCACATTAACAGGGCTGTTGTCAGGTTATCCGCCACCGGTGAAATGAAAAACGCCAGCGTACCGGTAATCCAGAACAGGGAGCGGAAACCAAAGCCGCTGTTTACCAGCCAGGCGCGTAATGCCTCGAAGACACGCCGTTCTTCCATGGCGTTGATATAGGTCATCGCCACCAGCAGGAATAGCATCAGCTCCGCGTATTCCAGCAGGTTGTGGCGCACGGCATGCTCAGCTTCAACCGACAGGCCATGTTTCGCCGCAACCCAGGCAATGCTTGCCCAGATGATGCCGGCGGCCAGGATCACCGGCTTGGATTTACGCAGATGGGTAAACTCTTCGGCCATCACCAGCAGGTAGGCAAGCAGGAATACGATGATGGCGAACAGTCCGACCGTGCTTTCGGTGAAGTTGATGGCATTCGCCGTCGCGGACTCACTGGCGAGGGCAAGACCGGGCAGCAGGCACGACACAGCGGTCACCAGCAGCAGCGTGACTCGATTCATGGGTTTGTCCTCACGACGGTTGATCAGAAAATCAGGTTCATCATCGAGATCATGACGACCAGGAACAGTATCGTCATGATGCCACCGGCTCTCATGAAGTCCGGCACCCGGTACCCGGCCGGTCCCATGATCAGGGCGTTCACCTGGTGGGTCGGGATCAGGAAGGAGTTGGAGGTAGCGATGGCCACAGTCAGGGCGTAAACCGCCGGGTTGGCGCCTACCTGGATAGCGATGTTGACCGCGAGCGGCACCAGCAGCACGGTGGCACCCACGTTGGACATTACCAGTGTAAAGAAGGTTGCCAGCAGCGCGATCGAGGCCTGGATTACCCAGGGCGCCGCGTCACCGACCAGGTGTACCACTTCTTCGGCAATCCACTTTGCGGTACCGGTGGTTTCGACCGCCAGCCCGAGCGGGATCAGGGAAGCCAGCAGGAATACCGTTTTCCAGCTGACCGCCTCGTAGGCTTCATCGATGGTAAGTACACCGCTTAACACCATGCCGATGGCGCCGGTTAACAGGGCGACCGAAAGACGCAGGTCGGTGAACAGCACCAGGAACAGGGCTATACCAAAGAAAATCAGCGCCGGGGTAATCTTGTGCGGGCGCACTTCTTCATGGGGATATTCGGTGGTTACCACGACAAAGTTCTTGTCGCTTTCCAGGCGCGCCAGTGCGTTCCACGCGGTATGTACGACCAGCGTATCGCCAGCCTTGAACGGGGTGTTACGAATATCGTCGCCTTCGCGCAGGGTGACGCCGTCGCGGTGCAGGCCGATCATGGCGATACCAAACGCCTTACGCATCCAGATGTCGCGCGCGGTTTTACCAATCAGGTTGGAGCCGGGCGGAATAACAAGCTCAGCGATACCGGCCTTGCTGGAGGATAGTGATTCCGAGAAGGTGCGCAGCTCGGAACGACGCTTGAGGTCATAGTCTTTTACGAAACTTTCCAGGTAATAAGGCGCGCCGATGACACCTAATACCATTCCTGCCTGCAACTGTACGTCGCGAGCAATGGTGCCCGGTCCCATGCGCGCTTCCTCGCCAGGGCGTTTGCTGGCAATGACGCGGATGCGGTTACAGGTTTCGATGTCTTCCAGGTGTTGACCAATAATCGAGCTGCCTTCCGGGATGTACACTTCCGAAAGCCTGTACTCCATGCCGTAGACTTCCTGGAAGTACTTCATGGGGTCGGAACCCTTGGTGCTGGACTCGTCCTGTCCGTGCGCGGGGAGCACGAAGCGACCTGCGATTACGAAATAGATAATGCCGGTCGTAACCAGTGCGATACCGATTGGCGTAACCGAGAACAGGCCCCAGGTTTCCATATGCTGCTCGGCGGGCAGCGCCTTGTTGGAAGTCAGGATCAGGTCATTCAGCAGAATCAACGGACTGGAACCGACCATGGTGACCGTGCCGCCAAGAATGGCGCAGAAGCCCATGGGCATCAGCAGCCGCGACATGGGCAGGCCGGAGCGGGCGGAGATACGCGAAACCACCGGCAGGAACAGCGCGGCCGCGCCGACGTTCTGCATAAATGAGGAAATCAGGCCCACGGTTGAAGAGATAATGGGAATGATGCGCTTTTCCGAAGTGCCGCCAACATTCAATATGAACGTCGCGACCTTGCCCATCAGCCCGGTTTTATCCAGGCCCGCGCCGATGATCATGACAGCGATAATGGACATTACCGCGTTCGAGGAAAAACCGTCGAACAGGTGCTTGATATCCACCAGCCCGCCTTGTTCCAGCCCCATAATCGGGGCCAGCAGGGTGGTCAGGCCGAGCAGCACCATGATGCTGGCGGCGGCGACATCCACCGGCACTACCTCGAAGGCGAACAGGTAAATGGTGAGCATCAGGATGCCCATGACCCAGGCAATTTCGATGCTAGGGACAATGAAGGAAAGGGCAAACGCGAGCGCCAGGAAAACGGCGGCTGCAATCATTTGTTTTAGCGACAATCTTGCCGGTGTGGCGATGGTTTTTTCCTCGTCGGCAATGGCGATCATCAGTGTCTCCTGCGGGAACTGAGTTATAGGGTTATTCATCTTGGATCGCTTAAGGCGGTTACTAATATTCCACTAAGAAATGTTTGAGATTTCCCGAAGGTGGAATAGAAGTGGGGAGAAGAGCCCAAGTACCAGAAATCGCGAGAGTATTGCACTTCCTAATCTTCCTATACAAATGAAAACAAAATCCCTAATATTCCCAAATGGAATATAAAAACCTGCCGGATCTAAAGGGGCTGGCCACGCTAAAGGCGATCGTTGAGCTGGGCGGCGTGGCCCAGGCGGCCGATGCCTTGCACATTGGCCAACCGGCTGTAACCAAGCGCCTCAGAGCACTCGAGCAAAGTTATGCTATCCCATTGATGCATCTGAAAAATCGACGCCTGGAACTGACCCCTGCCGGTGAGCGGGTATATGCTTTTGCACGCCTGGTGCTGGATCATCAGGCGATATTGCGCGATGACCTTATTGCGTTGAATATCGGCGAAAACCGTCTTCGCCTTGAGGTTACTTCCGCGATTGGCGAGCATTTTTTGCCCGATTTGCTGCTCCAGTTCTCGGAATTGCATCCGGAATACCGGATCGAAAGTCGAATGGACTATACCCGCCATATCCAGACGCGCCTCGCGACCGGCCTGGCGGACCTCGCCTTGCTGGAACAGTCGCCGGACCATCCGGACATCCTGGTACAGAAATGGCTGGATGATGAGTTGCTGCTGGTGTGCGGCGTGCATAACCCGTTGCGCAGCGAAACCGGGCTGACCCTCGCCGATCTGGAGCGGTTCAGATTCGTATTGCGCGAACCCAAGTCATCGATCCGCTCCACGCTCGACAAGGCGCTGGCCGACATCGGCATCCGGCATCTGCCGGTGCAAATGGAAGTAGGTTCTACCGACACCATTGTGGAAATGCTGCAGCGCGGTAAACACGTCAGCCTGCTGCCGCGCTTCACGGTCCAGGAACTGATTGCACAGGGCAGCCTGTTTCACATCAAGATCCAGGGACTCAGCATTCAGCGCACGCTGTGGATTGCCCGCTCACGTTCCAATCTGAGTAACCAGGTGGCGGAAGCTTTCATTCAAATTCTGCGCAATCATCATTATCAGTAGCTTGTCTCGAGCTTTCCGCAATGCGTCAAAATTTTGCTCTCCGTATTTGCCCTGGCGTCACGCAAGCCACGGAAAACAATAAAATAATCTAAAATTAAGCGGGCATTGGCCGATAGCCTGAGTCATGGAAAGCGCAACCCGTCTCAAGCACATCAAACCAGCCGATCTGCCGGCACCGCCCAAGGAAACCCTGAGTATCGTGCATGCCTGCTCGGGCGCGGAAGCCAGCAGTAAAAAGCTGGGCGATATGATCGCCAACGATCCGATATTCACGGCGGAAATTCTGCGCATTGCCAATTCACCTTTCTTCGGCTGTCGCTCGCAGGTGAAAACCGCCGCGCATGCCGTAACCATCATCGGCCAGCGCGCGTTGCGTAACATGGCGCTCTGTATTGCCATGAAGGATGCCTTGCGACCGGAAGCAATTCCGGGGCTGGATCTCGACAAGTTCTGGGAAGCGGCATTGCGCCGTGCGGTATGCGCACGCAATTTGAGCAAGATTGCCGGGCTGGATGCGGATGAGTGTTTTACGGCCGGTTTGCTCCAGGATGTGGGTTTGCTGGTGTTGTTGTTTATACGCCAGGACCGCGTTAGCGAATGGCCACGGCTGGCGGCGGCCAATCCGGATGAACGGCTGGAAATTGAACGTAACCTGTTCCAGGTGACGCATGACCAGGCCGGGCTCGATCTGGCGCGCAGCTGGGAACTGCCGGAAGAATTGATCGATGCGATCGGCTTCCATCACTCGCCGGTACTGGGCGACAAGGATGAAGCGCGCCGCACGCTGATCAATGTCGCGCGCTGCGCCGACTGGATGGCGTCGATCTTTGCCGCGGAAGACAAGCGCATCGTATTTACGCGCTGTAGCAAGCTGCTGGAAGAGAGTTTCGGTCTGGACCAGGAAGGCGTCGACGATGTACTGGCCAATATTGGCGATGAAATGGCCGAGGCGGCGCGTGCATTCGGTTTTAATATCGAGCAACAGCTCAGCCTGGACGAAGTGTTACGCGAGGCGAACCTGCGCCTTGCCGAGGATAACCTGAGCTTCCAGGAATTAACCTGGCAGCTGGAACACGCGCTGGCCGAGCGCGATCAGATTGCCGCGGAACTTAATCGGGAATTGTCGTTGGCACGCGAGGTGCAATGCAGTTTATTGCCGCGCGATGCGCAACGTTGTCCGGGTGTGCATGGCATTAATGTATCGGCGCGCGAAGTGTCCGGCGATTTCTACGACTATTTTCCCAGCCGTAACGGATTGCGTTATTTCGCGATTGCGGATGTGTCGGGCAAGGGCATGAATGCGGCATTGTTGATGGCCAAGACCAGCAGCCTGCTGCATTGTCTTGGCAAGGGTATTTCCGAGCCAGCGGCATTAATGGCCATGCTTAATCGCGAGATCAGCGAAAAGGCTGTGCGTGGCATGTTTGTGACCATGGCCGTGGGTGTGTACGATCCGGCAACGGGACAGGGAAAGCTGGTGAATGCCGGTCATCTGCCGGTATTGCAACATCAGGCGGATGGGCAGTTTGCTGCGTTCGAGGCCATTGCGCCGCCTCTGGGGATCTTGCCGGACACCAAGTTCGGTACCGAGGCGTTTGATCTGAACAATGGCCCCTTGTATCTCTATACGGATGGGTTGATTGAAGCGGAGCAAAAGGATGGGTCGCAACTGGATATTCCAGGTTTGCAACAGTTGATCCGCACACACAGGGAGGTGACCGCCGAAAAGCGTCTGCAGCGAATAGTGGAACAGGTCCGGGTTGGTTCTGAACAGGTTCGCGATGATCTGACGCTGGTGCTGGTGGAATTGAATGCCGGGAATGACTGAGGAATTGTTAGGTTACCGTTTTACTGCCGAGCCAGCCGAGTTGAAGTCAATGCGCGACCGGCTGGATCGGGTACTGGAATTGCAGGAGATAACGCCGGAAGTGCGTGCCGACTGGGTGCTGGCGGTGAACGAGGCCTGCATGAACATCATGCAACACGGCTACCGGCAACAAACAGGGGATATCCTGCTGAGGGTATTGCGAGACGGCAACCGGTTTAATTTTGAGCTGGAAGACCAGGCGCCGGCAGTTGTGCCCGAACAAATACAATCGCGCGCGCTGGACGAAATCCGTCCGGGCGGTTTGGGGATTCACTTTATGCGCACCATAATGGATGAAGTGACATTCATGCCGGATGCCAGTGGCAATGGCAACCGGCTGTTGATGCAAGTCGAATTACAGGAGAGTTAAGGCGCTATGAGTTACGAAGTTCGTCTGGAAAAGGGATATGCCGTGGTGGCCCTTACGGGTGATGTGGATCTATATAAGTCACCGGATGCGCGTGCCGTGATTCTCAAATGCCTCGGCGATGGACAGCATACGCTGGTCGATTTGTCCGCGGTGAATTACATCGACAGTTCCGGTGTGGCCAGCCTGGTCGAAGGTCTGCAGATGGCGAAGGACAAGAGTCTGCAATTCGGCCTGGTGGGCGTCAGCAAAACCGCGCTCAACGTGCTCAAGCTGGCCCGCCTGGACAAGGTGTTTGTCATTCACGATAGTCTGGACGCGGCGCCCGCGGCGAGTTAAGTCAAGATTACATCAGGGATGCGAAGCGCCACGGAACAACTCGGCAAGCGGCTCATCAACGGCGTTGAGGAGTTTGGCTATGGCTCCTTGCTGCTGCTCGAAAGTCTGTACTGGATATTGCTCGGTCGCCGCCGCAACCAGGCGGTCCGTTTTTCAGCGGTTGTGAATGAAATGATGGCGGTGGGTGTGCTGGCCATTCCCGTTGTTGTCATCCTGTCCTTTGCCAATGGCGTGATGATGGCCTTGCAGGGCATTTATACCTTGCAGGATTTCGGCGCCGAGTCGCAGGTTATCCCCGGCCTTGCCTATTCCATTACCCGAGAATTCGGTGCATTGATCGTCGGTATCGTGGTGGCCGGCCGCTCCGGTTCGGCAATCGCGGCGCGTATCGGCGCGATGCAGATGTCGCAGGAAATCGATGCGTTGCGCGTGATGGGTGTAAACCCGGTGCGTTACCTCGTATCTCCCATCTTACTCGCGATGATTTTCATGATGCCGATGCTGACTATCCTGGCGGACTTTATGGCGCTGTCGGGTGGTGGGCTCCTCTGTACCTTCAAGCTGCATATGAGCTTCGGTTCATTCTGGGAATCCACCCTGTCGTTGCTGGCGGTCTCGGACATTATGCAAGGGATAATCAAAAGCGTGGTGTTTGCCTCGCTGATAGCGCTGGTGGGCTGCATCAATGGCTTTTCCGCGAGCGGTGGTGCCGATGGACTTGGGCGTGTCACTACCCGTTCGGTGGTGCTTTGCATCGCGGCTATTGTGATCGCCGACATGATCTTCACCTTCTTCCTGAGTCGTTGATATGACCGACGTAGCTTTCAACTGCGACCAGCCACCCGTTATCGATGTCAACGGGTTGGTGACCTATTACGGCGAGCGACGCATCCTGGATGATGTGAGTATGCAGGTCTGCCCCGGCGAGATTCGGGTCATCATGGGTGGCAGTGGTTCCGGTAAATCCACGTTGCTGCGGCATTTGCTGGGACTTAACCAGCCGGTCGGCGGTGAGATTCGCCTGCTCGGTAAGAACATTAATACGATTAACAGCGCCGAGATGTACGCGTTACGTAAACAGATCGGCGTGTCTTTCCAGGGTGGTGCACTATTTAATTCCATGACCGTGGGAGAGAACGTCGCGTTTCCGCTGAGAGAGCATACCAACCTGGATGACAATACCATGCGCATCATGTCGCGCATGAAGCTGGAGGTGGTCAACCTGGCGGGTTTTGAGGATCTTTATCCCGCCGAGCTGTCAGGCGGCATGATCAAGCGCGCGGCACTGGCGCGCGCCATCGTGATGGATCCGAAGCTGCTGTTCTTTGACGAGCCATCGGCCGGTCTGGACCCGGTGGTATCCGCTGAACTGGACGATCTGATTTTGATGCTGCGCGACACCATGAACATTAGCATCGTGGTGGTGACGCATGAACTGGACAGTGCTTTCAAGATTGCCGACAGCATCACCATCCTGGATAAAGGCAAGATTCTAATGACGGGCAGCAAGGAGGCTGTGCGTGCTACCGATAATGAACGTGTACAGGCATTGTTGAATCGCCGGGTCAGCGAGGAAGAACAGGACCACGATGCCTATCTGGCACGACTAACTGGAAAGGCGTCATGAAACGCGAAAATATCAATTACCTGGCAGTCGGCGTGTTTGTGATCGTCGCCATGAGTCTGCTGCTGGTGGCACTCTACAAGATTACCGGTCGGGTAGGGAACACGGTCAGTTACCACGTGTATTACCAGAACATTGCCGGGTTGGGCGATGGCACACTGGTGACATACGAAGGCTATCAGATTGGTTATATCGAATCCGTGGTACCGGAACAGTCCGAGCAGGGCACGCGTTACCGGATTAACCTGCGGGTGAAAGAAGACTGGCGTATTCCACAGGATAGCGTGGCGCGCATCTTTGCCTCCGGTCTGCTGGCCGAGACAGTCATCAATATCGAAGAAGGTAAGGCCGCAGCCTATTTGTCGCCACAATCCGAAATCAGCGGGATTGAGGGCGGCGACCTGTTTGCGGTGCTGGCCAGCGTGGCCGATGACATGGGCGGCCTGACCAAGTCGACGATTCGTCCGCTGCTGGAAAATTTGAACAATCACGTCTCTACCCTGGGGCAGGCGATGAGCGACAAGGTGCCGCCGATCCTGGATAAAGTCGATGCGCTGGCAACCGAGCTGGAATCCAGTGCGCGTCAGTTGAACAAGATTGTCGACAGCGAAACCGAGCAGCGCGTGGATACGATTCTGAGTAACGGCGAGCAGATTTCCACAAACCTGCTGACTTTGTCGGAACAATTACATCAGACCAGTGCGCAGCTCGATGTCATGCTGGATGATGCGCATGCCATCGTAACGGACAACGATGAACAGTTGCGCGATACGGTTCGTGCCTTGCACCGTACCGTGAATACGCTGGCCAATTCGGTGGATGGTATTCTGTTCGACCTGGAGAAGACCGGTCAGAACATGAATGAATTCAGCCGTCAGCTGCGCTCGAATCCCGGCGTGTTGTTGATGGGCAAGCCGCCTGCAGATCAGGAGCGTAAACCATGAACAAGGTAACAACATTGATACTTGCTGGCCTGGTGTCAATTGGACTAGTTGCTTGCGGCGGGGCGCAGGTAGTGCCGCAGGACCAGTTCTATCGCCTGGCGGAAAATGCCACCGTGACCCGGCTGCCAGAGCCGGTGCTCAAGGGCAATGTGGCAGTGGCGGCGTTCAGTACCGCCGCGATTTACCATGACCGGGCGATTGTTTATGCGGAAAGCGCGCGGCCGCTTGAATTGAATCAGCATCACTACCATTTCTGGATCGACTCGCCGCCACGGTTGTTGCAGGATTCGCTGGAGCGTGCCTTGCGTTCCGCTAATGTGGCAGAACGGGTTGTGTCCGCGCGTGCCAGCCAGGCCGCGGAGTATCAGATTAATGGTATTTTGCATCAGTTTGAGCAATCGATTGGCGCCAGCGAAACCAGTGTGAATGTGGCCATGCGGCTGGAGCTGGTGGAAATCGCGACGGGGCAACGCTTGCTGGTCAAGGATTACGCAATCACCACTCCGCCGGTCATGAGTGGCAACGTCTATGCGGCGGTTGAATCCTTTCAGCAGGCGGTGAATGAGATATTTGCTGATTGGGTAGTCCGGTTGGCAGAACTGTAAATTGACTGACTACTAGTGGTTCGCGGCCAAGGCCGCGAATTGGGTCCACATGTTCCAAAGCATCCTTCTTATGTTCACCATCATCGCGCTGGGTTCCCTGCTGCGAGCGATGAAGATTGGTCGGCATGGGCCGGATGCCTTGCGCCAGGGGATAACGGACATTGTCTTTTACCTGCTGTTGCCCGCACTGGTATTAAAGGCCATCTGGCTGGCCGATCTCGGCTGGCGCAGCGTGGCGATTTCGGCCACGGCGACTTTCAGTATTCTGGCGACGTTGGCGGTGGCGATCTGGGTATGCCGCGCCTGCCAGTTGCCGCGCGCGGCCAGTGGCGCCTTGATTCTGGCCGCCATTTTTCCCAATGCCACCTATCTCGGTTTGCCGGTGCTGGTCAGTACCTTTGGTGAACGGGGTGCCAGTATCGCGATCCAGTATGACCTGTTTGCCTGTTTGCCGCTGGTACTGACCCTGGGTGTCTGGCTGGCCCACCGTTTCGGAGAGGGCAAGCAGGGCAATATCCTGTTGGGACTGGTCAAGGTGCCGCCACTCTGGGCGGCCTTTATCGCCGTTATGCTTAACCTGTCAGCTATAAAGCCCAGTCCCTGGCTGCTGGAGTTGCTCTCCATGCTGGGTGGCAGTGTGGTGCCGCTGATGCTGCTGTCGCTTGGAATTAGTCTGCGCTGGCCGGAAGGGGGGCTGAAGCGGCTACGGGTAGTCACCGGTCCGGTCCTGTTACAGCTGATTTTCATGCCTTTTATTGCCCTGATGCTTACAGGTCTGTTTGGCCTGGAAGGCTGGGTACGACAGGCTGTCATTCTGGAGGCGGCAATGCCGAGTATGGTACTGGGCATTATGCTTTGCGATCGCTATGGGCTGGAATCGTCGCTGTATGCGCTGGCAGTGACCGTAACCACCCTGTTAAGCCTGGCTACCCTGCCAATGTGGTATGCATTAGTCAGTTAAATACCCCACAGAGCGTCAAAATCCTTGCAGGAACAAATCTTGCCTTTATATTAAAGGTATCGGACAGTATCGCGAGGACGTACACGAGTAGCCATGGTCAGCACCAGCCATTCCAACCTGCAAGCCGTTGCGGGCCAGCAAAAACTGGACCCGGGGATCTGGCTGGATCATTTAAGCCGTGGCCGCAGCGATGCCGAACGCGAACTGATTGCTCGTGCCATCACCCTCTCCGAGCATGCCCATGAAGGGCAGACGCGCGCTTCCGGCGAACCTTATGTCACCCATGTCATGGCGGTGGCCGAAATTCTCTCCGATCTCAACATGGACACCGAGTCCATCGTTGCCGCGATATTGCACGACACGGTCGAGGACACATCGGTAACGCTGCATGAGTTGCAGGAATCCTTCGGTGAAGCCATCGCGCGGCTGGTGGACGGCGTGACCAAGATGGGCAAGATCAGCCACGATGCCCAGCAGAAAGAGCAGCATCACGCCGAGAGCGTGCGCAAGTTACTACTGGCCATGGTGGAAGACGTGCGCGTGGTGCTGATCAAACTCGCCGACCGTCTGCACAACATGCGAACCCTTAAGCACCTTGATGATTCCCGTCAACGGCGTATTGCACGAGAAACGCTGGAGATTTACGCGCCACTGGCCAACCGGCTGGGTATTGGCCAGATCAAGTGGGAGCTGGAAGATCTTTCTTTGCGTTATCTCGATCCGGAAACCTATCGCGAGATTGCCTCCAGTCTCGATGAAAAACGGCTGGACCGGGAAGACTACATCAACAAGGTTGTGGATCGGCTCCGGCGGGAGCTGGAGAAGGTGGGTATCGAGGCCCAGATCGACGGTCGCGCCAAGCACATATTCAGTATCTGGAAAAAGATGCGCCGCAAGAATCTCGATTTTCACCAGATCTTCGATGTGCGCGCGGTGCGTGTCCTGGTCGATCGCGTGGCGGATTGTTATGCGGCGCTGGGGATAGTACACAGTCTCTGGCATCACATTCCGCGCGAGTTCGATGATTACATCGCCAACCCGAAAGAGAATAACTACCGTTCATTGCATACGGCGGTGGTTGGTCCTGCCGGGAAAACGCTGGAAGTGCAAATACGTACCCGCGACATGCACGAGCATGCGGAACTCGGTGTGGCGGCGCACTGGCGATACAAGGAAGGCACCCGTTTCGATGCGGCCTATGAACAGAAGATTGCCTGGATGCGGCAACTGCTGGAATGGAAGGATGAGGAATCGTCCGCCAGTGATTTTATCGACCGTTTCAAATCGGAAGCGCGCGAAGAACGGGTTTATGTCCTGACCCCGCAGGGGCAGGTGCTGGATATGCCACAGGGCGCGACACCGCTCGATTTTGCTTACTACATTCATACCGAACTCGGTCATCGTTGCCGTGGCGCCAAGGTCAACAGTCACATGGTGCCTCTGACCTATGAACTGCGCAGCGGCGATCAGGTAGAGATACTGACGACCCGTTCCGGCGCGCCAAGTCGTGACTGGTTAAGCCCTCACCTCGGTTACCTGCATACTTCGCGGGCACGGGCGAAAGTGCGGCACTGGTTCCGCCTGCAGGACTTCGATCTGAACGTTGCAGCCGGACGTTCGGTGCTGGAACGCGAACTGAACCGCATCGGTATCAACGATCTTGCCTGGGAACAGCTTGCCGATCGTCTCCACCAGAGTAGCGTGGATGAAATGCTCTCGTCGATCGGTAAAGGTGATCTCAATACACCGCAGATCGTGCGTGCGGCAACCGAACTGACCGCCGCACCGGTTACGGTCGAGGAAGTACCGATTGCGCATCCTCGTAAACGCTCGCACATCAGTGACCCGGTACAGATCGAAGGTGTCGGGAATTTATTAACGCACATGGCGCAATGTTGCCACCCGGTGCCGAACGATCCGATCCTGGGTTACATCACGCGCGGTCGCGGCGTGACGGTACATCGGCGCGATTGCCCGAACGTGCTGCGCCTGCAGAACGACGAGCGTGAACGCATCATCGAGGTTGACTGGGGTGGCAAGGGTGAGTCGACCTATCCGGTGGATATCCAGATCCATGCCTACGATCGCTCCGGCCTACTGCGCGATATCACATCCGTGCTGGCTGCAGAGAAGATTAACGTGATCGGGGTAAATACCTATTCCGACAAGAAGGATCATGCTGCTCACATGCAGCTGACGGTCGAGATCGAGGATTTGACGGCGCTCAGTCGGGTCCTGACCCGGATTGGCCAATTACCCAATGTCATCGAGGCACGGCGCAAGACTCAGTAGGCCATTACAGGGATAAAATCCCATTTTTCATCCACTTAATTCATCTCGTCGGCAATCGTCCTGATGTTGTTATGTCGGGAAATTTGTCACTTTCAGGGAAATTTTTGCCGCTGCGTTTTGCTGAGGCTTCCGGGGTGATAGGATCATTTCAGTAACTAACTAAAAACATTATTAAACCAGTTAGTGATGGAGGGGGTTTTCCTGTGAAGCGGGTATATTCGCTGCTGGCGATATTCCTGATATTTCTTGTTACCGGTCCCAGCGTTAATGCGGAGATACCCGCTGATAAAGCTGCCCGGGTAGCCGTGCTTGCCGAAAAAGCGAACAAGCATGGACGTGTTCCCGTTATCGTCAAGCTGAATATACCTCATGAACTTGAAACCCGACTGTCCCAGGTCGCCAAGCTTGCCCAGCGCGCGAATATAGCTAATGCGCAGCAGGTGATTGACCGCTTGCTGTCTGTTGAAGCGAAAAATTCCGCCAAGCGATTTGAATTCATTCCTTACATGGCGATGCATGTCGACAAGCATGAACTTGCGCAGCTGGCCGACAATCCGATGATTGCCGATATTGTTGAAGATATTCCGGTGCCGCCAACGCTGGCGCAGAGTACAGCGGTAGTAGGTGCAAACACGGCCTGGGATATCAATGTGGATGGTAGTGGCTGGGCAGTTGCGGTTCTGGATACGGGCGTGGACAAGACCCACCCGTTTCTAAGTGGAAAAGTAGTGTCCGAGGCGTGTTACTCAACAACTTATTCTGGTTCGGAGTCTGTCTGTCCAAGGGGGTCAAGTACAGCATCAGGTACAGGAGTGAATTGTGATCACACGACGATTTACGGCTGTGATCATGGTACGCATGTGGCGGGTATAGCGGCCGGTAGTGATGCAGGTTCGAGCGGTGTAGCGAAAGGCGCAAATATCATTTCAATTCAGGTATTCAGCCGATTCTCTTATGCATCTGGAAAATGCCCAAATGTCGATGTTAATGGTAATGGAGTATTTGATGATCCTTGTGTTCTTTCATACACTTCGAATCAGGTGCAAGGACTAGAGCGTGTTTATGCATTGAGATCTTCGCTCAATATTGCCTCTGTAAATATGAGTCTCGGGGGTGGGCAATATACGGGCTATTGCGATAATGAACCTGCCTATACATCAGTTAGAGATGCTATTAATCAGTTAAAAGCCGCAAATATTGCTACGGTGATTGCCTCGGGAAATAATGGTTATAAGAATTCGATGAATGCACCGGGCTGTATATCATCAGCTATCAGCGTCGGCGCCACCTGTGATTACACATCAAGCAACTGGCCAAGCTGTACCAGTGTCGATGCCATTCCCAGTTATTCCAATATTGCTCCCTTTATTTCACTGCTTGCCCCTGGCTCGGCTATCCGCTCTTCAGTCCCTGATGGTGCTTATGGAACCAAGCATGGGACATCAATGGCAACGCCGCACGTCGCCGGTATCTGGGCGTTGATGAAACAAATGACCCCCTCGGCAACTGTAGACCAGGTGCTATCAGACTTGCAGGGTATGGGCGTCACGGTGAACGATGAGCGTTCGGGTGGAACGGTAACGGGGATGCAGCGTATCAGCTTGGATACCGATGGGGATGGCGTCATTCAGACCCAGGATAATTGCCCTGCAATTGCCAATGCTGATCAGTCTGACCTCGATGTTGACGGGGTAGGCGATGTTTGCGATCCGGATATGGACGGTGACCTGGTCGATAATGACATTGATAACTGTCCAACGGTTACAAATGCCGACCAGTCCGATATCGATGGAGACTCTTTTGGTGACAGTTGTGATTCCGATATGGATGGTGACGGGCTGTCTAACTCACAAGAAAACGGTCTTGGAACATACATGGATAACCCGGATAGCGATGGTGATGGGTTATCGGATGGCGAGGAAGTCAATCTCTATAGCACGCAGCCATTAAATCCGGACTCGGATGGCGATGGCCTGACGGACGGTGAAGAAGTGCAGACGTATGCAACCGATCCGCTGACTTCCAACCTGGGTGATCTTGCGCCACGCGGCAACCCGGATGGTGCTCTGAACGCGGGCGACCTTGTTGTGTTGTCACGCATTATTTTCGATCAGGTAACACCGACAACACTGGAAAGCCTGATGGCAGACATCAACCAGGACGGCGTATTAAATGTGGTCGATTTCATGTTGCTGCAGAAAGCGATCATGAATAACACGCCGCTCTGACACAAACCACTTCATCAGGCGCTTGAAATCCCCTATAGTCTGTTCGAACTCTTTTTCTCTGGAGAGCCTGAATGCCTGAAAAGGATGTCGTCAATCCATTGTCGGTCGATCTTTCCGATCCGGTTTTACCCCAGCCCTGCACCCTGGTGATTTTTGGCGGTGCCGGCGACCTGTCCCGCCGCAAGTTATTACCCGCAATTTACAATCTAGGCCTTGATGGCTTGTTGCCGGCCAATTTCGCGGTGCTTGGTTTTTCGTTCGAGGAAATGAGCGACGAGGAATACCGGGTATTTGCCCGGCAGGGGATCGAGCGGTTTTCCCGGCAATCACTGGATGAAGAGCATTGGCCGAATTACCAGCGCTGTTTATATTATCAGCAGGGAAGTTTTGACGATCCGGAAGCCTATCGGGCCCTGAAGGCGCGACTGGATGAAATTGAACCGCAATGCGGTATTCCGGGCAATCGCATTTTTTACCTGGCCGTTCCTCCCCGATTCATTGGTACCTGCGCCAGGCATTTGAAAGCGGCTGGCCTGGTTCAGGATACGGCTTCGGGCGGACCTTTTTCACGACTCATTGTCGAAAAGCCCATTGGCCGCGACCTGGCAAGTGCCAGGGAAGTCAATGAAGTGGTGGGTGAATGTTTTGCCGAAGACCAGATCTACCGTATCGATCATTACCTGGGTAAAGAAACCGTACAGAATATTCTGGTGATGCGTTTCGGTAATTCCATCTTCGAACCCTTATGGAATTCCAAGTATATCGATCATGTTCAGATCACGGTATCTGAAGAAGAGGGCGTGGGCACGCGTGCCGGTTATTATGAAACGGCCGGTGCGCTGCGCGACATGGTGCAGAACCATATTCTGCAGTTGCTTTCCCTGATGGCGATGGAGCCACCCTGGTCGATGCATGCCGACGTGATACGCGATCACCGCCTGGATGTGTTGCATTGCCTGCGTCCGATAAAAGAGGATGAGGTAGACCGGCACGTGGTGCGCGCGCAATACGATCAGGGTTTCTATCAAGGTGAAGAGGTTTGCGGTTATCGGCGCGAGCAGGGCGTTTCCAGCGATTCCACGGTGGAAAGTTATGTAGCGTTACGATTGTTTATCGATAACTGGCGCTGGGCGGGTGTTCCTTTCTATATCCGCACGGGCAAGCGCATGCCCAAGCGCGCCAGTGAGATAGCCGTGCAGTTCAAGGATGTGCCGCATATCCTGTTCAACCAGGACAGCGAGCATCCACTGGATGCCAACGTGCTGGCTTTGAAAATTCAGCCCGATGAAGGCTTGTCGTTACGCATTGCCACCAAGTTGCCGGGTGCCCGGGTGCGTATTTATCCGGTAAAAATGGATTTCCGTTATGGCAGTACCTTTGGCGGACAATCCCCCGAGGCTTATGAAAGGCTGTTGCTCGATGTCATGATTGGCGATGCGACCTTGTTTATGCGGCGCGACGCGGTTGAGGCTTCCTGGGAATGGATACAGCCGATATTGAATGCCTGGGAATCTGGCAAGAAACGCTGGTTGCCGGAATACCCGTCGGGCACCTGGGGGCCGGTCGAGGCGGATCGCATGATTGAAGAGGATAAACGCCGCTGGCGGATCTTGTGAGTATGGCCAAGGCTACTGACACACCAGTTCCTTCCTTGCATGTCGATGTTGCGGATATCGAAAAGGCGCTTAATCGACTCTGGGATACCTTGCATGCGGATGACGAAGGTGAGGTTGGTGTAACCCGTGCCTGCATGTCTAACCTGATTATTGCCTGCCAGTCCGAAGCGCAGGCAATGGATGTCGCAGCCGGTATTCCGCAACTGGTGGAGCTGCATCCTGCCCGGGTGTTTCTGCTGACCGAATTGACCCGGAACGATTTAAGTATCGATGTGCAGGTCTCCGCGCATTGTCGTCGCGCGGATGGGGGCAAGCAGTTGTGTTCGGAGCATGTGGATATCCGTTTTCATCCCGAGCGGGTGGATCGTCTGGGGTCGGTGCTGCGTCCATTATTAATAGGCGATCTTCCCACTGCGTTGTGGTGGGCCAGTAACCAGCCTCCGCCCGCGAGCGGTGACTACTTCGCCACGCTGGCGGATCTGTCTGATCAGGTGATTTATAACAGTGTGGGCTGGCCGAACCCGGCGGAAGGTGTGCGGCTGATGGCGCGCTGGGTATCCAGTGAGCAACGGCCGGTATTCAACCTGGCCTGGCGTTATCTTAAACCCTGGCGACGAATTCTGGCCCAGGTGATGGACCCGCAAGTGGCACCCGGTGCGCTGGAAAACATACAGCAAATCACACTTACCCATGGCCCACATGCCTTGCCCCTGTCCTGGCTGTTGGTTGGCTGGCTGGCGTCGCGTCTTGGCTGGAAGCCGCATAAAGGGAAACTGCAGTCGGGTAATAAGGCGCAGTGGGTTTTCAAGGCCAACGGCAAAGATATGCAGGTTGAGATTATTCGTCTGGACGAAGGTTCACCCCAGGTGTATCGACTGGAAATGAAGTGGCTTGGTCCCAATCCCGGCCATGCGGCCTTTGTTTACGGAGATGATGAGTGGCTGTCCCTGGACGCGGAACACTCGACGCTGCCTCCCGCTGAAATACATGCCAGGCAACCGCAGAAAGAAGCCATGATCGCGGCCCAGCTGGCACATCGTGCCAAGGACCGGTTATTTCAGCAGGCGGTGGGTGTGGTGCAGAAGATGGGAGATGTACTCGGCAAATAACCTGTACGGGGAAAGTAAACTGGTGGCCCCGACAGGAGTCGAACCTGTGACTTCACCCTTAGGAGGGGTGCGCTCTATCCAGCTGAGCTACGAGGCCGCGACCCGCATTGTACCGAAGGATGTAGTTTAAATCAGGTGTTACTCTTCGCCGCGGGTCTTTCTGCGCAGCATTTCCCGTTCCAGCTGAGTCACGACCTTGCGGATCTTGCCCCGGGTATTGGGATCGAGGCCGAGGAAACGTCCGCCGATTCGGGTGAATTTCCCGGTGTTATCGGCCTGTACGAAGCGGATTTCCAGGTCGGTTTCAATCGCTTCCTGTTCCGGTAAATTAAGTTTGCAGGACGGAATGATGAGTCCCCTGCGGAGCTGGCATTCCGATTCCAGTCGCGCCCCGATTCCACCAAAAGACACGTCAAACAGTTCGGCATCCAGGTTGTTTTCGGTTTCGACGGGCAGGATTAAATGGATATTCTGGTCCATTCCCACATGCACACGATAATCGCTACGGCGCTGCATGTAATGAATGACACTGGGAATGGGGGCCTGGTAGAAGGTTAGGCCTTTCTTGTTGTGCGCAATACGAATGTCACAGCTGAAACTGAGCTCAACCCCCTGGTTCTGGCAAAACACACGCAGCTTGCCGGTTTCGGCCGCTAGCTTGTGCGCACGTTCGTTATTGAGTTCATCCAGCAGGACGTAGCCTTTATCGGAATTGACATCGAGTAACAGGCTGGAGTAGGTGACACCGGAGCCTTCGACGCGCACGCTGAGCAACGTCTTTGCATCCTTGATGCGATTCAGTAAACCGATGATCTGCGGCAGCTGGCTGACCCGCTCCGCCTTGGATTCATACTGGTTGCTGGCTGTTTTTTTCCCTGCCTCGGCCATGGGTCCATTCTATCTTTTGATTTATCAAAATGACGGCCGCTCAGGGGACTTTCTTGAGAGTGTAAAACGGGTATCAGGCTTCGCCGAGAAGCCGGTGATCCTGGTTACGCTGCGCGTTGCCACTGGCGGCATAGCCGGTTGGTCGAACGGGTTGGCCGGAGAGAATGGCCAGTGCCTCGTTGGTCTGGCGGCGGTTGATTTCGATAATCGTGCCGTTGTTTTCATTTTCACGGCGGCAGCTGACGGTGAGATCGAGAAGCTTCTGCCAGGCAGAACGAAACTGCGGTATGGCCACCAGCTCATCCAGGCATTTCTCCATACCGGCATTGTCCGGCGTAAAACCGGCTTCGTGCAGCAGGGTCAGTCGTTGTTGCTCGGTCTGTTCCCAACGCTCGAAGGCCTGAATCTTCAGAGGGATGAGTGTCTCGATCGCCTGGCTGTCCCGGGCGGCAAGTGCCTGCCGCTCCTGCTCCAGAAGGCTCAACACCCGCTGGGCGCAGATGCGGCCCATCTTGAGGGTGTCGGCCAGGCGTTTGCGATCAATCGCGGCCATGGATTAGTTAAGATCGCCCAGCGCGCGTTCGAGGCTCATCATCTTGTCGGCGATACGGGCCGGGTTGACTTCGAAGCTGCCGTTGGCCAGCTGCTGCTTGATCTGGTTTACGCGGTTACTGTCGACTTCGGGCATGCTCGCTACCTTGGCTTCCAGGTCACGCAATTGCTTGGCCTCGGGAGTCAGACTGACCTGATCCCTGGCAGGGCCCGCTGCCGGGTTTTGTGCCTGCTGGGCAGAGTTATCCTGCTTCGCTGCGGCACCCGTATTCTGGGTGCTGGTATCGATCGGCAATTGCGATGATGGCAGATTGTTGATTTCAATGGACATTGCTTTCTCCTGACTACAATTTCTTCGGTACCGGATGGGTTATCCCTGTCCCTTCTGTACCCTGTATCGTCTCTTCGCCCAATAACTTTAACAACTTAACGCTCTTTTTTCTCAGAGCGTCACTTTTACGACGTTTGCGGAAACCACCTGGCCTTCGACCACGCGTTTGGAGTTCAAAGCTCTGACGCGCAGGCGTTGTCCCTGGATGCCATCGTTCAAGGCTTCGCCCATCATGCTGACTTCAATACCACCGATTTCCGCCATCAGGGTGACCTGGTCGCCACGACGAATCAGCAGGGCTGGCTTGATCGTGTTTGGCGTGAGTACCTGGCCGGCGGGCAGGGCACGGGTCGCCTGTTGGCCGAGCACTTCCTCGGCACGATTGAAGTAGCCGTAATAAAGGTTGGTGAGGTCTTTTTCCACCAGTTGCACATCGCCTGATGACAAGGTTTCGCCTCGGGCAAGGGTCCGGCGGGTAACTAGTGCGTAACCGTAAACACTAATGTTTCCAGTTACATACAGCGACCATGGGGTGTCGCTCTCACAGCTGACACGGACGCTGGTGGCGCCCCGCAGTCGCGCGCCCGGCGCCATGGCAAGCGTCAGCGGCTGTTGGCATTCAGTCAGCCGCAGACGACGATCCAGCGGATTGATGCTGACTTCCACCGCGCCGTCGGTGCGTTCCTGGGCCGCCGCCGTGAGGAACGACTGGGCTTCCGAACTGATGCTGTCCAGGCTCTGGTAGCTGGTCTGTGACCAGGCGGTATGCGTCCACCCCTGGGTGGCCAGCAGTACCGGAATCAGCCATGTGAGTTTTGTCTTCATGCCCTGAATAATGCAAGGGGTGTGCCTGATTTGGTCTGGCAAGCGGGTTCATAAAGATTGGATGCGCTATGCCGATAGGGTAGCTAACCCCCGAGAGAGACAGGGACCAAGCGTTTCAGGAGAAAAAAACATGAGCGGCGTTCTTGCAAGTGTAGACCAGCGTACCCAGCTGGCAGGCCATAACCGACTGGAAATTCTGACCTTCAAGTTAGCCGGATCGCAGCGGTTCGGTATCAACGTGTTCAAGATTCAGGAAGTCATCCAGTGCCCGCCATTGACCGAAGTGCCGCATTCGCATCGCGTGGTGCGCGGCGTGGCCAATATGCGCGGCAAGACAATTCCGGTGCTGGATCTTTCCATGGCGATCGGCCGCAAGCCGGTAGATAACCCGCGTGAAGCCTTTGTCATCGTCACAGAATTCAACCGCTCCATTCAGGGCTTCCTGGTCGCCAAGGTCGATCGCATTGTGAATATGACCTGGGAGCAGATCATGCCGCCGCCCAAGGGTGCGGGCAAGGATCATTACCTGACCGCGGTTACCCAGATCGAAAAAGAACTGGTTGAGATTATCGACGTGGAAAAGGTGCTCTCGGAAGTGATCGGCATGGAAGAGGGCGTTTCGGCGGAAGTGGTGCAGTCGGTCAATGAAACCAAGGAAGAGGGCGATGATTACGTGCCGCACATCCTGGTCGCCGACGATTCGATGGTGGCGCGTAACCAGATCAAGCGCGCGCTCGATCAGCTGAACGTGGAATGCACACTCGCGACCGACGGTAGAAAAGCGCTGGATATCCTGCTGGACTGGGCCGAGAACGCGCCCGAGAAGGTGCAGAATCTCACCATGGTGATCTCCGATGTTGAAATGCCGGAGATGGACGGATACACCTTTACAACCAAGGTGCGATCCGATCCGCGCCTTGCGCACCTTTATATATTGCTTCACACATCCCTGAGTGGTGTGTTCAACAATGCCATGATTGAAAAAGTCGGGGCGAACGAATTCATCGCGAAATTCAAGCCCGACCTGCTGGCAAAGGCAGTGGTTACCCAGATCAAGAAGCATGCGGCAGCCGTTGCTTAACTGGAGCCAGGGACGGATAGTCCAGTATGTATTCTGTATTGCCATCACTGGCGATAATGGTCACAATCAGCTCACTGATTTGACTTGAACAGCTTTAAGGAATAAACGCTTGGTCAGCAGTACCATCTCCCCCGCGGATTACAATGCCTTTCGCGATTACCTGGAAGAGATCTGCGGGATCGTTCTTGGTGATAACAAGCATTACCTGGTGATGAGTCGCCTGGGTCGCCTGATGTCGGAAAATAACATTGACGACCTCGGGGCACTGGTCCGGTTATTGCGCAGCCCTTCCGGGCGCAATTTCCGTGAAAAAGTCATCGAGGCCATGACGACCAATGAAACCCTGTGGTTCCGTGATAGTTTCCCTTATGAAATCCTCAACGACACCTTGTTGCCCGAACTGGCGGCAAAGCGCGGGCGTGGCGCACGGCTGAAAATCTGGTCCGCGGCCTGCTCGTCGGGGCAGGAGCCGTACTCTATTAGTATGATCGTCTCCGAGTTCATGGCCAAAAACCCGGGCAAACTGGGCGATGTTGATATCGTTGCGACCGATATCTCCCCGGCGATACTCGACGAAGCCAAAAAAGGGGTCTACGACGCCATCACGCTGGGTCGTGGGCTTTCGGAGCAACGCAAGCAACGCTTCTTCAATACCCATGGCGCCAACTGGCAGGTGAAGGATGAAATCAAACGCCGGGTGCGCTTCAACCAGCAGAACCTGCTGCAAAGTTACAGCATGCTCGGCAAGTTCGACATTATCTTCTGTCGTAATGTACTGATTTATTTTTCCAGTGAATCCAAGTCCGATATTCTGTCGCGCATGGCACGCTGCCTGAATCCTGGTGGCTATCTGTTCCTTGGCTCTTCCGAAGCGACAACGCAATACACCAGCGACTTCGAGCTGGTCCGTCAGCCGCGCGGATCCGTTTATCGGGTAGTCGAGAATCTGGGCGCCAGACCCACGATGCCCGGCACGGCTGCCAAGTCCATTCTAAATCGCTAGAACTGCGGCAAGCAGGGCAAGCCCTTTGCCGCTAGCGGCCAACCCTTGCCGCCTGCTGTCGGTCATTCTCCCCACTTAAGCCGCGTTTTTCCCCGAATTTAAAGCGTTACGGTTTTTTGGCACAACGGTTGCTTTAGTCATCCGCAAATGGATTTAAGTTTGAGGATGATATGCCGCTAAGTCTCGATTCCTACCTGGGCTCACTACCGCAAGCGCTACAGTTACGCGCCAAGCGGACCGAGCTGTTGGCATCGAATCTTGCCAACGTCGATACGCCAAACTTCAAGGCGCGCGATATTGATTTTCGTGCCGCGATGGACAAGGCGCATCATAACCAGCTTCAACTCAAGGCAACCCAAAGCGGCCATATCCAGGATCCTGCTGCCAGTACCGGTGGCGTGCCAGTGCAATTCCGAGTGCCCAACCAACCGGCACTGGATGGCAATACCGTCAACGCGGAAACCGAAAAATCACAGTTCTCCGAGAATGCCGTGCAGTACCAGGCCACGCTGCATTTCCTGAGCAGCAAATTCAGCAGTCTTAAAGCAACGTTGAAAGGGGAATAACAAATGTCACTTTTCAAAGTTTTCGATATCGCCAGTTCCTCCATGAGCGCGCAGTCGATCCGGCTTAATACAACCGCCAGTAACCTCGCCAACGCGGAAAGTGTCAGCGGTTCACCGGAGACGGCCTATCGTGCCAAGCAGCCCGTTTTCGCCGCCATGCTGAAAGGGCTTTATCCCTCGGATAATGCATCCGTTGGCGTCCAGGTTACCAATATCGTTGAGAGCCAGGAGCCGCTGCCCATGCGTTACTCGCCTGAGCATCCGCTGGCCAATGAAGAGGGTTACATCTACATGCCGAATGTGAATCCGGTGGATGAAATGGTGAACATGATCTCTGCCTCGCGCAGTTATCAGAACAGCGTGGAAGTCGTGAATACCTCCAAGCAGATGCTGATGGCAACGCTGCGCATGGGTCAATAAAGGAGCCTAACTGATGGTGGATAGTACAAATTCAATATATTCCAGTGCGGGGCTGCGCACGTATGAAGATGCCAACAGGACGACAGGACGCTCGAAAAATGACCTGGGGCAGGAAGATTTTCTGGAACTGATGGTGGCGCAACTGCGCAACCAGGACCCGATGGCGCCGATGGAAAATGGCGAGTTTCTCAGTCAGATGGCTCAATTCGGTACGGTACAGGGGATTGGCGAATTGCAGAACTCATTTGAGTCGTTCAGTTCTTCCGTGAGCTCCGGGCAGGCCCTGCAGGCGGCAGGCCTGATCGGCCATTACGTCCTGGCTGATACCGATAAAGGCACTCTGGCCGAAGGCGGTCAGCTGGAAGGTGTGATCAACGTTCCGGCCAGTAGCCCAAGCGTGAAGGTAAAAGTCTATGACGATGTGGGTCAGCTGGTGAGAGAAGTGGATCTCGGTGGCCAGGCTAGCGGTGATATGACGTTTGTCTGGGACGGTACAGATGATGATGGCAATGTAATGTCGGCTGGTGCCTATCGGGTTACCGCCGAAGCGACTTACGAAGGTGCCAGCGAGGCACTGAATGTGATGATGGGTAGTCAGGTGAGCAGTGTAACGCTCAATCCGAACGGTGGAATGTCTCTCGGCCTGGTCGGCGGCGACACTCTGGAATTCTCAAAAGTTAAACAGATTCTGTAACAGGAGGCCTTACCATGCCTTTTAGTATTGCTTTATCCGGTTTGAATGCGGCATCCAATGACCTGAAAGTCACTGGTAACAATATTGCCAACGCCAGCACCAATGGCTTCAAGTCCTCGCGTACGGAATTTTCCGATGTGTTCGCGGCAAGTTCCGGTGGCGTAAGTGCAACCGCGATCGGTGGCGGTGTTCGTCTGACCCGCGTGGCACAGGAATTTGCCCAGGGTAATATCGAGTTCACCAGTAATAACCTGGACCTCGCGATTAACGGCGAAGGTTTCTTTATCCTCAGCGATTCAGGTAGCCAGGTTTACACACGTGCTGGCGCCTACAGCATCGACAAGGATGGTTACGCAGTGAACAGTAACGGCCAGCGCCTGCAGGTGTTCGCGCCGATCGGTAATTCAGGCACTGTGTTCAACACCGGTTCCTTATCCGATCTGCAGGTTTCGCTGACCGAAGGTTCGCCGCAGGCAACGAGTACGATAGATATCAACGCCAACATGCAGGCGGACGATACGGCGCCGACCAGCAACTTCAGTCCATCGGATGCCTCAACCTACAATTATTCGACGTCTTTCACTGTTTATGATTCACAGGGTTCGGAGCATACCGCGAGTATTTACCTGCGCAAGCTGGATCCGAGCGTGGATGCGGATGCCAGTAGTAACCAATGGATTGCGCGTATGTACCTGGATGGTACGAGCGCCTCCGATGTGGTAACCGTCGATCGGACAGGTGGATCGCATGATGTTGATCCGACAACGGGTGATCTGATTCCCACGGCAACGTCCGCGCCGGGTGCGGGCGAGCTGGACTTCATTCTGGAATTCAATGCGGACGGTACCCTGAATACTTCTGCAACCAATACCCTGAATGGCGCCAACTTCGCGAGTACCGGCATTCTGAGTTTTGAAAACTTCACCTTGTCGAACGGTGCCTCGGCCATGAGCCTGGACATGGATTTCTCGGATGTCACCCAGTACGGTAGTGATTACGCGGTGTTCTCCCTGAGCCAGGATGGTTTTGCCACCGGGCGTTTGAGCGGGCTGAGTGTATCGGAAGAGGGTGTTATCTCGGCGCGATTCACCAATGGCCAGTCCAATCCGCTGGGCAAGATCGCACTGGCAACTTTCCCCAACACCGGTGACCTGCGCCAGCTGGGCGATACCACCTGGTCGGAAACCTTCGATTCCGGTGCCGCGCTGATTGGTGAAGCCGGTACCGCCAGCTTCGGTCTGGTGCAGTCCGGGGCGCTGGAATCATCCAACGTGGATATCGCCAAGGAACTGATCAAGCTGATCACGGCGCAACGTAACTTCCAGGCCAACTCGCAGGTTATCAGTACTGCGGACACCATTACCCAGACCATTATCAATATTCGTTAATGACGCGTGATTAGCCATGGATAAATTACTCTACATAGCTGCCAGCGGCGCCCGCGAAATCATGCGGGCCCAGGCCACCAATACCCACAATATGGCGAACGCCAATACCACGGGTTTTCAGGCCGATCTGACCGCGATGCAGGCCTTGCAGGTTTACGGCCCGGGTTATGCGAGCCGAGCCTATTCACAGGCCGAGAGTAATGGCGTTGATTTTTCCAAGGGAGCGATCAGAAGCACAGGCAATGACCTGGATGTGGCTGTTCGCGGGCAGGGATGGATTGCCGTACAGGCGCCCGATGGCACGGAAGCCTACACACGGGCGGGTGATCTGCGAGTTTCTCCGGAAGGATTGCTGGAAAACGGGCGCGGCCAGGCGGTTATCGGCGATGGTGGCCCCCTGGTCATTCCTCCGCACCGCAAGATCGAAATTGCCAATGACGGCACCGTTTCCGTGTTACCGCTTGGTCAGCAGGACAACAACATGGTGGCCGTAGGTCGAATCCGCATGGTTAAACCGGATCCGGCGGACATGGTGAAGGGCGATGACGGCCTGTTGCGCTTGCGCGATGGACAGGCGGCGGAAGATGCAACGGACGTGAGCTTGATCAGTGGTTCCCTGGAATCCAGCAACGTGAACACGGTGGAGTCCATGGTCACCATGATTGAGTTGGCAAGACAGTTTGATATGCAGGTCAAGATGATGAAGACCGCGAAAGAGAATGATGCGGCTTCCACGAAGTTGCTTGGCCTGAGTTAATGATGGCGTAAAGGTACGCTAGGAGAAGAGTATGAATTCCGCACTTTGGGTAGCGAAAACAGGGCTCGATGCACAGCAGACACGACTGGCGGTGATTTCCAACAACCTTGCCAACGTGAATACCACGGGTTTTAAACGCGAACGCGCGAATTTTGAAGACCTGCTCTACCAGAATATTCGCCAGGTCGGCGCGCAGAGTTCCCAGAATACGCAGTTGCCTACCGGTATGTCGCTGGGTACTGGCGTGCGTGTCGTCTCTACCGAGAAACAGCATGCGCAGGGCAACGTGGTGCAGACCAACAATCCGCTCGATGTCGCTATCGAAGGTCGTGGCTTCATGCAGGTGGTGCTGCCCGATGGGACGCTGGGCTATACCCGCGACGGTAGCTTCAAGCGCGATGCCGATGGCCAGCTGGTAACCTCCAACGGTTATCTGCTTGATCCGGCCATTACCATCCCTGCCGACGCGCAAAGCATCACGATCGGTACCGATGGCGTGGTCAGTGTTCAGATCCAGGGTCAGGCAACACCTTCGCAGGTGGGCACCATCCAGCTGGCGGACTTTGCCAACCCGACCGGTTTGCAGGCGATCGGTCAGAACCTTTACCTGGAATCCGCGGCCAGCGGCACGCCGACCGTGGGTACCGGCGGTCTGAATGGCCTGGGTACGATTGTCCAGGGCTCGCTGGAAACATCGAATGTGAATGTGGTGGAAGAACTGGTAGGCATGATCGAGGCGCAACGCGCCTATGAAATGAATTCCAAGGCCATTTCTACCGCGGACCGTATGTTGCAGTACGTCACTACCAATATTTAAGGCTAAATCGGAATAAATCTTGTCACCGATTATTCGCGGGCAAGCCCGCTCCTACAGGCTGCGATGAGACCGAAGTTTGATGAAGGACGTTGTTATGAATAACATGCCTCGACTGATGAACTGGCTACTGGCGCTGACGGTATTGAGCGCTACCGGTTGTGCTACTGGCTACAAAAAAGAGACAACCAGCTATAGTGCGGCACAACCGCGTTATGAAATGCCGTCGCAACCACAGCATGGCACCATCTACCAGGCTGGCCGCGAGATGATGCTGTTCGAAGACGAGCGTCCGCGCCGTATCGGCGATATTCTGACCGTGGTGCTGCAGGAACGTACCCAGGCGAGCAAGAGCGCGGACACCGAAACTTCCAAGGAAACCGATATCAGCTTTGTGCGGCCGACAATTCCGGGGTTGAATCCAAACCTGGGTGCCTCCGCGGATAGTACGCATGAATTTAAAGGTGAGGCGGACAGCAAGCAGAGCAATAGCCTGACCGGCAATATCACGGTCACTGTTGCGGACGTGCTGCCCAATGGCAACCTCTATATTCGCGGCGAGAAGTGGCTCACCCTGAACCAGGGCGACGAGTACATTCAGATCAGCGGTATCGTGCGTCCGCGCGATATCCAGCCGAACAACACCATTATTTCAACCCAGATTGCGGATGCGCGTATTACTTACAGTGGCCGTGGCGCGCTGGCGGATGCAAACTCCATGGGCTGGTTGGCACGATTCTTCAATAGTCCTGTCTGGCCCTTCTAACGAGAGTAGCCGGAATGAAAAAATTACTGCAAATACTGACTTTTCTAGCGCTGACATGCGGTCTGGCATTGCCGCTGGCGGCAGAACGGGTGAAAGATCTTGCCGCCGTTGCCGGTGTGCGGGATAACCAGCTGATCGGTTACGGTATCGTGGTCGGTCTGGACGGCACGGGCGACAAGTCCGCTTTCACGATTCAGAGTGTGCGTACCATGCTTGCCCAGTTGGGGGTCAACATCCCCGAGACCACCAGCCTGAGTCTGAAGAATGCAGCAGCGGTTTCGCTGAGCGCGACTCTGCCACCTTTTGCCAAGCGCGGACAGACTATCGATATCACCGTATCCTCGATCGGCGATGCCAAGAGCCTGCGCGGTGGCACCCTGTTGATGTCTCCCCTGAAAGGGGCCGATGGTCGTGTGTATGCAATTGCCCAGGGCAACCTGGTCGTGGGTGGTCTGACTGCCGGTGGCGCGGATGGCTCGCGTATCACGGTTAACGTCCCCAGCGTGGGACGTATTCCGAATGGCGCAACCGTGGAGCGCGAAGTGGCCAGTCCTTTCGCTCAGGGCGACAGCGTGACCCTGAACCTGCATCGCCAGGATTTCACCACCGCCAATCGCCTGTCCGAATCGATCAACCTGACCATCGGCCCGGGCACGGCCCGCGCCATGGATGCCACGTCGGTACAGGTTAATGCACCGCGCGACGCGGCACAGCGGGTGGCCTTTATCTCCTTCCTGGAAAACCTGGAAGTGCAGCCGGGTGAAGCGCCCGCCAAGGTGATTGTGAATTCACGCACCGGTACGGTTGTGATCGGCAGTCATGTACGGGTGATGCCGGCAGCAGTGGCGCATGGCAGCCTGACCGTGACCATTACCGAAGAGATGCGGACCAGTCAGCCGGCGCCGCTGTCCGAGGGTGATACCGTGGTCACGCCGCAGAGCAATATTCAGGTGGCGCAAGAAGATGGCCGCATGTTTGTGTTTGATCCCGGTGTCACGCTGAACGATATCGTGGTTGCAGTAAACCGTGTCGGCGCGGCGCCCAGTGACCTGGTGGCCATTCTGGAAGCGCTCAAGGAAGCCGGGGCGCTGCGCGCGGAACTGCTGGTGTTGTAAGTCATGTCAATCAATGCGGCGGCTGATCCGCATATCTATACCGACAATAGCGGCCTTGCCAGTCTCAAGGCCGCCGCCCGTTCCGGCGAGCATTCCGAAGAAACGCTGCGCAAGGTTGCCGGGCAGTTCGAATCCATCATGATCAACCAGATGATGAAGGTCATGCGCGAAACCACGTTCGGTGACGACCTGATGGGCAGCGATCAGACCAAGTTTTATCAATCCATGTTCGATCAGCAGATCTCGCAAGAAATTACCCGTGGTCGCGGGCTGGGGCTCGCCGAATTGCTGGTACGACAGTTATCTCCGGAATCCCAGCAAGCTACGGAAAAGCCGACCGGCAACGCGCCGATGGCGCTGGATAACAGCCAGCGGCTGTCATATGCCGTGCAGCGGCCATCCCGGCAAGCGGCCAGCGCGACATCATCGGCAAGTCCAGTTTCCCGGGCGAAGCCTGAGCAGGCGGTGGACCTGTTGCGCAACTGGCAACCGGCATCACCCAAGGAATTTGTCAAAGAGCTGTGGCCACACGCGCAAAAGGCCGCCGAGCAACTGGGAACGGAACCCGAGGTGATTGTTGCCCAGGCGGCACTGGAATCCGGTTGGGGACAGCACCAGATGCGTTTCCGCAATGGACGCTCGGCGCACAACCTGTTTGGCATCAAGGCTGATGATCGCTGGCAGGGACAAAGAATCAGTCACCAGACCCTCGAATTCCGCAGTGGCGTGATGCAGCAGGAGCGCGCGGCGTTCCGCGCCTACTCCTCGGCGGCGGACAGTGTGCAGGATTATGTGTCCTTCATTAAGGGCAATCCGCGTTACCAGCAGGCCCTCAACGCCAACCAGACCGGGCGCGATTATATCCATGAAATTCACCAGGCTGGATATGCGACAGATCCTGAATACAAGATGAAAATCAATAAGATAATGAATAGTTCTCAGTTTGAATCTGCATTATCTGAACTCAAGTCGGGTGCAACTCAGCCGCTCAATTCCATAGCGGAATCCACGGCTGGGGAGCACCTTGTGCCCAATCATGCCGCTGCCACGACACGCAGCGGGGAGGTTTAATCCATGGCCAGTACACTCGGCATAGCCACATCGGCATTGTTGTCGTTCCAGCGCAACCTGGCTACGACAGGGCATAACATTGCCAACGTGAACACCGAGGGCTTCAGCCGCCAGCGTGTGGATTACAGCACCCAGGTGCCCCAGGAATTTGGCGCGGGGTTTATCGGCAGTGGCGTCAAGGTGGATGCCATTCGTCGCAACTATGACGATTTTCTCGAGCGTCAGCTGCGCTCAAGCATCTCGGCGCGCGACAGTTCCGAAATGTATTACAACCTGGCCATCCAGGTGGACGATCTGCTGGCCGATCAGGGATCTTCCCTGGGGCCGCAACTGGAGAATTTTTTCAAAGCCGTGCAGGATGTCGCCAACGATCCGACCTCGATTCCCGCTCGCCAGTTGATGCTGAGTGAAGCGGATTCGGTGGTGGAGAGTTACAAGTACATCGATTCCGAGTTATCCGCGTTAAGCCAGCGGGTCAATACCGAACTTACCAACGAAGTCAGCGAGATCAATAATATCCTGAGCGGCATTGCCGGCCTGAACAAGGACATCGCGATTGCCTCGGGTTCCGGAACCGGCTCTCCGCCCAATGATCTGCTGGATAAACGTGACCAGCTGATCCTGGAACTTTCGTCCAAGGTGACTGTTTCCACGGTGAACCAGGACGATGGCGCGATCAACATCTTTATTGGCAATGGCCAGGCAGCGGTCATAGGCCAGAATGCCGCAACCCTGTCGGTTGAACGCAACCGGTTTGATGCAAGCCAGCAGGATATTGGTTTTACCTTTGGCGCTGGTTCGCCATCGATCATTACGAATAACCTCAGCGGTGGAACCCTGGGCGGTCTGATCGAGTTCCGTCAGCAGATACTGGACCCGGCCCGTAATGAGCTGGGTCGAATTGCGGTGTCCATGGCAACAACATTCAATGCGCAGCATGATCTTGGCGTTGACCTGGATGGCACCCTGGGCAGCGCATTGCCGGACTTTTTTACCATCAGTGATCCACAGGACGAAGTGTATCCGGATCTGGATAGCGCCAGTACCGCATCCGCGACTGTGGCATTCGACAATGCCAACATCACCAAGCTGACCGGCGATGATTACCGGTTGCGCTTTAATGGCACGAACTGGACGCTTACCAACCAGACCACCGGTGTCACTGTTACCGGCGCTGGCGCTACCCCGACCTTCAACGATGCCAACCTGGGGCAGGGCCTGACCATCACGCTGGCTGGCGCGCCAGTGGCGGGCGATGAGTTCCTGTTACGTCCGACGCGCAGTGGCAGTGATGACCTGTCGGTCGGTATTCCCGACCCGCGGCAGATAGCCGCTGCATCGCCGGTACGGATTCAGGAAGCGGTTGGCTCGACCGGTATTCCGACCAATACCGGGACAGGCGAGCTTTCCTTTGGTAATGCGACTGCTGCGGCGACACTGCCGTTGGCTTCCTCCATAACCCTGACCTACGACGCGAGCCTGAACGAGTTCAGCTACGGCGCGGGTCCTACTACTTTTGCCTATGATCCGGCATCCGATGCCGGCGACACCTTTACCGTAGCGGGTATTGAGTTCACCATTAACGGCAGTCCGGCTGATGGTGATCAGTTTGTGATTGAGAACAATACCAGCGGTGTTGGCGATAACCGAAATATGATTCTGCTGGCACAGCTGCAGACAGGCCGGGTGATGAATAATGGCACCGCGTCCTACCAGGATGCCTATGGTCAGCTGATTGCCGATGTGGGTGTAAAGACCCGCCGTGCCGATACGCTCTATACCACGCAACGCGGACTTGCCGACAACGCGCAGATGCGCCATGACGAGGTTTCCGGCGTTAATCTTGACGAAGAGGCGGCCAACTTGCTGCGTTTCCAGCAGGCCTACCAGGCGGCGTCGCGCGTGATCGTGGTTTCGGAACAATTATTCCAGACATTGTTGAATGCAACGGGCAGGTAAGCAATGCGTATCTCGACATCACAAATGTTTCTCCAGGGGCTGCGCGCGATTCAGGAGCAGCAGGTTAAGCTGGGCACGGTTTCCAACCAGTTGGCAAAAGGCAGCAAGATCCTGTCGCCTTCCGATGACCCCGCCGCGTCGGCGACGATCATTGGGCTGAATGAAGATATCTCGCGTGCTGACCAGTACGACCGTAATTCCCACTTTGCTTCTTCGCGCCTGGAGTTACAGGAAACGGCGATGGATAGCGCGATCGATGTGATGCAGCGTATTCGCGAGCTGGCAATCCTTGGCGTTAACGGTACCCAGACAACGGATACCCGCGCCGATATCGCGACCGAAGGCCGTGAACTGCTGAACCAGATGATTGCGCTTGCCAACACCTCGGACGCCAATGGCGAATTCATTTTTGGTGGATTCAAGTCGCAGACACAACCGATTACGCATGATGGGGCAGGTAACTTTACTTACAACGGTGACCAGGGCCGACGCACTGTGCTGGTCAGTGAAAACCGCCAGGTGGCCATCAGCGATTCAGCCAGTGATATTTTCCTGTCGGCGCCGGATGACAGTACCGAAAGCACCTTTACCGTGATGTGGCAATTCATCACGGACCTGGAGTCGAATAGCCCTACTACCGATATTCTCGGCGATATCGATGCCGTTATGACCCGGCTCAGTTCGACGCGCAGCGATGTGGGCGCGCGCCAGCGATCCATCGAATTGCAGAGCCAGTTAAATGACTCCACCCGCATTCGTGCCGAGCAGACCCGTTCGATATTACAGGACGTGGATTATGCCGAAGCCTCTTCCGAGCTGAGTCAATATCTCACCGCTTTGCAGGCGGCCCAGCAGGCTTTCGCGCGGATTCAGAATCTTTCCCTGTTCAACGTTCTTGGCTAGCGCGGTGTAAAGACGTACTATTAGGCGGATAACGAGCCTAACAGGTCCAATTACACCCACCATGTTTGCTGGCAAGTCCATTCTGATTACCGGGGGCACTGGCTCCTTTGGTCAAAAATGCACACGCGCGCTACTCAAGCTCAAGCCGCGTCGTATCATCATCTACTCTCGCGATGAGCTCAAACAGTACGAAATGCAGCAGGTCTTCGATGGTCCGGAGATGCGCTATTTTATCGGCGATGTACGTGACGAATGCCGCTTGCGGCAGGCGATGCGCGGCGTTGACCTGGTTATTCATGCCGCGGCGCTCAAGCAGGTGCCGGCGGCTGAATACAACCCGATGGAATGCGTAAAGACCAATATCCACGGTGCGGAAAACGTGATTAATGCGGCGCTGGATCGCGGTGTGTCACGGGTAATTGCGCTTTCCACCGATAAGGCGGCCAATCCGGTCAACCTCTATGGTGCCACCAAGCTGGCCTCGGACAAGCTCTTCGTGGCGGCGAATAACATTACCGGCGGGCTGGAGACGCGCTTCTCCGTAGTACGCTATGGCAATGTCGTGGGCAGCCGGGGATCGGTAGTGCCACTGTTTCAGAAATTGCTGGCCGAGGGTAGAAAATCCCTGCCGGTGACCGATATGCGCATGACCCGTTTCTGGATCACCCTGGAAGAGGGCGTTGATTTTGTGTTGAAGGCCTTTCAGCGCATGCGTGGCGGTGAAATCTTCATTCCCAAAATACCCTCCGTGCGGATTCCTGACCTGGTCGAGGCGATGGCACCCGGTATCGATATCGAGTTGATCGGTATGCGCCCCGGCGAAAAGCTGCATGAAGTCATGTTGTCATCGGATGATGCGCGCGATGCACTGGAGTTTGAGGATCACTATGTCATCAAACCCATTATTCGCTATACCGATTTCGGGGATTTTGGCCACAATCCGCTGGACGAGGTGGGTGAGCCGGTCGAAGATAGCTTCGAATATAACTCCGGTACCAATGAACAATTTCTCTCGCTCGATGAAATCCGGGTGATGAACGGCGAATGAGCTTCATCCCTTACGCGCAACACACTGTTTCCCAGTCCGATATCGATGCCGTGGTCGCGGCACTTAAATCCGAGCGCCTGACCCAGGGCCCCCTGGCCGAGACCTTTGCTGCCGAAGTAGCGCAATACTGTAATGCCCGTCATGCCGTGGCGGTGACGAATGCCAGTATGGGATTGATTGCGGCCTGTCATGCGGCAGGCGTGGCGCGGGAGGACTGGGTGTGGACGACGCCAAATACCTTTGCAGCCTCGGCTAACTGCGCCCGTCATTGCGGTGCCCGGGTTGATTTCGTCGATATCGATCCCCGTACCTTTAACATGAGTGTGTCTGCCCTGGAACAAAAGCTGGTCCGGGCGGCTGAACAACAACGCCTGCCCAAGGCAGTCATCCCGGTACACTTCGCGGGCCAGTCCTGTGACATGCAGGCTATTGCGCGACTTGCCCGTGAATACGATTTTGTCGTGATAGAAGATGCAGCGCATGCATTGGGTGGGGCGTACCTGGATAAAAAGGTCGGTGCCTGCGAATACAGCGACATGACGGTATTCAGTTTTCACCCGGTAAAATCCATCACGGCCGCCGAGGGCGGCATGGTGCTGTGCAACAGCGCGGAGTTGTACCAGCGCTTGCAGGATGTGTCGCGGCAGGGTGTAGTGCGGGATTCCACCCGGTTTCTGAATGACAGCGATGCGCCCTGGTATTACGAGCAACACAGCCTGGGTTACAACATGCGCATGACCGAGTTACAGGCCGCGCTGGGTAGAAGCCAGTTACACCGGCTCGATGAAGTGATTACCGAGCGGCGGCGGCTGGCTGCCCGATACGCGGAATTACTTAAATCCTTGCCCGTACAGCTGCCGGAACTGGATGCAGCGGCCAAATCAGCCTGGCATCTCTATGTCATTCGCATCGATTTCATGACCATGGATAAAGACAAGGCGGCATTCGTTCAGTCCCTGGCTAAGGACGGAATCGGCACCCAGGTTCATTACATGCCGGTTCATCTGCATCCTTATTACCAATTGCAGGGTTTCACGATGGGCGATTTCCCCGTAAGCGAAGTCTATTATCAGCAGGCATTATCCTTGCCCCTGTATCCCGGCCTGACGGATGAACAACAGGATTGTGTCGTGGCTGCATTGGCACGGCAGTTAGTGGGTTAATCATGGCCAGCATCAAGGATATCCTGACTGGATCAGACTCTAAGCATGTCTATGTGATTGCGGAAATCGGTTCCAATCATGCCGCCCGTCTGGAGCGCGCCATTGAATATATCGATGCCTGCGCGGATGCGGGTGCGGACGCGGTAAAATTCCAGTCCTGGACGACAGCGGATATTCAGAACTCCTTGGACCCCGACACTCATCAGCCATCACCAGTCTATGACATCCTGGAGCGCTATGAACTGCCCGTCGAATGGCATGCGAAACTGAAATCGCGCTGTGATGAGCGCGGAGTGGATTTTCTATCGACGCCATTCGATATCAACAAGGCGCGTTTGTTAAAAGAATTAAATGTGCCTGCCATTAAGATTGCCTCCGGTGATCTAACCTATACCCAGTTGCTGAATGAAGTGGCGGAATACGGTATTCCCGTGTTGTTATCAACGGGAATGGCAACCCCGGACGAAATAGCGCAGGCATTAACCGATCTGGGTGATGCGGCAACGAGAACCGTGCTGTTGCATTGCGTGGGCGCTTACCCACCTGCCTTCGAAGACGCCAATGTCCGTGCCGTGCAAACACTGTCCGAGACATTTAACCGGCCGGTGGGTATATCGGATCATTATCCGGGGTATGCAACCATTATTGCCGCGATAGCCCTGGGTGCGCGGGTGGTGGAAAAGCATGTCACCTTTTCCCGTAACGAGGACAATCCCGATAGTCCGTTCGCGCTTGAAATAAACGAGTTCGCCGAAATGATTCGCCAGATTCGCATAATGGAAAGCGCGCTGGGCGATGGCGTGAAGCAGTGTCGGGAGTCCGAGGCGGGTGGAAAAAGCGGCGGGCGTCGTTCATTGTACTGGCGCGTCAGTCTGAATCCCGGCGATGTGGTTCGTGAGGAACATATTGCAGTGGTGCGGCCCAATGCGGGAGATTATCAGCCGCGTGATCTGGATGCGCTGGTGGGTAAGGCATTGGCCGTTGATGTCTGTGCCGGTCATGCGGTATGCCGCACGGATTTTGCAATGGACAAGAATTAAATCAGCTGATCAATTTCTGCCATATCCTGTTCATATTGTTCCGTTGAGAACCTGATGGGGTTCTCTATGGCGTCTGAGTATTCGTCAAATAAGGCAATTGCCTGATCCGGTTTTACATATTCAATATGAGCCTGCTCCGGAACTATTTTCAGATAAAAGCAGGTGCCGGCATCGGCCAGTTTATTTGCCAGGTAAAGCGCCTGCTCCTGGACATAATGCCTGTGAACATCCATCGCTGACTGGGTGATAAAAATGACGGGGTTATCCTGTGGGGAGTCGGTGTTGATAAAGTGAGTCACATCGGAATAAATAACCTTATCCGAACTGGCTTTGCCAAAAACAGCCTCTATAGCGCGCGTCCATTCCTGATGCAGTTCCGTGCCCAGCAGCCTGACCTGGGGTACGCTGACGCAAACAGCCTTTACTCCGAGTCGCAAGCCATGCAGAAGGGCGCCAAAACCGCCCATGCTGGTGCCGTGGAAATACAGCGGGCCGTGTAATCCCTGTTGACGCAGTGATTCGATCAGGCGGTCGATCAGCTTAATAAAAAAGAAATCGCCGTTTTCACCCAGATACCAGCAGCCGCCGCGCGCCAGGCCATAGCGATCCTGCGGGGTTATATAATTCCAGTCGTTTCTCGTAAACGGCTGGGTATGGGCGCTGGTCTGATACTGGCGATGACGGATAAGCCAGCCGTGAAAGCTAACCAGAATGGGCGCGTTCTCAGGATCATCGGCCAGTTTGCTGTGGTAAGGAAGACGATGTCCATTATCATCTTCTATAAATTGCATTTCGTTGTTTGATGCGAGCAGATTCATTGGGGTCAGCTTATGCGCGATTTTCTGACAAGGTAAGATCCAAGAATTAAAAAATCAATATCGCAGCGCATAAAACTGGCTATGGCGTCCTGGGGTGATTCCACGATGGGTTCGCCCGCATCATTGAAGCTGGTGTTTAATACTACGGGGATCCCGGTGCGCTGGTGAAACTGGTTGATCAGTCGGTAGTAAAGCGAATTGTTTTCTTCGGTCACTGTTTGCAGGCGGGCAGTACCATCTATGTGTGTCACTGCGGGAATACGTTCGCGGCACTCTGGTTTTACGGGCAGGGTGCTGGTCATGAAGGGATAACAGCGTCCATTCGAGTCAAACCACTGGTCGGCCTTATCGAATAGTACGCTCGGGGCAAATGGCCTGAAATGCTCACGGTGTTTGACCCGGGCATTGATCTTGTCTTTATTCTCTGCATGTCCGGGGTGTGCGAGTATGGAGCGATTTCCCAGTGCGCGCGCACCCAGTTCCGATTTTCCCTGAAACCAGGCGATTATTGCATTGTCGGCAATCAGCTCGGCGGCTGTTGACGCAGGATCATCAATCAACTCGAAATGAATTGCGTCATTTTGCTGGAGAGCAGTCGATATCTGTTTGTCATCAAAACACTGGCCGCTGTAGATGATGGGCTGTTTGAGGCGAAAGGCCATATCGAGAGAATTATTGACGTAATAGAGTGCTGCACCCAGGGCATTGCCTCGATCCGATGCGGATGGATGAGCATAAATATGCTCGAACAGCCCGTATTGTTCCAGTACTGCATTCATCGATGAATTAAGTCCGGCTCCTCCGCTGATTACCAGGGTTTCAGCTTGCGTGCTTTTTTTCAATGCCGAAGCACAATGCAGTGCAACCGTTTCCAGTAATTTCTGGACAGAAGCCGCAAGATTATGGTGTTCGTCCAGGAGAGGTTCGTCGGGAAAACGTCGTGGCAGGAGATCATTCAGGATGTCATTGTAGAGGTGCTTGTACCCCATGTAATGATCTCCCGAGAGATAGCCTTCCATGGAGCGTAATCGTTTGCTGAATCTGTACGCGCCATTCTCAATGAATTCGATTTCATTCAGATATTCATCCAGGTAGACAGGTTCACCATAAGGCGCCAGACCCTGGGTTTTGCCTTCGGCTCCGAATGTGCCAAGCCCCAGCCAGTGGGTGGCGCGGAGATATTCCATGGCAACAGAGTCCTGCTGCGGTATTTCAACGAGTGTGCGTAAATCCGAGCCTCGGCCTTCAAGCAGCATGCCGCTGCAATTATCTCCCCAGCCATCCAGGGTAAGTACGGCAGCATGCTCGGCATCGCTGCAATAATAAGCTGCGGCTGCATGGCAGTGATGATGATGTACCTGATGAAACTTCGCACTGGGGAAAAGCCTTTTCAGGCTGGCGCAAACAGGGTGGACGTGAAGATCGGAGAATACGACATGGCATACATCGTCTGGCGAGGCCTGCATGCGTTCCAGGCAATAATTAATGCATTGTGTGGATGATTCGGTTGCTCCCATTATCGGGTGATGTTTGATGCGTGAAAAGCGCTCTTCTTCAGCCGCGACGACCTCGGCAGTATCCGGGTTAACCAGGGCGGCGTTGAAGTCGTGAAAGAAACCGCCGATGCCAAGAACGAGTTTTTTCATTTGTTATACAGATATCCGGTCTGGAGATTAAACTGATTCAATTGGGTGGTTGTAACCATCATAATCAATCGCAACAAAAGGGCAGTTGTTCAGCGACGGCAGCAGGATGTGAATATTATGGTAGCTATAAGGGTTGTTGACGCTGTAGGGTACAATCCCAGCGTGATATTTGCGTGTCTGTATCTTTTCCAGGACCTGTTCTCCAATAGTGTCCGAGTTGAAAAATCCCTCTTTTATCGTCAAACAGTTGATCCTGGGGTCGGAAAAAATATGTTGCGCCGACGCGGGCACGAGTAAATCAATCGATAGACCCGGGTATGTCATGAAAAGTATTTCCAGCACATCCTGCATGATGTCATTACTTGCGGAACGCAACATTAATAGTAGTGCGTCAGGTGGTAGAGAAAGTTCTTCAAAACTGGTTTTCAGTTGAGCCAGACGATCGTGGAAACAGAAGTCGATCTGGTGCGCTGCATAGAATTCGTTGAGCGCCGGTATTAACAAGTGACTCAGGTATTTGCGATTGGAGAAAGCGGGATTGTCAAAGGTGTTATTTGCGTCATGTATCCGGTAGGCTCCCCAGCAGTTATTGACCGAGAAAATTTCGCCATAGCAAAAAGCGGTCCGAGTCAGGAAACCGTCTGCGCAGGTGCGGAACTGTTCGGGGACGGGAAGTACCTGTTCAAGCACGGGGCGGCGAAAAGCCAGGCCGGTGGTTGGGATGAATTGCGGGATAACCTTTCTGCGACGGGTATAGCTGAAGTAATCACCTACCGTAAGGATGTCGCGAAACCGTTCACTGGTGATTTTGGCATCGCGCATGATCGCAAGATTATGCTGAAACATGACGGCCTGTGGCTGTTGTTGCATGTGCTGCTGGACGCCGGCAAGTTTCTCGGGGAACCAGATATCGTCACTGTCGATGAAGGTAATGATATCGCCCTTTGCGTGAGCCATTCCGGTATTGAAGGCAGCGCCCTGGCCACGGTTTTCATCAGAGAATATCGCCTTTATGCGCTGAGGGTTCTGCTCGGCCAGCGTTGTGATGATCTGCCTGGAGTCATCGGTCGAGCCATCATCGACAACGATGAATTCGTAATCATCAAAATCCTGGCCAAGCACTGACCTCATGGCCTCTGCCAGGTGTTTGCTGCCGTTATAATTAGCCAGGATGACGGATATCATTACTCGGTTCCGGTTATTCAGGCGCTTATTATGTCTTCCAGCCGTGCGCGTGGAAAGACATCCAGTTTTGTCCGTCTGGAGGCATTAATAATGATGCCGTCATTCTTGGCGAAATGTTCGCGGGCTCGAATGAAGGCCTTGCGTTGCACTTCCATGTTGGGCATGGACCAGCGTTCACCCGGAGCGCGGTAATCGGCATGAAAGTGATTCTGTTCACCATTGTGCACCAGTACGGTTTCACCGTGGGCTGTTTTCTCTGCTGTCGCGTTCGGAATCTGGAAATCAAAATCCAGGCCCAACAGGTAGATTTCGCGTACACCCATGAAAAACGCCAGCTGGAGCTGAAAAAAGAGCACTGTGCGCCCGCCATAGACACCCGTGGTGATATCAGTTGAGAACTGAATGTCCGGATCATCTTCCGTGCCAGGATTCTTCAGCGTCTTTACGTAGGATATGTGTTCTGCATCGCCGAGTATCGGGCGAAGATTCATCTCGTGAATACTCGGCAGGGTGAGCGCGTTGATCTTTTCCCTGTTATTCTGTGCGACCAGGATATCGATTACGCTGTAACAGGATGGTCGCCAGCTGGTGTCATTGAATCCAAGGTAAATCTTGTTACAGGCAAAACAGAGCTCATGTTCAAGCAGCTGTAGGTCATCAATGCGCAGGCTGGGGCCCATGCCGAGAATGAAAGCGCGGCGTCCCGGATGAATGTTCCGGTATTTTGATAATTTTTCATTGTTTTGTGTTTCCCAGCTATCCGGTTTCGAGTGATGATGGTCGGGGTCCATCCAGTCACCATCCTTGTTGATAGCAATGACCTGAGGCGTGTCCAGGCCACAGGCAAAATCATGTACGTTCTGGTAGCCGCCGCCGCGCTGATTGCTATAGACAATCACCACGAGATCATATTGGCTGTCCTGCAATGCCTTCCCTTGCGTGCTGTTTAACTGGTCAACTGAATATTGTTCATATGTATAGGGTATCAGTGTGACCGGTTGCGTCTGGAACTCAGGCATGAAGCTCGGTTGGCAGAGCAGGTCGAGCCGTGACTCGGGCCACCGTGCGCGCAGTGTTTCCAGGGCCCGGTGTACGATTGGTACGCTGGCGGAACGCAGGACCAGAATGCGTTTTGGCGTATTTACCATGCTATCCAAGCGCAAAAAATCCCTCAAGGTGGGAGGGTAGTGGTTGATGTTTTTCCTGCCAGAAACGCCTTAACGTGTTGTCAAATACGGGCAACAGCGTATCCACGGCGCGGCTTATGCTGAATTCCGTCAGCAGGCGTTCCCGTTGACGTTCGGCAATTTGTTTGCGTAATGCAGCATCTTGCAGCCAGCTGTCCAGACGCTGCATCATGTTTTCCATGTCCTGATCAATGAACTCGGAAGCCAGGTACATGCCGACATCGGATGCGGTACCGACATTGAGAACCGGGACATGATGATACATGGCCATGGCGGCACTGAATCCGCCACCCGGGCGAGGTGGGTTTAAATAGATATCGCAATGGGGATAAACGGCCTCTACATGAGAATCAAAGCTACGCACCACTACCCTGGACGCAACCTCCTGCATGTTCTGCAGTGCGGTGATCGCGGCGCCCGTTCCGACGAGTAGCCAGTGCAGCTTTTCGTGTTTCTTCATTAACGAAGCCATACTGGTAGCAAGCTCAGGCGTGATTTCCCGCTCAAGGCGTGTGCCTACGCTTATGACAACGGTTGCATCTTCAGGAAGGCCCAGTTCCATACGGCTATACGCGTGAGAATCGCCGTAACTCGGGTTGACGCCCAGCCGTTGTATGCCAACGCGGTCGCGTGGAATAGGCAACTGGCGACCGGCATAGGTTTCATCCAGGGGCGCATTACCCCAGTAAATCTGGCAGTCTGTTTTCAACCAGTCGCTGAATACTGTCGTCATCGGGTAATGAATGGTGGGTATCTTGCCCAGGAACGCCTGTCCGAGCAGTTCATAATGAACGGCCAGTATCAGGTCCGGTGATAACGCCTGCACATAATCGATCAGCGGGGAAAGACCGGTTTCCCAGCCCGACACGCTGTGCATGGGATACTGGTCCGACCAGTAGAGGAAATGGACATTCGGGCAGTCTTTGAAGAAGGTCTGCTGCCAGAGTATCTCTTCCTCCCGAATGACGCGGCGGTTCATGAAGCTGGGCGCAATCCAGCTGAATAACTCCATGGGGTAATGCCGACCATCTGTATTAAGTATGTGTATCTCAAGATGAGGCAGGCGTTGTGCCATGTCGCGCAGATAATTGAATATGATCCAGGTGGGCGCATTATGAAAATCCCAGAAGGAAGAAAATGCCACCAGTAATTTTGGTTTGCGTGAACTTTCCGATGCTGAATGTGATTGATGGCTTGTGGCAGCAAGCTCGCTCAGCTTGTCCATGATGCCGTCGTAGAGCTGTCGGCAGGGAGCGCGCAGTGCCTGGCACTGATCGGGATCAGTGTTGATCGCATAGTTAATCCAGCGAGACAGCGGGTAACGTAAGCCGGAACCGGTCGGCAATAGATTTGCCTGGTCAAGCATGGCTTTCAGGCAGTCGGCCAGTCGATATTGCCATCCTGCCAACGCAGACAGGAAATAGATACAGCGCAAATCAGATACCCGGTGACTCGCAAGACGATCAAGCAGGATGTCGGCCTGTTGTTGCCAGCTTTCCTCGAAGTGAAGTTCGCGGTAAATGGGACGGAACAGGGCATGCAAGGCATAAATATCGACCCGTTCACCCGCATCCAGAATGGCATGCATCAGGGCAAAACAGAATTCGCCGCGGTATCTCGCGTCATGTTCCGTAATACGGAATAAACCCTTGATCAGCCCGGCATCCCGGGTTTGTTGCAGACGTGCATGCAATAGTGTGCGGAGTGCCAGGGAGAGTATCGTATTCGGTAACTTCAGGGTTTCTGCGAGAGTGTCTTTCCAGCGTTGCGCCTCGGCAACTTCAATTGCGGCAACAGCTTCACGAAGCTGGCGAAATCGGGTGGCGTCGTCGTCCGTTAACTGGTTAATGAATTGAGAGATGTCCTCGGCCCGGTTGCTGGAGGCAGGAGTGTGCGCTGACATCAATTGGCCTTGATATGGTTGGCCAGCCCCTGGCCCATGCTGTGTTCGTAATTGACACGTTCAGTGCGTTGATAGAAGGGGATGCTGAGTGCGTGGCGGACTTCGTTCTCGATGGCATTGCGATGAGCGACCAGATCACTGGCACTCAGGTGATCCGTGAATACATAGGAGGTATATCCGTCTTCCGGGTCACCCTTGTAATAGTCACTGGTCTTTGTGTAGTCGACCTCGTAAGAGTGCAGGCGATCACCGGATTTAGGGTGGGTGAAGGTCCAGACATCTTTCTCCGTGGCGTGCGGTTCGGCCAGGTCGAAATAGGGCGTACCCGGGAAGGTCGTGATGATGGTGCAGTCAAAATCATCCACGTCCATCTTGATCAACCAGTCACGAATTGCGCGAGTGGAGTTTTCATTCTCGCCGGGATGACCGATCGACATGAGCGCCTTGACCTTGAGGCCGTGATTCTTGGCGTATTCGACGGCCCGGGTGTTGTCATCCAGGGTGGCGCGTTTCTCGATGTTCTCAAGTATGCGGGCATCGGCGGCTTCAAACCCGGTCAGCAGCCAGCGGAATCCAGCCTGGTACATGTGATAGGCCTGCTCATCGGTGAAGAGTTCAGCCTTGACGAAGCCGCGGAAGCGCATTTCGACGCCGAGTCGATCCTGCAGCTCGCGCAGTTGTTTCATCAGCTTGAGCATATGCTTGTTCACATTCAGCTCATCGTCATAAAACATGAAGCCGGTGTAGCCGTAGGTTGTATGCAGATACTCCACCTCGGCGACAATGGATTCGGTGGTGCGGGTACGGACGATCCGCAGCGACTTGCTGTAACGTCCGCCACAGAAACCGCAGTTGAACGGGCAACCGAGCTGGGCAATCAGGCTGGTCGCATTGTGTCCTTCAATCGAATAATGGTAGCTGGCCATATCGACAAGGTGGCGCGAGGGAAAGGGTGATGCATCATAATCCGCATTGCGCATAAACAGCGGGCTTTTGTTGTCGTCGGCGTCGATGATGGCAGGTGCATTGGGCTCGATGGCCTTGAGTACGCCGAACTCACCGTCGCCCGTGACCAGGGTGTCAAACTCATTCAGTAAAATATCCAGCGCCTTCTGCGCCCGGTACTGGGGGCGGCCATTCTTTGCCGCGAACACAACGGCGGCATGGATCATGGTGGCATGTGGGCCACCGAGGATAATTCTCAGGTCCTTGCGGGTCTTGCGAATTGACTGGGCGATCTTGAAGGCTGAAGGCATTTGCGGTGTGGTTGAGGTAATGCCCACACATTCCGCATCAGTATCGGTAATGAAGTTCTCAAGGGCATCCAGGAAATTATTAATGCCGGAAAGATCCAGTAGCTCAACCTGATGGCCCGCCTGTTCCAGCGAGGCGGCCACCTTGAGTATGCCCAGGCTGACAAAGACGCGCTCGTCGAGCAGGAAAGGCGAGGGTGGGATGATCAGGGCTATTTTTCGCATTTGCATAGGACTGATAGTATTCATTATCTGTGCCAATTGCATCTAATATTTAGTGATCCTAAAGCAAGAAATATTCAAACATAAACCTGAAATATTTGTTTCAAAAGCTGCGTAGCCCCATCGGCTTGAGTTCTCGGTTTAATAAAGTAATATGGCGCACGTAGTGAAAGAATATATATGTCGCTAAAAATGTTCAAAGAATGATGAGGGGCTTATGAAAAAATTACTTAGTTTATTGATGTTTCTTATTTCACTGAATGCATATTCAGGAACTTTAGATACTCCTAACGTTAAAGTGAAATATATATCAGCGTTCGCGGATTACGATTACATCATGGTGCATACTGATCCGCAGCCTAATATTTCAGGGTTGTCGTGCTCAGATAGTTTTTGGTTGCTTTTATATGATACTGGCGGCAACTTCGGGGTTGCTTCTTCGTTGTTAGAGCATGCCCAAAAATCCCATTATAAGGTTACAGTTACCGCTGAAGATAACGGTTCAAATCAATACTGCAAATTAAACAGAATTACGGTTACTAACGATTGATTCAAATAGAGTCGAGAATTCCACGAGGGGGAAGACATCCAGTTTCGTTTGGTGCGAAGCGTTGAAGATGATGTTTTTCCCCTCAATTTTAAATAAAAAATCCCGCTGTCGTTTGAAATAGGCATATTGCTCATCCAGCTTCGGGTAAGTCCATTTTTCTCCCTCAGTGCGATAGTCAGGATGAAAGTGGTTTTGCTCTCCCGCTGAAATGAGAATCTGATCGCCTTCAGGTGTTTTTTCGGTTGAGGTCGCTTGCACGGCAAAATCGAAATCCACGCCAATCAGAATAATCTCCCGAAAACCCATGAAATAGGCAAACTGAATCATGGCTGCGATGACGGTAGCGCCTGAGTCCAGACCACGCCGGATGTCGGTCTGGCAACCGCCACGAATTTCAAAGTAAGTAAAATCGTCTCCAGGAAACAGGGGGCGCAGGAAGTTTGTGACGTACTTGTCCAGTGGGAGCTGCTGAATGGTTTCGCGATTGTTTTCCGCCACCACGCGGTCAACCACAAAATAATAATCGGGTCGCCAGTCGGTCTGGTCAAAGGCCAGGAAGATTTTGTTGGCGGCAAAGGTGATTTCGCCTTTGAGTCGATCCAGGTCTTCAATTTTCAGGCTGGGACCATTACCCAGTATGAAACAGCGTTTACCCTGATGTCGGTTATGCAGGGCTGTGAGCTTTTTATCGTTTGCAGATAGTGGAAAGCCCTTGTCTGCCATGGCAGCCTTGAACGCCAGCCAGGGCGTGCGAACGTATTTACGTCCGCGGCGATAGATTTTCCATCGATTTAGAAATGTCACAATGTTAGTCAGAAAACTAATGCTTTTATCTGCCTAATCGTGAGAGAAGGAAGGGTACCATCTGTCGTGTAGCTTCTTGTAGCTGAATGTCCATGCAAGTTCCTCAGGTATTTCCAGAAAATCCAGTTTTTTAGTTACTAGACTCTCAATAATTCTCTTACTCAAGGCACCATCCTTCTCTTTGCTGAGAAAAAAACAGGGGAAAATGTTGCTGTCATCGCAGGGTAAATGGATATTTATGCCAAAGAGCTGGGATTCGGTACGTTTGATGATGGCGTTGACCGCACCTATAACGCCGAAGTTGTACTGGGCGGCTTTTTCGTGCTCACAGAAATCATGACCAATTATTACTCCGTCTTTTTTTAATTTTGGGAGTAAATTAATGATGTCGTCATAAACGGCATTATAGTAATGCATCGCATCAAGAAAAACCCAGTCGAAATATTCATCGGGGAATTCTTGTAACGCTTCGGTGGATGTTTGGCGGTGAACAATCACCTGGCCGCTTTCTATTTCATTTTTGAAGTATTCATTCACCCCGGCGAAGCGTTTATCCTGCGCTGCCTGTTCTGCGTTAGCGTGGTAATCAGACACATATTCTTCATCGTCTGTATGTGTCCAGGGGTCGATCAAATGTAGCTTTTCAGGATTGGTTTTCAGTAGCCATTTTGCGTTATGCCCTTCGCGGACACCGATCTCGGCGATCTTGCAATTCTTTGGCATGTGGCTCATAAGTACGTGACGATTTTCAAAGAAAATGAGCATGTATTTTGGTATCCAGTAAAGTCAGTTGATTTGGCTTATTGTCTCGGGTTTGAGTACGTCTCGCAACAATGTTTCGGTGATGCGCATTGACTCACTGCAGTTGTTTTCAAGCACTTTGAGGTTATGGGCTGCATCCGCGTAGTGTGGTTTTATGCTCAGCGCCTGTTGCAGCAGTGTTTGAGCAAGCGCGGTATTTTTATGACCGGCCTCGACCACTGCCAGATTATTGAGCGCGCAGGCCATTTCGGGTTCCTGCTCCAGGCAAGCTTCATAATGACGTTTTGCCCGTGCCAGATCGTTGGCCAGAAAATAAAGATTACCCAGGTAGAAATCGACGCGTGCGTCTCGCAAGCCCTGTCCCTGAATTGCTTCCAGTATTGATTTCGCTTGATCACTTTCCTCGCGGCGAATACGAATACGCGCCAGTGCCAGACTATGATCCGGTTCGGTCGGGTAGGCTGCCTGCACGGCAGCAACAATCCGGTCCCAGGGATACTGTTGCAGGACGTGCGTTTCATTGCGTTGCTGGGTCACGCGGTCGCGACTGATGTTGCTGTCATGCAGGCGATACTGTACTAGCACATCTGGCGTGGCGATCACGGGCCCCAGAAACGCCATACGCAGCCAGAGTGCATATTCCTCGTTGTGCGTCAGCGTTTCATCGAATCCGCCTGCAGCAAACAATGTCTCTCGCCGTACCATAACTGCGGAATTACTGCCGATGCGATTACGTACCATCATGCGTCCCAGAAATCCCTTCCGGCCATAGTCGCTGGCCGATATAACATCGCCGGTGGCAATGCCCCGTTGATCAATATAGGCCATGCTGCAAAAGGTCAGCACAGCATCCTTGTGCTGCTCAAGTTGTCTCGACTGGATTGAGAGTCTTTCAGGCAGGGCAATATCATCTGCATCCAGAAAGGCAACAAGAGGGGATGCTGTGGCCTTGATGCCGGCATTACGTGCTGCTGATGATCCTCTCGGTGTGTCATGATGCAGCAGAATGATCTGATCACCATAGCGCTCGGCAATTGCAGTGGTGTCATCCGCGGAGCCGTCATCGATAACACAGATTTCAGCGGGAGGACGGGTTTGTGCCAGCAGGCTGTCAATCGCCTGCGCCAGGTAGGGCGCGGCATTATGGGCGGGGATAACGACAGCGACGGCAGGCAATTCAGGCATGGGGTCGTTATCTGCCCGCGGCGTATATCTGTTCGATCAGTTGCATGACGCGAAGCGCGTCCTGGGGGCCGCCGCCCGCGATGGGCTTGTTGTGCGCGATGGCATCGTAAAATTCTTCGATCTCCAGACGCCAGGAGTCATCTCGGTCAAAGTAAATGGTTTCCTCGCGTGGCTTGCCCATGGCGCGTGCTTCATCTTCAAACTGGCGTCGGGCGAAGGTAATGCATTCGTCGCCATAGCTGCGGGTAGAAGACAGTATTCCGGTAATGCTGATGTAGCCATCCTCCAGGTACATCTCGAGTGAGAACTTGTGTTTCCACTGGGTGGCGCTGGAATGCACCATGGCCACCTTGCCATCGTCGGTACGCAGCAACGCGAAGGCATTATCTTCGAATGGGATATTCTTCCAGTAACAATTGTCCACCATGCTCTTGATCTCGGTGAAGTCGCCGAGGAACAACAGCATCAGGTCCAGCATGTGAATGCCCTGGTCAAGGAGAATCCCGCCACCGGCCTGTTCCCTGTCGGATCGCCAGGAGCTTTCAAAATTTAATCCACCGGCCTTGCCGTAAACACCGCGTGCCCATAACAGGCGGCCGTAGCGACCGCTGTCGATTAATGCGCGCGCTTCCATGACGGCATAGTGGAAGCGATGGTTGAAGCCGAATTTGACGACCGGTTTTGCCGGGGACTTTGCCTGATGTTCGATGATCCGTTCTACATCGGCGACGGTGCGTCCGGGTGGCTTTTCACAGAATACATGCAGGCCACGGTCGAGCGCCGCGCACGCGACATCGGGTAGCAGTTTATTGAAGGTGCAGACGACAACTGCATCGAGTTTCTGATCCAGGCAGGTTTGCCAGTCGGTAAAGAAAGGGATGCCGGGGAACTGCTCGGCCAGGGCGGGATCGATATCGCATATCGCCACGACTTCGAAACCGGGATGCCTGTCCAGCTCGATTTTGCGTATCTTGCCCATTTTCCCCATGCCGATAATGGCAGTGCGCAAGGGTGTTGTGCTCATGCGTTCTCCAGCGGTTTACGTGCGACCAGCCGCATATGGGAACTGAGATTGTTCTGTTGCAGGAATGATTGCAGGCGCTCCAGGGTGGGTTCCGATGCCTGTTCCATCAGGTAGCGCTGGAAATAACTCTGGCGCGGTAATTCCTGTCTGGCTGCCTGCAGCAACTGTACGTCGAGCATGCCGGGGGTGGTGAGTTCCAGCAATTCCAGGCCGCTGTCAGCGATAAGTTCACTCATGCCGCTGGGTGATGGCAGGCAAATATGATCCAGCGGATAGATGGATTCGGATGCGCCGGCAAGCGTGAGTACGTCAAACCCGGAACCGGAACGGCAACTGGCCAGCAACAGTCCACCGGGTTGCATGCGGTCATGGATTTTTTTCAATAATGTCGCTGGCGTGCTGCTGCGTTGTATCACATCGAACAGGATGATGACTTCAGCCAGGTCACCTTTGTCACTTTCAGTAAGCGGCGGCAACGGATCCACGCAGTTGTACTGTTGAATCCATTCTGCGGTCCGTAACAGTTCAGACCAGCCCTGTGCTTTGGGGCCCCAGTCAATCAGACTGTCAGCGGTATTTTTATGCAGATAGCGTTGCACACGACCCTGCACCCATTCCAGCAGGTGTTGCCAGAGCGGCAGGCGCTGGTTTTTCAGGTGTGCCTGGTAATCATCGCTGGCGCGTAACTGTGCCAGCGAGGAGGTATAAAAATAATCGTGCAACGCGGCAGAGGCTGGCATGTTTGCCAGCGACAGGTTCCAGGTTCTGGGGCAGAAGGCATAGGCCTGTCCCCACTTTTCGAAGAACACTTCTGTCCTGGCCTCGCCCGAAACAGGGCATGGCTCGATGCTGTTAACGGAAGGAAGTGCGTTCGCCAGCGTGCGCGCATGTTCCAGTTCTGTTTTGAACTGGGTCGGCGGATGAAGTTTATCCTCGGTGACCGCGGGGTCTGTGTCCTGGTAACGAATCATGGAATACCTGCGCTATCTGCCCGAAAAGAGTGCCTTTATGTGAACAGGTCGGGATGTGCACCGGCCCGAACGTTTTTCAGATAACCTTGATCGGAAGCGGCCTGGCAATCGTACCAGCCACCGGCGGCTTTGACTAACGCCAGTCCTGCGGCCACGTCCCATAACTGGATGCCATCTTCCTGGTAGGCATCGACCTTGCCGCTGGCGACATAGGCCAGTGACAGCGCGGCCGTGCCGAGCATGCGAACTTTCTTGAATGACTGCACCTGGGCGACAAAGGTATTGAGTGCGTCAGCGCTGAAATCGCGCCACACCGGGAAGCCAGTTGAGAGAATGGATTGGCTGGTATCTCGATTGGCACTGACTCGCATGGCCTGACCGTTGCACCAGGCGCCTGTACCCACGAGTGCGCTGAACATTTCTTCGCCCACAAAATCATAAATAACGCCGAGTAAGGGTTTATCGTCCTGCCACAGTGCGATCGAAATGCAGCATAACTTGATATCGCGCAGGTAATTCATAGTGCCGTCGATCGGATCGACAATCCAGTATGGCTGACCGGCTGCAATGGTATTACTCAATCCGCGTTCTTCGGACAGGATGGGGAAGCGGCTGTTGTTGCGCAGATGATCGAGAATAATGCTTTCGGATTCCCTGTCGGCGGCGAGCTTGATGTCGCGGCCATGCGCACTGTCGACCTTGCGTTTGCCTGGCACCATCTCCCGTAACAACTCACCTGCCGCACGGGCGGCCTGTTCGGCCAGTTGCAGCTCGGGTTGATAGTCGCTCATGAACCCAGCCCGAGATCGCGCAGCAGGTTATCCACGGCCTGCATTTCCATACCGAGGCGGCACTGGCGAGTGTAGGTGCAGACATGCGGGGTCATAAGCACCTGGGGATATTTCGTTAACGCACCCTGGTAAGGTTCTTCCCAGAACACATCCAGCCATGCCTGCGAGACGATGCCTTTATCCAGCGCATCGGTGAAGGCGGCTTCATCTATCAATCCGGCGCGCGCACTATTGAGGATGATCACGCCAGGTTGCATCTTGCTGAATGCATCGGCATCGAGAATAGTGTCAACGCCGCCCGCATGAAGGCTGATCACCTCTGCCTCGGCAAGACCCTGTTCCAGACTGACCAGCCTTAGTGATGAATTCGTCTCGTCTGATACATTTGGGTCACAGGCCATCACTTCCGCACCTAGTGCCTGCAACATGTCGCCAAAGCGTTTCCCGGTGCGGCCATAGCCGATCAGTAACACCTTGAGGCCGAGAATGCTGGAGCCGATCTGTTTGTCCCAGCGCCCCTGGTGCAGATCGTTATTGAACGAGATGAGGTTGCGCAACAAGGACAGCAGGGCAGCGAGCGACATTTCGGCCACGGCCTGGGTGGGGCCTTCGGGCGTGTTGGATACCCGGATGCCCTGTGACTCGGCAAAGGCAATGTCCACGTTGTCCATGCCGATACCGATACGCGCCAGTGCCTTCAGGCGCGGTGTATTTTTCAGTACGGTTTCGTCCAGTGGTTCAAGCCCGGCCAGCAGGCCATCCGCATCCTGCAGCAGTTCGGTGATTTCATCGGCGTTCATGCGCCGCTTGTAAGGATTCAGTACAACCTCAATGCCGTGCGCTTCGAGTTTGCGCAAGGGCGCATCATCGGCCTGGGCGAATGACGAGGCGCCTACAATAACTTTCATTTCCAACGACTCCGGGTTGCCTTGCTTTCAGTGAGGTACTGGTCCAGCCAGCTGTGCAGGATCACCTGGTGACTGGATTCCACCACGCCGTAATCCTGCGCGGGTACATAAAAATTCAGATGCCCTCCCTGGCGGGCCCGGTTGTCCGGCGACATGCCGGACAGGGTGATGACATGCATGTCCAGATCGCGCGCGGCATTGATGGCGGCGATGATATTGGGCGAGTTGCCGGAACTGCTGATCGCGATCAGTATGTCGCCCGGTTTGCCGAAGCGCCGAATGGGCACGGCAAAGGCTTCTTCATAGGACACATCGTTGGCGATGGCGGTCAATAATGAAATCTCGTTGAAGCAGGAACTGCGTAATTCACCGTTCTTACAGGCGTCGGCCGACATATGGCTGGCCATGCTGGCACTGGCGCCATTGCCGATAAAATGCATGGTATGACCGTTATCGCGCAGTTGTATGGTCATGTCACACCAGCGGCGCATGCCCTGTTCGGCATTCAGTGAGTTACTATCGGTGGAGACTTCCACGTTAGCGGCCGCCTGGTTTACCTGTTGTACATAACTCTGATAGAAACTCATGATTGAATCCTGTCGCGATACCGCGATTATTCCATGCCGATGATAGTCGCCATGCATTCCGCCAGTTGCAGGTCTTCCTCGGTCTTGATGACATGTCCTTCGAAGCGGTTCAAAGTATAAGTGCCGATTTCACCATCCCAGGTGGCGGTGCGGCCCGCACTGCGAGCGGCCAGGTAGCGCTCGCGACGCCAGCCGGTCAGCCCCCAGGTAATACGTTTTACCGGTTCGAGATCCTGGGAATTTTGTTTGCTGCCCAGGCTGAAATTAACCGGCGCTCCATTATGAAGGCATTCCAGCGGTTCCTCCAACACGCTGACAAAGATATCCGCGCTGGAATGTGAGAACCGATCGACAAAGTCGCGTACCCTGTCTGCCTGAATCAGGGGCGCGATGGAATGTACCTGGATGATCAGGTCACAGGGATGCGTGTGAAGAAATTCCTCGACAAATTCCTCGCTGGTGGCGGTGTCGTTGGCCAGTTCGGCGGGGCGAGGGTGATAGTTTACGCCTTCCTCGCGGGCAATCCTGGCAAATGACTCGTCATCGGCATTCACCCAGATACTGTCAAAACAGTTTGCGGCTTTGCATTTGCGCACTGCGCGCGTTAACAGGGGGACATTCAGGAGTGAACGCAGGTTCTTTTGCTTGAGTCGTTTGCTGCCCAGTCGGGCAGGGATCATGGCAACAATGTTCAAATCAGGCCCTGGCGCAGCTTGTCTTCGAAGTAATCTATGGTGCGACGCAAGCCGTCCTGCAATGCAACTTGTGGTTGCCAGTCGATCAGCTGTTTTGCCAGTGAAATGTCAGGTTGCCGCTGGCGGGGATCATCGGATGGCAGTGGTTTGTTTTCGATGCTGGAGCTGGAACCGGTCAGTTCGATAACCTGCTGTGCCAGTTGCAGCACGGTGAACTCATGAGGGTTACCCAGGTTCATTGGGCCGGTAACCTCGCCGGGAGTGTCCATCAATCGCATCAGGCCATCTACCAGGTCATCAACGTAACAGAAGGAACGGGTCTGGGTGCCATCGCCGTAGATGGTGATGGGCTCATTGCGCAGTGCCTGCATGATAAAGTTGCTGACCACCCGGCCATCGTTGGGATGCATGCGCGGACCATAGGTGTTGAAGATGCGCGCGACCTTGACCTCCAGTCCATGCTGGCGACGGTAATCGAAGAACAGGGTTTCCGCGCAGCGCTTGCCTTCATCGTAGCAGGCGCGTTCACCAATCGGGTTTACCCGGCCCCAGTAACTTTCCGGCTGCGGATGTACCTCGGGATCGCCGTATACCTCGCTGGTCGAGGCCTGCAGGATGCGTGCGCGGATGCGTTTGGCCAGGCCGAGCACGTTGATGGCACCATGGACACTGGTCTTGGTGGTCTGCACCGGGTCGAACTGGTAATGAATTGGCGAGGCGGGGCAGGCCAGGTTGAAAATGCGGTCCACCTCGACATACAGCGGAAAGGTAATGTCGTGGCGCATGAATTCGAAATGCGGATTGTCGAGCAGGTGGGCGACGTTTTCCTTGGTGCCGGTATAGAGATTATCCAGGCACAGGACGTTGTATCCTTCATCGAGCAGCCGCTCACAGAGGTGTGAACCGAGAAAGCCTGCGCCGCCGGTCACCAGTGCCCAGAGCCGTGTGGAGTATTTTCGCATCGCAATTGCCTGAAGCGGGTTTTTTGCCCGTATTAATCATTTTTTGGTGCCGGGTATACCAGATGACCACCCGTTGCCGGATTCTAACATTTGTAGATCAAAAAGATATATTCATATACTGCGCCTATGCGAAACCATGTTCTGATCCTGTCCTGCGGTGCCAAGGTCTCCCTGCTGCGTGCGTTCAATGCGGCGGCGCGTAGCCGTGGGGCAAGGATCTATGCGGCAGATTTGATGGATATTGCACCGGCATTGCAGGAAGCCGATGAACGAATCCACTTGCCTGCCTGGCATGCGGACGATTTTGGCGACGCCCTGCAGAAGGCCTGTGAGGTACATCGGATTGGCCTGCTGGTGCCAACCGCCGATGGCGAACTGTTACCGCTTTCCCAGGTGGCGGAGGCCTTGCGCGCGTCAGGTACGCATGTGCTATTGCCTGCGGCAGATGCACTTGCCATCTGTCAGGACAAGCAACGCTTTGTGACTTATTGCCGTGCGCAGGGATTTCCGGTTCCGACCACCTATGGCGAAACAGTACCCTGGGATGCCTATCCTGTTTATGTGCGTCCACGCACAGCTCAGGGGGGCGCAGGCGCACAGCGCGTCAATACGCCTGCCTTGCTGGCAGCATTGCGTAGCGAGACGCCAGATCTGCTGGTGCAGGCGTTTCTCGATATTCCGGAGTATTCCGTTGATCTGTTAATGGATTTGGATGGACAGAAGGCCTTGCAGGCGGTGCCGCGCAGGCGCCTGCAGGTGTACGGTGGGGAAGCGCAGGTCAGTCAGACTGAACGACATGATGAGCTGGCGGAACTGGCGATGCAGCTTGGCGAATCGCTTGGGCTGGTGGGCCATAACGTGGTGCAGGCATTTTATTCACCCGTGCACGGGGTTCGCCTGATAGAAGTGAATCCACGCTTTGGCGGCGCATCCATTCTGGGGATTCAGGCCGGGCTCGATTCACCGGGACGCCTGCTTGATCTGCTGCGAGGCGATACTGCTGCACGTGCCCGCCGTGATATTCACTACGGCCTGCTCCTGCAGCGTTATGGTGAAGACCGTTTTATCGACAGCCGCTAATCCATGTTGCGCGCCATTCTGTTTGATCTCGACGACACTCTCTACGACGAAGGTGAATATGTTGCCAGCGGTTTTCGTGCCGTGGCTGCCGCTATTGCGCAGCAGTACGGGCAACAGGCGGAAGACATTTTTCAAACCCTGCAGTCCGTTCTGCAACGGAACGGTCGCGGGCGCGTTTTCGATGCCACGCTGGAAAACTACGGAATTACGCCAACACCTGAAACAGTTTCAGCACTGGTGCAGGCATACCGTGAGCACCTGCCGGATATCAGGCCTTTCCCCGATGTAGAAGATTCACTGTCTGCGCTGGCAGCAAAGTACCGGCTGGCGCTGGTGACCGATGGCCTGCCGATAATGCAGCGGCGCAAGGTGCTGGCTTTAGGCATGGCGCAGCGTGTTGGTCATATTGTTTACTGCTGGGAGCATCAGGCGCCGAAGCCGGATGTGACGGGTTTTCAGCTGGCCCTGAATGCGCTGGGGGTAACCGCTTCCGAGGCAGTGGTAGTGGGGGACAGGCCGGATCATGACCTGGCGGCGGCACAGGTGCTTGGCTGCGCGGCGGTGCGCATTCGTCGTGGACGTTATGCGCAGGTCGACTCGCATCCCTATAAGCAGATTGCCGAGTTAGCGGATTTGCAAACACTGCCTGAAGTCCTTGAGGGCTATGCGCAACAAACGGGCTAGCTGTCCTCGTCTTCCAGCAAAGCCCTGTACAGGTATTCCGCGCGCTTCCAGTCAGCCTCGGTATCGATGTCCTGTACCCGGTGGTCAGGCAGCACGACCGGAACGCTCGCATTGGAAAACAAGGGTCGCCCCTTGAGAAAGGCGTCTGCTTTTCCCCAGTAAAACTGGCCCGCATCGTGATAGGCGGGTTCCAGATCCTGGGAGCGTTTCGGAATATGTTCCGGCGTGATGGGTTCAACACCACCCTCGGCGGTCTGGCGCAGGGCGCGCTGGATGGGGTAACTGAAACGTCCGACCGAAAAGGCATAATCACTGTCACGTTCCAGCATCAACGACAGTGCCTGCTGTAACAGTGCAGGTGTGATAAAAGGCGCCGTGGGATACAGGCAACAGGCGTAATGAATTGTTTCACCCTGATCCTGCAAGGTTTGCAGGGCATGGCGTACCACCGGCATGGTGCCGGTATGATCATCGGCCAGTTCGGCCGGCCGCATGAAGGGAATCTCGGCGCCATGTTTTCTGGCTACTGCGGCGATTTCGACATCATCCGTCGAAACAATTACCCGGTCGAACAGCCCACTATTCAGCGCGGCATCGATGGAATAGGCAATAATCGGTCGACCAAGAAATGGTCGAATGTTTTTGCGCGGGATACGTTTGCTGCCGCCGCGTGCCGTGATGATGGCGACTTTGCTCATGTCGGTGTCGGTATGTGTCGAAAGCCTGTTGCCTGGATCTTGTCATCGATTAGTTGGCATATTCGCGCAGAGTGGCGGCCAACGCCAATATTTTGCAACAGTTGTTGGTGATGCTTACGTTTTTCCGGGGTGTTAACAAGACTCAGCATTTCTGTGCACGCATACTGAATTGCGCTGTCCGGCTGATTGCGTGCATCGATACTGACAAACCATTCATTCATCGGTGGCTGTAGCGCCACGGCCTGATTGTCTGCGACAACCAGAGCAATAGTAGGAATCCCCAGGAAAGCCAGCTCCCAGAGTGTTGAGCCAGCGGCGGTCACTGCCAGATGGCATTGTTGCATCAGGGCTGCCATCTGCTGGCAGTGATAATGCATCTTTATATTGGGCGAATTCTCCAGGGATGCAAGATTGTCCTGGTCTGAAAATGCATTGCCAACTACGACGTCCAGTTGCACCGTGGCGGGTAGAAGTGCCCGCAAAGCCTGCGTCGTGGGCAGTGTGAGTCTGGCGGGATCGCTACCGCCAAAGCTGACCAGGATACGTTCGACAGGCTTTTCGGCTGTCAGGGCAAGTTGAGACAGCTGATGAAATTCCTGGCGCAGTGGCGCATAGCCGGGTCCAAGGAGCAACTCGGCACAGGGCGCAATGGAACGATACTGCGCTTTATTGGCCAGCGGTGAACTGTTCAGCAGGATATCGGCATGAAGATTGAAATCAAGATTGCCATCGTCGATTGCCATGATGGGTACACCGTTTCGGGAGAGGGCCTTGCGATAGGCGGCATCGAATTGATAACCGTCGATTACAATGGCGTCCGGTGCCAGTGTATCTAACAGCGTTTGCAGGGTGAGCGCACTGTCAGGCGTGGGCAACTCATAGACTGTGATGTCCGCGCTGGTGAGTCGGGCTGCCACTGCCTGCGGGCATTCGTGCATGACAAACACAGGGTTCCAGCCAAGAGAGATGCACTGTTCCGCGATGGCAAGACAGCGCATGACATGGCCATTACCAATAGCGCTGGATGCCTCGGTGCGAAACATTATCAATAACGGTTCGTTGGCAGCCTGCGGGTTAATGCGGCGCTCTCCTGAATTTTTCCACCAGCATTTGATAGGTCGGCGACTGTTCAGGATTGAGAATAAGTTGTTCGAATTCGTTCGATGTCAATACGGCATCGGGCATTGTTGAATAGCCGAGCAGGTTGCGTTGCGTCAGCCAGTTATCGGTTTGTGCGGTCGTTAAAAGTTCTTTGGCCCTCTCGTGTTCACCTGCCAATAACAAGGCAACGGTGTAACTCGGAAACCATAGTGTTTTATCCATCAGATTCGCCTGGTAATCATGCAGCATCATTTTGTAACCGGAAAGGAAACTTCCTTCGCGTATATAAAGCCAGCCAACAACGGAGAACCAGTTGCGATTGTGAGGGGTGCTTGCTGCGGCTTTGGTCAGATGTGCATACACCTGCTCAAAGGGTTCCCCATCAAATACCTGTTCTGCTGCCTGGAACACCGGCCCCGCGTCCTGTTGTTCCGAGAAGCGACCCAAAGAACGGTCTTGTCCCACAAGTGTTTTGTAATCGTTCTTATTCCCGTTCAGCAGATAGCCGCACCAGCCAATGCGGGTATAGCCATTAACCATTGTGCCGTCCGCCTGGTAACAGTCAGCGATCAAGGCTTTTGCATCGTCCATTCGTGAGGCATGGGCGGCCGCCTGCGCCATGGTTTTCAGCCAGAAGGGCGAAATGCGGTTATTGGTTCTGTCTTTATTCATGAGCTGGTACGCGCTATTCCAGTCCAGGTCATGGTGTCCCTTTTTCCATCCCAGCTGGGCATAACCATCCTGGAGTTTCTGGCTGCGAGTATAGGCCCAGTCCATGAGTCTTTCTGCCTGTTCGAATTCATCGTTGTCAGCCAGTAACAGGGATAGGCTATAGGCGCTGGCGGGAGAAAGACGACCGGCCTTTTCCTCGGCCTGTAGCAGATGGATGAGATCGGCGGAACGGCTTTCCCGGGAAAGTGACTCGGCGAAATAAAACGCCAGTCCAAAGGCCTCCGGATTGTCCGCATAAATCGAACCTAATTCGTTGGCGACTTGATGTGCACCATTGGTTTGCTTAAGCAGGCGTGCAATGGATTTTAGCTGTAACAATGTCGGCATTTCGAAGAGAGCACTGCCAAATGTTTCCACGAGCGCGGCCTGGGGAAGCTCAAATTGCACTGTATCCGCCAGGCTCACGCTGTCATCTCGTTCTTTTGCCGCCGCCATCGACTGGATTACCGGCAGGGCTGCGACAACTTGTGGCGGTGGTAATGCCTGTAAAAATTCAATGAGACGATCCAGCAGGCGAACCAGGTGATGATTCGCTCGGGCGGTTTGCCCGCAATGCAGACCCATCAGGGTTTCATGGTAATCGTTTATAAAGGCATGAAAATCTTTGAGGATCATGCTGAACCCTCGTCAGGATAGACCGTGCCGCGAATGCAGGCGCCATTACGGCTCATATTGATAAAGGTGATGTCCGGGATGTGAGCGATGTACTGCTCAAGATCCAGGCGATAACCATTAAAGCTGGGCAAAGTCCGGATCATTTGCCCATGACCGTTTTTTACCGTTGCCCCGGCCCTGGCGGCATTATCATAAAACTCGACAGGGCCATCCGGGTTGGCGTGGATTTGATCGCCAGGAAAACCGAAATCCGCGCCAAACAGGCGTACCTGGCGTGCGCCCATTTTGACAGCCAGGTCGACCGCGGCATGCGAGACCGAGCCGGACAGGAAGAGTTTCCCTTTCGGGATTTGCTGACGTAATTTGTCGTAACGGGCTTCAGAGGTATACATGGTCAGCCGCCGTCCCGGCCAGAGCAACAATGCGGCATGCGGGACAACCGGCGCATAAACGAGCGTGCTGTTTTTGCAGGCAGCAAGGTCGCCCGAAAAATATTTCACAATCCACTCTTCATTATCGTCAACACTGACCACTAGATCGGGAACGATGTTTTTCTTCAGCAGGGGAGAAAGTGCGCCATCCACGGCGATGACCGGTCCTTCATTGCGATTCGATTGTAGCCAGTCCGCCGTTTGCGCCAGGGTAGGACCGGCAATTACAACCGCGATACTTGAACCCTGCGCGGAGCCGAACAGGGCATCAACATCGCCGTCGGAGGTGATCAGCGAACGGTTTTGCTCAATCCGCTTCTGGCGCAGCGGCTCCCGCCCTTGCTGGCGCTGGCGCTCAAAAGGCGTATTCAGCTCGAGCAACAACTGATCGCGTAAAGCGACAGTTTCGTCAGTACAGAGATGCAGACAGGCAGGAACCACGGCAAAGGGCGACTGCGGCAGCGTTTGTCCAGCAGCATCGAGCAGTTCGACGCGCGGATCCTGTAACCAGTCGCGATGATCCAGGCTGTGCATTAACAGGTGTGCCAGTCCCGGATTCAAAATGACAACATGAAGTTGTTTCAGGTCATCGCGTCGCAGCAGGGCCCGGATCAGATCACCCGAGCCGATGCCATAGACCCATGCCTCAGTTGCCGTGTCCGGCACAGGAGTGGCCTGCAACTCCCCCTCGGCTTCGGGGTTGAAAGCACTCCAGAGTCGATAACCATTGACCGCAAGTGACGTTGCGGGTGTGTGGGTGATCCACTCCAGGGGATAATCAAATAGAGCAGTGGTGATGCGGGTATAAAGCTGTGGCCAGCGCTGCTGCAATAGAGCCAGATTTTCTTCGACAACTTGATTCATTCCGACGGCTGCGTCCACTTGATTCCGTAAGCCGCATCTTACCTGTTTATTAACCTGCTTTGCACTGGCACGGCATCTGCATATTTCGGGACAGATACCGAGACTGGAACAAGATGACTTTTGAATTACATACACCCGCACGCGTCGGTGTCATTGGATGCGGTCGCGTGGCCTGGCTGCTGGAAAATGACGAACGGCGTTCAAAGCCCTGCAGTCATGTGGGTGGCTGGCTTAAACAGCCCGGCATCCAGCTGCAGGCGGCCTGCGATATTGACACGCAACGGTTAAGCGATTTTGGCGAACATTACGGTGTTGAGTCGCGTTATACCGATTACCGAGCAATGCTGGCAGGGGAACAACTGGATTATGTCAGTATTGCCGCTTATGCGACCGAACGGGCCGACATGGTGTGCGCGGCGGCCGAGGCGGGAGTGAAAGGGATCTGGTGCGAGAAGGCCGCTGCCGTATCACTGGCGGAAATCGAACGCATGCAGGCGGCCCTTGAGCGGCATAATACCCGGCTGATCGTGTCCTATATGCGCCGCTGGGAGCTGCGCTACCACAAGGTGAATGAACTGATCCGCGCGGGGGCAATCGGTGAACTGCAGACGATCAATGTCCATTTCAGCGGCAATATGTTGCATACCGGCACACATGCGTTTGATTTGCTGCGACTCTACGCAGGGGAAGCCGTTGCCGTGCAGGCCTGGCTGGAGACGGGTGAAGAACAGAACGTGCAAAGTGGCTATCGTTACGATGCCAGGACTGATTTCTGTGACTTTGGCGGCGATGCGCTGATTCATTTCGATTCGGGCGTGACCGCCATGATTCATGGCCGTGACAAGGATTATTTCCGCTTTGAGTTCGAGCTGTTGGGCAGCGCAGGGATGATTCGGATCGGCAATGTGCAGACAGAATTATGGACACCGGCCGACGCGACCTACATGAGCGTCATGCAGGAGTTGAAACGGGTCGATTTTCCAAAATTCGAATACGGCAATAACTGGTCAGCCGCAGCCGCCGATCTTGTCTCGGCGGTACGGCAGGGTACATCAGTAGCCTGTGGGATTGACGATGCAAGGGCGGCTCTCGCCATTGGTCTGGCGATGCATCAGAGTCAGGAGCAGCAACATGCTGTGATTGATGTTGCGGACGTGCGCCGCGATCTGATCGTGCCCAGTCGCTAAAAAGTTTGCATAAGAAGCTGTTCGGCCAGCATGAAGTCCATTCGGTCATCGATATCGATTGAGCGCTCTTTCGGCATGAGGTAGCTGACGCTGTCCGGATTAAAAAAGACTTTTTCTTCGCGAACAAAATCAGTTTCCGCAACATAGATAGCACCGTTCAACACATAGACGGCTTCCAGATCCTGACGGCGGGAGGCGTTAGCCGGGTCAGTTAGTACGGGTTGTAGCTTCCCCAGCGGATCGCGATGAAACATCCAGTGTGGGCTTTTGTCCGCTCGTGTGACAGAGACGCAACTGCGCGCCTTTTGTTGCAGCATCAGCGTGATGGCGGCATCGATGTCGGCCGCCTTGCGGAGCGGGGAAGTGGGTTGCAACACGACTAGCAGATCATGCCGCTCGACATTGTCGAGGGTATGTAAAATGGTATCCAGGGTGGTGGCTTCATCCGATGCCAGGTACGCGGGCCGTAAAAAAGGTACCTCGCAGCCGCATTCTTCCGCGACGCCCGCAATGGCCGGGCTGTCGGTGGACAGGACGCAACGATCAATGGCCTGGCTTTGCCGGGCTGCATCGATGGTCCAGCTAATCAGCGGTTTGCCGGCAAGGGGAAGAATGTTTTTATTGGGAAGTCCCTTGGAGCCACCGCGCGCGGGAATGATGGCCAGGACACTGCGGTCATCAATCATGAGAAGAAATCTTTATACTCGTTATCGGCCCGTTCGTAGTCGTCCATGCGGCCGATGTCCATCCAGTAATCGCGCAGCGGGAAACCGCTGACCTTGCGTTTCTCACTGATCAATGTGTCCAGCAAGGTGGTCATGTCATAAAACTGGCCATGGGGAATGCGTTCCAGTACATCGGGATCGAGTGCGTAAATGCCCGCGTTCACGAAATGATGCTCAATGGGTTTTTCCTTTAGCATCTCCACTGTGTAGTCGTCGACTTTTACCACGCCGTAGGGTACCTGGTAGCTGTATTCGCGCACACACAGCGTGGCGCAGGCCTGTTGCCGCTCGTGAAAATCGAGCAGACGCACAAAATCGACATTGGTCAGGAGATCGCCGTTCATTACAATCATGGGCAGATTGGGAGTGTCCGGCATCAGGCTTAATGCGCCCGCAGTACCCAGGCGTTCTTTTTCTTCCAGATAGGCTATTTCGACATCCCATTTCTCGCCGTTGCCGAAATAGTCACGGATCATGTCGCCCATGTAATTGATGCTGAGATAGATGCGGTAAAAGCCCTGGCCACGGAAGTTTTCGATAATGGTTTCCAGAATCGGTTTACTGCCCACGCGCAACAGGGGCTTGGGCTGGTTTTCGGTCAGTGGGCGCAGGCGCGTACCCAGGCCGCCAGCCATAAGAATAATCGGGTTATCCCGGGTGGGTTCCTGCGGCGGTGTGTAGCGCGCCAGATCCACCACATGACCGTTCATATCGAGGATGGGCAGATGTTGCAGATGGTGACGCAGCATGGTTCGCTGCCAGATGGAGCGATCTTCATCATTCAGGCCAGTAAAGGGATTGGCATTCATGATTTTGTCGACCGGGGTGTCCATGTCTTCGCCACGCAATAAAGCGCGACGAATATCGCCATCGGTAATAGTGCCCAGCAGGCGATGCTCATCGTCGACCACCAGTGCAATCTGGATGGCGCTGGCATCGATAACCTGGAGCGCCTTTCTGAGGTTTGCCTTTGCCTCAAGGGCAACTTGTTGCCATTTCGAACTCATATAATCTGCCGTTTAATTTCCGCCGGTACTCCCGCGACCAGCGTGCCTGAAGGAATGTCACGGGTTACAACGGAACCCGCAGCAATTATTGCGCCATCGCCTATGCGGATGCCCTGTATTACTGTCGAACCAGCGCCGATATGTACGCTATCGCCGATGTGGCAATCGCCGCAGATAATGGCGCCGCTGGCGATGTGAGTATGAGGGCCGATACGGCAACCGTGCTCGACGATGACGCCTGTATTGATCAGTACGTTATGACCCAGCAGGGTATCGACGTTGACGATTGCGCCGGCCAGTACCTGGATGCCTTCGCCCTGGGGTTGATGCGACAACACCTGGGAGGAGGGATGAATGACGTTGGCAAAGCCGTAACCATCGGCCTTGAAGTCAAGGTAGATATCCGCGCGAGGCTGGGTATTGCGCACCGAGCCGAGCGCGTTGACCAGGCGTACTTCCGAGGCGCTGTATTGCCGTATGACATCGTCGCGGCCGAGATAATGGATATCGGCGAAAACGCCGGTCAATTTTGGCTGCAGCGGATCGGTTACGCCGAGAATGTCGCTATTCAGCTGTCGCAGCGTGTCTGCGAGTACCCGGCCATGACCGCCGGCACCCACGATGATGATCGGTCGATTCATGGTGTAATCTCCTCGTCGGGAGCGTAGTCGCGGTCAGCGGTTTTGCCCAGCCAGTCCCAGTAATCCATGGGCGAGAGGCCTGTGCCGGGCCGCTTGCAGCCGAGATTGTCGGTGGTGAATCTGTCACCGCTGGATATAGACGTCAGCGCCACCAGGCTCTTGCGTGCGACCTGCATGTTTTTCCGTTCGCTTGGCGAAGGTTGTTTGATGCCATCGCCCAAGGCCTGTTCGATGTGGCGAATACCCTGTACCAGCGCGCTCAGTTCATCTGGTTCCAGCGAGGCCTGGTGATCCGGGCCGGGCAAGGTACGATCGAGAGTGAAATGTTTTTCGATCACACAGGCGCCGCGCGCCACGGCGGCGAGTGAAATCTCGATGCCGGGCGTGTGATCGGAATAGCCGACTGGCAGGCCGAACGTTTCGGCCAAGGTATCCATGGCGCGCAGGTTGATCTCGTTATAGGGCGCGGGATACTCGGTGGTGCAATGCAGCAGGGTGATTTTGTCCGTCAATACTTGCCTGCTTTCCGGTTGTTCCCAGTAACCGTTCCAGTCCAGTTTCGTCGGCGCAGCTGAGTTACGATACCCCCAGGCCAGTAGTGACAGTGCCGCGCGAATATCGTCCAGCGTGCACATGCCGGTCGAAAGAATCATGTCCACGCCACTGCGCGCCAGTTGCAGCAACAGCGGACCATTGGTGATTTCGCCGGAACCCAGCTTGATACGCGGTAGATGGTAGTGATCGGTCAGCAGTGTCGCGCTGTCGAGATCGAAAGGTGAGGACAGGAAGGCAATCTGCTGTTCATCGCAGTGAGCACGGAGCATTTCATGATCGGCCTCGCTTAATGCCAGCTTGCGCAGCATGTCGAGCTGGGATTCTGACGAACCGGTTGTTTTCTGTTGATAGTCGGCCTTGGCGGCATGTTGGCTGACCAGTGCCGATGGCGTGAAAGTCTGGAACTTGACTGCATCGGCGCCCGCGTCCTTGGCCGCCGCAATCAACTGGCGGGCCATGGCCATGTCGCCATTATGATTAACCCCGGCCTCGGCAATGATGAAGCAGCTCACGTGTTCACTCCCGGCAGATCGTAAAAACGTTTCATCAGGATGCCGTCAAGCGGGAACCGGGCCAGCAAATCGACGATCTGTCCGGCTGTGTCGCCGTCCCCGTAGATGCAGGGTGTGTCACTGAGCTGTTGTTTGAAGTCATTAGACAGTGCCTGTGCGATGCCATTCACGATGGCCGGTGCATCAGTGGATACATCGATAATGGAATTGACTCGCAGCCGGCCTTTCTGCCGATCGCCGATATTGACCGTGGCTGTCTTCATGATCGGGGCTTCGATGATGCCGCTTGATGAATTGCCGACCACGGCATCGCATAGCCGCATGGCACTCAGGTAGCGCAGGCTGCCCATGGCGTCAAAGGCGATACAACGTTGCGGGTTTTTGTCGACATAGCGGTCGATCATGGCATTTATTTCCGCGCCACCGGAATCGGCATTGGCACGGGTAAAGATGGTGTGTGCATCCGGGAATTCATCCAGCGCCTCAAGCAGATGGGTAATCCCCGCCCTTGAAGCCGTTTCATCCAGTGTCAGTGGGTGATAGGTAACCAGGAAGTTCTGGTTGCCAAACCGGAAACCGAGATCGGCTTCCAGGGTTGTCTTGTCCAGCAATGGCAGTTTGCGGATATTGTCGACGGCCAGCGCGCCGACATTGAATACATGACCCGGCTGTTCGCCGAGTTGAATCACGCGTTGCCGGTAGGATTCGGTCGCAGTGAAGTGCAGTTGAGCCATTTTGGTGATGCTGTGGCGAATGGCTTCATCCATGGCGCCTTCCGATGCCTCGCCTCCATGGATATGGGCGATGGGGATATTGCAGATCATTGCAGCCTGGACAGCGGTAAAGATTTCATAGCGATCGCCGAGCACCACCAGAATATCGGGTCTGTGAATCTGGAAGTTGTGACAAAAGCCGGAGATGCCGTTGGCCATTGCCTCGGCGATGCCGAGCGCGCTGTCATCCTCCAGGTCCATGTTGACGGTCGCGGTGATGGCAATGCCGTCGGTCAGGATCTGGTCAATGGTGTTGCCATGCCGGGGCGATAGATGCATGCCGGTTACCAGCAACTGTAATTCAAGCGAATCGTGCGCATCGATCGCCTTGAGTAATGGCGTTAACAGGCCGTATTCGGCGCGCGAGCCGGTCACGACGGTAATGGTGCGGCTCATGCGGCGGCCCCCAGGACGGGGCTGCTGGGCAGGGATATGAGACTGGCCTGGAGTTGTTCGGCCGTACTCATATCCATGCGTGGGCAGGCCTGGTACATGGGTAGCCGGTGCATCAGTTCCCAGGCCGGACGCGCCAGGATCCGGCGCTCATGGCAATGATTGAGTATCGTGTCGCGCAGTGCCGCATGTTCCGGGTGCAAAACAAAACAGTTCAGCCAGTAGTTGCTCTGTGAGCCGTCCGGTTCGGGCAGCATCCGGCCAAGCGGCGAATCAGCAAATAGTTGCTGGTAACGGCTGGCCAGCTGACGTTTCCATTCCACGAAGCGCGGTAGCAACTCCAGTTGCGCGCAACCCAGCGCGGCATTGATGTTCGGCAGTCGGTAGTTATAGCCGACTTCGTCATGCACAAAATTCCAGGGGTGCGGCAGCTTGGCGGTAGTGGTCAGGTGATGCGCGGTTTTCGCCAGACTTTCATCGTTGGTCAGGATGGCGCCACCACCGCCGGTGGTTATGATCTTGTTACCGTTGAAACTCAGGGCGCTCACCCGGCCCCAGTGCCCGACATGCCTGCCCTGGTGGAAAGAACCCAGTGCCTCGGCGGCATCTTCGATCAGGGCAATATTGTGCTGTTCGCACAACTGCTGCAATGCATCCATCTCCGCCGGATGGCCGAAGGCGTGCATGACAATCAGGGCGCGGATAGGGCGTTGCGTCTGTTGGTTGATGCAGCAGCCATCCTGTTGCCGGGTGTGGCTTTCCAGATATGAAGCGAGCTTGCGCGGGTCCACGCCCAGGGTTGTCGCGCTGATGTCGACAAAATGCGGCTCGGCCTGGCAGTAACGCACGGCGTTAGCGGTGGCGACAAAGGTGAAGGTCGGTAGCAATACCTCGTCATGGGCCTGGACGTCGCACAGCATCAGGCAGGTGTGTAACGCCGCAGTGCCATTCATGGCGGCGATAGCTTTCCTGACGCCGGTATATTGCGCCAGGTCCTGTTCGAAGCGGGTCACATAGCTGCCGACGGACGATACCCAGCCGCTATCGATGCAGTCTTTTACATATGCCCATTCGTTGCCCTGGAAATCCGGCTGATGCAGCGGATAACAATCGCTGCCGGTCAGCACCTGATCCAGCGTGGCAAAAAAGCTATTAATCAGCGATTCATTCATCAGATGTTGTAACGGTCGGCCTTGTAGGCCCGCAGGTTGTCTTTATTGGTGAACCATTGCGCGGTGAGTTCCAGTCCGCGCCGGAAGCCGTCGAGTCCGGCGTATTCCGGCGACCAGCCGGTGAGTGATTTCGCCTTTTCGTTTGCTGCCAGTAACCGTTCAACTTCGCTCTTGTTGGGGCGCAGGCGGTCTTCATCGGTCTCGATGCGGATATCGGTGTTCATAACCTCGCCGATCAGTTTCACGGTATCGCCGACACTGATCTCGAATCCGCTGCCGATATTAATGACTTCGCCCAGCGCCGGGTCGGCCGCTGCAATGGCTTCGAAACCGCGCACGGTATCCATGACAAAGTTGAAGTCCCGCGTTGGGGTTAGCGCGCCCAGCTTAATGTTGGTAATGCCGTTGGCAATCTGGGTAATGATGGTCGGGATGACGGCGCGTGCCGATTGTCTTGGCCCATAGGTATTGAAGGGGCGGCATATCGCGACGGGCGTTTCGAACGACCGGTAGAACGACAGCGCCATCTGGTCCGCGCCGATCTTGGTGGCGGAATAGGGTGACTGGCCCTGCAGTGGATGCTCCTCGTCGATCGGGACATGCAGCGCGGTGCCGTAGACTTCGCTGGTGGACGTATGTACCACACGCTCGATGTCGAGATCGCGCGCGCCCTGCAATACATTCAATGTGCCCTTGATGTTGGTGTCGACATAGGTGTCGGGCGAGTGATAGGAGTAGGGGATGCCGATCAGAGCCGCGAGGTGCAGCACCACGTCACAGCCTTTCATTGCCGTGCGCACGCCGTTGGGATCGCGGATATCGCCCATGAACACATCCAGGTTCTGCTTCTGGCTGGCGTCCAGGGTATCCAGCCAGCCCCAGCTGCCGAACGAGTTGTACAGCACGAATGCGCGCACATCGTAGCCTTGTTGCAACAGGTATTCGGTAAGGTGCGAGCCGATAAAGCCGTCGGCGCCGGTCACCAGAATCTTTTTGTTCGCGAGGTTCAAGCAGTGTTCTCCAGTTGCTGTCGTAGCTGCCGCGCAGCCTGATTGTTCGGGTCTTTATTCAGTACATAATCGAATATCTGCAGGGCAACGTCGTTGATGTTGTTGTCCTGGTACAGGCGTCCAAGGCGAATCGCAATGGCCAGATCATCCGGTGCATGATCCAGATAAAGGGTGTAGAGTTCCGCGGCCTGGGCGATATCGCCCCGGATGCGCATGACGTCGGCGTATTGCGGTAGATAACTGGGCGAAATCGCCGCCAGGCAATCCAGTGCCAGTGCGGCATTCTCAAGGTCCTGATGCTTCAAGGTCAGATAGGCGATGCGTTTCAAGGCATCTTCCAGCAAGGGTCCATCGGTAACCTCCTGATAGGCCATCAGGGCATCGGCGTCCTGTTGCTCCAGCTCGGCCAGGTAGCCTTTGACGATAGAGCGGTAAGGCGCGGCTTCTTCCCGGCCATCTTTTTCCAGTCCGTTGCGTAGATCTTGCAGGCCGCTTGTATCCTGACGCAGAAATTGCAAGGTTGCCTTTGCGCGAACATATTCGATACGCGATTCTTTTTTGGCGCGCGCATTGTGCTCAATATTTTCAGCACTCAGCATGGCGGAAAAATCCTGCTCGAATTGCTGAATTTCGGCGGCATGACTGGTGCGTGCCTGTTCAAATGCCGCGGGTGAATGCTTCTGCCAGATGAGGGCACGGCCCGGTTGCCCGTCTTGTCGCCACTGGGTGGCAAGTTGGCCAAAGTCCGGGGTGTCGGATTCTTCCTGCAACCGGGCATTCAGGCGGGTTTCAATCGCGCTAAACATCTTGAACAGGTCATTGATGCTGTCACGGTAGGCCTGGTAATAACCACGCCCGGTCCGTTCTATTTCTTCCTCTGTCCATTCCAGGTCTTCGTCCGGCCGGGCCAGTCTGGAAAAACGTTTTAGCCCGTATTTCTTGATGAACAGGGTTTCCCGTTCAAACTCTTTGTCGAGTTGTTGTTCCAGCTTGTCGATACGTTTCTTGTATTTCTCATGCGCGGTTTCGGGGTTGAACAGTTTTTCATGCGCCGCCAGCGCATCGTTGGCGATTTCGCGCACCTTCTCGAGGCGATGCCGGATGCGGCCCAGTTCTTTTAGCGTTGCCTGGTAAGTGATAACGCGTTGCGCACTGGTTTCATCTGGCACCCGTTCATCCAGCATCTTCCTGGCGGGCTGCGGCAGGGCGGTCAGCTGGATCTGGTCCAGGGTGATATGTTCGACTTCCTTGATCACCGCGGCATCCGGGTTGGGATTAATGCAGGTGCAGCCAAAATGCCTGGCATAGACGGCCTGGCTGCCGATCGCATCGACAGCCTGGGCAAATGGAATGTCCGTGTCCGCCATCTGGCCACCGTTGGTTTTTACCTGGGTTCCGACATGGCCAATGCGAGTGCCGGCATCGCGTTCGTCACTGCCCAGTGCATGGCTATGACCCTCGCGCGTAAAGCATAAATCCACGCCGGCGAAGATGATCTGTTTGAAGCCCATCATGATGGCGCACATCAGGGCCGAGTTGGTCACGGATGGGCCGCACACAGGTGTGTTGGATACATTGGCCTCTGTGTCCCAGGGGTAACGGTTGCCGAGGTACAGGCTTTTGCCCGGCCACTGGCCGATCAGTTCTTCCGTGACGTGGTTGCCGTTAATAAACAGGCTGTCCTGGCTGAAGGCGAACATCTCCTTGCTGATTTCAAAACTCATGTGAGTGGGATCGATGGAGACAATGATGTCGGGAGTCAGCCCCACTTCGTGCAGACGTCGGCAGATACGTGATACCGCGAACAGCAGAATTTCATCGCGGTGCGCCTTGATCCAGGGGATCATGCTGTCCAGCGATGGGCCACCGGCCGCCAGTACGGCGCTGTAACCGGCAAATGAAGTTTCATCCAATGCGCTGTTGAACGCGATCCGGTTTTCGGCCAGGTTCAGCATGATTTTATCGAGAAATTCACCGCAGGCCTGACCTTGCAGTAGTTGCCAGCTGCGGGTGTTGAATTCATCCTCGATCCGGCTGGCGAGTGGAACATACTCGGGGATGTGCGCATCGGCTGCCGCTAATGACAGATGCACATGGGCCTTGTCCAGGAACAGGTAGTCGAGCAGGTTGTGCTGTTCGGCGATCTCCAGCCAGTTGTCCGGCGGGATAACCAGCATGCGATTACCCAGGTCACCCAGGCGTCCTGCCTGGGTCAGTTTTTCCAGAATATCGGGAAGCTCGACAAAGAGGTAGCGCGAACCCCTGGCAAGGCCATGGCGCTGGATATATTCCGGCAACAGGCCGGAATCCGTACCGACGATGATGTGCAGGCTGTCATGATTCCAGAGCCGGTCGCGGAAATAACGCGCATAAATCGCATCGCTGCCTGATTTTATGAAGGCATCGCGATTTACGCTGTGCAGGTACTGTTCGCCAAAGCCGTTGCGGATGAATTCACCCAAACCGTCCTGGTTGTATTCGCTGGCCAAGATTTTTCCTTGTGACTCAATTATTAATAAAAGGTAGATGAGGGATTAGCAAATACTATGCCGCCAATTTTTAGTCAGTCTGTTGCGACCGAGACGGCGGTGCTGGAGGATGATTTATTGACGCTAATTGCTAAGCACATGTTTTTTATACGAATAAAAAAATAAAGATTTTCCTGGCGCGGCCGTTCTACAGGTTGGAAGCGGTAAACACACCTCCAGGTGATGTATCCGCTAAATGTGAAACCCGCCGGAGTGGTGACCATCTACTCGGGCATACGGGAGAAATATCATGGGTCAAGTCGTAAATACCAACGTGGCGTCACTGTTCGCCCAGCGTTCTCTGAACAACACCAACTCTTCCCTGAATGTTGCGCTGCAGCGCCTGTCCTCAGGTCTGCGTATCAACGGCGCGCGTGACGATGCCGCCGGTCTGGCACTGGCCACTCGCTTTTCCGCACAGATCTCCGGTCTGGAACAGGCTAATCGTAACGCGAACGACGGTATCTCCATGCTGCAGACAGCTGAAGGTGCGTTGAACGAAGTTACCAACGGTCTGCAGCGTATTCGTGAGCTGGCCGTACAGTCAGCCAACGGTACTGTAACCACTGCTGACCGCGCTAACCTGCAGGCGGAAGTGCTGTCGGTACAGAACGAAATTATTCGTATCTCCGACTCTACCCGTTTCGGTAACCGTACCGTAATCGGTAATACTTCATCTACCAAGATCATGGTTGGTTTCCGCAGTGCTTCTGCTAATAACCTGATCTCAGTATCTACTGTAAACATTGACTCTACTGGTACTTACGGTATCGGTACTGCACTGTCTACCAACACCAAGGTATCTTCTGTTGCCAACGCGCTGTCAGCAGTGAGCATCATCGATACCGCGCTCGACCGTATCTCCAACCTTCGTGCGAAATACGGTGCCGCTCAGAACCGTCTGGAAATTGCCGCACGTAACAACGCGAACGTTGTTGAAAACCAGAGTGCTGCGAAATCCCGAATCCTGGATGCTGACTTCGCTCGCGAATCTGCCAACCTGACTCGTTCGCAGATCCTGCAGCAGGCAGGTGTTGCAATGTTGGCACAGGCTAACGCTTTACCGCAGACAGCCTTGTCTCTGTTGGGCTAATTTAATCCTTAACCGGATTGCTCATGGAAGAGCCGTTTGGGGCAGGGAGCCCCAAGCGGCTTCTTTTATGGGGTGGGGTTCCGGTTAGGAGGTGAGAAATGATGCCAGGTGAAATAGCAAATAAAATCAGTTCACAGGTGCAGCAGCCGGTAGTTCGTCAGCCAGACGTTTCGGCAAAATCCGCTGTGCAGGGCAGTATGTCTATTGCGCGGGTCAGTAGGTCAGAACAGGGGCAGGAAACCGCCGCTAACAGCGGCCAGATTTTGCCTCCCGAGAGCCAGGGCAAGGTAAACAAGGAAGAAGAGAAAGAATCCGTTAAGGCCGCCGTCGCTAACATTGAAGATTATGTGCAAAGCGTTAGTCGCGACCTTAAATTTTCAGTGGATGATGACAGCGGACGTGTTGTGGTCAAGGTGCTCGACTCCGAGACCCAGGCAGTAATTCGACAGATTCCTTCCGAGGAAGCCCTGGATATGGCACGCAAGCTGCAAGAACATATTGGTGAAGAAAGCGGTGGGTTGCTTTTCAGGGATAACGCCTGAGTCAGGCCCTGATGCAAATGGCTGCTTTCAGTAATGATATAACTGAGGTGGCAAGATGATTTCCTCTCCGGGTATTGGCTCTGGTCTTGATGTCAGTTCCATTATTCAACAGCTGGTTTCGATCGAGCGTCGACCCATCGATGACCTTGAGACCAAGAAAAAGACGTATGAAAATCAGATCAGCACCTATGGTCTGCTGAAATCTGCGCTGAGCAAATTTCAGAGCAGCATGGACGGTCTGAAGTCGCAGGAAAAGTTCCAGGTTTATTCAGGCGGTTCGTCTGATGAAGAAAGCCTGACCGCGACGACCACCCGCTTTGCATCCGCGGGCACTTACTCCATTGATATCACCAACCTGGCCGTTGCTGAAAAGCAGGGTTCAAGCGCGTTTGCCGACACCGATACAACGACCATCGGTAATGCTGGCGATGTCATGAATATCACTATTAACGGTGAAAGCATTGCCGTCGAATATGGCGGAAAAACGCTCGGCGAAATCCGTAGCGCGATAAATACTGCCGCTGGCCTGAGCGAAGACGTGGATTTGACCGCGTCGATCGTTTCCGAAACCAGTACGGCTCACCGCCTGGTATTGACCTCGGGCAACACCGGTGAAGACTACACGATCGGGTTGAGTTTCCAGAACAGTGGCGGCGGCGCGATTGCCGATCCCTTCACCATGGCGACGATTGTTCCGGCGGAAAATGCGCAATTCACCATCGACGGAACCTATTTACTGGAACGTAACTCCAACACGATCGACGATGCGATTGCCGGTGTCACCTTGAACTTCAAGGCCGAGACTACGGGTCTGACGCTGGATATCGATCGCGACCTGGAAGCCGTGAAGACCAACATTCAGGGATTCGTTTCGGCCTATAACACGCTGATGTCGAATTTGAAAACCATGCGTGAAGGCCCCCTTGAAGGCGATTCCACAATCCGCAGCCTTGAATCCCAGATTCGGTCGGTACTGAACAATGCGCCAACAGGGCTGAGTACCAGCCTGGAATACCTTGCGCAGGTTGGTGTCTCGATCAGCCGCGAGGGTGTGATGTCCATCGACAGCGATGATCTGACCAGCGCGTTGAACAGCGATTTTGAAGGTGTGTCAGCACTGTTTGCCGATAACGATCAGGGTTATGCCTACCGGCTCGAAGCGCTGATGGACGATTTGCTGGACGTCGAAGGTTTTCTTGAATCCCGCGAAGATGGTTTACAGTACCGGGTAGACAGTATCGATTCGCAAATCGAGCGGATGGAGTTCCGCCTGACCACATATGAAGAAGGATTGCGCAGGCGCTATTCAAACCTGGATGTGCTGCTGTCGTCGTTGCAGCAGACCAGTTCATTCATGTCCGCAAGCGGCTTGGGAATTTACTAGAATTTAACATTGTTGTGCTCAAGGAAGAGTCGGTTGTCACGAAAACATACAAGAGACATGTGGAGATAAGTAGATGGTCTACGGAAAAGGGCAGAGCGCAATAAACCAGTACAACCAGGCCGCGGTCAACATGGCGGCCGGCCATGCAAGTCCGCATCGATTGATTCAAATGTTGATGCAGGGTGCCCTGGATAAAATGGCTATCGCAAAAGGCGCTATGGAACGCGGCGAGGTTGCCAGAAAAGGCGAACATGTCAGCTGGGCGATTTCAATCATCAGCGGTCTGCGCGGCAGCCTGGATCTGGGTGCTGGCGACCTGGCGAACAATCTCGATAACCTGTATGAGTACATGGAACGCCGACTGGTGGAATCCAACATCCAGAACAACCCGGCAATCATCGACGAAGTGATGGGGCTGCTCAAGGACGTGAAGGGTGCCTGGGATGCGATTGCCGATCAGGTGCGGGATCAGCAGCAACAGCCTCCGTCAGTGTAAACAAGGGATATCAGTTACGCTTATGGCAACGGATGCCGACCAGTTTGCGCACATCGAGTCGCTAACCCAGCGATTACTCGTGGCGGCGGAAGCCGAGGAGTGGGAACAGGCCTTTGCCATCGAGGCCGAGCGCCGCCCTCTCATTGAACAATTTTTTTCTCATCTGCCGGAAAATCGACGAGCGGTATTCGATGCCAGGGTGAAGGCCCTGCTGGAAAAGGATAAGCAGGTGATGACGCTGGGGCAGTCTCACCAGCGCCAGGTCGGTGAAGCCTTAAAGCAACTCAACAAGGGTAAGAGCGCCGTTAAGGCATACCAGGAACAACGCTGACAACCCTTATTGCCAGTTTTAGTCACTAGCTCATTTTTTTGATCACAAAGCTTTCACAGCATATTGAATTCTCGTTAGTTATTCCCCCATATCCTGCTGTAACTCCTCTCCGTTGGTGAATTAATCCATTCGCAAGCCATTGATTTGTTGAATGTCCGACGGAATTTTGACATTTGCTTTCAAGGGTGTTTTACTACCCGTCAGATCAAAAAATAATCAGTCCTTTTTCAGACCCAATGCAATTCCCCCCTCTACCGTCAAAAAGACGTTCCGGGTGGGCAGGAGGAAACAAGATGGCAGCGGAAGGCAAAGTCCTCGTCATCGAAGCAGATGAGAACCGTCGCATCGATTTGCGAGCGGTTATTGAATTCATAAATTGGGAACCCGTCGCAATCGATAACTGCGATCAGTGGCGCCAGGCCCTGACAGAAGCGGAAGGCTGTCTTGCCGTGCTGGTCGGGCGCTGTGGTTCGGAAGGTTCCCTTGAACGCCTGCTACGCGACATCCATGAACACGACCCGCACCTGCCGATTTTCCTGCTGGCGGAAAAAGGCAAGGAGCCCACGATCGCGATCGAAGCCGGTTCCTGTATCCTTGGCCGCATCGAAACGCCGGTGCGCTATACCCAGCTGACCAATGCCCTGCATCAGGCGGAGATTTACCGCGAATCGCACGACGAAGCCGGTCGGCAGCGTCCCGTGGACCTGTTCCGCAGCCTGGTTGGCAGCAGCCGCGTGATCCAGAATGTGCGCAAGCAGATTCAGCAGGTCGCCGATTCCGATGCCAATGTTCTGATCCTGGGCGAATCCGGCACCGGTAAGGAAGTGGTTGCGCGTAACCTGCACTATTATTCATCCCGTCGCGAATCACCCTTTGTACCCATCAACTGCGGCGCGATTCCGGGCGACCTGCTTGAGTCCGAGCTGTTTGGTCATGAGAAAGGGGCCTTTACCGGTGCGATCAGCGCACGCCAGGGCCGTTTCGAAATGGCCGAAGGCGGCACGCTGTTCCTGGATGAAATCGGCGACATGAGCCTGCCGATGCAGGTAAAACTGCTGCGCGTTCTCCAGGAACGCACGTTCGAGCGGGTCGGCAGTAACAAAACCATCGAGACCAATGTGCGCGTGGTTGCCGCGACGCACCGTGACCTGGAAAACAGCATCAAGGAAGGCAAGTTCCGCGAAGACCTGTTTTACCGCCTCAATGTATTCCCGATTGAAATGCCGCCGTTGCGCGAACGCGTGGAAGACATCCCACTGCTGGTCAACGAACTGATTCGTCGTATTGAACATGAGAAACGCGGTTCGGTGCGACTGACTTCGGCAGCCGTGATGGCGCTGTGTCAGTACAGCTGGCCGGGCAATGTGCGCGAACTGGCGAACCTGGTTGAACGACTGGCGATTCTGCATCCGTTCGGCATTGTGGACGTAGGCGATCTGCCGGAGAAATTCCAGACCGAGGAAGCGATCACTGCAGCGAAAAATGCACCCGAAGGGGCGGCTACAACCCCCGCGCCAATGCCGGATGAACTGGTGTTGAAGCCAACACCGGTCGAGTACCAGGAGCCGCGTCTGCCTCGTGGCGGCATTGATTTGAAAGAGCATCTCAGCAGCCTGGAACAGAGCTTTATCAAGCAGGCGCTGGACGATGCGGATGGCGTGGTAGCTCATGCGGCCAAGCGTCTTGGCATGCGTCGAACCACCCTGGTTGAGAAGCTGCGTAAGTACGGATTGCAGCGCGCCGAGGCGTCATGACTTTGACTTGACGAGTTAAATAGCACTTAACTCATTGAGTTTAAATTGAATATCTTTTTATCCCGGGCCTTTCCCGGGATTTTTTTGGCCTGAATTTCGGCCTGATAATGAATATTTCAACTAACTGATTGATTTTTGTGTGACGGAAAAGCGTCATATTTTCAGGCTTAAAAATAAAAACAAATATAACCAATTGAAAATAAATATATTTTCATTTTCGGCATGGTGATTGCAGAAGTGCTCCGCAGATTCGAGAGGACGCACAAGACCATGCAACTCAACGACCACAGATCAGCACAGCAACTGCAGGATGCCTTCGAGACCTTTAACCAGGTGTCACTGGCACTGGAGTCTTCTTACCGTGAACTGGAACTGCAGGCAGCCGAACTGACGCGGGAACTGGCTGCAACCCGTTCCGAACGCATGGTACTGGCGGATCGGCTGGAACAACTGATCGCGGCATTGCCCGCTGGCGTGCTGGTGCTGGATGCCAACGGCATCATCCGTCAGGTCAACCAGACCGCCATTGAGTTACTGGGCGAACCTTTGCTGGGTCAGCTCTGGAAAAACATCACCGAGCGCGCGTTCGCCACCAATCAAACCGGAACCCATGAAGTCCACCTGAAAGACGGTCGCTGGCTGAATCTTGCCAGCCGTCATCTGGAAAGTGACTCGGGGCGCATTTTGTTACTTAACGACGTGACCGAGAATCGTATGCTGCTAGAAACTGTTAATCGCCAACAACGTTTATCCGCGATGGGCGAGATGGTTGCCAGTCTTGCTCATCAAATCCGTACCCCGCTGTCCACGGCCCTGTTATATGCCTCGCAACTGGGGCACAACGACATGCCGCTGGAAACCCAGACTCGTTTTTCCAGCAAGCTGGTCGAACGTCTGCGCCACCTGGAACGCATGGTGAACGACATGCTGTTGTTCGCGCGTGGTGGCAATGTCGAGCAGAGCGAGATGACGATTGAAGACCTGGTTAACGACATCGAACAGACGCTTGAAGCCGACCTGAAATCCTCCAATGCCAGCTGGCGCGTAATTATTGACGCGGAGGCCGCCAGTCTCTGTGGAAATCAGCAGGCGCTGGTGGGCGCTTTCGGCAACCTGGTAACCAACGCCATTCAGGCCGCGGGTAGCAATGCAGAAGTCACCTTGCAGGTGAGCGAATTATCGGATGGTCAGCTGGAATTCCGAATCAGCGACAACGGTCCGGGTATCCCGGCCGAGCTGCATGACCAGTTGTTCGATCCTTTCTTTACCACCCGTCCTGACGGCACCGGCCTTGGCCTCGCGGTAGTGCAGGCAACCGTACGGGCACATAAAGGTACCTTGCGCATCGAATCCGAAGCCGGGCAGGGCGCTACTTTCATTATCACTTTGCCACCGAACAAATTGACCGGTGCATTAAGCAGTAATCGTGCGGATGCTGAACTGGCAGCCATTCGCCATGATTTCAAACAGGCAGTCTGATCTAAGGAGATCAACATGAATACAGCCTCGGTACTAATCGTAGAAGATGACCCGTCATTGCGCGAAGCCCTGAGCGATACGCTGGAAATGGCGGGTTATTCGGTTGCCGCGGCTATGGATGGCCATGCAGCACTGGATGTGCTCGAAAATCAATCCGTCGACCTGATTGTCAGCGATGTACAAATGCCGAAGATGGATGGCGTGGTGCTGTTAAAACAGCTGCGTAATCGTTTACCGAATGTGCCGTTCATTCTGATGACAGCCTACGGCACGGTGCAGAAGGCAGTGGACGCGATGCGTTCCGGCGCGACGGATTACCTGCTGAAGCCTTTCGATGCGAATAACCTGGTGGAAATGATTGCGCGTTATCTGCCGGAACCGCGCGCACAGGTCGGCACTCTGGTGGCGGAAGATCCGCGTACCCGCCAGATTGCCGCACTGGCGGAGCGCGTGGCGCGCACCGATGCCACTGTCATGATTACCGGTGAATCCGGTTCGGGTAAGGAAGTGATCGCGCGCTACATTCATGAACAGTCCGAGCGGGCGGATGGCCCCTTTGTGGCGATCAACTGCGCGGCGATTCCGGAAAACATGCTGGAAGCTGTGCTGTTCGGTTACGAGAAAGGCGCTTTTACTGGCGCCTACCAGGCCCGTCCCGGCAAATTCGAACAGGCCAATGGCGGCACCCTGTTACTGGATGAAATCTCTGAAATGGACCTCGGCCTGCAGGCCAAGCTGCTGCGGGTATTGCAGGAACGCGAAGTTGAACGCCTGGGTGGCAAGAGCACGATTCCGCTGGATGTGCGAGTACTGGCAACTTCAAACCGGGTCATGCGCGAAGAAGTGTCCGCCGGTCGTTTCCGTGAAGACCTCTTCTATCGCCTGAATGTATTTCCCCTGCACCTGTTGCCGCTGCGTGAGCGTAAGGCCGACATTCTGCCGATTGCGCAGCGCTTGCTGGAACGTCACGCGCCGGTTGGACAAGCGGTGCCGACACTCTGCCCATCGGCCGAACATTCGCTGCTGGCGCATAACTGGCCGGGTAATGTGCGCGAACTGGATAACGTATTACAGCGCGCCGTCATCCTGATGAGTGGCGATTGCATTGAAGCGGCCGATCTGCATTTCGAAACCGAGGCAATGGCCAGCGAACTGCCTAGCCTGGAACGCATCCGGGTGCAGGATGTGGGTCAGCCGACGGCCGAGAAGGACAGCCTGGAAGGTGATCTGCGCAGCCGCGAGCACCAGTTGATTCTGGATGCGCTGGAAAGCGAAGGCAGCCGCAAGGCGGCGGCGGAGCGGCTGGGTATCAGCCCGCGCACGCTGCGATACAAGCTGGCGCGCATGCGCGAAGCCGGGATTCGGGTACCCAATTGAGTATGAATTGATGTTGGCGCGATCTCTGCATTTTGCCGGTACTGAAACGAGGGAAATTGGCGGAGGTCGTTACCAGACCAATCGTGCAGGAGCACTATCATGAGCGATATCGATGTAAATCAATTACTTAATCAGATGCGGGTCATGGCGCAAGCGAGCCAGGGCGCGCACACGAGCGGCAACCCGGTCCAGGCAAACCCGGAGGCCAAGGGGCCGGATTTTGCCGCCCTGTTGAAGCAATCGGTGGATTCCGTGAACACCAGCCAGCAGCAGGCCGGCGCCATGCGCGACGCCTTTGTCGCGGGCGATCCGAATACCCAGCTGCCGGATGTCATGATTGCACTGGAAAAGGCGAGCCTGTCGTTCGAAGCGATGAAGCAGGTTCGTAACAAGCTTGTCGAGGCTTACCAGTCAGTCATGAGTCAGAGCTTGTAAGAATAAGGCGGAGATAAACGATGGCAGTCGTAAATGCGGGAACAGTTCAGGGTTTAGCGGGCATGCCGCCGGTCAAGCAGATCGGCATGATGATCGCACTGGCCGCCAGCGTCGCGCTGGGCGTGGCCGTGGTGCTCTGGTCACAGGAACCACCCTATTCGGTTCTGTACGGTTCGCTCGATGAGCGCGAAGCCAGCCAGGTTATCGACGCACTGCAGAAATCCGGCGTTGCCTACAAGGTCGATGCCAACAGCGGCGCCATCATGGTTCAGTCCAACGAGATTCATAACGCCCGCATGCAACTGGCCGCGGAAGGCATGCCGGGTTCGGTCGGTGGCGGTTACGCCATGCTGGAAGGGGAACAGGGTTTCGGTACCAGCCAGTTCATGGAAACGGCGCGTTACCAGCATGCACTGGAAACCGAGTTGAGCCGTACCATCGCATCGTTGCGCAATGTGAAGGAAGCACGCGTGCATCTGGCGATTCCCAAGCGTTCCGTGTTTCTGCGCAAGCAGGAACGGCCAACTGCCTCGGTGGTCGTGCATCTCTATGCCGGTCGCGGGCTGGCGGATGAGCATGTGTCCGCTATCGTTAACATGGTGGCATCCAGTGTGCCGCACCTGGCGCCGAACGACGTAACCGTGGTCGATCAATCGGGCAACCTGCTCACCACTCAGGATGCCAGTGGCATGATGGGTATGACTTCAACCCAGTTTGCCTATACCCGCAAGCTGGAACAGTCCTATGCAGATCGCATCCATGGACTGCTCGCGCCGCTGGTTGGCGCGGATGGCGTGCGCGCGGAAGTGACCGCCGATATCGATTTCACCCAGGTGGAGAAGACCCAGGAAACCTTTAATCCGGACCTGCCGGCACTGCGCAGTGAGCAGATTAGTGAAGAGAGTCTGGCCGGTGGCGCGGCAGCGGTGGGCGTGCCGGGCGCGCTGACCAATCAGCCACCGGGTGGCGGTACCACGGATGCGGGCGAGGCGGGCGCTCCGGCTGGCGCAACCGGCGGCAGCAGCACCCGTCGCAGTACCCGGAATTACGAGCTGGATAAAACCATCAGTCACACCAAGCTGGCGACCGGTGTTGTGCGCAAACTGTCGATTGCGGTGCTGGTCGACAACAAGCAGGATGAAACCGGTACGGCCGCCCCCTGGACCGATGAAGAGCTAAATAAATTCAATGCACTGGTGCGTGAAGCGGTCGGCTTTGACGGCACTCGCGGTGACAGTGTGCAGATTCTGAATGTGGGCTTTAAGGCAGCTCCGGCGCTGGAACCCTTGCCAGAACCGGGTCTGATGGAGCAACCTTGGATCTGGGATGTGGCCAAGCAGGCGGTAGGTGCGCTGGGTGTGCTGATCCTGTTCTTCGGGGTGCTGAAGCCGATCATGCGCAGCCTGGCCGAACGTGGGCAGCAGGAGCAGGCCGCGCTGGCGGCCGCGTTGAAGGCGGCCGAACAGCAGGAAGCCATAGCGGCGCCGGGTGCCCAGCCGGGTTTGCCATCGCCACCCCAGTTCACGAATCAGATCGATTCGGCTAAACAGTTGGTCACGGAAGATCCGAAACGTGTAGCCCAGTTAATGAAAACCTGGGTGAATGAAGAGTAACGCGCAATGGCGGAAGAAACGTCCAGCAAACTGAATGGTACCGATCGAGCAGCCGTGTTCCTGTTGTCGCTTGGCGAGGACAAGGCGGCGGAAGTGATGCGCCACATGGGCCCGAAAGAGGTCCAGAAAGTGGGCGCCGCGATGGCGCACATGACCAACATCACACGTTCCCAGGTTGAATCCGTGTTCGGCGATTTCTCTGAAACCGTCGGTATGCAGACTTCGCTTGGTGTCGGCTCCGACGAATACATCCGCAAGGTCATGATCGACGCGCTGGGCGAGGACAAGGCCAGCAACATGATCGACCGCATCCTCATGGGTCGCAATACCAAGGGCCTTGAGCAGTTGAAGTGGATGGATGCGCGCGCGGTTGCGGAAATCATCCGCCTGGAACATCCCCAGATCATGGCCATTGTGCTGTCCTATCTCGATTCCGATCATGCGGCGGAAGTGATTGCCTTCCTGCCGGAGCGCGTGCGCGTCGATGTTCTGCTGCGTATTGCGACACTGGATGGCATTCAGCCTTCGGCGCTGCAGGAACTGGATGAAATCATGGAACGACAGTTCTCCGGTGGTAAGGATAATGTGAAATCCGCGGGTGTCGGCGGCGTCAAGGCGGCGGCGGATATTCTCAACTTTGTCGATACCTCCATCGAGGCCGAGATCATGGAAATGGTCAAGGATGCCGATGCCGAACTGGGCCAGTCGATCCAGGATCTCATGTTCGTGTTCGACAACCTGGCCGAGGTGGACGACCAGGGAATCCAGGCACTGTTGCGCGAAGTATCGTCCGAGAATCTTATCATCGCACTCAAGGGCGCCGACGAGGACGTCAAGGAAAAGATCTTCAAGAACATGTCCAAGCGCGCGTCCGAAATGCTGCGCGACGACCTGGAAGCCAAAGGCCCGGTACGCCTGTCCGAAGTGGAAGCGGCGCAGAAGGAAATACTGGCAATTGCCCGTCGCATGGCCGATGCCGGCGACATTATGCTCGGCGGCAAGGGCGCCGAGGAATTTGTATAAGGCGACGAGATGCCACGCGAATTTACCAAGATTATTCCGGCCGAACAGTTATCCCATATCGAAGACTGGCATATGCCGCAGGTCAGCGAATCACGCGGTCATACCAGTCGGCGTGCTCCGGCCGGTCCGGTTACGGCTCAGCAGATCGAGGATATCCAGAAACAGGCATATGATGAAGGTTTTCAGAGCGGTTTAAGGGATGGGGTGCAGGCTGGTCATCAACAGATTGCCCAGCGTGTTGCCGAACTGGAAGCTTTGATGCAGACGCTGGCGAAACCCCTTGGTCAGCTGGATCAGCAGATCGAACAACAGCTGGTCGAACTGGCGATAACCGTAGCCAAACAGCTTATCCGACGCGAACTCAAAACCGAACCGGGTGAAATACTGGCCGTGATTCGCGAAGCGCTGGCGGTGTTGCCCATCGCGGCGCAGAACGTGCGCCTGCACCTCAATCCCGAGGATGCGGAACTGGTGCGCGCAACGCTTTCGGTTGGAGAGCGTGAACAGACCTGGCAGCTCGTGGAAGATCCCGTGTTGTCACGCGGAGGTTGCCGCGTTACCACGGATAACTCCCAGATCGATGCCACCGTTGAGAATCGTCTCAATGCGGTGATTGCGCAAACGCTGGGTGGCCTGCGTCAAAGTGATAAAGAAGAAATTCCCCCCGAGGCGGACAAGTGAGCGCCATTCCGCGTATCCCCGAAGCAAACCGGCGTGACCGCTGGCAACGCCAGCTCGACACTTATCAAAAGCGTGCCGAACGTCCTGTACCGCTGGTAGTGGAAGGGCGGCTGACCCGTATGGTGGGTCTGACACTGGAAGCGGTCGGCTGCCAGGCCGCCGTCGGTAGTCGTTGCCTGATTGTTAACCCGGATCACAGCCGTATTGAAGCCGAAGTGGTCGGCTTTGCCGGTGATCGTCTCTATCTCATGCCGACCGGCAATATTCAGGGTCTTGCGCCCAATGCGCGCGTAATTCCGACGCATGAAGTCTGTGCCGCGCCGGTTGGTCACGCCTTGCTCGGACGGGTACTGGATGGCGCCGGTCAGGCCCTGGATAACAAGGGGCCATTGAATGCCACCACGCGCATTCCGCTGACCGGTCGGCCAATCAATCCACTGGGACGCGCGCCGATTCGTGAGCCGCTGGATGTTGGCGTGCGGGCCATTAATTCATTACTTACCGTTGGGCGCGGTCAACGCATGGGCCTGTTCGCCGGTTCCGGCGTGGGTAAATCGGTACTGCTCAGCATGATGACGCGTTACACCAACGCCGATGTGGTCGTGGTCGGCCTGGTCGGTGAGCGTGGCCGTGAAGTGGTGGAATTCGTCCAGAATAACCTGGGTGAAGAAGGTCTGGCTCGTTCGGTGGTTGTTGCCACGCCGGCCGATACTTCTCCACTTATGCGTATGCACGGCGCCATGCTGGCGACTTCCATTGCCGAATATTTTCGTGACCAGGGTTTGCAGGTCTTGTTGCTGATGGATTCGCTGACGCGTTATGCGCAGGCGCAGCGTGAAATCGCACTGGCGATTGGCGAGCCGCCGGCCACCAAGGGTTATCCGCCATCGGTGTTTGCCAAGTTGCCACAGCTGGTGGAACGAGCCGGTAATGGCGATGTGGGTGGCGGTTCGATTACCGCGTTTTATACCGTGCTGGCGGAGGGCGATGACCAGAACGACCCGATCGCGGACGCGGCGCGTGCGATTCTCGACGGTCACGTGGTGTTGTCGCGCGAGCTGGCGGAATCGGGTCATTACCCGGCGATTGATATCGAGGCTTCGATCTCGCGTGTCATGACGGAAATAACCGACGAAAAACATCTGCAGGTAGCACGTAAGTTCAAGCAGGTGTTCTCCACCTATCGCAAGAACCGGGACCTGATCAACGTCGGCGCCTATCAGCATGGTAGCGATCCACGCGTGGACGAAGCCATTTCCCTGTACCCCGCCTTGCAGCGCTTTCTGCAGCAGAACCTGCGCGAACAGGTATCGCTGGTTGAAAGCCTGGATGATCTTGAGCGGTTACTCGGTTCGCGCCGTTGAATGAGATGAGCTACAGTTAGCCAATGAAGCGCTCTAAACAGTTTCAACCCGTCGTGGATGTCGCCGAACAGCGTGAAAAGCAGGAAGCAAAACGCTTTGGCGATTGTCAGCGTGTGCTAAAGGACGAGCAGGACAAGCTGGCGCAACTGATTCAGTATCGCGATGAATACCTGCAACGTCTGGAAACGACCGGAAGCGCCGGCATGGATATCATGCGTCTGCGCGATTACCGCGCTTTTCTTGAAAAGCTCAACCAGGCGATCAAGCAGCAGTCAAAAGTCATCGAGGACGCTGAACAGGCCTGTCATAAGCAACGGGGCAACTGGCTGGATAAACGCAGCCGTGCCCAGGCACTGGACAAGGTAGCGGAAAAATATCGCCACGAAGAACGGCACGCTGAAAACCGGCGCGAACAGAAGCTCTCCGATGAGTTTGCCGGACGCAGTCGGCCACCAGAAGAACACAAGTAGTCCCCGCAACATCCATTCAGTAAGTCGTCATTACGCAACTGGCACGTCTATTGCTGATTACAGACATGGTTACCGCACTGCGCTAAGGAGATTGCCATGTCGGACATGATGCTGGCCCAAACCAATACGGCTGCAACGCATTCCCAGGTTAAACAGACAGCTAACAAAAACTGTGCTGACACCAGGAATAGCACTGAAATATCAGAAGGTTCCGATAGTTTTTCCAAGGCGCTGCAAAACCAGGTGGAGGGCTCCACGCCGTCCCAGGCTTCCCGCGAGCAGCAAAATACCGAATCGCCGACACAGGACGAGACGGCAATATCGGCCACCGGGCTTGCCGCTGACGGCAATGGATTGCCAGCGGAATTACTGGAAGTCTTGCCGGAGGAACTGATCGAGCTGCTGGATGGCTTGCCGGAAGACGTGATGGACCAGATCGTGGCGCAGTTCAACGCTAGCGTTAATCCGCAAATGGCCATACCGGCCCAGCAGAAGGTGCTGGTGCGCGAAATTCAATCAGTCCTGAAGCAGTTGCCGGATATGGCGCGCCCCGCGCTTGATGCCCTGAAAATGCTGCCCGACGTACTCAAGAGCGCGGAACAACATGCGTCGGATAAAGGCCTGGAGCAACTCAAGCAAATTAAAGACATGCTTTCCGGCATGGGCGATGACCTGTCCAGTAAAACCCGTTCGGCATTTCAGCAGCTTGCCGCGCAGTTGCTGCGACCGGCGGTGAACAGTGCCGCGACCGGCACCGAGCGGCCGGTGCTGCCCGAATCGGCATTGGCTGCCTTGAATGCGGTGCAGACCGAAGGGTTGCAGACTCAGGCCGCTCAACGCACCAGCACGCCAACCAGTACCCAGTTGCATGTTCCTTTCCAGCAGGCAGGCTGGAATAACGAACTGAGTGAACGCGTTGTATGGATGGCCAACCAGAAATTGCAGAGCGCGGAAATCAAGATGAACCCGCCACACCTCGGTCCTATCGAAGTTCGGCTGAATATCAGTGGCGATCAGGCGCAGGTACAATTTTCAGCGCCCCATGGCGTGGTGAGGGACGCGCTGGAGTCGGCATTGCCACGGTTGCGTGAAATGTTCGGTGCCCAAGGTATGAACCTGGTGGATGTGAACGTCTCCGATCAGTCCGGCGCCGATAAACGTCGTTCGGCGGATGCTTCGGCGGATGGCAGGAAGCAGGGCGCCTTCAACGATTCATTGCAGGACATGGATGAGGATGATGCGACACTGACGGGCGTCAGTATGTTAAACGGATCGACACCCGCGGGAGCGATTGATTATTTCGTTTGAGCTAAGCCTTTGAGTCCAGCTGTGACTCATGAAAAATCACCAGGAAAACGATTGTGCCCTGTCCAGGTCTTATGGTACGGTGCGTCTGTCGATAATAAGAACATTATTAATAAGCTATGGCTGGAGGAATCGGACACAAGCGCCGTTCTTTGCGCGAGAAGGTTTCGTCCGACTGGATGGAACAGCGCATACGGGAGCTGCGCAAGGAATTTAATTATGTGCTGCAGTTAAGCGGCGCAGATACCGCTGTCCTCGCTGATTTTCACACCCCACTTGCTCAAGGCGCTGCCAGTTTCGCGCAGGCCTATTACGATTTCCTGTTTGATAATCCCGCCACCGCCGATGTGCTGTACAGCTTTGAACGCGAGGGTGGCAACGTCGGTGACCTGGTGCGCAGTCATTTGCAGCAACTGGTGTCATTGCTTGATCCCAGGTTTGAGCCTTTATCCAGTGCCAGTGACTTTGGTCTGGCCGAGATTAAACCCATCTGGATGATGGGCGCCCATCGGCTCTATCTCGATCACCTTACCAAGTTGATACGCGATATTCCGGATATCACCCAGGAAAATGCCATTGCGCTGGAAGAAGCCGTCATCAAGCGGGTCTTCATCAACATGGGCATGCTGCTGCAGTGTTACTGGGACAGCGTGGAGCAGGATTACTCGCAGGCGAACGAATCCATTGCCGATGAGCGCGGACGGGTCGAACAGTTATTGTCCAACATACCGCAAATGCTCTGGTCGGTGGATGTGAAGACGAATGAAATCCTGTACGCGAGTCCGGCTACCGAGGCGCTTTGTACCGATGGCATATGCTCGCCGATTCCCTGCATGGACAAGGTTCATGCGGATGACCAGGAAAAGCTGGCCTCTGTCTGGCAGTCGGCAGTCAGTGGCGAGCAGGCCAGTGTCGCCGTGCGTGCCGAATGCAAGGGGCAGGAACGCTGGTTCATGCTGCATCTCTATCCCACCCGGGTACGCCGTCGCGTAGCGCGTATCGATGGGATGATGGAAGACATCACGGCACAGCGCGAAGCCTTGTCGGTGCTGGAGACCAAGGCAACCAAGGATGTGCTGACGGATCTTGCCAACCGCACACTGTTTTATGACCGGGTCAGCCAGGCTATTTCACAGGGGCAACGCTCCGGTGGGCGGAAATCGGTGCTGATGCTGCTCGACCTGAATCATTTCAAGATGGTTAACGATACCCTGGGACATACCGCCGGCGATGGCTTGTTGCGACAGGTGGCGGTGCGGTTGCAGGCGGCGCTGCGTGAATCCGACACACTGGCGCGCATGGGCAGCGATGAGTTCGCCATCCTGATGCCGGAAGTGGATAACCCGCAGCGTGCCGGTACCAAGGTGGCGCGCAAGATAATGGACTGCTTCAAGGAGCCTTTCCTGTATCAGCAGGAGGAGCTGTTCTTTAGTACGGCAATCGGTATCGCGATTTATCCCGATCACGGTTCCGATACTGACACCTTGCTGAATCGCGCCGATGTGGCCATGTATCGCGCCAAGCGTAGCGACCAGGGCTACGAGTTTTACGACCATGGCGATAAGGATGACAGCGCCAGGCAGCTGCAGGTTTCCGGCCAGTTGCGTCATGCGCTCGAACGCAACGAATTCGAACTTTATTATCAGCCTAGACTGGACATGCGCACTATGCAGGTGTGCGGCGCCGAGGCGCTGTTACGCTGGCACCATCCGCATGATGGCGTGGTTGGCCCAGCCAAGTTTCTGCACGTCGCGGAGCAGTTGGGGCTGATGTCGCCCATCACCAACTGGGTACTGGTCACGGCATTGCGCCAGTGCAAGGAATGGCGTGCCGTAGGCATCAACCTGCCCGTGTCGGTCAATGTGTCGGCGCATTCATTCCGTACGCCGCGTTTTCTGGATCGTATCCAGTGGGCGCTAAGCGAAGCCGGTGTCGGTGGCGAGTGCCTGGAAATCGAGATAACCGAGGACATCCTCATCGAAGATCTCGAGCATGCCAACATGATGCTCGGCAGGTTCAGCGAAATGGGCGTCAAGGTGTCCGTGGATGATTTCGGAACCGGCTATTCCTCGCTCTCGTCGCTCAAGCGTCTGCCGATTCAATCCATCAAGATCGACCGATCATTCCTCAAGCAAAATACCGGGAGCGACAGTGACGGCGTCATCGTTCGCTCCATCATCGAGCTGGGCCACAACCTGGGTTTCCGCGTGGTGGCGGAGGGGGTCGAAACCGACGACAGCTGGCGGATGCTCGACAGCCTGGGCTGTGATGAAGTGCAGGGCTACCGCGTCGGCACGCCGATGGAACGCGCGGATTTCTCCGAGTGGATGACACGGCAACCGGTTCAGGGGCCAGCGCATTAAGCTGGCAATTGCTTGACGGCAGCGATGCCTCCCCCGTGAAGATTCTCCGATCGACGCGTCAAATCCTCGCCATCCTGATTTATCTCGCTTTTAACATTCTGTTTTAATTAATAAAAAATATTTCCCATTCTGTGGCATAGGTCTTGCTATCTCTCAGTCAGCTATTTAATGACCAAGGGATACAGTTCATGGCGGAAGAAGAAGATCTCGATCTGGATGTCGAAGCCGAGGGCGGTGCCGCCGGCGGTGGCGGCAAAAAATGGATCATCATCGGCGCGATCGCGCTGGTAGTTATTCTTGGTGGCGCTGCAGCCGCGTTTTTCCTGTTGTCGGGCGGTGACGAGCCGCCACCAGCGGCAGAGGTCGCAACCGTCGAAGGCGCGGAAGCAGCCGCGCCCAGTACAGCCGCTGCGCCCGCAGCCGGGGCAGCCAAGGGTCCGATGCAGTATCTCCCGATGGAACCGGCATTCGTGGTGAATTTTTCCGCGGACTACGACGTGCGTTTTATGCAGATTTCCATGCAGGCGGGGGACCGCGATTCGGCCGTGCTGGATAATGTGAGAAACAATCTGCCCGCCATTCGCCATGCCATCGTAACCCTGCTGCAGGGCCGTAATCCCGAAGAACTGAACACCACGGAAGGCGCCGAGAAATTGCGTGAGGATGTGGTTAACGCAACGCGCAATGTATTGAAGGAACTGACTGGCGACGGTCGCCTGGAAACCATTTACTTCACCAGCTTTGTGATGCAGTAGAGGCCAACCTTGAGCGATTTACTTTCACAAGAAGAAATTGATGCCCTCCTGCACGGGGTCGGTAGCGGTGATGTCGAAACCGAGGGCGATGACGGGCTTGGCGATGGCGAGGCGCAATCCTACGACTTTACCAGTCAGGACCGCATTGTCCGTGGGCGCATGCCCACGCTGGAAATGATCAATGAACGTTTCGCGCGTTATTTCCGCATCACTTTGTTCAACCTGCTGCGTCGCCAGGCGGAAATTTCCGTTGGCGGTGTTCAGATGCTCAAGTTTGGCGAGTACGTACACAGCCTGTTCGTGCCGACCAGCCTGAACCTGGTCAAGATCAATCCACTGCGCGGTACCGGGTTGTTCGTTTTCGACCCCAAGCTGGTGTTCAGTGTCGTCGATAACTACTTTGGCGGCGATGGTCGTTTCCATACCAAGATCGAAGGTCGTGAATTCACCATGACCGAGCAGCAGGTCATTCACAAGATGCTGCTGAAATGTTTCGAAGACCTGCAACAGGCCTGGCGTCCTGTCATGCCGGTCGAGTTTGAATACAGCAATTCGGAAGTCAATCCACAGTTTGCCAATATCGTCAGCCCGACCGAGGTCGTGGTGGTGTCGACTTTCCATGTGGAGCTCGAGGGCGGTGGCGGCGCGATGCATGTCACCCTGCCGTATGCCATGGTCGAACCGATTCGCGACCTGCTGGATGCCGGTGTGCAATCGGACCGCAGCGAAGTCGACGAGCGCTGGAAATACGCGATCAAGGAAGAAATGAAAGGTGCTGAAATCGAGCTGGTCAGCATTCTGACCGAGGCCACGATCACCTACAAGGAATTGCAGAGCATGAAGGCGGGCGATGTGATTCCGATTGATCTGCCGGAAAAGGTGCTGGTGCGCTCGGAAGAAATTCCGCTGTTTCGCGGCGTGCTGGGCAAACACAACGGCAATCGCGCTATCAAGATTACCGGGCGCGTGGGAACAAATTTACCTGTCCTGGTTGAAGCAACACCGGGCAGATAACGGGAGAGTGTCATGAGTGATGATATAGATCAGGATGCGATGTCGGACGATTGGGCTGCGGCACTGGCCGAGCAGGATGAAGTCGAATCCGGCATTGAAGCAACCGAACTGGATGAGCTGACCGATGACGGCATGCCGCACACGGGTAATGAAGATACCAACATGGATATGATCCTGGATATACCGGTGACCATTGCCATGGAGATTGGCCGCACCAAGATTCCGATTCGCAACCTGCTGCAATTGAACCAGGGTTCGGTGGTGGAGCTGGATCGGCTGGCGGGTGAACCGATGGATGTACTGGTCAACGGTACCCTGGTCGCGCACGGCGAGGTGGTTGTGGTCAATGAAAAGTTCGGTATCCGTCTGACGGACGTGGTCAGCCCGGCCGAGCGTGTGAAGAAGCTGAAATAATGATCCCTGTTCATATCCGTTCGCTGGGTGCGCTGATGCTGACTGTTATCAGCGCATCGGCGCTGGCAGAGGAAAAACTTCCCGGGGTAACGCGACCGGAAGTTGCCGATCCGGTCAGCTCCGGCAACATCATGCAGATGTTGTTTGGCCTCATTATTGTGATTGCGCTGATGTTTGCTCTGGCCTGGATAATGCGCCGTTTTACCGGGTTTCAGGCCGGTGTGAGTGGCAATCTGAAAGTTATTGGCGGACTTTCGCTGGGCACGCGTGAACGTATCGTGCTGGTCCAGGCGGGCGACACGCAATTGCTGGTCGGTGTTGCACCGGGCCACGTGCAGACACTGCATGTACTGAATGAACCGCTTGACGCCAGTGCTTCGACAAACACGCGGGGCAGTTTCAGCGACAATCTTAAAGCGGCACTCAAGGGACAGAAGCCATGAAAATCCTGAGCCGTTTTGCCGCGTTGTTACTGCTGTTGTTGCCGACCATTGTCGTTGCCGAGCCGGGGATTGCCGCGTTCCAGGTACAGAATGATATTAATGGTAACCAGACCTATACGCTGAGTATTCAGGTGCTGGCGATCATGACCGCGATCGGTTTCCTGCCGGCGCTGTTGATGGCGATGACGTCCTTTACTCGTATCCTGATCGTGCTGGCTATTCTGCGTCAGGCACTCGGCACCATGCAGTCGCCATCGAACCAGATTCTGGTCGGCCTGTCTCTGTTTCTGACTTTCTTCATCATGGCGCCGGTATTCACGGATGTATACAACAACGCCGTGCAACCCTACATGAATGATGAAATGACAACCGCGGATGCCGCCAAGCGCGCGGCCGAGCCTTTCCATGAATTCATGGTGGCGCAAACCCGCCAGACGGACATCGATATGTTTGCGCAGATTTCCGGCGCGGAACCGGTCGAGTCGGCGGAAGAAATTCCTTCCTCGCTATTGTTGCCGTCCTTTATTACCAGTGAACTGAAAACCGCGTTCCAGATCGGCTTTATGATTCTGATTCCTTTCATTGTGCTGGACCTGGTGGTTGCCAGCCTGTTGATGTCGATGGGGATGATGATGTTGTCGCCGATGATCATCTCCTTGCCATTCAAGATCATGTTGTTTGTATTGATCGATGGCTGGCCATTGGTTATGGGTACGCTGGCATCGAGTTTTTACGTGTAGTTATTCATATCATTGTAGGAGCGGGTTTACCCGCGAACAGTACTGATCATTGATTCGCGGCCAAGGCCGCTCCTACAGGTGGTTCATATAATTTTATTGGAGTAATCGCCATGACACCTGAAGCCGTAATGACAATTGCTCGCCAGACCCTGGAAATAACAGCTATTCTGGCGGGCCCGATGTTGCTGGCGTCACTGGCGGTGGGTTTGATGATTTCACTCTTCCAGGCGGCTACCCAGATTAATGAAATGACCCTGACTTTCATCCCCAAGCTGATAACCATCGGCGTTGTCATTCTGGTGGGTGGGGACTTTCTGCTTGAGCAAATGGTGAACTTCACCAAGCGCATGATAGAAAGCATCCCGTACGTCATAGGCTGAGCATGCTGATCACGACCAGTCAGATTGCCGGATGGCTGGGCGATTTTATCTGGCCCATGACACGTATCGGCGTGGCACTAATGGTGGCGCCGGTTTTCGGTGGGCGACTGGTGCCAAAGCGTGTCCGTATTGTAATGGCGCTGGTGATTACCGTTGTATTGATGCCGACCATTCCGGCCGCGCCCGCGGTTGACCCATTAAGCGCCGAGTCCATGTTGATTACTGTGCAGCAAATTCTGATTGGCGTGGCCATGGGGCTGATGTTGCAGATGCTGTTTTCCGCCGTGGTGATGGGCGGCCATACCATTGCGCTCAGCATGGGCCTGGGTTTTTCATCCATGGTCGATCCGCAAAACGGTGTACAGGTGCCGGTGGTGTCGCAGTATTACGTGACTATCGCGACTCTGCTGTTTCTGGTGATGAACGGCCACCTGGCCCTGATAGCCGTGCTGGCGGACAGTTTTCACAGCATGCCGATTTCCACCAGTGGCCTGGTGCGCGAAGATTACATGTCCATTTTTGCCTGGGGCGGACGCCTGCTGGCTGGCGGCGTGATGATCGCCATTCCGGCGGTGACAGCCCTGCTGCTGACCAACATTGCCTTCGGCATTGTCACCCGTGCCGCCCCGCAGTTGAATGTCTTTGGTATCGGTTTCCCGATCACACTCACGCTTGGGTTTGTTGTCATGATGGTCAGCCTGCCCAATTTCATCCCGCAATTTGAAGCCCTGATAACGGACATGACCGCGGTCATGATCAGTTTCGGCACGGTGGAGTAGTCCATGGCGGAGAATCAGGACGGTCAGGAGAAAACCGAAGAACCCACGGGAAAACGAATTGATGATGCCCGTCGAAAAGGGCAGATTCCCCGATCCCGTGAACTCAACACCATGGTGATGACGGTGGTGGGCGCGATTGCGCTGATTATATTCGGCGAGTCCATGATTCGTGACATGGGCGCCATGTTGAGCGACGGATTAACGCTGGACCGGCGCGAGATTTTCAATAACGTGGGCATGTTCGAGGCGATGAAAAAACACATCGCGGCAGGCCTGGCCGTGATCACGCCGTTCTTGATCATGAGCGTGGTGGCGGCGTTCGCTGCGTCCATGGCGCTGGGTGGCTGGTCATTCAGCGTGGAAAGTCTCAAACCTAAGCTGGACAAGCTCAATCCTCTCAAGGGGCTCAAGCGCATGGTATCTCCCAAGGGCGCGATGGAGATGCTGAAGGCGCTGGCGAAATTCATCCTGGTGGGCGGCATTGCCGTGTTGATTCTCACCAATTTCTGGGAATCCATCATGCATCTGGGTTTCATCGAACTGGGCGCCGCGCTTGCCGGTGCCGGTGAAATTCTGACCTGGTCGTTCCTGGCGCTGTCGAGTGCGCTGATTGTGCTGGCGGTGATCGATATCCCGTACCAGGTCTACGAGCACAAAAAGAACCTCAAGATGACCAAGCAGGAAATCAAGGACGAGAGCAAGGACACCGAAGGTAAGCCCGAGATCAAGCGCAAGATTCGCGAGACCCAGTTCCAGATGGCTGTGCGTCGTATGATGCAGGCCGTTCCCGAGGCCGACGTGGTTATCACCAACCCGACGCACTTTGCAGTCGCGCTCAAATACGATGACGCTAAAGGCGCCGCGCCCGTGGTGGTCGCCAAGGGTGCGGATAACATCGCCCGCCAGATTCGCGAAAAGGCCATGGAACATAACGTGCCGCTGTTCGAGGCGCCGCCACTGGCGCGTGCGCTGTATCACAGCACCGAGCTGGATCAGGAAATCCCGGCCGGACTGTACCTGGGTGTGGCGCAGGTACTGGCCTACGTGTTCCAGCTGCGCAAATCGGCCAAAGCCGGTGGCGATGTGCCCCACACACCAAAAGATATTCCGGTGCCGGACGAGTATTACTACCCGCCAGCGAATTGACGATCTCCGGTTGTTAATCGTCATTTGTAGGAGCGG
>JBFHQE010000004.1:0-152907 GCA_041592335.1 Thiohalobacteraceae bacterium | reverse complement strand
TCTGCGTCATCACATCAGTCCAGATGGTTATTACCGTGGTCGCAAAGTCCTGTCTCGCGACGAGGATTAATCTGCTTCAATGACTGCGCATGACGCGCGGACCCGATCGGGTCGCGCGTCATTGCTTTTATAGGGACCGCAATTCTGGATGACTGAAAGAACTGTTATTTCGCTGGATGCAATGGGGGGCGATCACGGCCTGTCTGTTGTAATTCCCGCGGCGGTTCAGGCGGTCGAGAAAAATCCCGAACTGGATCTCATCCTGGTTGGCGATGAGCAACAGATTGCGCAGGCGCTGTCGTCAAATCAGAAATTGCTCGATGATGCGCGTCTCGTGATTCAGCATGCCTCCGAAGTCGTCGGCATGGATGAAGCACCTTCCCGCGCGCTGCGTTTCAAGAAAGACTCTTCCATGCGAGTCGCGCTTAACCTGGTCAAGGATGGTGTCGCGCAGGCCTGTGTCAGTGCCGGAAACACCGGTGCGCTTATGGCCACCTCCCGTTACGTGCTTAAAACCCTGCCGGGCATTGACCGTCCTGCTATCTGCACCATGATTCCTTCCATCGAAGGTCAGACCCTGGTCCTGGATCTGGGCGCCAATGTCGACAGCACCGCCGAACACCTGTTCCAGTTTGCCGTGATGGGCTCCGTGCTGGCTGAAGCTGTGAACGGAATTCAGGCGCCGCGTGTCGGTCTGTTGAATATTGGCGAGGAAGAGATCAAGGGCAACGATCAGGTCAAGGAAGCGCATCGGTTGTTGTCCCAGACTAACCTCAACTACATCGGCTATGTCGAAGGCGATGACGTATACAAGGGCAGCGTGGATGTCGTGGTATGCGACGGTTTTGTCGGTAACGTTGCGCTCAAAACCAGCGAAGGCGTGGCCAAGATGATCGCACACTTCATGAAGGAAGAATTCACCCGAAACCCGCTCACAAAACTTGCGGGTCTCATTGCGATGCCGGTTCTCAAATCTTTCCGCAAACGCGTCGATCCACGTCGCTATAACGGTGCCAGCCTGCTGGGATTGCGTGGCATTGCCATCAAGAGTCATGGCGGTGCCGATGCCTATTCCTTTACCAAGGCAATCGAAGTTGCAGTCAAGGAAGTAAAACTTGCCGTGCCGGACCGCATCGACAGTCGACTTGAATCGCTATTAACAGAAAGGCAGGCGGTGTAGATGTATTCGCGTATCACAGGCACGGGCAGTTACCTGCCGGAAAAGGTGCTGACTAATCAGGATCTGGAAAAGATGGTGGATACCACGGATGAATGGATCCGTGATCGCACCGGTATCACCAAGCGACACATTGCCGCCGATGAACAATCCACCTGCGATCTTGCCGAACAGGCCGCGCGTAATGCACTCGAAGCCGCTGGTAAATCAACGGATGAAATCGATCTGATAATCGTAGCCACCACGACACCGGACCGCGTTTTTCCCAGTACCGCCTGCCTGGTTCAGCAACGCCTGGATATTCATGGCTGCGCGGCGTTTGATGTACAGGCTGTGTGTACCGGTTTTGTTTATGCGTTGAGCATCGCTGACAAATTCATCAAAACCGGCAGTGCCAAATGCGCGCTGGTGATCGGCGCGGAAACCTTATCGCGGATTGTCGACTGGACGGATCGCAGTACCTGCGTACTGTTTGGCGACGGTGCGGGCGCGGTTATTCTCGAAGCGAGCGAAGAACCGGGTATTCTCTCTACCCATATTCATGCCGATGGCAGTTATGAAAACCTGCTGACCGTGAATGCCGGCGTATCTTCAGGTTACGACCGGCTGAAAAACGGCGAAGCCTACATCCAGATGAAGGGCAATGAAGTGTTCAAGATGGCGGTGAACACCCTGGGCCGTATCGTGGATGAAACGCTCGATGCCAACGGCATGCAGAAAAAAGACATCGACTGGCTGGTGCCGCATCAGGCCAATATTCGCATCATTAACGCGACGGCGAAAAAGCTGAAAATGAAGACGGATCATGTCGTGGTAACGGTTGATGAACACGGCAATACTTCGGCTGCCTCGGTTCCGCTTGCGCTGGATACCGCAGTGCGCGATGGGCGCATCAAGAAGGGCGAAACCCTGTTGATGGAAGCCTTTGGCGGTGGGTTTACCTGGGGTTCGGTGCTCGCGAAGTTTTAATGTTATTCCGTCATTGCGAGCGCAGCGTGGCAATCTCCCAATGATGCAGGTGTCTTTAAGAGATTGCCACGTCGCTAACGTTCCTCGCAATGACGCTTAATTTTTTTACAATTTTAATTTTGAAATTATGACCGACTCTACACTCGCAATCGTTTTCCCCGGCCAGGGTTCACAGTCTGTTGGTATGATGGCAGACCTCGCTGACAATATTTCCATTGTTAAACACACTTTCTCTGAAGCCTCTGATGTACTGGGTTATGACCTCTGGAGTCTGATCCAGAAGGGTCCGGAAGAGCTGTTGAACCAGACCGACAAAACCCAACCGGCGATGCTGGCCTCGGGTGTTGCTGCATGGCGGGCCTGGCAGGAGAAGGGTGGTGCAACGCCTGCCCTGATGGCGGGTCATAGTCTGGGTGAATACACGGCGCTTGTGTGTGCGGGTGCGCTGGATTTTGCGACGGCGGTGAAGCTGGTTGAAGAACGTGGACAGCGCATGCAGGCGGCGGTACCGGCCGGTACCGGAGCGATGGCGGCGATTCTTGGTCTGGATGACGATCAGGTGCGTGCTGTCTGCGAAGCCGCAGCTGAAGGTGATGTGGTGTCGCCGGTTAACTTTAATTCTCCGGGGCAGGTAGTTATTGCCGGACAAAAGGCAGCTGTCGAACGTGCAATTGTCGGCGCAAAAGAAGCGGGTGCAAAGCGCGCTTTGCCTTTGCCGGTCAGCGTGCCATCGCATTGCAGCCTTATGAAACCCGCGGCCGAGGATTTTGCAGATTCCCTGCATGCAGCCAATATCCAGCTACCTTCCATTCCGGTAATACAGAATGCCGATGTGGTTGCGCATGATTCTGTTGAAGGCATTCGTGATGGCCTGATGCGCCAGCTTTACAGCCCCGTGCGTTGGGTGGAAACCATTCAGGCGATGTCGGCGCAAGGCGTCACGCGTCTGGTTGAGGCGGGTCCGGGCAAGGTGCTTGTCGGTTTGAATAAGCGTATTGATAAGGCGATGACGGCGCTGCCGGTGTTTGATACGGCTTCGCTGGAGGCTGCTCTCTAACTATATGGCGCATTTGTAGGAGCGGGTTTACCCGCGAATAACTGTATCAATGCCGGTTCGCGGCCGCAGGCCACTCCTACATTAGAAAGGGAAATAATTATGACATTAGACAATCAGATTGCAGTAGTTACCGGCGCCAGCCGCGGTATTGGTCGTGCGATTGCCATGACATTATTGTCACGCGGTGCGACGGTCATTGGCACGGCGACCAGTGATAACGGTGCGCAGGCAATCGATGAAGCGATCAAGTCAGCAGGCGGTAAAGGTGCCGGCAAGGTACTGAACGTGACTGACGCTGATTCGATCGATGCGTTTGTAAAATCCGTCACCGACGAATTCGGTACGCCCGCCATCCTGGTAAATAATGCAGGCATCACGCGCGATAATCTGATGATGCGTATGAAAGAGGAAGACTGGGATGCGGTCATCAACACCAACCTGACTTCCATTTTCCGCATGAGTAAAGCCGTGATGCGCGGCATGATGAAAGCCAAGGGCGGGCGCATTATCAATATTGCATCGGTCGTTGGCGCTACGGGGAATCCCGGTCAGGCAAATTATGCTGCTGCAAAGGCGGGCATATTCGGCTTCACCAAATCGCTGGCACGCGAGATTGGCTCTCGCGGGATCACGGTCAACACCGTGGCACCGGGTTTCATCGATACCGACATGACGCGCGCGTTGTCCGATGAGCAGCGCGAAGCCTTGCTGAAAGAGATTCCGCTCGCCCGATTGGGCGATGCGCAGGACATCGCCAATGCAGTGGCATTCCTCGCTTCGGATGAAGCGGCCTACATCACGGGTGAGACCCTGCACGTAAATGGCGGTATGCACATGGCATGATGTGTCTGCGCCATACAGGCAGATGAACTTTAACAGTATCTTGCAACCCTTTGTTATTTATGAGTTATTTAGGCGATCTTAAGCCTGAATATTAAGTTGTAAGATGCGCATTTTTCAGGGATTTTTACTGGCATAGGCGGTGGCTTTTCTCTACAATACCGGCCGCAGCGCAAGCTCAATTTTTTCGGAGGACATGACTGTCATGAGCAGTATTGAAGAACGCGTAAAGAAGATCGTTGTTGAACAACTGGGTGTGAAGGAAGACGAGGTCACTACACAGGCATCATTCGTCGATGACCTGGGTGCAGATTCCCTGGATACGGTGGAACTGGTAATGGCACTGGAAGAAGAGTTCGAGTGCGAAATTCCGGATGAAGAAGCGGAAAAGATTACCACCGTTCAGCAAGCGATTGATTACATCAACGCCAATCTTTAATTCAATCGCCGCGAATTCTGCCGCCCCCACACGCTCTGTGGGCGCGGCGTTGTCATTTCTGGACTTGTAGCATATCGAGGAAAGCAGCGTGTCGAAGCGTCGCGTAGTCATTACCGGTTTGGGAGCTATCTCGCCATTGGGTTTGTCGGTCAAGGATACCTGGGAAGGCATTCTGGCCGGTCGCAGCGGGATTCGCCTGATTGATGAGTTTGATACGGATAAATTTTCGGTCAAATTCGCCGGCACCGTGCCTGGCTTCGATGTCAGCAATTACATGTCTTCCAAAGATGCCCGCAAGATGGATCCCTTTATCCATTACGGCATCGCCGCCGCGCAGGAAGCGATCGCCGATTCCGGTCTGGAAGTTACCGAAGCCAATGCCGAGCGCATTGGCGTGGCCATCGGTTCTGGTATCGGTGGTCTGACGACGATCGAAAACAATCATGACAGCCTTAATGGCGGCGGTCCGCGCAAGATATCACCCTTCATGATTCCCGCCAGTATCATCAACATGATCTCCGGCAACTTGTCCATTATGTACGGCATGAAAGGACCGAATATCGCCATCGTCACTGCCTGTACTACCGGTACGCACAACATTGGCCAGGCCGCGCGTTTCATTGCTTATGGCGATGCTGACGTGATGGTTGCGGGTGGCGCTGAAAAAGCCAGCACGCCGCTCGGCATCGGTGGTTTCGCCGCTGCGCGTGCATTGTCCACGCGTAACGACGATCCTGCCGCCGCCAGCCGCCCTTGGGATGTGGACCGCGATGGCTTCGTGCTGGGTGACGGCGCGGGTGTCTTTGTCATGGAAGCGCTGGAACACGCCCAGGCGCGCGGTGCGAAAATCTATGCCGAAGTTGTAGGCTATGGCATGAGTGGCGACGCCTATCACATGACCTCACCATCGGAAGGCGGTGAAGGCGCCATGCGCTGTATGCAGGCAGCTCTTCAGGATGCCGGCATCAATCCGGAGCAGGTGGATTACGTGAATGCACACGGCACCTCGACGCAGGCAGGCGACGTGGCTGAGACACAGGCACTGAAGGGCATGTTCGGTGATTATGCGAAGAAACTGGCGGTCAGCTCGACCAAGTCCATGATCGGTCATTTACTGGGTGCCGCGGGCGGTATCGAGGCGGTGTTCTCGGCATTGGCTATTCGTGACCAGGTGGCGCCGCCGACTATCAATTTGCAAAACCCCGATCCTGCCTGTGACCTGGATTATGTCCCCAACACGGCGCGGGAAATGTCGATCGATGTGGCGCTTTCCAACTCGTTTGGCTTCGGCGGCACAAATGGCACGCTGGTATTGCGTAAATATCAGTAACCCGATGAGTACGCCAGTTCCGTGGCGTTAGCCGATCAACAGACATTAACGGTTCAGGAAATCACTGACAGGGCGGATTTCCTGGCGCTGCATCGTCTTAACCCTGATCGATATCCCTTCTTGCTGGAAAGCCGCGCGCAGAATGAAGCCGCGCGCCATGACATCCTGTTCGCCTTTCCACAAGATCGTCTGACACTGACTGGTGATCAGCACTTACATGGCCCTTGTGCGGATGAAGATGGGTTTCTTTTTGCGCTGGATCGGTGGTTTGAAGCTGAGTCAGTTGTTACTCGCGATCATGAAGAACTTCCCTTTACCGGCGGCTGGTTTCTGTATCTGGGTTATGAACTTGCCCAGGAAATCGAACCGGTCCTGTCTTTACCCATGCCCGATGCGCGCGCACGCGTCGCCGAGGCGGTCAGAATCCCGCTCGCCCTCATTCATGATCACCAAACACAGAAAAGCTACCTGGTTGCCGAGCCTGGTTATGAAACGGCTATCAAGCAGGTTCTGGAAGACATTCAGCAGATAACAGCGATTGAGCCTCAACATGTTGCTTACAGGTTGACGGAAGAAGCCCCCGAGCTGTATTTGCAACGCGTTCAGCGCGCATTGCAGTACATTTACGATGGCGATGTCTTTCAGGCCAATCTGTCCCGGCCGTGGAGCATTTCCCTGCTGGCCCCGGCATGCCCCGCGGATATTTATGCCAATTTAAGAGTGTCCAATCCCGGACCTTACAATGGATTGGCCGTGTGGCCGGATCAGGCCATACTCAGCTCATCACCCGAGTTGTTGATGCAAGTTCATGACCGTCAAATCAACACTCGTCCCATTGCGGGGACGCGACCCCGTGGACAGAGCGACCAGGAAGATGCGGCACTTTCCAACGAGCTGCTGGGGCATCACAAGGAGCGTGCCGAGCACGTGATGCTGATTGATCTGGAACGGAACGATCTGGGGCGGATATGCGTGCCGGGAACTGTCGTGGTAAATGAACTGATGGTGTTGGAAAGTTATGCGCATGTTCATCACATCGTTTCCAACGTGCAAGGTACGCTGCGAAGTGAAATAACACCCGGCGATATTGTTCGCGCATTATTTCCCGGCGGAACCATTACCGGATGTCCAAAGGTGCGTTGCATGGAAATAATTGCCGAGCTGGAGCAGCAACCTCGAAGTGCCTATACCGGCTCGATGGGGTATCTTAACCGCAATGGCGACATGACACTGAATATCCTGATACGTACCCTTGAGCAGCGCGGCGATCAGCTTGTGTGCCGTGCGGGCGCGGGAATTGTCAGTGACTCCGACCCGCAGCATGAGCTGGAAGAGACGCGTGCCAAGGCCCGGGGTATGTTGTTGGCGTTGGAGAACAGGTAAAGCACAGCATGAATACAGTGAAAACCCTGGTTAATGGCAAACCCTCACGGCAGATCGATGTCGCCGACCGTGGCCTGCATTATGGTGATGGACTGTTTGAAACACTGCTGGTGAAGCAGGGCGAGCCGCAGTTGTGGGAGCAGCATATGTCGCGACTGCAATGTGGTTGTGAGGCGCTGGCATTGCCTATGGTGGACCCTGCCGTGCTTGAAAAAGAGGCACGGTCGATTTGTTCGGACGCCGATCGCGCGGTACTGAAGATTATGCTCACCCGGGGAACGGGAGGCCGGGGGTACAAGACTGCCGAGCAGGTGTCGGTGACGCGCATTCTGAACTTGCATGCTTATCCTGATTACCCAGCCGAGAGCTGGACGCGCGGCGTTCATGTGCGTATCTGTAATTTACGACTTGCGCGGCAGCCTGCGCTGGCTGGCGTCAAGCATCTCAACCGGCTGGAGCAGGTGTTGGCCAGGCAGGAATGGACGCAGCCCGAAATTGCGGAAGGAATATTGCTCGACACCGAAGACAGAGTCGTAGAGGGCGTGATGAGCAATTTATTTATCGTTGCTGACGGAGATATTCTGACACCGGACCTGACCTTCTGCGGCGTTGCGGGCGTTATGCGTGAACAGGTGATGACGGTGGCTGAAGATGCGGGTATTTGCGCACGCGTGGCCACGTTGCAGGAGAAAGACCTGTTTCATGCCGACGAGGTTTTCCTAACCAACAGCCTGATTGGGGTTTGGCCTGTTACCCGAATTGAGCAGCATGTACTGGGCATCGGTGCCATCACGCAGCGGATACAAGAGGCTTGCGCGCCCCATGTATAAAAAACTATTTGCGCTGATAGCGGTCCTGTTGCTTGCCGGTATGCTGGCGGCTGGCTGGTTGTATACCGATTATCAGCGTTTTACGACCATGCCGCTGGCGATCAATGAGCCGGTTGCTTTTGAGATAAAGTCGGGTGATTCACTGCGTGTGATAGCCCGGCGTCTGGCCGAGCAGAAGATTGTCGGAGCTCCGCTTTATCTACGCCTGCTGGGAAGACAGACGGGTCTTGCTTCCCGTCTGAAAGTCGGCGAGTACGAGCTTTTACCCGAGCATACGCCGCAATCGATACTGGCCTTGTTCGCCAGTGGCAAGGTGAAGCAATATGCCTTCACCATCATCGAAGGCTGGAGTTTTAGCCAGCTGCGCGAGGCCCTGGCGCAGGACGGGGTAATAACGCACAGCCTGCAGGATAAGAGCGATGCCGAGCTTATGGCTGCAATCGGTGCCGAGGGCTTGCATCCCGAAGGGCAGTTTTTACCTGATACCTATCACTTTCCGCGTGGTACCAGCGACGTGGAATTTCTGAAGCGCGCGCATCAATCATTGCAGACTGTATTAAGCCAGACCTGGGAGCAACGTACCGAAAACCTGCCAATAAAAACGCCCTACGAGGCACTCATCCTGGCGTCTATCGTTGAGAAGGAAACAGGAGTACCCGCAGAACGTCCCGAGATTGCGGGCGTGTTCGTGCGCCGCTTGCAAAAGGGCATGCGTCTGCAGACAGATCCGACGGTGATTTACGGCATGGGCGATGAATACCAGGGAGATATTCGTTTCAGGGATTTGCGCAAGGATACGCCCTATAACACTTATACACGCCATGGTCTGCCGCCAACGCCGATTGCCATGGCCGGTAAGGCCGCTATCGAGGCGGCGCTCAATCCGGCGGATGGGAGGTCACTGTATTTCGTGGCCAAGGGCGATGGCAGTCATTATTTCTCCGCGACCCTGCAGGAGCATAACCGGGCGGTGCGGAAGTATCAGTTAAAGCGCTAACTCACTCCGCTGACATGTAGCTCTTCGCTTCCTCGCCGGGGTCGGGTAATCCGGCGATGCGCCATGCCGCAAGACAGCTATGGAACAGATCATGTCCGCACCAGGAAGTCATTGCCATGTCGTGGCAGATTTTGGAAGCCGGTGGCGGCACCTGGAATTCATAATAATAAGCACGCAAGGTGTTGATAAAACGCCAGTGTTCCGGTGTCAGTTCGTTAATCCCTTCTTCCTGTGCAAGCTGGCTGGCGAGTTCATGACTCCAGTCCATGGGGTCCAGCAGCAGGCCGTATTCATCAAAACGTGGAGTTTGTGGCATCGCGTACATGGCATCATCCCCCTCATTGTGACTGCTCTGTTGTGAGTATAGTCGGCAAAACGAGTTCGGGTTGACCAGCCAGGCGGGCGACTAACGAAAGGCCTATTCCGGGGCTCTCGGCATTTCCTTGATAAATACATCGTGTTTGGAATAGGGAATCTCGATCCCTTCCTCGGCAAAGCGTTTGTAAATGGTCGTATTCAATGCATCTACCACGCGACCGCGTAGTTCGGGTTCGTCCACCCAGCACAGCAATTCAAAGTCGAGCGATGAGCCGCCAAACTGACGGAATCGAACACGAGGTTCCGGAGTTTGGCAGACGCTTGATTCCTTTTCGGCAATGGTTTGCAGTATCTCGCGCACCTTGTCGATATCCGAACCATAAGCAACGCCGACTTTTATCCGAATACGAAACTTAAGATGCGGTCCTCCGGATTCGTTGACGATGCGAGTATTGCCCATGATGGCATTAGGAATGGTGATTTCGACATCGTCTCGCGTCAGCAGGCGGGTGCTGCGAATCCCGATATGGGTCACCTTGCCGCGTTCGCCGCTTTCCAGAACGACATAATCGCCGACTTTATAAGGTGCATCGGCAAGGATAAAAACACCCGAGAACAGGTTGGCCAATGTATCCTTTGCGGCAAAGCCTACCGCGATACCCACGATACCGGCCGAGGCCAGCCAGGCCGTCATGTCGATATTCCATGCCTGGAAGATGAAATAGATCGCGCCACCGATCACCAGGATCATGGCGAGGTTGTTAAACAGGGGTAGCGTTTGCGGACGAACCAAGGAGTTTACTGAGGAGCGCGCGCTAAGCGCGCTGAACAGAACCATCGCCACTTTGATGAAAAACTGGGACCAGACCACGATCAACATTGTGAGCGCGACTGATTTGAAAATCGCCATGGCGCGTTCACTGGGCGCCAGTAACAGAATCGCCACCAGCGATCCGACAATGATGACACTCCAGAATAACGGGCGCCGCATAATATAGATGAGCTGGTCATCAAGGCTACTGCGGGTTAAATGCGCCAAAATCAGGAATACACGGGTCAGTATGAAGGCCGTGACATTGGCAAAGGTGAAGGTGATGAGCAGAACCAGTAATGACTTGATAAAAGGATATTGGTCAAAATAGCCCAGGAGAGGTTGCAGCAAATCGAGCAGGGACTGTTCGTTCATGGGGGTGACTGCGTTACAGAATATGTGCCGAGCTTACAGCGATAAGCGTCTGATACGCAAGGTGTCCAGCGGATGTGTTGGTTTGCCGCCGGCGCAATAGGCCAGTAGCAGTTTGTTATCCCCTGTAAAGTGTATTGCGGTGTAACAAAACCCCTTTTGCCTGTCTGCTTCGATTCTTGAATGTTGCTTCCAGGTGCGTCCGTCGTTCGAACTCGTGGCGAGTACCAGCGGTGAGCGTCCCCAGGTATACTTGAGGTTCTTCTTTGCAGGCAGGGGAAACCGGCCTGAATGATCGTTCCAGACAGCGTACAGGTCGCCGCTTGCAGGATTGCGTTTGATAGACAGCGCGGAGCAGGGTGACTGAAATTCCGTCGGGAAGGGCTGGGTCCAGGTTTCACCACCGTCCTCGGAAAACATTCCGTACTGACAGCCCAGGTCGGTACGCGCCCAGCCGAATAATCGACCATCCCCTAATTCGATAATGCCAGGTTCCTGCAACCCGGATTGGCTTCGCGCAGCTAATGTCAGCCAGTCTTTTGCTTCACGCCAGGTTTTACCCTGGTCATCCGAAAGGAAATACATGGCGATGCCGCGAAAATCGAAAGTGCGCCAGTCCGTCTTGCTTTCATTTTTACGGCGATGATAAGCGGCGGGAACAATCAAGCGGCCCGATGAAAGCTGTACGACACGATCGTTGTTCACGACAAAGTAGCCCGGCGCATCAATGACCCGTTTGGGCCTGGACCAGCTGTCACCCTCGTCACTACTGGTAATCATGTGCAGGCGGCAATCGTGAAAGCCTTTCTTGATCGAATAGAACAGGGCAATGCGCCCATCGAATAAACGCAACAGGGAAACGCTCATCACGTTCTGGACTTTGCCTGGTTCAACAAGAATGCGGTCGGATTTTGACCAGCCGATGCCCTGATCTCTCGAAACGCGGGCGGCTATGACCGCCCGGGCATCATCGGCGCTGCCGCCGGTGAATTTGGAATAGGCAAACAGTACCTGTCCATTGTTAAGCGAAATAAACGCGCCCTCGGAATTGCGGGGGTTCCCGCGGCGAGGAGCAAGCTCGAGCACTGTTTTACCTTTCGTCATGCCGGTAAACTACCCAGCATGCTGATGCTTTTCAACAAACCGTTCCAGGTGCTGTCCCAGTTCAGTAAGGAAGGGACGGATAAAGCCACCCTGGCGGACTATATTCAGATACCTGATATCTACCCGGCTGGGCGCCTGGATTACGATAGCGAAGGATTGCTGTTATTGACGGATGATGGCCGATTACAGCATGAAATCGCACATCCAAAGTTTACCAAGGAAAAAGAGTACTGGGTGCAGGTAGAAGGCGTGCCTACGGATAAGGATCTTGTCCCCCTGCGCAAGGGCGTTGAACTCAAGGACGGCATGACGCGCCCGGCAAAGGTCGAGCTCATGGTGGAACCGGATATTTGGCAGAGAACGCCCCCCATTCGGTATCGCAAGGATATTCCAACCAGCTGGTTGAAGCTGATCATCACGGAAGGACGAAACCGGCAGGTCAGGCGTATGACGGCGTACATCGGATTCCCCACCTTGCGTCTTATTCGTTACCGTATTGCAGACTGGACGCTGGAGGGTATTGCGCCCGGCGAATATCAGACGCGCGAGGTTTCTGCGTCTGGCGCGAACCAGTACAATAGACAGCGCAAACAACAACGGGGGCGACGTGGCCGGTAAATTTCTGACCATCGAGGGTGGCGAAGGCGTAGGCAAGACCACCAATATCGAATTTATTCAGCAGTATCTCGTTTCCAATAACATCAATCTTTGTTCAACGCGTGAGCCGGGCGGAACACCGTTGGCGGAAAAAATCCGTGGCCTGTTGCTGGACCCGGACAACAAGGGGATGGCCCATGATTGCGAGTTGCTGTTGGTGTTCGCCGCCCGCGCCGAGCATATCGAGCAGGTGATCAGGCCAGCGCTGCAGCAGGGTGAATGGGTGTTGTGCGATCGATTTACGGATGCGACCTATGCCTATCAGGGCGGCGGGCGTGGTTTATCCAAGCAGCGTATCGCCGAGTTGGAGCAGATGGTGCAGGGCGACCTTAGGCCCGATATGACCATCGTTCTCGATGTGCCTGTTGAAATTGGTATGGCGCGTGCCAGTAACCGGGGTGAACTGGACCGGTTTGAGCAGGAGGAAATGGCATTCTTCGAGCGTGTCCGCCAAAGCTATCTGGAACGTGCCGCGCAGTCACCGGAACGTTATGCCGTCGTCGATGCCAGTGTGCCGCTGGAACAGGTTCAGGCGCAGATTAAGGCTGTGCTGGATGGCATGCTAGCTTGACTAAAATATAATATAGGTATAATTTCTATACCATGATCAATTTTGAATTTGACCCAGGGAAGAGTCAAAGGAATCTGGAGAAGCATGGTATTGATTTCGAACATGCACAGCTTCTTTGGAATGATCCTTATCTATTGGAGATAGCCGCCAGAACGACGGATGAAGAACGATATTTAATTGTCGGCCGTATCAAGGACAAACACTGGTCTGCGGTGGTTACATATCGCGGTGACAAGATTCGGCTCATTTCGGTCAGACGTTCCCGGATTGAAGAGGTGAGGCTTTATGAAAGCTAAAAAATTCGATGCCGATTTTGATAATGGTAAAGACGTAACCGATGCTCTGGATATGAGCAAAGCCAAGCGTCCGCAACAAAAACAACGCAGGGTGAACGTGGATTTTCCAGACTGGATGATCGAATCGCTGGACCGTGAAGCGAACCGTCTGGGGGTTACACGCCAATCAATCATCAAAATCTGGCTCGCCGAACGACTGGAACAGATTGCCTCTTAACATGGATTTTATTTACCCCTGGCTAGAATCCCACTGGTCCCTGATTCAATCCCGGATTGAACAGAATCGTCTGCCGCACGGCCTGTTGCTGGCCGGCCCAGCCGGTCTGGGAAAACGCGCCTTCGCGGAACGGCTCGCAGCAGGGCTGCTCTGTGATACACCCGTCGCGGGGGGTTACCCCTGTGGCAGTTGTCCGCGCTGCAAGCTGCGTCTCGCCGGGACACACCCGGATCTGGTTTCGGTTGCACCGGAAGAGGGCAAGCAGGGTATTCTGGTCGACCAGGTCCGTGAGCTGACGGCCAGACTGGGACAAACCAGCCATGCCGGGGGTTTCAAGGTTGCCGTCATTCAACCAGCCGACGCCATGAACACCGCGGCGGCCAACAGCCTGCTCAAGACTCTGGAAGAACCGACCGATAACACCTTGATGGTGCTTGTCACCGAGCAGCCCGCGCGGCTGCCAGCCACGATCCGCAGCCGCTGTCAGCTGCTGCGCTTTCAGGCCCCGCCCAGGGATGTGGCGCTGGCCTGGCTGGACACACAGGGAACGGCGCAGGAGACGGATCTCTTGCTGGATCTCGCCGATGGCGCGCCGCTGAAAGCGGCCGCCCTGGCGGATTCAGGGGTCATGGAGGCCCGCGCCGCGTGGTTGGACGCCTTATTGTCCATTCGGGCCGGTAAAACGGACCCGCTCCGGGTGGCGGCAGACTGGGCCGGCGATGAGGCCGTGGCCCCGCTGCACTGGCTCGGTAGCTGGCTGATGGATATGATTCGGCTGGTGAGTGTGCCAGGTGCCAGGATCCGCAACCGGGATCTCGCGGAGCCGCTTGAGACGCTGGCGCGCCCCTGTTCGACAACACAGCTTTACCAGTTTCTTGACCAGGTCTGGGAAGCGATTCGTTTAAGCAGGACTTCGGTCAATCGGCAGCTGGTAATTGAAGGATTGCTGATCAATTGGTCACGCGCACAGGCGCAACGGTAACTATCAGGAGTAATACGGAATGAAACCAGGACGCCAGGGTATCCTCTCGCTATCCATCAAGGACAAGGGTGCGTTATACGCGGCCTACATGCCATTTGTGAAAAACGGTGGCCTGTTTATTCCGACCAACAAGAATTACAACCTCGGTGACGAGGTATTCATGCTGCTGACGCTGATGGAAGAAACCGAGAAACTGCCAGTGGCCGGCAAGATCATCTGGATTACTCCCAAGGGCGCGCAGGGCAGCCGCGCGACCGGTATCGGTGTGCAGTTCAGCGATCAGGACAACGGCAGCGCGCGTAACAAGATCGAAACCTATCTCGCCGGTGCCCTGCAGGCAGAACGCCCCACGCATACCCTCTAGTTGTAGAACACCCTCAGTGTTCACCCTGACTTTGTGACGTAAATTTCTGCGCGGGATTCGCGTAGAATGCCCGCCATGAAACTCATCGACTCCCATTGCCATCTCGACCGGTTAAAGACCGACGCCGAACATACGCTACTCGCTTATCTCGAGGCCGCTGCCGAGGAATCGGTGGAACACTTACTCTGTGTCTCCATCAATCTGGAAGCCTGGCCATCCATGCGCGACCTGGTGGAGGACTATGAGAATGTCTCCATCTCCGTGGGTGTACACCCCTCCGAGCAGGAGGGTGAAGACCCGACAGCCGATCGCCTGATTGAGCTGGCCAGCAGTAATGATCGTATCGTTGCCATTGGCGAGACCGGTCTGGATTATTACTACGGCAAGGATGAGGCGATTCCGGTGCAGCAGCAGCGCTTCCGCGAGCACATCCGGGCCGCCAATGCAGTCAATAAACCCATCATCGTCCATACCCGCGACGCGCGCAAAGATACCATCGCGATCATGAGCGAAGAGGGCGCGGACCGGTGTCGCGGCGTGATGCATTGCTTCACCGAGAGCTGGGAGATGGCGAAGCAGGCGCTGGATCTCGGGTTCTATATCTCATTTTCCGGGATCGTGACCTTCAAGAACGCCGACGAACTGCGCGAGGTGGCCAGAAAGGTGCCGCAGGACCGGCTGCTGATCGAGACCGATTCACCCTACCTTGCGCCCGTGCCCCGGCGCGGTAAGCCTAACCAGCCCGCATATGTTCGCTATGTCGCTGAAAAAATAGCCGAAATACGCGGTGACTCGCTGGAGGCCGTCGCCGAATACAGCAGCGAAAACTTCTACCAGCTGTTCCAGCAGGTTCGTCGCCCCGCGGTAATTTAAAGTTTTGTGATCCCGTTCCGCTAACAGTTGAGATACGGTTCTCATTCCGTATTTCTGGTCATGGATGCGAAGACCAGCGTCATAAGGAAATTCCATAAGGATTGGTGCCATCAGGGATAGGTCTGCGGTTGGAAACAACCGCAGTCGGCTATTTCGTGCTGTGCTGATTTAAAGATTAAAAACTTTGGGGTGAACCTTATGGAACGTCGTAAACAGTCTCGAAAGCATATTTCCGTCGATCTCGATGTGCACAGTTCCCTGGGTGACTGTGTCGGCCTGGTGCGTGACCTGAGCGTGCGCAGCATGTTTCTCGAAGTCACGGGTGGTAATTCACCGGCCATGGATGATCGGATCAAACTTAAATTCAACATCTGGACGGGCCGTTACATGTTCTCGCGCCAGGCATCCGGCCGCGTGGTACGAGTCACGGATGAAGGCGTGGCGGTGCTGTTTACCGAGCGTGACCTGGTAACCCGCAGTGTTATCGAGGAAGTCATGTACTACGTCGACATGGCGGATCATTGCGTCCACGCCGCCTGATATTTACCTGATATTCAGCCGACCCGCCCCGTAACTCGGGGCGGGTTTTTTTATGTCCCAAGCTTGTTTCCGCGTTTTAAAAAATCTCTGACAAATTAGTCATTAAAGACTTGATACAGATCATCAAACAGAAGTGATTGATCGCATTACCCATTGCATAATTCCGCTCGCGACACATACTGACAATTAAGAACATTAGTGTTTACTTATAAACGGAGGGCTTCAAAATGAAATTCATTCTGGGCGTTATTGCGGGACTCGCGCTGGTTGCTGTGATGGCGCTGGGTTTTGCCAAGGAAATGATGTTTAACATTACGCCGAGTCCATTCGGTGTGGAGGAAACGGCCGCCAGAATTCAGGCGAATATCCAGCGGCTGGAAGGCAAGGGCTGGAAACTCTCCGGCTTGCGCGATCCGTCCAAGGCGGTGGCTGCCAATGGCGGTAATGTAATGCCGGTTCTGCTGGTCGAGGCTTGCAGCACCGACTACTCAGGCCCACTGCTGAAAAGAGCCGACAGCCGGATCTTCTCCATCCTGATGCCCTGCACCATCACGGTATTCAAGCAGGACGATGGCAAGACTTACATTGGCACCATGAACGCGGGCCTGATGGGCAAGCTGTTTGGCGTGGCCGACATCATGGATCAGGTTGCAGCGGATCAGAAAGAATTCCTTGCATTTGATCCTTCCACTCCGGCACCGCCCCTGATCAAGACAGCACCCGGCGGTGGTGGTGGCGGTGGCCAGGAAACCGGCGGTTGCTAATGGCTCACTTTCTTCAGGAGAAAAGACAATGAATACCCGAATGAAGAAAATACGCAACGCAGTATTTATCTTCGGCTGGCTGATCCCTCAACTGGTTTCTGCAACGACTGCTGCACCGGCAGCAGGCAATGAAGGCGCAGCCGCGACGGCTGCGCCCGCAGTCAGTCCAGAGGTGATCGAAGAGGTCAAAAAGATTAATGGCTCGACTGCGGACCATGCCAAGTTCGATGAACTTGATCAGCATTTCAATGACGGTACGGAAGTGACGGAAGCCTGTCTGTCCTGTCACACCGAAGCAGCCAAGCAGGTGCACAACACCAAGCACTGGACCTGGGAGTTTGTGAATCCCAAGACCAAGCAACAGCTGGGCAAGAAGAATGTCATCAATAATTTCTGTACCTCTGTGCAGTCTAACCAGACGTTCTGTAGTGCCTGCCACGTTGGTTATGGCTGGAGCGATGACAGTTTCGATTTCACCTCCGAAACCAATGTGGACTGCCTGGTTTGCCACGATACAACCGGCACCTACAAAAAGATCCCGGGCCTGTCCGGTCATCCGAACTATGAAAAGATGGAATGGCCACCCCATTCCGGCAAGTTCCGTGATGGCGTCGATCTGAAGAATGTTGCCCAGAATGTCGGTAAGACCAGCCGCAAGACCTGTGGCTCCTGTCACTTCTATGGTGGTGGGGGTAATGCCGTCAAGCACGGCGATCTGGACAGTTCGCTGGACGAGCCGCTGCGCTATCTCGATGTGCATATGGATGCCAAGGGCTTGGACTTCAGCTGCGGTAAATGCCATCTGAGCGACTCTCATGAAGTGTCTGGCAGTCGCTATACACCAACGGCTTCCGATACCGAAGGCAAGTTGATTCGCGGTGCGCAGGGCGACCGGAACCCGACGACCTGTGTGGCCTGTCACGGTAACTCCCCGCATCCACTGGCCGCCGAGTCCAGCGCCAAGCTGAATTCGCACACTGACAAGGTAGCCTGCCAGACCTGCCATATCCCGGCCTTCGCGCGTGGCTCACTGGCCACCAAGATGACCTGGGACTGGTCAACTGCCGGCAAGCTGGATGAAGATGGTCACCGCCTGCAGATCAAGGGCAGCGATGGACGCGATCTTTATGACAGTAAGAAAGGCGATTTCACCTATGAACGCTGGGTTATCCCTGAATACACCTGGTTCAACGGTGAAGTGCATTTCACACTGTTCGGCGACAAGGTTGATGGTGACAAGGTCAAGATCAACGACTTCCAGGGGAGCGCGGATGATCCGAACTCACTCATCTGGCCGGTGAAGGTGTTCCGCGGCAAGCAGCCATACGACATCGGTAATGAAACCCTCGCGGTGTTCCATACAGCCGGTGACGATGATTCGGCTTTCTGGACCCACTATGACTGGGACAAGGCGCTGACATGGGGTATGAACGCCATGGGTATGGAGTACAGCGGTGAGATGAAGTTTGTCGAAACCGAGATGAGCTGGCCGATCACCCACATGGTTGCCCCCAAGGAAGACGCACTCACCTGTGCCCAGTGTCACGCCGTGAATGGCCGACTGGCCGCGATCACCGATATCTACATGCCGGGCCGGGACAATACTCCGCTGGTTGACAAGATTGGCTGGACGCTGGCCTTGCTGACGCTGGTTGGTGTACTGGTTCACGGTGGTATCCGCTACCTCATGCACAAGAGAGGATAAAACAATGGCGACTGAACGCATTTATATCTTCAAACGTTTCGAACGTTTCTGGCACTGGTCCCAGGCGCTGCTCATTATCACGCTGATGCTGACCGGCTTCGAGGTTCATGGCTCCTATACGCTGTTCGGTTTCGAGGATGCGGTGGCAATTCACACCACCGCCGCCTGGACGCTGGTGGGCTTATGGGTCTTCGCCATCTTCTGGACCTTCACAACCGGTGAATGGAAGCAGTACATTCCGACCATGGAAAAAGTGGATGCCATGATGAAGTATTACCTGACCGGTATCTTCACCCATGCGCCACATCCATTCCGTCAGACCACGCTGCGCAAGCACAACCCGCTGCAACGCCTGGCCTATCTGTTTGTGCTGGTGATTATCAATCCTCTCATCTGGTTTACCGGCTGGGCCTATCTTTTCTATAACGACTGGGAAAAATGGGGCTTCGGTTGGCTGAGCCTGGAGTGGGTGGCCTACTTCCATGTGATTGCGGCCTTCATGATGCTGATCTTCTTTATTGCTCATGTCTATCTGGCAACAGCAGGGCATACTGCAACTTCGCATATCAAGGCTATGATCAATGGCTGGGAAGAAGTGGAAGATTAATCAGGTTATGGCATTGATTAACACCGATGTACCGAGCCCGGTTTCGTACCGGGCTCTTGTTTTGTTGCTGCTGATGCTATTCATCAACAGTATCGTTATCGCGGGTGAAGCGAACATTCCACATGTTGGCAAGAAGGCGCTCGATAACTGGCCTTATTACCAGCAGGCGGATGAGCACAAGGCGTTTGCCATTGCACCGGGCGGCGCCTGGGCCTGGCAGGCAGGTGCCTTGAGTGCTGCCGAGGCAGAGCAAACCGCACTGGAAAACTGTCAATCGCATACGCAGCAACGCTGTGTGCTGTACGCGCTCAACAATAATATCGTGTTTGACGCCGAAGCCTGGCCGACCCTGTGGTCGCCCTACGCAGACAACATACAAGCTCAACAGGCTGCAACAGGCCGCCTGGTAGGGCAGCGTTTTTACGATATTCGCTGGCAATCAGGTGACGAAGAGATGTCTGTCTCAAAAATGCGGGGCAAGCTGGTGTTCCTGCATTTCTGGGGTTCCTGGTGTCCGCCCTGTTTGCGCGAGTTCCCTGAATTGCAGCGGTTTCATGTTGCCGTGGGTGAGAAATTTGGCGACCGGGTGGAGATGGTGCTTCTCCAGGTGCGTGAGCCATTCATCATTTCGCAACAATGGGCGAACGATAATGGTTTTACCGATCTGCCGCTGGCTGATTCCGGTGTCGATGAGGATAGCACGGGGCAGTTGATGTTAACGGATGGCGCGCCGATAAAGGACCGGGAAATAGCCCGGGTATTCCCCAGTACTTACATTCTGGACAAGCATGGACTGGTGTTGTTCTCGCATTATGGGCCGGTATCCAACTGGAACGATTATCTGTCCTTTATTGAACACGTCGTGAATAATCAGCAAACGCCACAAACTGATCTTCAGGTGAATTGATGCGTTGGTTACTCGATTTACTCAGTTTCAAGAACGGATCCCGGCATGATCTGGTCGATGCGACCGAGCAGGCGATCGAGCGAGTCATCGATGGAACAGAGCCCAGGTTGCGGCTGGTGCCTGGATACAAGAACAAGTTACGCAAGGATGTCGCGGGAGCGCTTGCCTTTATCGATCAGACCGTTGAACAGATCCCCGGTCCACTCGACATGCAGCGCAATAATTACGTCCACAATCCCGAGGTCGCGGCTTATTTCTCGACGCCGGACGAAATAACCCGGGTTTTCAGTACGAGTCCCGAGCTCAAAAGTTTCTTTGAAAGCACGCATCACATTGAAGCCGATACGGCTTATGCCATGATGTGCGTTCAACGCGAGGAAAAACAGATTATGGGCATGGAAGTAGCGGGGGCTGGTGATCATATTCGCCGGGATGTGCTGCAAACCGCTGTTAATTTCCATGACCACAAGATACTGTCGGCGGCCGAATCCGAAGAACAGGTTCGGGCTGCAATCAAGCAATGTATTTTCGACGGGTTGATTACCTATGCGCTGAATCATCTTTCGCGGTTGAAAATAGAGCGCAAGGAACTGGAAGACGAACGCCGGATACTCCAGTCACGATTACGTGCCCGCCAGGCCAGGGGTAATGGACTCAGTAAACTGCTGGTCCAGGCCTATCATGATAATCTCGAGCAAATATCGCAGCTTGAGGCTCACCTGTCTGAAGCCGAGCATAAGCTGGAATTGTTGCCAGGCCATCACGAGTTGTTTGAGTCTTACCTGGAAGAAGTGCGGACTATATTCTCCAACCCGGAAGATTTCATCCATATGCATCTGGCCTGTTTCAGGCTGAACGATATGGGTATCAAGCTGGACGACGAGGCTGCGTCTTCCGGGAATACGCTCTGTTTTTCGGAGCTGGAAATTGCCGGGGTTCTGAAACGGGTAGTCACCCTGGTACGCCTGCCGCGTAGTGAACTGATTTAATCCTGGTGAACCGGCCGTGGTCGACGCTTCTCGTCGATAGCGACATAGGTGACATTGGCCTCGGTCACCTTGATCGTTTGCAATCCTTTCCGGTCGCGTTCGACATAAACATCGACATGCACTCGGATCGAGGTGTTGCCGACTTTTTCTATCCGGCTGTAGCAACTGACAAGATCGCCTACGAAAACCGGCTTGTGAAACTGCATGGAATCCACGGCAATCGTCACCACGCGTCCCCTGGCTTCGCGATAGGCGGCAATGCTGCCGGCAATATCGATCTGCGACATAATCCATCCGCCAAAAATATCGCCGCCTGCATTCGTGTCAGAGGGGCGTGCCACCACGCGAATGGCCGGTTGTTCGTCGGGAAGCTGATCGGGTTGGGACATGTTAATGGCCTTCGTACATGGCTTCGATCTGGGCGGAGTAATAGTCTTCAATCTTGTTGCGTTTGAGCTTCAGCGTGGGTGTAATCAGGCCGGTCTCTATGTTCCAGGGGTGTAGCGTGCAGGATACGCGGCGAACCTGTGCATAACCAGGAAATTGCTTGATGCGTTCAGCGATGCGGCCCAGTATATATTCTTCCACTTCCGGCATGCCCAGAACACTGTGATCCTCCGGGTCAACGCCGAGTCGTTTGGCCACGATCGTCCATTGATCCGGGTTTAGCACGGCGATAGCGGAAAGAAAACTGCGATTGTCACCCAGCACCATCACCTGATCGAACAGGCTGTCGAAGGCAATAGCCATTTCCATATCGGCGGGCGGTACTTTTTCGCCATTGGCCATGACGATGATTTCCTTGATCCGCCCGGTAATGTAGATATGACCTTTGTCATCGATGCGGGCCTTGTCGCCGGTATGTAACCAGCCTTCGGAGTCGATGATGGCGGCCGTGGCCTCCGGATTGTCCCAGTAGCCCAGCATGATGTTCGGGCCGCGTACCAGCAGTTCATCATTTTCTCCGATCCGCACTTCAATATCCTCGAGCGGATAGCCGATGCTTTCCGGGATATTCTGCATGACAGAATTGGCACCGATGACCGGACTGGTTTCGGTCAGGCCATAGCCTTGCACCAGGGGAAGTCCCAGCCCGATAAACAAATGGGCAACAGCCGGGGGCAGGGGGGCGCCACCCACCACGGCAAAGCGCATACGGCCGCCCAGCTTGGCCATGACCTTGCCTGCCACCAGCGCGCGTAACAGCGGCCAGAGTAGTAATTTAGCCCGCCAGCCAGCGCGGCCCTGCTGGTATTCGAACCGGTGCCAGCCGACATCGACCGCGGCCTTGAAGAGTTTGCGTGCAATGGGTGACTTCTGGGCAAGTCCGTCATGAATCTTGTTGTGCACGCGCTCAAATATGCGTGGCACCGAAATCAATACCGTGGGACGAATAGCCAACAGGTCATCCGCCAGCTCGGGTATGGAGCGGTTAAAGGCAACGGTGGCGCCACACATTAACGTCAGGTAGTAACCAATCGTACGTTCCAGGGTGTGCGACAAGGGCAGGAAGGACAGAAAAACATCATCGGTGTAAACATTGACGCGGTTCTGCGAGGCAAAGGCATTGCTCAGCATATTGCGATGACTGAGCATGACGCCCTTGGGACGGCCGGTAGTGCCTGATGTGTAGACGATGGATGCCAGTGAATGCGGGTTATGCACATTAACCTGTAATTCGCCTTCGGCTGATTCCGGCAGCCACTCGTTCAGTGACTGTAAACGGGGCTCGTTATGTTCAAAGCTGTCAACCGAGACAATTCGCTGCAGAAAACCGAGCTGGCTTTTGACCGGTTGCAGTTCCTGCCATTGTTCGCGGGTGCCAATCAGTAGCAGTTTAACTCCGGCATTGGCCAGGATGTACGCGACATTTTCGGCGCGATCCTCGGTATAGAGTGGCACGGTGACTATGCCCAGTCCCGCGGCGGCCTGATCGAACATGATCCATTCACGCGAGTTTTTCAGCATCACGGCCACGCGGTCACCGGGACGCAGCTGCTCGTTCCGCATGGCCTGCTGCCAGCGGATAACAGCCTGCTGCATGCCGATCCAGGTAGTGTCCTCCCATTCGGACGTGTTTGCGTTGAACTGGCGATAGGCGATGGCATCCGCTGACCGTTTTACCCGCTCGCGAAACAGGCCGCACAGCGTTTCAGCGCTTTCAAATGGGATAATGTCGCGTTTGTGTTGCCTAGGCTGCGTCATGCTCCACCATGGTTGATTTCAGTGAATTCCAGCCTGCGTCCGGGGTAAAGCGTTCACCATGTCGGGATGTCAGGTCATGCAAGCGCACCAGCATGTCATCGATTCCTTCATCCGACACATAGTGCATCGGGCCGCCACGGAAGGGCGCGAAACCAGTGCCGAAGATCATACCCGCATCGAGCAAGTCCGGATCAGTGATAACTTCATCGCGCAGGCAGGCAACCGCCTCGTTGATATAACGCATGATCATACGATCGATCAGATCATCCGGAACGGCATGATCGCCACCTGTCTTGGGTTTGACGGGTTTCCCTTTGGGATAGCGATAAAATCCTTCTCCGCTCTTGCGACCCAGCTTGCCGGCATCAACCATCTGCTTCAGCCGGGCGGGGACGGCCATGCCGAGCTGTGCACCGAGAATGTCGGCGACATGCAGACAGATATCGAGCCCCACGGTATCGGCCAGTTCTATCGGCCCCATCGGCATGCCGAACGTTTTTGCTGCCTTGTCGATGGCCGTGGCGGGCACGCCTTCGTCGACCAGTTCAACAGCTTCCAGTAGGTATGGCATCAGCACACGATTGACGAGAAAGCCGGGTTTGCTGGCCACGGGCAGTGGCAGTCGATCGATCTGGCGGGTAAAGGCCATGGCATCGGCGACCACCTGGTCATCGGTTTCCGGACTGTGCACGATCTCGACCAGCTGCATCATGGCAACCGGATTGAAGAAATGCAGTCCGACCAGACGTTCCGGTTTTACCAGGCTTTCGGACAGTTCCTGCAAGGGAATGCTGGAGGTGTTGGTGGCCAGGATTGCCGTCGGTTTAAGACGCGGTTCGATCTCACGATAAAGTGCACGCTTGACGTTGGCGTCTTCAAAAATTGCCTCGATAACCACATCCGCGCGTTCAACGAACCGGCCGCCAACATCGGGTATCAGGCGATCCATGGCCGCGGTTATCTGGCGGCGATCCTTGATGCGTTTTTGAAACATTTTATAAGCACGACCGATGGCGGGAGCGATGCGTTCCGGCGATTTATCCTGCAAGGTAACGGTCAGGCCACGCGAGGCGCACCAGGCCGCGATATCGCCGCCCATGACGCCCGCGCCGATCACGTGCACATGTTTTGCCTTGAAGGTGGAATCCTTGCCCAGGCTTTTCATGCGTTCCTGCAGAAAGAAAACGCGAACCAGGTTCTGCGCGGTGTCACCAACTATCAGGTCGGCAACGGATTCGGCCTCGGCGTCCAGCATGGCATGTTTGTTATCGCCATGTTTTACCCAGAGATCGATCAGCGCATAGGGCGCCGGGTAATGATCCGGATGCGCCTTCGCGGCGACCTTGCTGCGTAGAATCCTGGCCAGCAGCGGGCGGACCAGTGAATGGTTGCTGAGCTTGTTCCACCACTTGATGGGCTTGCGCCTGGGAGGATTCAGGGCGGTGGCGCGCGCGGCGGGAATCAACTGGCGCTCGGGCACGGCATAATCCACCATGCCCATCTTGTAGGCGGCACGGGCGCGATAGGCGCGGCCGGTGAGCATGGCATCCATGGCGGGCAAACCGCCGATCAATTGCACCAGGCGAGCCGAGCCACCAAAACCGGGATGAATGCCGAGTTTCACTTCCGGCAGACCCAGGCGGGTTTTATCGTCATCGCAGGCAATGCGGTAATCGCACGCCAGTGCCAGCTCCATACCGCCGCCCAGGCAGAATCCTTTGATCAAACACACAGTGGTAAAGGGCATGCCTTCCAGGTGATCGAATGCACTCTGACCGCGCTTGATCAGTTCAAAGCCCTGAGTACGGGATTCCATCGGGGTAAAACTTTTGATATCCGCGCCGGCAATAAAACCGTTGTGCTTGCCGGATTGAATAATGACGGCTCGCGGAGCGAGTGCCCTGATGTCATCGAGTATGCCGACAAATTCACTTAAACCTTCTGCATTAAGCACGTTGGTAGTGGCATCCGCGAGGTCATAGGTCAGCCACACCAGGTCATCCTCGTCCTGCTCGTAACGCCAGTGCCGGTATTCGCTCATGACGAAACTCCTTCGGCTTCCACCAGCATGGCGCCACCCTGGCCACCGCCGATACAGAGACTGGCCAGGCCGCGTTTTGCCTGGTTATGGCGGAGTACGTGCAATAGATGTAGAACAATGCGTGCACCACTGGCGCCCACCGGATGACCGAGGCTTACACCGCCACCGTCGATGTTAAGGCGTGCATGGTCTATCGGACTAAAGGCTTTATCCAGACCAAGTTCCTGCGTGCAGTAGGTATCGTCCTGCCAGGCCTGCATGCAGGCCATAACCTGCGTGGCAAATGCCTCGTTGATTTCCCAGAAATCGATATCGTGGGTATCAAGTCCATGGCGTTGCATGATGGGCGCCATGGCATGCACCGGGCCAAGGCCCATCTGGGCGGGATCCAGCCCGGCCCACTGGCTATCGACAATCCTGCCCAGCACCGGTAACCGGTATTCCTTCACGGCCGCTTCGGAAGCCAGAATCAACCAGGCCGCGCCATCGGTCACCTGTGAACTGTTGCCAGCGGTTACCTTGCCGAACGGGCGATCAAAAATGGGTTTCAGTTTGGCGAGCGATTCCATGCTGCTATCGCGGCGCAGGCCATCATCATGCAAGTAGACGTTGCCGCGTGTGTCATAGAGCGGCACGATCTCGGTCAGCAGGTTCTCATCCTGCGCCTTTGCCAGTCGTTGATGGCTTTCCATGGCGAAGGCATCCATGTCTTCACGCGAGATACCGAAACGGTGCGCCAGTACTTCCGCTGTCTGCCCCATGTTTAAACCGACAACCGGATCGGTCAGTCCACGTAACAGACCAATGATGGGCGCGAAATGCGCGGGTCGTAACTGGCCGAGCGTTTTCACCCTTGCGCCCAGGGTTTTGGCGGCGGACCAGGCCCCGAGCCAGGCGACCATCGCGCTACCCAACAGTACCGGCGCATGACTCATTGCTTCAATACCGCCGGCGAGAACGAGATTCGCTCTGCCCGAGGCGATATTGCGCGCCGCGTTATCCAGCGCCTGCATGCCGGAGGCGCAGTTGCGTTGCACGGTAAAGGCGGGCACGGCTTCACCGCAGCCCAGGCGCAAGGCTATGACACGCGCAATATTGGCTTCATCCGGGCCGGGCATGACGCAGCCCGCGATCACTTCATCGAACTGGTCGGGCGAGAAAGGTTGTCTCAGTACCAGGCTGCGGGCGGTCTGGGTTGCGATATCGGCGGCAACAAAAGGTCCGGGTTTGCCGCGCGCCTTTAAAAAGGGACTGCGAGCGCCATCCACCACATAAACGCTGTTGCCGCTCAGGCCGTTCTGTTCTAGGCGGACTGGGTCTGGTCGGTCCATGCTTGTCCTCCTGCCTGCAGAGCCTGCGGTGTGAAATCATCCACCTGGATGACTTCACGGCGTGCAATGATGGCATCGCGCACAATTTCCGCTTCTGCCGGAGTAATCACATCGGCATCCACCGCGGCCACAATCTGTTTTTCCGGATCGCCCTTGGCCAGCCGCTTGTCACGCATGGCATGGCGAATAGTGGCCAGTATCAGTTCGGCTTCCAGAGTCTTGTTGAGTGCATACTCAAGTCGACCCAGTGCATCTTCCCGGGTGGTTGGAATGAACAGGCCGTGGGTCAGCCGCTCGCGCGCATGACCCGGCTTGAGAATCAGGGCAGCTACTCGATCGGCGAGACGATCGGACGGCTGGGCGTAGGTAGCACCGTAGGGAAATACCCAGAAGCGAATGACTTTGGCCAGCCAGCGGATGGGGAAATTGTCGAGCAATTCTATTAGTCCTTTTTGTGCTCTGAACAAGGATTCGGTGACGGCCCAGTGCAACAGGGGTTCGTCTTCCTTTACAGAACCTTGATCGTAGAATCGTTTAACTGCCGCACTGCCAAGATACAGATAACTGAGCGTGTCGCCAAGTCTTGCGGATAAGCGCTCGCGGCGTTTCAGGCTGCCGCCAAGCGTTAACATGGCAAAGTCGGACAGGATGGCGAATGCGATACTCATGCGTGTGAGTTGCTGGTAGTGACGCGCGGCGACGCCCTGAACCGGCGTGCGAATGAAATGCGAACGGGTAACGCCATGGAAAAAGGCGCGCACGGCATTCGACAGGCTGTGGCGAATGTGGGCAAAGAATGCCTCGTCGAATGCGGTCAGGCCACGAACATAATTGCTATCCTGCGCGGCCTGCATTTCCCTGAGAATATACGGGTGGCAACGTAACGCCCCCTGGCCGAAGATGATCAGGCTGCGGGTGAGAATATTCGCGCCTTCGACCGTGATGCTGATCGGGATTGCCTGGTAAACGCGGCCCATGAGATTGCGCGGGCCAAGGCAGATACCGGAACCGCCCTGAATATCCATGGCATCGTTCACGACGGAGCGCATGCGTTCGGTGAGGTGATACTTGATGATGGCCGAGATGACCGACGGTTTTTCGCCCAGTCTCAGCGCGGTACAGGTCAGTTCACGCGCCGCATCCATGAGATAGGTGTTGCCGGCGATACGCGCCAGCGCTTCACTGACGCCCTCGAATTTGCCGATCGGCATTTTGAATTGCTTGCGTACCGCCGCATAGGCGCCGGTGGCACGACTGGCAAGTTTGCCCGCGCCGGTGGCCATGGCGGGTAGTGAAATGGAGCGCCCGACCGACAGGCATTCCATCAGCATCATCCAGCCCTTGCCGACCATATCGGGACCGCCGATGATCCAGTCCAGCGGGATAAACACATCCTTGCCGCGATTAGGGCCGTTCATAAACACCATGTTCAGCGGGTAATGCCGATTCCCGATCTCAATGCCGGGTGTGCTGGTGGGAATCAATGCCAGTGTGATGCCGATGTCTTCGTCGTCGCCCAGCAGTTTATCCGGGTCGTACAGTTTGAAGGCGAGTCCCAGCACGGTCGCCACCGGCCCGAGCGTGATGTAACGTTTCTCCCAGTTCAATCGGATACCGATAACTTCTTTTCCTTCGAAGCGACCTTTGCACACCACGCCCTTGTCAGGCATGGAAGCCGCGTCGGAACCGGCCTCGGGACCGGTCAATGCAAAGCAGGGTATCTCAAGTCCTTTGGCAAGGCGGGGCAGGTAATGGTCTTTCTGTTTATCGGTCCCGTATTGCAATAGCAATTCTGCCGGTCCCAGCGAGTTCGGCACCATCACGGTGACCGCAGCGGATACACTGCGCGAGGCGATCTTCATGACGACATCCGAATGCGCCTGCGCGGAGAACTCCAGTCCGCCATAGGTTTTCGGAATGATCATGCCGAAGAAACCATTGTCCTTGATGAATTGCCAGACAGGTTGCGGCAGATCCTTGTGTTCGTGGGTGATGGCCCAGTCATCCAGCATGCCGCACAGGGTATTCACCGGGCCGTCGAGAAAGGCCTGTTCGTCCTTGCTGCGTTCAGGCGCGGGGGTTGCCAGCAGTTGTTTCCAGTCGGGTCGGCCGCTGAATAATTGTCCGTCCCACCAGACACTGCCGGATTCCAGCGCCTCGCGTTCGGTATCGGACATGGGCGGCAGCACGGCTTTAAACAGTTTGTAAATGGGCTTGGTGAGATATTCCTGGCGCCAGCGATCCATTAATAGCAGGGCGCTGATGGGGATGAACAGTAACCAGGCCAACGTGACTAAGAAGAACTGACCTTCGCGGAGAAATGTCCAGCTCAACAGGTAAAGGCCAACCGCGCCGAACCAGGTCCAGCCGTTGGCTTTTTTCGCGGCCAGTAAACCGAATACACCCGCGACGAGAACGAATTCGAAGAGCATGTTCATGGTGTTCTCCTGTCACTCCCTGATGAAGTAACGATAGCTCAGGTTTTGGGCGCCTGCTTTTTCATGCCCACCAGACTGCTTGCATCGACGATACCGGGTAATGCGATTTCATCTTCGAGAAGTTCGGATGGTTTGGGGATGAAGCAGTCATTGTGGTCGTTGCAGACCTGACCTTGCTCATCCCAGGGAAGACTGCGATAGAGTGCGCGGTCTTCGATCCCGATAAAGGGGTACTTGATGATGTCGAAATAGGGTGAGTAGTCGAAATCCCGTGGTGTATAGAGCTTGGAATTTCGTTTGTAGAGTTTTAGCCGGCCGTCTTCATGGCGTTGCACTACGGGTAACACCGGGAAGTGAACCGAGTTGAAGGCCGACGCAAGCATGGATGAGCAGACTGTGCGAGTCGGAATGCCCGCATTGTGCTCGAACAGGCTGGAACGCCAGCGCCTTGGCAGCACGCCGTAGGGGAATAATAAACGTGCCAGGTCCAGTAGCTGACGGATGTCATAATCGCAGCCGAGATGCTGGATAGCGTAATGAATAACGGCCTGGGCATCCTGGCGCGACAGATGCGATGGCCGACAAATACGCAGGTGGTCCTGTTTGTATTTTTCCAGTGAACGGACGATGGTGCCTTCACCGAGCAGTGCTTCTACGATCAACTGATCGTTATCATTACCGTCATACAGATAGGCGACATGATCCCGTACTGCACGATCGTCAATATCCGCCAGTCGGCCAATATAGAGTGCAGAATGGGTCCAGGGGCTTTGGGTGATATTCTTGATGACTTCGCTGACGCGTGTGCGGCCTTCGACCAGAATCACGTCGGCGGGGCGGATCTCGTAGCGCAGGCGGTCAAAATCGCACAAAGGCGTCCTGTCGGCGGGAACTTCCACCCTGAGCCACGCGCTGATCTTGTCTGCCAACCAGGTTGTAAATGCTGATGGCATGCACAACCTCCTCTACGATTCGGGACTTATCCCTCTGCCTGCTCTGTATATCGGCGATTAATCAGTAATTTAAAGGCATTCCTTCATAATATATTGAAAATACTGGCAATATATTTTAGACAATATATGACAGGACGCGTTCGATGTCCCGCCGGGGCATGTAGAAATGCGGCGAGAAACGGATGCCGCCCGCCCGTAGCGCGCATTGCACCCCGGCGTTCTGCAGACGCTCGAACAGGTCGGCCACGTCGCCTTGCTGCGGTTTAAAGGTAACAATCCCGGCGCGCCGCTCGGGTGCCTGTGGCGAGAGCAGGGTGAAGCGCCCGGACTGCTGCAGCGTGTCGAGTATCAGCTGGGTGTTGGCCTGTAGCGACTGCGCAATCGTATCCATGCCAATGGACAGGATCAGTTCGAGACTGGCATGCAGCGCATGTATTCCCAGCATGTTGGGGCTGCCGCATTCAAAGCGTCGCGCTGTAGAAGCGGGTGACCAATCCTTGCGGTCGTAATCGCCCATAGCATCCACCATGTGCCAACCGAATTGATGCAGACGAACGCGGGGCATGATTTCCTTGCGGCAATAAAACAGTGCCAGGCCTTCCGGACCCAGTAGCCACTTGTGACCATCGGCCACGACAAAATCGGCACGCACGGCCCGTACATCGAAAGGCAGGGCACCGAGACTCTGGATGGCATCGATGCAGAACAGGACCTCCCGCTGTTCACAGGCACGTCCAATTGTTTCCAGGTTAAGGCGCAAGCCGTTGCCATATTGCACCGAGCTGACCGAAACCAGTTTGGTTCGTGCATCGATCAATGCCAGTATCGCAGCTTCCGGGTCATCGCGGCTGATGTCGGCATAACGCACCTCGACCCCGCCGGGGATAAGCGATTCCCAGACAATGCGGTTGGAGGGGAACTCCTGGTTGGTGATGATGACATTGTCACCAGGTTCCCAGTCCAGCCCGTGCGCCACGACGGACAGGCCTTCCGACGTGCTTTTCAGTAACGCGATTTCGTCGCTTGAACGTGCGTTAATGAGTGTTCGTAACTGTTCGCGCAGGGCCTGTTCCGTTCTGATCCAGTCCGGATAATGGCGCGAACCGAAACGCGCATTCTGCTCGGCAAAGGTGTGCACCGCCGCCATGGTGACCCTGGGCCAGGGAGCGACCGCCGCATGATTGAGATAGATGATGTCGTCGGCTAGCGTAAAATGATCGGCAAAGGACATAGCGTTTCTTTCATTATTCATTAACAGGAGTACCTATGATAACGCCATTTCATCTGGCTATCCCGGTGCATGACCTGCGGGCCGCGCGCGCATTTTACGGTGAGCTGCTCGGTTGCGAAGAAGGGCGGAGCGATACCGACTGGGTGGACTTCAATCTCTACGGTCATCAACTGGTCTGTCACTATGCCGGTGCGGATTATCGAGCCTGGTCCCATTCCAATCCGGTGGACGGCGAATCCGTACCGGTGCCGCATTTTGGCGTGGTGCTCGACAAGCCTGACTGGCAGGCGCTCGCAAGAAAATTAGAAGAATCTAATATTCAATTCGTCATACCGCCAACGATTCGCTTTCCTGGCAAGCCGGGTGAGCAGGCCACTCTGTTTTTGCTTGATCCCAGCGGCAATGCGCTTGAGTTCAAGGCATTTAACAACTGGCAATTGCAACTATTTCAACGCTGAGAGATTACAATCTTCTGACAATTAACCCTGTTATCTATTGTAGAATGTATCTGATTTATAGTTTCTAGCGTTTAAAATTGCACGTATAAACATAATCCCGTTTCCCAGGGGGGGAGGGAAAGAGGTGAGGCAGAAGTATGATCGGGCTGATTCCACGAGTTGATGAACCAGCATGCGACGCGGACTGACAAGCTCATATCGCCGAATGATGTTAAGACAGGTCTTCGGCTGCCTTGCAGGAATTTGGAGTTCATCAGTCGTTGTGGCTGAGGATTCTGCTTCAATATCTGGTTTACAAGCCGCCTACCTGTACAACTTCACACAGTTTATTGAATGGCCCGAGAGTGCCTTCAAGTCAGCGGATTCTTCCTTCACCTTTTGTGTGCTCGGCGTAAGCCCGGTTTACACAGAGCTTAAGAAGGTGTCCGACTATCAATACCAGGATCGCGATTTCACCGTTGTTTGGCTTAATTCGACCTCGAATATATTAGGCTGCCAATTACTGTTTTTCAGCGCCGGTGCCGAGCATCAATTTCCCAGTGTTTCGAAAAATTTACTGTCTGCACCCGTATTGACTGTCAGTACCCAGCCGAATTTTATCCAGAACGGCGGGATGATCGGGTTTGTGCAGAGAGACGATCATCTTCGTTTTGAAGTGAATCGGAAAGCGCTCCTCAAGGCGGGCCTCACGCCACGCGCAACACTGCTGGAAGTTGCCGAGCGCGTGATTGGTATTGATAGCGATAGCTCGGGAATCGAATCACCATGAACTGGTTCCGGAATCAAAGTCTGCGCATCAAGCTCATTACACTGATTATTGTTATCAGTCTGTTTGTCGTGGCCCTGATGAGCGGCGCGCGCATCCTGTGGGATCTTCGCCAGGAACGAGCGCTATTGTTAAACCAGATTTCCACCCTGGCGGAATTGCTCGGTAACCGTTCCAGCGCGGCGCTGGCTTTCAGGGATGACCGCCTGGCTTATGAAAACCTCGCGGTTCTCCAGGAGTTGCCGCACCTTGTGAAGGGATGCCTGTATTTTGGCGATGGCAAAATTGCCAGTTCCTTCAACCGGGAAGGTTCCGAAACCCATTGTCCGATTTATAGCAAGCTCAATGAAGGCTTTCAGAACACCAAGGCGTATGTCAGCGTCATTCATGAAATCTATCAGGATGAGCGCCTGCTGGGCACCATGTACCTGGTAAGCGACCTGTCGCCGCTGGAAAGCCGTATCCATGGGCAACTTGTGTTCAGTGGTTTTGCCATGCTTGCGTCTGTGCTGTTGACGTCATTGCTGGCCGGGTTTCTGCAAAAGCTGATCTCCGGTCCGGTCGAGCAGGTCACGCAGGTGGCGCGTGCCATTCGTAATGGTCAGGGACAACTCAGGGCGGAAGTCAGCGCGCGGGATGAAATTGGCGAGCTGGCGGAAAACTTCAATTCCATGCTCGATACGCTGCAGGACCAATCAACGCAACTGGAGCAGGCGCGGGCGGATCAGACGAGCCTGCTGCGTAAATACCGGGATCTGTTTGAAAGCGCGAGCGATAGTATTTTTCTGATAGATGCAGAGACGCTGCAAATAATCGACGTCAATCCCGTTGCCAGCAAGGCGTATGGATACGAGCGTCATGAAATGCTGCGGATGAATTTGCAGGATGTTATTGCACCCTCAGCCCTGAAAGACATTCCGGATGCCATCGAGTTGATCAAATCAAGCGATGGCAGTTGTATTTTCGAGGATCTGCATATTAACCGGCAGGGAAGACACTTTTCTGTTGAAGTCAGTGTTCGTCTTGTGACACTGGACAAGCGGCAAGTGTTCCTTGCCTATGTGCGAGATATCACCGAGCGCAAGCTCGCGGAAGAAAAAATTCGGCAGCTTTCGGAAGTGGTGGAGCAGAGTCCTAACTCCGTGGTGATTACGGATACCCGGGGGGATATCGTTTACGTTAACTCCGCATTTGAATCCACGACAGGTTATAACGCCGCGGAGGTTATTGGAAAAAATTCACGCCTGCTGAAATCAGGCCAGATGGATGACACTCTCTACGATGATCTGTGGCGGACTATTTCTGGCGGTCATACCTGGCAAGGTGAAATTCTGAATCGCAGAAAAGACGGCAGCCTGTTTCTGGAAGAGCAGATCATCAAACCATTGAAATCGATGGAAGGAGATATCACCCACTTTGTGGCCATCAAGCAGGATGTCACGGAGCGGAGGCAGACTGAAGACGCCCTGCGACGCGCCCAGAAAATGGAAGCGGTAGGGCACCTGGCGGGCGGTATCGCGCACGATTTCAATAACCAGCTCGGCATAGTGATCGGTTATCTGGATTTTCTTGAACGCTATCTCAAGACTGACGCCAAGGCGCATGAATGGGTCATCACGGCAACGCGGGCTACCATGCGCTGTGTCGATCTCGTGCGACAGTTGCTGGTTTTTTCGCGTCGTCACAGCCAGGAGCTGCGATCCGTGGATGTGAATCATGAATTGCGCGACATGGATAAAATTATCGAGCGTGCCTTGACCCCGGCGATAGAGGTTATCAACCGCTTCACGGATGATCTTCCTCTCGTGCAGATGGACCCCGGTGAGTTCCAGGACTGTATTCTTAACCTGGTTATCAATGCCCGCGATGCCATGCCCGAAGGAGGGCGGCTGTCCATCAGCACTGAAAGGGTCGACAAAGTTGGCGGCGCTGCTAAATCGGCTTCAACAGGCGCTGCCGTTCGAGGTTTTGTGAAGATCAGCATTGCCGACACTGGTGAAGGTATGAGCGATGCGGTTCAGGAGCATGCCTTTGAACCTTTCTTCACGACCAAGGCAATTGGGAAAGGGACCGGCCTCGGTCTCGCGATGGTGTATGGTTTTGTCGAGCGTTATGCCGGCCAGATTCGGGTGGATTCCGAAATTGGCGTGGGTACAACATTCGATTTATATCTACCGGCGGCTGAATCAGCTGTTATCGATGTCCCGGTCGATCCGTCGTCTTCCGTGGACTATGTATCAGGTGGTGAAATGGTGCTTGCGGTAGACGACGAGGGCGATCTGCTGAATCTTGCGGGCGAGTATCTGACTTCACTGGGATATCGTTGCTTGCGCGCGCGCTCGGCGAACGAAGCATTGAACATTCTGCGTTCCGGCAGCCATGTGGATATCTTGTTCTCGGATGTGGTTATGCCGGGGGGCATGAATGGCTTCGAGCTGGCCGATCAGGCGAAAAGGGAATTTCCTGATCTGAAAATTCTTCTTACATCCGGTTTTACCTCTGATACACTCAAGGAAAAAATAACGGACTCGACTATACAGATGCTCCAGAAGCCTTATAAAAAAGAGAGCCTGGCGCGACAGTTGCGTGAGTTGATTGATGCGGGGGAACGGCCGTGACTCAACCAAAGCTGGTAATAATCGATGATGAAGCGGTATTGGCCCAGTTTGTCGCCGATGTTGCCTCATCCGTTGGCTATGAACCCCGTGTATTTACACATGCGCAGGGCTTCATGCAGGATTTTCGGGATGATATCGATGTCATCATGCTTGACCTGTTCATGCCGGATATTGATGGCGTTGAAGTGCTGCGATTTCTGTCGGATAAAGGATGTTCGGCACAGATAATCCTGATTAGCGGGCATGATTCCGGTGTATTGCATTCGGCGCAAAAGCTGGCGATTGAACAAAAACTGCACTATGCCGGCAGCCTGAGCAAGCCGTTCCGGCATCATGAACTCTGCGCCATGCTTGAATTGCATCCTGGCGAGGAAAATCGAGACGAGGTCATTGTCGATGAATTTGTTCTAACCGCCGATGATCTGCGTATTGCCATGAATAGGGATCAGATCACCGTTCATTACCAACCCAAAATCAATCTCCAGACAAACAGGGCCGTCGGCGTCGAGGCGCTGGTACGGTGGCAGCACCCGGATTACGGACTTATCGGTCCTGATCGGTTCATTCCCATCGCGGAAGCCCATAATCTCATCGACGAACTGACCTGGGAGGTAATGCGCAAGGTTGCGCAGGAATCGGGTGACTGGCGCTCGCTGGGATATGAATTAAGCGTGGCGATCAATATGTCCGCAGCAACGTTGAAAGAACTGTCTTTGCCTGAAAATATGGAACAGATGGTGCGGGAGCTGTCACTGGAACCGCTGCACATCACTTTTGAAGTCACCGAAACAGCCTTGATGCAGGAATTGATCAAATCGCTGGACATCCTGACACGGCTGCGCATGAAGGGCTTCAAGCTATCGATTGACGATTTCGGCACCGGTTATTCCTCGTTGGTCCAGCTGTACCGCGCGCCATTCTCGGAACTCAAAATCGATCGTTCTTTTGTGCAGGATATGGCAACCGATCGCGAAGCTTTTTCCATTGTAGAGACCGTTATCCTGCTGGGTCACAAACTGGGGATGAGCGTGGTCGCCGAGGGTGTTGAAACGCTCGATAACCTCGACAAGATTCGTGAACTTGGATGCGACCTGGCGCAGGGCTTTTACATCTCGCGTCCCAAGCCCGTTGCCGAACTGTTGAAATGGCTGAACAAGAACGGACAGCCGCTCAAATCGGCAAGTGCATAACATCCAAATATGCGCATAATACATATTATGTTAAATTATTTTTGTATCGCGTTGGCGGGAATTAATGGCGGCCTACCTACTCGGTCATCGCGAATCCCTGCAGCACATTGCCGCGCACGGGTCGGGAAAAGAAGGTCTTCATTACCAGCGCCAGGCTGAAGGGTTCGGAACGATTCCAGGGAAATAGCGACACCAGTCGTGCCATGGCGCAGTAACCGAAGATGATCTGCGCCCAGGTGCCGATTGTCGGTATCCAGTAGATCCACTGCATCGGTTCCGGCAATGAAATCAGTAACAACATCAGGTACCAGAATCGTACCTGTACGGGAAATGCGCGGATGCCGCGCTCACGAATCAGATAATGCGCTAGCTGAAAGATTGTCAGCCCGATGGCCAGCAGGAAACCCAGCGAATCCACGGCGATGCCATAGGTCAGCAGGATTGCCGTGATTAACCAGTACCACCATCCCATATCTTTGTATTCAATCATGAACATGATTCGTAACCTCGTAGAGTTCTAGAATACCGGAACCAGGTGATAGCCTTGCGCCTGGTAACCGATTAATGAAATGAAACCATCGCCGACCAGGTTCATCCCGGCATATACCGTTTCGTTATCGATACCGAACACCTGCGTGGCTACAGCGCACACTTCCTGCCGGACTCCGAGTGCCGCAAGGGCTTCAACGTTGGCTTCGATATCCAGAAGCACACCGCCCGCCGATCTATCCACTTCTGTTGATGGTTGCGAAGTGAGATATTTCACGCTCGGTCCGATATAAACCAGTACAAAGTCAGGCTCGACGCCCTGTGCCTTCATGCCACGGTGCGTGCCTTGTATGACTTCAAGATAGAAATTCAGCTTGTTTGCATCGCCGATATCCACCAGAAAAACACCCTTACCCGTGCTTAGATTGCCCAGCGCCCGTGCATCGTTGATTTCAGGTTGAGCGGCATTGACCGGGAGAATTGTGATAGCCAGCATTATCAGCAGGGCCAGGAATTGCATCATTGTCTTCATCATTTCAGCTTACTCCGGTGTGGTTTAACCCGAGGCGGCTACGGCACGCCAGGAACAGGTCCAGACGTCGTCCAGATAATCGTGCAGGGGTTTCTCGAGAATGCCGTCCAGGTGCGTGGTAATAGTGCGTACGGCGCCGCCGAAAAGGCAGTTGGAAGCCACCATCAGATCCCGTGGTTCGATTTCGCCACGCGCCATACCCTCTTCCACCATGGCGCGCATCATCCGAAACGGTGTTGATGAACACACCGGACGTTCACTGGGCAGAAACTCTCGATGCTTGATGTACAACATGAACGTCATCGCTTCGGGTTCACGGTCGGTGATTCTGAATAACAATTCCACGACTGCACGGCACTGGTCATGGGCCGTTTCATGAGCCTGTCTGATCTGTTCCAGCTCATTGCTCATGCGTTCAATGAGGCTCTCGTACAGGGCCAGCGCCACGCCCTGTTTATCCTTGAAGTAGTGGTAAACCGAGCCGGTGCTGACGGATGACTCGCGGGTGATATCGCGCATGGAGGTATTGAAGTAGCCTTTTTCGGTAAACAACCTCAAGGCTGTGTTCATTACTTTGTCGCGGGCATTGTGAGCAGATTCCGGCATGCGGGAATATTAGAACGACCGTTCGTTCTAATCAAGGGTCAGGCCAGCTAGCGCTGTTTAACAAGTAAATGATAACTTTAAGAAAGGTTCTTAAGTCTTTGTTCTACTTAATGTCCTCGGATGAACATTTCGTAGAGCGTGAGGAAGATTTCGATCACGATCAGGATGGTGATATACCATTCGACCCGCAATGTACGCTGGGCCTGAAGCGCTTCCAGCAGGGTCGACACTGTGCTGTTGACGAGTTCCAGTTTTCTGTCCAGCGCAATCTGCCGGTCGCCCAGATCGTAATCACTTTCCAGTCGAAGCCATAGCCGTTCCAGGCCGGGGTTTTCCCAGATCACGTCCGGTTTGTCGCCGACCTGGGCGCGTCCCACCATGCGGTGCTGTATTTCCAGTACCTCGCCAATATGGATGAGCAGCGAGCGTGCCTGGCGTGGTATCCGGCCATGGGATTTCATCTGGTTGGCCAGGGGTTCAATCCGGTCGAAGGTCTTGGCGATATTGATTTCGTAGTTATCCAGCAGTTCGCTCCGCGCCAATGCCTCGGCGACCAGCTGCATGTGCGCTGTATCCCATCCCGAAAGCAACAGGCCGTCGTCTTCGATGCGTTCATCGACACCGGGCATGATTCGAATTGTCAGGGATTCGACCTGTTCCGATTGCGTGGGCTCGACAATATAGGGCGCGAGTTTATCGATGAAACCGACTTCATCGATGGGCGAGACATCGAAAAACACCACCACGCCAAAACGGAACAGCACGCAGACGCCTGTGTCATGGTAGCGCAGCGTTACCGGATCACGCGCGAGAACGTCCACCAGTTGCATCTGGCGCAGACGGATTTCCTTTCCTACCTGGCGGGCACGGGCACGCACGGTGGTGTGTGTCATGGGAGACCTCGACTCGAATGGAGCGAAAATAAAACGGCGCGATCTTGCGCCTAATCATGGCGCTCCGCAACGAGTATTTTGGCCTACAGGTTAATAGTCTGGCCGGCCGCTGGGATGGTGGCGGGAAAGCCCTTGTTTTCAAGTTCGGATTTGAGCACTTCCTTGGCGCCGGTCTCGCCATGGATCAGGTAGATCGATGGCCGCGACTTTTTGAAATGGGACACCCAGTCCAGCAGTTGCGTCTGGCTGGCATGCGCGGAGAATCCTCCCAGGGTATGAATGCTGGCGCGCACAACGATTTCCTCGCCCGCCAGGTAAAGTTTTTCAGCACCGTCTACCAGCGCCCTGCCCGGCGTCCCGCGCGCCTGGAAGCCGACGATGATCACATGGCTTTCCTTGCGCCACAGGTTATGTTTCAGGTGATGCTTGATGCGGCCGCCGGTGCACATGCCGCTTCCAGCGATGATGATGGCGCCTGAATGGATGTTATTGAGCGCCATGGAATCTTCGGTCGTGCGCGAATACTGCAGCACGGGTAGAAAAGTGTGCAGGCTTTTCGAGTTCGCCTGTTTGAACGCGGCGCTGTCCTCGCGGTTAAACACATCCTGGTAACGGTGGTAAACCTCGGTGGCCGCAATCGCCATGGGGCTGTCGAGAAACACGGCGAGCTGGTCCAGTTTTCCCGCTTGGTACATTTCGCCCAGGCGGAAGATGACTTCCTGGGTTCGGCCCACGGCGAAGGATGGAATTAAAATATTGCCGTTGTGGCTGGCCGCCTCCGTGATGATGGACTCAAACTCGGCCAGGGTTTCAGTCATTGGCCGATGGTTGCGGTCGCCATAAGTGGATTCCAGCAACAGCACGTCGGCTTCGTTCACAATTTCGGGATCACGCAGCAAGGCGGCACAACTGTTCCCCAGGTCGCCGGAGAACACCAGCTTGCGGGTTTCACCGCCCTCCTCGAAAAACAGTTCGACAATGGATGAACCAAGAATGTGGCCGGCATCGCGATAGCAGAGTTTTACGCCTTGCAGGATGTCACTCAGCTGGCGGTATTCGATCTGCTGGCACTGGGCAAGCGTGTCCTCGACATCTTCAATTGTGTAGAGCGGTTCGATAATGTCCTTGCCGGAACGACGGCGACGTTTGTTTTCCCAGTCGGCGTCCCGTTGCGCGAGGAAAGCGGCGTCCTTGAGCATGATCTGCAGCAGGTCATAGGTTGGCGGCGTCATATAGATAGGGCCGCGATAGCCTTCCTTGACCAGTCTGGGCAGACGACCGCTGTGATCGAGATGCGCGTGCGAAATAACCACGGCATCCAGGCTGTTCACATCGTAGGGGAAAGGCGATTCATTGCCCTCTTCTTCATCGCGGCTCCCCTGGAACAGCCCGCATTCAAGTAACAGGCGTTGCTTATGGGTTTCGATCAGATAAGACGAGCCGGTTACCCCGTCGACGGCACCCAGGAATGTCAGTTTGGCCATTGCGTCCTCCGCCTCTGCTATGCACTGTTTCCCTTATAGCATAGTCAAAGCCGGTTCAACGACGCTTGACGTGCGTCAGTTTAACGGACTGAATGATACTGTTTCTGTCGAGTGCGCTTGCTGAGTACCAGTTGCCATAACTGGCCTTGCCGTGAACGGAAGAAGCCGGCGCAGCTCAGCAGATAATATTTCCACATGCGATAGAAACGCTGATTGTATTTATCCTTGAGTTCCGGCCAGGCGCGATCGAACCTGTCCCACCAGGCCATCAGGGTGCGGTCATAATCCTGACCGAAGTTGTGCCAGTCTTCTATCAACAGGCGGTCATCCAGCGCGCTGGATAACTCTGCCGCGGACGGTAGTTTGCCATTCGGGAAGATGTAACGGTCGATCCAGGCATCGACGGTTGGCGTTGTTTTGTGAATGCCGATGGTATGCAGTAGGAACAGGCCATCCTCTTTCATCAGCCGGGATACGGTATCGAAGTAGGTGGCGTAGTTTTTGGGACCGACATGTTCAAACATACCGACGGACACTACCTTGTCGTATTGTCCATCCAGGTTGCGGTAATCCTGTAGCAGAATCTCGACCGGCAGGCCCGCGCAGCGTTCTTCAGCGAGTTTCTTCTGTTCGCGCGAGACGGTGATGCCTGTTACCTGTACGCCGTAATGTTCGGCCGCGAACCGGGCCAGGCCGCCCCAGCCGCATCCGATTTCCAGCAAGTGGTCGCTGGACTTGAGCTGTAGCTTGCGGCAGATCATGTCGAGCTTGGCCAGTTGCGCTTCTTCCAGCGTCCGGGCATTTGCCCAATAGGCGCAGGAGTAGCTCATGGTCGGATCCAGCATCGCCTCGAAGACATCGTTGCCGGTATCGTAATGCTCTTCCCCGACCTGGAAGGCGCGTTCGCTGGACTGCAGGTTAAACAGTCGATGACGAATGACTTCCACCAGCAGACGCAGTTTCGCCCAGCCGACCAGTTTCTCATCGATGTCGGCGCGCATCAGGCGATAGAACATTTCGTCCATTTCGTGACTGTCCCAGAGGCCTTCCATGTAGCTTTCGCCGAATCCCAGCGAGCCCTGGGTCAGCACGCGATGGTATAGCTCGGCATCTTTCACCTGGATATCCCAGGGGCAGTTGCCGTTGATGGTGACACCAGCGGTTTTAACCAGCTCGTGAAGTACGGTGGGCGGTTCGGGGGACGTGATCGCCGTTCGGAGAGAACGGGACCGGGCTGATTTGGCTTGTTCCATGATCGCTTCCTTTGCACCTGTTTACAGATGTCATCAAAAGCCTGCCTCACAGAAATCTAGAACAAGTCTAATCTGAAATCAACTTCGAAAAAAAACCGGGCAGAGCCCGGTTTTTCTGGACTTGCGTCCGATTTACCTAGTTCAGGCTCTGATAGTAATTGATCAGAATCTGTGCCACTTCAGGACGCGAGAATTCCTTCGGTGGCGCAATGCCGTTACCCAGCATTTCGCGAACCTTGGTGCCAGACAGCAGAACGAAGTCTTCTTTTTCGTGATCCGGCGCTTCGCGCATCATCACGACCTTGTTCAGCTTCTTCGACCAGGCAGTGTGATCCGCCTTGAAGATTTCGATGTCGAGCGCACCGGCCGGTACTTCATCGAAAATGGTCTGCGCGTCGAAGGCACCATAGTAGTCACCCACCCCGGCGTGGTCACGACCGACGATGAAGTAAGTGGCGCCCATGTTCTGACGGAAGTAAGCGTGCAGTACGGCTTCACGCGGACCGGCATAGAGCATGTCGAAACCGTAACCGGTAACCATGGCGCTGTTCGGCGGGAAGTACAGTTCAACCATCTTGCGAATAGCAGCATCGCGAACCGGGGCCGGGATATCGCCCGCCTTCAGTTTGCCGAGCAGCATGTGAATCACCAGGCCATCGCAGCCCAGGCGGTCCATGGCCATGTGGCACAGTTCTTCGTGCGCAAGGTGCATCGGGTTACGAGTCTGGAAGGCAACGACCTTCTTCCAGCCGCGTTCCTGGATTTCGTTGCGGATTTCAACCGCGGTGCGGAAGGTGTCCGGGAAATCAGTGATGAAGTAGCTGAAATTCAGCACCTGGATCGGACCGGAGATCGCGAAACGGCCAACGGAATTGAATGCTGCCACGCCCGGGTGTTCACTGTCGTCGGTGCGGTAGACCTTCATGGTCATGGTGGCCATCTGCTCATCGGTGATTTCTTCGATGGCTTCGACATCCTGAATCGCGATGATCGGGTTGCCTTCAACGTTCGGGTCGCGCAAGGCAATACGCTTGGCACCCTGAATGGAAGACGCATCTGTTACCAGGTTCAGAACCGGTACCGGGAAGAACTGACCATTGGTCATCTTCATGTCTTCGGCACAGCCCATTGCATCGGCGACATTCATGTAGCCGGTCAGCGGGTTGAAATAACCGCCGCCCATCATGACAGCGTTACCTGCCGCAGCTGAACTGATAACGATGGAAGGTAAGGTTTCTGCTTCTTTACTCAGACGGGCGTGTTCGTCTGAATTGTAGACGAATAAGGGGTTTAGCTCGTCTGAACCGACAGGTTTAATCATAACTAGCTCCTCGGGGCTGTCGCGTATAGGTCATTGAAACGTGAAATGAGCGAGATAATATCACGTCATATCTCGCACTTGGCGAAAGGATATTTATGCAGTAATTAGTTTATTGTTTGATTGATAATTTATTGTTAATAAAGCTATTTTTCACCCGAGATGAAGGCGATCCAGCCGGGGTCGGCGTCGCCACGCTCGGCTGGCAGGAAGTTACCGTCGCCCTCGCCGTCTTCATCCGTGCCCTGCCAGTAGACGGTGACATTCTTGAAGCCGGCCTCGGCCATGATTTCCTGCAGCTCGGGCAGCGACCAGAGACGCCAGTGATACTCGAACGCCTTCTTCAGTTTGGAGCCATCCTTGAAATGGAAATGGATGTAGCAGGTCATCTGGCCAGTGATCGGATCGTAGCTGTGTTGATCCCAGACGTAGGTGAAGTTCTTGTGCTTGGTTTTTTCCTCCATCTCCTGGTAGGCCTCGTAGCCACCAAACACGTCGATGATGAAAACACCATCATCCGCCAGCGCGCCGTGCACGCGCGCGAAATATTGCCGTAACAGCTCGCGCGTCATGAACAGTTGGTAGGAAAAATTCATCGCGATCACGATATCCGGAGATTCGGTCTCGACCTTCAGAACATCGTCCTGCAACAGGGTCAGGCGCGTGCGTTCTTCATCCGACAGGCGAACAACGTTATTGTCTTTACCCCAGCCCAGCACTTCTTCATCGAGGTCGACACCGATGGCGCGATTGGTCGGTCTTCCCTGCACCCACTGGCAGCACATCTGCGCGGTACCGCAGAAATCCTCTCTCAGCAGCGATGCCGTTTTGCCACGTATCCGCTTGTAGGTTTCATCCACGAATTCGTATTCAAACTCCGTATCCTGCACGGATTGTTCGTAGAGTTTGTGTCGGTCGGCCTTTTCAGCCATTTTTGGTTTGGGATTCTTGGGTAGCGGTTTTTTTCCAGCGCTTTTGTTCTTAGCCATGGTTTAGTATCTGCTCGGGTTGTGGAACCATACAATACGCAGAAATATAACACATCCCGTGGCAGGAAACGGCTGTCTTTTGGCTTAGACTGGAAAGCGAAATTCCCGGCTGCGGAAAATCTATGGCCGCAATCAACAGTGGCTATTCGTGTATAAATATTTCCATGTTTTTTTCAAAGCTCTGTTCTATCAAAAAAATGCTATCGATAACGTGATCGTCAAGTACAAACCCGGCATCAAGCAACTTGGTACCATCGGGGGTTATAAGATCCATGGAAAGGGTCATTCCAGACTTTAGGTCAGAGGATTTGATTTTTTTTTCTGAGGCTTTTTGGGGTGGTATTGCATTTTGTGCTGATAATTCGTTCAATTCAAAAAAAACGGTTACAATTCTCGGATCATAAATTTTTCCGCTATTTTGTAAAATGTACAATCTCGCTTTCTCCGCATCTGCTATTGAACAGTAATCATCGGCGATACTGATAATGCGAGCCCCGATGGGTATTGACTCACCCTTCTTTCCGTCTGGGTAACCTGTTCCGTCCCAATGCTCATGGTGAGACCTGATTAATTTTGCCGCATTGCGGAGAGCCTTCATCGGCATCAACAATCCTTCGGTTACAACCGGCAACCTTTGTATTAGTTTTAGCTCCTCAGGTGTGACTCTGTTGTCCGCTTTATTAATAACTGAATCAGGTAATGATATTTTTGCAAGATCGTGCAGCAAAGCCGCGTATAATATATCCTTGAAATCGCTGCCTGATAGACCAAGTTTCTTTGATACGGCCACAGATAATTCCGCCACTCTCCTTGAGTGTCCTTTTAGATGTTCACTACGCATATCGATGACATCCGAAAACACCTTGACTGTATTTAAGTAGCTTTCGTCGATCATTTTACTGTGGGAGTTGAGCTTTTTGTTAGCCTCCTCTAATTCATGCGTGCTTTTATTAACTTTGGCTTCAAGTTGAGTATTTAATTCTTTGAGCTGTTGGTTTTTTTTTGCAACCAGTTTCGTTAGTCGAATTCGCTCATCTTTAAGGAATTTCTTTTCAAGGCCGGAACGTATTGCATTTATCAAGTCTGAATCGTTCCATGGTTTACTAACATAGCGATATATATCGCCACTGTTAATGGCATCCATAGCTGAATCCAGGTCGGCATAGCCAGTTAACACAATCCTGACAATGTTTGGATGTGACTTGGCAGCAAGGGAAAGAAATTCAGCTCCTCCCATTCCGGGCATACGCATATCAGTAATAATCAGGTCAATATGAGTATTGCTTAGCAAATGCAGGCCATCCTGAGCATTCGAAGCCTTTATAATTTCGAACCCCTGTCTTCGCAGAAGTCTTTCTAAAGATGAAAGAATGTTTTTCTCGTCGTCGACGACAAGTATGCTTGCGGTCCTCTCGATATTTTTATTCACTAATTAGTCCCTTTTTTCTGTTATTCAGGAATATATTTGCAATATTAAATTGCCTGTTTGCATCCTTCGTGTGTTTTATGCAGCTCAAGATATTTTTTTTCAATTATCAAAAATTCAGATTCAAGTGTTGCATATGCCATATCCTTGTCGATGAGCTTTCTTGAGAATTCTGCGAGTTTTTCCTTTAACTTTTGACTATTTTCCAGCTCTGACTTCATGTGTAGTTGGATCTGATCTGATAGGCAGGAGTTTTCTTTTTGCAGCGTGGTAACTAAGCGACCAAGTTCTTCATTCTTCATGGATAACTTGAGTGTCATATTATTTATATTCTTGGATTCAGTAGGTGAGTGCTTGAGAGACTTAACTTCTGCATTTAATTTCTCAATGCGCATCCTTTGTTGAAATACAAGATTTTTGAATTGGTCAATATTGTTTTCTATGATGTCTATTGATGAGTGGATCCCGTTAGATAAATCAAGTGTTATAAGGTCATCGGTACTATTTTTCTCAACGGGATGAATGCCTATGGTATTAAATAAACTGTTACACTCTTTTCTGATTGTTGATAATTTATGTTGAATAATCGTTCTTTCAAGGCCTATGCGTGTTAGCAGCTTTTTAAGTTCCCTGCTACGGTCAGCTTCCGGTAGATGTTTTTCGACCTCGAGGATAATGCCATTGTGGGTTTCCTGCATATCATTGAATTTTTCTTTTAGGTCGAGAAATAAATGTTTGAAGTGTTCCATGTTTTTAATTCTTTTTTCATAGGCTGTATTTTTTTTGTTTAGAATTTCTATTTCCTGTAAAGCCATCTCATAGCGAGTAGCAGTTGATGAGCATTCTTCGGAAACCGGAAACTGGTCGCGGATGTAATTTAGCCAGTTCTTCCAAAAGGGTATCTGGTTATTCCCAGGCCTTGATGCGTTAATGCATTCCTTTTCCGCGCTTAGAAATTTGACGCGCCATTCGACGAATTTGCAGTTTTCTAAGCTTTCGCCAGCATCCTGCATCTTGGATAATTGGCTATAAGTTCTCTTGATTTCGTATTCGATATATCTAAGATGGTTTTCATGCCCAACTGGTTCTAATGTCAAGATTTCTAATTGTCCACCTACCCCATTTTCCCTTTCCCTGGCAGCTGTTATTTTTCTTTTTAACTGGATTAGATATAGCGCCATCAGTAGTAGCGCCTCGCCCATTAGCGCGATGGTAAGAAGGTAAGCTGAGAGCATTTACGTCAAAACTCCATAACGGAAATGTTTCAAATTCTTTCAGGCACATCCAAGTTTAAAAGTCAATCATTGACGATTTTGGTTGGACTTAATTCATTTTGGTTACAATGTTTATGTATATAAATAATATCGAAAATATCGAAATATTAAACATGTACAAATATAACGGTATTTATTCATTGTTTCACTACTTTTATGCATTCCGCTACACGTACGTAGTGGGGGTAGGGCAAATAAATGGGTACAAGCGATTGTTTTAGCTAGAGAAATTTTTACGATTGAGCTACTGGTAGGTGTACTTTAAAGCTTGTGCCACATCCCACGTGGCTTTCAACCTCAATTCGACCATCATGGGCATTTATTATTTTGTATGAAACTGATAAACCGAGTCCCGTTCCCTTCCCAACCGGCTTGGTTGTAAAGAAGGGGTCGAATAATTTTTTTATTCTGTCTTGTGGGATACCTTCTCCAGTATCCCGGATTTCAATGCACACCCATCCCTCAGTGAGTAGAAAAAGGTTTAGATGTATTTTACCGAAGGTCGTTATGGATTGAGCAGCATTAACCAGCAAATTCACAATTACCTGGCTGATCTGGGTTGGTATGCATTGGATTGCGGGAATTTTATGGTAATTTTTCTTAATCTCAGCCTTGTACTTTAGCTCGTTCCAGACGATTTTAAGCGCCCTATCCATGAGGTCCGATAAGTCGACATATTCCCAGACAATTCCTGAATCAACACGAGAATAATCTTTCATGTCTCGAACAATATCTTTTACTCGGGCCAAGCCCTCTTCTGACTCGCTGATTATATTGGGGATGTCTTGACTGAGATAAGTCAGATCAATTTTCTGCTTAAGGGTATCGAGTTGGCCGATATCTTTTATCCCGGTTGTCCCGTTGGAAATGGTGTCTTCGTAAGCATTCAATAACATGAATAGATCATTCAAGTGCTCTTTGAGTACTGAAATATTCGAGGAAACATAACCAAGTGGATTATTAATTTCGTGTGCGACACCCGCAGCCAGTTGGCCAATAGAGGCCATTTTCTCTGTCTGCATTAGCTGTGACTGCGCTTCAGCGAGTTTTTCACTTGCCTCTTGCGACTGTCGCAAATAGATAAGGTTGCTCAAGGCGCTAGCAGTCCTGATTGATATTTCATGGAAAAGGGCGCATTCCGGCTCAGTCCATTTGCGCTCATGTGTATATTGCTGAATGCCGAGTATCCATGCATCGCCTGATTTGGGGTACATAGCCATTAACATTTCTGCCTTCGCGGCAGGAACTTCATATCCTTCATTAGCTATTTTTCCAATTAGACCCTTGTTTAGAATGACAGGTCGTTTAACATCTACCACGTTCCGTAATACCGATCTGGCGCCAGAGGTTGCGGCAATGTTGCTATTGTTAGCCTTTGATTTTTCTATGTCAGGAGAAATTGACTCATAGGCCACATTTACATGGCTGTTAGTAGGAATGAATGGCGAAAGTACGAAGGTTCGATCACAATTGAAGATCAGGCGTACTTCTTCAATGACGGATTTCAGCATCTCATCCATATCCAGAGTCGATTCAAAAATCAGCGATATTCTGCTGATGTTTTCCAGTCGCTGAATTTCAGCAGCACGAGCATCTTCGATAATTTTTCTGTCAGTAATGTCGCGATCGATTCCACGGTATCCTCGGAAGTTGCCCTCATCGTCAAAAAGAGGAATGCCGCTGGTCTCCAATACAACTTCATAACCATCTTTATGTAGGTTGATATTTTCGAGGCATGAAAAAGGCTGATGGTCTCCCCGATTATTGGAAAACATGGCCTTGATGCGAGAAGCTTCGTCATCGCGCATTAGATCAAAGGGGGTCATTTCATATAGATCGCTCGGATCATATCCTAAAATATTATTGACCTGCGGGCTTACATAGGTGTACTTGAAATCCTGATCAGCTTCCCAGATCCAGTCGCTGGTGGCTTCTACTAGATTGCGAAATCTATCTTCACTACTGCGTAATGCCTGTTGAGCCAATTTCTGTTCGCGTATATCACGAACTACTGCGACGATATTGCTGCTGTTATCCGAGTCAGCGATTCTTCTTAGTCGCACCTCGACGGCGAATTCTACGCCGTCTTTTCTGCTTGCCATCCATTCAAAATCAACTTTCTCGCCCTTTCCGGCGCTCTCTAGATACGATCTAGCCTGCTCCATGCTGCAGCCAACGCCAGAGAAGTTTTCAAAAGGTAGGGTCGTCATTTCCTCCAGGGTATAGCCATATGTATCCAGCGTATTTTGATTTACATCGAGCACTTTTCCATCTGGCCCATGAAGAAAAATCATATCGGGCGATGCATCATAGAGAGCCTGTAGAAAATCCCTTGATTCCTCAAGTTTGGTTTCAGCATTCTTGCGTTTTTGAATATCAATTATTTTTCCAAGATAGCCAGTTATCTTGCCATCGCGTGCTACATATGGTTGCGCTTTACAAAGCACCCATCGTGTTTTTAAGTTGTGACATGAGAACCTTAATTCCGCCTCAAAGCGCTCATTGTTGACTAAAAGAGTTTCCCACAATTCAAGCGCAAAGGATTTATCTTCCTCATATACAACGTTCGTCCAACTAACCCCCTTTGCCTGGTTTTCGCCAAGCCCGGTGATCCGACACCATTCTTTGTTGACATAGAGAATTCTCCCAGGCAGATCAGTAAGAAAAATTCCCGCGGGGATAATATCCAGCGCACCCCGAATATCCTCAAGTATTGAGATATGTACTTCATTTTTATTTGTCATTAACTTGGTTCGGCTCCAATTTTTCCTGAGACTCAGATGAGTGTACTCAGGTTCATCCGTGCAAGCTTACGGCGTTTGCAATGATAGTAAAACCGCTCGATTAATTCTAAAGGTATTCATCCTGGTCCTGACCCGGACATTGGTAATGGTGTTGATGGGTTCGTTCTCGTTAAAGCATTCCGGTTAAGCTTTCAGTAGAAGCGTTGTTCGATGGCTATGCTGCCACATTGGTATCTGGCATACTTCTGGTTTGTGTTGCCTAGAACTGTCGTGAAATGGCGCTGCGTGGTAAGGGGCTGCATCTAAGCTTCAGTAGACCGCTATCGCATGGAAAACCAAGGACGGTGAAACTCAAGCCTCCCCCGAGAAGAGTACATCTCTGTTGCGACTCGTAAAGTGAGGCACAGTTTGGGCACACTCGCGTGTGCCTGCCTTAACGTTAACAGAAAGGAGGAAGTGACCTTAAGGCATTGAATATATGGTGCCCGGGGCCGGAATCGAACCGGCACGGTGTTGCCACCGAGGGATTTTAAGTCCCTTGCGTCTACCAATTTCGCCACCCGGGCGGCGTTGAAGCCCGGCATTATAGCGATAATGCGCGCTTTAAGGAATGTCTGTTTTACAGCGGAATGCTATTAGCAACATTGACGATTCATTATGGGTGCCATTTGCTTTATTGATTTTGCCCCAATTGCTCTTGAGCCTATACTTGAATGAACGATTAATAAAGATTACATGAAAGCCTGTTTTAAAGCGTAACGACCGGATTGGCTTTCGGAGATTTGGAGTCTGGTAGTTTACTGGGAGTGAATAATAAATCATGGAACAACTGATCGCGTTGGTCGTTGCATTTCCATTGGCATCAGCATTGCTGGTTCAACTTGTAGCCCGACGCCAGGGTGATCACGCCTCCCGTATCAGTATTACATTTTCCACTCTCACCGCTGTTCTGGCGGGATTACTGCTGTGGCTGAAACTTTCCGGCCAGGCAACGACCCAGATCAACCTGTTCGGTTCCTGGGGGCTGCTACTTTTCGATCCTCTCAGTACGCTGATGATGCTGGTTATTGCGCTGATCAGCCTGATCGTGCATGTCTACTCGCGCCGCTACATGGCACAGGAACCGGGTTATGCCCGGTTTTTTGTGTTGCTGGATTTAATGACGGCGTGCCTGCTGCTGATGGTGTCGGCGGGTGATCTTCTAACGCTGCTGATTGCCTGGCATCTGATCGGGATCCTGCTGTATTTCCTGCTGGGCCAGGATATGCGCAGCCATTCGGCGCATCGCTATGCCTTCTGGACACTGATCACTTACCGGATTGGCGATATTCCACTGGTGCTGGCGGCGGGTCTTCTGGTTTACGTGTACGGCACCGGTTCCCTGCCGGATCTGTTTGCGCAGATTTCGAGCCAGCCGGAACAACAACTGTTTATGGGGTTACCGGTACTGGATATTGTGGCGGGCCTGATTGCTTTTGCCGCCTTTGCCCGTTCCGCGCAGTTTCTGCTGCATACCTGGCTACCCTATTCGATGGCAGGGCCAACGCCTGTTTCCGCGCTGATGCATGCGGGTATCGTCAATGCGGGTGGATTTTTGATTAACCGTTTTGCGCCTGTGTTTGTTCATGCCGGCGATATTTTGCACTGGGTCTTCGTCGTGGGTCTGTTCACGGCCGTGATCGGATCGGTGCTTATGCTTACCCAGAATGACATCAAGAAATCTCTGGGTTATTCCACCATGGGACAAATGGGCTTCATGGTGATGGAGTGTGGCGTGGGCGCCTTCTCGCTGGCGATTTATCATTTGATTGCCCATGGCCTGTTCAAGGGCACCCTGTTCCTTGGCGCTGGAGGCGTCATCCATGCCGCGCGAAGGGATGACGGGGTACCGAAAAACGATCTGTATACCTTCGTTGTCGAACGCCAGCCGACGCGACAACGGCAACCCTGGTTGTTAATGGCGGCAATCACACTGGTGGTGCCGGTAACCATTCTGATAATTTCACACTGGCTCGTTTCGCAGGATTACTTCCAGAAACAGGGCGCGGTCGTGTTGCTGTTCTTTGGCTGGATTACCGGTGCGCAATTGATTTTCGCGACTTACCGGATGCGTTCGCAGAATATCAAGCGATTGATCGGCATGAGCACCTTTTCCTTTGCTGTTGTGGTGCTTGGCTATACGTTGATCAGCCATGCTTTCGACCTGTTCCTTTACCCGGATGAAGTGTTCCGCGCCCAGATTTACAGTGCGGCGGCGGTGGATATTTTCTGGTTCGATATCATGATCGTGCTGATTACAGCCATTATTATCCTGGGCTGGTTCCTTGCGTATTACGCGGACCAGTCGCGCCGCAAGGAAGTGGTGCCCAGCAACCTCTGGATGACTTTCTATGCTCTCATCTCGCGTGAACTTTATTTGCAGGATGTCTATTCACGCCTGAGTCGGATGTTGTTGTCGGGCGCGGCGCGTCTGAATGCCTGGCTGAGGTGGGTGTGAGTATGGATAGCCTGCTCTATCCGCTGGCGGGGTTATTCCTTCCCCTGTTCCCGCTCAGTATGCTGTTTAACACGCTGTTTGCACGGACCCGCCAATACCTGGTGCGTACCCTGCTGCTACTGGTATGGCCGCAGCTTGGCCTGGCGTTATTATCGCTGTTGACAGCGCCTGTCGATATTCAGTGGTTGTCTGCGTTGGCACTTTTCACCTCCGCGCTCTATGCCTATCGCGCAATCGCGGCCAGGGAGCTGAATCAGTGGAGCGGCTATCTGTCCACGTCACTGTGGGCGTTACTCTGGCTGTTTGTTATACACACCGGTAAACCCACCCCAACGCTACATTTACATGCCCTGGGCTTCAGTTTGCCGCTAGTGCTGTTAACCATCCTGGGACGAAATGTTGAGAAACAGTTTGGCGCCGTTTACACCGATTTGTACGGTGGGCTGGCGCAATCCATGCCGCGACTGAGCGGTGCATTGATACTGACTGTGCTGGCCGTTATTGCAACGCCGTTATTTCCCGCGTTTTTCTCGATGACACAACTGGTCTTTGCAGAGCTTTCCGTGTCGCTGTCGTCCGCCCTGTTGCTGCTGATTATCTGGTTGTTCTGGAGCTGGTCGGGTATTCGGCTGCTGCAGGGACTTGTCATCGGTTCCGCGGCTGGCGTCACGCTGTCACGTGATATTCGCGATATCAGTGTGCCTGTTGCCTGGGGTTATGCCCTGCTGCTGATAACGCTATCCACTGGCAGTTTGTTGATCATGGAGATTGCTCAATGAGCTTATCGCTTGGACAAAAGCTGCGACTGCGCGCCATGGTCTACGTTGCCGGCGAAGCGATTCCTAACTTCTGGCCGATGCGTTCGTTTATTCACCATAACCCCTTGCATGGCCTGGAACACCTGACCTTTACCGAAGCGGTCAGAAAGGCACAGCCGTTATTTCACGCACAAGTGTATCTGTCGCGCAAACAGCATCAGGCTTATTTATCCAGGAACCTGGTCGACATGGATTTCCTGGAGCATGCAGTCGCGGATTTTGTTGCGCAACAGCCCCTCCTCCCGGATATAGATTTGCAGGCCTGGTTAATGAGTCTGCTGAAATCCGAGGAACACAATGTCGTTGCGGATACCACCTTGAGTAACGCCGCTGATGTTCAGGCTGTTTTAGCGGGTAAACCACTGGATCCGAAAACGCCCGAGGCATTGAAGACAATAATTGTCGAGCAACTGCGTAATGATTTACTCAACAACTGTCCTCTCTATGAAGCGATCGATGCCCTGTATGGTACGGAGATTGGCGATGAGCTCGACCAGCTGGTGATCAAAAGCAGTCTGGATTTTTTCGACGAGGGACAATCGGTCTGGAGCATGCCAGGTCGTGAAAAAGGCTTTTTCCCCGCCTGGTGCGCGGTGGCCCAGCGCAATGGCCGCCTGTTTCTGCGTGGCCTGGATATCGATCAGGTTATTCAGCAGGGTGATACGCCGGAAGACGTCATTGCCTACGTGATGGATAAGTTCGGTGTGCCGGAACAACACTGGGTCTGTTATTTCACCTGTGAACTGGCGCGGCTGCATGGCTGGACCGGGTTTATAAAGTGGCGTTCAGGAGCCAGCCATTACCACTGGCGCAAGCAGTTCCCAGGCGACCTGGTTGACCTGCTGGCAATCAGGCTGATTCTGGCGCTGGCGCTGGTCGAAGAGCGTGGCCGCTGGAAGAAGGTGAGCGCGAACTTTGCGTCTATCCAGGCGCTGATCGATGCAAGTCCGGAAGAAACCTATTTCCAGTTACAGCTACACGGGCGCAAGGTGTTACCGGAATTTGCTTTTTCAGTGGAAAAATTACTCGCAACGGGTCGCACCAAAGCTATTAACAAGGCCTTTGGCGAATATGCGCAGCAGGTTCGTTTGCACGAGGCGCGGCAGCAGGCGGCAAACCTGGTGCAACTGGCCGGTAACGTCAGTGCATTATCGGCATTGCGCGCGCTGCCTGACGAGGCACTTGGACAACTCATTCAGTCATTGCAGGCCTTTGAGCAGGAAGAAGGCCATATCTGGCTGCGCGCGATGGAATCACAGGCGATGAAACGCCTGCTGGCCGGTGTGACACTTGAACAACCCGCGCCGCGCGAGAAACGCCCCTTTGTGCAGGCCCTGTTCTGTATCGATACCCGTTCCGAACGGATACGTCGTCGACTGGAAAGTATCGGCGATTATCAGACCTTCGGCATTGCCGGTTTCTTTGGTGTGCCGCTTAGCTTCATGGAGCTTGGCAAAGGTAATGAATCGCATCTCTGCCCGGTACTGCTTACGCCTAAAAACCTGGTGGTTGAAATGGCGGTCAGCGACGACCAGGATGTGGCCGCGCTCACGGTGCTGGAAAAAGCACTGCATGAGTTGAAGGAGTCCATCCTCACGCCTTTTGTCACGGTCGAAGCCGTCGGTCTGCTGTTCGGATTCGACATGGTCGGCAAGACCCTGTTTCCCGAGCACTACAATCGCTGGCGAAACCGGCTGCATCAGGACAAGCCGCAGACTTTCCTGATAATGGACAAGCTCAGCAGTGAACAGGCGGACTCCATTGTTCGCGCGGTGCAACGTGCCGTCATTGAAAAGGCGCTTGAGCTTGAATTCGAACTGCCTGCCGAGCGAATCACCGACAGCATGGTGCGTGAGTTGCGTGAAGCGGCGTTGGGACACCAGCCTGATATTCCGGTGCTGGCAAAAGAGATCGGATTATCTGCAACGGGCCAGCAGGATTTTATTCAGAAGCTACGAACAATTTATCGCATTAATGCTGCCAAGGCTCAGTTACAGCGCGAACAGTTAGGACGTATCGGATTCAGCATCGATGAACAGGTCACCTTCGTGTCCCAGGCATTGCAATCGATCGGTCTGACCAGGGAGTTTTCCCGCTTCATTATGCTGGTTGGTCATGGCAGTACTTCCGAGAACAACCCCTATGAATCGGCGCTCGATTGCGGCGCCTGCGGTGGGCAGCATGGCATCGTCAATGCGCGCGTGCTGGCGCAGATGGCCAACAAGCCGGAAGTACGCCGCAGGCTGCGCCAGCAGGGTATCGATATTCCGGATGATGCCTGGTTCTTCCCTGCCCTGCACAATACAACCACGGATGAAATCAGGCTGTATGACGTGGAACGCATGCCTTCAACGCACGCCATGTATATTGACCGCCTGCGCAATGGCTTGTTGTCCGCGGCACGGCTGTGCGCACGGGAACGAATTGCAACCCTTGAACCCAGGCATATTATCAACCGGCCGCATGAAAACCCGGCGGCGGCACAACGACTGGCCAGAAAATTTGCCCAGGACTGGTCGCAGGTCCGGCCGGAATGGGGGCTGGCGGGAAATGCCTATTTCATTATCGGACGGCGACCGCTAACGCAACAGCTGTCGCTGGAAGGTCGCGCCTTTCTCCACTCCTATGATTACCGGGTTGATCGTAAACTCCGTCTGCTGGAAAACATTCTCACCGGCCCGTTGGTGGTCGGCCAGTGGATTAACATGGAGCACTATTTTTCCACCGTGGATAACGAACGTTTCGGCAGTGGCAGCAAGGTGTATCACAATGTCGCGGGCCGCTTCGGCGTGATGACCGGTAATCTCAGCGATTTGCGTACCGGGCTGCCTGCCCAGACGGTGCTGGATAATGGGCAGCCCTATCACCAGCCGTTACGACTGATCACGGTAATCGAGGCGCCATTGCAATCGGCCAGACGCGCGGTCGAGAGCGTAGCGGCGGCGAAAAAACTGGTGGTCAATGAATGGATACGACTGATCGTGATCGATCCGGAACAATCCAGTGTGTCACTTTACGACAAGGGGCAATGGCAGGATCATGTCTATTCCCTGCAGTATGAATCTCAGGAGGCGACGGCTAACTTATGAAAAATCTCAATCTAAGCCCGATTAAAAAACTCGAAATCATCCTCGGGGGCGAACATCAGGAATTTGCAACCGACCTTCTCGATCGTGCCGGCGTCAAGGGTTATACGATCATGCATAACCTTTCCGGCAAGGGTAGCCACGGTTTTCATGAAGGGCATGTAATGTTCAATGAAGACGATGTGCTGATCATGATCATCGCCGCGGTACCGGAAGAATTGCTGAACCCGATCCTGGAGGGCTTCGCACCTTTTTATAATGAGCACACCGGAGTGGTGTTCATTTCAGACATTCAGGTAACGCGGCTGGTGAAATTTCGCAACTAGCTGGAGCGGAAAAAGAAAATGTGACCTTGGCCAGAAGATTCGCGTAACTCAATGAAATTTTTAGATGGATTATTGCTGTTTTGTGAGTTGTATTTTGGTGCCAGGCTGAATGAATTTATCAAGCATTAAGTACATCAACTACAGAATTGATATCTAACCAGAGAAAAAAATAGCCCTTTGCTCGGAAAGGTGCACATGATTTGACAAAAGCTCTAGTAGTTCTCGCTACCATTCTTGTAAGTTCTGCGCGATGTCGGCAAATGCTGTATTCCCTCAAAGCATCGATCATTTTGTTAGCCATAGTTATCCGTATAAGATTTAAAAGAAATGATTTGCTTATCGATGAGAATGAGCAGATGATGAATTACTGCATTAGTTTATGCATGCAGTCATACAGCACTCCACATATCTCCATATGTAAAGGAAAATACCATGGAACAATACACCTCCGATCCCCAAGATAGCGAATCGTTTGGTCATACATCAAATGAACGCTTCACAGAATTTGTTGATCAATGCTGGAATCGTAGAAAGTCAGCGCAGTTAGCTGAATATGAAGACCTGGAATTAAATGATGAACGCTGGGATGTAATCGTATTTTTGAGGAAAAATTATCTTGTTAATGGACTGCCGCGTCATGCGCGAATAACTGCCAGGGCGCTCGATAAAGAATTTCGTAAACAGGGTGGAACAAAGTATTTGTACACGCTATTTCCGGGTGGACCAGTAACACAAGGTAGCAGAATCGCAAATCTTCGCACTCCAGCATATGCTGCCGACCCTTCATTTGGCACCAGCTATTAAATCAATCATCGGTTTAATCATTCATTAACCTGCTGGATTGTCTTTACTAATGGATATCACTCGTCTCGTTCTTAGATCATCATCGCGGATTACCTACAGGAACAGACAGCCATCTTAATAACGCCAATCCAGCCAGTGCGGAGAAAACAGACGCCAGAAATATTCCGAGTTTGGCGCTATCAATTAGATCTGGCGTGAACGCCAGGTTTGCAATAAATAACGCCATCGTAAATCCAATCCCGGCGAGCAGAGCACCTCCCGCAATCACACCCCATTCAAGATCCGGTGGTCGCAACGCGATTCCCAATCGTACCGCCACCCATGTGAACACCAAAATACCTATAGGTTTTCCAAAAACAAAGCCGAAGAAAACAGCCAGGGTAACTGTGCCTCCAAGATCGCCTAATGAAAGTGGCAAGCCAGCATTCGCAAATGCGAATAACGGCATTATGATAAAACTTACCCATGGGTGTAGGCCTATCTCCAGGCGTTCCACGGGTGATAATGATTCGCGTACTGCAACCTCAGCAACCTGTAACGTTTTCCGATCCTGTGTCTCCCCACTACCCTGGTTACCTGTTGGGTGCGCAACAACCTGATCCAATATCGCATATAACCGCTCATCATCGACCCATCGTCGGGCTGGCGTCATCAACCCCAGCATTACACCAGTGATAGTTGCATGAATACCTGAAGCATCGATAGCGAACCAAATTATGCTGCCGATCAGGAAATAGAGTGGGAATCCACGAAAGCCGAGCAATGCAATTCCACGCACTATCAAAATTCCAAGAGTCGCCAGCACCAGTGCCTCCCAGACTATATGGCTGCTGTAACCGATGGCGACAACAAGAATGGCACCGATGTCGTCAACAATCGCTAATGACAGCATAAATACTCGCAAGCTTTTAGGTAGCCGTTTTCCTAATAGTGCAAGGCACCCAATAACAAACGCCGTATCTGTAGCCATGACAGTACCCCACCCATGCTGGCCGGGCTGGTCCCACTGAATTACCACATATATCGCCGCTGGCACAAGCATGCCACCTATCGCCGCCGCAATGGACAGTACGGCCATGCGTGGACTTTTCAACTCTCCAAGTACCAGCTCGCGTTTGAGCTCTAGAGCAACCAGAAAGAAAAAAAGAGTCATTAAACCATCATTTACCCACTCCCGAAGCGAGCGTACATAATCAAGCGAGCCGAGCTGAAAGCCAAGAGGTGTTTCCCAAATACGCTCGAAAGTATGAGACCATGGAGAATTGGATAAGATAAGAGCAAGGACGGTAAAGAGAAGCAGCAGAGCACCGCCTGCAGCTTGTAGATGCAAAAAACGTGAAAACGGCTTAGCAAGACGATCAACGAACTCATTAGGCAGGTGCGCTATACCTGTCATGGCTGACAGAACATGGTTATGTCCGTATAGGCCGGGCAGGTAAAAGTTACGTGCATAAAGACACTCCTTAGTATCAACCCCCATTCACCTGGATATCGATCGCATAATCCAGTGTGCTTACCGCACCCTTGCCATGAAAAATACCGCTTACCGGCATGGTGTCGCGGGCGTGCGCTGCCGCAGCAATAGTCACATGGGTATCCGTAATTGCTATGCCGTGGGTTGGGTCGAACCCTCGCCAGCCAGCACCAGGCAAATAAACCTCCGGCCAGGCATGCAGATGACGCCGCGTACTCTGAAGATTGCCTTTCTGATAGCCGCTGGCGAAACGAGCAGCTATCCCCTCAGAACGACAGCAATCAACGAATAGTGTAGCCAGATCTCGACAAGCACCCCTACGGCTCTCAAGGGTAAATGCAGGACTTTGCGGTGCTCCGAACTCGCGGTGTATATGGGTGAATTCAGAAAATAGCCGACGATTGAGATTCGTGAGAAAAGACAATGTATCACGATTGACAGCCAAACTGAGTTCAGCGGCGTATGCTGTTACCGCGTCACTCGCCTCTATTCTCTCAAGATATGCTCGGGCACAGATGTCATCATGCTGATGATTGATAGGTAATACCGTTGCTTCCGGCATCAGGATGTAATCGAAGGCATTTAGACGTAAAGTCTCAACCTGCATGACAACCTCAATATCAAGAGAATCTGCTCCCTGCTCAAACCAGACCTGTGTCACCCGGTTCCCTTCGAGATCAATATGATCATTTTGTCCAGCAGGTCGCGGCGTGATCTCAAGCTTATGGTCAATGATCCGCTGTGCACCATCATCCCGTGGATGAAAGCGCAAAAGATGCGGATCAAAACTCACTCGGCACGAATAGCGATAATTGGTTTTATGTCGGATTGTGAACAACATGTTTGTCAACTCTTCTTAAGCTAAAACCGTTGAAAAGTATTTTTTCTTTCACAAGTAGCGATGCACAGGTGATCCGGTATCATCTAGCGCTTGAGGCGCTCTACGCGTACCGTTTGCTTGGTGGGATATACAGCAGGCCCAAACTGGTTAAAAACGGCTACATCAGCGGCATCACGGCCGTACCCAACAGCAACATACCCGCCTTTCAGTTCACCCTGTGTTGCGTCGAATGTATACCAGCGATCGCCTACGTACGCCTCGAACCAGGCATGCAGGTCCATGGGCTCCAGCTGGTATAGATAGCCAACCACCATCCGCGCTGGAATACTCAAACTGCGGCACATTGCTATGCCAAGGTGCGCAAGATCCCGGCAGACACCAACCCGTCTCGCGTTAACTTCCGCAGCTGACATCAGCATCTCACTGCTATCGGAGCTAAATGTGACATTGTTCCGCAACCACTTTACGATAGCTGCTACTTGATTGTAGCCCATCCTCTGATCAGCTGAAATTTCCTTCGCCATTTGATTAAAACGATCTGACTCACAATAGCGACTGGGAAGCAGATAGCTAAGCACCGCATCAGGCAAATTCTGAATTTCAACAAATGGTGCGCCAGTTGCCTTATCAACCTGATCAGCAGTCATTACATCGGCACTGGTATATACCTCGAAGGTACCCAATGGTGCGATGAGACGTTGACATAGATTTCCATAACTATCTGTGAATTCGAATACGGGAACACTCGGCTCGAGTCTGTATTCCTCGCGGGAAATCCATTGCTGTGCACCACTTCGAGGACGAAGCATCAGGACAAAATGTGCTGCTTCCGTGATGTTAAATGTTAGATTGCAGGTGGTGCGTAACCACATTAAAGAATCCTTCCATTCGGCTCCATAGGATCACAGCATACAGATTAATTCGATAGGCCGCCTGATAATCATTGCAGGAGAGTGCCGCCGTAACCTAGCTGTTTGATAACATAACTGTTATTTTTCACTTCGCCAAACACATGATGAAATACCATTTTTCTTATTGTTTTTTACTGAATACATCATTTTATCTGCCGCAGCCATAGCCTGCTTAACATCATCCGGCGGCCTCTCGAAGGTAACCAGACCAATGCTGTAATTTACCATTACACCTGGCGCCCCTATTTTTTCTGAAAGCTTGTCACGCAGCTTGATTAAAGCCAAGTTTGCTTCTTCGTAGCCGGTTTCAGGTAACAGACAAGCGAACTCGTCCCCGCCAATCCTGGAAACGCTATCAGTGGAGCGCAATGATGATTGAAGAATTCGAACTGTTTTGATAAGAACGTCATCGCCAATATTATGGCCAAGTTTATCGTTAATTAACTTGAAGTCATCAATATCGATATAAGCGAGTGAGAATGTATGTCCATACCTTGCGGAACGAATTACTTCATTGGCGAATTCAGCATAAAAACCTCTGTGATTTAATGCACCTGTAAGCTTATCGGTGTCAGCAGCCCGTTTCTCTTCTCGGTGAAAACCACGAAAACGGGTAATCAATAATGCCAGAATAAAATATGCGATCAAATTCATAAAATCAGCATATAAATAATCTGATAGAAATCCTTCAGTGATTACATCCAGGTAATAAACATAAATCCACAGAAACGAAGAAAAAACGGCGACGATATAACCAGCTCTTTTTGATCCGTACCAGCCCGCCAATACAATAGGTATTGCCAAGTAAGCGCTCAAACTGATAACAAACCCAAAAAAGACAGCCAACAAAGACAGCGTTATTGCCAACAACATGGCAAAACCACAAATTAATGAAGAACGACGATTGTCTAGAAGTTTGAAAAAACTACGCATTCGTCATTTTAACATACGCATTAAAGTTAATACTGAAGATCTCAAGGTATCAATTTATATGATTTGCTTAGCCCTGACGAAAGGAGTACGGTGAAGCATATTTTGATTCACCGCACTCCATCACGCCGTATCTGCCTGAGCAAGCACTAAACCCATACTCAATAGCTATGCCACCGTATTAGGTCGCACTTACTGAAGGCCATTAAACGTATAATGCCAAGCCAAAATGAAGTTTACACCTCGCCTGAATTAGCCACTAATGAACTTGAGCTTAGCGAGTTTAAAAAAGCTATAGATGCTGTTGCACATAAGGATTACCAAAAAGCTTTACTTTACTTTTGCCGCCTTGATTCAGTAACGGCTGCAAATAACCGATACGCCAATCTATACACTTCCTATCATGGTTATATTCTTGTTGTTATGGGGGACAGCAGTGGGCTTAATTTATGCAGATACGCATCATCAAGAGAAAAGAAAAATGGAGATGTTTTTTACAATCTTGCCGCTTCAGAAATTATCCTGAATCACAGGAGAAAAGCATTTGTCGCAATTAGCAAGGGATTGTCTTATGAACCATTAAATAAAAAGCTGATTAATCTATATCAGATGATAAATAAACGATCCGGCCTTGAATTACCTTTTTTATCAAGAGAAAACTGGCTTAATAAACTGGCATGCCTTTCCATTCTCCGATTTATCTCTTAAGGTGGTATGAATAAAGTTTGCTTTGCACAATAACTGGGAATCACATATTGGGTTTTAGATGTATAGTGCGGTACGCGGAGTGATTTTAATTCAATCCAAGGATATAAGATGAATATTATTACCGAATCATCCAAGGGTGATGTATCAGAGAAAACTTCTACTGATCGTTTTCTTGAGCTCGCTGATCAGAATTGGACGCGAGAAAAATCCCGCTTACTCGCAAAAAATGAAGGGATTGATTTGAATGATGATCATTGGGAAGTAATATTGTATTTACGTAAACGCTACCTTCTTGTTGGTTTACCCGCCTATATGCGTGAGTTCCAAAATGAACTCGGCCGATATTTTTTAATCAAAGGTGGCACGAGTTATTTGTCAAACTTATTCCCAGATGGCCTGGTTACACAAGGAAGCAGGATCGCCAACATTCCAGAATTTCCATGCTGAACTAACCTGTGTGATTTAATTAATTTCAAGATAAAATCGGTCAGAATTAAACGCGCACTTTACTCGATTTGTAAGTTGTTTTTGGCACACCTCTTGTTTTGTGGAAAACTGATAGCGTTACTCGTGACGCAAAGAGATGCGCATAAAGTTGAGTGGGAAACACTACGAAGCAAGCCTGAGCCGTAATGATAACGCAGTTGCTGAGAGCTTCTTCTCTCTGCCGAAGGGTAAACGCGTTAAATGAAATAACTTTAAAGCACGAGATTAAGCGGGAGCAGCAATTTTCTACAACATTGAGCTCTTCTGTAATCCAACCTGGGGTTTTGTTGATCGGGCAGAAGCTAAGTGCTTGAAAGAAAATGGAGGCTGGGCCCGGAGTCGAACCGAGGTACACGGATTTGCAATCCAAATTTAGCCGCTTTTGCCAATAGTCCACATTAATGCGGTTTAATGTTATCAGGTAGTTACCACGCCCACAACAGCCCGCATAAATGGACTTTCATGCTGGTGTTGGTCCAGAATTGGTCCATGGGAGGTACACGGAGTGTGTGTCACCCCGCACTGGATAGAACAAAAAGAGAAAGGAATAGCAGGTGAAATTATTTCTTAGTTGGTCAGGGGAAGTTAGTAAAGAAACTGCTAGTTTTCTTTCTGAATGGATTCCAAATGTTCTTCAAGAGGTAGAACCTTTTTTCTCGCACGATATTGAGAAAGGAACCCGATGGGGGCAGGAGTTAGCTTCAGAATTAGAAAATTGTGATTTTGGAATATGTATAGTTACTCCAAATAATCACGAGTCACCTTGGATTCTTTTTGAAGCTGGCGCGATTTCAAAGAGTGTTAGCCGTTCTAAATTTGCACCTATACTTATTGGTCTTGATAAAACTGATCTAAATAGCCCGCTAGGGGATTTCCAGCTAACTGCAGCAGATAAAGAAGATATTTTTTCTTTAGTTAATACTATTAATACTGCATTAGAGCGGTCTTTGCCAATAGATAGACTCAAGGAAGTATTTGAGAAATGGTGGCCAGATTTAGAGAGTCATATAACGGAAGCACAGCAAAAGCTGCAAAGTTCCAATCATTCAAATGAACCACATAGGCCTGATAGAGAAATACTCGAGGAAATATTGGAGCGCGTGAGAGCTTTGGAGAGAACTCCCCCACCACAGCCAAGTGTTTATTCCAGTAAATTTCCCATGGGGTTGCAAGATCTGGGGAGACTTGCTGAACTTGCTAAAGCTTACGAAAGTAATACTGGAGTAGATAAAATAATGGATGTTTTCAAAGATTCCCCTGGCGGTCTCCTCAGTGAGGTATATCAAAATAACAAAAGGCCTGAAAACGATTAATTATAGGAGAAGCAAGGATGCTGACACTCACACGCAAGGAAGGCGAATCTTTCTACCTGTACCCCGATGAGTCACTGGATCCGAACATGACGATCCAGGAGCTATTCGACAAACCCATCAGGATCGAACTACACTGGATAGAAACCAGATCGGTAGCCAGAATTAAAATAGATGCGCCGGCATCAATAAAAATAGCGAGGGAGGAATTGTGCTGAAAAGAAAATCGTTGAAGGCTTTTTGCGCATCACTGTTTTTAACAGCAGCGTCTAACTATTGTTATGCTGATTTATTAGTCTCTAAGTACGAAGAAATAAAAGATCATGTTAGTACGCAGCTGTACGTTCTTGGTCTAGGGGATGCGTATGGTTGGACAAATACACAACTTGAAGATCAAGGCCGCTCACCGCTTTTTTGTGTGCCTGATCGCTTAGGCCTTGGAAAAGAAAATTACGTCGACATTCTGGAAGATGAAATAATACGAGTTGCTAAGACAGGTAATGAAACTGATTTCCCAGTAGCTCTTATGTTATTGCATGGGTTGATCTACACTTTTCCATGCAATTAACTAAACTCAATATGAATATTTCAGACATCAGCCGACTATCAAAGCGCACAGGCGGTAAGACAGCAGGAATGAACGGTTTCCAGCGGGTCTGGTTCTATCTTTGGATGTGGGAGCCTGAATCTAACTTCTGGCGGGGTAAGCTAACACTATTCCGCATTATTTTGATGTTTGCCCTGGCTATGCTGGCCTATGCGACATTGGAGCACCTGGCAGAGTCTGTTGGCCTTGGCTATCTGTTCGAGAAGGGTCCTGGTGGTGGGGATTGGGATCGTGGCTGAGGATAAGGATAAGAAAGTCACCAGGCTTCGCGGGGATCCGCCCGCGCTGTCGATTCAGGAAGAAACGCAGAAAATAGAACAGCTGTTGAATAGCCCAGACTTTGAAAAAAGCTGGGAAGAGACATTGAAAGAGCAACAGGCTGAGGAAAAAGCGAACGCCTTACCCATCATGGTCGTATTCAAGGATGATGATTAACCCGACCCCGAAGGGCCGGGCTTTATTCATCTACGCTGATTCAAACTGCGTCACGTTACTCGCTTCTTCATCAGCGGCTTCATGTTCCAGCGCCTGCCGGCAACATTCCAACACCTTGAAGCGCCCCCAGTCCAGAGAGTCATCACAAGATTCAGATTCCACATGCTGAACCAATGACAGGACAGCTGAGACATTGTTCAGAGTATCTTTGGAAGAGTTGCCGATTAATGGATTGTTTGTAGTCATTTCATTTCTCCTTGTGCAATTGATAGGCGTCGGGTGTTGGTAACTGCTCGAAGAGACAGCCCGTTTATTTCCCGAGGGTCTTGTATTCGCGGACACCCGACAGAACTGTCAGGCACAAGAAAGCCGCATTAACGGATGCAGCTTTTCCGCTTCGAAGGGATTACCAGTCCCACGGAAAAAACAATAGACCAGGTAATCGAGATGGTCAACTCATTCACCAATCTTTGAAGCCACGCCCTTCTCTGCTTCGTTCAGCAGGTTCCGGATGTAGAACAGATTCTGGTAAGGCAACAGCTTGCGCATAGCGTGGATATCGGAATCCCGCAGATCACCGGCAGAAAACGCGCCCAGAAATTGCGACGTGTCACCCACAATGTCAGCAGACGGACCCAGCAAGGCCCCCAAGACGTTACGTGAAGCATATCGGGACATCGTAGGCCCACCAGTTAAGGCAGAGACGCCCACCGTGCCGCGTGTGGCTTTCTCGACAATGTTGTTCACGTCGAACAGGTAACCGAACATGCCGGAACGATCAAGGGCTTCAGTAATGACCACAGTCGGATCATTACTGATCTCACGCTCTGCGACAGCCTGTTTCAGGCCATAAGTCACTGCACCCAGGGAAACGGTCAGCAATGCGCCGTTCAGTGTTGCCAGGTCTCTCTGCTGAAGGCCTGAGAGCATCACGCGATTGGTTGCGGCAAAGGCAAAGGATTTGAACTGGCCCAGTAGCTTCCCGGTTTCCGTACTCATCCAGAGCGGACGATCTGCAGCCCCTGGCGTGACAATGATGGTATCGACTTCTTTCACCAGTGCCGCTTCAAAGTAACGAGCGGCCTCTCTGTCTTCCCATAGGTGAGTCTTTGCTAGCCACACGTCGCCACGTTCTCCGAACTGTTCGAACTGTGTCCCGATGCGTGCCGCCATGGTGTCATCGATGTTCTGTGAGGCCAGCTTCTGGATGGCTTTCTTCGAAGCTTTGCCCTTCAATACCTTCAGGGATTCTTCCAGCATGCGGTGCGAGGTCATCACACCGGCAAACTGTTTCATAGCGGCGTTCCAGGGTGCCATCAGGGAGACATGGCCAAAGGAATCAGAAATGGCCTGTAGTCCCCGCTCAAAGCGTGTGCCGCGTCCGTAGATATCCCCGATTTCCGCCAAGCTGGTCGCTCGGGAATTGAGAACAAGATCCCAGGCTGTGCCTGCGCGTTTGACTTCCTTGCCGGCCATCTTGAACTTGCTGGGCGACGTGGCCAGCTGGGTTAATGCTTTTCCATACCGGCGTAAGCCGTGGACCATCACTGGCCTGGCCAGATCCGGAATAGCGGATATTGTCATGCCACCCAACAACCGTACAAAGTTCAGCTGACGCAATGAGCGACCGGTACGCACTGCCCAATAGTTCGGGTCTGCCGGTTGGCCAAAGGTGCCCACTAGACGGTCACGCACGGCTTCCAGGTCTTTCAGATCACTATCACGCAGTTTCGCCAGTTGATTGCGCTGCTTCTGGTTGGTCGCTTTATCGATCAATAAATCATACTCGTTCTTAACTTGCTCCAATGCACCGCGCATATCCTTATCACCAAAGCGCGCAGTCAATTCGATTTCAGAGCCCATCGATCTGTTATAGAAGCGCCCGATCATTTCAATATCAGATTCCAGGAAGTCTTCGATCAAAGCGTCTTCAATGGTGAGTTCCCGCGACTTTAACGGGCCTGCCTTGGGTACGATGTTGCGCGGGATCATGCCGTCCGGATGGCGCATGATGTTAGAAATGATATCGTCCGCAATCCCCTGGGCTTCCAAGCGGTCTTCAATGCCTTCACGCTGTAGCCAGTCGGTCAGAATCCGTTTGAACTGAGCATTCTCAGCTTTGATCTTCTCGATGTCGTATACCCGAGTTAAATACGAAGGCGCACCCACAGCTGATACGTTCTCGGGCAACAGTCCCAGCTCCTGAGCGGCTTTCTTGTGAGGATTAAAGAGGGTCCTACGAAAGAACTGCGCGGCTTCCTGGACTTCTGGTATTGGGTGTGAATCGTTGCGGCGCATGGCCTTGCCAATCTCTTCCCGGAATTCATGGAAGGACAGCTGTTTGTTTCTACGGCGCTCGCCAAATAAATCGCGGACTGCTGTCTTCGTCTTTGATGACTGGCCACGATAGGCCACATACAGCGAATCCATCTTCTCGAACGCCGTACCCAGACGCGCATCATTGGTCTTGATCAGCGTTTCGACTGCTGGCTTCGAGGCCTTGCCCTCTAGGTTCTTGCGGGTCATCAACGGGCTTTCAGCCAGGTCCTGAATCACCTGGCGTGTTTTCACGCTGGGAGACTGCATCATCCGCAACAAGGGTGAGCCCTGCTTCAATAGCTTTTCCATACCGGCTGCACTGACCAGCGTTTCTTCATCTAGCGTCGTGTCAGCGACTTCACGGGCACCCGCTGAAGCACCTGCAGACTGGATATCCGGTGCGGGGATGTCGGCAAATTCGTTTTCAATGGCTTTCGCAAAGTCATCAAATTCCTTTCGGCTTATCCAGGAAGAAGCGCCCCCCAGGACACCAGACAGCAACGTCGCCCCGGTAATGTTGAAGGTACTCTCAAGGCCTGTGCGGGTTTCCTGTGTGGCGTGTAACGCAGCCTCGGACAATGCGGCACCAGTACCACCGGCTGCAGCAAACTCCATCGTTGCACGGGAAACACTGGTCCGCACGGCACCGGATGCAGGAGCGAACAACAAAGCAGGCAGAAAGATCGGATCCAGTGTCCCTGCGCCTATCTCTGCAGCCACAGCTGGCCAGCCACCGGCCTGTAATGTGCGACGGTGCTCGAGCTCTCGATCAATATTGCCCTTGATCCAGGCGGCTTCATCTCGCGATTCCACACCGATAAAGGAATCCGCATAGTCTTCATAGCCGCGGATCTCGTTTTCAGCCAACGGGTCATAAGGCTCAACACCCAGACGACGTTCTTCAGACAACGGCGTCAGTGTGAAGTCAGGCCGCTCCCCTCGGTCCAGTAATGAACCCAGGCTGTTCTGTGTAGCAAAAGCGGATTGAACCACCTCACCGAAAGACGGATCTGGTGTTTCGTCTTCCTGAGGTAAGCGCTGACGCTCTCCCAGTACCTGGGGCTGATCAATGGTGACGATTGGCATCAGTGATTACCCCCTGCAGCAATCGATAGGCGCGACAGTGTGTTTACACGTTCCTCAAAGCTTGCGGGTTGGCCACCCATGACTTGATGCTCACGGAGCTGCTGGGCACGTTTACGGGCACTCTTCACCGCATCCTCACGTTCCTTCGCCGCCTTTCGACCGGCTTCACTGCTGGCAAAGTCAGGACGCCAGCGAATCGGCTGATTATTTTCATTGAGTACGGGTTCAGTTAAACCATCTTCACGCACACGCAGCACGGCATAGCTCGGTACCTTCTCGCGTGCAGTCTGGTTATCAGCCACTACCTTCACCGGATCAGTCACACCCAGGGTGGCAACATCACTTTGCAGTTGAGTCTGCATCCAGTCGTTATCACCTACTCCGTAGAAGGCCTCGGGCGCATATTTCATCAAATGACGACCTCCATTGATCTCAGTGACTGCCCACACGCGTTTAAGGTCAGACCAGGCAAGCTTCCGGGCCATGCCAATATCACGGGTCTGCAGGTAGTAGGATTCGGTGAGGTTTTCGAATTCCCCCTGTAACGCGGCCGGTGCTTCCGGTTGTGATGTAAACCAGCCGTCAAAATCATCATCGATGTAACCATTTAGGGCTGAAAGATTGTTCTTCCGCTCAGGCTGGTATTGGTTACTCAGGACTTCGCGCTCGGATTCTTCCAGCTGGTAGACATTCTTTCGGGCCAAGTTCATAGCCTGATCGGGTTCCATGCCTGCTTTGCTTAGTTCAGCAGCCTGTAAACCGAATGCAATTTCGGATTGTGGCAAGTCACGTAATACAGCCGGCGCATCTTCATTCAGCCGTTCAATCATCTCTGCAGCTGCCTGGTTACCCGCACGAGCCTGCACACGAATAAAGCTGCGCATATCACTCGGAATGATACCGGTCTGTCTAACCAGATTTGTGGCCATGGTGCGGCCTTCTGGGGATGCCAGCATGTCTTGACCACCCAGACCATTATAGAACTCATCAACCGCCTTCACGTGGTCCGTGTTCTTGCTATCCAGCGGCTGGCCAGTCTGCAAGGTGGTGGAGATCAATGCGGTCCTTTCTGTTCGCTCTGCCGCTTCCTGGCGTTGCGTGTCGATCTGCTTCATCAGCTGAGTGCGTTTGCTGCCCGTGATGATGTCATTCGCGAAGGCTTCCTGGACCTCTGCCTCGAACACCTGACCACGTTCAACCGCCAGTTCCAGTTCACTGGCCATCAGTGCGCGGTCTTTGGCAATGGCGGCATCTTCCGCGGCCTGATTCAGTTCCATTTCCTTACGCTGGCGAGTCTGTTCAGCACGTGCCTGGCGCAACAGGACATTGCGTTCGCTTTCACTCATGCCCGGGATGTAATCATCCGAGGCCAGCGAGTCGATAGCGCCTGCAGGATCATTGCGCAGGAAGCGCTCGTAGAATTCATTCTGTGTCTCGCCCAGGAAGTCCTGGAACAATGCATCGCCTTCAACATCGGAATAAATACCGGCATCGACTTGCGCCTGGATGTTCGCCCGAGCATTGGCTACCAGGCTATTACGTCGCTCTGCATTGGGCTCAGCAACGATCAAACGCCGGGCACTCTCCAGACTGCCTTCCGTGCTTTCTTGCGTGTAACGAATCTCCTGTGAGCGTGCGTCCTTTGCAGCCTGAGAGTGATAGCGTTGTCTGACGCCTGCCATCCGAGTCGAGATCATTTGACGGGTTACAGGATCTTCAATGGTGTCATACAGCGCCTGGTTAAAGTCATCAAACTGCTGATTGGTTTCTTTCACCAGGTCCTGATATTGCCCCTTTTGTGTCGAACGCTGCACGTACCAGTCATTGATCTGGGTTTCAGCATCGAGCACATAGCGTTCCGTGTCTGCCGCCTGGCGGGCTTGTGCAATGCGTTTTGAAATCAGATTCACCTGATCGCCAATGCTGCGAGCAAAGTTTGCCCGGGCTTCCGCTTCAATTCCCGCGGTATTCAGTGGCGTTAGCGGTAAACTTGCAGACGCTGGCCTGAAGATCTGTCGTTCTGGAATAGAAATTTTCATATTTACCCGACCCCGTTAATTGATCTTGATCGCGTTGCTGATTACCTCTTCGAGACTAGGGCGAGGCGTAAACGTGTCTAATATCGAACCAGCAAAATCTTTCGTCGCATTTATACGCGTAGCACCGGCCAGGCTATTGGCTTGATAGGTTTGTATCTGGCCGCCCATCTTCGCCCGTAAGATGTTGAGGTTGGTTTCTTCTTCAATGGCGTCGACATCAGCCTGAGCGTTCGCGAGAGTCTCGTTATAGACCAGCAAGGGCGAACCCTCGAAGACGGCCACACCAGACGCTGCAAACGCCGCACGCTGCGCGCCGACATCCTTTCGGGCCTGCAGTCTGCGTATCTTGATACGGTCTCGAGCTGAAGCCCTGGCCTGCTGTGCATCCAGCTGGAGTAACTCCGCGTTCTGCTGACCGGTGGCCTCGATCTGGTTTGCCTGTTTGCGGCTTTGATAGAGGCTATAGCCCTGCACGGCGAGATTAATGCCGCCCATGATGGAAGAGCCCTTGCCCGCCGTTTTGAAAATGCTACTTAAGAAATCCCATGCCATGTTATCGAACCCCTACTTCTTCAGTTATGAATGCTTACGCCGCATTGTCATGCACGGCCTTCAAGCTATATCGCTCATCGAGTTCTTCCCTGGCAGAATCAAGAATCGGTTTCAACTCCGATAACGCTTCAGGCAATGAAACCTCATTCACCACGAAGGCAGTAAAATCCTGGTTACCGGTGACACTGCGCTGATAGGCCACATAGGCGAGCACAAGCTTGCTGAGATCGGCATTTTCAAGAATGCGATCTTTTACCGTTTTCCAATATGCGCAGGATGCTTGATCCAGCACTGACTTGAGTCGGTGCTTTTCTTTATTGAGCGAACTTTCCGGTTTCAGCATTTCTTCAAGCACTTTTTTTCGCTCTCGTGCTTCGGTAACAGGTAATTGCATCTGCTTGCGCTGTTCCTGCACCTTTCGCAATTCTTCATCGCTGACGATTCGCTTTTCGTGGCGTATCCCGTACATCTGCTCTTTGCGTAACAGCGTTTCCGTCTTTGCGATACGGGAGTGAGTATCCGTTTTCCTTAAATAATCCTGCAGCTCACTCTTTTCGGCGTGCAGCTTCATAAGCTGGCTGTTAAAAGCTTCAAATTCTTCGTTGGCTATCTGGTAATTTTCATACTCACGATTCATGCGGGTGCTCCTGTGTTGTGCTATTCATCGTCTGGTATTGAGTTCGACAATGTTTTCAGCCTGAAAAGCGATTACTTCATCACGTTCACTCTGCAACTCGATCATGCGTGGATCAGCCTGGATCTGGTACGAGGCCGCTTTACCCTGACGGATAAGCTCCCTCCGGCGGCGAATGATATCCAGCGTTATCAGGTTAATGCTTCGGTGCCTGGGTAGATGGAGATACATCAAGCAGCTCCATCAAAGTCGCCAAACTCATCGGAATCGTCTTCGGCGAATTCCTGCTGAGTCTGGGCATCTTCGAGTTCCTTCATTTCTTGCAATTCCGCCTTGCGTTGGAACCATGAGCCTGCTGTTTTAACAATCATCTTGTGATTGGGATGGTTTGCATCCAGATAGGCCGGGTGTGTTGATAGGTGAGTACATGCATCATTCACGGAATCCAAGTCATTCGGGTTGAATTCAAAATTTTCCCAGTGCTCACTCATGGTTACCTCCTACCGTAACGCCAGTTCATCACGTACCAGCTTGGCTCTGTCGATCAGCTCGAGCATTGTTGGAGAAGACGCACTTCCCGGGCTGGTCCAGCCTGGCTGCCGGGAAATCGTATCCAGCTCGCGGTACAGTTCTTCGTCGGTCATGGTGCCTACAGTTTTCACATCGGTAAGGTCGTACATGGTCAAATCTCCTGTTCGTTCGTTAATAAAACCCTTTCCTTTCCTTTCCCTTTAATCACTCTCCCGCCGCCCTCTCAGCGCCAGAATTCCAGTTACTTTTCCGTGACTTAGTAATACTTGCAGGCTGACAGCCCGAGAAATTCTCAAAGCGGAAAAATTCAGGCAAATACGTGAGCCTGATCGTGCCGATTGGACCATTACGCTGTTTGCCGATAATCAGCTCTGCAATACCTTTTTCAGGCGTGTTTTCGTGGTAAATCTCATCGCGATAGAGAAACAGAATCAGGTCAGCATCCTGTTCGATGGATCCGGAATCCCGCAAGTCTGAAAGTTTGGGGCGTTTGTCGTTTCGCTTTTCCAATTCGCGGTTCAATTGCGAAAGAGCAATAACGGGAACATTGAGATCTTTCGCCAGGCTTTTTAAGCCGCGGCTGATTTTGGTGACTTCCAGGGTACGGTTATCCGGGTTATCACCCGAGATTAGCTGCAGGTAATCGATGACGATCAGCTGAATGCCATATTGACGCTTTAACTGAAATGCCCGAGCTCTAATATCGCGGACATTCAGATCGGCTGAATCGTCGATGTATAACGGCCATTTTGAAACCTTACCCAGGGCGTCGGTGATTTTCGGAAATTCATCCTCGGTCAATTGGCCACTACGCAGGCGCTGTGAAGACACACGCGCTGCAGAAGACAGCATTCGCTCACCCAGGGCCTTCGCCTGCATCTCCAAAGAGAAAACCGCTACAGGGGCACCACGGGTGGCTGCATGCTCACCCAGGTTCATTGCGAGCGTGGTTTTCCCCATCGAAGGCCTTGCTGCAAGGATGATCAGATCCCCGGGATTAAGCCCTGCCGTAATACGGTCAACATCAGCATATCCCGTAGACAGTCCCGTTAATCCCTGGCGTTGGCTTCTGTTCTCGATTTCTTCAACGAGTGCTGGCATTAACGAGTGAATGGATTCTGTTTTCGATCTTCCGAAAGCACTGGCAGAGATGGCCTTGTAGAACAGCTCTTCAGCATCAGCATACTTTCCCGCGGCATCACCAGGACCATGGGCAAGTTCAGAAACCATATTCGCCAGCTTACTCAGGCGTCGGACCGCTGCTTTTTCGGCTACCTGTTCAGCGTAAGCGAGCGTGTTTTTTGCAGCGGGCGTGTCATGTGTGATCTGACCGATGTACACCTGGCCGCCAGCCTGTTCGAGTAATTGGTGATCTTCCAGCCAACCGGTCACCGTGACTGGATCTGCAGACATGCCCTTTTCATTGAGAGAAAAAATAGCCTTGAAGATTGTCCGATGATCTGACCGGTAGAAATCTCCTAGCTTAAGAATCGTTGCTGCTTCATCAATCAGATCGTTGTCCAGCATAAGGCCGCCAAGCACTGATTGTTCAGCACGCATGTTCATAGCATCAGCCACTACAAACCTCCTGCATAATGCTTGAAATGGGAGAAGCAGTAGAACGTTTGTTCTGTTCTCTATCTGTCTCTGCTTCTGTATCTGTTCTAGGGGGGATATTGTCAGGGGGTTGTCCTGACACTTGTCCGGACTTTCGTGTGTACTCGTCTCGGTATTTCAGTAAGTTAGGAATAGTTACTGTAATTTTACCCTCGTGCTTCTCAAGCGTTACCAAGCCGTTACCCTCCAACTTACCCAGGTACTTACCCACCCTGTGATGATGGGAGTAAAGGTGATGTGACCACTGGGGTAACGAATAGGTAGCACTGCATTTCATGTCATCTTTGGTCATTTGCTCAGCGATAACTTCGAGCAATAACCACCAGAATCCATAGCCTTCAATCGCATCTTTACCACAGTCATCCATATAGGCTGCGATCTTTTCGTCACGCCGTGTGGCCGTCATGTGCTTCAGCCATCTCATAGGCGTTCGGCCTCTTTCAAAGATCGAGACGCTATAGCGAGAGCCTGTCCTGCTTGCTTCCAAAGGTGGCAAGGTCGGCAGTGAGTCATCCAGGCTGCACCACGAGGGCGACGAAAGTGACCACCACACCGGATGCATTGTGCAATCTCGTCTGGTTTACTAAAGCGAGTCAGCGTTGTAAGGTGGGGGTGTGAATTATTTCGGGTTGCTGTACTCGCCGCCTTGTGGCCATAAGGCCCTTGGCGGTTTTTCATTTGAGTTTCCCCTACGCTGCTGCTGTCTCAGCTACCTTGTTCGGATTGCGAAGCCAGTCCAGATAAAGATCTTCATCAATATAAATTCGGCGACCTTTACGAATCAGGGCGCCAGAGGTTGCAAGGCCGTTTTTATCGGCGTTTTGCACATCCCAGCGGATAGATGCTTCGGTAAGGGCTTGGTGTTTCTGGGCAAGATATTTGATTTCAGTCAACATGATTGATCTCCAGTTTTGGGGGTAAAAGGCGTTGATCGCCTAACCCGCATTAATGCAGATCAATGTTCTATTGTCTTGTGCGAAAATTCGATTTTAATTAACGCACATATTCTCCATATTTTTCTAAAGCGCTGCTCCACTGCTTATGTGTTTCTTCTACACCCATTTTCTCGATGAAATGGTCAATCATTTTTATGGCGGGCTGTTTTTGTGCCCTGTTGAAGGCATCCCGAACACCGAAAGGATATTTCCTCACGTTATCAAGATATTCACACGCAGGGGTTTGCTTCAATGATTCGCGGTGCATGACAAGTTTAACGTCCAGGTACAACGATATCGGTTTGACAGGATCGGCTTTTCTTCCCTTTTTGCATTCTTCCTTGAATTCAGGCGCGTATTTCTGAGCAAGATGAAGTGCTAAACATCCATATCGAAGCATAGGGTCTTCAAAATTACAGTTATATTTTTCAGCGAGTGAGTGCAGCTTCATAAGTGCATTGTCGAGATTATTTTCTTCTTCGTTATTCATGGCTGAACCTCCCCAAAGACTGCCGTATTCATACGATCCACTACTGATCGCGTATGCTGCTCAGAAAGGTGTGCGTAGCGCTTCACCATGGCCAGGGTTTTATGTCCCAGCACTTCGGCAATCTCAGCAAGACTGGCGCCATTCATTGCCAGGTAGGACGCTGCGGAGTGTCTCAGGTCGTGGAAACGAAAATCGGTTAACTTGGCATTACTGACAGCCCTATCCCAGCTCTGGCGAATGGCTGCCGGCTTGTCCCCTTCCTTGCTGGGAAATACCAGTTGAGTATCCAAGCGTCGGTGTGTTCGCCGATACTCGCGCATGGTGGTGGCTGCATGTCCTACCAATGGCACAGCGCGGCGTTCACCGTTCTTCGTTTCTTCCAGAGTGATGGTGCTGCGGGATAGATCTACACGATCCCAGGTAAGCCCAAGGATTTCACTTTGACGCATGCCTGTGGATAGAGCCAACACTACAACTGGGTATAGCATGTCACTGGCGCTTTGTTTACAGGCTTCCAGGAGTTTTTCACGCTCCTTGTCATCCAGGAAACGTACCCTGCCCCGCGGTTCGCCCAGCTTTTTTACTTTGGGCATTGGTGATGCCTCAATCCAAAGCCACTCGTTTGCAGCTGTCGTCATCATTGCTGAGAGGGACATCAGGTAGCGGTTTACGGTGGCCGGGCTGCGGGGCTTTTTCTTCTTCCCCTTGCCCTGGTTCGTCCCCATTCGGAGTTCATCTCGCGCCTCGGATATGACCGCTGGTGTCATGGCAGACAGAACATGGTCGCCATACTCTTTTTTCCACCACTTCAGGTGATGCTTCACTGCGCTGGCGTTTTTGTTGTTGGCTTTGTGGGGAAGCACATGATTAACGTATCGATCGATAGCCATGGCCAACGTTCGCTTGGCTGCTTCCTGGCTGGGTATCGTGTTGCCACGATCTATCTGGTGTTCGAGTTGTCTGGCCCAGGCCTGGGCGTCAGTCTTGCGGGTGAAGGTTTTGGTGCGGGTGGGATGTCCTTGTTTCCTGACTCTAACTCGCCAGGTGACAGAACCATCAGAAGTAATGCGTCGATCAAAGGTAGCCATACACAAACTCCAAGTTAGTGGTCCTTGGCTGGACCATTTCTTCAACATTGGACTAGTGGTTGGCGCTTATTGTTATGAAACAGCTTGTAAATCTGGGTGTTAAATTGGAGGCTGGGCCCGGAGTCGAACCGAGGTACACGGATTTGCAATCCGCTGCATAGCCACTCTGCCACCCAGCCATGGAACGCAGTATATAGGGTTGCCCCTGAAACGAAAAACCCCGGCCGTTGAGACCACGACCGGGGTTTCCCTGTCAATTCTGGAGCGGGAAACGAGATTCGAACTCGCGACCCCAACCTTGGCAAGGTTGTGCTCTACCAACTGAGCTATTCCCGCAAGAGAGGCCGCTATTCTAATCATTTGCGGACCACTGTCAAGCGGTTGTCATCAGCGTTTAGGCTTATTTTTCAGTCGGATGTTCAGAGAGCACCGGCCAGGCGGCGCGCAGGTAGACGAACATTGACCACAACGTCAGGATTGCCGCGATATACAGGGCGAACAGGCCGATTGCCTTGATCGGAATCGGACCGATCGGCTGCTCAATCAGCAGCAGGATAATGGCGATCATTTGCATGGTGGTTTTCACCTTGCCGATATAGGAGACGGCAACCTGTGCGCGTTCGCCAATTTCGGCCATCCACTCTCGCAGGGCCGAAATGGCAATCTCGCGACCGATTATCACAATGGCGGGAATGGTGAACCAGATACTGGGATTTGAGAGCACCAGCATGACCAGAGCCGCGGCGACCATCAGTTTGTCGGCAACCGGGTCAAGAAAGGCGCCAAAGCGGCTGCTGGCGTTCAGGCGACGTGCAAGATAACCATCCAGCCAGTCGGTGATGGCCGCCAGGGTGAACAGGATCGCGGTGGCCCAGTTGACCCAGGTAAACGGCAGGAAGAACACCAGTACAAATACCGGGATCAGCGCGATGCGCAACAGGGTCAGAATGTTGGGAATATTCCATGGCATGATGAGAGCATTCTAAATTGCTTTAGTGGGTATCACCACCATGGAACGCATCGTAGATTTGTTGCGCAAGCGCGGGGCTGATGCCTTTTACCCTGGCCAGATCCTCTACCCCGGCCCGCGCGACTTCCCGGATACCGCCAAATTGCTTGAGCAGTTCCTGTCGCCGTTTAGCGCCGACTCCGGGAATTGCCTCCAGGGGCGACTCGGTTCTGGCCCTGGCACGCCGGGCGCGGTGCCCCGTGATGGCAAAGCGGTGGGCTTCGTCGCGTACCTGCTGGATGAGATGCAATGCCCGGGACTCCGGTGCGAGATCGACCGCCGGTAAGCCCGGGCGGTACAGCACTTCCCATCCCGGCCGGCGTTCCGGGCCTTTGGCAACGCCCACCACGGTGAGATCGCTGACGCCGACTTCTTCCAGTGCTTGCAGTGCGGCATTAACCTGCCCTTTACCGCCATCAATGAGGAGCAGATCAGGCAATTTGCCCTCGCCTTTTTGAATCCGGGTATAGCGCCGCGATATTGCCTGGTTCATGGCCGCGTAATCATCCCCGGGGGTGATGTCTTCGATATTGAAACGACGGTAATCGCTTTTCAGCGGCCCTTCCGCATTGAAGACAACACAGGAGGCCACGGTGGCCTCGCCCAGCGTATGACTGATATCGAAACACTCAATGCGATCCGGCAATTCATCCAGATCCAGCGCGCTGCGCAGGGCTTCCAGGCGTTCATCCATACCGGCGCGACTGGCGAGTCGGCTATTGAGTGCATGTTGAGCATTGCGGGTTGCCAGATCGAGCCAGCGGGTGCGTTCACCGCGTTGCGGCTGAGTAATGTCGACTTTATGCCGCGCGTGCGCACTTAACAGCTCGGCAAGTTCCGAGAAGCTGGCGGCGGAATTGACCAGGATCGTGCCGGGAATTTCATGGCTTGAGTAATACTGGCTGATAAAGGCCTCGAGAATATCGTTCTGGTCGGCGTTGTCCGGCATTTTAGGGAAAAAGACCTTGTTGCCGAGATTGCGGCCGGCGCGAATGAAGAATACCTGCACGCAGGCAATACCGCCTTCAATCACGGCAGCCAGGATATCCAGGTCGCCTTTTTCGCCACTGACATACTGCTTTTCCTGCACGCGGCGTAGATTGATGATCTGGTCGCGAAACGCCGCCGCCTGTTCAAATGCCAGTGCCTGGCTGGCCTGCTCCATGCGCTCAGCCAGCGTATCAATGAGTTCCGGGTTCTTGCCCTGCAGGAAGGCAATGGTGTCATTAACATCCCGGGCATAATCTTCAACCGTTATTTTGTTCACGCAGGGCGCGCTGCAGCGTTTGATCTGGTACTGCAAACAGGGTCGCGAGCGATTGCGAAAAAAACTGTCTTCGCATTGGCGCACTTTAAAAACTTTCTGTAGCAGATTAAGGCTTTCGCGTACCGCGTAGGCATTGGGATAAGGACCGAAATAGCGCCCCTTCCCTTTGCGGGCGCCGCGATGCACGCTGATGCGCGGATAATCCTGATCGGTCGATATGTAGATGTAGGGATAACTCTTGTCGTCGCGCAGCAGGACGTTATAGCGCGGCTTGTGTTCCTTGATGAGCGCGCTTTCCAGCAATAAGGCTTCGCTCTCGGTGTTGGTGACGGTGATTTCAACATTGCATACCTGCAACATTAACGCCTGTGTTTTGACCGGCAGACCGCTTTTTCGGAAATAACTGGATACCCGTTTCTTGAGGTTCTTGGCTTTGCCGACATACAGAATCCCGCCCTCGGCATCCAGCATGCGATACACGCCGGGTTTTCCGGTGAGGTTTTTTAGAAAGGATTCGCTGTCGAATGCGGGCATCGATTCAGTCTAGTAGTGCCCTGGCGCGCGCAAAGACTTTCTTGAACATGTCGTCTGTCAGGCGCCGGGTCTGGGTGTTGTAACGACTGCAATGATAGGAATTCAACAACAGAAAATTATCCAGCTTGTGTTCAGCCGCGTGAGCAAATTTATAAGCGGATAATTTCAGGCCCAGTGCGCGAATGATTGCATCGTGGGCGATCTTGCCCAGCGCAATGACAATACTCTTTTGAGGAAGCTCATCCAGTTCCGCCGCCAGAAACGGATTGCAGGTGCGGATTTCTTCCGTGGTGGGCTTGTTTTGCGGTGGCAGGCATTTCACGGCATTGGTGATGCGGCAGTTATGTAGCGTTAGTCCATCGTCCCGTGAAATGGATTCTGGCGCACTGGCAAAGCCAAATTCATGCAGGGTTTCGTAAAGCAGGATGCCCGCGTAATCGCCGGTGAAAGGTCTGCCGCTGGCATTGGCGCCATGCATCCCCGGCGCCAGTCCGACAATCAGCAAGTGTGCCTTGTCATCGCCGAACGGCGCGACAGGGCGCGCATGATAATCGGGATAGTCCTTGCGGACATCCCGCAGAAAATTGTCCAGCCGTTGGCAGGCAGTGCAATTGAGATCGAAAGTGGAGGATGTTGTCATGATGCTCATCGAATAATTCAATGGAGCAAGGATAACGGGATTCAGGCGTCAGTGGAATTTATGCCCAGCATGCCGTGGCGCATAGCCAGATGTGTCAGTTCGACATCGTTGTCAACGTCCAGTTTCTCGTACAGGCGATAGCGGTAAGTGCTGACGGTTTTAGGGCTCAGGCAGAGCTGGTCCGAAATATCCTGAATGCTCTGTCCCCGGGTGACCATCAGCATGATTTGCAGCTCCCGCTGCGACAGGGTTTCCAGGGGAGACTGGTTCCCGCCCCGCAAGCGGTTGAGTGCCAGCTGCTGTGCCACATCCGCGCTGAGATAGCGCTCGCCACTGCAGACAGTATTGATGGCCAGCACGATTTCGTCGACGGCGCAGGACTTGGTGAGGTAACCGGAGGCGCCCGCTTCCAGTAATTTGGTGGGATAAGGTTCGTCAACGTGCACGGTTACCACGATGACCTTCAGTTTAGGGTCCGTCTGGACCAGTTTCCGGGTGCACTCAAGACCGCCGATGCCGGGCATGTTGACATCCATAATGACGATGTCCGGGCGTTTTTCCCGCACCAGTTTTAAGGCTTCTTCGCCGGAACTGGCCTCGCCGATCACCTTGATGCCTGGTGTGTCTTCGAGAATGCGGCGGATGCCCGCGCGTACCAGCTCGTGATCGTCTACAAGCAGTAGCTCAATCATGATTTTCCCTCCCCAATTCCCTTTGGGAAATTTGTTGTCCCCGGTTTTTATTACCGACCGCCCGGAAGGATATCATAGTAATGCGAAATCAGGATATTTTTCAGGCTATTATCCTGAATCTTGAAAAAAATCAGGCTTGCCGATGCCACAAAAAAAGGGCCCCGTTGGGACCCTTTCTGGTTAATGGCGGAGGAGCAGGGATTCGAACCCTGGGAGGTCGTTAAACCTCGCCGGTTTTCAAGACCGGTGCTTTCAACCACTCAGCCACCCCTCCGGTGCTTCGTTTCGAGCGGTGCGTAGCATACCGATTTAATAACCGCTTGACCAGTCGTAGATTTCATAATTCCAACATGTTGTCGTTTTAGTTTCATGCCGGTATGCTGAACTTTGTCTGACCGAGATGGTCAATTAATCCGGTACTTCACTAAGGAGAATAGGTGCAAATGCGCTCGAATGAACAGATTTTATCCGCTGGCCAGGGTCATCAGGTACTGGCGACGAATAAGCTGATTCGTAATACCTTTACCCTGCTTTCCATGACGCTCATCTTCAGTGCGCTGATGGCGGGCGTTTCCATGACCCTGAATATTGGTTTTGGCGCGAGCCTGCTCGCAATCATTGCCGCTTTTGCGCTCATCTGGCTGGTGTTGCCGCGTACCGCGAATTCCGCGGCCGGTATCGGTGTGGTGTTCGCCTTCACCGGTCTGATGGGTCTGAGCATCGGTCCGTTGCTGGGTCACTACCTGGCGCTGCCTAACGGCGGTCAGCTGGTTACTACCGCGCTGGGTGGTACCGGTGTGATCTTCCTGGGCCTGTCCGGTTATGCCATGACCACCCGTAAGGACTTCAGCTTTATGGGCGGTTTCCTCTTCACCGGTCTGATCGTGGTGATGATTGCGGCAGTGGCCAACATCTTTATCGGCATGCCTGCCCTGTCACTGGCGATATCCGGTGCCGTGGTGTTGTTAATGAGCGGCCTGATCCTGTTTGATGTCAGCCGCATCGTTAACGGTGGCGAGACCAATTATCTCTACGCAACCGTGGCGCTGTACATGGATATTCATAACCTGTTTATCCATCTGCTGCATCTGCTGGGCGCTTTCGGTGGCGATGATTAATCGCAGCTGACACTGCTTAACGACAAGCCACGGATTTCCGTGGCTTGTTTGTTTGAGGTGAACGAAACGATGGATTTATGGTTACAGATTGGTTCGGCGGCACTCATGTTAATCATGATCTGGCGCTTGTGGCCGGTTGCGAAGCATTACATGACGGATGGTCCCAAGGGTAACAGCCAGGACTGGATGAAAGTGATTGTGCCCCTGGCGGCGGTTGTTGGGTTTGTGCTGCTTTTGATAATGATGGTGCGTGCCTGAACTAGGCGATGACCTCACTGCTGGTAACCTCGAAATAATCGAAACTGTCCTTCAACCAGCGATAACAAGTGTTGGTGGCCCAGCGCGCCATCAGTTCGCCCTTGTCCTGTTTTTGAAATGAAGTTACTTCAATAACCGCCTTGATGGTATCCGGCGTGTAATGCTTTAACAGTTCGTTGTAGGCATTGATGTTATTTGGCCTGACCGCGGGCATGGTGAAGGCCACGCATTGCTGACTCTGAAAGGTGACGGTTGAAAATACCGGCCGGAGTTTGCGCTGGATTTCTTCCCGCACCGCTTTCGCGGTTACCCAGGCGAGTCCTTCGGCCGCGTCCAGCAACTCTTTTTCCAGCCCTCCCTGTGTCATAAAGAAATCCACGGCCGGGTAATAACCCAGCTTGTGTTCACGCACGTAGGCTGTGATTTGTTCGGTTAATTCCTCACCGACGATATAGGGAGAGGCGGCAACATGACGCTCATAGAGAGCTTCAGGCACCTGGGCGACGAGAGAAAGTCGAATCCGGTTAACGTGTAAGCCCAAAACGTCGTCCTGTAATGATTACTTTGCACCTGGGTGCAGTTGCTGGAGCTGCTCGAATATGGGGTTTGAGATATGCGCAATCTTTTTGCGCATGACGCTGCCGATTGCATCGGTCGTGGCGAACACCGGCGCGATGAGACGCTCGCCGACAGCTGACAGCGCGCAGATCGCCTTGAGCTGCGATGTCAGTTCAGGATGCTGCTCCAGCAGTTTCGAAATAGCATCGCTGTGCTCATCGCCGGGCAGTTCACTCTTAACGCGTAAATCAGCCTGTTCAATGACCTGGTTGATATCCCGCAGTCGTTCGCCGGGTACGCTGACCGTGGCGAAATAATTTTTGATACATTCAAGAAGTTCGACCACCACATCCTGGTTGTTGGGTTTCTTGAGTACTTTGGCGACCGTGTTCAGGAATGTCTGTCCTTCCGTTTGCAGCAGCTTTAATAGCAATGCCGCAATGAGATTGCCCTCTTCGGCCAGGCTGGTCAGTGTTTGTTGATGTGAATCGAGCAATGCATGGGATGATTGCGGATCGGGTAACTGGTCCGGCAGGGCATGCAGAAAACCTACATAGTAGGTGTTTTTGTTTCTGGCGCGCTTCCAGAGTTGCGCCTGCGTTTCCTCATCGATCAATCCGGGCTGGAGGATCAGGCGTACGCTTTCAATAATTGACTGGTGGTTTTCCTCAAAGGGCAAAAACTCCACCAGGAATTCGGCCAGCACCGGCCCGAGTTCGCCTTCGGCAACACATTTGCGCGCCAGCATTTTTCGGGCGTTATCCGAACTGGGCATGATCCACCAGGCACGGCGCGCGATCTCGTGGGTCAGCCCTTCGGCATGCACCACGGCCACCACGGCCTCGGGTTCGCCCAGCAGTAACAGCTTCTCAAGATTATCTGCCCGCGCCTGGCCCATGCGTGTCCAGCGTTTCAGAAAAATGGGATAGCCACCGGGAGAGCCAAGCACCTGCCCGGACAACAGCTCACGCACGATCTTGACGTAGGTTTCATCGCGACAGGTAGGATTGAGCCGGATTGCTGTCTCGCCCTGTGGTGACAGGCCATGCACTGTCATGTGCGATTCATCGATGCGCACGGCATGCAGTTCATTGGCCAGCATGACGTTCAGGCGCAATGCATCTTCAGGGGAAAGTTCATTCATGACACTGTTCATGGCGGAAAGGTCCTGGCGTCCTAAACGTCGTCAAAACCCGCCAGTTTGTAGAGGCGCTTGGCTTCTTCCAGATCCTGTTCAACGCCATTGCCCTGTTCGTACATCATGGCAAGCGTGGTCATCGAACCCTGCAGTCCCTGGGCGGCGGCTTTCTTGAACCACTCGGCGGCCTTGGCGCCGTCTTTCTCCACGCACTCACCTTCCAGGTACATGAAGCCGAGGCCATGTTCCGCGACGGCATGGCCCTGCTCCGCGGCAGCCTTCATCCACTTCAAAGCCAGCGCCTCGTTACGCGCCATGCCCAGCCCGTTCTGGAAAATGATGGCGAGCCGATGCTGGGCATCCGCATCACCCTGCTCTGCAAATGGGGAAAACATCTGGGCGGCGCGGGCAAACTCCTTGGCCTCGAAAGCCGCCAGGGCGCTTGCATAATTCATGTCGTCATTATCAGTAATACCTGACATTAACTTAAGCCTCTAAGATTATGAAAATACAGTAACAATAAACCCCGGCAAGGCCAGGGTTGAGCGGAGGCGAAACATCTTAGCAAAATACTCGGGTAGTGGCGAACCAGGACCCTCATCATATCCCTCTATGGGGATATTCGAATGATCTGCGGTATCACTGTATACTCCAGCGTCCGAAAAATTCCGTGGTCCACGCATCGCTGCATTTGGCCTGCGAGGAAATGATTTATGAACGCAATGACAGACACAGAAGCCATGGTCGCCATGCGCTCCTACGTGCAGAAAGTCGCGACCGGTCCTGAATACAGCAAGGATCTGTCCTACGACGAGGCGCGCAATGCCATGCGTCTGATTCTCGGCGACAAGTGCGATCCGATCCAAACGGGGATCCTGTTTATCGCGCTGCGCATGAAGCGCGAAACGGATGACGAGAACAAAGGCTTTCTGCAGGCCATCATCGATGATGCCGACATTGCCACGGCGGCCGTCGACGAACTGGTCGATGTCGCGGATCCCTACGACGGATACAACCGTGGACTGCCCGCCTCCCCCTTTATCGCCCCTGTGCTGGCTGCTTGCGGCATGCCGGCAGTTTCTCACGGTCTCGATGCCGTGGGTCCCAAATTCGGTATCACGCACCACAAGGTTCTCAAGGCAGCTGGCATCAATGTCGGTATCAGCTCAGGCGAAGCCGCGGCTCGCATTGCCAACTCCGATATTGGTTGGGCCTACGTAGACCAGGCAGCCTTTGCCCCGCGTCTACACGATTTGATCAAGCTGCGTCAGCGCATGGTCAAGCGGCAGGTACTCACCACGGTAGAAGTCCTGGTTGGTCCGGTACGGGCACAACAGAAAACGCATCTTTACACTGGCTTCGTGCACAAGGCCTATCCGCCGATCTACTCGGAGCTGGCCCGTTTCGCCAACTTTGATTCGCTGATTCTGGCGCGTGGTGTCGAAGGTGGCGTAGTGCCCTCTCTGCAGCAGCCTGCGCGTATCTGGCATTACGAAAACAAGGGCGAAGAATCTTTCATTGAAGTTAATGCCAAAGATATTGGTATTGAGTCTTCAACCCGTGCCGTGCCGATCCCGGCCGATGCGCCTGCCTCGACAGCACCTGGCGATGAAATTGCCACGCCGATCGATAGCGATGCCATGGCGGCGCTGTCGGCGGAGCTGGGTATCGCGGCGCTGAAAGGTGCGAAAGGCGGTACTTACGATAGTTTGGTTTATTCGGGTGCGATCGTGTTATCGCAACTGAAACGTTACGACTCTTTGCAGTCAGCAGCCGATGCAGTCCGAAAGGCACTGGATTCTGGTGCTGCATTGGCTCGTTTTGAGGCGGCAACCTCGGCAGGTTAATCGATCCGGAACGAATGGCCTGCGATTGAAAGGGACAAGGGTTGTCTTTTATTTGAATTTAAACTGATATCAGACTTACGTTGAAGGAGAGGTAAACATGAACCCACATCAGGAATACTATGATGCCATTAGCAAGATGGAAGAAGCCGGTGTTAACAAAGACTACATCATCGGTTGGCAGAGTGCTTACTGGCTGAACCCTGAAATTGAAGAGCAGCGTACTAACGATGCTTATCAGGCAGGTTATGAAAAGGGTAAGGAAAAGGATGCTTCTGGCTTTGAAGCTTGGGCTGGCAAGTAAGCCTTTCCCGGCCTAAAGAAAAAGCGGGCTTTATGCCCGCTTTTTTGTTGCTCATGCTTTCCCTTCTTCCTTTTGCGGCAGGAAGGTATTCAATAGCCGCTTCATGGTTCGCATCATTTCGGGTACGGAAATATCGATGATGTGGGTCGTGACCCACTTCTTCTGGCGCTCACCCACAACCTTGGTTACTTCATCGCCAAAAAACCTGGTCATCTGAAAACTCGGTTCCATGTCGGAGAAACCGAAATCCGACAGGTCATCCATGCGTTGATTGAGTACTTCGATAAACGGCGAACGATGATCGCCGGGACCCATGGCATCGCGCGCATTGTCCTGCATATAGTCGGCGTGTTTCTTGGCCAACGCGGTGATAAAGGCTGCACGCTCGTCATCGTCCATGCGGTGGTAGGCAACCCGGTCGGTAATGTGAATCAGAAAACTGACCAGTTCCTGCATAATCGCCAGGCGGTCTTTATAGGTTTCGGTCTGAAACTGTTCGTTCTCCAGATCCAGCAGAATCTCCTGGCACAGGCGCCACTGGTTAAATGCCAGCGCGCTGGCGGTATCCTGGATACTGCGCTCTTTATCCTTGTTACTCCAGCGGGTTTTTACTCGTAAAGCCATAACGTTTCTCGATGAATTTCCAATGATTTAACCCGGTTATAGAACACTGTCGCCGGGGGGTGGGATAGTATACTATTTTGCTAAGGATTTCATTGCCCCGGTGTTTCGATATGCAGACAATCCCCGCTGAATTTACTGCCCTGCAACAATCAGTTCAACATAACTGTCACATTGCTGATGCGCTGCATGCCGGCGATTACACCATGTGTGTCTATCTCATGCGCATGAGAGAGCTCTATCGCTGGGAAAAAGGTTATCGATTTGCGGACAAGTTACCCCACGAGGAAGTAGGCGACTGGTTGCGGGAGCGCGAGGCGCTATGGGAGACGCTTGAGGCAACGGACTTTCAGCCCGTCAGAATAAACGGTGACCGCTATGCGCCTTTTGAGTCAGGACTCATCAACGACCACCTGAGTGATCATGGCCTGGTCTACAGTGCGGGGCTTGGCTATAACAACAAGGCGCATTTTTTTCTGGGACGGCTGCATACCTATGAGCAGCAACAGGGCTTTAATCTCCTGGTGGCGGATCAGGAATATGCACGCGACCTGACGGCGCCTCCCGCCATGACCCAGGGTAATACCATTTTTATTCGTCGTGAATCCATGCGCCGCATGGTGTTTGAGAAACTGGAGGAATGGCGCTGGAACAAGCTGGATAACCCCATGGGGCGCGCCGTGGCCTGTTTTGATTTTGACGATGACCTCGAGGCCTCTCTTGACCGGATGACGGATTCGGAAATCAATACGCTGCTGCAACATGAATTGGGTGAGGTCAAGGCGGGCGAACTGCTCGGGGCGCAATGGGAGACGATGTTGATGGCCCTGCCAGCCCATCGTACCCAGTTGCTTGTTCGCATGGTGCGGGACAATCTGGCGGACTGCCTCGCTACGCTGCCCGCGCTCAGGGACAACTCATCGACAGCGAGCCTGCATTTTTATATGGCGACACTGTCCAACTTGCGGAAGCACCACTTCCCTGCTCTTGTCGCGGGTTACCAGCATTGGCATGAGACAGGTGAATATACGTTTCTTGAGCAGGCCATGACGCAAGGACATGGGCACTGGCTGCAGATTGCCCGGGAAGCGTTACATCTCTTTATGGAACAGGATGCCGCCGCCGAGTCTGCTATTGTCAGCTTGATTGAAGAGAATCCCCTGTAAGACAATAGCGACATGATGAATAAAGACAGCCACCGTCCGGCCCTGAAGACGATTCAGGAACTGGCGCCAAACAGTTTTATTTTTGAAAAAAAGGATGCCTTGCCAGGGTTTCTCTGCGACGACATGATCGCGCGGTTTGAACAACAGCAGCAGGAACAGTATCCGGGGCGCATTGGCCAGACAGTATCGGAAGATCAGCAGGTCAAGAAGACAACGGACCTGGTGGTCAGTGGCAAGTCGCACTGGAAGGATGTCGATAATAACCTGTTCCGCTCGCTTGGTATGGCGTTACAGGAATTTCGCGAGGTTTACCCCTATTTCAAAGGCCCATTCAAGGATATGGGTTATGGTCTGCAGCGTTATCAGCCGGGTGAGTATTACCACTGGCATATCGATGGCGGCAGCCATGATTTCAGCGCCAGGCAACTGGTTGCCTTATGGTATTTGAATGATGTTCCCGTGGAAGATGGTGGCGGTACAGAGTTTCTGTTTCAGGATCTAACGGTAACGCCCGAAGCCGGGAAACTGATCCTGTTCCCTCCCTTCTGGACGCATGAGCACCGTGCCCAGGAGCTAAGATCCGGGGTGAAATACATCGCCACGACCTGGGTGGTGTTCGCATAAAAAAACGCGCCATAAAGGCGCGTTTTTTGTCGCTGACCAGCGTTATGGTTAGCGCTGCTTGCGGCGAGCCACTGCTACCAGGCTGAGCAGGCCCGAGCCGAACAACCAGACCGCTGCCGGCACAGGAACAGCTGAAGGCGGAGTAACTTCGCCTGGCGGACAAAATTCCTTTTGCGGGAAGTCATGGAAATGATCTTTCAAATGGAATCCCTTGAATGGCCGATGCGAACGACTGAACTGACTCCAGTCATCGCGGTCACCCCATTTTTCTTCCCAACGGATTGTCACCCGCTCGGGAAAACGCTGTTCCAGCTTTTCACGCTTGGACTGGAATAAATCATCGAATTTTTGTCGTTTCGCGTTATCCCAGCGCTCGCACATTTTCAGCGTAAAATCGTGATCGATTTCAGGCAGGTTGTCAGAATCAGCCATCATGGCGTTAGCATTGCCGGACAAAGCCAGGGCAAAACCAACTGTGGTCAATAAAGTTTTGTGTGTGTGTTTCATTTTCCACCCCTATTTAAACTGCCACTAGTTAAGCAATTAGTGGGCCATAATTAAAATTCTTTAAATACAATCGGTTATAGTGCATGAGTTTTAATTATGTAAAGAATGGCGACTTATTAGGAATTTGATGGGAATTTACTGTAAATACAATAAATATTAGATACTTACGATATTCTTATAAATATTTCTTATGTAAAATATGTCGAACAATACAGGTTATAACTGCTTGTTTATATGAAAATTATCATGATTATTTCGAATATAACGAAAAAATCTACACTAAAAATTACGTAAATATTACTGACACATCTGGTCATGGTTAGGCTACAGAAATGAGAGTATCTCAACCCCGTACAAAACAGGATTTTGCCGCGTACTATCAATTACGCTGGGAGGTGTTACGCGCTCCCTGGCGGCAACCGGTTGGCAGTGAGCGGGACGACCTGGAAGATGCGGCCTATCACCTCGTCGCTCAGTCTGAAGCGGGCGAACTGCTGGGTGTCGCACGCCTGCACTGGAATTCATCTGAGCAGGCCCAGATTCGCTATATGGCGGTGAGAGAGGCTTCCCGGAACCAGGGGGTTGGAAAGTTGCTGCTTGATGCACTGGAGCAAGAAGCTCGTCGCAGAGGTGCTCGCGAAATTATCCTGCATGCGAGAGAGTCAGTGACCGGGTTCTACCGGGCGAATGGTTATGAATTAGTGTCGCCTTCACATATTTTATTTGGCGAGATCCAGCACTATTTTATGAAGAAAAATCTTGTCAGATAACCGCACCGCGGGCCCGGGCGAGATTTTCGATAGCCGTGATTTCAGGATAGTCGGGCGCGCCATTCTCCAGGTAAGTCTGCCACTCGGAATAAGCTGTGGCCATGTCGGGATTGGTGTGCTGACAGCCGAGGACATTGATGACCGCATCGCCGATACGCCAGGGTCCCTCACCTTTTATCTCACCCGTTAACAGATGAATGGCCTTGTTGGCAGGTGTATGCATATGCCAGAACAGGTCGAAAAATAAAACACCGTCCGGATGTTTGAAGCGTTCGGCCATGACGTGTTCACGCCCGTCATCACGTTTGACGTACAGCGGTGCCGTGACGCTGAACAGGTCTGCCATGCTTACTGGTTAACTTCGAATTCGTGTTCGGTCATATCGCCTTCAATATTGATATGAACGCCGTAGACGCCTGGCATGCGGCTTAAAATATAACCTGCCATCATCTGTTGCATGGCTTCGTTCGCGGATTCCAGCGCGGTCACCAGTTTGTCGGCGGCGATCTGGCAGCGCTGGTAACCATCCGGGCTCTGCACCCAGCGACGACTCATCTGGTAGCCTTTGCTCATGTCGTTATCCATTTTGGCAAAGAAACTTTCCGCTTCACTCAGAAGTTGATCCGACACTTCTACAGCATGAGTTTGATCATAGACGTGCACATTCAGTATCATCGTGTATTACCTGTTTTTCCATCGGGGGTTGTTCGATGTTGATTCATTTACCTCAAGTGCTTGCCAGGCAGCAGGTCTCCCAGGTGCGCGAGTTGTTGTCGCAGGGGCAGTTTACCGATGGCAAGTTGTCGGCCGGGTTGCAGGCCAAGCGGGTAAAACATAACGAGGAAATGTCTCAGGAGTCGGCACTATACACCAAGTTGAACAACATCGTGATGGTGTCCCTGATAAATCACCCGGTATATCAGCAGGCCGCGTTTGCGCACCGAATCGCCTCGCCCTTCTATGCGCGCTATACCGAAGGCATGACTTACGGCGATCACGTAGACGATCCGATCATGGGCCCGGCCGGTCAGCGTTACCGGTCCGATATTTCAATTACGGTGTTTTTATCCGAGCCGGAAGAATATGAAGGTGGAGAGTTAACCGTTCGCACGACCTTTGGCGACCAGAAGGCCAAGCTGGCCGCGGGCGATGCTGTTATGTACCCGTCATCCTCATTGCATCAGGTAGCACCTGTAACGAAGGGAGCGCGCCTGGTGGCGGTGACCTGGCTGCAGAGCATGATTCGCGATGCGGGTAAGCGGGATATGCTCTACGAGCTTGGCCGAGCGCGCGAGAAGTTGTTACGTGAAGCGCCGGAGAATGAAGAAACGGCCTGGGTCAGTAATGTGTATGTAAATCTGGTGCGACGTTGGGCGGAGATATAGGCAAAAAAAAAGCCGCGCACTGCGCGGCTTTTTCTCGATCAGGGTTCGCAATTAATTGCGGTGTGAACCCTTGTCTGCGTGTGCAGCATCGACCACCTTCATTGCCAGATCCATGTACTCCTGGCGGAAGCCGTCCAGTTCGTGACCTGATTCAGGTGCATAGTAATCTTTGGGTTCTACGCCGTTAGCCTGCTCATATGCAATAAATTTCTTCTGCATTTCAAGCATTTTCTTGATCATTTCAGCCTTATCGCTCATTTTCTCGCCTCCAGCGCAACGCGCCTCAATCGTTTCAATTACGGGCTGGCGGCACTATAGCGCCAGCCAGCCCGATGCACTATATCCCCTTTGGGCAGGCCCAAGTAATAATGATCAGGGGAGAATTAATAACCACCCTTGCGCGTTGACTGCGGGCAGCCACCGATCTTCAGGCCCTGCTTGGATGGCATTCCAGGAAACATTTCGTACATTTCCTTGGAAGACACCTTGCGGCCCCATTTCTTGCCCATTTCCTTCATGATGCTGCGCTCATTCGGCTCGTTGCCACCGAGAGTCTCTTCGCGAACGTAGCGCACCACATCCCAGTGTTCCTCAGTTGCGTCGATACCTTCTTCTTTGAAAAGCTCGGCCGCGATTTCTTCATTCCAGTCCTGAGAGTTTTCCAGGTAACCGTTGTCTGTTCTTGCAATTCCGTCGAGTGCTGACATATCACTACCCCTATCAATCTATAGCAATAAAAAACAATAAATTAATGACAAAATTTAAAGTGCTTTAGCACAATGAACCGGTCGTACTTTGCGAAGGTACGGCTAGTCCGAAAACTGAACGAATTCCCTAATAGGGATTTGAAGGTCGCGTATTGTACGGGTTTTAGCCCACAGATTTAATACCCTTATGGGGTATAAACAGGCCGAAACCCATTTTGCGACCTTCACCGATGCCTTTTTGCTGCAGCAATACCGCCTGTTCGGGCTCCAGATCCGCAAGCATGGCACTGCGGGTATATATGGGACCTTCGGGCGATTTAAAGGCATTGCTCTTACCGGCCATAAGCTTTTTTACCTTGATTCCGTAGGACTGAACCTGCTCGGCCACGAATTGTAAAAAAGCCTCTTCCGATACATCCGGATCGGCCACGATGTAACGGGAAAATTGCGTGCTCATGGTGCTGAATTTCTTGATCTTGGGTTCGGCAAATTTGAGTTCGTGACCATCGATATCCAGCGTTGCGCCCACCAAGGCTTCGGCGTCGTCCAGTCGCTGCCTGGGCAGGCGCAGGCTCATGCGGGTGCGTCGCGACAAATGCAGTAATTCATTTTCCACGTCTTCCGGTCGGAACCAGCCATTGCCGGATTCGGCGACGTGTATCAGGTGGATGCCGGCATCCGCTTCATCGGCGATCCAGGGTAACGCCGCCTTGATGCCTTCTGACAAGGCGTGCGCGTGATCGAGAGGAAGATTGCGACCGATAAGTTTGAAGCTCAGGTCGACGATGTCATCCGGTACATGGTATTCAGCGGATTCATCCTTGTCTTCATTCCAGAACATGATAATTGCCTATCGTTTGTTTAAAGCTGTGGAGAACGCGGCTTCCAGCCTGTCCTCCCAGTCTTCCGGTGTATCCTGAAACGGCGGCTTGACGTCCATGCGGAAAAACATTTCACCCTGCCGGGCGCGCTCCTGCACCTTGGTGCAAAGCTGGTCAAAAGAGCTTAAGCCGTGCTCCTGAAGCAGGATTTCACTTAACCACAACATGAGTTTTGTCCTTCGTCCGCGGTGCTACAAACCGGTGTTTTGAATGCGATCGTAATATCGAGCGCGATACAGCAGCCGCCCCTGATCGGATTCAGCGTCCTGAAAGCTGGAGCGACTGTGAAGAACATTATTGCAAATAATGCCCTGCCCCGGCATTAGCCTGTGGTGGTATATGTAAGGGCTGCCTTGCTCCCATAACAACCGTAGAAATTCCGCGGCTTCTAGGGTGTGCCTGTCGTCTTTCCAAACGATGTTGCGCGCCCGCGCGCTATAGCGCATATGCAGGCTTTGAGTGTGCTGATCAAAAGAGAAAACCGGGCCTGTCTCGGCGCCGCGTAATTCCACGCCATTTTCAATATTAGGTGGAATGGTCATGGCGTCGGGTGCCATGAGTGCTGAAATCCAGTCGGGATTTTCATCGCGCATCAGCAGGTAGACCAGCTCGTGGTCCATGACGTGGGAATCGCCACCGCTTGCCGCCTGTCGCACGCAATGCAGAATGAATCCCCGGATTTGCCGGTCGGGTGCGTTGTAATAGCCGTCGGTATGCCAGCTGAGCGGTTTATTGCTGTAGGGGATGTATTCCCGCTTGCGGCCTTCCTCGGACACTTGCAGCGCGGAAATGTTGTCTTCATCGGAGCAGAGATTGCCGTCAAGGCGTTGCAGACCCAGTTGCCGGCCCAGGCGCTGTATCGAGCCTTTATCTACCTCGGACCGGGTTTCATACACTGCCATATTATTGAAACGGCAACGTGACAGGATGGCGCCCAGTTCTTCCGCGCTCAGGTGGCTCGGATCCCCGACCCGGACCACAAGATCGCTCACGGATTTGGCTCGCTCACGCAATCGCCTCGTTCGCCACAGCGCGTAAGCGTCTCCATTTTCAAGGAAGAAGGGGTTGTTGCTGTCATTCGTGACAGGCTGGCGGAATTCATTTAATAGCATGGGAGTAATAATTTAACGAGACTGGAAATACTTTGGATGTTCAAGACGTCCGCTATTTTGCCGGGGCTGGAAAATAATTAAAAATAAATTTTGTCGCGCCATTTTTAAGGTTTAGGCATCTATCACCTCAGGTTATATTGAAAAATTACTTTAATATAACCATATAACATATTGTTATATAGTGGTTACATGGCTAAACTGCATTCCAAAATATGGATTAGGACGGTATAAAAATCCTTACAAGCACGTTGAATTCCTATTCCTTTTGGGATAGTCTCCCTGCGCCTGAACACCCCATGGGGAGGATATTGCTTTTCCAGGCGTCCCCCTAGACTTCCCTCCACGGAAAAACGGGGTACTGAAGGTCGATTCAGTACATGAATTACTGTTTTCTATAGATGTTAGAGGATTCGGGCTTCTCGGAGTTTGAGAGGCTCAAACTAAGCAAAACCTGCCATTCCATATTAAGGAGACAGACATGGCCAATAAGCACCATGAAACTCCGATGCTCGACGAGCTGGAAAACGGCCCATGGCCGAGCTTCATTTCGGGTATCAAGCGTCTGCGTGATAAGCACGACAACGAAAGAATTCGTAACGTAACCAACTCACTGCTGGGACAGCTGGAACACTCTTACGAAACCCGCAAGGGTTACTGGAAAGGTGGTACAGTTTCCGTATTCGGTTACGGCGGCGGTATCATCCCCCGCTTCTCAGAAGTAGGTCATGCTTTCCCCGAATCAAAAGAATTCCACACTCTCCGCGTTCAGCCACCTCCAGGCAACTTCTACACAACTGACATGCTCCGTAAGCTCGGCGACAGCTGGGAAAAACACGGTTCAGGTCTGCAAACCTTCCACGGCCAGACTGGTAACATCATGTTTATCGGTACTGACACTGAAGGTACTCAGCACTTCTTCGACGAGATCAACGAGTACGGTTGGGACCTTGGTGGTGCAGGTCCGTGCGTTCGTACCGGTATGTCTTGCGTTGGTGCTGCGCGTTGTGAAATGTCCTGCTGCTCAGAGCACAACATTCACCGTGCCCTGCTGAACAACTTCACCGATGACGTTCACCGTCCGGCTCTGCCTTACAAGTTCAAGTTCAAGGTTTCCGGCTGCCCGAACGACTGCCAGAACGCGATTGAGCGTGCTGACTTTGCAGTAATCGGTACCTGGCGCGATGCGATGAACATCGATCAGGCAGAAGTTAAGAAATACTGCGAAACCAAGGGTCGTGACTACATCAATGAATATGTTGTCAGCATGTGCCCGACCAAGGCGATCAAGCTGAACGCTGATGACACTATCACTGTTGACGATCACAACTGTGTTCGCTGCATGCACTGCCTGAACGTTCTGCCGAAGGCTCTGCATCCAGGCAACGACAAGGGTGTTTCCATCCTGATCGGTGGTAAGCGTACTCTGAAGATCGGTGACCTGATGGGTACCGTAGTGGTTCCATTCAAGAAGATGGACACCGAAGAAGACTACGAAAGCATCGTTGAACTGGCCGAAGAAATCATCGATTTCTGGGCGGAAAACGGTCTGGAACACGAACGTTGCGGTGAAATGATCGAGCGTATCGGCCTGGTTAATTTCCTGGAAGGTATCGGTGTCGACGTTGATCCGAACATGATCAGCAATCCTCGTAATGTCTCTTACGTTCGCATGGACGGCTGGGACGAGGAAGCTGAAAAGTGGTTCGCACGTAAGTCTGAAGAGGCAGCGGGTTAATCTCCCGAGGTCGTTTATCAATGGGATTTGGGGAAGCTATTGCTTCCCCGGTCTCGAGTAGTTTCTAAATAAATTTAGTTCAGGAGAAATCAATGGCACTCGAAGATATGCGCCCGCCGATTGAATCCGGTTGTCCTGACGGCTTCCAGTACATGCATCCTGCGATGCGTAAGAACTACGGCCAGTGGAAATATCATGAAGATCCACGTCCTGGCGTACTGAAGCACGTTGCTTACAGTGGCGACACTGTCTACACCGTCAAGGTAGGTACTCAGCGTATTCTGGATATCTTCACCCTGCGCACCCTGTGCGACATCGGTGATAAATTTGCAGATGGTTACATCCGTTTCACCCTGCGTTCCAACCTGGAATACATCGTTACCGATGAAGCCAAGGTTGAGCCGCTGATCAAGGCAGTTGAAGACGCTGGCTTCATCGTGGGTGGTACTCGTAACTCTGTTACTTCCCTGTCTCACACCCAGGGCTGGTTGCACTGCGACATCCCGGGTACTGACGCATCCGGTGTTGTTAAGGCTGTTATGGATGAGCTCATTGACGAGTTCAAGAACTGGAACATGCCTAACCGTGTACATATCACGACTTCCTGCTGCCAGATCAACTGTGGTGGCCAGGGTGATATCGCGATCAACGTACAGCACACCAAGCCACCGAAGATCAACCACAACCTGGTTGCCAACGTGTGTGAACGTCCTTCCGTTGTTGCACGTTGCCCGGTAGCGGCTATTCGTCCTGCGATGGTTAACGGTAAGCCTTCTCTGGAAGTTGACGAGAAGAAGTGCATCTGCTGTGGTGCCTGCTTCCCGCCTTGTCCTCCGATGCAGATCAACGATGCCGAGCACACCAAGCTGGCTATCTGGGTTGGCGGTAACCACTCCAACGCACGTAGCAAGCCAAGCTTCCAGAAGCTGGTTGCCGCGGGCATCCCGAACAATCCGCCACGTTGGCCTGAAGCTACAGCCATCGTTAAGCGCATCCTGAAAGAATACAAGGCCGGCGCTAAGGATTGGGAACGTATCAACGACTGGATCGACCGTATCGGTTGGCCGCGCTTCTTCGAAGTAACCGGTCTGCCGTTCACCAAGTATCACGTTGATAACTGGAGAGGCTCTCGTAAGAACCTGAATGCGTCTACGCATATCCGCTTCTAATCCTCGGAAGCTGCAGGTTTTTTGCTTAGTAAACATTCACGTGGCAGGGAGTACCCTGCCACGCGGGATGTGATAGAGCTGTAAAGCTTCATCTTTTTTTGAGTTGTTAAGGACAGTAGCAGAATGAAACTAGCTGTAATGGTTAATGAAGGGCCTTACCAGCACCAGTCAGCCGACAGTGCAATTGCATTCGTCAAGGCCGCGATTGAAAAAGGTCACGAAGTCATGCGTGTCTTCTTCTATCACGATGGTGTTAATAACGGCACACGATATGGTGTACCGCCACAGGATGATCGCAATATCACTGTTCAGTGGGGCGAGATTGCCGAAAAGCACAACATTGACCTCGTTATCTGTGTAGCTGCAGCACAACGCCGCGGCATCCTTGATGCAGATGAAGCCAAGCGCCACGGTAAGGACGGTGACAACATCGCTCCTGGTTTCCGTATCTCTGGTCTGGGGCAGCTGATTGAAGCTGGTATTCAGTGCGACCGCCTGGTCGTGTTCGGCGACTAAACGGTTAAAGAGAAGGTTAGTTAAAGATGGAATCTGAAGGCGCAATCAAGAAATTCATGTATGTGAACCGCAAGGCTCCATACGGCACGATTTACGCACTGGAATCACTGGAAGTAGTGTTGATCGGTGCGGCATTTGACCAGGATGTAAGTCTGGCATTCATCGATGACGGTGTTTACCAGCTTGCCAAGGGTCAGGAAACAAAAGGTATCGGCATGAAAAACTTCTCGCCGATCTACAACGTACTTGGCGATTACGGTATCACCAAGCTGTACGTTGAAAAGGAATCGCTCGATGCTCGTGGCCTGACACTGGATGATCTCCAGGAACTGGTTTACGAAGATGAAGATGACGATTGGGAAGAAAAACCCTCTATTCGCGTTGTTTCTGCCGAAGAAATTCGCGATCTGATGGTTGAGCAAGACGTCGTTTTAAGTTTCTAAGGCTCGGGGATTTCACAATGGCAATGTTACATACAGTTAATAAGTCACCCTTTGAGAAGAACGCGGCTGCTTCCTGCGTAAAGCATGTTCAGGCAGGTTCTTCCATTCTGTTCATCGAGGACGGCGTTTACGCGGCTATGGCAGGCACCGAGTTCGCCGATAGCGTCAAGAACGTCATGGGTGATTGCAAGATTTATGTATTAGGCCCAGATGTACGGGCTCGCGGTTTGAGTGAGGACAATGTGATCGAAGGTGTTTCCGTGGTTGATTACGGTGGCTTCGTTGATCTTGTAACTGAACATGACAATGTTCAGTCCTGGCTCTAAGTTTTGTTTAACCAACTGCTCCAATAGCACCTAGGAGAACGACCATGCCTATCGAAGTAAACGGCAAATCATTAGAAACTGATGAAGAAGGTTACCTGGCTGATCTGAATGACTGGGAACCTGAGTGTGCCACAGTTATGGCCAAGCTGGATGACACCGAGCTGACCGAAAACCACTGGGAAGTAATCAACTTCCTGCGCGAATACTATGAAGAGTATCAGATTGCTCCGGCGGTTCGCGTTCTGACCAAGGCTATTGGTAAGAAGCTGGGTAAGGAAAAAGGCAACAGCAAGTACCTGTACGAACTGTTCCCATACGGTCCAGCAAAGCAGGCTTGTAAGTATGCCGGTCTGCCTAAGCCAACTGGCTGCGTTTAATCGATTCGATTTGACGTTATATAGGGGGAGTCAAACTCCCCCTATCTTAAAAAATATAAGCATGAATTAGGAGATATCGGTGTCGTTTGTCAGTGTACTCTACACCGCATTATTTTATATCGCGGCAGCAATTCTGGTTGTGGGTGTAGGCGCCCGCATCGCCAAATATGCACGCACCCCTGCACCGCTGAAAATACCGACCACACCCGCCCCGATTACTACCGGTGGTGTTGTCTGGCGTATGTTCCGCGAAGTCGTATTCTTTCACAGCCTGTTCCGCTCGAATAAGTGGACCTGGTTGTTTGGGTGGATTTTCCACTTTTCTCTCCTGCTCGTGTTGATGCGTCATGTACGCTATTTCCAGGCAGACACCTGGTTCTGGGTTAACCTGGTTCAACCCTTTGGTAAATATGCATCCTTCGGCATGGTGATTGGTCTGGCTGGTCTGTGGGGCCGCCGCTTCCTGGTTGACCGTGTACGTTATATCAGCGCTCCTTCCGACCACCTGATGCTGGCGCTGCTTATTGGTATTGGCATTTCCGGCATGATGATGACTTTCGTGTCTCACACAGACATCGTCATGGTGAAGGCATTTTTCCTCGGCATGATGCGCTTCTCGCCGACAGAATTGCCGACCGATCCGATCTTACTTGTTCACTTGTTCTTGGTTGCCTCCTTGATGATCATCTTCCCGATCAGCAAGCTGCTGCATGCACCGGGCGTATTCTTCAGCCCCACCCGTAACCAAGTGGATAACCCTCGTGAAAAACGTCACCTGTCCTCGTGGGCAGCCGAGATGGAAAAATAACGAGCGTTAACGGCAGGAATTAGGAGCAGATAGTGGCAGATTTTGAGGTTCCAAAGTTTAGAGATATCCCCGTTATCCCGGCCCTTAAAGAAGGGGTAATGGCGCACTCTTCCCCCTTTGTATCCAAGGAGCAATTTCAGCAGCCCCTGGGATATCCGGGCGAACTGGTTGATAACTGGAAAGAGAAAGCCATCGACAAGATGGGCGACCTGCTGGGCAAGTACCGCTCGTTCCAGGTTTATCTCGATTCATGTGTGAAGTGCGGTGCCTGCACCGACAAGTGTCATTACTATCTTGGCACCACAGACGCCAAGAACATGCCGGTTGCGCGCCAGGACCTGCTGCGCAAGGTATACCGTCGTTACTTCACCTTTGCCGGCAAATATTTCCCCAAACTGGTGGGTGCGGTTGATCTAACCGAAGAAGTGCTTGATGACTGGTACAGCTATTTCCACCAGTGTTCGCAGTGCCGCCGTTGCTCGGTATTCTGCCCGTACGGTATCGACACCGCTGAAATCTCCATGGCTGCCCGTGAAATCATGGACGCTGTGGGCAAGGGCCAGAAATACTGTAACGAAATCATCGCCAAGGTATTCAAGATCGGTAACAACCTGGGTCTGCCCCAGCCTGCCCTGCTTGATACCCTCGAAGGTATTGAAGAAGACGTTGAAGATGAAACCGGCGTCAAGGTACGTTACCCGCTTGATGAGAAAGGCGCCGAGATCCTGCTGGTAACTCCATCGGCTGACTTCTTCGCCGAGCCTCACGTGGATGGCCTGATCGGCTACGGCAAGGTATTCCACGAAGCCGGTGTCAGCTGGACGCTGAGTTCCTACGCTTCAGAGGCGGCCAACTTTGGTATGTTCATAGGCTCTTACGAAAACATGCGCCGTGTAGCGCTGCGTATTCGCAAGGCGGCCGAAGATCTGGGTGTTAAGCGTATTGTGTTCGGTGAATGCGGCCATGCCTGGCGCGTGGCATACAGCTTCCTGAATACTCTTGCTGGCCCATTCGACTTCCTCGATCCGCGTTATCCGGTTCCGCAGCATATCTGCGAGTTTACCTATGACCTGATCAAGCAAGGCAAGCTGAATCTGGACAAGTCTCGGAATGATGACATGGTTCTGACTTACCACGATTCCTGTAACGTCTCGCGCGCATCGCGCATGGGCGATTTCCCGGGCGGACAATTCGTGATTCCGCGTGAGGTAATCAAGGCCAGCTGTAATCATTTCTACGACATGGCACCGGAAACCATCCACGACAGCACCTTCTGCTGCGGCGGTGGCGGCGGTCTGCTGACAGACGATTTGATGGAACTGCGTGTTAAAGGCGCTCTGCCGCGCATGGAAGCACTGGGTAAGGTCATTGAAGAAAATGGCGTTACCCACATGGCAGCGATCTGTGCAATCTGTAAGAGCCAGTTCGCAAAAGTTTTACCCTATTACGGATTCCGTATGGATCAGATTGTGAGTGTGCATCAGCTTGTTAGCAATGCTCTCATTCTGACCGGTCAGACATCCGATGATGACGATGATGATGACGAGGAATAGTCACTCATAATTCAGTACGCAGTTGTACACGTTGTTATTAAACTTTTAACTTAGAGAAAATGCTTGAATTCCGGCATACCGGGTTCACCTACTAGGAGAACAGGCATGGCAACTTCACAAGACGATATGAAGCTCACGTTCCGTAAGTTCGAAGATGGCGAACACACATGGGATAGCATGCACGACAAGATCTTTGTCGCGGATGAATCTCATAAATGTCCTGTCTATGTACACCGCACCCCGCCATGCCAGGGTAGCTGCCCATCTGGTGAAGACATCCGTGGCTGGCTGCAGATTGTGCGCGGCATCGAGAAGCCACCCAAAGACGTAGCCTGGCAGGAATATGCGTTCCGCCGCTCAACTTCAGCCAACCCCTTCCCTTCCATGATGGGCCGCGTTTGTCCCGCGCCTTGCGAAGATGGTTGTAACCGTAACGAAGTTGAAGATTTCGTTGGTATCAACTCTGTCGAGCAGTTCATCGGTGACACTGCCTACAATGAAGGATACAAGTTTGAAGTCCCTGCCCTGAGCACCGACAAGAAAGTCGCTATCATCGGTGGTGGTCCTGCCGGTATGGCCGCGGCCTATCACCTGCGTCGTCGCGGCATCGCCAGCTGCATTTTTGACGATCATGCAAAACTGGGCGGCATGATGCAGTACGGTATCCCCGGTTATCGTATTCCACGTTCACACCTGGAACATGAATGCCAGCGTATTCTGGACATGGGCGACATCGAAACTCGTCTGAATACCCGCGTTGGCAAGGACGTTTCCGTTGAAGAACTGGAAAAAGAATTTGGCGCCATCCTGTGGGCGGTTGGTTGTAAGACTGGCCGTGGCCTGCCGGTAGAAGGCTGGGAAGGTACACCTAACTGTGTATCCGGTGTTGCGTTCCTGGAAGCCTTCAACAAGGGCGACTTGAAGGTGACTGCCGAGAAGGTTGTCTGCGTAGGTGGTGGTGATACCTCGATCGACGTTGTATCCGTTGCACGTCGTCTGGGCAAGATCTCCAATATTCACGAGAAAGATCGTCCGGAAGAAGTAGTTCACGGTTACACCGCGCACGACGCCGCTGTTACAGCCGCGCGTGAAGGCGCACAGGTAACCCTGACTGCCCTGTTCCCGCGTGAAGAAATGACTGCAACCGATCACGAAGTTCGCGATGCACTGCACGAAGGTGTAACTATCCTGAATGAAGTGATGCCAATTGCGCTGGTGAAGGATGCAAATGGTCGCGCGACTGCGCTGAGACTGGCCAAGTGCACGCTGGATAATGGCCGTCCGGTTCCTCAGGAAGGTACAGAGTTTGAAGTTGAAGCCGACCTTATCGTTTCTGCAATCGGTCAGGGCGGTGATCTGGATGGTCTGGAAGAGTTCAACAACGGCCGTGGCCTGATCGACTCCGACCAGTTCTACCAGGTACCTGGCAAGCCGGGTCACTTCGTGGCTGGCGATATCGTTCGTCCACACCTGCTGACTACTGCAATCGGTCAGGCTTCCATCGCTTCTGAAAGTATCGAGCATTACTTCAAGAACGAAGCGCAGGTTAAGCGTCCAAAGGTCGACAAGCACCACTTCAAGCTGCAGGCGAAGCTGCGTGAAACCGGTCTGAGCCCAATCGAGTTCAAACCGGAACAGACTGATGATATGCGTGGCACTTCATCCGGTGACTGGGCGGTTCACAACTTCGAAGATCGCGCTTCAGCCGAGATCATCGATCACACTGACCTGTTCCTGGGCCACTTCAAGTACGAAGCGCGCTACAAGCGTTCAGAGCACGGTCCGGACTCAAATGAAGTTCTGGGTCACTTCGAAGAGCGTTACACCGGCCTGTCCGAAGAAGACGCCAAGAAGGAAGCGGATCGTTGCATGAGCTGTGGCCTGTGCTTCGAGTGTGATAACTGTGTTATCTACTGTCCGCAGGATGCTGTTTACCGCGTCAAGAAAGACCAGGCCACCACTGGCCGTTATGTAGCGACAGATTACGACCGTTGTATCGGTTGCCATATCTGTTCCGATGTTTGCCCGACCGGCTACATCGACATGGCCATGGGTGAATAAGAAAGAAGTAGTTAGGAGTGACGATGACTCAAATGCTGCGATCGTTATCATCGCTGCTGTTACTGGCGGGGCTGGCATTGGCCGGCCTTGTGCCGGTGAGCTATGCAGGGCCGCCGTTGCCGGAAATTCCGGAAGCGAATGCGCGTTTCAGTGACACCCAGGGTTGTGTTGAGCCCACGGAGGTCATGCGCAAGAACCATATGGAGTTTATTCTCCATAAGCGTGATCTAACGATGCGTGAAGGTGTTCGCAGCAAGCAGCATTCACTTCAGCAATGCATTGAATGTCACGTACCTCCGCAGGAGTCGGGACAGGTTGTGCGTCATAGCGACGAGCAGCATTTCTGTAACAGCTGTCACAGTTATGCCGCAGTCTCCATTGACTGTTTCTCCTGTCACCGGGATACGCCAATGCCCAAGGATGCCAGTGCGCCAGCATTTCATCCCCTGGGTAAGGCAATTGATGCGCATCACGGAATATCCTCAGTCAATAGCGAGGTTGATTCCGAAGCACTCGAAACGCTTGTGGAGATGAACTAATGTCCGATCAGGTAAACACTTCTCGAAGAAAGTTCATCGGTGGTGCGGCTGGCTCGGTTGCAGTGACCACAGTAGCGCCCGGCATTCTGCTTCAATCCGTTGCTCATGCCCGTACTCCGGATCAGCCGGCGACCAGTGAAAACCGCTGGGGCATGCTGATTGACACCAACAAGTGTTCCTCCGGTTGCGATGCCTGTGTAAAAGGCTGTCAGGACGAGCACGGCTGGGGCGGCGAAGACACGAACGAAAAGCTGTCTCGTGAAGACCAGCAGGCTCAGTGGATTCGCAAGGTGAACATCCGTGACACCAAGACCGGATATGCGCATTCCCTGCCGCTGATGTGCCAGCACTGCGAAAACCCGCCCTGCGTTGATGTATGCCCGACCAAGGCTTCCATGAAACGCGCGGATGGTATTGTGCTGGTGGATCGCCATGCCTGTATCGGTTGTCGTTATTGCATGATGGCATGTCCCTACAAGGCACGTTCCTTTGTTCATGAATCACTTCTGGATCAGTCTGCTGTTCAGCCGCGTGGTAAAGGCTGCGTCGAAAGCTGCACGCTGTGCGCGCATCGCGTTGACCTGCAGGGTGCCGATGCGGTTCCGGCCTGTGCCGAAGCCTGCGCGGCAGAGGGTCACGATGCCTTTATCTTCGGCGATCTGAATGATCCGAACAGCAAACTTTCCCAGGCGCTTGCCAAGCACGGCGGCACGGAGATTCGTGCGGATCTGGGTTTGAATCTGGGTGTCCGTTACCAGGGCATTTAATGCGCTAGGCTGACGAAAGAGAGTCAGGAATAAATGAAAAAGACAGTGAAATTTCTTGAAGTAGAGAACAATGGCTTTGGTTTTTACGGGCTATTGGGTGCGCTGGGTTTGATTATCGCCATCGGCCTGGGTGCGGCCTATCACATGGAACACAGCGGTCACTGGGTTACCGGGATGAATAACCAGGTAGTCTGGGGTATGCCGCATGTGTTTGCGGTATTCCTGATCGTCGCTGCTTCCGGCGCCTTGAACGTCGCATCCATTGCATCCGTGTTCGGCAAGAAATTCTACAAGCCCCTGGCGCCCTTATCGGCGCTGCTGGCAGTCTGCCTGCTGGTCGGCGGTCTGATCGTACTTGTGCTTGACCTCGGTCGGCCCGATCGCCTGATCGTTGCCATGACCCAGTACAACTTCAAATCCATCTTTGCCTGGAACATCATCCTCTATAACGGATTCCTGGCAATCGTGGCTGTTTATATCTGGACCATGCTGGATGCGACTAAAAATTCATACAGCAAATACGCCGGTTTCTTTGCCTTCATCTGGCGTTTGATTCTCACCACCGGTACCGGTTCTATCTTCGGGTTCCTGGTTGCGCGCCAGGCCTACGATGCCGCGATCATGGCCCCCATGTTTGTCGTTATGTCCTTCTCCTTTGGCCTGGCGATCTACATCCTGGTGTTGATGGCTAGCATGAAATGGACTGACCGTCCGCTGGGCGATGCCGTTATCAGCCGACTGAAAAACCTGCTGGGTGTGTTTGTGGCGGGCGTTCTTTACTTCCTGCTGGCTTATCACATCACTAATCTGTACGCCACTGAACATCATGGCTACGAGGCCTTCCTGCTCCTCGGTCAGAACGGTGGCGCTCTGTACAGCAAGATGTTCTGGATTGGCCAGGTATTGTTGGGCAGCCTGATTCCGCTGGGCATGCTTTATCATCCAACACTGGGTAAATCCCGCGCGGCCATCGGTTGGGCCTGTGGCCTGGTGATTCTGGGCGGTCTCGCAGCCATGTACGTCATTATCATCGGTGGCCAGGCCTATCCGCTGGTACTCTTCCCGGGAATGGAAGTCAGCAGCAGCTTCTTTGATGGTGTGGTTGCTGAGTACACACCCACCCTGCCGGAATTCCTGCTGGGTCTCGGCGGCGCCTCTATCGCCATGATCGCTGTAACAATCGGCGTCAAGGTATTGCGCTTCCTGCCTGTTAGCCTCGATGACAGCACTGCCGATCCACACGCAAAAAGCGACGCCTAAACAGTCTGCTTTACTGCGAGGATGCCTTTAGCAAAGGGGACAGATTTGAAATCTGTCCCCTTTGTTGTTAATTCTACCCCTTCTTCTGTTTGCTAGAGCTGCCATGTCGCGACTATTAATTTCCGCAGCACATAAATCTTCAGGCAAGACCACGATATCGATTGGTCTGTGCGCGGCATTGCGTGACAAGCAGGTCGTGGTACAGCCCTTCAAGAAAGGACCCGATTACATCGATCCCATGTGGCTGGGAATTGCGTCCAGTCGTCCCTGCTATAACCTCGACTTCTACACCCAGTCCGATCAGGAAATCCTGGATCTGGTCACGTTAAAGGAACAGCAGGCCAATATCAGCCTTATCGAGGGCAACAAGGGTCTGTATGACGGCCTCGATCTTGAGGGTGCCAACAGCAATGCTGCACTGGCGAAACTGCTTAACGCACCTGTTGTGCTGGTTATCGATACACGCGGTATGACGCGCGGTGTTGCACCATTGCTAATGGGCTACCAGGTCTTCGATAAAGATATCTTGATCGCCGGCGTGATTTTCAACCAGGTCGGTGGCAGTCGGCATGAATCCAAGTTGCGTGCTGCGGTTGAACATTACACCGACATCCCGGTGCTGGGAGCCGTGCGCCGCTATGGCGACATGAATATCGACGAACGTCACCTGGGACTGGTGCCAAGCAATGAAGCCGAGGGCGCGGAAGACATCGTGGCCAATATTGCCCGACACGTGCGCGATGATGTGGACCTGGAGCGGCTTCTGAGTGTGGCGCGGGATGCGGACCATGTTGAACCGCCGCCTGTACCGAAAGTTGCGAGCGGCGAACGCGTGCGGATTGCCATCGCGCGTGATGCTGCATTCGGGTTTTATTACGCCGACGATCTTGAAGCCTTTGCGCAGGCCGGTGCTGAGCTGGTGCCTTTCAACGCCACCAAGGATGCCCGGCTGCCGGAAAATATCCATGGCCTGTTCATTGGCGGCGGTTTTCCGGAAAGTTGCATGGCCGAGCTGTCGGCCAACGTGTCTTTACGCAGCGAAATCCGCAATCAGATCGAAGCGGGCTTGCCCACCTATGCCGAGTGTGGCGGATTGATGTACCTGGCGGAAAGCATTCGCTGGGATGAACAACAGGCGGCCATGGTGGGTGTCGTTCCCGGTCAGATCAGGATGCATTTCAAACCCCAGGGCCGCGGCTATATCCGGGTGCAGGCTTCCGCACATCATCCCTGGATGGCGAATCAGCGCAGTGAACTCTGTGGTCATGAGTTCCACCATTCCAGTGTCTCAGGACTACCTGATGAGGCTCAATTCGGCTACGAGGTGAAGCGCGGCGCCGGGATTGACGGCCAGCATGATGGTTATATCGCGCACAATCTCGTGGCATCCTACGCGCATTTACGGAATACTCGGCAAAGTCCGTGGGTTCCGGCGTTTGTTGATTTTGTTCGTAAAATTAATTTCCCGGCAAGGTCTACGGCCTAAGTCGTCGTGATGTGTCGTAAAATGCTTTATCTTCATAGTGTTAATGCAATATTTTAGGTTGAATTATTATGATTACGATTACTCCATCTGCCGCCAAACAGATTCGCCAGTCTGCCAAGCAAAGCCGCATGGAAGGCATGCCCCTGCGGGTGGCCGCCACGCGCAGCGGTGACGGTACGATTCAGTACGCCATGGGCTTTGACGACACCAGCCGTGAACAGGACACCACGTTTAAATCGGAAAACGTCGACGTGGTGATTGCGCCGACCAGCATGCCGATTCTGAATGGCACCACGATTGATTTCGTGGAGCTGGAAGAGGGTCAGTGGGAATTCATTTTTATGAACCCGAATGACCCGAACTACAAACCGGGTGAGTGAATTTATACTCGACCACATTTACCCCTGTCATCCCGGCGAAAGCCGGAATGACAGGCAGGCAAAGTTAGCTATGACAGCATCTCAACTCAAACAGGCTAGTCAAGACAGCACCCGGGAAACCAAAGCCCTCTCCGCCCTGCCCGGCGTGTACGGCGTTATGCTGGTTATAGGCCTGGTGATGGCTATTCTGGTTGCACTGCCTTTTCTTGGGCTGGCGGATGATCTTGCTGATTTTGCGCTGATCGGTTTGCCTTTATTGCTGCTGGGGTTTGGTTTGCTTGGCATGTTGTTCTACCGTGTGCGGCGTGACTGGGTGGAACCCTTTATTGCAGCGTCCAACTGGTCGGCGCGGATTATGAACGATCAGTTCGATGCGCGTATTCCGATTCCCGTCGAAGGTCACTTTGCCGAACTGGCGCGCGGTCTTAACCAGTTGAGCGACCGTTTCCAGAGCCTGGCGCTCGATATGGAAACACAGGTGCGCAAGCAGACCGAGCACATCAAACAGAAGACACGCTCGCTGGAAGTGCTGTATGACGTGGCCGCCAGTATCAACACCTCGCGTGACCTGGATGACCTGCTGACGCGCTTTCTGCATACCCTGACCGATGTTGTGCATGCGCGCGCAGCGACCGTGCGACTACTGGATGGCCAGGGTCAGATGACACTGGTTGCCAGTCTCGGGCTGGCTGACGACATCGTTCAGCGTGAGATGATCATGCCTTCTGAGCGTTGCCTCTGTGGTCAGGCCGCATCCCAGGGCACGCTGCAGACGCATACCAATCTCAAGACCTGCAATAAATTGATAGGCAGTCATTTCTTCAAGGACACCGATGTCGAAATGATCGCCGTGCCCTTGCAATACCGGGGTAAAACCCTGGGTGTATATAACCTGTTCGTCGATCGCGAACAGCATGTGGATACCAATGATGACCGTGACCTGCTGGTGAGTATCGGTCGCCATCTTGGTATGGCGATTGAGAAAGCCAACATCGACGCCGAGGCCACGCGCTTTTCCATTATCGAGGAACGGACACGCATTGCGCATGAGCTGCATGACTCATTGGCGCAGACGCTGGCCAGTTTGCGTTTTCAGGTGCGCGTACTGGATGAAACATTGCACCAGGGCGATGAGTCGGCGCTGTGGGCGGAACTGGAACGCATAGAAAACTCGCTTGACGAGGCTTACACCGAATTACGCAACCTGATCGATCACTTCAGTGCCCCGTTCGACAAGCGCGGCCTGATACCCGCCGTGCAGAAACTGGTGGAGCGCTTCCGCCGCGAGTCCGATATCCAGATATTCTTCCAGCAGGAATGGGGCGAAAGCGATCTGCCGCAGGATATGGAAATACAGGTGCTGCGCATTATTCAGGAATCGCTCACCAATGTGCGCAAACACAGTGATGCACATACAGTGCGCGTGTTGATGCGCAAGGCGGCCAGCGGTGATTACAGTGTCTTGATTGAAGACGATGGTTCCGGCATTGAAGAAAAACCCCAGGGCGACACCCCGGGCGAACATGTCGGCCTGTCGATTATGGAAGAACGCGCGCGGCGCCTGGGCGGTAGAATCCGCTTTGAAAGCGAGCCCGGCGAAGGCACACGCATTCTGTTAAACTTCCGCGCCGCGGAAGAAAAACCTGTTAACGTTGTAAAAATACCGGTCCGGCACGCTATTCAATGAGTTTACGTATATTAATGATCGATGATCACACGCTGTTTCGTGTGGGTCTGCAGGGGTTGCTGGAACATCGCGGCATTGAAGTGGTGGCCGCGGTCGGTGATGGCGAAGAAGGCATTCGTCTGGCGCGAGAACTGACGCCCGACGTTGTTCTGCTGGATATGCGCATGCCGGGCCTGGATGGGCTGGGTGTGCTGCGTCAATTGCGTGATTCCGGGCTCAGTATGCCGATCTCCATGCTGACCACCAGTAGCAACGAACAGGACCTTGTCGAAGCACTGCGCAGTGGCGCACAGGGTTACCTGATCAAGGATATGCAGCCGGACGAACTCGTCGTGGCGCTGCGCGATATTGTGGCCGGTAAAACAGTCGTTGCGCCGGATCTCGCGCCGGTGCTGGCCAAGGTGGTTCAGGGTGAAAGCATCACCGAACAGACAGAATCGCCTTTTGGTGAATTAACCCCGCGCGAAAGTGAAATTCTGGGATTGCTGGCCGAAGGCCAGAGCAATAAAACCATCGCTCGCAACCTGGGTATCTCGGATGGCACCGTCAAGCTGCATGTGAAATCCATTCTGCGTAAACTCGGCGTGCACTCGCGCGTCGAAGCCGCGGTGATCGCGGTGGAACACGGCATGCGTTCAGGACAGTCAGATCGGGCAGTAGAGTGACAGAAACAACAACGAAACGTTTTACCGACCTGATCAAGGAGATCTTGCCGGAGATATCAGAAGTCATGCCCTGGGACATGGAAGATATCCTGGAAGAAAACCCGGACGTACTGCTGGTCGATACACGCGAACCCTATGAGTTCGACAAAATGCGCATCGCCAACTCGATTAATGCGCCGCGCGGTGTGCTCGAAACCTGCTGCGACTGGGGTTACGACGAAACCATTCCCGAACTGGCTGCCGCCAGGGACAAACAGGTGATCGTTATTTGCCGTTCAGGTAACCGTTCCGCCCTCGCCGCCCATGTCATGCAGCAAATGGGCTACACCAATGTCGCCTCACTCAAAACCGGCCTGAAAGGCTGGACCGACTTTGAATTACCGCTGGTGGATGCCGAGGGTAATGAAGTCGATATCGATGACGCGGATGAATTCTTCACTCCGCATATCAAACCGGAACAGATGCCGCCGAAGTAGCGGGCTTTCCATTGATCTTTTCACCCTAAAAATTGTAAGCTTAATGGCTTATTTTTAATTGGGTTGTTCATTTATGTTGTCCGCGCTCACCACTGCTATTCGCGAGGAGCGCAGTCTCGCCAGTCTCCAGTCCAATATTCTTGCCGGTCTAACGGTTGGCGTCATTGCGCTGCCTCTCTCCATGGCGTTGGCCATTGCCAGCGGCGTTCCTCCACAGCATGGTCTTTACACGGCGATTATCGCCGGGATTGTCATTGCCCTGACCGGCGGTTCGGCGGTCAATGTGTCCGGCCCCACGGCGGCTTTCGTGGTCATTCTGTTGCCCATCGTGCAGCATTTCGGCCTGGGTGGCCTGTTGGTCAGCGGGTTTATGGCCGGCATTATTATGATTCTGATGGGGCTCTGGCGGATGGGGCGTCTGGTCGAGGTAGTGCCCTACCCGTTGACGATCGGCTTTACGTCAGGCATTGGCGTGGTAATCGCGACCCTGCAGTTAAAGGATTTTCTCGGCCTGCAGATTCCGATGCTGGAAGGCCATTTTACCCACAAGGTCGGCATGATCCTGCATGGGCTGCCCAGTCTGCAGTGGGAAGAATTTTTTATCGGCGCGCTGACGTTTGCGGTGTTGCTGGCCTGGCCGAAGTTTCGAACCCGTATCCCCGCGCACCTGGTCGCCTTGTCGGTTGGCACGCTGGTCGCCTGGGTGGTGTCATTGAATGGCCTGTTCCAGGTCGAGACTATCGGTTCGCGGTTTCACTACAGTATCGGTGCACTGGTAGGCTCTGGCATCCCACCGTTACTGCCCGAGTTCACCCTGCCCTGGAATCAGCCCGGGCCGGATGGCGAGCCGCTTGGCCTGTCCTTTACCCTGATCCGCACCCTGATGAGCGCGGCACTGACCATCGCTGCACTGGGTGCCATCGAATCGCTGTTATGCGCCGTGGTGGCGGACGGTCTGTCCGGCAAGAAACATGATCCCAACGATGAATTGATCGGTCAGGGTATCGGTAACATGATCGCGCCGCTGTTCGGCGGCATTCCGGCAACAGCAGCGATCGCCCGCACCACTGCCAATGTACGTTCGGGTGGCAGTTCACCGCTTTCGTCTGTGGTGCACGGTGTCTTTATTCTGTTTGCAATTCTGATGCTGGCGCCGTTACTGGCCTACATTCCCATGGCGTCCATGGCGGCGTTGCTGATGATGGTGGCCTGGAACATGAGCGAAGCCCATCATTTTATGCGCACCGTTCGCATCGCGCCGCGCGAAGATGTGATGGTGTTACTGACCTGTTTTTCCCTGACGGTATTGTTTGACATGGTGATTGCCGTTGCCGTGGGTATCACCCTGGCAGGCGTGCTATTCATTCGGCGCAGTATCAGCCTGACCGAAATGGCAATGCTCAGTTTTCATTCCACCGATCACCCCGATGCCCGGCTGCTGCCCGATAATGTCCTGATCTATGACATCAATGGGCCGCTGTTTTTCGGTACCGCGCAAACAGCGCTGAAAACCATTGCTCGCACCGATCCAAGCATACGCGCGGTAATCCTGGATATGTCGGGTGTCACCATGCTGGATATGTCGGCTCTGGTCGCGATGGAATCTATCGTGAACGATCTGCAGAAAAAAAAGATCTGTATTGTGATATCCAGCCTGGAAGCGCGCATGATTCTGAAGCTGAGGCGTGCGGGGATAAAGAAACAGCGCGGAGTGCTGACATTTGCCGGTTCCACCGAATCCGCGATCCGGATTCTGGAGCAACGCTGCGCGCGCAAGGAACTCTAGGTTTTCTAGTTTAAAAACCAGATGGTCGCGCGACGATTCTTGGCCCAGGCGGTGTTGCTGCTGATCTTGTCAGCCGGCCAGCGCTCGCCATAGGCGCGAATGTCGATCTTGGACGCGGCGATACCGCGCCGGGCGAGATACTGTTTCACCTCTTCGGCACGTTTACGCGACAGGCCCATGTTGAAGCTGTCCGTGCCACGTTCGTCAGCATGACCACCCACGATCAATCGCGGTGAACCGCCGTGCTTCTTGTAGGCCTGGATGACCTTGTCCAGCTGGCGGCGGTCGTTGTAGTTGAGACTGTTGCTGTTGGTGTCAAAGTAGACGATGTGTTCTTCGCTGAAATCAAAGTCCAGTTTGATCAGATCGGCGATGCAATTCTTGAAGTCCGGTAACACGTCGCGAAAGCGCACCGCCGACAGCGCCACGGTTACGGCGTCCTGTTTATCGGCCCAGTCACGGTAGTGAAACTCGGGGAACATGCCCTGCTCCAGTTCGTACATCATACGCTGGGCAAGATCACGATCCGTTACGATGGGCTCGTCACCGGGTTTGACCTTGAGGGTGGCGAGGTCGCGTTTCTGACCGTCGTGCATCCAGGGTGGCGGCACGGTCTGCAGCGAGGCGACGTCATGGCGTACCGGGCCCTGCAGGACTTCCAGGTAGAACCCGAGCTTGCGGCCGTGGCGTTGTTCGAAACGGGCCATGCCATAGCGTGGAATCTCGTGCACCAGGGCGCATCGTCCCGGCTCGTTTTTCAGTGTCCAGCTGGCGCTGTGCATGGGCGCCTCGAAACGCTGGCTCAGGGCGTGCGCGGACGCAGACAGGCAAAGCAACGACGCCGCCATACCTGAAATCAACCATTTGCCTGTTCGAGGTGTCCATTTCATACCCATTTATAACGGCCATTCCGGGCGCGACTTTATCCCGGTGGAAACTGTGAAGATATTCCTTGCGTGATTCTAAAGTGATGTTATAGTTGGGAAAATTTCATTTGGGATGTGGGGAAAACAATGAAATATTCTTTACTCGCTCTATTGCTTGCCGTTCCGCCGGTTTCTGCCGAGGTTCTGGTCGTGGATAAGGTTGAGCAAGCCGCCAGTGTCGCAACCCCCCGCAGCGGCATGACCATGGACAGTGTGCGGGCCAATTTCGGCGAACCGCAGAGCATCGCGGATCCGGTTGGCGATCCCCCTATCACCCGTTGGGTCTACCCGGGCTTCTCGGTTTTCTTTGAATACAACCAGGTTATCCACTCGGTGGTACACCGCGATCAATAACGCCTGAATGGCATCTCGTTACCTTCCTCCCGAATGGGCGCCGCAAGATGCGGTGCTCCTGACCTGGCCGCATGCGCATACCGACTGGGAGCCTCTGCTCGATTCGGTGGAACCTGTGTATGTGCAGATCACCCGTGAAATTGCCAAACGACAGCGCGTTATTATCGTCTGCGCCGATGACGCGCATCGTGCGCATATTGCCGATTTACTGTTGCATGCCGATGTCGACCTGAACGCGGTGAACTTGTATGTCGCGCCGTCCAATGACACCTGGGCGCGTGATCATGGTCCGATCACGGTGATGCATAACGACAAGGCTGAAATCATGGATTTCACCTTCAACGGTTGGGGTGGTAAATACCCGGCCGATCTGGATAACCGGATTACCAATGAACTGCATCATCTGGGGGCGTTTGGCGATACGCCGCTGGTGCGCGAGAGCCTGGTGCTGGAAGGCGGCAGTATCGAGACCGACGGCGCTGGCAGCCTGATGACCACGACGCAATGCCTGTTGTCTGGCACGCGCAATCCGACACTGGATAAACTCAAGACTGAAGAGCGCCTGAAGCAGTGCTTTGGCGTCAAGCATATATTGTGGCTCGAGCATGGCCATCTCGAGGGTGATGACACGGACAGCCATATCGATACCCTGGCGCGTTTCTGCGATGAAAACACCATTGCCTATGTCAGCTGCGACGATGCCTCAGATCCGCATTATCCGGAACTGCAAAACATGGCCGCGGAATTGCGTCTGTTATGCAATGCGCGCGGAGAACGCTATCGGCTGGTGGCATTGCCCTGGCCGATGGAGAAAAAAGATAGTGATGGGCGTCGTCTGCCCGCAACTTATGCGAACTTTTTGATTATTAACGGCGCGGTGCTGGTGCCTGTTTACGATGACCCGGCGGATACCATTGCCTGCGATCGACTCGCGGAAATATTCCCCGATAGGGAAATTGTCCCTGTTCCCTGCCTGCCGCTGATTCGGCAAAATGGCAGCCTGCATTGCATTAGCATGCAGATTCCCAAGGGCGTATTAACCAAAGGCTAATACCATGGCGCGAATTTTGAAAATCGGGCTCGTGCAGGCAAGTTGCAGCGACGATGTCCAGCACAACATCGCCACCATGACAGACGGCCTACGCGATGCGGCGGCGCGGGGTGCGCAGCTGGTATTGCTGCAGGAACTGCATAACTCGTTGTACTTTTGCCAGACTGAAGACACGAGCCGGTTCGACCTGGCGGAAACCATTCCCGGCCCTTCTACCGAGCACTTTGGCGCGCTTGCCAAAGAACTGAATGTGGTGATCGTGGCCTCACTGTTTGAACGTCGTGCTGCCGGCCTCTATCACAACACGGCCGTGGTTCTGGAAAAAGACGGCAGCCTCGCAGGCAAGTATCGCAAGATGCATATTCCGGATGATCCGGGTTTTTATGAGAAGTTCTATTTCACGCCTGGCGATCTTGGCTTTGAGCCGATTGAAACCTCGGTCGGGAAACTGGGCGTTCTCGTCTGCTGGGATCAGTGGTACCCGGAAGCAGCGCGACTCATGGCGCTGGCGGGCGCCGATCTATTGTTCTATCCCACCGCGATTGGTTGGGATACGCGCGATGACGAGGCCGAACAAGCGCGTCAATTGAATGCCTGGATCACGATCCAGCGAAGCCATGCGGTGGCGAATGGATTGCCTGTGGTGGTCTGCAACCGCACCGGGCATGAAGCCGATCCTTCCGGCCAGTCCGCCGGGATTCAATTCTGGGGTAACAGTTTCGTGGCGGGTCCGCAGGGTGAATTGCTCGCGCAGGCATCGGCGGATAAGGCGGAAGTCATGGTGATGGATGTGGATCTGGGGCGCAGCGAAGGCGTACGCCGGATCTGGCCCTATTTGCGTGATCGGCGTATTGATGCCTACGGGGATCTGGTCAAGCGTTACCGGGACTGAACAAACGAAAAAACACCCTCGTCAGATGTTAAGCGGCGGTCACAGTTTGTGCGTTTTCTGAATATGCGCCAGCAACCCCTCGGCCGCTTCTTCGATTAAATCCAGCACCCGCTCGAACCCCTGCGTTCCACCGTAGTAAGGATCCGGTACTTCACGTTTGTTCAGGTGCGGCGCAAAGCTGAGAAACAGGTGCAGGCGCTGCTTGGTGTCAGGCGTTGCCAGTTCACTCAGGTCGGCATAATTGCTTTCATCCATTGCCAGCACATAATCGAATTCAAAAAAGTCGGCTTCGGATACGCGGCGTGCGCGTTGCGTGCTGAGGTCGACGCCCCGCTTCAGCGCGGCTTCCTGGGCGCGCGGGTCGGGTGGATGACCAACATGATAGGAATGGGTACCGGCGGAATCGATGCTGATGACATGGCTTAAACCGGCATCGGCGACCACTTTTTCAAACACGCCCTGCCCGGTTGGCGATCTGCAGATATTGCCCATGCAAACGAAAAGAACTTTTACGGTGGTGTTATTGCTCATAGTAGCCAGACTGCTTGTAGGAGAGCCTTATAATACGTCAGCGTGGGTCTGAATTTAAGCTTGACGTGAACTGAATATGAGGGTGACTGCCAGCCCGCCGAGTGCCTGGCTTCGTTCCATTGACAGTTTGATCCCGTGTAATTGACAGACCTGGTTGACAATTGACAGGCCGAGCCCCACGCCCAGTTGATCCGATTCCTCGCCACGCTGGAAACGCTGAAACATCTGTGCCTGTTTATCCGGCTCGATGCCAGGCCCGGAGTCCTCGACCGTCAACACCGCCTTACCCTGTTCCTCTTTGAGAGTGACATTCACCGTACCCTCGGCTGGCGTATAGCGAATGGCATTATCCAGCAGGTTCTGGATAACGATTTGCAGCAGGGCTTCATCGGCTTGAACCGTGACATTATCCACGTCGTGGTCAAATGACAGGTTTATTTCCTTCTCCAGCGCAAGGTTGGCAAAGTCCAGCATGACATTACGTGTCACGGACACCAGGTTAAGCGAATGGAATGTCGTGCCTTCCTGCACCTTGATCTCCGCGCGGGCCAGCGTGAGTAGCTGTTGAACCATATGACTGGCCCGGTCAATGCCCCGGATAACCTGGTTGATGGACGGTTGCGTGTCGGGCGCGGCGTTCATCTGCAGCACCTGGGCATGGGTTTTGATGGCGGCAAGCGGCGTGCGTAATTCATGCGCGGCATTGGCGGTAAAACGTCGCTCATTGTCGAGCGCCTGCTGAACGCGCGTGAACAGGTCGTTGAGCGCCTCTACCAGGGGAAGGATTTCAACCGGCGTGCCCTGTTTCGATAACGGCGTCAAAGAAGTGGGCGAACGCGAGGCAACCCGCGCAGTGACGGTTTGCAGCGGCCGCAGACCCTTGCTGATAGCGCCGAGAATCGCCATGATGATGACCGGCAGGAGGACCAGGAAAGGCCATAGCCCGTTGGCCAGAATCTCACGCTGTAATTCTGTTCTGATCTCGATGTTTTCCCCGACCACCACGGTCACTCCGTCGTCCAGGTCGGTAAGCCCAAACATGCGCCAGCTCTCACCATTGATCTGGCGGGTAATATAGCCATCGATGTCGTTGCTGAGTGGGGCGTCGGACGAAGAGCGCAGCAGTACACTGCCATCGGCCGCCTTGATCAGAAAGGCGATCTTGGATTCATAAGGGTGTTCCGGAATCGATTTCGCAATATCGAGGCTGAGGTAATCCTCGGGAGTAATGGTCGCCTGCTGTTTCTCCAGTAAGGCGGACAGCACCTGTGAGCGGCGTACGGTTTCCATTCCCAGTTCCTCAACTAACCGGCGGAACTGCTGATTAAAAGCCTGTTCTTCTTCCGCTTCATGTTTCATCAGAGTAGCCAGAACACGTGCATAGGAAGCCAGCGCGGCATCATAGACTTCATCTATTTCATGCGAACTGGCGTGATAGACCAGCACTATGACCAGAATCCAGATCAGCAGAATGGCGCTCATGACGCCGACCAGCAAACGTCGGCGAATGGAGGGTTCAGCGGTCATGCCGAAGTTCCCCGGGGTATCGTGTAACCGACACCGCGCACGGTGCGGATTAGCTGCTTGCCGAGTTTTTTACGCAAATGATGGATATAAACCTCGATGGCATTACTTTCGACGCCCTCGTCCCAGCCGTACAGGGAGGATTCCAGTTGTTGTTTGCTGACAACCTGGCCTGAATGATTCAGTAAAAACTCCAGGATGGAAAATTCGTGGAGAGACAGGGCGACCGGCTCATTTGCCAGCATGACGCTATGAGAGCGGCTATCCAGCGATAAGTCGCCGTGTGTGATTGTTGTGGTCGCGCGGCCGCTGTGGCGGCGGATAATCGCCCGGATGCGGGCTGCCAGTTCATGCAGGTCGAAGGGCTTGGATAAATAGTCATCCGCGCCCAGATCCAGCCCCTGGATGCGGTCTTCCACCGAGTCGCGCGCGGTCAGTATCAACACCGGCAGTTCACTCCCGGTGTCACGCAACCGCTGTAAAACCTTAAGCCCATCCTGGCGTGGCAGACCAAGGTCCAGCACCAGTATATCGATACCATCCGCATCCCTGGCCGCCAGTTCGGCCGCAATACCGTCCTTGACCCAGTCGACCGTGTAGCCAAGTTGTTCCAGGCCGACGGAAACGCCCTGCCCCAGATCCTTATCGTCTTCCGCCAGTAATACCCGCATGCGGTAAAATGCCTGCCTGCTGTTAGTTGGAGTTATAGGCTACAACAAACAATCAGCCGCCGCAGTTCAAAGTTTGGCACGCGCCCTTTCGATGGCCGCCATGATTTCCTCGCGACGGCCCTGGTCGGCAATCGGTCGATCGACGCGTGCTGGCGCCTGTAGAGCCTTTTCCAGTACCGAGATAGCTTCCCGATACTTGCCCTGCGAGATCAGGAAGTCGCCATAAAAATAATTCGGGTCAATGCCATCCGGGTTAAGAGCCAGCGCCTTTTTCAGGTATTGCTCGGCTTTCTTGTCGTCGCCAAAACCGATTGGCCAGCCAGGCACCTGGTAATACAGACTGCCCAGAGAGGTATACACAGATCCATCCATGCTGTCAGGGTCGATATTTTCCGCCTGCTCGAGCAGCAGCTTTGCCTGTTTCACTTTCGACAAAGCACCCAGGCCGCCATCCTCGCCCGCCAGGCTGGCCAGTACGATGGCTTCCCAGATAAGCGGTTCTGCATTACCCCTGGCGGCACTGCTGATTGCATGTGCCCGTTCAGCCAGTGCCTCCAATGCCGCCACTCGCTCTTCCTTTGGCAGTTGATATTTTATCCTGGCCCAGTCTGAACGAATTTCGATTACCTCCGGGGTCAAGGCGGCAAATGAAACGGAAGTCGTGAAGATAAAAGCGGCAATACCGGATAGTAACGATTTCATGCCTGTTCTCCTTTTGCAAAAAGTGACATGGTGCGATTTTGTTTACGTAGTGCGCTATCGACCAGGCGCGGCAGCAATGCATTGATTCTGACAAACAGGGATTCGGGGAACCCGAGATAAACATCTTTTCGATCCCGTTCGATAGCCTTGATCACTCGTTCCGCTACCCATTCGGGAGAATCCATGTTCATGCCGGTCGCCTCGGCCATTTGATAGACCGCTTCGGTATTAAGCGAGGTCTTTACGGCACGCGGTGCAATATAAGTCACGCCGATACCGGAATCGGCCAGTTCCCGGCGCAGGGCCTCGGAAAAACCGCGCAACGCGAATTTACTGGCGGAATAAGCTGAAAACCAGGCGAAGGCAATGGAGCCAAATGTAGAGCCGATATTGACGACGCGTCCCGTGTTGCGCTCCAGCATGCCCGGCAGAATTTTGCGGGTCAGCATCATGGGCGCGATGGTATTGAGCTGCAGGATACGTTCCAGTACGACAGGGTCTTCTTCCGCAAAGGGACGGTAACTCATGGTTCCGGCGGCATTGATCAGCACATCTATGCTGCCAAAACGCTGGTCGATGTCACTGATAACCCTGTCTCTTGCATCCCTGTCCAGTAAATCCACCACGAAGCATTCAGCGTTGCCGCCGCGTGTTTCGATCTGCCGTGCCAATTCCTGGAGCGCCTGTGCATCGCGTTCCAGCAAGGCCAGCCGGGCACCCTTGTCGGCAAGTTGGAGTGCAATATTGGATCCGATGCCGCCAGCCGCACCGGTTAATACAATGTTTTTTCCTGCTAAATCCATGACTGTATCCTCACGTTAGGCCGCTTCAACAGGTTTGATAAGATTCAGTGGCAGTCCGCGAAATACATCGCCGTACAGCTTGTAAAAGGCCCTGGCATGATGGATTACAGCCTCTTGATCCTGGGGTCGCTCCAATCTGTTCACCAGGTTTCGATAGAAATCCATATGCGATATATCCAGCGCGCCGTGGCTGGTGAGATAGGTGAATGCCCTGTCGGGAAGCTTGAGTGCCGTCTGGATGTTCCGTGCAGCTTCGCTGGCCAAACTGATGCTGGTGCCTTCCAGTACCAGTACCATGCCGAGAAAACCGACCGGGTTGCCGCGTTCGATGATGTGATAGGCGTATGAGCACATCAGTTCGGCCGGGAGTCCCGGTGTGCCATTACGCACGGCGTCCGCATCACCACCGCAGGCGCTTATATCGTTGAGTATCCACTCCTGGTGTCCGACTTCTTCCTCGATGTAATGTGCCATGGCATCGCGCAGCCATTCCTTATCGGCCGGGATGCGGGACCCGCAGGCCATCAGTAACGGCGTAGTGTGTTTAACATGATGGTAGGCCTGCGTCAGGAAGGCGATGTAACTTTCCAGGTCCAGTTCTCCCCTTGCGCCATGCTGTACGAAAGGAATGCCAAGTAATGCCTGGCGGTCATTCTCGGTGGCTGACTGCAGTTGGTCGAAGAAATCACTCATAAAACTGCTCCTGCAAATAACACTGTTCGATTGTGTCGCGATAGGTATCGCGAATAACCTCGCGTCGGTTTCGGCCGGTGCCTGATAGCTGGCCGTTATGCGGGGTAAAAGGTTCACCGGCGATAACCAGGTGACTGATACGGGCGTAATCAGGCAACCGGGCATTGGTTTTCTCGATGGCCCGCCAGAGTGCCTGTGTATCCGTGCCATCTTTCGCTACTATCACGGCGGTGTTGCTGGCGCGTGCCTCGCCGAAGACGGCGGCCTGCAGAATTTCCGGGGCTAGCACCAGTTCCCGTTCAATCCATTCCGGCGACACATTGCGGCCCATGGCGGTAATAAATACATTGCGTAGGCGCCCTGTCAGGAAGAGATAACCATTTTCGTCGAGATAACCCAGATCACCGCTATGCCAGGTTTGGTTAACTGTGTCGCTGGCTTGTCCCAGGTAACCGGCAAACCGATGTCCCTCGATCAGCACTTCCCCCTGTGCCGATATCCTGATTTGAATATGTGGCAGGGGTTTTCCGACAGAACCGCGTCGATTGGCGTGCTGCGTATTAAGCGTGGTTACCGAAGCGCACTCGGACAGCCCATAACCTTCATAAACGGGGAGTTCCAATGCTTCCGCCTGTATTAACAGGGTTTCGGAAACCGGCGCTCCGCCAAGGGCGATAAACCGCAACGAATCGAGCAATCCAGGTCGTGCCTGTTTGAGCGCTATCAACAGAGGTAGCAGTTGCGGGGTGATGATCAGTGTTGTGGGTCGAATCTGCGCCAGTAGCCGTGAAAACTTTTCGCTATCCAGGCCAACGGCACCACGCAGGCCGACTGCGGCCAGTCCGGGCAGGATGACATTGGCACCGGCCCAGAGTGCAACATATACACCGGCCAGGTTTTCCAGTAATACGGCCAGTGGCATCAATGACAGGTGTCGGTCCTCTGCAATCGGGTTGACCGATTCAACCAGTGATGCAATCACCGTTTCGATCTGTTGCTGATGCAGCATGACACCCTTTGGCTCACCGGTAGTCCCGGATGTATAGGTGATTTTGAGAATGTCTTTGGTGACCTTGCTATCGATGGCAGCATGAGTAAACAGGCTTAACGCTTTTCCGGTCAGCGTCAGCTGCTGTGGAGGATATTGCAGTAACTCGGCATCAATTGACTGAAAGGCGGCTGGATTGTCCGTGATGAGTGCGCTGGCGCCCGATTGCCTGAGTGCGTGCTGCATCTGCTGAGCGGAAAAAAACGGCGGTATGGGAACCAGGCACACACGCGCCCTGTAGGCGGCCAGGTCCAGAATGACCCAGTCGGGAGTATTGTCCAGCGCGATCGCCAATACCGGGATACGCTGAGCAAGCAGCCAGTCCGTCCATTGTTGAACCGATGCCAGTAATTCACGATAACTCAGGGCGGTATCAAGTCCTGTCAGGGCAGGTTTTGCCGGATGCTCGCGGGCATGCAATTCGATGCGTTGCAGCAGTGTCATGCCGAGGCCCTGGCCATGTGCTGCGCCTGTCGCCACAACAGTTGCAGCGCCTGTTCCCGGATAATGAACTGGCGTAGAAAATCGTGGGCATCGGACAGGCGGCCCGCCATGACGCGTGGTTGCTGCGCGTAATAACTTCCCCAGTTATCACGCTCCTGCTCGGGAAGCGCCAGTGGGCTGGCCGGACCAAGGTCAGTTAGCTGCAATCCCAACCGGGTGAAGCTGTTGCTCAGGCTCGGACCGATAGTGAATACCACCCACTCGTATTTTGCCGTGCACAGAAAGGCAGTCATGGCGATGATCAGCGAACGAATGGTGCTCCGTTCCCGGATTGCCAGGTTACCGACTTCGACAATGCCGTCACGTTGTATCGGCCGCAGAAATTGCTGCGACAAGGTCTGTTCGATGGGGTATTCCAGATACTGTTCGAGAAACAACGAGCTGTGTTTTGCCGGACGCAGGCCAAGTGCAGCCCTGTGTGCGCCGTAGGCATCTCGGAGTGCCAGCAGAATGGGCAGGAAATGCTGAATCGACGCGCCGTAGGCAGCCTGGTAACTGTTTCGAATGAAGGCCTCGGTGGTGCGGCGTTGCTGAACGGAATGCTGTGCGTTGATATCGCTGGCCAGGAGATATAAATACTCCAGATATTCCGTTGGGTTGTCCTGTTGCATGGTTACAGCTCTGGCTTCACTTGCAACCGATCATGCGTCACGAAACTTAAGGCAACCTTAAGAAAATTCAGCGTTCTCGCTGATTTATGTGAGTTAGACCGCATTTTTGCACAGCAATCCCCTAAGGATAGCGGCGTTGCATTACGGGCCGGTCAAGGTAACCTGCACGCGAATTAATGCAGGAACCAGCTTATGTCGCAGCAACAACGTCTCCGGGAACGATTAACGGCGCATGTCGATAAAAGGGATGAACCCGATGGCTGCTGGAACTGGCACGGTCAGATCGCCAATAATGGCCAGGGCCGCATCAAGATTCGCGACAGTTATGGCGATCTGTACATGGAAAGCGCACCGCGCGCGAGTTATATGGCGTTCGTTGCCGAGATTCCCGCCGGACATGACGTGATACAGACCTGCGGCAACCGCCTCTGTATCAACCCCGCTCACTTGCAGCTGTTCGATCCGTGCAACCGGCTGCGGGTTGTCAAGTAAAGGTAAAGAAGATCAGGCGTTTTGCGGCCGGAAATTCAGTGGTTTGTCCGGTTGAATGGTCGAGATGGCCGACTTGCTGATCAGCTGACTGACGCCATTGGGGCCGGTGAGCATGACGGTGAAGGTGTCAAAGGATTCGATTTTGCCGACCAGGCGAATACCACTGATCAGAAACAGCGAAACCTGGGCTTCTTCTTTAATGAGTGCGTTGAAAAAAGATTCCTGCAGCGACATGGGAGGTAATTCCTTTCATAGAACGCCAGAATCTTAACACAGGCGCGGGCCTTCCCAATACACAAACTTGCTCAGGAAGACGAATATTTTTCCCGGGTTGTTACCCGGAAGACACCGACATCCACCGAGCAGACTTTGACAGGTGTCCCTGCCCTGATTTCCTGCAGGCCGCTGGAAGTATCGATTTCGACGCGCCAGTTGATACCAGAATAACGACGCTTTCCCGGTGATAAAGGCGTAATATCCTGTTCAAGAACAAACTCTAAGCCCACAAAATCACTCGAATTGTCCTTGCCGCTGACGCGTGTTCCCTGGAGATTTTTCAGGGGTTTCCAGAGGACTGAGGCAACAATACCGGAACTGATGCCGACGCTGGCCAGTCCGGCAATCCAGGTTGCGGGAATCATACCCGCCATCATCAGTCCACCCGTCACCAGGCAGCCCAGTCCGCTGAACAGCAGGATGCCGGTGGTAAAACCGAAAATCAGCACTTCCACGGCCAGGATGACAAAGCCGACGATAAACCAGAATTCGGCCATGTGGGACTGGATGTAGTCAATCATGCCCTTGGCTCCGCCTCAGCCTGCGACTGACGATTGAGGGTGTTAATAATGGTCATGGCCTCGGCGACCAGGCTGGAGGCCGTGGTCTGATTATCCGGCAACAGCACGACTGACGACTCCCTGGCAATGGCTTCCTTGGCAGCAATGGCCTTCCCGGCCAGATCCAGCTGGATTGCTTTCTGCCCCTGATCAGTGGCGGCGACCTTGCCCACCACTTCCAGTGCTTCGGCCTGGGCGTTGGCGACTGCCAGGATCGCCTGTGCCTCACCTTCCGCGCGCAGAATCTGTTCCGTCTTGTCCGCCTCTGCTTTCAGAACGATGGCCTGTTTCTGACCTTCGGCAACGTTGATGGCGGACTGACGCTCGCCCTCGGATTCGAGAATGGTGGCGCGTTTATCGCGTTCAGCTTTCATCTGCCGTTCCATCGCTTCCAGTACGGAGCGTGGCGGTTCGATATCCTTGATCTCGTAACGCAGTACCTGCACACCCCAGGGTTCGGCTGCTTCGTTAATGGATTGCACGATGTTGGTGTTGAGGCTTTCGCGTTCCTCAAAGGTTTTATCCAGATCAATCTTGCCGATCTCGCTGCGCATGGTGGTTTGCGCCAACTGAGTCACAGCATAGACATAGTTATCCACGCCATACGAGGCTTTGTAAGGATCGAGCACCTTGAGATAAAGCACACCGTCGACAACCAGTGAGATGTTGTCCTTGGTGATAGCGCTCTGACTGGGTACATCGACAGCCTGTTCTTTCAAAGAACGGTCATAGGCAACCTTGTCGATAAAGGGCATCAGCAGGTTTAAACCGGCTTCCATGGTTTTGTTGTATTTACCAAAGCGCTCGACAACATAGGCGCGATTTTGTGGAACCAGTTTGAAAGACTGCTTGACCACTACCAGGATCAGAATTGCCAGTCCTACCCAGATGTTGAATAGCAGCTCGAGAATGTCCTGTTCCATCGCAATAACCCCTCTTTGTTAGTGAGAACTGGTCCACTGTTGTGACAGGAATCATACGATATGCGATAGTGCTTGGCGAGCGTCGGGAGGTGCGGTTATGACAGCAAACTTTCACAGTGAGACAGAGTTGCGCCGGCTGATCGGTTTTGAGATCAGGCTGGAAGGACAAGCCTGCCAGATTGTGGAAGTGCTGATCGATGGACCTGCACTGGTCGTTGAATGCGTGGCTGGCAACGGCAGGATTCAGGCCAACCAGTTTGGCGACGGTAACCGGCGCGTGCATCGGCATCACACCGTCCCGGTTTACAGCGCCATTGGTGAAAACCAGTTACATCCGCTGTTTGAACAGATATGGCAGGCGTTTAACGCTGCGCAATAATACGACTTACCCGTTCCAGATCTTCAGGTGTATCGACCCCTGGCCCGGGCGTCTCGGGCGCGACAGCAACATGGATGCGGGTGCCATTCCAGAGCGCGCGTAACTGTTCCAGCATTTCCGAGGTTTCAATTGCTGCCGACGGCATTTCCCGATAATGATGCAAATAACTGGCCCTGTAGGCATATAGTCCCAGGTGCCGCAGGTGAGGCACACCTTGCGGCAGGCGCTCGCTGCCGGTGGCAAATTCATCGCGATCCCAGGGAATCGGCGCACGACTGAAATAGAGCGCGTAGCCGTTGTTATCACACACTACTTTAACGACATGCGGATCGAAGAACTCTTCGGCCGAAGTGATCGGTGTGCACAACGTTGCAATGCCGGCATCCTGATGCTGTTGCAGGTTTTGCGCTACAAAAACTATATTGGCGGGCGGTATCAGCGGTTCATCGCCCTGCACGTTGACAATGACTGTATCGTCGCTCCAGCCATACTGGTCCACCACTTCCGCCAGCCGATCCGTTCCTGAAGGATGATCGGGTCGGGTCATGGCAACCTCGGCATTGAACGCATGGGCAGCCTCGGCAACATCCGGGTGATCGGTGGCGATCAATACCTGCTCTGCGCCGCTGGCGCGACACTGTTCATAGACATGCTGAATCATCGGCTTTTCGCCAATCATCGCCAGCGGCTTTCCCGGCAGGCGGCTGGAGGCAAAGCGCGCGGGAATCACGATCTTGAAACTGGAGAACATGAATTATTTCACTTCTTCTTCGGCGCCCAGCGTGCGTGCCTCGTTCTCCAGCATCACCGGGATGCCGTCGCGAACCGGATAGGCCAGACGGTCGCCCTTGCACACCAGTTCGTTCTGGTTCTTGAGATACACCAGCGGTCCCTTGCAGAGCGGACAGGCCAGGATGTCGAGCAGTTTCTTATCCATGAGTATTTCCTGTGGTATTCATCAATCGTTCGAGGCGCAGGGAAAACTGGTCATCGAGTTCCGCCGTTGCCGGTACATACCAGTAATTATCGCGCGCCATGCGGCGTATTTTCACCGCATCCTTTTCCGTCATCAACAACGGCAGGTCGCGGGACAGAGTTTCCAGATCGGCTTCGGAGTAATCCTGGTGGTCGGCGCAGGCATGGCTGTCGAGCTTGTTCATTCCCGCCTGACGCAGGCTGGCAAAGAAGCGTTCCGGATTGCCGACCCCCGCGATTGCCTGGCTGTCGGGCGGAAACTCGTTGAGCGGCCGCGTAGCGCCATTCACCAGGTTGACCGCATCGCCAAGCACCAGACGCATGCGGTATTCGCCCCGACCGGCGACACCGTGGGTGACAATGCAGTCCACTTCCTTCAATCGGCTTTCGGGTTCGCGTAACGGGCCAGCGGGCAAGCACCAGCCATTGCCCAGGCGGCGTACCCCGTCCAGCACCAGGATTTCGATATCGCGGCCTAAGCGGTAATGCTGCAATCCATCATCGCTGACAATCACGTCGCAACGGCTGTGCTGCAGCAACGCCTGTGCCGCGGCGACCCGGTCGGGACCGACCGCCATCGGACAACCGGTACGTTGCGCAATCAGAACCGGTTCATCGCCGACCGCCTGCGGGTCGCTATCGGGCCGTACCTGCTGCGGCCAGTTGCGTGCCTTGCCGCCATAGCCACGCGCCACGATGCCGGGCTGATAACCCCTGTCCTTGAGCCATTCCACCAGCCAGATTACCAGCGGTGTTTTACCGGTACCGCCCACCGAAATATTACCGGCAATAATCACCGGGACATCGATAGCCGCTTGTCGCAGTAGTTTGAGTTTATAGGCCTTGCGTCTTAGCCAGACCAGTGAACAGAACAGAATAGCCAGCGGAACCAGCGCCAGTCGCCAGGCGTTGCGGCCGTACCAGATTTTTTCAAGTGACGTCATTGAACTGCATGCGATGGAGATTGGCGTAATGCCCGTTTTCGGCCAGTAGTTCGGCATGCGTGCCCTGTTCTACAACGCGACCCTTGTCCATCACCAGAATGCAGTCCGCTTTTTCAACCGTCGACAGACGATGCGCGATCACCAGCGTGGTCCTACCTTGCATCAGGGTGTCCAGCGCAGCTTGTATGGCGCGCTCGGACTCGGTGTCGAGCGCCGAGGTGGCTTCATCCAGAATCAGGATGGGCGCGTCTTTCAACAGTGCCCGGGCGATGGCAATGCGCTGGCGTTGCCCTCCGGATAACAGGCTGCCCTTCTCGCCTACCCGGGTTTCAAAACCATTCGGCAGCGCCTGGATGAAGTCATAGGCATTGGCCATGCGCGCGGCCTGTTCTATCTGCTCCAGTGGCGCGCCATCCGGCAGACCATAGGCAATGTTGCGCGCAATGGTGTCGTTAAACAGCATTACTTCCTGGCCGACCACGGCAAACTGGCGACGCAGGTCATTCAGTCGATAGTCCTGGATATTCAGTTGGTCAAGCAGGATGGCACCCTGGGTCGGCGTGTAAAGGCGTGGCAGCAGATTGACCAGGGTCGATTTACCACTGCCGGAACGACCGACAATGGCCAGTGTCTTGCCCGGCGCCAGTTCAAAGTTAATGTCATCGAGCACCGGCTCATTGCCACTACCGTAGGCAAAAGAGACATGATCGAAGCTGATCCGACCCGAGGCACGCGACAGTGATTCGGTTCCCTTGTCCGGCTCCGGCTTGCTGTCCAGGATTTCAAAAATACTTTCCGCCGCCGCGATGCCTTTTTGCAGGCTGGCGTTAACACTGGTCAGGCGCTTGAGCGGCGGCATCAGTAACAGCATGGCCGTGATGAAAGCCACGAATTCGCCGGGCTCGATGGACTGGCTGGACAGCGACTGACTGGTTGCCAGGTAAATCACCAGAGCCAGTGTTGCGGCGCCCATGAACTGTACAACCGGCACGCTGGCCGACTGCACGGCAACCAGCTTCATGATCAGGCTCTGGTTCTTGCGATTGATGGTATCGAACTGTTCCGTTTCTGCCGCCTGGCCATTGTAGGTTTTGACAATGCGTTGTGCCTGGATAGCTTCGTCCACTACCTGGGTGATATTGCCCATGGAATCCTGAATTCGCGCCGAGACGCGTTTCAGTCGTCGACTGACGGTGCGAATGAAAAAGGCCATGAAAGGCCCGACCAGCAGAAATACCAGTGCCAGCCAACCGCTCTTGATAAACATGAAACCGATCAGAGCCAGTATCGTGAAGGTATCGCGTATCAATATCGTCACGGCATTGGTGCTGGCAACGGATACTTGTTCGACGTTGTAGATCATGCGTGACAACAGGTCGGCACCGGCCCTGGAATCGTAGTAACTGGAAGGCAGGTTAAGAATGCGGTCGAACATTTCGGAGCGCAGTTTCTGGATCACGGAGCGGCCAATCCAGCTCATGCCGTAGCTGGAAATGAAACCGGCGAGACCGCGCAGGACAAAGATACCCAGCAGCATCAACGGCACCTGCTGAATCATGACCGGGTCACGCTTGATGAAGCTTTCGTCCATCATGGGTTCCATGACGGCGGCAAACATGGCGTCGGTGCCGCCATAGACCATCATGAACAGGGATGCGACAAGAAAAAGTTTCCAGTGCGGTTTGGCGTAGCGCAGCAAACGGCGGTAGGTATTCCAGCCGGAGACAGGCACGGCCACGGGCGTTTCCGGCATCCTCAATCGGATCCTTGTCGTTTTACGGTCGCGAGCGAGATTTCGACCAGGCCCAGTTGCGCGGCGACATCCATTACCGTGACCACCGACTGGTGCGGCGCCAGCCCGTCGGCACGGATAATCACCGGAATGTTACGTTTGTCGCCAGCGGTTTTTGCCAGCGCCTTGCGCAGGGTGTCGGCTTCGGTATTAACAACCTTCTGCTCGCCGATAAAAAATTCACCGGCCTGGTTGACGGTGATCTCGATTATTTCCTTCGGCGCCTGGGTCGCCTCGGTTGAAGCTTCAGGCAGGTCGACACTTAACTGGGACTCGCGGTCAAAGGTGGTTGAAAGCATGAAAAACAGCAGCAACAGGAATACCACGTCGATTAACGGCGTGATGGTGACTTCCGGTTCCTCGCGCTGCTTGGGTTTGAGGTTCATATGACTTCCTGGGTGTCCTGTTCGTCGGCGCGTTCGCCATGCATCACCTCGATCATCTTGGTGGCTTCTTCCTCCATGCGCACCACCAGCATGTCGATGCGGCCGCGGAAGTAGCGATAGAACATCAGGCTTGGGATGGCTACGGATAAACCCGCCGCCGTGGTGATCAGCGCTTCCGATATACCGCCCGCAAGCACGCCCGGATCACCAACACCCTGCGAAGTGATAACGGTAAACACCTTGATCATGCCAAGCACGGTGCCCAGCAAGCCAAGCAAGGGGGTGATCGCCGCGATGGTGCCGAGCGTATTGAGATAACGTTCCAGTTCCAGCACGACATGACGACCGGTATCTTCGACGGCTTCTTTCATGATTTCGCGGCCGTGTTCGAGATTGACAATCCCGGCGGCGAGAATGCGTCCCAGGGGGGAACCACGGCGCAGCGATCGCAGCCGCACGTTATCCAGTTCATCCTGTCGCACCCACTGCCAGATTTGCGCCACCAGGTGTTTGGGAATCACGCGTGTTGCGCGCAGCATCCATAGCCGTTCTCCAACTATGGCCATGGCGACAATGGAACAGGCCAGGATCGGAATCATCAACCAGCCGCCAGCTTGAATCAGTTCAAACACTTATCGCAATCCTCTGCTCGTGATTATGGGGGTCTATCATACGGATTTCCGGGGGCTTGTGTAGCTACTCGAGTGCCCGGTAGCGCCAGATAGTCGGCCTGGCCATTCGGTAACCCCTGGGTTGCGGTGCGTCAGCTCCGAGGGTGAATGTTATGGCGCCATCCCGCCCGGTCGTCATGCTGGATATTCCCCGCTCCTGGTAGCGAGCTACTACGGGCTGTGCCGGAAAATGGTAGCGGTTGAAACGCGCCGCCGGAAACAGTACCCAGTCCGGGTCCACATGTTCGATAAAAGCGGCCGTGGATGACGTGCGGCTACCATGGTGCGGCGCCACGAGTACATCGGCAGCCAAGGCGTCCGGCTGCTGGCTAGTCAGCGCCTGCTCGGCTCTCGCTTCAATATCGCCGGGCAGTAACAGGCGGTCTTTTCCCGCGGTGACCTTGAGTACACAGGAGCCATTGTTGTCATGCCAGCTTGCGCCCGGCTCCGGATGCAACATTTCGAACCGTACGCCGTCCCACTGCCAACGTTGATCGTCCCGGCAACGCTGACTATAACGCCAGTCTATTTGTTCGGGAACGCTGCTGTAAGCCTGGAAAACAGGAATCAGCGCGTTTAACGCTTCCGCGCCACCAATATGATCGTTATCGCCGTGGCTGATGATGAGCCGGTCAAGACGAGTGCGTTGTCGTTCGCGCAGATAGGGTAGCACTACCGCCTCGCCGGTATTGAAACCGCTGGGAAAACGGGGGCCGGTGTCATACACCAGGGTGTGATGGCGCGTTTCGATCACCAGGCTCAGTCCCTGCCCGACATCCAGCAGGGTCACCTGAGCCTGGCCCTGTTCCGGCCGTTCAGCCTGGGGCATGAAAGACGGTAGCAATAACACCAGTCCAAGCTGGCGCGCGGGTACGCCACGCGGCGCCAATAGCCAGCCGATGCCCAGCAAGGCACTGCCAATGGCGATTTCAGATGGCGCGGCTAATGGAAGACGGCTGTAAGGTAATTGGCTCAGGCCTTCCAGAAACTGGTTTAACCAGTCCATATTGATGGCGGCAAGCTGTAACAGTGCATCACCGATCAGCGGCATGATATGTATTGCCAGCGTGCCGAGCAGGCACAAAGGCAGGATGATAAAACTGACCCAGGGAACGGCAACCGCGTTGGCCACGGGCGCGATCAGGCTGATGGACTGGAAGAACAGTTGCGTGAGCGGAAACATTGCCAGTGACAGAACTGTCGCGATGAGGGTTCCCTGCCATAGTCGGTTGCCCTGTTGCGGTCGCGACAGCCACACGAAAATAAAACCCACGGCGCAGAACGACAGCCAGAAACCCACATCCAGCACGGCGAAGGGATCCCATAGCAAGACGGCGATCATTGCCATCCCCAACTTGTGCCAGGCGCTGGTTTCGCGCCGTACCAGGCCGCTCATGGCGAGCGTGGCAATCATCACCAGTGCACGCTGTGTCGGGATGGCAAATCCGGCCAGTGCCGCGTAGCCGGCGGCCAGCACCAGGGCAACGATGAGTCCGAACTGTTGTGCCGGCAGACGACAGGTCAACCGATGGGAACGCGCCCACAGCCACCTGCCCAGACCGAGTCCCAGCATGCTGATAAGGCCAACATGCAAACCTGAAATGGCCACCAGGTGACTGGTGCCGGTAATCTGGTATCGCTGCCAGTCACTGGATTCCAGCTCGTGCCTGATCCCCAGCGTCAACGCCAGGACACCACCCAGCCCCGCGCGTTGCTCAAGCGTATTTCGCAATCGTTCCGCAATATCGTCACGCAAGGTATGAATACTGAATCCGGCGGCGGCCAGTTTGCGCTGCTCGCTTTTGTTATGGACATAACCGGTTGCGCTGATGCGTTGCTGAAACAGCCACTTTTCATAATCGAAACTGCCGGGATTCAGAAAACCGATAGGGGGCTTCAACCTTACGGTCAGCGTCCAACGTTCGCCGATGCGAGGAATCTGCCTGGGGTAATACCAATTCAAGCGAACGCGATGATTGCACGATACAGGATCGTGACCTGGCGGCTGCCATTGTTCGCACTGCAATTCGAAACGCAGGTGATGAGGCCCTTTTTCCGGTAGACTGACGACTTGTCCCTGGATCGAGATGTTCTCGCCGACCCACTGGTCGGGAAATCTCAGTGCCAGATGATCCGCGGCATGCCACCAGGCCCAGATAAAGCCAAGCGGTAACAGTGCAAACGAATAGCGTCGCAGGCGGAATAACAACAACGCGAATGCACAGGGGTACCACAGAGAGAATGCAGGCGGCAGTTCTCCCGGCCAGTAAAACAGCAATAAATTGCCGCACAGGAAAAAAATTGCAGGTATGATCACGCTCGTCCTTGAACGTCAATTAAATTAATTTTTCATGCCAAGGAAATTCCTCAAACGTTATCTGCCGGATTCTGCAACCATGCAGAAGCACCCGCATTTGCAAGGTTTCGGCAAACGGTTGCAAGATCCCAACCTTTGGCATTTGAACCGGCGTTCCGTGTCTGGCGCGGTGGCGGTGGGATTGTTCTGTGCATTACTCCCTGTCCCCGGCCAGATGTTTCTCGCCGCCGCGCTCGCTATCTGGGCGCGGGTTAATCTTCCCGTTTCCGTTGTGCTGATCTTTGCCACTAACCCCTTGACCATGCCACCGGTCTTTTATGGCACCTATAAGCTGGGCGCCTGGATCATGGACCTGCCACCAAAGCAGATTGACTTTGAACTGTCGATCGACTGGCTGATCAGTATGCAACACATCTGGAAACCGCTGTTTCTCGGCAGCCTGGTGGCTGCTGTTATTGTCGCCGCACTCGGCTTTGTTCTCACGCGGCTGATCTGGCGGCTGCATATTATCAACCGCATGAAGAGCCGGTTTCGCTCGATGGGTAGACGAAACTAGAGCAATTGCCCGTCGCGCAAATGCCACACCTTGTCCATGCGATTGGCCAGGTCGGTATCGTGCGTCACCACGATAAAACTGGTACCGAGCGACCGGTTGAGTTTCAGCATTAATTCATACACCTGGTCCGCCGTACCACGATCCAGGTTGCCTGTCGGTTCATCGGCCAGCACGCATTCCGGCTCATTCACCAGTGCACGGGCAATGGCGCAACGCTGACGTTCACCCCCCGAAAGTTCCGCTGGCTTATGCCTGACACGGTTAGCCAGGCCGACTTCGGTCAGGATGGCTTTAGCCTTATCCGATGCCTGATGCGGTTTCATGCCGCCAATCAGTAACGGCATGGCGACATTTTCCAGCGCGGTAAATTCCGGCAACAGATGGTGGAACTGATAGACAAAGCCCAGCGTGCTGTTGCGCAGCTGACTACGCGCTTTCTCCGACATGCGCGCGATGGATTTTCCGGTAATGCTGATTTCGCCCGATGTCGGGATATCCAGACCACCCAGTAAATGCAGCAAGGTACTCTTGCCGCTGCCTGAAGCCCCGACAATCGCCACCTGATCGCCGCGCGCAATGGTCAGGCTGATGTCTTGCAACACGTTGACATTCAGCGGTCCCTGCTTAAAAGTCTTGTTGAGTTGTCGGCACTCGATCACATTACTCATAACGCAATGCCTCGGCCGGTTGTACGCGTGATGCACGCCACGCGGGATACAGGGTTGCCAGCAGGTTCAACACAAACGCGAGGCCAGTGATCTTGATGACATCGTCCCAGTTAAGTTTGGACGGCAATTTGCTGATGTAATACACATCGGCCGGCAGGAACTGGATACCGAAGAATTGTTCGATGCTATTAACTATGCTCTCGACATTCAACGCCAGCAGCACACCCAGTACGGCACCGAGCAGCACGCCGACCAGGGCCAGCACCGAACCCTGTACGACAAACACCGACATGATCGACGAGGGCCGCGCCCCGAGCGTACGCAGAATCGCGATATCGGATTGCTTCTCGGTAATCATCATCACCAGCGTCGAGATGACATTGAGCGCCGCGACCACGACAATAAGCGTCAGGATGATGAACATGACGCGCTTTTCCGTCTGGATTGCCTGGAAGAAATTGGCATGCTGCTGGCGCCAGTCGCTGATTCGCATGTCCTGTGGCAAGGAAGGACGGATGGCGTCGATCATTTCGTGCACCTGGAACAGGTCATCCAGCTTGAGTCGCACACCGGTCACGCCATCCTCGGTGCGGAACAGCTTCTTGGCGTCCTCGATATGAATAATCGATACACCACGGTCGTATTCGTACATGCCGACTTCGAATATGCCGGCTACGGTAAAGCGCCGCATGCGCGGTAATGCACCGGCAGCGGTAAAGGATGCCTGTGGCGTAATGATGGTTATTTTGTCGCCGATCGCCGCCCCCAGGCTGTACGCAAGCTCGTTACCGAGAATGATGTTGTATTCACCCGGTACCAGCTGGTCCAGGTTTCCCGCTTGAAAGTGACCGCTGATATCCGAAACCTGCGGCTCAAGTTCCGGATCGACGCCGCGAATCAGTGCGCCGCTGACACGATTGCCCTGGGTCAGCATGCCTTCCGCGCTGATATAAGGCGCCGCGCCGATAACACGCGGTTGATCCAGGGCGATATCGCGCACGGTTTCCCATTCCTGGAAAGATCCCGACCAGGAGGTCACGGTCGCATGGGAAGCCATACCGAGAATACGGTCGCGCAATTCGGATTCGAAGCCGTTCATGACCGACAGCACCACGATCAGTGCCATCACGCCGATGACATTGACCAGGATGGAAATCACCGAGGTCAGGGAAATGAATCGATTGCGGCGTTTGGCCCGCGTGTAGCGCAGGCCGATAAAAAGTTCGTATGGGGTAAACACGGGCGTTAGCGCAAGGCGACCTCGCCACTTAACAATGCTTTGAATGCCTGTGTCATGCTGACGCCAACGCCCCTCTGGAACTGTTCCAGGAAGCTGGGTTGCGGCGTGTAATCAATGATGTCCTCCGCCCCGACCACTTCACGCGCGACATAGCTGCTGTTACCGATGGCATCCGCCAGTCCCAGATCGATACTTTGCTCGCCCGTCCAGATCAGGCCCGAGAACATGTTCGGCGTTTCCTTGAGACGTTCGCCACGGCCATCGCGTACCCGCTGGATAAACTGCCCGTGGATGTTATCCAGCAGCGACTGGATGTGGGCTACGTCTTCCTCCTTGGAAGGCAGGAAGGGATCGAGGAATCCCTTGTGTTCACCGGCCGTCATCAGGCGACGTTCGACGCCCAGCTTGTCGATCGCTTCCACAAAACCGAAACTGTCCATGCGCACACCGATGGAGCCGATAATGCTGGCGCGATCCACATATATTTTGTCTGCCGCAACAGCGATGAAATACCCGCCCGAGGCACAGACATCCGAGACAACGGCATACAGCGGCTTGTCCGGAAATTCTTCGCGCAGCCGCTTGATTTCGTCGTTGATGTAGCCGGCCTGCACGGGACTGCCACCCGGACTGTTGATGCGCAATATGACGGCCTTTGATTTCTTGGCTTCAAAGGCGCGACGCAAGCCGGTGACGATTGTATCGGCATTGGCGTCGGCCTCCGGGGCGATAACGCCGACCAGGTCCACCAGTGCGGTGTGTTCCTCCGGCGTGATTTCACCGGGGCCGCTCAGGCGCGCAATGGCGAGGATGCCGAACAGGTAGACAAAGATCAGGAATTTGAAAAAGATGCCCCAGCGACGGGTACGGCGTTGCTCGTTTAGCGCGGCAAACGCCAGCCGGTGCAGCAGATCGCGTTCCCATTTGTCGGGATTTACATTATCGGTCTCGCGCGGTGTGTCACTGCCGGAGGTCCATTTGTCTTCGCTCATAGTGCTGTTGTTGTCCTTGTTTGTGTAACCGCGCCCGGTTCGGCCAGCCAGTTTAAAAGTTCGTTAATTTTATCAAGACAGGCCACCGGCTGGTGAGTCAGCAGGCGCTGTTTATCATGCACGCCATAGGATACCGCAATTGGATGGGCACCGGCACGTTGTGCCATCTCCATGTCGTATTCGGTATCGCCGATCATGACGCTTTGCCGTGGATCGATGGCCAGTTGCGCATGAATTTCCTGCAGCATTTGCGGATGCGGCTTGCTCCGGGTTTCATCCGAGCAACGGGTGGCATGAAACAGCGGTCCCAGCCCGGTGTGATTCAGCACCTTGTCGAGCCCTACCCGGCCCTTGCCGGTCGCGACCGCCAACCGATAACCGCCCTCATGCAGGGTATGCAGCGTTTCCTCGACGCCCGGAAACAGGGGTGCTTCCTCGGCGCGGGACAGCCAGTGGGTGCGATAAGCATCGCTCATCCGTTGCGGCAGGTCGGCATCGCTGTCCGGGAACAGGCTGGTGATGGCTTCTCGCAGCCCCAGGCCGATAATGTTTTTTATCTGTTCAGGAGTCCGGGTTTCCATCGCAAGATCGGCTATGGCCGCCTGCATGCACTGGACGATCTGAGTCTCGGAATCCATCAGGGTTCCGTCCCAGTCGAAAATCAGAAGGTTAATTTCTGGCATTTTGCTCTCAATCGTTCCCGGTAGGAGCGGGCTTGCCCGCGAACAGTCGAAGCCGCACCTACAAATTATCCAGCACCGCCTGAAGTTCCGCATCCAGCGGCGCAGAGACGTCAATATCCCTGCCGTCAGGCAGGTGCAATCCGATGCGATGGGCATGCAGGAACAGCCGCCGCAGTCCGGCCTGTTTCATCCGCTCGTTGAAATCCGCGCTACCGTACTTGTCATCCCCGGCCAGTGGATGGCCCGCGTGCTGGGCGTGTACCCGGATTTGATGGGTACGACCCGTGTCGAGTTCAACCTCGACCAGCGTGGCGTCGGTAAAATGATCAACCGGCCGAAAGCAGGACCGGGCCGGTTTGCCCTCCGGGCTGACCCGCACGATGCGCTCGCCACCGCTCAACTGGTTTTTGCGCAAGGGCGCATCAATCCAGCGTTTACCGGGCCAGCGCCCCTGAACCAGGGCGAGATAAAACTTACCGACCTTACCCTCGCGCAATAGTTCATGAAGCGTGCGTAACATACTGCGTTTCTTAGCGATCATCAGGCAGCCGGAGGTGTCGCGATCGAGCCGGTGCACCAGTTCCAGGAAGTGCGCATCCGGCCTGGAGGCACGCAGCGCCTCGATGACCCCTGACGACACCCCGCTACCGCCGTGGACGGCCATGCCTGCAGGTTTATTCAGAATCAGGAGGCGATCATCTTCGAAAAGTATGCGATCTGACAGCAACTCGATGTGTCGGCGATTTTCGGTAGGCGCTTTTTCACTGACCCGGACCGGCGGAATGCGCACCACATCATCCTGCTCCAGGCGATATTCCGGCTTGATCCGCCCCTTGTTGACGCGCACTTCACCCTTGCGAACTATTCGATAAATCATGCTCTTGGGAGTGCCTTTTAAAATTCGCATCAAAAAATTATCGAGGCGCTGACCGGCCTCTTCCTCACTGACGGTGTGGAAGCGGACGGCAGGCTTGTTGGCAGTTGAGGGTTCGCTCATAGCGCGCATCATACCAGCGGTGATGTTTTCTGCCTAAGCCATTGATAGCCCCCGGTTTGGTTGCTATAGTTGGCGGCGTATTACACCGATCGGCGGGTTTATCCACAGCAGATGACAGCGGGTCGGTGGGAGAAGACAGATGGTCTGGATTCCCCCAGCCTGAAACCCGAATGCTTTGTCAGGGTTACGGCACCAAACCGGAAGTTGCCGTGGACTCATCGTCCAAAACGTATAACGGAATCGCGATCTTCGCGGCAGCTCTCCCGGTGCGACAACTGGATGTTTCTTACATTGATGATTAATTTCAGCGCTCCCACCGGGATGGTGGACTGGCAACTCCTGCAATCACATACCTTCATTGTATGGACCGCACTCCTGTTTCTGGGACTGTGGTGGGTTGCGGCTGTGCGTCCTTCCAGACCGAGTCGGTCATCCGCCGCGTTACGACGCCTGACGGATGAGATCGAGCGCCAGCGAGAATGGTGGTATGAAGAGAATGCTTGTCAACGCAACTCAGCCCGAAGAGTTGCGCGTGGCCATGGTAGATGGCCAGAAACTGTACGACCTCGATATCGAGGTTCCCTCACGAGAGCAGAAAAAATCCAACATCTACAAGGGTAAGATTACCCGCGTAGAACCCAGTCTGGAAGCGGCCTTCGTGGACTATGGCGCCGAGCGCCATGGCTTCCTGCCGATGAAGGAAATCTCCCGCGCCTACTTCACCGAGGCTGCCCGCGAACAGGGTGGCCGCGTCAACATCAAGGATGCCGTCAAGGAAGGCACCGAGGTGGTGGTGCAGGTCGAGAAGGAAGAACGCGGTCAGAAAGGCGCGGCGCTGACGACTTTTATCAGCCTCGCCGGACGCTTCCTGGTGCTGATGCCCAACAACCCCCGTGCCGGTGGCGTGTCCCGCCGCATCGAGGGCGACGATCGTTCCCAGATTCGCGAATCACTGGCCGAGCTGGAAATTCCGGATGGCATGGGCGTGATCGTGCGCACCGCTGGTGTCGGTCGTTCCGGCGAGGAACTGCAGTGGGATCTGGATTACCTGATCAAGCTGTGGACTTCCATCGAGGAAGCCGCCGACAAACGTTCGGCGCCCTTCCTGATTTACCAGGAAAGCAACGTCATCATCCGCGCCCTGCGCGATTACCTGCGCTCCGATATCGGCGAGATCATGGTGGATGATGCCGATACCCACAAACGCGCGCATGAATTCATGACCATGGTCATGCCGCACAATCTGAACAAGCTCAAGCGCTATAACGATCCGGTGCCGCTGTTCACCCGCTACCAGATCGAAAGCCAGATCGAATCGGCCTTCCAGCGCGAAGTCAGCCTGCCCTCCGGTGGTTCCATCGTGATCGATCATACCGAGGCCATGCTGTCGATTGATATTAACTCGGCGCGTGCCACCAAGGGCGCGGATATCGAGGAAACCGCGCTCAATACCAACCTGGAAGCGGCGGATGAAATTGCCCGCCAGTTGCGTATCCGTGACCTGGGCGGCCTGGTGGTGATCGACTTCATCGATATGGCCCCGACCAAGCACCAGCGCGAGGTGGAAAACCGTTTGCGCGACGCCCTCAAGCTCGACCGGGCACGCGTACAGGTTGGCCGCATCTCACGCTTCGGCCTGCTGGAGATGTCGCGCCAGCGGCTTCGTCCTTCGCTTGGCGAGTCCAGCCAGATCGTCTGTCCGCGTTGTAGCGGCCAAGGCACGATTCGTGGCGTGGAGTCGCTGGCGTTGTCTGTGCTGCGCATCATTGAAGAAAACGCCATGAAGGAAAAAACCGGCCGCATCGTGGCGCAGGTACCGGTGGATGTGGCGACCTTCCTGCTGAACGAAAAGCGCAAGCCGCTGTACGAAATCGAGACCCGCTACAAGGTCAGCGTAATGCTGATCCCGACGCCATCCATGGAAACGCCCCAGTTCGATATCAAGCGTATCCGTACCGATGAAATGCGCGCCCAGGGTGACATGGCCAGCTATGAAATGGCGCCCGAAGAAGCTGAAGAAGACAGCGCAATGGACAGCATCGGCGCTACGCCGGTCCGGCTCGAGCAGGCGGCGGTCCAGATGGTGGCGCCTTCCACACCGGCACCCCAGCCAGTGGCACCGGCTCCGGCTCCGGCCCCGGTACGTACCCAGCCCGGTCTGATCAAACGCCTGTGGGCAAGTTTGTTTGGCGAGGTTGAGGTCAAGGAAGAAGAAAAAGACGAAAGCACCCAGTCGCGTTCGCGCTCAAATAGCCGTGGCAGGGACAACAATCGTACCCGTGGCAAACGTAGTTCGACGGGTAACCGTTCTCGCAATGGCAACCAGCAGTCACGCCAGACCAGGCAGGGCGATTCAGAAGCCAGCCAGGAACAGAAGCAGCCCAAGCCTGCACGGAACAAGCCTCAGCAGCAGGCCAACAAGCAGCCTAAACAGGATGAAGCGGCGGACAATAAACCTGCCGAACAGGCATCGTCATCCACCGAGCAGCAAAGCGGTGAACAACGCGCGGATGGACAGCGCAAGAGTCGTCGCGGTCGCCGCGGTGGCCGCCGTCGCAGCAACCGTAACCGCAATGAAAACGGTGGTAATCAGAACGAAGCTTCGGGTAATGCAGGCGGTGAACAGACACAGGGTAAACCGGCCAATGACAGTAGCTCGGCTGCTGCACAGTCCGCACCCAAACCCGCCGAGGCAAAACCAGCGGCTGAAGCAAAACCGGCAGCTGAATCTAAGCCGACCGCTGAACAGAAGCCAAGACCGCCTGCCGATGCAGCGCCAAAGTCAGAGGCTTCAGCGCCACCTCCTCCCAAGCCACCGGAAAAAGTGGTCGGAGAAGACTAAACAAAAAGCCCTCGCAAGAGGGCTTTTTTAATGACGTCGAAAGTAGTTAATTAATTGCTTTGTCGTTTCGTAACAAACCCCATTACACCTAAACCAGACAACATTAACCACAGAGCGGCGGGAACTGGAACAGCTGCCGGTGCGAACACGGCATAAGTGCCGGTATCTCCGTACACTACATGTTTTGTCAGTGCAGTAAATCCATTAGCTACCGAGTCAGAACCATAACCCGCGGCAATGTTGTATTCAGCTGCAACATTCACTGAACCTGCAGAGCTGCCCAATGCATACGGAATGTAAGTGTGGCAGATTTGCCAGAACCCACAACCTTCAGTTAAGGCCGGGTTGGAATCAAAGTTGCCCAGCACTCCATCTAAAAACACCTGATCCAGTAGAGCCTGGGCTGCGACTTTCGCATCGGCCAGTGTCTGAAATGTGAAATCCGAAGCTTCATCGCAGCCGCCATACAAATTTTCACAGCTGTCGTCGACAAACCAGACGTCATACAGCGTTCCATTAACATCAACACCGGACGCGCCGGTCAATATACCCCCTCCGGAAACATTCAAGGTTGCGGCGTTAATCAGGGATGAGAAAAAAATGAACAGTAGTGCAAGAACTCGAGCCGTATAATTTGTTTTTCGTATCATGACTAATCTCCCAATATTATTTTGATTTTGTTGTATGACCGACCACGGGCCATGAGTGGACTATAGTCGATAAATAGCCTGATAGAAAATCGCTAAAATCTCCTTATTTCAGGCTGTTTACAGCGCGGACAGAATGTCACGAATTGTTATGCACAAATAGTTCAAGTCGACCTCGCTAATGACATACGGCGGCATCACATACACCAGGTTACGAAATGGTCTGATCCAGACACCTCGTTGAACAAACTGCTCCGGCAGGCTGTGCATATCGACAGGCTCATGCAGCTCGACCACGCCGATGGCTCCCTTGACCCGCACATCCTTAACCGCCGGTAAATCAATACATTGCCCCAGTTCGCGGTTCAATATGGCCTCGATTTGGCTGACCTGGGTAAACCAGCCGTTTTCGAACAGCAACTCGAGACTGGCATTGGCCGCCGCGCAGGCCAGCGGGTTGGCCATGAAGGTCGGGCCGTGCATAAAGACGCCGGGATCACCGTTACAGATGCCTTCCGCGACGCGCTGGGTGGTGAGGGTGGCGGCCAGTGTCATGTAACCGCCCGTGAGTGCCTTGCCTACGCACAGAATATCCGGCGAGATACCGGCCGCATCGCAGGCAAACAGGTGGCCGCTGCGCCCGAAACCGGTCGCGATCTCATCGGCTATGAGCAGCACGTCATAACGGTCACAAAGTTCTCGGGCGTACTTGACGTAATCCGCCGGATAAAAACGCATGCCTCCCGCACCCTGCACCACGGGTTCCAGGATCATGGCGGCGATCTTGTTCCGATCGTTCCGCAGAGTCTGTTCGAGCTCATCCAGCGATCTGGAATAGTCGGAGCTATTCAAAGTTGCGCCGGGAGCCGTGACAAAAAACTGCTGGGGCAATACCTCCTGAAACAGACTGTGCATACCGCCAACCGGATCGCACACCGACATCGCGCCAAAGGTATCGCCGTGATAACCGGAGCGAATAGTCAATAAGCGGGTACGGTTTGCCTGGCCCTGTGCCTGCCAGAACTGCAGAGCCATCTTGATCGCAACTTCAACCGATACCGAACCTGAGTCAGCAAAGAACAGCTTGTCCAATCCTGGCGGCGTGATATCGATTAACCTGGCGGCGAGTTGCGCGGCCGGACGATGCGTCAGCCCACCGAACATTACATGCGAAACCTGTTCTATCTGATCATGCAATGCCTGGTTGATGCTTGGATGGTTATAACCATGAATGACACACCACCAGCTGGCCATGCCATCGATGAGTTCTCGGCCATCTTCCAGCGTGAGCCTCACGCCATGTGCTGAAACCACCGGGTAGGCTGTTATGGGGTTGGTCAGTGAACTGTAGGGATGCCACAGTGCATCACGCTCAAAGGCGAGCCAATCCTGGCTGTAAGCCTGTTGAGCCGGTCCCTGGAAAAAATCTTTCGTCATTTGCGTTGGGTCAGTAGTTTTTCAGTTAATGGGGAAAGTTGGCATTGATTCTGCTATATCCTTTTCACGCCTCTTCTTGAGGCAGATTATAAGACAGTAGGAGAGTTGAAACGATGCGTTTGAATCTATTGGCCGCGGGACTGTTTCTGGCGCTGCTATCCCCTTTTTCTTTTGCCGCCGAAGATGAAGAGAACAGTAACGGGGAAACGGAGCAGACCAGCGAACAGAGCGGTGAAGAGAAAACTGAAGAATCAAAGAAAGGCGCCACAGAAGCGGAGCCGGATTGTGACTAGTAGTGCTACAAAACCAACCAAAGGAGAGAGCAACATGAAATTACACTTAACCCTCGCGTCAGCGGTATTAGCGGTATCTTACGCGGTAACACTGCCGGTGCAGGCTGAGGACATGCAGGTGAAAATCACCGGTGAGATGGCCTCGGTCGAAGTGATGCATAACGGCAAGAAAACGACCATCATGCGTAACCAGGATCAGAATAACGTGGTTAACGAAGCATTCGCCAAAACATCGCGAAAATGCCCGCCATTCTGCATCCAGCCGATGTCTCTTGCCCCTGGCGTGGAAACCATTGCCGAAGTGGAAATGCTTGATTACCTGAAGCGCATGTCCGATGGCGATGACAGTATTATGGTAATCGATTCACGTACCCCGGACTGGGTGGCGCGCGGTACGATTCCTGGTGCTGTGAATATTCCCTGGACTGACTTGAATGCGTCAAAGTCAGACCCCTTCACTATTTCGGACATCCTTGAAAAGCGGTTTGGTGCCCGTAACCAGGAAGGTCTGTGGGACTACACCAATGCCAAAACACTGGTCATGTTCTGTAATGGCATGTGGTGCGGTCAGTCGCCGAATAACATCAGTTCACTGCTGAAGTTCGGTTACCCGGCGCACAAGATCAAGTGGTACCGGGGTGGTATGCAGGACTGGGAAATTCTGGGCCTGTCCACTGCAAAATAGTGATCTGTAACGTGAGCGAAGCAAAGGCGGCCCACGGGCCGCCTTTTGTTTCTGGCATGGTCAGTCATGACCGAGGCTGCCATCTGTCATGCCGTGACAGCCTTACTCTGAATCAAAATCCTGTTTCAGTCTCTGGATATAACGGTACAGCGTCCTTTCACTGACACCCAGTAATTCAGCGGCCCGGGCCCGGTGACCCCTGGCCAGTTCCAGTGCCTTGATGACCGCTTCCTCGTTCAATCGGCCGTGACGGCGAGACAGAATTTTAACCGGTGACGGTGCATCGCTGGGTAGCTCCTTGGTGGATAGCGATGGTTCCGGGTGACTGTCGAAAACAATGTGATCCGGGCGCATGATCTCCTCGGCGGCGAGAATGGCCGCGCGTTCGATCACGTTCCGCAATTCGCGCACATTGCCCGGGTAATCGTAGTTCATCAGTTTTTCGATAACGTCCGGCGCGAGCGGCAGATGGCGGTCGCCTTCATGCATTTTTGCCAGGAAGTGCTCGGCGATACGCGAAATATCATCCTTGCGGGAACGTAATGCGGGCACCTGCACGGGAAACGCGGACAACCGGTAATACAGATCCTGGCGGAAACCACCATTGGAGACCATTAACTGGAGATCGCGGTGGGTGGCGGTAATGATACGCACATCGACATTAATGTATTCAGTCCCGCCAATCCGGCGAATCTGGCCGGTTTCAAGCACTCTTAGCAACTTGGTTTGCAGGGGCAGCGATAGTTCGCCGACTTCATCGATAAACAGGGTGCCGCCATTGGCCGCTTCGAACAGGCCTTTCTTGCGCTGCGAAGCACCGGTGAAAGCCCCTTTTTCATAACCGAACAACTCACTTTCGATCAGGTTCTCGCTCATCACGCCGCAATCGAGTACCACAAAAGGACCGTTCACCCGCCGCGAATAGTGATGAATATAATTGGCGACCTGCTCCTTGCCGACACCGCTTTCACCCAGGAGCAACACCGTGGTATTGGTTGGCGAAACACGTTGCAGCAGACTGGTCATGCGTAACAACGGCTGCGACTGGCCGATCAGCAGCGGACCCTTATCGCCTTCCGGTGGCGCCACGTGGTACATGGTCTCGCCAATGAAATGCACTTCGCCGTCTTCTCCGACCAGCGGGTGAGCATGCAATTGCACATACTCTTCACCGCCATCGTGGTCGTAATGCACGTGCATCACCTGGGAAGGCAACTTCTTCTCCAGCACTTCAAGAAGCGGGCAATGTTCACCGTGTTCCGAACAGGGTCTGCTGGAGTGGTGCGAGACTTCGTGGCATTTACGGCCAATAACGTTATTGGTCTCGCAGCCGTAGCGCTCGCAATAAGCCGTGTTGGCTGCAACGATGTTGTAGTTACGATCGATAACGACAAAGGGGTCCGGCATGATGTTAATCAATTGGTCGCAACCGGGTTTGGTACTTTTGTTCATGGCGATTTACCTCCAGGGGAGCCGCGTTTCGTCACTGTCATAGCTGCCATGATATGACCAATCTGACTGACATTGACTTGTCCAGGATCAAACTTTATCCCGTTTGTTGGCGTGAAATGTTAAAAATTTCATTAAGTTATAGACACAATCTCACTGACATTGACTGCCACTCACGACAATATGCGTTTGAAAATCTATACTTATGTCAGTCCCCATGTGTCAGATCAGGAGGCATCGATGCGTCGCCACTCCCTGTTTGTTTTCTTGGCTTTACTGTTCCTGACCGGGGCAACGCAGGCCGAACAGGCCCGCTATGTGGAAACGCCTTATGGTGAACAAAAAGTCGTGTTTGATTTTTTCCTGGATGATCCGGCAAAGATGAACGCGGCTTTGTTCTGGATACGTTCCTACATGAACCCGTTAATGGATTCGCCCTATAACCAGGCGCCGGAATTCATGAATATCGTGGTAATGATCCACGGTACCGAAATAGTGACTCTGGCCAGGCATAACGAGGAAAAGTATCGGGAGGTCGTGGAACGTATGCGCTATTACGACCAACTGGGAGTCAGGTTCAAGGTGTGTGCCATTGCGGCGGAAGACTACAATTACAGCATCAAGGACTTTCAGCCTTTTGTCGAGCTGGTTCCATCGGCAATGACCGAACTGGTCCACTGGCAACAGCAGGGTTATGCCTTGTTGACCCCCACCGTTGTTACCCGCCATAAAAGCATTGAGGAAATACGTTAACGATTATCTCGGTCGCCTTCATAACTAATCCGGTATATACGCCCTGCCTTGTCATCCGACACCAGCAAGGCGCCATCCGGCATTACCAGCACATCAGCGGGACGTCCGCTTGCGACACCTTTATCATTGAGCCATCCCTCGGCAAAAACTTCGTAGGAAACGGGCTTGTTACCTTCCAGGCGAACGAAGGTTACCCGGTATCCGATCGGTGTGGAGCGATTCCAGGAACCGTGTTCCGCAATAAAAATACCTGAGCGGTACCGCTCGGGAAACTGATCTCCGTTATAAAACCGCATACCCAACGCAGCCACATGCGGCCCCAGCGCTTGAGCCGCGGCGCGGTACTGTTGGCAGGCGCCTTCAAAGCCGTACTCCGGGTCGACCAGGTTACTGCCATGGCAATGAGGGTAGCCAAAATGCAGTCCCTGTTCGGAAGCATGGTTAAGTTCATCCGGCGGTTGATCGTCCCCCAGCCAGTCCCGGCCATTGTCCGTGAACCAGAGCTCCTGTGTATCGGGATGCCAGTCAAAACCAACAGAATTGCGTACACCGTTTGCAAAGATTTCTCTTTGCCCGGTTTCTATATTCAGCCGCGTGATACTGGCAAAGGGCGATTCGGGTTTGCAGATATTGCAAGGAGCTCCGACCGGCACATACAGCCAGCCATCCGGTCCAAAGGCAATGAACTTCCAGCCATGATGGGTTTCGCCCGGATAGTCGTCATAAACCACCACGGGCGCGGGTGCTGAATCCAGGGGTTGTTCGATAGCCGGATACTTAAGGATACGGTCGACTTCCGCGACATAAAGATCCCCGTTATTCAATGCAACGCCATTGGGCATGTTCAGTTCATCGGCAAGCACGAATACCTGATCGACGGTCTGGTCCTGGTTGTCATCCCGCAAGGCATAAACCCTGCCCTCGCCACGGGTACCTACAAACAGGGTTCCACGGTTGCTTAATGTCATGGAACGCGCGCCAGGTACCCTGTCAGCATAAAGCGTAATGCTGAATCCGTCTGGCAAGCGGATCCCGGTATCGAGATTGGTGACCTGGACACTGGGCATCACCGGTGTCAGGTAACCGCGCAGGTAATAGGCCGAAACAATGAGTGCGAACAGCATGCAAAACGCAAACAGGCCGAGCATTGTTCTGAGACGCATTTTTAGCTTCCCTGGTTAACCCCTTCTTGTAACGGTATAGCTATGTGGTGGCTTGATTCAAACGAATAACTATGTAATGTGAAGTATGGAATCATAGAATATCGATTTAATCGATTTCTAATATAGCTAGTTAAGTTATTGATTCTACGTGGGGCATGTAACCGAGCCCGGCGAAAAACAGCAATCTACTAACAAGAAAGCGAAATTTTATTCAGTGGTAAACCGGCATCAATTAACGGACTTTCAAAGGCTGAATACCGAGCTAAGGTACTGGCAGTATGACTTGCGCCAGATCGAGCCGGGCGCATTCGCCGGTGCTTTACTTCAAGTGGGAGATGAAGACTTCCACATCACGCATTGCAGTTATAACCTGACCGTTGAACACCGCGGCAAGGCCCCCGATAACAACTTCAGTTTTGTATTTCTCGATGTCGAGTCCTCTTCCTTCTGTTTTCGCAAACAGAAAATCGATCAATACGGTTTACTTACCCTGCAGCCCGGCGATGAGCTCAAGGGCATATCCCACAGTAACTTCAACATGTACGGTATCAGTATGCATCCGGACATGCTGGAAATGAAAACCAGGCTTTACGACATGCCCATGTTGAATGCCTGGATTAAGCAGAAACGGGTATTGAATGTACTCCCGACCTATCTGCGCAATCTAACAGGCAAGATTCACCGATATTTCGATCAGGTGCAGAATGCCAAAGCCCCCTTGAGTGATGAGGTCTTAACAAAACTTCAGGATGAAATTATTTCCTGCCTGCTATTGACCATTTCGCCGAATCAACAGGACAGCGTTGGCATATCCAGCAGTTGCCAGGTATTGGAAAAAGCCATTGACTACATTAATGCCCAGGCACAGCACCGCTTGACCATGCAGGATATCTGCAAAACGCTGAATGTGAGCGAACGGACACTGCAATACGCTTTCAAGGAACATTTCGGGGTAACGCCTGTGAACTACATGCGGGCCATCCGGTTGAACAAGGTTTACCAGGCGCTGGCCAACAGCGACAGCTCCGCGATGATCAGCGATATTGCTCGTGTCTGGGGCTTTAACCATATGAGCCAGTTCACGGCGGACTACAAGAAACACTTTGGCGAGCTGCCATCCGATACGCTTGCGCGAGGATGACTGACTTGTACAGTGATGAACAAAAAAAGGGGCCAAAGGCCCCTTTTCATTTAGCGCTAAGGCAATTTTTATTTCTTAAACTTTCTCGCAACGCCGACACCGAACATGCCAAGGCCAAGCAGTGCCAGGATTGAAGGTTCTGGAACCTGGACTGAGTCGCCCAGGGAGACGCCGGTATGACTGACTCTGAAAATATCGATACCTTTTACCTTGCCCTGACCGGTTACTGTCGTGAAGGGAGATAAATCAATTACAGCGTATTGCGAGCCACCTGCACCGTTGTTGTTGTACAGGAAGTGGGTATAGCTCGTGGAGCCGCCGCCATAGAAAACGCCCTGGCCACCGCCCATCTTGACGAGAAATAATTCGACAAGGTCCGTACCAAAGTCGAATGCATAAGTGCTGGTAGTTCCATCAACCAACTCCCAGGCGCTACCACCTACATCGTACTTGCTATAAGTGACATCCGAAGTTGATACGCCGAGATAATCAGCGAAGAACTGGGTTTCACTGGCATCGCTATTACCGATGTTCGCGCCCTGGATATATTGGTCCAGCCCCCCAGTTGTTGAGATCGGGATGGCAAACGCAGAAGTGCTTACTGACAAAACCGCGGCTGCGAATAAATTCTGGATTTTCATGGTTATCACCGTAGTGGACTTACATCGTGGTTTAAACAAACAACTCCTGAGCAACTAATAGCAAACCGCATGCCATCGTAATAACCCATTGATTTAATTAATTATTGAGTCGTGTTATTTCTGCGAGACTGTAAAATAATTTGATAATAGTCAGCTGCAAATAAAGTCAATTTCTTTAAAAAACAGAAGCTTGCCCACAAAACATAGTTGTAAATATTATTTACAGCCTTAATCCCTTGTAGTTTGTTTTAACGCCTGAATGCGCTCGTCCAGGGGCGGATGAGTCATGAACAGTCGAGACAATCCTCCTCCTCCCGAGATACCGAAGGCGGCCATCTGGTCTGGCAACTGTGACTGACCCGCATTGGCCTTCAGGCGCTCCAGGGCGGCGATCATGTTATTGCGCCCCGACAGGCTGGCACCGCCGGCATCGGCGCGGAATTCGCGCTGACGCGAGAACCACATGACAATGATGCTGGCGAGAATTCCCAGCACCAGTTCCGCAACAATGGTGGCAATCCAGAAACCGGGACCGTGCCCTCTTTCGTTCTTGAGCAGCACGCGGTCAACAAAATGACCGATCACGCGCGAGAAGAAAATGACGAAGGTGTTCACCACGCCCTGAATCAGCGCGAGGGTGATCATGTCGCCATTGGCCACGTGACTGACCTCGTGACCCAGCACGGCCTCGGCCTCTTCCTGGCGCATGTTGCGCAGCAGGCCGGTACTGACAGCGACCAGGGCATTGTTACGGCTCGCACCGGTGGCAAAGGCGTTGACCTCGGGACTGTCGTATACGCCGACTTCCGGCATACCGATACCGGCCTGCTCGGCCTGCCGTTTCACGGTAGCAATCAGCCAGGCTTCATGACTGTTACGCGGTGATTCGATCACCTGCACGTTCATCATGCGCTTGGCCGACCACTTGGAAATAAACAGAGAGATCAGCGAACCACCAAAACCTAACACGGCCGCGAATACCAGCAAGGCATTCAGATCCAGGTTGGCGCCCTGCTCATCCAGGATACGCTCAACCCCCAGCAGGCGCAGGGTAATACTGAGCACAATGATGATGGCGAAGTTGGTGGCGAGAAATAGCATTATGCGCTTCATCGGATAGTGATCCTTGGTAAAGGTTTGGCCACTATATATAGTTGCCCGGAGACAAATTCAAGCAAAACCGGGCGAGATATTCAGCCTGAATAAAGGCGTTTTTCCCGGATGTAACGGTCGACGGCGGGAACAGGATGCGGGATACCGCGTTTCAGTTGTTCGCGGACGGCCGTCGAGGAATTTTTTCCGATTGGGCGTGTCATAAGAAACTTGCCTCGCAACACCTCGTTGGGATGATTTTCATAACCCTGGCGCGGTATCACGATGTGCGGGACCTTGCGCAAATCATCCGGATAATGATCACGAATCGCATCCTGACCGCGCACCACCCAGACCTCCAGCCCGAGATTTTGCAGGCGCTCGACCGATTGCAAAAAGGTCAGATTTTCTATGCCATGAATTGCGCTTGGATCGCAGGTGGAAATTCGGTCGGCAAGGTTTGAACTGCTGATCAGCGCCTGCAACATCGCCAGACGGTGTTCGATGGGCGTCAGGCGCTCAATCTTCTCCGGGTTGCAACTGTGCGCGCAGACCATGACATGATCGACCTGGCCATCGAGCAGCACTTGTTCCATCACGGCAAGATGGGAGTCATGCGGTGGGTCAAAACTGCCGGACATGAATCCCACCCGCTGAACACCCAGCGCCAGAATGTCACCGGTACAGCTGATACTCGCCATTTCGCACCTGCAAAAAGCTGTCTCTGGATTGAGAATATCGAGCCGGGAATGGGCTGGAAATGACCCGCATCAAGATCAGGCCCGGTGCATGGGTTTTTTGTCTATCGCCATTAACAGGCTGGGCAGCAGGAAGAAATCGGCGAACAGCGCAAACAGGATGGTGATGGCTGTCAACAGCCCCATGCTGGAATTAAGCTCGAACACCGATTGCGCCAGCACAATAAAGCCCGCGGACAGTACCAGCGTGGTGACCCACAGCGCGGTGCCGACGGTGTGGAAAGCGTAGCGCACGGCAGTGGCCGCATCCGCGCCCTGCTCCCTGCGTGCGCGCAGATACTTGCTGATAAAGTGAACGGTATCGTCCACCACGATCCCGAGCGTCATGCTGGCGACTACCGACAGGGCCAGGCCCACGCGCCCCACCAGCAATGCCCACAGCCCGAAACCCATCGCGGCAGGAATCAGGTTTGGCAACAGGCTGATCAGGCCCATCTTCAGTGAACGCAGCGCGAATATCAGAATGCCGGAAATCAGAATCAGCGCGACGGTGGCGCCCACCAGCATGCTTTCGATATTGCGTTTACCGATGTGGGCGAACATGATGGACGGGCTGGCGCCATCCACCACGATGTTCGGCGTATTGTTCTGCATCCATTCTTTTGCCTGGCGTTCGAGTTTCAGCAGGTTGTTGGATGACAGGCTGTCCAGAGTCACGGTCAGCCGGGTCGCGGATTTACCGACATTCAGCTGGTTGTTCAGATCGAGACCGTACGGCAGCGACATTTCATAAAGGAGCAGATACTGCGCCGCCAGCTCGCGGTTATCCGGCAGGCGATACCAGTCCTTGTCATCGCCATGCATGTTCATGTTCAGGCGTTGCATGATGTCGGTAATGGTATTGACATGCAGCACGGCGGGCTGGGCGCGAAACCATTCGCTAAGCGCGGCCACGTCTCTCAAGTAGCCCGGGTCACTGATGCCGTTGCTCTCTCCCGAGGGCAAGGAATATTCAATCGTGTAAATGCCGGTGAGGTTTTCGGTTGCAAAATCCGTGTGGGCGCGAAAATCCACGGAAGGCTCGAAATATTTCACGAATTCATCGTTCAGTTCATTGCGCGGCACCTGGGATACCAGGGCGAACACAACAACGCCCACCGTGATCAGCAAGGTGTTGCGATGCTTAACGACAAAGTCCGCGAAATGATCCATCAGGTGAACATCGCCATCCTGACGCAGCTTGACCTTGACCGGCAGCAGCATCACCAGCGCCGGCAGCACGGTGACAGAGTAAACGAAGGCTGCCATCACACCCATGGCCACGATATTACCCAGGTCGCGAAACGGCGGCGCATCCGAAAAGTTCATGCTCATGAAGCCAATGGCGGTCGTGATACTGGTCAGAAAAATCGGTTGCAGGTTAATACGCAGGCTTTCATGCATGGCGTCACGTTTGGACATGCCTTTCTGCATGCTATGGATGAAATTCACCAGGATATGCACACAATCCGCGACGGCGAGCGTGGCGATAATGGTCGGCGCTGAAGCAGCCGGTGGTGTAAGGCGAATGCCCAGCCAGCCGGTGATCCCCATCGCGGTCACAATCGACAGGATTATCACCACGAAGGTTGTCAGCGTCGCGGTAACAGAACGCAACAGCAACGCCAGCACGATGAAGATGACGCCAAACATCAGCGGTACCAGGGTCGTCATGTCCTTGAACGACTGCTCCGAAAAGGCGTTGTTCATGAACACCATGCCGGTGATGTAAATATCGATGTCCGGAAACTGTTCAGAGAATGAGGCTGCCAGCTCGCGGGAGAAGGCCACGGTTTCAGGCACCTCAATCGCTTCATTCACACCAGGTAACTGGATAGTGACATTGATGCCGGTCACATGAGCCCGAGGGGAAATCAGCCGGTTGACCAGTAGCGGTTCACCCAGCGCAACCTGTTTGATGGAAGCAATGTCATCAGCGCTTAAGGTTTCAGCCTGATAGATCAGGTCTTCGACGATGAGATCGTCTTCGCCCGCGGCATAGGTGTTCTGAAAATTGCTGATGGAGTCGACACGAATAGAATGGGGAATTTGCCAGGATTCCTCGGTCAGCCATTCTACGGCCGCCAGCACATCGCGCTGGAAAACATTTCCATCCTTCGGGGCGAGCACAAACAGGACATTGTCATTCTTGGTATAAGTATTCTGCAGTTCCTCGAAGGCCTGCAATTGCGGGTTTTCCTTACTGAAGAAGACGCGATAATCCGTCGAAAAACCGAGAAACTGCCCACCATAGAAAGCAACGGCGGCACAGCCAAGCATCAGAACAAGAAACAGGTAGCGCCACTTCAGCAGCGTATCCGCATAGTGACGGCTCATAATCAGGTCCGCAGGCTGTTCAGATAATGGATGAGTCCATTACCGCATTGTTTGTATAACTGGTTGCTCTGGGCATTCTTCGCAAGCCCGATACAACCGGACAGGGCGCCCAGCAGGAAGGTGGCGATCTCCGGGATATCAGCATCGGTTTTCAGCTGACCGGCATCGCGTGATTTGGTGAGTGCCGCATCGATCGCTTCATGCCACAGACGGTACACTTCATCGATGCGTTGCCGGAAACCCTCGTCCAGCGGCGACATTTCCTGGGAAAGGTTGTTCAGGGGGCAGCCGAGCGTGAATATCTGCTCGCCCACATAGTCGTCGAGACGCTCGATGACATCGATAATCCGGTCAAGCGGGTTGTCACTGTTTTTCACCTCATCCCAGACAGTCATCAGCATGATCAGAATGACTTCTTCGACGACGGCATAGCCGAGCGACTGCTTGTTGGGAAAATGGTGGTAGAGCGCGCCCTTCGTCAGCCCCGTGGCCTTGACGATGTCATCCATGCGCGTGCCCTGGTAGCCGTGCCGATAAATCTCGCGAAACGCGGCTTCCAGTATCGCCTGGCGGGTACGATCCGGGTTGCGTTGTGTACTGCTGGGTTGGTGGCTCATCGCTTTCATTCACTGTTATTCTGCTTGGCGCATCCTATTGTGCGCTTTACAGATATTAACAACAACCTGTTTCTCAAGGTATTTTGGGTTTTCACCGGTAAAAATATGACGAATGCTTGACTTTGCTCCGTAGCAGCCGCTACTGTACATACCAGTTGGTATGTTTGTCCAGTCAAAGAGGAAAAACAACATGACGACGATAGCGGCAGTAAGCGAGGTTCAACCCCGGGCGTTGGAAAAAGACGCAACGACTTTTGAGTTATTTGGCAAACCGGTGAGGTATTCAATCACCCGGCGGGCACAAAAAGCACTCGCCCAGCGAGAACAGCCCCTGTGGGTTGAAATGGAGTTGTACTTCAGTTGCCTGGTGCGCAAACAGGTCCGCACTTACAGTCAGGCGCCAACACATGAACAAATCATGGAACCCATCGAGATCGGAAACAACCTGAACATTTCTTTCCGGCCGGTGGTGACCGAACACTGTTCAATTTCAGATGTAGAGGACAAACCAGCCCTGAATACCATGCCCGTTGAAAAGCCATCCCGTATGGTGCCCAAGTGGTTCAAGCTGGACCATCAGTCCGGCAAGTGGCTTGGTGAATTTGGTTATTAATTTCAGTAGCAGGAGAATTGTATGAGTACACCGAATGCGGAAATGGATCAGTGGTTAAACCAGAAGCTGGATGAACTGCTGCCCGAGAAACTGAAAGCCATCGATGAATCACGACTGCCCTCAATGGCCATCATCGCGACCAAGGGTACCCTGGACTGGGCTTACCCGCCGTTCATTCTGGCGTCCACGGCCGCTGCTCTGGGTTGGGACGCGCACATCTTCTTCACCTTCTACGGCCTGCTGCTGCTGAAGAAAGAAATTCCTTGCG
>JBFHQE010000003.1:0-165511 GCA_041592335.1 Thiohalobacteraceae bacterium | reverse complement strand
GCGGCCTTGGCCGCGAACCAGAATTAATCGCCATATTCGCGGCCAAGGCCGCTCCTACAGAATGCGCAATCGGTTACTAAACAGCTTTAAAGCGTCTTCAATAAATCATCAAAGCTATCAATCGCCTCGAAGTCTTCCGTATCTTTCCGTGGGCCTTTCGTGTCGGGATTGCGTACAGCCAGCAAATGCTTGATGCCGTACTGGCGCGCGGACTTAAGTACCGGCAGGCTGTCATCGATCAATAGCGAATGCTTGGTGTCATAAGGCTCCTGTTCTTTCAGCCAGTCCCAGAAACGGGTGTCTTCCTTGGGGTTGCCGAAGTCGTGCGAGCAGATCAGTTTGTCGAAGTGGCCGCCGAGCCGGGTTTTTTCCATTTTCAGGTCGAGCGCTTTCTGGTGCGCATTGGTGACCATGATGATGCGTTTGCCGCGTTCGCGTGAACGATCAAGGAAGTCGATGACATGCGGGTGTACCTCGATCAGGTGATCGACTTCGCGCTTTAATTGCGCGATATCCATGTCCAGCGTGTCGCTCCAGTAATCCACGCAATACCATTCCATCCGGCCTTCCATGGCGTGAAATTTTGGATAAAGCGCGTCTTTCGCCTGTTCGACTGCCAGACCGTGTTTTTCCGCATAGCGTAACGGCACATGTTCCCGCCAGAAATGATTGTCAAAATGCAGATCCAGCAAGGTGCCGTCCATGTCCAGTAACAGGGTTTGTATGTCGGTCCAGGGGATCATGTGGGCTCCGGTTGGGTAATTCGATTGTGTGGCGGCGAGATTGGGAGATTGCCACGTCGTCAGGCTTCTCGCAATGACGGGGAAATGTCAGGTAGTTCGTGTAGAATGCAGGCATGCCGAAGAAGCCGCAAATCCTGCAGACGGAATCGCTCCTCAAGACGTCCCGTTTTGAGTTCGAGCGCCTGCATTTGCGTTTCAGTAACGGCGAAGAGCGTCTGTATGAACGCATGAAAAGCGGTGCGCGCGGCGCGGTGCTGATTGTGCCGGTGCTGGACGATCAGGTGTTGTTGATTCGTGAATACGCGGCGGGCACCGATTGTTACGAGCTGGCCTTCCCCAAGGGATTGATTGACCCGGGAGAGGATATGCTGCAGGCCGCCAACCGTGAGTTGATGGAAGAGGTGGGTTATGGCGCCAGGGAGTTATTGCATTTGCGCACCATGTCGATCGCGCCAGGCTATTTTTCGCACCTGACACATGTCGTGCTTGCGCGCGATCTGTATCCAGCGAAGGCGGAAGGCGATGAGCCAGAGGCAATCGAGGTGGTGCCCTGGTCCTTGCAGGACATTGAAGGCCTGCTGGCGCAGAAAGATTTTACCGAGGCGCGCAGTATTGCGGCGTTGCTGTTATTACACCAGATGGGGAATAGATAAGGATGGATGTCAAAGCGTTGATCGAGCCAGTGAAGCAATTATCTGTTGAGGCGGGAAAGAAGATTCTTGCCATTTACGAGACAGACTTCGATGTGGAGCACAAGGCTGATGAGTCGCCATTGACAGCTGCCGACATGGCCTCGCACAAGGCGATCGTGGCGGGTTTAGAGGCATTGACACCGGATGTACCCATCCTGTCGGAAGAGTCCACGAAAATTCCTTACGCCGAGCGCAAGCAGTGGGACTGGTACTGGCTGGTTGATCCGCTGGATGGCACCAAGGAGTTCATCAAGAAGAATGGCGAATTCACGGTCAATATTGCACTGATACACAATGGCGATGCGGTCATGGGCATTGTGCATGTGCCGGTAAAAAATATGACTTACTTTGGCGCAACCGGCCATGGCGCCTTCAAAGAGGAGGCGGGTAATGCGCCGGTGTCCATCAAGGTGGCTGGTCCGAATAGCGGTACATTGAAGATTGTGGGCAGCCGTTCGCATGCGGGCGATAGCCTGAAAGCCTTCCTGGACAAGGTTGGCGATCATGAAATGGTGAGTATGGGCAGTTCGCTGAAGCTATGCCTGGTGGCCGATGGCACGGCCGATATCTATCCGCGCCTGGGTCTGACTTCGGAGTGGGATACTGCTGCCGCACAGGCGGTGGTCGAGGCCGCCGGGGGCAAGGTCACCAAGCTGGACATGGAACCGCTGAAATACAATACCAAGGATGAACTGCTGAACCCGTTTTTTCTGGTGTTTGGGGATAGCAGCCGCGACTGGTCGCAGTACCTGGACTAATCTGTCTTTCTCGCGAATCGACCCAGTATTATGACCGCCAGACTTGCGCCGATCGCATCAGCGATGATATCGCCGATGTCTGCCGTTCTTTCCGGGATAAAACTCTGGTGCCATTCGTCGCTGATGCCATAAAGAATGGCGAGGCCTGTCGCGATGAATTGCTGGCGGATAGTGAAGCCGGTTGCGTGCAGTCTTTGCGTGAATAAAAACAGGCTCGCGAGTACGCCATAGGCAACAGCATGCACCAGTTTGTCTTCCAGCGGGAAACTGTTGAGATTGACGGTTAATGGCTGACCGGATTCATGATAGATCAGCAGCATCAGGGCGCCGGCCAGTAACGCGCTAAGCGGCCTGGTATAGGACTGGTAGCGGTGCAGCATTACTGCGAGCGTTCTAGCGAAGGCAGGTCGAGTAAAGATTGATTGGTTTCGGGTGGTAGTAGCGAGATTAACTTCGAAACCAGTTGATAAGAGAATTTGGCGTTTTTACCGGCCAGGCTATTCTGGGTGAGCTCGCTGTCGTTGAATAGCACCGGCAGGTTCCATTCGGTAATCAGGTCGCACAGCCCATCCGCGCAATCCTCATCCGCTTCTTCGTCCATGTCGACCAGCAGGATATCCAGACTCAGGGGGTCGATGGCTTCATTGCTGTCGATGTTGAGTGGAATCTCTGCAACGACTTCGATGTTATAGGGTTCCACCAGTTTGCGCAGGTGGCGGCGCAATACCGGCGATTCACCCGCGATGGCAATGCGCAGCGGGCGTTTCTGGATTAATTCTGGGTCCGGCACGATCTCGGTGTCCTGTCCCGGTTCGGCAGAATCGTCCTCATTAGTGCGCGACAGTGCGCCTGCGACAGGCATTTCCGCTGGGGTTTTTGCCGTGGGTGCAGGATTGGCGGCGGATGGATGGGTTGCCGGACCCTGTGGTGGTGCCGCTGAATCCATGATCGGGAACAGTCCGCCGGCCTGTTTTTCGCGCGCCACTTCTTCGATCAGGCTGGCGCTGACCGCGTCGCTTTGCTCGGCGAAGGCGTAGACCATTGCCATGTCGCACAGCAGGTTGACCAGACGCGGTATACCCCCGCTGTAACGATGAACAACGTTACGAGCTTCTTCCGGGAAAATGGCCGGGTCTCCACCAGCGACGCTGATACGATGGCCGATCAGTTCGCGCGTGTCCTCCAGTGTCAGCTGGGTTAGCTGGTAATCCACCACGATGCGCTGACAGAATTGCACCAGCCGGGGGCTGCGCAAGGTGTCGCGCAGCTCGTCCTGGCCGACGAGGATGATTTGCAGTACCTGGTCCTTGTCGGCATTGATGTTGGAGAGCATGCGCAGCTCTTCCAGGGTTTCGGCATCCATGTTCTGCGCTTCATCCACGATCAGTACCGTGCGGCGGTTGTGCGCGTATTCGTTGATGACGAAATCCACGAAGGCCTGGTACATGTCGGCCTTGGTGTCCTGGCTGGTGTGCTCGATATTGAAGGCGACCAGAATCCACTGCAGCAGTTCGCCAAAGGCGCGGTGCGTGTTGGTGATCATGCCCACGGTGGTGGACTGTTCCAGGTTATTGAGCAGATGTCTTAATAGCGTGGTCTTGCCGGTGCCGATTCCGCCCGTGATGACGGTGAAGCCGGCCTGATTCGCCAGGCCGTATTCCAGCATGGCGAACGCAGTGCTGTGCTTCTTGCTGAAATACAGAAACGAGGGGTCGGGCAGCAGGGAGAAGGGTTTTTCCCTTAGTCCGAAATGGGCTTCATACATAATGAGTCAGCGACCCTGGATCAGGTCTGGCCAGCCTTGTTGAGTACGCTCCCGAGCACGTTGGTGCAGTCCAGTAACTGCAAGGCGCGTTTGGCGTCTTCCTGGCGGGTGTGGCCATCTTCCAGCACCAGCAGGGCGGCGTCGACATAAGGCGCGAATGCCAGGGCGTCCGCGGCTGCCAGTACCGGCGGAAGGTCGAATATAACAATACGTTCCGGGTAGCGGTTTTTCAGTTCGGAAACCAGTTGCGCCATTTTCGGTGAATTCAGCATTTCGGCTGAATTCTGGACCGGGCGACCAGCCGGTAATAACACGACATGATCCAGCCCTTCAGGCTGGACCAGCAGTTCCTGCAGGCTGGCATCATCCAGCAGGTAGTCGCTGAGACCTTCACCGGGCGGCATACCGAGGTGTTCGTGAATGCTCGGGTGACGCAGGTTGGCATCAACCAGGAGCACGGTATGGCTGATTTCCAGGGCCAGACTGATGGCCAGATTGATGGCCATTAACGACTTGCCTTCATCCTCGCCAGGGCTGGTGATGGCCAGGGTGTTCCAGCCGTTTTCCTTGAGGCGCTGCAGTACCTGGGTGCGCAGAATCTTGTAGGCATCGTTGTAATCGCCGCTTGGATAGGCAGTGATGATACGGTTGCGTTTCATGACCAACGGGGACATCTTGGCTGCACGGGTCTGGGAATAGGTGATGTCCTTGGCATTTGTCGCCACGGGGGTGGCGGGCTGGACAAGGGAATCCTGTGATTCGGGTGTAGCGGAAGTCGCCACATTCTGGCGTTCCTGACGTGCCTTTTCCAGCGCTACCTTGATGCGCTCCATGATGACGACCTCGTTTTGCTGCGTCTATTTCAATTCACACTGACTCTAATGAGTCAGCGTGGCTAAGTCTAGAGGGGCTCCCGCCCGCCCAGAGTGCCCTGCCATTAATGACAGGGGCATGACATATATCGGGAGGTGGATAGAAATATTTAGTAATTCTAAGGGCTTATTCGATGATGTCGATACCCGTTTCCTTGCTGAACTTGCGCAGTATCCGGAACCAGAGCACGTCCAGCGGCGTCATGAACAGATGGATCATGAGTAAGCCGATGGCAACGATGACGATTATCCCCAGCAGAATCCAGCGTTTTTTGGTGTTCTGGCGCTTTTTCTCGGTATCCAGTTGTAAATAGGGGATCACCGCCAGTGGGATCGCGTTCAGGCTGTTGACTACGCCTTTCATGCCTCGCACGGAAGTATCCAGGCTCTCGCCTATGGCGGCAAAACCGAGCCCGCCACCCACCGCCAGCACCAGGCTGAGGAAGATAATCGCCGGGCGATTGGGTTTGACCGGCTCTTCCGGCAGGGCAGGCGGCTCGATCAGGGTGAAGCGTTCACCCTTGCTTTCCGATTCCAGCTGCTGGGCGACCTTCGCCTGCATTTCCTTGGCCTTGATTTCCTGGTACTTGAGTACGGAGTTGTCCAGTTCACGCTTGATCGCGATGTATTCGCGTTCCACCTGTGGGGTTTCGATTAGGCGCTTTTCATAGTCAGCGCGCTTGGTTTCCAGGTCGCGAATCTTGTTTCTCAGCGATGCGATTTCGCTGTTGGTAGCTTCCAGTTGCGCTGCCAGTGAAACGTAAGCCGGATTATCCGGTGCGCGTTGTGCAACAGGTGTCCTGGGTGTGGCGGCCAGTTGATCTTCCAGCGCGGAGATTGTCTTTTCCAGTTTCGCAACATCCGGGTGCTCCGCTGAGTATTTCTCTTTCACGGTCGCCAGTTCGGTGCGCGCGGCATCCAGCTGGGTCTGGATGGTATCGCGATCCGGGCCCATGCCGGTTTCCCGTTCCAGGCTTTCGATTTCGCGCTTGAGACGCATCAGGTCCGGGTGACCTTCGGAATAGCGACCGGACTTGGCCAGAAACTCGGTGCGCAGTGCTTTCAGGCGCGCGCCGGGGCTTAGATTGATGTCCGCGCCATGCGGCTCGAGCTGATCCAGTTGGCCCTGCAAATAGAATTTACGGTCTTCCAGGGTGCGGATCTGGTTCTGGGTATCCGAGATCTCGCGCTCAGTGCGGTCCATGAGCTGGGTATTCAGTGAGGTCAGCTCCGGCAAGCTGCTGACGTTGGCTTCCTTGAATTTTGCCAGCTCTTGTTCCAGGCGACTGATTTCGCGGCTAAGTCGGTTGGCTTCATCCGACAGGAAGGTGAAGGTTTCCTGGGCCTTGGTGCTGCGTTCCTTGAGGTTTTCCTGCAGATACAAGTTCGTCAGTTCATTGGCGACTTTCTGGGTACTGTCTGGGTTTTCACCATCAAAGGAAAGTGTGAATGCAATGGTGGCCGGCATGGGGCGCCCTGTGCGAGGGTCGATAACCTCGGCGTTGCGCAGGTTCAGGTTGATGTCGTCACGCATGCGTTCAAGAATCTCTTCCGTGGTTTCACGGCGGCGCTCGTCGACGTAAAGGTTGTACTTGTCGACGATACCCATCAGCTTGTCACGCGTCATGACGCGGGCCTGGATGGTCTCGATACGCTGAACGGCATAGGTGGTAATGGTGGACTGCACCAGTTCACGCGGCACTTCCTGCTCCTCGATGAGGATGGTTGCCGAGGAACGGTAGGTGGCTGGCCAGACGATGGCGATCAGCAAACCCAGCAGGAAAATCACCCCGATAATGATGCCAATGGCCTGTTTACGGCGTTTGAAGGCGTCAAGATAATCCGACAGATCTTTAGTCTGCTCTTCCATTTTCTAATAAATCCAATTAGTTAGCGTGAGACAGCGACCTTGGGCCAGCTATAGTTCAGCGCGAATGATACCGCATTGCTTGTTGCGGAATCTAATGCGCCCTCCCTTTCCTGCTTCCTGTATCGGTAGTTGGCGGACAAACTCAAATCGCGGTCAATAAGCCAGATTAGGCTTGGTGAAATGGACGTAAATTTTTCATCGATAACGGCGAGGGTTTGGTCGCTCCCATCCGTTTGAGAATAAGTAATGTTGAGTTTACTGGAAAGAGTTTCTGAAAATTTATGGAGAAAGTTAATCCTTAACCGTTCTGAAACAACCAAACCATAGCTCGCAGTAGGAGAGACATCCCGAGAAATTGTTGAGGAAATGCTGCCTTTTTCAAGTTTATAGTTCAAGGTGGTGCTAAATACAGAGCCACTGCTATCCAAAGTGCGATCAAAGGTTACGAGTTGCTGTGTGGCCCAATCAAATAATCCAGATCCCTGGCATGGGAAGCCATAGGCTGTCGCGTAATCGTTGGGACCAGCCTCAGAGTAACCTTCGGGGCAAACATAGGAGCCGGCTAATGTGGTAGTTTCAGTTCTGCGTGCACCGAAATAAGCATCGAGGGTTAATCTTTCAGAGAATTCGTGACTCGTTCCTAACGTCAGTTGCCTGTTGTCCGACTTGTATGAATCGTTGTCGTATTCTTGTCGAGTAAAAGATAACTGGCCAAAAATCGCCGTTTTTGGGGTGTATTCCCATTCCAAAGTGCCATTTGAAGATAGTGTCTTATAGTCGCTTCGAACTTCGTTTTGATATTTGACATCTGAGGCCGAGGCTGAGAAACGAGCAATCCATTTTTCATTTACACGGTGGTCCAGCCTGGGGCTGATAGTAAGGCTCTTTCGTTCTGTGCGGTCAAAGAGAATGCCTGTTTCATCAAGCTCGCTATCTAGCGTGGTGTCTTTAATCCATGTTGCACTTATGCCCGCATGGGTCATTTCAGACAATCCATGACTGGCGTTAAACTTGAAACTGCTATCGTTTGTGTCAAGACCATCCTCACTGAAACGCCGAATTGTGAAATCGGCTATACCGGTTATAGTAGAACGTTCGGTTTGCCAGGAAAAAGCGGATGAGGGTTTCATGGCAATCTCAGTGGCATCAATTTCGTTAGTGGAAGACAGTCTTATATTGTCATCGTAGCGACTGGATAAGCTGATTGATGGTTCAATGGACCATTCTGCGGCTTGTGTTGCGCTGGCGGTTATTATTCCAGCCGTAATTGCTATAAGCCCCCGGAAAGTCATCTCTGCTCCTCACTAATTATATAAATCTGCATTCTTTATGATTGCGACAGTTTGCCACTAGATAGGCGTTATTTCCACAGACTAAAAGGCCGAACACTCTGGTTCGGCCTCGATAATTTAGGGCTTTCGTTTGAATCAGGGTACGACAACCACGTCACCTGGTTGCAGCAGTATATTTTGTTCCAGGTTCTGTCCCTTCTCAATATCTCCGTACTCAAAAGGTATAGATTTCTGTTTACCATTCGGGTCTCGACGTAAGATGCTGATTTTGTTTGCAGATGCGTAGGCTGTCATTCCTCCTGCCATGCTGAGTGCTTGCACTGCATCAATTTGCCGTTGTACCTGGAATGGGCCAGGGCGATTGACCTTGCCAATGACATAAACTGTGTTTCCGCGCAGGTCCATGGTCATGACAGTGACTACTGGATCGGGAATATATTTCTTTAGTTTGCCAGCTAGTGCGCTACGTAATTCGGCTACGCTTTTTCCTGAGGCTTCAACATCATCTGCAAGTGGAAATGATATGTAGCCATCGGGGCGCACGGGTGTTTCGGCATGTAATGATTCTTCACCCCAAACCGAAATGACCAGCAAATCTCCGGGCTGAAGTTTGTAAAAATTATCTTGAGCGAATACTCCCAGACTAAATGGCAGGATTGCTACGGCAACTAACCAACGAATTTTATTTAACATGACGTTTCTCTCTTGGGAAGTGGTTGTCATTTAGGAAATTTGATTTGTCGCATTCAAACAAACCGACGGAAGTGGGTCAATAAAAAACGCGGCCATGGGCCGCGTTTAGTAGAACTACCACTGATTGTTATTAATGTTGATTTCTGATGCGCAGGTAGCCGAATCCGGCGAGAGAGGCAAGCAGGGCAAGCCATTCAAGTCCAAGTGGAGACGTGCTATCCGATAGCGTGCAGCCACCGCCAAAACCGCTTCCCAGGGAAGTATCGGCTTCCGGGACAAGTGATTCGGATACGCCACCTGGATCAACCACTGTGCCGTTTTGCACGCCATCAGCATCGTTGGGTCCGCCATCTACGATGGTTAATCTGACACAGTAGTGTCCTTGTGTTAGGCCGCTCTGGTAGCCTCCAAGCGGGCAGTTTCCTGGGGATCCCGCTGCAGAGGAGACGGTATTGTTGAGATTGGTTTTAAAATCAACCCATTCATTGTTAATCCATTTGCGGTAAACAGATGCGGCTGGGATAGGTTTGGAGAGCGGTAGAACAACAGAAATCGAATTTCCGCTGAGGCCGGTTACAGAAAAGTCAAAGCAGCCACCTACACACATTTCCTGTGCGTCGTTATCCATGTCAATCCCGGCACTGATCACCTGACTTAAGGTGACCTTACCGTTTCCGGTAGGGTCTACTGTGCTACCTGCGTTAAATGTCGCACCGGCATCACCGACGATGGTTGGGGTTGATACCGTCGTACCAGCGGCGCCTGCGCCAACACCGCTCAGGGTGCCAATGAATGCGGCGGTTTGCCCAGGGAAGGGGTTTGTTAGCATGTCGTTGCCAGGCGTTCCATCGCTATCGCTGTCAATAGGGACGCAGACAGCGCCGTCGCCACCAGGGTCGCAGTCAAAAACGGCTATAACGGGGATGTCGCTATTCACAGACCAGTCAAAAAATAATCCTGCTGCATATTGGAATTCGCTTGTCAGGCTGAATGAGTACGACTGGGTATTAGAGGAAAAAAGCGTCCCACTTACTCCAGTACAGTTGTCTATATTCGCACCTGTTCGGCAGGTGACAAAATCGCTTCCAGTCCAGTAGGTTTTATTAACCCAGGACCATGTGAAGTTCTGAGTACCGCCGGCCATGGTGTCGTAGGTATAAGTTTTGTCAACATCGGCGACCCAGGGAAAACCGAAAAAGGGTTTGCTGCCAGAGTTAAAGGTTCCTGAATCTGTTGTGAAATTGATGGCTCCAGATACGGTATCATTTACATGGGAAGTGCTGGTGGAAGAGGCTGGATAAAAATCCATCTGGCCTACTGTGATTTTTACGTCGGCATTTGCAACGCTTATTCCAAAGCTGGTGGCGACTGCAAGGACCGCTAATGAAAGTTTGTGTTTAGGGATTAACATATCTAACTCCTCAAAATATCTTTTTTGTACTGCTTGCTCGCGATAGATATCGCGAGCAAGCAGTTTTCAATTAGAGAATTTCTGTAATTATATCTGGTAACCGATAGTCAGGCCTACAGAGTGCTGGAACATGGACAGGGCGGCATTGTCGTTTCTCAGGTCGGCTGCGTCATTGATGCCGACTGGATAGAATGGTGTTTTACCCGTAATGGTGGTTTTCAACGCATGCATGTAATTCATGCTGATTTCAAGTTGTGGGCTTGGTCTGTAACTGAAGCCTAGTGTTAGGTGTTTTTCGGTAACGCCGGGTGCCAGCAGGCTGAATAATGTTTGATCGCCTGGAATCGGTGCTTTACCGTAATTGAAGCCAGCTCGGAGCGTCCATTCCTTGTTGTAATCGTATTTAACACCCAGTTTATAAACGGTTTGGTCTTCCCAGCCGAATCCCATGCCTTTGTCTCGTCCAAGTGCGCAGGTTTGCTGCTCGATTGGGACGCCACTTGGGCAGCCAAAACTGGAAGGGAAGAAATTCGACGGATCATTGACGTCTGGCCCGGGGTTGCCAACGGAAGCGATATCGCTAAAGAGGTTGCGTTGTATATCCATGGCGAGCGTCAGCTTGTCGTTTGGATGATAGGCTATACCGACAGAATAGAATGAGGGCATATCAAAGTCGCCCTGTTCCGCGAAGAGTCCTTTGTACTTGTCGAACTTGCTCATGTACACCTTGGATGCATAGTTGACTCCAAGGTTTAAGCGTTTTTTGTAGAAGGTGCCCAGCCAGCCTAATCTAACACCTGCACCGTAAGACCAGTCGTTACCTTTGTTTGTAAGGTGCTCGCGATCGCTGGTGTAATTTAATGGCGAGCCATCTGCACCGAATGCCTGGAGACCATAGGCGCGGAAAGTTTGAACGCCAATTGCAAGCGATGCACCAACGGCATGTTGTTTGTTTATTTTGTAGGCAACGCTTGGGAGCATTTGCATTTGCATCATGGAAACACCGACTGTATCTGACGCGTTACCCTGGAAGTTGAAGAAATAGCCACTGGGCGCAGGTTGGCCGTTTGGAGCAAGGCCCTGAGTCGAATCCCAGGGTTGCTTGTAGCGGGTGCCCAGGCCTGCACCGATTGCCGCCATACCGACGGTAATCTTGCGATTGAATTTGTACATGCCGCCCATGGCCGGGATTAAAAATTCGTTTGCGCCACTTTGCTCATCGTAAACCGGGAGGAGCGCGCTATTGTGTGAAACCGAGCGTTTGGGGACGAAAAATTCAACAGAACCATCAACGCGCATGGTATTCATTTCATAGCCCGCCATAGCAGCAGGGTTCGCTGCTGCGGCCATGCCATCCTGCGGGAAGGCGACACCCACTCCGCCCATGGCGCGAGATTTGGAACCGTAACCGATGAGAAAGTAACCATTGGTTGCAAATGAGACGGCCGGTGCGCCTGCAAGTGCAAGGGCTACTGTAAGGGCGAGCTTACGTTGTGAAAAGAACTGCATTATGAACTCCTCCGACATTGTTGTCTTGTTGGAATCAGGTGTATTTCCTGCACCTGTAGTCTTGAAATATGAACAAACTGGGAATGCTGAATAGGTAGTATGGGAAAGTCAAGCTTGAGAAATTGATAGAAGGGAAAGTTTTGCTAGTGAATGTTGATGAGCTGATGGGTAACTGAACCTGAAAATCAGGCATCGAAATTCATTCTCTAATTCACCATGAGAAAGGGTGGTTTCAAATCGCAACAGTCCAGCTGGGAAATGTTGCTCCTTCTCGCTGACAGTAACTACTAATAAGGGGGATGAATTAGCTGGACCTTGAGAGGTTAAAATTGAGTCGAGCTGCTTTACACAAGAGAGATTGGAGGCTGATTTGGCTTGGTCCTTGGTAATCACCTGAAAATCAAGCTGTTTTGAGAGGTTGCTGTTGAAACGTACACTCTTTAGCGCCGTCGGCATTCTTTACTTTATTAGAGGATGGTAATGCTTGAAAAGGCGGTATTTGAGCATAACATGCTGTTTTAAAAAAACTAAAACTGCGAGTTGGATTTCTGGCACGCCCATTGCTATCTACATATCGCGAATAGCAAATTGAGTTTCGACTCTAATCTCAAATTCTCTCTGGAGGAGTTACAAATGAAAAAATCAATTATGGCGGCTGCGGTTACTTTGGCGTTCGCTGGCGCTGCAAATGCCGCAACCACGCACACAATGACCGATGGTCGTTTTGACTTTAAAGACGCTGGTGGAAATGTTACTTCAGATGGTCATAATGATGTGCAAGGCGCGTTTGATATGGTTAACGGCACTGGCTCGTTCACCACATCCACTAATTTCTTTGGTTTCACCTGGAACGCTGACGTGGTAGAAATGCGCATGCACAACACCATGATGGGTGGGACTGACATGTCTGCTGAGTCCCACACTTTCGCCTTCACAGTTCAAACCATGGCTAATTTTAGCACTGGTGACACTACAAAATGTATCTCTGTTGCATCAGCCGGTTACAATGGATGTGCGGATGAGATTGCTGGCGGTTGGGCGAACTTTGGTGGTCCTCGGGCTTATTCCTATAACTACACATTGAATGCTGGTCAGTTTGCTGCTCACACATTGTTCGATTGGTCTTCTTCTGAAGATATTCCTGTGCTGGCTATCATGCAGGTGACTAATGATCCGATGGTTGACGGCTTCATGACTGTCGCTTCAGTTGATTTGGCTGGTAACGTATCTGGTGGCGGTTCTCTGTATGGTGTACCTATGATTCAATGTTCTACAGCGGCCGATAATGACGGTTGTGGACCATTCCCGGGTCAGACTCCAATCTTCAGCGGTACCATCGTTCCGGTATCAGCTGTTCCAGTTCCTGCGGCTGTATGGCTGTTCGGTTCTGGTCTGCTGGGTCTGGTTGGCGTAGCTCGCCGCAAGATGGCTTAATTAGCTCGGTTATGAGTTGAAATAATATTTAAGTCATTTCGTATTCTTTTATAAAGAATATGCAAATTGGGCGGGTACTGGATTCTGGTACCCGCCTTTTTATTTTATAGATATCTGGAATAGATGCAGGTTAATTTCGGTTTTGGTAGGAGAATGTAATGCATAGACGCTGGGTTGGTAGGTGTCTTTGTCTAATGATATTTATGCTCCTGAGCGGTTGTGCAGGGGTGCAGACATTTCCTAATGTTGTTCGTAGTGGAGAGACAGTGGCGATAGCGGCGGGATGGAAGCAAAATTTTACAAACGAAAATATCACAGTGAGGATTATTTCTTCGAGTGGTCAGGAGGTTACATATCAACCATTAGATCCGGCAATTAGGGCAGTGGTTAATTTGTACCCTGATCCAGTTTCAGCGCTTTTGGTTTCAGATGCCATTAACAAGGATATAGTTCCAAATATGCTGACGTATGCGACTCAAATACACAATAATTTTACTGGGGAGGATAGGGATTGGTGGCAGACGACAGTATTTGTAGATTTGCCAAGAGCTATTTCTATAGGGGTTGCCACAATCGAAATATCCAATCCTTATGGTGAGATGGCTACTGCTGTTGTTGAAGTTGTTGGAGGTGAGGGGGTTCCGGCTGCATTTAATGCCGAAAAGAATGGTAATCTGGCTTCTTCACAATTGTCGGCACTAGGTCGAGCCCATCATTATGTAGTGGGCTTTGATGGTGTGCGGGTGCCGTATGCTGTTGAGGTAATTATGGGCTATCAATTTGGGGATCTTCATTTGGTTAACCCTAGGGGGGATTTAAAGAACGTTGCTTGGGTTGATGATGGGGAAAGTATTATCCGAGCTGTTATCACCCCTGCCTCTAGTAAAGTTCCACTTAATATGACAGATTATAAATTTTATGTGGCTGGCGGATTGGCGGGCTTTACCACTCTCCAGGTCCTTAATGTAAAGGCTTATGATGCGGACGGGTTGGAGATCGCTGGAGTGGTTGCAAGTATTAACGAGATGCAATAGATAGGCTCTATAAATCTATTCTTCGAAGTAATAATGTATGTTCTAATTTGTTTTTATTAATTTTTCTTTGGGGATTTCATTCCATAAGTAAACTCATTCGCCTCTTAATTAATTGATTCTAGGGAAAATGTGACACCGAAAGATAAAGAGCGCGTTCAGTGTTATGTGGGTGCTGGGGAGGCGAGTAAGGCTGTTGACGCGCTTAAGAAGGTTTGCAGAAAAAGGCCTAAAGATACGGAAGCCTGGTACATGCTCGGCAGTATTTATGGTGAAGAGGGCTTTCTTGATGAGGCTGAGCCGTGTATCAGGACTGCGCTTAAATTAAATAAAAAATCTGGCGACAAATTGATGATGGCATCGATTCTTCGTTCGTTGGGTAGTTTGCTTGTTAATAAATTTCAGTATAACGAAGCAGCTAATCATTATCGCGATTCTCTGGCGATTCAGCCTGGGCAGGCAGATGTGTATCTGGAGTTAGGTGATTGTCTGGCGGAGATGCGCTGCGTTAATGATTCAATAGAGGCCTATAAGTGTGCGTTAGAGATTAATCCGAAGTTATTTGCCGCTTCACGTAATCTTGCGCTGCTTTATGAGCAATTGAATCGTCTGGAAGAAGCCAGGCGTTTCGCAAATTCCGCCCTTAAATATGATCCTGGGGATATTCAATCAAGGTATTTGCTTGCGAAGCTGGATGGTCGGGACGGTGATCTGGAGTCAGCTAAACGAGCATTGAGTGATCTGTTGCTGAGAACCTCTTCTGCTGAGCATAAGGCCATGATTTATTCTGAGCTGGCTGCTATAAACGATAAGAATGCAGATTATGCTGGGGCATTTAAAATGCTCGCCGAAGCAAAAAAATGTTATCGGGCATTGAATCACATTTGCACTGAAGACCTGGAGAATTATCGAAATGAGGTAAGTGATTATAAAAATGCGTTTCCTTTTTTGCATAGGGAGAAGGTAATCGCTGATGATGTCTCCGCATTGAAGCTGGTTTTTCTAGTGGGTTTTCCTCGTTCGGGTACAACTTTGACTGAGCAGATTCTGGAATCGCATCCTGATGTTATTGCCACACATGAACTGCCAGTGCTTCCGCGACTTACTCGTGATATTTCAAAAATAATCGGTCGTGATTTTGTTTATCCAAAAGATATTGGTGGTTTGTCAGGAGAGGAGCTTGCTAAGCTGCGGTCTTCATATGTCGCTTCGATGGAGGAGGGGCTTCATTTTCGTATTGATAAAGATAAATTTATTCTCGATAAGTTACCGTTAAATGTAATCAATATTGGTTTTATCGCGCGCGTATTTCCTGATGCAAAAATACTCCTCGCGCTCAGGGATCCTCGAGATGTATGTCTGAGTTGCTATATGCAGAATTTCAAGATCAATCAGGCCATGAGTCAGTTTTTGAGTCTTGAGGATACTGCAAAGTTTTATTCGGCAGTGATGGGTCTTTGGTTGCATTACTCTGATTTGTTGGATATTAAATTCCTTTCTACGCGCTATGAAGATGTTGTGGAGGATCTTGAAGGCTCAGCCAGGCGTTTATTGGATTATCTGGGATTGGCATGGGATGAAAGAGTCCTTGGTTATTACGAGTCGGCAAGATCCCGTAATGTCTTTACGCCTAGCTACCAGGCGGTGACGCAGCCAATCTATCAAAGCTCTAAGGGTAAATGGAAAAGCTACCATCAGCAGATGGAACCCATTTTGCCTATTTTAGAACCCTTTGTTGATAAATTTGGTTATTGGGTGGCCAGTTAATCGGCTGCAGCAAATTTATTGCCTCTCGAATGTGACCATTAAAAATTAGTAAGCTATTTTAACGGGTTGATTTTGTTGGCAGCTGCGGTGAATTTACTCTAATGGTTAACTTGCAAGCTTGTCAGCAAACTGAAGATCCCCTAGACATTTCCCTCCCACCCCGCATAATATGCGCATCTTCCCGTTATTGATTCGTTTCCACGAAGATAGGCGCAAAATTGACTCAAATTCTCGTCATTAATGGCCCAAACCTGAACTTATTGGGTTCTCGGGAGCCCGAAATCTACGGCTCAGACACGCTGGAGTCAATTTCCCAGGGGTTGGTTGCTTTAGGCGACGAGTTAGGCGCTAATGCCGACTTTTTCCAGTCAAACGCCGAGCATGAGATCGTCGATCGGCTGCATGCGAGTCGTGGCAGCGTGGATTTCGTCATTATTAACCCGGCGGCGTTCACGCACACCAGTGTAGCAATTCGGGATGCACTGGCGGCGGTGGAGATACCTTTTATAGAGTTGCACCTCTCTAATGTGCATGCGCGGGAAGATTTCCGTAAACATTCCTATTTTTCTGATATCGCGGTGGGCGTGATCAGTGGGCTTGGGGCTATTGGCTACGAGCTGGCGTTGCGCGCGGCGGTGTCTTATTTGTCGAAATAATTGGCAATTGCCAAGTGATGGATCATGGATATTCGTAAAGTTAAGAAATTAATCGAGTTATTGGAAGAATCAGGGATCGCCGAGATCGAGATTCACGAGGGCGAGGAGTCGGTACGGATCAGTCGGAACTCCTCCAGTCAGCCGACAATCGTTCAGGCTGCGCCGATGGCGATGCCTGCTGCCGCGCCGGCTGCAGCACCAGCAGCTGCGCCAGCTGAAGCAGCGGCAGATGCCCTGCCGTCGGGTCATCAGGTGACCTCGCCGATGGTAGGCACTTTTTACCGCGCCTCCTCGCCGGGTGCGACGCCCTTTGTCGAGGTGGGTAAAACCGTTAGTGTGGGCGATACCCTGTGCATCATCGAAGCGATGAAGATGCTCAACCAGATCGAGGCGGACAAGGCAGGTGTGGTTAAAGCGATCCTGGTGGACAACGGTCAGCCGGTCGAGTTTGGTGAACCGCTGTTCATCATCGAATAAGGTTTGCCCATGACACTCGACAAGATTGTTATCGCCAACCGTGGTGAGATTGCGCTGCGAATCCTGCGTGCCTGCCGCGAGCTGGGCATCAAGACAGTGGCAGTGCATTCGACGGCGGACCGTGATCTCAAGCATGTACGGCTTGCGGATGAGTCGGTCTGCATCGGGCCGCCGCCTTCCGCTGAAAGCTATCTCAATATCCCTGCCCTGATCAGTGCGGCCGAGGTCGCGGACGCCGTGGCGATCCATCCGGGCTACGGTTTTCTCTCGGAAAATGCGGATTTCGCCGAACAGGTGGAGCGTAGCGGTTTTATCTTCATCGGTCCGCGCCCCGATACCATCCGCATGATGGGTGACAAGGTCGCGGCGATTCGTGCCATGAAAGAGGCCGGAGTGCCCTGTGTGCCGGGCTCGGATGGGCCGCTGGGCGAAGACCCGGAAACCAATCTGCAGCTGGCGCGTAACATCGGCTACCCGGTGATTATCAAGGCGGCCGGTGGTGGCGGTGGTCGTGGCATGCGGGTGGTGCGTTCCGAGGCGTCACTGCTGAGCGCGATTTCCCTGACGCAGGCCGAGGCTGGCGCCGCCTTTGGTAACGACATGGTGTACATGGAGAAATTCCTTGAGCATCCGCGTCATATTGAATTCCAGGTGCTGGCGGATGGCGAGGGCAATGCCATCCATCTCGGTGAGCGTGACTGTTCCATGCAGCGTCGTCATCAGAAGGTGGTGGAAGAGGCGCCCGCGCCTGGCATTACACCGGAGCAGCGTGCGGCGATGGGGGAGCGCTGTGCCGAGGCCTGCCGCCGCATCAAGTACCGTGGCGCCGGGACCTTTGAGTTCCTGTATGAGAACGGCGAGTTCTATTTCATTGAAATGAATACCCGCGTGCAGGTCGAGCATCCGGTGACCGAGATGATTACCGGTGTGGACATCGTCAAGGAGCAGCTGCGTATCGCTGCAGGCGAAGGGTTGTCATTCACCCAGGATGATATCCACTTTGCCGGGCATGCGGTCGAGTGTCGTATTAATGCTGAAGATCCGAAAAACTTCATGCCGTCCCCTGGTGCGATTCAGCAGTTTCATGCGCCGGGTGGGCCGGGTATTCGCTGGGATTCGCATATCTATAACGGTTACAAGGTGCCGCCGAATTACGATTCCATGATCGGCAAACTGATCGCCTATGGCGAGAATCGCGATGTCGCCTTTGCGCGCATGCGCGGTGCGCTGTCGGAAATCGTGATTGACGGTATCAAGACCAATATCGAGCTTCATAGCGACATCTGCTCAGATACCGCCTTCCTCAAGGGTGGCACGGATATCCATTATCTTGAGAAGAAGCTTGGGCTCTAGTCGTAGTTTTCGACTCATCCACCTATTGCGTCATTCCGGTTTTCGCCGGAGTGACGGAATTTCTGCTTTGACGGGGTAGGTCTTTTGCCCTGGATCCAACTCAAACTCGAAGCCGGTGACCAGAACCCGGATACCCTCGCCGAGCTATTTTCCGAGCTAGGCGCGCTTTCCGTGACCTTTGAAGACGCTGCCGATGAGCCGGTGCTGGAGCCGCCGCCCGGTGAAATCCGTCTGTGGTCGCATACACGGGTGGTGGCCTTGTTCGATGCGACCATCGATGTGGCGGCGATACGGGCGCAGCTGACGCTGCGAACCACGCCAGCTGTAGGCGAGCGTATGCTGGCTGAACCCCTGGAAGACCGCGACTGGACGCGCGCCTGGCTGGACCACTTTCAGCCGATGCGGTTTGGCGAGCAGCTTTGGGTCTGTCCCACCACGGAGGCGCCGCCCGACCCCGAGGCGGTGAACCTGATGCTGGACCCGGGTCTGGCCTTTGGCAGCGGGACGCACCCGACCACGGCGCTTTGCCTGGAATGGCTCGATGCCAATCCGCCAACGAACCTTGATGTACTGGATTTTGGTTGTGGTTCCGGCATTCTCGCGATTGCCGCGCTGAAGCTCGGTGCGCGCCATGCCATCGGTGTGGATCTCGACCCGCAGGCGTTGATAGCCTCGCGTGACAATGCTGCCGCTAATGGGGTTGAGGCCAATCTTGAGCTGTATTTGCCTGCGGATTTCCAGTCGCGCGCGGTAGACCTGGTGTTGGCCAATATTCTCGCCAATCCATTGATGGATCTGGCGGAGCAACTGGCTGCCGCGGTTAAACCCGGTGGGGCTATTGTGTTGTCCGGCATTTTGCGCGAGCAGGCGCCGGATGTGGCGGCCGTGTACAGCCAATGGTTTACAATGGCGGCTCCGGAATTTAAAGAGGACTGGACTCGCTTAAACGGCGTCCGGCGCTAAGGAATACCCATGTTTACCCAATGTCCAAAATGCCATGCGCGTTATCGCATCACTGATGAGCAGCTGGCGGCAGCCGATGGCCAGGTGATCTGCAGCCAGTGCCAGACAGAGTTCAACGGGCGCAAGCGTTCGGCCGACTCGCTGGACGAGTTGCAGGAAATGGCGGCGGAGCCTTATATCGACGATACCGACTCGGCGGATGAAGAGCCCGAGTCAGGAGCGATGCCGGCGCGGGTGAATTTGACGGGTGTGACGGAGGCGCGACCTGAAACGGCCGAGCCGGTGGCGGAAAAAGAGATTCCGCTGGCAATCGCCGATGACCTGATCCGCAAGGAAACGCCGAAACCCGCGACCAACTGGCGCTATCTGGGCCAATGGGCGCTGGTGTGGGTTTTGTTCGTGGTGATGCTGGGGCAGGGCGTGTATCTGTATCGCTTTGAATTGTCGCGCGATCCGCAGTATGCGCCACTGGTGAGGAGTTTTTGTGGCTTGCTTGGCTGCGAGGTGCCTTTGCCGCGCGTGCCGGGTCGAATCGCCGTGCTGGAACGGGATGTGCGTCTGCACCCGCGCGTGCAAAATGCGTTGGTCGTCAATGCGACTTTGGTCAATCAGGCGGATTTTGTGCAGGCTTTCCCATTGATTGAATTGCGCATGTCGGATATTTCCGGCACGCAAGTCGCCGGGCGCTGGTTTGCGCCGGAAGAGTACCTGCCGCAGGTCGCCTCGCTGGTCGATGGCATGCTGCCGGGAAAAGAAATTCATTTGTTGCTGGAAGTGATTGATCCCGGTGAGGATGTGGTTTCGTTTCAGTTGAACTTTCGCTAGGCGTATTTTCCTGCCACGTTTTTATTCTGAACACAAGCTTTCGTAGCGTCCCCGGAGCAGGTATTATCACCCGTCCGGTCGTACTCTTATAACTATTACTCCATGCAAATTGGTCCTTACGCCATCAGGAATAACCTGGTCCTCGCGCCTATGGCAGGCGTCACGGATCGACCATTCCGCCAGTTGTGCAAGCAGCTCGGCGCGGGTCTGGCTGTGTCTGAAATGGTAAGTTCGAACAGTTTGCTGTGGGGTAGCGCAAAAACCCTGCGCCGGGCCAATCACGACGGCGAGGTCGAGCCCAAGTCGGTGCAGATTGCCGGCGCCGATCCGGCCATGATGGCGGAAGCGGCCAGGCATAATGTCGATCACGGCGCACAGATCATCGACATCAACATGGGTTGTCCGGCCAAGAAAGTATGCAATGTCATGGCGGGCTCCGCGTTGCTGCAGGACGAGGATCTGGTCAAGCGTATTCTGGACGCGGTGGTGAGCGCCGTCGACGTTCCGGTTACGTTAAAGATTCGTACCGGTTGGGATAAAGATCATCGCAATGGCGTGCGCGTGGCGCAGGCCGCCGAGCAGGCAGGCGTTCAGGCGCTGGCCATCCACGGGCGCACCCGGGCCTGCGGTTACAAGGGTGATGCCGAATACGATACCATCCGGGCCATCAAGCAGGCGATTTCCATTCCGGTGTTTGCCAATGGCGACATTCGCGATCCTGAAAAAGCGAAGTATGTGCTCGATTACACCGGCGCTGATGCCGTCATGATTGGTCGTGCTGCGCAGGGGCGGCCGTGGATTTTTCGTGAAATCGAACATTTTCTAGTAACAGGGCAGCAATTGCCGTCACCGAGTGTGCGGGAAATCCGGGACATCATGATAGGTCACCTGCATAACCTGTATGACTTTTACGGTGAATTCACTGGCGTGCGCGTCGCGCGAAAACATATTTCCTGGTACAGCAAGGGTCAGCAAGGAGGAGCCGTGTTTCGTAACCAGGTGAACAGGGTGGAAAGTGTTGAGGAGCAACTGGCCATGACTGAGGCGTTCTTTGAAGCCCTGGCGGATAGCGAGGATAAGGCCGCATGACCCCTAAAAATAAAAGACCCAGCAAGGCAAAAGACAAGGCAGTCAGTCAGTCGGTGAGGGATTGTCTGGAACAGTATTTTACCGACCTGGATGGGCACGATGCCTGTGATGTTTATGCATTGGTTCTTGGGGAAGTGGAGCCTGCCATACTGGAAACCGTGCTGGATTACACCGGTGGCAACCAGACGCGTGCATCGGAAATCCTGGGTATTAATCGCAGTACCTTGCGCAAGAAGCTGAAGCAGTACGATATCGAGCTGTAATAATCTGGCGCATAAATATCTGCCAGTACAGACAGTCTGCGGCAAGCCTCTCCATTTATTTTCAATGTTGGATAGTAGAAAACAATGAACCCCATTAAACGTGCCCTTATAAGTGTCTCCGATAAAACCGGTATTACAGATTTTGCGCAAGCGCTGCATAACAAAGGCGTCGAGATACTCTCCACCGGGGGTACTGCAAAGTTGCTGGCCGATAAGGGTATTCCAGTGATCGAGGTGTCGGATCACACGGGCTTCCCCGAGATGATGGCGGGTCGGGTGAAAACCCTGCATCCAAAAATACACGGTGGCATCCTGGGGCGGCGTGGTGAAGATGATGCCGTCATGAGCGAGCAGGGCATCCCGCCGATTGACCTGGTAGTGGTCAATCTCTACCCGTTTGAGGCGACGGTCGCAAAACCGGATTGCGATTTGCCGACGGCAATTGAGAATATCGATATTGGCGGCCCGGCGATGTTGCGTTCTTCCGCAAAGAATCATGCCTGGGTAACGGTTGTTGTCGATGCGGATGATTACGCAACGGTGTTGGCGGAAATGGAGGCCAATAACGGCGTTGTTTCCGATGCCGTGCGTTATCGGCTCGCGGTTAAAACTTTCCAGCACACCGCGCGCTATGATGCGGCGATCTCCAATTATCTCGGCGGGCGCAACATGGATGATGTCGAGCCCCTGTTCCCGCAAACGCTTACCGTCCAGTACCGCAAGGCGCAAAGCATGCGTTATGGCGAGAACCCGCATCAGAGCGCCGCGTTTTATATTGAACATGGTGAGCCGGAGGCTTCGGTAGCGACTGCAAAACAGTTGCAGGGCAAGGAGCTGTCCTATAACAACATCGGCGATACGGATGCCGCGCTGGAATGCGTCAAGTCCTTCGATGAAGGGCCAGCCTGCGTGATTGTGAAGCATGCCAATCCTTGCGGTGTGGCTTACGGTGCGAATCTGCTTGAAGCCTACGATCGCGCTTACCAGACTGATCCGGAGTCGGCCTTTGGCGGCATTATTGCGTTTAACGCCGAACTGGATGCGGCAACAGCGAAAGCCATTATCGATCGCCAGTTTGTTGAAGTGATTATTGCGCCGTCTGTGGCGGACGATGCCTTGCCGATTCTCGCGGAAAAGAAAAATGTTCGCCTGTTAAGCTGCGGCGCCTGGCCGAAGGAAGCTGCAAATCGTTATGACTTCAACCGCGTCAATGGCGGGCTGCTGGTGCAGGATGCGGATCTCGCATTACTGAATGAAACAAAGGTGGTCACGAAACGCGCGCCAACCGAACAGGAAATGAAAGATCTGATGTTTGCCTGGCGCGTTGCGAAATTTGTTAAGTCCAATGCGATTGTGTACGCCAGGGGCGATATGACGATTGGCGTGGGCGCCGGGCAGATGAGTCGCGTCAACAGCGCGCGTATTGCCGGTATTAAAGCGGAACATGCCGGGCTTGAAGTCAAAGGTTCTGTCATGGCATCGGATGCTTTCTTCCCGTTCCGCGATGGTATCGATCAGGCGGCGGCAGCCGGGATTACGGCCGTCATTCAGCCGGGCGGTTCGATGCGCGATGATGAAGTTATTGCGGCGGCGGATGAGCATGGTATGACGATGGTGTTTACCGGGATGCGGCATTTCAGGCATTAAGGGTTACGACATGTTGTTACTAATCATTGGTAGTGGTGGACGTGAACATGCGCTGGCCTGGAAGGTGGCGCAGAGTGAACGAGTGAGCGCGGTTTTTGTTGCGCCCGGTAATGCCGGTACGGCGACTGAACCCAAGATGGAAAACGTGGCGGTCAATGTCGACGATATCGAGGGTCTGGTGACCTTTGCGCGTGAGCAGAAAATTGATCTCACGATTGTCGGGCCAGAGGTTCCGCTGGTGTTGGGTGTCGTGGATGCATTCCATAAAGCCGGTCTGCGTTGTTTCGGACCGACCCGGGCGGCGGCCGAGCTGGAAGGCTCGAAGGCATTCACCAAGGATTTTCTGATGCGGCACAAGATTCCGACCGCCGCCTATGCCAACTTTACCGAGATCGAACCAGCGGTTGAGTATATTCGTCAGCAGGGCGCGCCAATTGTGGTGAAGGCCGATGGGCTGGCAGCCGGTAAGGGCGTGATTCTTGCGCAGACAGAAGATGAAGCCGTTGCCGCGGTGAAAGATATGCTGGCCGGGAACGCCTTTGGTGATGCTGGTCACCGCGTGGTGATTGAAGAATTTCTGCAGGGTGAAGAAGCCAGTTTCATCTGCATGGTGGATGGCGAGCATGTATTGCCAATGGCGACATCGCAGGATCACAAGGCGGCGCTGGATGGCGATACCGGGCCTAACACGGGTGGCATGGGTGCTTATACACCGGCGCCGGTTGTCACTGATGAAATTTATCAACGCATTATGAAAGAAGTCATCGCGCCGACAGTTGCGGGTATGAAAGCGGAAGGTCGCACCTTTACTGGCTTTCTCTATGCGGGCGTGATGATCGATGCGCAGGGGATACCGAAGGTGCTGGAATACAACGTCCGTTTCGGTGACCCGGAAACCCAGCCAATTATGATGCGTCTCAAATCCGATCTGACGGTGCTTTGCGATGCGGCGATTGACGGACGACTGGATCAGGTCGAGGCCGAATGGGACGAGCGTTCTGCACTCGGCGTGGTGCTGGCTGCAGGGGGTTATCCTGGCGATTATGCCAAAGGCGATGCAATTGCAGGCCTGGATGCCGGTGATAATGACGACACCAAGGTGTTTCATGCGGGTACCGAGTTGAAGGATGACCGAGTGGTGACGGCCGGTGGTCGCGTGCTGTGCGTGGTTGCGCTGGGGAATACAGTCAAGGAAGCGCAGGAAAAGGCCTATGCGCGCGTGGCAACCATCAGCTGGAACGGTATGTATCACCGTAACGATATCGGGCATCGCGCGATTGCCCGTAACTGCTAGGCAACGCATTGTGAGGGTGCTGCACTAATGCCGATGCAGCGCGTGGTCGTAACAGGCGGTTGTGGGTTTGTCGGGCGTGAAGTCGTCGCGCAACTGAATCAAAGATCCTGTTATGTGCGCGTTATGGGGCGGCAGCGTTGTTCCGCTCTGGCTGTCGATGACTGGTTTATCGGCGATCTGGAAAAGCCTGAATCCCTGGCGTATATCGGTGAAGGTGTTGATACGCTGATTCATCTCGCCGGTTATGCACATGCCACCTCCCGACCCTATCCCGAAGAAGTCGAGAAACATCGCCGTATTAACCTGCAAGGTAGTTGCCTGTTGGTTGAAGAGGCCATTCGCAATGGCGTAAAACGAATTGTTTATGTCAGTAGCGTCAAGGCGGGTGGTGAAAGTGCGCTCGATTGCTTAACAGAGGAAAATGAGCGGCCGCCGTCAGATCCTTACGGGCAGCTCAAGCGTGAAGCCGAACAGAACATTTTTGCCATGTGCAAACAGGCGAATGTGCATGTGGCGGTGATTCGGCCTGCGCTGGTGTATGGGCCGGGCGTGAAGGGCAATATCGCCGCCATGCTACGCGCGATTAAACGTCATCGTTTTCCACCATTACCCGAAACGCACAACCACCGTTCCATGGTCGACGTGCGCGATCTGGCGAACGCCATCCTGCTTGCTGCTGAATGCGATCGGGCCAATCAGAAGACATATATCATTTCCGATAACCAGGTCTATTCTTCGCGGCGCATGTATGAAGCGCTTGTGGCGGGTCTGGGGGAGAAGCCGCCCAGCTGGTATGTGCCTGCGGCATTATTTAAATTTTTAGGGAAGGCCGGCGATGCGCTGGAGTGGGTGACGCGCCGCGCCATGCCGGTCAACAGCACCCTGGTCAGTCGTTTGCTGGAGTCAGCCTGTTACCAGTCGGTTCGCGCCGAACAGGATCTTGGCTTTGTGCCACGGTATCGGTTCGAGGATGCAGTGCCTGGCATAGTCGCCGCGGCTAATTTTAAGAGTCTGTAAAGTTTATGATTTTCCGCCTGATTGCTCTATAGGGCGGCTGTACTAGACTAACAGTGACAGAGCAGTGGTTTCGCTCCAATCCAACAGCATTCGCGAGGGGGTAGGACGATGAGACGCTTATACTTTCTGTTACCCAACCTGTCGGTTACCCGCAAGGTGTTTGATGAGCTGCTGCTGCAGCGGGTGGATGATCGGCATATTCATATTATTTCCGACGATGATGTTTCCCTGGGCGACTTGCCGCGCGCTTCCCTGCTGCAACGGAGTGATTTTATCCCGGCCATGGAACGTGGCGTTGCCCTGGGCGGCGGTGCGGGGATCGTGGCGGGGCTGGTGTCCCTGGCTTTTCCCGGCATTGTCATTCCGGGCGGTGCGTTGCTGGGTCTGGGGCTCGTGGGTGCAGTTGTTGGCGCCTGGGTCGGAGGCATGATTGGTATGGATGTGCCGAATACGCGCACTCGGCAGTTCCAATCTGAGTTAACGCAGGGGCATATTCTGGTGCTGGTGGATGTCCCCAAGGGCAGGGTGGAAGAGGTTCAGGAGTCCATTCGCAAGCATCACTCGGATGTCAGCTTTGCCGGTACCGAACCGACGATTCCCGCGTTTCCCTGAGGTTAAAGTACGGGAATTGTTCCTGTGCGGTCATCCTTAACCGCACAGGAATTTTCATTGCCAGTTTTTCAGTGAGCGGGCTTGATGGGTTCAGGAGTGAACAGGCCGCTCTGGCTGGCGTACCAGCTGGACACGTTCTCTATATCCTGTTCCGAGAGACCTGCCGCAAAGCCCTGCATAATGGCGTTGCTGCGCTCACCGCTTTGGTAACCCTGTAGTGCGTATGCGAGGTAGCTGGCGTGTTGGCCGGCGAGATGCGGATACATGGGTGAGCTGCTCTTGCCTTCAACGCCGTGGCAAGACACGCAGATTTTTTCCGCAATGGCCTTTCCAGCCAGGGGATCACCCGCGGCCTGTGCGCCCATGCTAATAGTGCTGATCAGTGCCGCCAGGCATAAGGTTAACCGTGTATTCATGAATGACTCCTTCTGACCTGAGGCTGGTTAGTTACCGAGCTGGGAAAAATAGGCCGCGATATCCTGCATATCCTGCTCACTGAGTGAGCTGGCCTGTGCGGACATGGTCTGATGATTGCGCTGACCGTTCTTGTAGGCCTGTAATGCGGCGACGATGTAATCCGCTTGCTGGCCACCCAGTTTGGGAACGTGATAGGTCGGATAGGCGTTGGTGTAGCTTGGGACTGCGTGACAGCCCATGCAGGTAAAGGCTTTGTTCTGACCGGCGGCAGGATCGCCAGCGGCCATGCTGGTCAGCGGCATAACCGACGCAAGCGCCAGCGTAGCCAGAAGGTACTGGTTGGTTCTCATAGTCCTCACTCTCAGGTTTGACTGATGCACTAGCGACCCCCTCAGATCGTGTTATGCCCAGTTTGGTGGTGCTGCAGACTGCGCAGCTGATTATTGTGTCTTAAATGATTATAAAGAAAACTTGCGCAAAATCACCCAGAACAGGCGTATGCGGGGAGTGGGAAAGAGGAGGTTATTGGCCGGTTGCGCTGCTGACCACTAGCTGTACCACACCCCAGACAGTCAGTATGAATGCCAGGGTGGCGATCAAGGCTACCGCGATGAAGACGATTGGTTTTCCCGAGGTGAAGTCAGCTTCATGCTGACGGCTGCTTTGCACGCCGGCGAAGCTCGCCAGCACGCTTTTGACTACCGTGAACAGTGAGGGTGAACGGTTATTCTGCGGCGAAGAATCCGTCATTATTAGCGCTTCATTGAGTCAAAGAACTCGGCGTTGGTCTTGGTGTCCTTCATCTTGTCGAGCAGGAATTCCATGGCGGCCAGTTCTTCCATTGGATGCAGCAGCTTGCGCAGAATCCACATCTTCTGTAATTCATCCGGTTTGGTCAACAGTTCTTCACGGCGTGTGCCGGAGCGGTTGATGTTGATCGCCGGGTAAACGCGTTTCTCAGCAATCTTGCGGTCCAGGTGAATTTCATTATTACCCGTTCCCTTGAACTCTTCGTAAATTACGTCGTCCATGCGTGAGCCGGTATCGATCAGTGCGGTGGCGATGATCGTCAGCGAACCGCCTTCCTCGATATTGCGCGCGGCGCCGAAGAAGCGTTTCGGCCGATGCAGGGCGTTGGCATCCACACCACCGGTCAGCACCTTGCCAGAGGAAGGTACGACAGTGTTGTAGGCGCGTGCCAGACGGGTAATAGAATCCAGCAGTATCACCACGTCACGTTTGTGTTCCACCAGGCGCTTGGCTTTTTCGATAACCATTTCGGCCACCTGAACATGGCGGCTGGCGGGCTCGTCGAAAGTCGAGGATACGACTTCGCCGCGCACCGAACGCGCCATTTCCGTCACTTCTTCCGGGCGTTCATCAATCAGCAGAACAATCAGATAGCATTCCGGATGATTGGTGGTAATGGATTGCGCCACGTTTTGCAGCAGCATGGTTTTACCCGCTTTTGGCGGGGAGACGATCAGGCCGCGTTGTCCCTTGCCGATGGGAGAGGCAAGATCGATAACGCGCGGTGTGATGTCTTCGGTGCTGCCATTGCCCAGTTCCAGTTGCAGGCGTTCATTGGGGTGCAGCGGAGTCAGGTTTTCAAATAGTACCTTGTTCTTGGCATTTTCCGGTGGTTCGAAATTGATCTCGCTGACCTTGAGCAGCGCGAAATAGCGCTCGCTTTCCTTCGGTGGGCGAATCTTGCCCGAGACCGTGTCGCCGGTGCGGAGGTTGAAGCGGCGAATCTGGCTGGGAGAGACGTAGATGTCATCCGGGCCCGCCAGGTACGACGAGTCAGCCGAGCGCAGGAAGTCGAAGCCATCCTGGAGTATTTCCAGTACGCCATCGCCGTAGATGTCTTCGCCATTCTTGGCGTGCGCCTTGAGAATCGCGAAGATGACATCCTGCTTGCGGGCGCGGGCGATGTTGTCGATGCCCATTTCCTGGGCCAGGTTGATGAGTTCGGAGGCGGGTTTTGTCTTGAGTTCGGTCAGATTCATAGCTTGAGGTACTTGAGATTGTAATGTGTAGGGAAAATGCTAATCGGAGCCCGGGCGGGCCGCGGATGTCGGTTTAGGGTTTAAATTACTGTCGTTCGGAAATTTGCCGGGTGCGGCGGAAACGATCTTAGTTTCTTTATTCTCGCAAGCCTAGCACGCCAGTTTGCGTCCGTCCAGCTTAACGGCTGGACGGACTGGATACTTAAATATTGCTGTCGATAAAGGCGGTCAGCTGAGATTTGGAAACAGCACCAACCTTGGTCGCTTCAACACTGCCATCCTTGAACAGCATCAGAGTCGGGATACCGCGAATGCCGTACTTCGGCGGCGTCTGCGGGTTTTCATCAATGTTGAGTTTGGCGATCTTGATCTTGCCAGCGTATTCGCCGGAGATTTCGTCCAGGATGGGAGCAATCATCTTGCAGGGTCCGCACCAGTCGGCCCAGTAATCTACAAGAACGGGTTCACTGGATTTCAGCACGTCACTTTCAAAGGTTGCATCGGTGACATGAATAATTTGATCGCTCACGGGTGTGTCGCCTCCTGGTGGTTAGGTGTCTATGCCCGGCCATTCGGATTGAAATCAACCTAATCGAATGAATTACGGGAAAAAGGATCCGGCGGGCATTTGCTGGATTCAATTTCAGCCTAATCGACGGATGTTTGCAAGCCCGGGGCGCGGAAATGCCCCCCGAAAAGGAAAAAAGCGACATAGAACCGTTATTTAGGTATTCTACGCGGCTATGAGTGAACAGCACCTCGCGGATATTACATTCGCACAATTAGACCTACATGAAAGCCTGAAAGCCGGAATTGCGGAGGCAGGGTTTACCCAGTGCACCCAGATCCAGGCACAGACGCTGCCGATTGCCTTGCAGGGCAAGGATGTCGCGGGGCAGGCGCAGACCGGCACCGGCAAGACGGCGGCGTTTCTGCTCGCCATGCTGCAACGGCTGCTCGGCAAGCCGGCCGACGCTGACCGCAAGCCGAACCAGGTGCGTGCGATGATCCTGGCGCCGACCCGTGAGCTGGCGGTGCAGATTGAGAAAGACGCTGTCATGCTGGCGAAACATACGGGTATTACCTTTGGCCTCGCCTATGGCGGTACCGGCTACGAACAGCAGCGCAAGACCCTGGAACAGGGTGTCGATGTGCTGATAGGTACGCCCGGCCGTATCATCGACTATTTCAAGCAGGGCGTGTTCGATCTGCGCAAGGCGGAAGTGGTCGTGCTGGATGAAGCGGATCGCATGTTCGATCTGGGCTTCATCAAGGATATGCGCTATTTGTTGCGTCGTTGCCCCGCTCCCGAACAACGCCTGAGCATGCTGTTTTCGGCCACCCTGTCTCATCGCGTGCGTGAACTGGCCTACGAACATATGAATAACCCCGTCTCGGTTGAAGTCGAGCCGGAGCAGGTTACGGCCGAGCGAGTTCGCGAAGTGCTTTATCACATTGCCAACGACGAAAAAATCCCGTTGTTGCTGGGCATCCTGAACGGCATGGATGCGCACCGCACTATCGTCTTCGTCAACACCAAGCGGGCGGCGGAAAAGGTGTGGGGATTCCTCGAAGGCAATGGCTACGAGTCGGCCGTGCTGTCGGGCGATGTGCCGCAGAAGAAGCGTCTGCGGCTGCTGGAACGGTTTCAGACTGGCGAACTGGCGGTGCTGGTGGCCACGGATGTGGCGGCACGCGGTCTGCACATTCCAGATGTGAGTCATGTGATCAACTTCGATCTGCCGCAGGATGCCGAGGATTACGTGCATCGAATCGGCCGTACCGCGCGTGCCGGGGCCGAGGGAGATGCAATTAGTTTCGCATGTGAGACCTACGTCTACTCGCTGCCGGAGATTGAAGAGTATATTGGGCACAAGATTCCGGCGGATGCCGTTGGAAGCGACATGCTGGCCACGGATATCCAGCCGGCGGTTAAGCCGAAACGTGAGCCGCGCCCAGGCGGTAAACCGGGTGGCAAGCCACGTCATCGTCGTGACGGTGGCAGTGCGGATGGCAAACGGGGTCCGCGCCGACGCAAGCCGCGTTCGGCTGACCAGCCCGCGGGCGATTGATTTAAACTGACTATGACGTTTGATCGGACGATGGAATGGATGGCCAGCGCCAGGGGAGCGCAATTGGCCAGGCTGGTCGCGCTCGGACTGGGCGTGATTGCGGTCTATTGGCTCGCCGAAATCGTCTGGCTGGTGATTCCCGATCCCGATGAGTCGGAATCCGTGGTGGTGGCTTCCGCACCCGTGATGCGTCCTGACCAGCCGGCGTTCGATGCAAGGCAGATTGCGCAATGGCACCTGTTTGGCGAGAGCGATTCCGAGCAGATCAAGGAGGCCGCGCCGATCGATGCCCCGGAAACGCGGCTCAACCTGACGTTGCGGGGTGTGATTGCCGCCGACCAGGAAGCCAACGCCCGCGCCATTATTGCCGAGCAAAACCGTAATGAGCTCAGCTATCGCATTGGTGACAATCTCCCCGGCGGGGCTGAGCTGAGCGAGGTACATCCCGATCGGGTGATCCTGCGCCGTGCCGGACGTTACGAGACATTGCGCCTGCCGAAGCAGCCACTGTCGGGCAATGAGGCTGTGCTGGATGAATCTCGGGCACAACTGCAACTGAACCCCGAAATGGCGCAGGTGCTGACCGAGTACCGCCAGATCATGCGCGATAACCCGCGCGCCCTGATTGACCTGGTGCGACCGGTGCCTCATCAGGAAGGCACTGAATTTATTGGTTTTCGCCTCTATCCAGGTAATCGAAAGGAGCTCTTTACGCAATTCGGCCTGCGTCCTGGCGATCTTGTGACCGAGGTTAATGGCGTGGCACTGGATAACCCGGCCAAGGGTATCGAGGTGCTCAATCAATTAAAGGATGCCCAGGATCTGAATCTGCGGATTCGGCGCGGGCGTCAGGAACTCGATTTGAATTTCAGTTTGGGTTAAGCGCAAACTGACGAGAAAGGTAGCGAAGCATATGGGTAGGCATGCAATCGTGAAGCGAATAACACGAACATTACTGGGGACGCTGCTGGCCCTGAGTGTCTGGCAGCTGGCGTGGGCGGATAACGTCACGCTGAATCTGAAAGATGCCGATATCGGTGCTCTGATTACCACTGTTTCGGAAGTGACCGGCACCAATTTCATCGTTGATCCGCGCGTGAAAGGCAAGGTGACTGTTATCTCGGCCCGTCCCATGAGCACCGAAGAAGTCTACCAGGTATTCCTTTCGATTCTGCAGGTGCACGGGTTTGCCGCGGTGCCGTCCGGTGACGTGGTCAAGATTGTCCCGGATGTAAACGCCAAGCAGGACAGTATACCCACTATCGGTGAGCGTACCGATCGCGCCGTGCGCGGTGACGAAATGGTCACCCAGGTAATCCAGATTGATAACGTATCAGCAGCACAACTGGTGCCGATTTTGCGGCCACTGGTGCCACAGCAGGGTCACCTGGCGGCTTATCCCGCGACCAATGTACTGATTATTTCCGATCGTGCGGATAACGTGGCGCGACTGGTGAGCATCGTGCGGCGCATGGATCAGCAGAGCGACAGTGAAGTGGAGGTGATTCCGCTACAGCATGCATCTGCAGTTGAAGTGGTGCGCATACTGACGTCCCTGCAGCGCACCACCCCGGCGGCGCAGGCGGCTGGTGCGCCGGGAGCCGGACCGGTATTAATTGCCGATGAACGCACTAACAGCGTATTGCTTGGCGGGGATCGGGCAGATCGGTTAAAGCTCCGCGCGGTTATATCGCATCTGGACACGCCGCTGGATCGCGGTGGCAATACCCACGTTGTTTATCTGAAGTATGCCAAGGCTGAAGACCTGGCCAAGGTGCTGACCGGTGTCAGCGATACCCTGGAAAAAGAACAGAAGCAGCAGCAGGCCAGGCCAGAAAGCGATGTCAGCATTCAGGCCGATGCTGCCTCGAATGCATTGGTAATTACCGCGCCGCCGGATGTGTTCCGTTCGCTGCAATCGGTGATTCGCCAGCTGGATGTGCGCCGGGCGCAGGTCTATGTCGAGGCAGTGATCGCCGAGTTGACGGCTGACAAGGCGGCCGAGCTGGGTGTGCAGTGGCGGGCGACCGATCCGACGACCGGCGCGGGTGGCATTGGTGGCACCAATTTCGATGTCACTACATCGATCAATTCCGTCGCTGCCAACCCCTTAACGGCGGGGAATGGCCTCAGTCTCGGATATTTCGAAGGCACCACGACCATATTGGGGACCGAAATTCTGAACCTGGGCGCGCTGGTCAAGGCGCTGGGTAGTGACAGTGAAAGCAATATCCTGTCTACGCCGACCCTGGTGACACTGGATAACGAAGAAGCCGAAATCGTGGTGGCGCAGAACGTGCCTTTCGTCACCGGCCAGTTCACCAATACCGGCGCCAATGACGGTGCGACTAATCCTTTCCAGACCATTCAGCGTGAAGATGTTGGTTTGACACTTAAGGTCAAACCACAGATCAACGAAGGCAACTCCATCAAGCTGGAAATCGAACAGGAAAGTTCCAGTGTCAGTGAAACCGCCATTTCCGGTGCCTCTGACATCGTGACCAATAAACGTTCCATCAAGACCGCGGTTATGGTTGAAGACAGACAGGTCGTGGTGCTGGGTGGCCTGATTGATGACCGCTTGACCGAGACGGTGCAGAAAGTGCCTCTGCTGGGCGATATCCCGGTGCTGGGTAACCTGTTCAAGTCACAGCGCACCAGCAAGACCAAGCAGAACCTGATGGTGTTCCTGAAACCGACCATCCTGCGCGATGCGGCGACCGAAACCCAGATGTCTTCCGGGAAATATAATTACATGCGCGCGCAACAGCTGGAGAAGCGTGACCGGGGTGTGAACCTGATGCGTAGCGACGTTGTACCGGTGTTGCCCGACACTTTTCAGCAGGATGAGACGACAGCGCCCGCCGAATGAGTGAGCAGACTGCCAATTCCGATCTGCCAGTAATGGATGCCCCTGCCGGTATCCGTCGCCCGAGTTTTGCCTTTGCCAAGCGCCACGGCATTCTGGTCGAGCAGGCGGATGATGGCCAATTGCTGGTCAAGCATCGGCCGGAACTGAGCCTGACTATTCTTGCCGAGTTGCGCCGCACCCTGGCGCGGCCTTTCAAGCTGGAGGAGGTGTCTTCGGAGGCGTTCAATTCGCTGCTGACAGAGGCCTACGAGCAGGAAACCAGCCAGACCATGCTGGCCATGGAAGACATCGGGGAAGACAACGACCTGTTCAGTATCGCGGAACAGTTGCCGGAACCGGAAGACCTGCTCGATTCGGAAGATGATGCACCCATCATCAAACTCATCAATGCCATCCTGACCGAAGCCATCAAGGAAGACGCTTCCGATGTGCACATTGAAACCTTCGAGAACCGCCTGGTGGTGCGGTTTCGCGTTGATGGCGTGCTGCGTGAAGTGCTGCAGCCGCAGCGTGTGCTGGCGCCGCTGATCGTGTCGCGTATCAAAGTCATGGCGAAAATGGATATCGCGGAGAAACGCTTGCCACAGGATGGCCGTATCTCCCTGCGAGTGGCGGGACGTGCGGTTGATGTGCGTGTTTCCACCTTGCCGTCGGGGCATGGCGAGCGCGTCGTGCTCCGTCTGCTGGATAAGCAGGCGGGCCGTTTGCATCTTGAGCATCTGGGCATGGCAAAAGAAGACGAAGCCATGATGGATAAGCTGGTGCATAAACCGCACGGTATCCTGCTGGTTACCGGTCCTACGGGCTCGGGTAAAACCACCACGCTGTACGCGGCCCTGACCAAGCTGAACGAGCGCACGCGCAACATTCTCACAGTGGAAGACCCGATCGAGTATTACCTCGATGGCATCGGCCAGACGCAGGTGAACACCAAGGTCGATATGAGCTTCGCGCGTGGTCTGCGCGCTATTCTGCGCCAGGACCCGGACGTGGTGATGGTCGGCGAAATTCGTGACCTGGAAACTGCGGAAATCGCGGTACAGGCCAGTTTGACCGGCCATCTGGTGCTGTCGACGCTTCATACCAATAGTGCGGTAGGCGCGGTAACGCGTTTGCGCGACATGGGGGTTGAGCCTTTTCTGCTGTCTTCCAGTCTGATCGGGGTGCTGGCGCAACGCCTGGTGCGCGTACTTTGCCCGGTATGCAAGCAGCCTTATGCCCCGAACGAGAAAGACTGTGAAATGCTCGGGCTGCACTCGCCGGAAGGCGTCTCGCTCTACAAGGCTTCTGGTTGTGACCTCTGCAATAATCTCGGTTACCAGGGGCGTACCGGTATCTACGAACTCATTGATATCAATGATCGCATGGCGCAGATGATTCACGATGGCGCGGGTGAGATTGAGATGGAAACCTATGCGCGTACCCGCTCGCCGAGTTTGCGACAGGACGGTGTGCGCAAGATTCTCGCCGGCGTGACTTCTGTTGAAGAAGTGCTGCGGGTGACGCGCGAGGATTAATACGCCGTCATGGGGGCCTTTGAATATACTGCGCTGGATGCCAGTGGGCGTGAAAAGAAGGGCGTGCTGGAAGGCGATACCGCGCGTGCGGTGCGTCAGCAACTGCGGGATAAAAACCTGACGCCACTCGCGGTGGACGAGGTATCCCAGCGAAGTGCCAATCGCGTTCAGACACCTTCCGTAAGACGTGGTATCAGCGCCGCCGATCTTGCCTTGTTAACTCGCCAGCTTTCCACCCTGATCCAATCCGGCCTGCCACTGGAAGAAGCGCTGCGAACCGTGTCGCAGCAGACCGAGAAACAGCGTCTCACCTCGATGATCCTGGGAGTGCGCGCGCGCGTGGTCGAGGGTCATACCCTGGCGCAGGCGATGGGTGAATTCCCGCAGGCTTTCCCTGAAATGTACCGTGCCACGGTCGCGGCTGGCGAACAGTCCGGGCGGCTGGACCTGGTGCTGGATCGGCTGGCTGATTACACCGAAAACCGTCATGCCATGCGGCAGAAGATACAGGTTGCGCTGTTTTACCCTGTGATTTTGACCGTGCTGGCACTGGGCGTTGCGGCTCTGTTGATGGTTTATGTGGTGCCACAGGTGGTAGGCGTGTTTGAAGGGCTCGGTCAGCAGTTGCCCTGGCTGACCCGGGCGCTCATTGCCGTCAGTGAATTCCTGCAGAATTATGGTTTGTGGTTGCTGCTACTCGTGATTGCCGCTGCCGTGGGTGTTTACCTGGTGCTGCAACAGCCGGGGCCGAAACAGCGCTTCCATGGAGTTTTGTTGCGATTACCGTTAATCGGGCGTCTGGTGCGGGGAGTGAATGCCGCACGTTTCGCGCGAACCCTTAGTATTCTTTCCGCCAGCGGCGTGCCAGTGCTGGAAGCGTTGCGCATTGCCGGACAGGTGATGAGCAACATCCCGATGCGAGATGCGGTTGCCTCGGCGGCCAGGAAAGTACGCGAAGGCTCCAGTATCCGGGCGGCGCTGGAAAAGAGCGGTTATTTTCCGCCGATGACGCTTAATCTGATCGCGAGCGGTGAGGCCAGCGGCAATCTCGAGGCCATGTTGGAACGGGCAGCGCTCAACCAGGAACGGGAAATCGAGACGACCGTGCAGACCCTGATGGGGTTGCTGGAGCCATTGATGATTGTGTTGATGGGGGCCATGGTGCTGGTGATAGTCATGGCGATTCTGTTGCCCATCTTCGATCTCAATCAGCTGGTTCGCTGATGCCTTTCAATAAAATGACAAATAATTGACTTATTTTCCGGCAATCTTTGCCGCCTTAAATTCGATAATTTCGCAATATGTGAAATTGTGATCGAGATCAATAAAACACATAACACCTTGTTAGTAAATGAATAATAGGTTTTTTGTGGGAATTTTGACTTGTGAAGCGTGTCACAATATTGGCTCTTTTTTGCCAATTAAGACACAATCCCCCTCGCAGTATCTGTAAAGGGCGAACCTGACCGAAAGGCAGGGGCGCAAAACCACCGGTCTAAGGAAGCAATTCTATGACAGCGGAGTCGCCAGATGGAGTTGGTGTCAGCGCAACTGCGCGCATGTCCCGCCGGTATTTTGCCCCCAATAACAAGCCATGTGACCAGGTGTCGCCGTGATGAAACCACGCACGGGGGTACAAGTAGTATGCAGAAGGGCCTGAATTTTGAATTGCCGAGACCAGCCAAAACGCCCGGCAATGGCTCACCTTTCCAGTCTAGGCAGGCTTTCGAAGCCTGGCTTCAGCAGTTTACTGTCGCCACACCGGAACAGACTGCGCAAACCGTCACCCGTATCCTGGAGGAGATGAATACCTGTCAGATGGCGGTTGAGGATCGTCTGTATGCACTTAGCCGGCTGTTTGGTTATGTCACCCTGACCGCTGATTTATTCGCGGAACACAGCTCCCCCGATAGTGAAGATTTGTTCAAGGAACTTGCCAGTCAGCAAAGTGTGCTGGATCGATTTGGCCAGGGTTGTTGCCTGGTGATCCAGGAGTTACTGGAAAATGAATCGCGCAAGAATGCTGCAACGGCTAATCTCACGCGGGCCATTCACCTGGCGATCAGCAGTTATTCGCAATTGATGGTGGAAGGTTATGCCAATCATTACGTGGGTGCCGACGCTTCCTGGAAATACCTCAACCAGCTTTATCTGCTTGCGGAACATCTGGGTCTGGCTGAGCTCGATACAGTCGATCATTCCTCGATACGCAGTAGTTACCTGCGTATTGCGGTATTGGCGCTGTCCAATCCCTATCACCTGATGCCGGGTGAGGCCCGCCGGTTATACAAGTGGCTAGACGAGTGGGTGAAATATGTTGAGCTTGGCGACAACAAGACGGCGTCGATATCGGGTAAGCCTTTCGTGGATCTGGCCAAGCCAAATCCCCCCGTGCATTTGCGAAAAAACATGGGCTGGCAGCAGCTGAAACCCACCGAGGGCCGCCTGATCGGAATGGATAAGTTGATCAAGGGGCTTGATAAGCTGTTACAGGGCATGCTGATACAGCAGCATGGGGGCAAGAAGTCGTCACTCAATCAACGTATTCAACGCGACTTCTTTTTGCGGCTGCGTGACTCCTGGGGTGAGCGTAAGGAGCGGCAGATGCGACGCGACGAATGTCGGCAGGAAATCGAAGTGGCAACGGGTCTCAGCGCGGTGAGTTATTACATGCGCGAGGCGCATGATGAAAATGTCAGTGCGTTTTTGGAGCAGGAGGCCGAGCAGGGCGATGTCATGTCCGGTTCGCATCTCTCTTTGGTCAGTTACGAAGACAGTATGTCGCACTCCAGGCCGGGTGTGTGGTCGCGTATTGAGCTGCAGCAGAATACGCCTGCCAGTAAGGTGCCTGACCATATTGCGGTGGAAAATAAATTTCCATTAAACACCTGGCTGCAGTGTGATATCTCGGAAGGCGGGCTGGCTGTTTGTCATGCCCGTAACCAGGCAAATTATACAGGGAGTGGCGAAGTGACCGAGGACGGCGCGTCGTTTTCCTTGCCCAGGACAGCCACACCCAACGTAAAGGTCGGCGACCTGATCGCCTATCGCACCCGGGAAACCGAGGGTGAGCGCTGGGAGGTCGGAACCATTCGCTGGATGCGCCTGGATCGCCGCACTGGCATCAAGTTCGGCATTATGCGAATCACCCGTGAAGCTGAAGCAGCCAGAGTGCGCGCGATTAACGGGGTAGGTGCAGGTTCGGCGCATGGTGACGCGTTGCTGATTAACAAGAATGGGTTGTTTGGGGGATCCATTATTACCCCGGCGGCTATTTACGATATCGGAACCCGGCTGGAGTTTGCGGAAGAGCGTTTTGGAAGCAAGCTGATTACCCTGTCTCGCCAGCTCATGTCCTCATCCAAGTTCAGTCTGTTCGAGTTTCAGGCGGTCTAGCTGTATTCATTTGCGTCGGGTGCTAGCATCCGGCCATGGATTTACTGACACAGGGTTTGTTGGGTGGTGTGCTGGCGCTAACGGCTGCCCGTCGGCATGAGTACCGGCTGGCGGCGGTCGTGGGTTTTTTCTCGGGCCTGCTGGCGGATGCCGATGTATTTATTCGCTCCAGTCATGACCCATTGTTGTCCCTGGAATTTCATCGGCACTTTACCCATTCGCTGGTTTTCATTCCGCTTGGCGCCTTGTTGGCAGCATTGCTGCTGTGGCCCTTGTTGCACCGACGGTTGGGTTTTCAAAGGCTTTATCTGTTTGCCTTGCTTGGCTTTTGCCTGAGCGGATTCCTGGATGCATGCACCAGTTATGGTACGCACTGGCTGTGGCCGTTCACTGATGAACCGCTGGCTTTCAGTATCATTGCTATCGTCGACCCGGTGTTCACACTGGGTCTGATGTTCGCGTTGTTGTTTGCATTACGGCAGCAGAACCGACTGCCTGTCGTTATGGGCCTGGTTTTTTGTGCCAGTTACCTATTGCTGGGGCTGTGGCAGTCGCAACGCATAGAGGCGGCTGCTGAGCGACTGGCTGAGCAGCGTGGGCACTGGGTCGAAGCCATGATGGTCAAGCCGACACTTGGCAATCTGGTGTTATGGCGATCCATTTATATTGCCGACCAGCGCATTTATGTTGATGCGATTCGTGCGGGTGTCGGAGAGGTGCTGCATTATCCGGGTGATTCTGCGGGCTTGTTCGACCAGCGCAAGGATCTGCCACCCATGTCCGCCGCAACGGTCCACTACCAGGACATAGAGCGGTTTGTTCGCTGGTCCGATGGGTTTGTGTTTTTCGATGAAGAGAGACAGCTTCTGGGCGATGCGCGTTACAGTCTGTTGCCGAACAGTCTGGCGCCTTTGTGGGGGCTGCAATTATCACCGGCGCACCCGGAACAACACGCACGCTACGTTGTCTTTCGTAGCATGGGCCGGGAGCAGCGTCAGCAGTTCTTAAATATGCTGATGGGTCGCGCGTTGCAGAACATGGGCGGCTGACAGCGATTTTATGATCTGCAACACAGTCCAGGCGTGCGATATCGCCAATACTTCCCTCACGGCCCTGAATTCAGGTTGGCTTAAGAATTGCTTTTGTACAATCAGACAAACATCGGAAGATCAGATACTTGCGTGTCCTTGCGGCCCCAGATGTTACTTTTCGGTGCAATATGAGTGTGTTAAAATTCGGCATCTTCGAGTTTCCCTCTAATGCCGGTAGTGAAATTGTTAAAGGAATCAAATAGATAATGATTCGTCAGCGTACTTTGAAAAATGTAATTCGCGCCACCGGCGTGGGGCTTCATACGGGGGAGAAGGTCTACCTGACCCTGCGTCCAGCCGCACCAAATACGGGCATTATCTTTCGTCGCATCGACCTGAAAGAACCGGTCGAGATCAAGGCCAGCCCTGAAAACGTGGGTGACACCCAGTTATCTACTGCGCTGGTCAGTGGCGATATCAAGATTTCCACCGTTGAGCATCTCCTGTCGGCCTTTGCCGGGCTGGGTATTGATAATGCCTATGTCGATTTGAGTGCCCCGGAAGTACCTATCATGGACGGCAGTGCCGGTCCGTTTGTTTTTCTGGTGCAATCCGCGGGCATCGAAGAACAGAATGCACCAAAAAAGTTCATTCGCATCACCAAGCCGATCCAGGTGGAAGATGGCGACAAATGGGCGCGCTTCGATCCCTTCGATGGTTTCAAGGTGGGCTTTACCATTGATTTCGACCACCCTGTATTCAAGGAAAACGCGCAGTGTTCCGAGGTGGATTTCTCCACAACCTCATTTGTGCGTGAAGTGAGTCGTGCCCGCACTTTTGGGTTTATGCGTGACATTGAAATGCTGCGCGAAAAGAACCTGGCCCTGGGCGGCAGCATGGATAACGCAATCGTGGTTGACGATTACCGCGTGTTGAATGAAGACGGCTTGCGTTACGAAGACGAATTCGTGAAACACAAGATTCTCGATGCAATTGGTGATCTGTATCTGCTTGGCCACAGCCTGATTGGCGCATTCCACGGTCATAAATCCGGCCATGCGCTGAATAACACGCTGTTGCGTGCGTTGTTGGCTGATGAATCGGCCTGGGAAGAGGTGACCTTCGAAGATGCGGAAACCGCGCCGATTTCCTTCCTGCAACCGGTGCCTGTTTCCTGATTGTTAACAGCTTGTATCTGATTTCATAACGCCTGCCGACGCAGGCGTTTTTTTTGCTCAGCGGTTTTTTCTGCCGCGCTGGGACAGGCGTGCTAAGGCGTCCGCAAGGCCGGGGTCGGAAAGGCTTTTGGCCATGGATTCAAGCGCCTGCGCCGAGGCCTCGGACATTTCTGCCTTGCGTTTTGGGGGTTGGGGAGCCACGCGCGGCGGCAGCACCCGAATCTCGATTTTTTCCAGCTGGATTCGACCTTTCTGGCTTAATTTCTGCAGTAATTGTGGCACTTGAAAACGCAGGCGCGCGGCCCACCCGGCCGACTCGACGAACAGAATCAGCACGCCCTGGCGCAAGTTGCCGACACTGACCCGACCAATCAGTTCGGGGGGGAGAAGCTGATCCAGTTGATGCTCCAGGCGGCGTAGCGCCTGAGAGCGTTCGGTCATCCGACCCTGGTTTCTGCCAACTCGGTCAAGAATTTGCGCTATAGGAATGGCCTTACGCGTCGACATAAATAATGTAGCTGCCCTGATAGGGTTTTCAAAATTGTAAAGGAACTGTGAAATCCGTAGAGTAACGGCCCAGACATGAATATCATACTCTTTACCAATGTACATGGACGTCCAGGCAGTCTCAATCTGAGTTTGCCCAGAATTTATATCCCACTGTTTTCATTCGCTTTTGTCTTTTTTTCCGCCTTGATTTACCTGGGTTACAGCTGGGGGCAGACAACCTCGAATCTGGCGCCGACCGCGATGGTCGCCGAATGGAAGGCCGATGTCAGCGATCAGCAGCGCGAGATCGACCTGGCGAAGCGCGAAACTCAGGCGCATATGGATGCGCTGGCGATGCGCCTTGGCCAGTTGCAGGCCCAGATTCTGCGTCTGGAAGGCGTGGGCGAACGACTGGTTGATATGGCCAAGCTCGACAAGGCGGAATTCGATTTCTCGGAAGCTCCGGCTCAGGGTGGTCCTGAGTCAGCGCTGACCCAGGGAGGTTACCAACTCCCGGATATTATGACGGATCTGGACAAGCTATCGGCGGTGCTGGAAAAGCGCGAGCAACAGCTGGTCGCAATGGAGTCCGTGCTGTTCAATAAAGAGCTCTCCAAGCAGGGTGTTCCGGCCGGTCGGCCGACCAAGGGCGGCTGGATGTCCTCTCCCTTCGGCAAACGCACCGATCCCTTCACCGGCAAACATGCCTATCACGAAGGTGTGGATTTCGCCGGTAAGCGCGGTTCCGAGATCGTATCGGTTGCGGGCGGCGTAGTGACCTGGTCTGGCAAGCGTTACGGCTACGGAAACCTGGTTGAAATCAATCACGGGAATGGCTATGTCACCCGCTATGGCCATAACCAGGCCAATCTGGTCAGTGTCGGCGATACCGTCAAGCAGGGCCAGGAAATCGCCCTGATGGGTTCCAGCGGACGCTCAACCGGTCCACACGTGCATTTTGAAGTGCTGAAAAATGGCAAACCGGTCGATCCGGAGCGGTATGTCTGGGCCAAGCGCTAGACCGGCAAACACCGCTTCAACACTGTTACTTATTTACGCATAAATTCCTTTTTGGATCTTTGGTTGGCTGGCATTGCCTGCGTCGGCAATCTTTGTTGCCATACCCTTGATTACCTGCATCCAGACCACAATTTACCCCCCATCTCATGTATTATGCGGCCTTCTGTCTTGATATCGCTGGAATTGGTTTTTCATGGTTAGCGCATTACTGAAAAAAGTCTTCGGCAGCCGCAACGACCGGCTGGTCAAACGCATGTTCAAGACCGTGGAGCGCATTAACGCGTTCGAGCCGGAACTGGAAAAACTGGATGACGCGGCGATACGCGCCAAGACCAACGAATTCCGCCAGCGTCTGCAGGATGGCGCCTCGCTGGATGACCTGCTGCCCGAAGCCTTTGCCGTAGTTCGCGAGGCGGGCAAGCGAGCCCTGGGGATGCGGCATTACGATGTGCAGCTGATCGGCGGCATGGTGCTGCATCAGGGCAAGATCACCGAGATGCGCACCGGTGAAGGTAAAACACTGGTAGCGACGCTGGCCGCCTATCTGAATGCGGTTTCCGGCAAGGGTGTGCATGTCGTCACCGTGAATGATTACCTGGCGCGTCGCGATGCCGAATGGATGGGTAAGCTGTATGGTTTCCTGGGGCTGACGACGGGCGTCGCCGTACCGGGTATGTCGCCGGTCGATAAACGCGCGGCATATGCCTGCGATATCACCTATGGCACCAATAACGAATTCGGTTTCGATTACCTGCGCGACAACATGGCCTTCCGTCTGGAAGACAAGGTGTTGCGCGAACTTAATTTCGCCATTGTCGACGAAGTGGATTCCATCCTGATCGACGAAGCGCGCACGCCGCTGATTATTTCCGGGCCGACAGCCGATAACACTGAACTCTATACCAAGATCAATGTGCTGATTCCCAGCCTGTCGAAACAGGAAGAGGAGGACGGGCCCGGTGATTACAGTGTTGAGGAAAAGAACAAACAGATCTTCCTGACTGAAACCGGTCATGAAAAGGTCGAAGAGCTGTTAACCAGGGCGGGTTTGCTCGGCGAGGGACAGAGTCTCTACGATGCTTCGAACCTGACCTTGATGCATCACGTGAACGCGGCGCTGCGTGCACATGTATTGTTCCACAAAGATGTCGATTACATCGTGCAGGATGGCCAGATCGTTATCGTAGACGAGTTCACTGGCCGCACCATGCCCGGACGGCGCTGGTCCGAGGGCCTGCATCAGGCGGTGGAAGCAAAAGAAGGGCTGGCCATTCAGAACGAAAGCCAGACCTACGCCTCTATTACCTTCCAGAATTATTTCCGGCTTTATAACAAGCTGTCCGGTATGACCGGCACCGCGGATACCGAGGCTTTCGAGTTTCAACAAATCTATGGTCTTGAAGTGGTCGTTATCCCCACGCATCGCCCGATGGTGCGCGACGATCGCGGCGATCTGGTGTTTCTCACCGCGAAAGAAAAATATGACGCCATTATCGAAGATATTCGTCAGTGTCAGCAGAAGGGGCAGCCGGTGCTGGTCGGCACGACTTCGGTGGAAACTTCCGAGTACCTTTCAGGATTGCTCAAGAAGGCAGGCATCAAGCACGAAGTGCTGAACGCCAAGCAGCATGAGCGCGAGGCGCATATCGTCGAGCAGGCGGGTTTGCCGGGTGCGGTAACCATCGCCACCAACATGGCCGGTCGCGGTACCGACATCAAGCTGGGTGGTAACCTCGATATTGACCTTGCGGCGCTGGGCGAAAATCCCGGTGACGCCGATGTCGAGCGCATCAATAATGAATGGGAGCAGCGGCATCAGAAAGTGCTGGAGTCGGGCGGGTTGCATATCATCGGTACTGAGCGTCATGAGTCGCGGCGTATCGACAATCAGTTGCGCGGCCGTTCCGGTCGCCAGGGCGACCCAGGTTCCAGCCGTTTTTATCTTTCGCTGGAAGATAACCTGATGCGCATCTTTGCCTCCGATCGCGTGGCGGGGATGATGAAGCGCCTTGGCATGGAAGAAGGCGAGGCCATCGAGCACAAGTGGGTCACCAAGGCGATTGAAAACGCACAGCGCAAGGTGGAAGGACACAACTTTAATATCCGCAAGCAGTTGCTGGAATACGATGATGTCGCCAACGATCAGCGCAAGGTTGTCTATGCGCAGCGTTCCGAGTTGATGGCGACGGACGATGTCAGCGACATCATTCAGGAGATACGCCGCGATGTCGTGAATGACGTGGTATCGGGCTATATTCCGCCGGGCAGCCTGGATGAGCAATGGGATGTACCGGGCCTTGAGAAAATCATTGAGGAGGAATTCGGCGCCAGCTATTCCATTCAGCGCTGGCTGGATAAGGATGACGATCTGCATGAAGAAACCTTGCGCGAGCGCATCATAGAAGAGCTGGAAAAGGATTATCGCGAGAAAGAAAGCATGGCCGGCGCGCAGGTAGTGCGGCATTTTGAAAAGTCAGTCATGTTGCAGGTGCTGGATCAATCCTGGAAAGAGCATCTTGCCGCGATGGATTATCTGCGTCAGGGGATTGGTTTGCGTGGTTATGCGCAAAAGAACCCGAAGCAGGAATACAAGCGCGAAGCGTTCGAAATGTTTTCCGCCATGCTTGAGCGGATCAAGCGCGAGGTGGTTGGTGTCGTTTCCAAGGTGAAGGTGCGTGCCGAGGAAGATGTTGCCGCGGTTGAGGCGCAACGCCAGCAGACAGCAAATATGAAGTTCCAGCATGCCGAGGCTGACGCGCTCCATGAGGGTGGTCAACAGGCTGATGCGGCTTCCGGTGAAGCCTCTTCGCAGGAACCGGTTACACGCGATGGCCGCAAGGTGGGTCGTAACGAACCCTGTCCCTGTGGATCAGGTAAGAAATATAAGCAGTGCCATGGCAAGTTGAGTTAACTTTTGGCTGGATAAGAAAGGCCGATACACTTTTTCTCGCTCCGGTTAAATGCTGAGTCACTCGAAAAAGATATCGGCCTTTCTTTTTTGCACCCTGTTTGGATATCTGGAAAGCATTGGATAGTGTTATGGCCGTCAATCTCGCACCCTTAACTGAGCTCTTACCCGTCGCCGGCATCCGCCTGGGGATTGCCGAGGCCGGTATCAAGTACCCCGATCGCCGTGATCTGGTGGTTGTCGAGTTATCGTCAGGGTCTACAGGCGCGGGCGTATTCACGCGTAACGCCTTTTGCGCGGCCCCCGTTACCGTTGCCAAAGACCATCTCAAACAACGACCGCCCCGTTACCTGGTGATCAATACCGGTAATGCCAATGCGGGTACCGGCAGCAAGGGTATGCAGGATGCGCATGAAACCTGCGTGGCAATGGCAAAGGTTGCCGGTTGCAAGGTGGAAGAGGTTTTGCCCTTTTCCACGGGTGTGATTGGTGAACCGCTCCCGTTGCAGAAACTGCAGGCCGGGTTGCAACCCGCCTTCGATAAGCTGGCCGACAATACCTGGGTGGATGCCGCCAAAGGCATTATGACAACCGACACTTTGCCGAAAGGTTGCAGCCGGCAAATCACCCTTGATGGCAAGACGGTCACGATTACCGGGATTGCCAAGGGGGCTGGCATGATCCGTCCCGACATGGCAACCATGCTGGCCTTTATTGCCACGGATGCGCAGGTGGATGCCGCTTTACTGGAAGCCATGTTGCGGCGGGCGGTGGATAAATCCTTTAACCGTATCACTATCGACGGCGATACTTCGACTAACGATGCCTGCATGTTGCTGGCGACGGGTAAGTCCGGTGCCATGGTGAGCGAAGGGACCGCGCAGGCCAATCAGTTGCAGGCGGCGTTGAACGAGGTTTGCCAGGCGCTCGCTCAGGCAATTGTGCGCGACGGCGAGGGTGCGACCAAGTTTGTCGAGGTGCGGGTTGAGCAGGGTGCGTCGCAGGAAGAGTGTTTGCAGGTAGGCTATACCATTGCGCACTCGCCTTTGATCAAGACGGCGTTGTTTGCCAGCGATCCCAACTGGGGGCGCATTCTGGCGGCCATTGGTCGCGCCGGTCTGGAAGAGCTTGAGCTTGAAGCTGTTCAGGTTTACCTGAATGAAACCTGCATCGTTGAGCAGGGCGGGCGGGCCGCGTCTTATACGGAAGCGGCAGGACAGGCCGCTATGCGTGAGTCGGAAATCACTATTCGTGTGTTGCTCGGACGGGGAGACACTGTTGAATCCGTATGGACCACGGATTTCTCCTACGATTATGTGAAGATTAATGCCGAATACCGTACCTGATGATTCACGTTGCCGTCGCCGTCATTGAAAACGACAAGGGCGAAGTGCTGATCAGCAAGCGCCATGATCACCTTCATCAGGGCGGGCTCTGGGAATACCCCGGTGGCAAGGTGGAACCGGATGAGGATGTACAACAGGCGCTGTTCAGGGAGATCGAAGAAGAACTGGGTGTGCATATTGGGTCGGCCCGCCCGTTGATTCGTATTCCGCATGATTACGGCGATAAGCAGGTGTTGCTGGATGTGTGGCGCACGAGCCGCTGGTCGGGTGAACCGCATGGGCGCGAAGGTCAGCCGCTGCAATGGGTGGCGCGCAAGCAACTGCATCGGTACCCATTTCCCGCAGCGAATACGCCCATTACCCACGCGATTCAATTACCGTCGAGTTATGCAATCTCGCCTGAGCCCGACGATACGGGAAAGTTTCTCGGGCAGCTGGCACGGCTGGTTGCGCATGGCGTTGGACTGGTGCAGTTGAGGGCAAAGTCGCTGAGCAGTGATGCGCTGGCGGCGCTCGCCAGGGAGGCAATGGCTATTTGTCATCAGCATGACGCAACCCTGTTAATTAATGGCGATATTGAAATAGCGAGAGATGTCGGCAGCGGTGTGCATTTGACTTCGAGTCAGCTAAACAGCTTGCATGGGCGACCCTTACCCACTTCGCAATGGGTGGCAGCATCCTGTCATTCCGAGGAAGAAATCAGGCAGGCCGCCAGGCTGGAAGTGGATTTCATCGTGTTATCGCCGGTCAGGCAAACAACATCGCACCCCGGTGCCAGGCCTTTAGGTTGGGACCGCTTTGCAGCCTTGTGTGAGCAGGCGGTGATGCCAGTGTACGCGCTGGGTGGCATGTCGGCAGACGATACTGAGCGGGCGCAGTCCCGAGGCGGGCAGGGTGTCGCCGGAATAACGGGGTTCTGGCCGGAATGAAGCGAATATATTTTCTGTTGTCAGCAATGTTGTTGTCGGCTTGCGCCCAGGAAGAATTGCCTGAAAGGTTACTGGGTCAGGTTGACTGTCAAACCGGTCAATGTCTCCTGCAGGCGCAACAGATGGCTGTGGCGTTGCATTTGCCGGATCACATTAAGCCACTGCAACCTTTCACTGTCTCGATCGCGCTGGATACGAATCTGGCGGTGGATGCCGTCAAAGTGAATTTTGTGATGCCCGGGATGGATATGGGCGAGAACCGGTATGTCTTCAGTCGAGGTGCAGAGGGGGATTGGACAGGGCAGCCAATGTTGCCAATCTGCGTGACGGGGCGTAGTGACTGGCGCGCGAAGCTGGAAGTTGAGGCCGAGGGTGTTGTATATCAGGCCTGGTTCGATTTCGTCATCGGGGACTAGTGCTCGTCTTCGGGTAAATGCGCCGGTTCGCCCGGTATTCTTTTTTCTTCGCCGAACCATTCACCGAGATCGATGAGCTTGCAGCGCTCACTGCAAAAAGGCCGCCAGGGGTTGTCAGGACTCCAGGGCGCATCCTCACCGCAGGTTGGGCAGGGTACGGTTTTCTGTTTTTTCGGCATTCCTAAATGACACAGCAGGCGAGTTCAAAACTGACTCGCTCGCTGGTTTGCGAGGCGCGTTGATTGGCATCGGGCTGGGCCATGAAGCGCACCGTGAAGCGATGACGCCCGCCGCTGACTTCGGCATAAAAGGGTGTGCCCGCAGGCAAGGCCACGCGCACCATCTGGCAGGGAATGCTGGGATCGAGATTCTTCTGGAAGAATCCGGCCTCGGCGGTTTCGGGTTTGAACAGTGTGCTGCTGCGGGTCAGGCGCAGGATCAGGCGTATGGCGCGACCGATCACGTCGAAACTTTCCAGCCAGCCTGCGAGGTCGCGCATGCGTTCCTCGGCGGGCGATTCCAGCCAGAAATGGTAGGCGGGCAGATCGAAATCACAGGTGCCGCCGGGAATGCTGCTGCGTTGCTGGATGGCCGACAGAAACTCGTTACCCTTGAGGTGGGCGCCAACCGGACCGCTCAGGGAGTGCAGCTCATCGATAAGACCTTCCAGTTCATCCAGCAGGCCGGATAGCTGCATCCGGTCGACATCGGGGCTTTGCTCCAGACGCGCGAGATTGGCAGTGTGCCGTTCCAGTTCTTTCATGACCTCGGTCTTGAGGTCGCTACGGCCAAAGATATTCAGCATCTCCAGCAAGCAGCTCAGTGCGGCACGACTGTCCCAGGAGGCAGTGCCGCCAAGATGATGACGCACTTGCTGGAACAGAAATTCCAGGCGTAAAAACGCGCGAACCCGTTCGTTGAGCGGCTGTTCGTAAATTACTTTATGCGACACAGGATGTTAGCGCCTGAGAGTGTGACATGCCGGGTATTGTCCATGAGGCCAGTGCTGGAAGCAAATATTGTCGCTGACAAAAATTTCAGCCAAGGCTTACAGGCGGCGAAGACATTTTCGCAGGTTTTCCTGGATTGGCGGGTGTAGTCTGGCCGATGTTGAATCAAGGACGATTCAGCGGTTGCAAGCCAGACAGGGACGATTCACTGGCGGGCAGCCTCACAGGGGTGCCGACTCTAGCGGGTCGGCACTTTTTTTATGCCCGCCAATTGCAGGTAGCCAGCATGCAGTTGGTCGATCTGCCGGTGCAAGGAATCCAGCGTACTCTCATTAGTCGCCACATCATCTGCCGCCGCCAGTCGCTGGCGGCGTGTTGCCTGGCTGGCCAGGATGGCGTCCACCTGTTCTCCTGTATTGCCATCGCGGTTCATCACACGCTGTCGCTGTGTATCTTCGCTGCAGTCGATAACCAAGATACGATCGACCGGCGCCGCGTGCGGGCTTTCAATCAAAAGCGGGATGACAAATACACAGTAGGGTGCATCGAGCTGTGCCGCACGGGTTTGCATCTCATTGCGTATTAACGGGTGCAGAATAGCTTCGAGCTGCTCGCGGGCTTCGGGATGTTCAAAAATATGCTGGCGAAGTTTTGCTCTGTCGAGTTCGCCGTTCGATGCGAGATAATCGTTTCCGAAATGATTGGCGATCTGATTAAGTCCGTCACTGTCTTTAGTGACGAGTTCACGCGCGATTGCATCGGCGTCGATAATGGGAACGCTGTGATATGCAAAACGGTCCGCCGCCGCGCTCTTGCCACAGCCGATGCCACCTGTGAGTCCGATAATTAACATGGGTGGATGGTATCACGAGGAACGCGAAGCGATTTTTAATTCAATCCCGCAAACCTGAGATAACCCGTAACCAGATCATGTCCCCAGATCAGTGCCAGCCATCCGGCTGCGGCAATGTAAGGGCCAAAAGGAATGGGAATATTTTTGTCGCGACCCAGGGTGACGATCAGGGCTATACCGACTACCGCACCGACAACGGATGAGAGCAGTACAATCACTGGCAGCAGTTTCCAGCCCATCCATGCGCCGCAAGCGGCAAGTAGCTTGAAGTCGCCATAGCCCATGCCTTCCTTGCCGGTCAGGATGCGGAACAGATGATAGATGCTCCACAATACCAGGTAACCCGCGGCGGCACCGATGACGGCTTCGCTCAAGGTGGTAAAGCCACCATTCAGGTTAAACAGCAGACCCGCCCAGAGTAAGGGCAGCGTCATGTTGTCAGGTAATAGCTGGGTATCGAAATCGATCAGGCTTAACGGGATGAGCGTCCAGGTGAAGAGTAGTGCGCCCGCCAGCTCCCAGCTCCAGCCGAAGTGCCAGGCAAGAAAACCTGACAGCAGTCCAGTGATCAGTTCGACAATCGGATAGCGCAGTGAAATATGGGTGCCACAGGACGAGCATTTACCGCGCAATACGAGATAGCTGATAAGCGGGATGTTTTCCAGGGCGGTTATCTGGTGGCCGCAGGATGGGCAGCGCGAGCGAGGTGTGACCAGACCAATCGCTTGCTCAGTATCTTTTGACTCGGTCTCGAGCAATTCCTGGCACTGGTTTTTCCAGTCGCGTTCCAGCATCCTGGGCAAACGATAAACGACGACGTTGAGAAAGCTGCCGATCAGCAGGCCAAAAACAATAGCCGTGCTAATAAGCACGGCTGCGTCGTATTGAAGCAGTATGAAAAAATCCATGCCGGGTTCTTATACCACGGAACCCATTTTGAAGATTGGCAGGTACATGGCGATAACCAGGCCACCCACGAGTACGCCCAACACGGCCATGATCAATGGTTCCATGAGACTGGAAAGACCGTCAACTGCATCGTCTACTTCCTGTTCATAAAAATCGGCTACTTTGCCGCACATGGAATCCAGTGAACCGGCTTCTTCGCCGATAGCAATCATTTGCACTACCATGTTAGGGAATAGTCCGGTTTGTTGCATGGTGAGTTGTAGCTGTTGACCGGTTGCGACCTGGTCACGCATCCTCATTACTGCATCCTGGTATACGATGTTACCGGTAGCGCCTGCAACGGATTCCAGTGCATCTACTAGAGGAACGCCAGCAGCAAACATCGTAGAAAGCGTGCGGGCAAATCGTGCAATTGCAGCCTTGACTAGAATTCCACCTACAATAGGTAATTTAAGAGCAAGTTTGTCCAGTCCGTGCTGTAGTTTGATAGAGCGTTTTTTGGCCGAGATAAAAGCATAGATGCCAATGCCTATACCGCCAAAAATTGCCCACCACCACTCTTGCATGAATTCAGAGAGTCCAATAATCATCTTTGTGAAGGCAGGCAGGTCGGCGCCAAAGCTTGAGAATACCTGCTGGAATTGTGGTACCACGAAGATCAGGAGGATGGCGGTTACGATAAAAGCTACGATCATGACAGCTGTTGGATAAAACAACGCTTTCTTGATCTTTGATTTTAAGGCTTCTGTCTTTTCCTTGTAGGTAGCTATCTTGTCCAGCAGGTTGTCGAGAATACCCGCTGCCTCACCGGCAGCAACCAGGTTGCATACGAGTTCATCGAAATACAAAGGATGTTTCGCTAGTGCATCACGGAGATTGTTGCCACTTTCAACATCATTTTTGATAGTGGTTACCAGTTCCTGCATGGCCGGATTTTCATGGCCCTTGGCGATAATCTCGAATGACTGGACCATGGGTACGCCGGATGCCATCATGGTGGCGAGTTGCCGGGTAAAGATGGCGATGTCTTTGGGAATAATTTTCTTTTTCTTGGCGCCTCCGGCTAAAGAGGATTTCTTTTTCACCTTGATGGGAGTTATCCCCTGGCGTCGAAGATCAGCCTTGATCATGGTCGGGCTGTTGCTGCGGGATTCACCTTTGACGCGATTCCCTTTTTTGTCCGTACCTTCCCAGGCGAACATGTCCATCTTGACTGCTTTCTCTGCCATAGCCTGTTATCCCCTAAAAATCCTTTTCCTAGTCTTTGGTGACTCGATTGATTTCTTCAATACTGGTGATGCCCTGCACCACTTTAAGCAGTCCAGACTGGCGCAGGTCGCGAATACCCTCTTTCTGCGCTTGGTCAGATAAATCCATCGCGTTACCGCCTTCCATAATGATACGCGCCATCTCTTCCGATATTTCCATAACCTGGTAAATACCGACGCGCCCCTTGTAGCCGCCTGAGCACTGCTCGCAGCCATCGTGGTTGGCTTTGAAAATCTTAGCACTCTGCAGTTGTTCTTCTGTGAACCCTTCCTCAAGAAGCGCTTCTTGGGGCGCATCCTCCGGCAGTTTGCAATTATTACACAAGCGACGCCCCAGACGCTGGGCAATGATCAGGTTGACCGCCGATGCGATATTGTAAGGCGGTACGCCCATATTCATGAGGCGGGCAAGAGTTTGCGGGCCATCGTTGGTGTGCAGCGTGGACATCACCATGTGGCCGGTCTGGGCCGCTTTGATCGCAATCTCGGCCGTTTCGAGGTCTCGAATTTCACCGACCATGATGATGTCCGGGTCCTGACGCAGGAAGGCGCGTAGCGCCTCGGCGAAAGTGAATCCCTGTTTGACGTTCATGTTGCACTGGTTGATACCGGCCAGGTTGATTTCCACCGGGTCTTCGCAGGTAGAGATGTTCCGGTCTTCGGTGTTGAGGATATTTAGACCTGTATAGAGCGAAACGGTTTTACCGGAACCGGTCGGCCCGGTGACCAGAATCATGCCGTAAGGCTTATTCAGGTTTTCCAAGTACATCTGTTTCTGGTCGTCTTCGTAACCGAGCGCATCGATGCCTAGTTTGGCGCTGGATGGATCCAAGATACGCAGTACGATTTTTTCGCCGAACAGTGTTGGGCAGGTATTAACACGAAAATCGATGGCGCGGTTCTTGGATAGGTGCATTTTTATACGACCGTCCTGCGGAACACGTCGCTCGGCGATATCCATGCGGCTCATAACCTTCAGGCGCGCAGCGATCTTTTGTGACAGCGCCAGAGGTGGGTTGGCGACTTCTTTTAGTACACCATCCTGACGGAAGCGAACGCGGAATGTCTTTTCGTAAGGTTCGACGTGAATATCGGAGGCGCCTTTATTAATAGCATCCAACAGAATTTTATTAACAAAGCGTACGACGGGCGTGTCGTCGATATCAGAGTCGGTTCCCTTGTCTTCTTCCTCTTCGCCGCCGCTGATTTCGAGATTTTCCAGATCATCGTCCATGAGATCGGACATGCTGGTGTCCATTTTCTCAAGGGCTTTCTCGATAATCCGGGAAAGCTTGTCTTCTTCAGCCAGGATAGCTTCTGTAGTGATGCCGGTATGGAACTTGATCTCGTCCAGAGCCGTGAGGTTGGTCGGGTCGGAAACCGCGACATAGAGGCGGTTGCCGCGTTTGAAAATGGGTAAGGCATGATGCTGGCGGATTAGCTTTTCTTCGACAAGCTTGATCGGTGCGGTATCGAGGTCCACGACATCCAGGTCGAACAGCGGAATGCCGAACTCATGGCAGGCCGCATTGGCGATTAAATTTGCAGGTACCTTTTTGGATTCGACCAGCAGCGAAACAATGTTTTTCTTTTCCTTGCTTGCCTGTTCGAGCGCGGCTATTGCATCCTCTTCCTGCAGGGCGCCGTCCAGAACGAGCCTGCGTGGTAGACCGGTTAAGCGAATTTGCGGGGTTGTAGTTGCCATGTCCCTATAGTCCAAATATTTAGCCAGTAGTGTAACTGGGTTGATTTATCAAATAAATATGCAGATCACAAGTCCGCCTTGTTGGTATAGGTTATCGGGTTGTTTAGGAAAAATCTTGAATTGTTCATGAAATTTTTGCTGAGAGGGCTGTTTCGGTTTTTTTAGGCCGAAATTAGCATAAAGAGTAAATAGTGAGGTTTAGCGGCATCCGGAGGGGAGGTGCTGACTATTGGCTATACCGCCACATTGCCAGGTTGATATTTGGCTTCCATTGAGAGTCGGTTCCAGGCTCATGGTTTGACCAGCTAATACGCCATTGTCGAATGGAATGCTGATGGTGCCGTCGGCTGCAATCGTGACGCCGCCGTTGGTGATGTATTTGCCGTTAATGCCAGCCGCAATTGCGGTTAGACTCGGGTCGGCATCCACGCCGGTAATATCATTATTCTCAGATAGATAAATAGCCACGCCCCACTGGAGGTGGTTGGTGGCCTTTAGGGCCTCGGAAGATTGGGCCCGGGCTGTGTAATCCTGGTAGGCTGGAAACGCAATTGCAGCTAGGATGCCAATAATGGCGACCACAATCATTAATTCGATGAGAGTGAAGCCTAATGATATGCGTTTCATAGTGCCTCTGGTCTCCGATACAGAATAGTGTGTGAGCGTTTTGATTGGTGGGGGTAAGAATAAGCCCCCTTGCGGGGGCTTGATTCCAATCGCGCGAAACGATTATGGGCGGCAGCCTGATGGCAGGTGCTGGACATTGGTCAGTCCGTCACACTCCCATTGAGAAACCTGACTGCCATTCAATGTAGGAGTCAGAGTCATGGTCTGGCCAGACAGAACGCCGGCATCAAACGGGATGCTGATGGTGCCGTCAGCCGCAACAGTGATACCGCCATCTGTAATGTACTTGCCGTTCAGGCCAGCAGCAGATGCAGTAATGCCAGCATCGCCAGACGGATCTGCAGTAGAGCCGTTCTCGGCAAAGAAGACAGCAACATCCGCCATCAAGCCGCTGGAAACTTTAGGACCTTCAGAAGCCTGGCCGCGAGCGGTGTAGTCCTGGTAGGCCGGCAAAGCGATAGCCGCCAGAATACCGATGATCGCGACCACGATCATGAGTTCGATCAAGGTAAAACCTTGTTGGATTGATTTCTTCATCAGTTATCTCCCTTTGGGAAAAAGTTGGTTAAGTGATCTCCGATCGAGTCCTCTGTCGGCCCTGATCGGATGTTCTTTAATCCGGCTGGTCGTCAGTCGATCTTGTGCGGGTCTATTGCAGAGGTTGTGCCAAGCTTGGCTCGGAAAGCGTTTTGAGCGATTTGGTGGGGTTTTCATGTGAACCTTTTCACACTTTTCGTTCTGCTAAAAGGTTTTTTCAGGAGGAACGGGACAGGAGTTTGGTCGAATATGCCCCGGAAGGTCAGTTTTAAGTGACGCGTGGCGTCAGTTTTTCTATTCCATTCCCAATTTCTTCAAGCGATACCTCAATGCTCTAAATGTAATCCCCAGTAATTTCGCGGCGGCGGTCTTGTTTCCGTGCGTTTTATCCAGCGCTTTCAGGATCGCGTCCCGTTCAACGGTATCCAGGTAATCTTCCAGGGGCACGTCGCCTGGTTCGATGTCATTAGCCGAGCTGTCTGGGAGATGGTTGCTGGACGGCAAGTGCAGGTCATCACTCTCGATGGTGTCGCCATCGGCCATGGTGATGGCGCGTTCCAGAATGTTTTCCAGCTCGCGCACGTTGCCGGGAAAGGTGTATTGCATCAGCGCATCTAGTGCGGATTCGCCCAGTTGAAGCTGGCCATCGCCCTGAAGTTTCTGGAGCAAGTGGTTGGCCAGCTGGATAACGTCTTCACCACGATCGCGCAGGGGTGGCACCTGCAACTCAATCACGTTGAGCCGGTAGTAGAGATCCTGGCGAAACTGGCCGTCTTCGACCATGGCAGCCAGGTTTTTGTGGGTGGCGGAAAGAACCCGGACATCGACGGGGATTTCGCGTTGTTCGCCGACCGGGCGTACGGCCTTTTCCTGAATCGCCCGTAATAACTTTACCTGCATGTGCAGCGGTAGCTCTGCAACCTCATCGAGAAATAAGGTGCCACCATCGGCCGCCTGGAACAGGCCTTCCTTGTCAGAGACGGCGCCGGTAAAGCTGCCTTTTTTATGTCCGAACAATTCGCTTTCCATCAATTCGGATGGAATGGCGCCGCAGTTCACGGCGATAAAAGGTTTGTCCGCTCGGGGGCCTTTTTTATGGATCAACTTGGCAACCAGTTCCTTGCCGGTACCGGATTCGCCGCTGACATAAACCGGCGCCTGGCTGCGCGCAAGCTTGTTAATGGTGGAGCGAATATGTTGCATGGCGGGTGAGTCGCCAATCAGCTCGTCGCGGGAGCGGCGTTCGCGTTTGGGGTAATCCGTTTTTTTGGAAAGTTTTAGTGCGCTGTTGACCAGGTTGCGCAGCACCTGCAAATCGACGGGTTTGGAGACGAAATCGAACGCACCTGCTTTCAATGCCTGTACAGCAGTGTCCATGCTGCCGTAGGCCGTGATCACGGCGACGGGCAGTTGTGGGTGCTCCTGCTGGATTTCACCCACCAGTTCCAGGCCGGAACCATCTGGCAGGCGCATGTCGGTCAGGCAGATATCGAAGTGTTTCCGCGTCAGAAGTTCACGGGCTTTGGCCAGGTCTTTGGCCGAATCGGTTTCGATATCCATGCGGCCCAGCGTGATTTCGACTAGCTCACGGATGTCAGGTTCATCGTCTACGATGAGTGCGCGGTGTTGTTTCATGCCTCATCGACCCAATAACTTTTTCAGACTAAAGCCTGAGCTGAGTTTAACGCCATGTTCGCCAAGGATCGCGCGGTCTTCCTCTGTAATATATTCGCCAAGCTCTTTCGCCAGTGGCTCAATATGTGCGGCATAGTGCGTCCAGCGTGCCCGGGAGGTTTTGTACATTGGTTGTCGGACTTGCCACAGGCTGGCGGTCTTGACGGCGCGTGAGGTCTTATTGAATTCAAGGCAGGCCGGATCCCATGGAAGGCCACAGGCCTCAAGAAGGCGACGAATCTGAGGTTCAGGATTTGAAACCAGTTCTTCATATTTAACTGGAGTAATGCTGTTCGCAGGCAAAGTATTTTCCCAGTAGTCCATTTTTTCCCGGTAAAAGCGATAGCGGTCGCTGATCCATTCGAGATCGAAACTCCAGGGTATTTCATTGAAGGCTTGGAAATAACAGGAAAGACAGGTGTCCAATGGGTGGCGAACTGCATGGAGGATGACCGCTTGGGGGAATAATAGCTTGATTAACCCCAGGTAGAGGTAATTTTCTGGCATCTTATCGACGATCCGATCAGCGTCGGAACGATCTTGTTGCAGGACGCTGAGATATATATCAGCGTACTTTTCTAATTGTTCCTGGTTTAGATTTTCTGAGCAGGATTTGCGGAACCCATCCAAATCATTATTCATGCAGAGTTCTTGATGGATGAAGCCGATTTCTCGCAACTCGCCCGCCCCGGCGGCCAAGGGGTGGCTGGAGATGATCTGTTCAATGAGTGTTGTACCTGAGCGCGGCATGCCCACAACGAACACGGGCTTGGTTGAGTTGCTGCCGCTAAGGTTGTTATTAGCTAATAGTTCCCGAGTAAAAACTTTTCTTTCAAGTTTGAAAAGTTTGCGTGGTGGAATCTGCTTGGTTGGTGATTTGGCCAGCAGATTGGCTTGATTGTAATAGGAAAAGGCCTTGTCCCAATCCTTGCAGTCGTCGAATATTTTTCCTAGGCCATACAGGATGAATTTACGTTGTTCTGCGGGCATGCTAGTTTTAAGGGCGGTTTCGAATTTTTTAATGATGTTTGCATCTTTTTTCGAGAATTTACGGGCATTGGCCATATCGGCGAAGGCATTTCCATAGGAAGGGTCTAGCCTGAGAGCCTTCTGAAAATACTCGATAGCCTGATCGGTTTGCCCTGTCTCTGTCAGCATGCGGGCCATGATGCTCACGATTTTCGGGTTGTTAGGTGCTGCCTTTAGTGCCTTTTTTATAAGTGCCATTGCCTCTTCGTAACGGTTTAGATGCTTGTAGGCAAGAGCGAGATTAGTGGTGGCAGATGGGTCGCTGGGTTTCTTTGCGACGGCTTTTTCTAGCACCTCCGCCGCCTTGGCGTAATGGTTGATGGCCAAATTGATGGCGCCGAAATTTGACAAGTGCTGCACATTTTCGGGATCTAATTCTAGCGCCTTAGTTAGGGCGCCATAAGCTTCGGATAGTCTATTCATTTGCATGTAGACAACGCCAAGCTCGCCAACGGGTCTTGGATTGCTAGGCTCTCGTAGCACCGCTTTGGACAGTGAGTTCACGGCATGGGAGTGTTGTCTCAGTCGCCCACACAGTACTCCGAACAAGGTCTGGGTAAAAGTGTCTTCGGGGATAACATCCACAAGCTCGTCCACGATATCCAAAGCGGCATCAAGCTTGCCTTTATTATGTAGCTGGAGGCCTTCATTGATTCTTGCAACGATGCGCTGTGTTTCAGTTTCTTTCACGATGGCTAGCTTCCGCAGTTTTGATTTTAAGGAGTTCGAATCATGATCATTTCATTCAGCTTGTCGGCAACCTTGGGGTCGTAGCCAAGTTCCTTGAGGCGTTCGGTAAATGTCAGGTGTAAACGGGCTTTGCCGTATACCCCAAGAGAATACTGGGTGCGAAAATGCTGTACCTGCATGATTAGATCTTGAATGCGACGATCAGTTTTACGTTCGGTCTTGGCGGACTTATCTTTTAGTCCGTTCAAGTAGGCTATGGCATCATCTGGTTGTAGAGTGCTGAATAACTCATTTGCCAGCGTATTGGCGAAAGTGTCAATCTGTTTATTCTTTTTCCAGAAGAATAATTGCATGTGTTGTTAACTCCCAATACTTAGCTGCTGTTCGTTGCTGGATAGCAAATTTCAGGCCCGTCGAATCTTTGACGCAAGTCTGCTCTGCCGGTGATGTTAAAGAGATTTTCTGAAACTAATCCGGAAGCAGCTTCCTTGTTCTGAAGTCTTGATCATATCCAGTCTTGCGCCATTGCTTTCCGCCAGTTCTTTTGCCAGGTAAAGCCCCAGTCCTGTGCCCTGGGTGGATGTTGTAAAAAAGGGTTCAAATATCTGTTGTGCCGTCTCGGGATCGATACCTGATCCGTTATCAATAATATCCAGATAAGGCGTGCCTGTCTCGTTGATACGGCCAATCAGCTGGATGCGGAAATTATCCGCGCTTTGATTATGCTCATAGGCATTTTGCACCAGGTTCCAGATGAGTTGATGCAGGTGGCCGGTATCGAAACTCACGGTGAGTTCATCGGGCTCTACATCCACGCTCATGGTGCCTTCCTCGATCCGGCCGCCATCGATACCGTCATCCATGAATTCATTCAGCCAGTCGGCCAGCAGAATCGGTTGCGGATGCGCCGCGCCACGGCGCGAGAGGTGCAACACATTCTCGATGATGTCATTTACCCGGACGGCATGGCGCTGGATGATGTCGAGCAGGTGGCGGTCGTTGCTGTCCAGGCGGGCTGATTCGTTCAACAGCTGACCGGCATGACTGATCGCACCGAGTGGATTGCGAATTTCATGAGCAATATTGGCCGAAAGCCGACCCACGGCGGCCAGTTTCATCTGCTGTGCCTGTTGCGCAAGTTGGGCGGTGTCTTCCAGCCAGATCAGGGTCGCCGCACCGCGTATGTTACCGAGTTGCTGGAAACGTGGCTGAAGCTCGGATTGCGATCGGTTGGGTGTGAACTTATCGCCTTCGAATTCCGGGTTGTCGCGCCAGAAGCGCAGTTGCCGGGTCAGCTCTTCGGATATTTGCCCGAGATGCTCGGTGCTGGCTTCCGGCGGCAGTTGCAGCATCGTCCAGGCAGTGTCGTTCAGCAGACGAATCCGGTTGTGGGCATCGACCACGATCAGACCATTTTTCAGCCGCTGGACCACGTATTCATTAAGGCGCGCAAGATTGGCGAGATCGACGCCACGTTGTTCGGCCAGCGCCTCGCTTTCCTGGATGCGCTTGCCGAGAAAGTGAGCAATGGAAGCAACGATAAACAGGGTGCTGCCCAGTACGCCGGACTGGGTGATATTGCCGGAGAAAACTTCATTTTCCAGAAACCGGTAGCCGAACTCGATGAACAGGCCGACCGTGGCGAGTGCGGCGAAGAAAAAGGCCATGCGGCCCGGCATCAGTAACGCGCCGGGGATGACGGCCAGTACCAGTAGAATGCCGAGTCCACTGCCCAGACCGCCGCTGGCGTGCATCAATAATATGATAGCCAGAATATCCACGACCGTTTGAGTGAATACCTGGATCTGGAATCCCGGTTTACGCTTGCGGGTGGCAAATCCGGCAATAAGTGCAAAGGCGAGATAGCCCAGACTGACGCTGGCATAAAGCAGTGGATTGTCGCTGCCGAGCGTGCGGTTCTCGGGCAGCATGAAAAACAGCGTGAACAACAACCCAGCGAGGATCAGGCGATACAGGGTTAGCAGGCGTAATGGCCGCCAGCTCAAGGCATCGGAGCGGTCCATGCGTTGCGAGACGAAGTGCGAGGATTCGAAACCGCGGCTCATGAGCGCCGACTTAACTCCAGGTGAGCCTGGGAGCAGTAGGCCTTGCCTTCCGCGTGTACGGCCTGCTGATCCGGAACAAAGGTCCCGCACTGGGCGCAGCGCACCATGTTGCCATCGTGTTCAACCCTCCTGTTTTCGGGCGAGGGTTTATTCAGCCAGCGCTTGATCAGGAAATAGATGATCGCGATGACGGCGATAAAGGTGAGTAGTCGAATCAGTCCCATAGGGCTAGTTTCCCGGTTGCCTGTTGCAACTGCAAGAGAGCGCAGGCTTTTTTTGCGTCTGCCTGCTGATTAATCCAAAATACCCGTTTTCCAACCTGCCAGAGCAATGCGATGAATCTCCACGAATACCAGGCCAAAAGGCTGTTTACAGACTACGGCATTCCAGTGCCGTCCGGCGAGGTGGCGCGTACCACGAAAGAGGCGGTGGCGATTGCCCAGAATCTGGGCGGCGAGCGCTGGGTGCTGAAGGCACAGGTGCATGCCGGTGGCCGTGGCAAGGCGGGCGGCATCAAGCTGGTGGACAGGCTTGACCAGATCGATGGCGTGGCATCCGAATTACTGGGGGCGAAGCTGGTCACGCATCAGACCGGGCCGGAGGGCCTGCCGATCGAGGCGCTGCTCGTTGAGCAGCCGTCCTCGATAGCGCGTGAACTCTACGTCGGCGCGCTGGTGGATCGGGCCAATGAGCGGCTGGTGTTCATGGCTTCGGCGGCGGGTGGTATGGACATCGAAGAGGTCGCCGCCAAAACGCCCGAGGCAATTTTGACCGAGCTGGTCGATCCGGTGGCGGGGCTGCAGGGTTACCAGTGCCGTAACCTGGCGTTCAAGCTGGGTCTGGAAGGCAACCAGATTCGCGAGTTCAGCAACATTTTAATGGGGCTGGCGCGCCTGTTTATGGAAAAGGATGTCAGCCTGGTGGAGATCAATCCGCTGATCGTGACTGCGGACGGTGAGCTCAAGGCGCTCGATGCCAAGGTTAATCTGGATGAAAACGCGCTTTACCGGCACAAGGATCTGCTGGAGCTGCGTGATCCGGATCAGGAAGAACCCAAGGAGCGCGCGGCGCGGGAACATGGTCTGAATTATGTCACGCTGGACGGCAACATCGCCTGCATGGTGAACGGTGCCGGTCTGGCGATGGCGACCATGGATTTGATCAAGCTGCACGGCGGCGAGCCGGCCAATTTCCTTGATGTGGGCGGTGGCGCGACGGCGGAGAAGGTGGCGGAAGCCTTCAAGCTGATTCTGTCCGATGAAAAAGTGCAGGCCATCCTGGTGAATATTTTTGGCGGTATCGTGCGCTGCGACCTGATTGCCGAGGGCATCATTCAGGCTGTCAAGGAAGTGCAGGTGTCGCTGCCGGTTGTCGTCCGTCTGGAAGGAACCAATGTGGATCGCGGTCGCCAGTTACTGGAAGAATCCGGGCTCAATGTCATTACCGGTGCCGATCTCACCGATGCCGCGATCAAAGCCGTTGCTGCTGCAGGAGGTCGCGCATGAGTATCCTCGTCAATAAAGATACCAGGCTCATCTGCCAGGGATTCACCGGCAAACAGGGCACCTTCCACTCCGAGCAGGCCATCGCCTATGGCACCAACCTGGTGGGTGGCGTAACACCGGGCAAGGGTGGCAGTACGCACCTGGAACGTCCGGTGTTCAATACCGTGGCCGATGCGGTGGAACAGACCGGTGCCGATGCGACCATGATTTATGTGCCGGCCGCCTTTGCGGCGGATGCGATTCTCGAAGCTGCGGCGGCAGGTATCAAAACCATTGTCTGTATCACGGAAGGTATTCCGGTACTGGATATGCTGAAGGTCAAGGCTGCCATCAAGTCGATGCCCGTGAGTTTGATCGGACCGAATTGCCCCGGCGTGATTACGCCGGGCGAATGCAAGATCGGCATTATGCCGGGCCAGATTCACAAACCCGGCAGTGTGGGGATCGTATCGCGTTCAGGCACGTTGACCTATGAAGCCGTGTATCAAACCACACAGGCGGGACTCGGGCAGAGTACCTGTGTCGGTATCGGCGGCGATCCGATTCATGGCCTGGAGTTCACCGACTGTTTGCGTATGTTCAATGACGACCCGCAGACCGAGGGCATCATCATGGTCGGCGAGATCGGCGGCAGTGCCGAAGAAGAAGCGGCCGAGTTTATACAAAGTAGTGTGAGTAAACCCGTGGTTGCTTACATCGCGGGTGTGACCGCACCCAAGGGCAAGCGCATGGGGCATGCGGGTGCCATCATTAGCGGCGGCAAGGGCACGGCCGACGCCAAGATCTCTGCGCTGGAAGCGGCGGGTGTCACTGTCGTGCGTTCGCCAGCGGACATGGGGGCGGCGATGCAAAAGGCGATGGGACGTTAATATTTTATGAGCGACACCCTTCGCCTCGCCCTGGCGCAAATCAATCTCACGGTTGGCGATATTCCAGGGAATACTCGCAAGATTATTGCGGCAGCGCTGGAAGCGCGTGATCAGTTGAACGCTGACATGGTGTTGTTTCCCGAGCTGGCATTGACGGGTTATCCGCCGGAAGACCTGTTGCTGCGCAAGGATCTTCTTGATCACGTCTTAAAGGCGCTGGAGGCAATCAAGCAGCAGGTCAGTGATATTGCGCTTGTTATCGGGCATCCCCAGTCCGGTGTGAATGGCCTGCATAATGCGGCTTCGGTAATTCACAACCAGCAGCTCGTTGCCACCAGCTTTAAACAGCATCTGCCGAACTACAGTGTGTTCGATGAAAAGCGTTACTTCGCGCCGGGTAGCGAGGCCTGCGTGTTTGAGTTGAAGGGGCATCGTTTTGGCCTGACGGTGTGCGAGGATATCTGGAATCCGGGGCCAGCCCAGCAACTGAAAGAGGCCGGCGCGAAGTTGATTCTGAACATCAATGCCTCGCCATTTCATGCGGAAAAATCCGCTGAGCGCGAAGCCGTGGTGGCCGATCGCGTGCGCGAGACCGGGCTGCCGGTCGTTTATCTCAATCTGGTTGGCGGTCAGGATGAGCTGGTGTTCGATGGCGGCTCCTTTGTCATGAATGCACAGGCCAGCGTGACGCAACGGGCGCCAAAATGCAGCGAGCAGTTGATTAGTGTCGATCTGCAATCGACCGATGGCGAGTTGATTCCCGTTCCGGCTGACCTGAGCCCGCGTCAGCCGACCGTGGCCGAGGTGTACCAGGTGCTGGTACAGGGGGTGCGCGATTATGTGCACAAGAATCATTTCAAGGGTGCCGTGCTGGGCTTGTCGGGCGGTATCGATTCCGCGCTGACACTGGCGATTGCGGCCGATGCCCTGGGGCCTGAGCAGGTAGAGGCGGTGATGATGCCGTCGCGCTATACCGCCGACATGAGTTCCGAAGATGCCGCCCGCCAGGCGCAGACGCTGGGTGTGAAGTACCAGACAATTCCCATCGAACAGCCGTTTGAATCTTTTCTTTCTATCCTGGCGGATGAATTTGCCGGCACCGAGCCGGATGTCACGGAAGAAAATATTCAGGCGCGCTGCCGTGGCATCATCTTGATGGCGATCTCCAACAAGAAGGGCAAGATCCTGTTGACCACGGGCAACAAGAGCGAGGTGGCGGTTGGTTATTCCACCCTGTATGGCGACATGGCCGGTGGCTTCGCCCCCATCAAGGACGTGCCGAAAACGCTGGTCTACCGCCTTGCCGAGTATGTGAACCGCGAACGTGAAATCATTCCCCGGCGTGTCATTGAGCGTCCGCCCTCGGCTGAATTGCGGCCTGATCAGAAGGATGAAGACAGCCTGCCGCCCTACGATGTGCTGGATGCCATCCTCGAGGCGTATGTCGAAAAAGACCAGGGCTTCGGCGAGATTGTGGCGGCCGGGTTCGATCCCGAGATAGTCCGGCGGGTGATCTGGCTGGTGGACCGAAACGAATACAAACGACGCCAGGCACCGCCCGGCGTGCGCATCACCCGGCGGGCGTTCGGCCGGGACCGGCGTTACCCCATCACCTCGGGCTATTTACAGACGCAGTTCAGTCACGAATAATTGGCCCTTCCATAAACCCGCAAGGCACAAGAAATCCGGGGGATCGTAATGAAAAAAGTCGAAGCAATCATCAAACCGTTCAAACTCGACGACGTGCGTGTGGCACTCAATGAAGTGGGCATCGCCGGCATGACTGCCACCGAGGTGAAAGGCTTCGGCCGTCAGAAGGGACACACCGAGTTGTATCGTGGCGCGGAATACGTGGTCGATTTCCTGCCCAAGGTAAAGCTGGAAATCGTGGTGAAGGATGAAGATCTGGATCGCTGCGTTGAAGCCATTGTCAATGCTGCCCGGACCGGCAAGATCGGCGATGGCAAGATTTTCGTATCCGATGTGGCAAAAGTAGTGCGTATCCGCACCGGTGAAGAAGGACAGGACGCGATTTAAAGCGCGTTAATCTCCCGAGAACTCTCGTTCAGGGCGGCCACTGGTCGCCCTGTTTCGTTGGCCATAATTCAATTCATAGACGCGCTCGGCATCGGCCGCCAGCTCGGTCAGTCCCAGGGTCTGGTAGGCATCGATCATCACCAGCAGCCCTTCCTTGACCGCGGGTGTACCCTGGAATTTTTCCACGATATAACGGCCACGGTTGGCGGCGGCAATGTAGGCGCCACGGCGCATGTAATAATCCGCGACGTGCAGTTCGTATTCCGCCAGGTTATTGCGCAGGAATAGCATGCGCTGCTGTGATTCGGCGGCATACTTGCTGTCGGGGAAGCGGCGCAACAGTTCCTGGAAATCGAAGAAAGACTGGCGCGCGGCACCGGCATCGCGTTCGGAAGGATCGCGCGGCAGGAAGCGGTCGATAAAGGTTTCGCCGCGCTTGAAGTTGATCAGCCCCTTCATATACAGCGCATAATCGACGTGCGGATGACGCGGATAGGTCTTCATGAAGCGATCCAGCGTGGCAATCGCGGTATCCGGCTCGTCGTACTTGTAGTAGGCATAAGCCGATTCGATCAACGCCTGCTGGGCATAACGGCCAAAGGGATAACGGGCCTCGAGTTTTTCATACAGGTCGATGGCACGCTCGTAACTCTTTTCGTTGAGCGACGCCTTGGCCTCGGAATAGAGGCGCTGCGCAGACCAGTCTTTGGTTTCGTCGATCTTGTCGGGAAGCAGCGAGCAGGCGCTGGAGAGCAGGGTGAATGCCAGGATGAGGAAGACGCGCAGTAAATTCATGAAAATTGAAAAACCCTTTATGTCTTTCCGGCCGCGCCAGAATGACGGCGTTATTGAATATTGCTGCGCAGTATACCGAATAATGCCAAAACAGGTAGCATGTCCGCATGAATGAAATCACGCAGTTACAGGCGGAAATACCGCCGGAAGCCTTTGGCCGCCGCCTTGACCAGGTGCTGGCGGAGTTGTTTGCCGAATATTCGCGTAGCCGGATTCAGCAGTGGATCAAAGCGGGCGAGGTGTTACTCGATGGCGAGCCCGAGACCTCGCCCCGCAGCAAGGTGCAGGGCGGGGAATGGGTGGAGATCGAGGTGGCGCTGCCGCAGGAGGATCCGGGTTGTGCGCCACAGGCAATCCCGCTCGATATCGTATACGAGGACGAGGCGATCCTGGTGGTTAACAAGCCCGCCGGTCTGGTGGTGCACCCCGCAGCCGGCAATCGCGACGGCACCCTGCAGAATGGCCTGCTTTATTATTTACCCGGACTGGCGGCGGTGCCGCGTGCCGGGATTGTGCACCGGCTGGACAAGGACACCAGTGGCCTGATGGTGGTAGCGAAGACCTTGCCCGCGCATGCCTCGCTGGTGGAACAGCTGCAGGCGCGCACCGTGAGCCGCGAGTACCTGGCACTGGTGCATGGCGTGATGACGGCGGGCGGCACGATTGAAACCCTGATGGGGCGTCATCCTTCTGACCGGAAAAAAATGGCGGTGCTGCATCATGGTGGCAAGGAAGCCATTACGCATTATCGCATCGAGGAAAAATTTGCCGCGCACTGCCTGCTGCGCGTGAAGCTGGAAACCGGCCGCACTCACCAGATACGCGTGCATATGGCGCATTTGAAATATCCGATCGTGGGTGATCCGGTGTATGGCGGACGCATGCGCGTCCCGGCGGGAGCAAGCGCGGAATTGCAGGAAGCCTTGCGTCAGTTCCCGCGCCAGGCGCTGCATGCCACGCTCTTGTCGCTGGAGCATCCGGCCAGCGGTGAAACCCTGAGTTGGGAAGTGCCCATGCCCGAGGATATGGCGCAACTGGTGGGATTGCTGCGGAATGTCGCTCATGCCTGAGGTGATCACGCCCGACTGGCCAGCGCCGCGGAATGTCAGGGCGCTGACCACGACGCGGCTGGGCGGTGTCAGCCGGGCGCCCTTCGATAGCTTTAACCTGGCGACGCATGTTGGCGATGATCCGCAATCTGTGGCGCAAAATCGCCGCCTGCTTCATGAGTCGTTCCCGTTGCCAGGTGAACCGCTCTGGTTGTCGCAAGTGCATGGCGTGGGGATTGTGAATGCGGCAAAAGCCCAGATGGATGCCGAAGGCGATGGTAGTTTTTCCGTGCAACCCGGCCTGGTGTGCACGGTGATGACCGCCGATTGCCTGCCGGTGCTGCTGACCGATCGGATAGGCAGCTGCGTGGCGGCGGCGCATGCCGGCTGGCGCGGCCTTGCCGACGGTGTGATTGAGGCGGCGGTGAAAGCGTTGCCGGTAGCGCCTGACCAGCTCATGGCCTGGCTGGGGCCGGCAATTGGTCCGGCTGCATTTGAAGTGGGTCCGGAGGTTCGGGAGGCGTTTTGCTCGGTCTCGGTTGATGCGGCTAAGGCATTTGAGCCCAGGGGCGATAAATGGTTGGCGGATATTTACCGGCTTGCCCGGCAACGGTTGGCGCGGGTCGGTGTGAGCCAGGTCTACGGTGGCGGACTTTGCACCTATTCGGATGAGCGGCGTTTCTACTCCTACCGGCGTGATGGACAAACCGGGCGCATGGCGAGTCTGATCTGGCTGACTTGAATCATTTTGAGATGCCTCCGTCATTGCGAGGAGTGAAACGACGTGGCAATCTCCAGACGATGCCTGCACCTTTAGGAGATTGCCACGCTACGCTCGCAATGACAGGTGGATTACATTGGGGAATAACAAATGCATTGGTACATGTTGACGCTGGTGGGCGAGGATCGCCCCGCTATTGTCGCCAAGGTGACGGCAGCCCTGTTCGACGGCGGCGCCCATCTAGGTGAAGCCGCGATGGCGCGTCTCGGTGGTAACTTCACCATCATGTTAATGGTTGGCTTTGACGGTAGGGCAAAAGATCTGGAATCCTTGCTGGAAACCGAGATCGATTCCCTGGGTCTGCGCGCGCACATTGATCCCATCGAAGGCCATTTGCATCAGCATATCGAACCGGATGTGCGGGTCACGGTTTACGGTGCCGATCGCGCGGGTATTGTCGCGCAGGTGACCGGCGCACTGGCGGAAGCCGGGTTGAATATTCTCGATCTGCAATCGGATGTGGCCGGGACGTCGGACAATCCGGTTTATGTCATGATCATCGAAGGCCAGGCCACGGAAAGCATCGAAGGACTGGAATCCGCGTTATCCATCGTCGCCAAAAACGGCATCGATGTGGATATCGAACCGATCGAAACCCTGATCGGTTAAGCAGCCGGGATTATCTGTTATGGCTGTGCTGGAAATTCTGACGTATCCCAATGAGACGTTAAAACAGATATCGGAACCGGTTGAGGTGTTCGATGACGAACTGCGTGCCTTTGTCGCTGATCTGGAGGAAACGCGGCTGGCGGGTCCGGGGGCGGTCGGGATCGCTGCGCCACAGGTGGGTTATTTCAAACGCATCGTGATTGTCGATGTCTCGAATATGAAACGCCCGGTGCCGAATCATGGCTACATGGTGCTGGTGAATCCGGAAATTACCGAGTGGGATGGTTACGCGGTAGGGCGCGAGGGTTGTCTCTCCGTGCCGGATTACACGGGTAATGTGATTCGTGCGGAGAAGATCAAGCTGGAAGCCTTCGATCCGAACGGGGATAAGCTCAGCTTTGAGATGGAAGGTTTCGAGGCGCGTGCCGTGCAGCACGAGATGGATCACCTGGATGGCCTGTTGTTCCTGGATCGGCTGGTCAGCAAGCGTAACGATCTTTTTCGGCGCAAGAACTACAAAAAAGGCAAATCATAAAAATGGCTCCTGGAGGAGCCATCTGTCAGGTTGCTATAAATTAGCTGGAATAAACTTTTACATGCGTCGTGGTCTGGCAACTGATGCCAGGCCGATCAGTCCGCTTGCAAAAAGCCAGATAGCGGCTGGCACAGGAACGGGAGAGACATTCTCACCCAGCGTGCTATTTGCGTTGAATGGAATAGGATCAGTTGGGAAAGATTTTTTTCCAGTTCCGCCGCCAACTGAATACTGAAAACCTAGCGTCTCAGTGATGTAGCCATCAGTGAAGGTCACTTCAATCAGTGTGTTGTTGAGATGGTTGCCTCCTGGCGTGTCTTCAACGCCAAACGCCGTGTCGTAGTCGACCAGGATCCCCCATGCTTCTCCGGAGTCAAAATCTGTGAAGTCAAACGTGGCGGAGGATGCACCCTCAGTGATATCGGAAGTAACAGGCCCAACGTAGCCTGTTTCAAGTGCTGTGGCCGTGGTGTAGTCGGCAGGATCATCAATGATGCTGGCATCATTCCAGTGGTCAACGGTGATGGTTGTGCTGACTTCAGCTGTGGGTGTTAAGGAAAATACCGCGTTATCCCCAAGGGTTACAGTAACCGTCTGGATAGTGATCCCGCTATCGGACATGTTGTGTATCGATAACTCGCTGTTACCGGTGTGAATTTCACCCGAAAAGGCAATGGTGGATGCCTGGGCTAATGCACCCGTGCTCATCAGGATACCAGCGAGTACTGTTTTTAAAGGTTGTTTGTTCAATTTTTGCTCCTCGATTTTGTGTTTTACGTTTTCTGTTGTTGCGCACAACAGGTTCGTGGAGGAGTTTTTCAAATGACGTAAGTAATTGAAATATTAAATGTTTATTTTGTGTAGAGGTTTTGTGTCGGTTCAGTAAATTATGACTATCGGCCATTAAAATTGGTGCCGAAGCCGGGCCGGTGATTGAGTGTCTGATAATGAAACTAATCATGGGAAAACTAAAAACTTGAAATTCACGGATCGATCCTTAACATACCAACCGGTCGGAACTAACAATAGGAGCACGCCATCATGTTGGATAAAACCCGTACCCTGTCAGTGAGTCTGGAGGAAACCCTGAATCGGTTTGTCGAGGATCTCGCGCCCGAGGTGCAGCAGACTGTCGGTGGGGCCTTTGAGCGCCTGCTGGCATTGGATGTCGGCAAGGAGGCTTTAAATGTGGGTGAGCATGCTCCCAATTTTTCACTGCCGAATCTGGATGGCGAAATGAAACGGCTGTCGGATTATCTGGCCAATGGTCCGGTCGTGATCAATTTTTATCGCGGGGGCTGGTGCCCGTTCTGCAACCTTGAGTTTAAGGCGTTGATGGATGCCTTGCCGGAGATTCAGGCGCATGGCGCGACCCTGGTGGGAATTTCACCGGAACTACCGGATGTTTCCAAAGAGACGGTCAAACAGCATGGCATCGGGTTTGATGTGTTGAGTGATGTCGGTAATCGCGTGGCGCGACAACTGGGGCTGATCATGCCCGTGGATGAAAGCCTGCGCCCGCATTATCTGAACTGGGGTATGGATCTGGTGAAGCTCAATGGCGATGACAGCTGGGAGTTACCGCTTCCTGCAACCTATGTGATCGCCAAAGATGGACTGGTAAAGGCGGCTTACATCAACAAGAACTACACCCAGCGCATGGAGCCTCAGGAAATTATCGAGGCATTGAAACGGATTTAACCTTATCGCTACCGTCATGACGAAAGCGAGGACATGACGGTTAAAAAACGATTCAGGTAGACTCAAGCGGCCGGTTTAATCCGGCCGTTTTTTATGGGAGGAGTCGATGGCGGATATAAATCCACTGCTGGAAATCATGCGCCGCCTGCGCGATCCCGAGGGTGGTTGCCCCTGGGACATCGAACAGACGTTTACAACCATTGTGCCTTACACGCTGGAAGAGGCTTATGAAGTCGCGGATGTAATCGAGCGCGAAGACTGGCCGAAGCTGCATGATGAGTTGGGCGATCTGCTGTTCCAGGTGGTGTTTTACGCGCGCATGGCGGAAGAGCGTTCGATGTTTTCCTTCGACGATGTTTTGCATGCGATCAGCGACAAATTGATTCGTCGTCATCCGCATGTGTTTGCCGATCATGAGGTCAAGGATGCGGAAGAACAGACGCGGCTTTGGGAAAGTTACAAGGAAAACGAGCGGCAGTCACAACATGAAACCGGTGCGCCCGGCATCTTGCACGATATCCCCACGGCGCTACCTGCCCTGACTCGCGCGGGTAAATTGCAGCGGCGCGCGGCGCGGGTAGGGCTGGACTGGCCGAATATCGATGGCATATTCGACAAGCTGATCGAGGAGATCAACGAGTTGCGCGAGGCGGTAAAGTCGGGGGAGAAAACGGCCATGGTCGATGAGTTGGGCGATCTGCTGTTTACCGGCGTCAACCTCGCGCGGCATCTGGAAGTGGATGCAGAGCAGGCACTACGCCAGGCCAATCAGAAATTCGAATCGCGTGTGAGGCGTATTGAAAGCCTGTTGGACGACAGGGGTGAGTCGATCAAGGGCAAGTCGGCGCAGGAGCTGGATCGATTGTGGAATGAGGCCAAGCGAAACCTTGGTGAGCAGGGTAAGGGCAATTCGTGAATTGCCCCTGCAGTTGGCGGCCACCACCCCCGCCCGGTTTTGTGTACTGCATCACGGTTTTCTCGGCACGGGAGAGGATACTGAATCATGCTTGTTCCCCAACTCCGGCCGGGAGTTTATCTCCCGTCTGCGGCAGGTTATTTAACCTGCCGTTTTTTTGTGCGCAATGCACAGATATATGGCCGCGCTAACTCAAGCTTCCCGGATAATTACGCGCAATAAAAGTGCGTAACGCACTATATGCGTGCGCATGACGGCTAATTTGGCCTGCAAATAAAATATAAGTTACTGTATTTATATATTTTTGTGCCCGGGCATAAAACCTGCTAAAAAAGCTCGATATTTTGAACCATATCAGAGCATGAGGGGAACCGATGGAAGTATTTCAATCCGGCACGGACGTGCTGTTCATTCTTATGGGCGCCATTATGGTGCTTGCCATGCATGCGGGCTTCGCCTTTCTCGAAGTGGGCACGGTACGCGAAAAGAATCAGGTAAACGCACTGGTCAAGATTATTGTCGATTTCTCGGTGTCGACGATCGCCTATTTTTTTATTGGTTACGGCGTGGCCTACAGTATGGGCTTTCTCGATGCGGCGCCCGCGTTGACGGAAAAAAATGGCTATGAGCTGGTCAAATTCTTCTTTTTATTGACCTTTGCTGCGGCAATTCCGGCAATCATCTCCGGTGGTATCGCCGAACGCGCGCGCTTCTATCCGCAGCTGGCAGCGACCTTTCTCCTGGTGGCGCTGGTGTATCCCTTCTTCGAAGGCGTGGTCTGGAACGGCAATTTCGGCGTGCAGGACTGGATCGAGGCGACTTTCGGTGCACCCTTCAATGACTTTGCCGGTTCGGTGGTGGTGCATGCCATGGGTGGCTGGCTGGCACTGGCGGCGGTGTTGCTGCTCGGACCGCGGCATGGCCGCTATGGCAAGAATGGCGAAATGTATGCCCATCCACCTTCAAGCATCCCCTTCCTCGCGCTGGGCGCCTGGATTCTGACCGTGGGCTGGTTTGGCTTTAACGTGATGTCGGCGCAGACAGTGGATGCGGTCAGTGGTCTGGTGGCGGTCAACTCGCTGATGGCAATGGTGGGCGGCATTCTGGCGGCACTGCTGGCCGGTCGGAACGACCCGGGCTTCGTCCACAACGGTCCGTTGGCCGGGCTGGTGGCGGTTTGCGCCGGTTCCAACCTGATGCATCCGCTGGGTGCCCTGATCACGGGTGCGGTGGCCGGTGCGTTGTTTGTGATTACCTTCACCCTGACCCAGAACCGCTGGAAGATCGACGACGTGCTGGGTGTCTGGCCATTGCACGGCTTGTGCGGCGCCTGGGGCGGTATCGCGGCCGGTATTTTCGGGCTGGAAGCGCTGGGTGGCATGGGTGGCGTAACCTTTATGTCACAGCTGGTGGGCACCGGTCTGGGCGTCGGTGTTGCCTTGCTGGGCGGCCTGGTGGTCTACGGTGCGGTGAAAGCGCTGGTCGGCCTGCGCCTCAGCCAGGAAGAAGAGTACCAGGGCGCGGATCTGAGTATTCACAAGATTTCCGCAACACCGCCCTATGACAGGAGCTGAAATATCCGCTCGTTAAACTAAGCGGCCTGCGGGCCGCTTTTTTATGTGGCCGGAAAATCTCCCAATTTGTGGTGATTTTCTTTATGCTTCAACCTTATACATATCTCATCGTCTTGTTGCAGGAAAATCACTGAATGGAGAGCCGGGAAATCCCGTTTGATCGCCACTTGCTTCGGCAGCTGGTGCCGCTAAACAGCCTGTCCGAAGATCGTCTCTCCGATCTGTTCAAAAAGGCCCGTATCGATGCCATCGAACGGGGTCGCTCCGTGTTCCGCGCGGGTGCCAACGATGCCGATGCGGTGTTTCTGGTTGAGGGCAGTATCGAGCTGCGTTTTCCGAGCGGAAACGTGAGTGTGCTGAGTGCGGGCCAGCCGGAGGCCCTGCGTGCGCTGGCACCGCAGCAACCGCGCGCCTGTGACGCCGTGGCAGCAACCGATTGCAAGGTCCTCAGGGTGGATACCAATCATCTCGATGTGTTGTTGACCTGGGATCAGTCGGCCGGCTACGTGGTCACCGATATCGATGAGGGTAATGCCGAGGATGACTGGATGATGACCATGTTGCAGTCGCCATTGTTTATGCAAATTCCGCCGGCAAACATTCAGTCCGTGTTCGCTACCATGGAAGCGATGCCGGTCACGCAGGGTGATGTCGTTATCCGGCAGGGCGACAAGGGCGATTATTACTACGTGTTGCGCAAGGGCAGCGCCCAGGTGAGCCGAACCGCGCCCAATGGCGCCGAGATCAAGCTGGCGGTGCTGAAGGAAGGCACGGGTTTTGGCGAGGAGGCACTGCTGGCCGAGGTGGAGCGCAACGCAACCATCACCATGCTCACCGAGGGCCTGTTGATGCGCCTGTCGAAGCAGCATTTCGATCAGTTGCTCAAGGCACCGGTGTTGCACGAAATCGATCTGCAGGAAGGGCAGGTCAAATCTCATACCGGCGCAAAGTGGCTGGATGTGCGTACCGAGTCCGAGCATGCGCAATCGGCCATCGCTAACAGTCTCAACGTACCGCTGTACCTGTTGCGCCTGAAGCTGCGCGAACTGGACCCGGAAACGACCTACCTGGTGTATTGCGACACCGGCAGCCGTAGCGCGGCGGCGGCGTATCTGCTGAGTGAGGCGGGTTTTGATGTATTTCTGCTGGCGGGTGGTTACCAGGGAGAGCAGGGCTGATGTTGACGGACCGATTACGCGCGTTTTGTCTAATCGGTCTTCTCGGTTGTTCCTCGCCGCCGGCGCTGGCAGACAGCCAGTTGCAGCAGTTGCTCCTCGATCAGGAATATGTGGCGGCCTGGCAACGCGCCCAGTCGCTCGAAGCCGAGCTGGCGGGCGATCCCGCTTTCGATTTTCTCTATGCGCAGGCGGCGCTTGCCGCGGGTAAAGCCGATTACGCCGTGTTTGCGCTGGAGCGCGTTTTGTTGCAGCAGCCGGATCATCACCGTGCCCGGGCGGAACTGGCGCGTGCCTATTATCATTCCGGCAACTGGGATGCGGCCGAGCGCCATTTTCAACGCGTGCTGGCCATCAACCCACCGGCCAACGTGCGGGCCAATATCCAGCAGTTTCTCGATGCCATCGAGCGCCAGCGTTCACTCTTGTCTTCCCGCTGGTCGGCTTTTGTGGAACTGCGCAGCGGTTACGACTCCAATGTGAACAGCGCGACCACCGAAACCACGGTAAGCACGCCGGCTTTTGGCGTGATTCCGCTGAGTGCCAGCAGTACTGAACAAAGTGATCATTTCCTGGATAAGAATGCCGGGTTCATCTGGCAGAAGCCCCTGGCTAAAACCCGTGGTTTGTTTGCCACGCTGCAATACCGGGACCGGGAGAACTTCGATACCCAGACTTCGGACCTGCGCAGTATTGGCGTGAGTGCCGGGCCGATGTTCGCGGTTGCGGGCGGACGTCTCACGGTTCCCCTGAATGCACAAACCCTGTATCTCGCCAATGAGCGTTATCGCAACCTGCTGGCGGTTAGCGCCAACTGGCTGCGGCCATTGACCGCCGAGGACGATGTCACGCTATTCGCGCAACTGGGTTCGATCAAGTATCCCGGTCAGAGTGCGCGCGATGTCGATACCGCCTTGCTGGGTATCGGCTGGGATCACCGTCTCGCGGAGCCCGAGGTCGCTTTCTCCCTGAGTGCCTACCTGGGTGATGAAGATACCCAGAGCAGTGCCGCGCAACAGAATGGCAAGGATTATTACGGCGTGCGCCTGGCGGCGGACTGGGCATTCCGCACCGATCATTCTCTTTACGCCAACCTGACGGGGCAATGGAGCCAGCATGACGCGCAGGATGCCGTGTTCGCGGTAACGCGCAAGGAGGATTTTGCGCAGCTGGTGCTGGGTTGGGCTTATGAGATAGCACAGCCCTGGACGCTATCCGTCGAGCTGAGCGCGATCGAGAACAATTCGACGATTGCATTGTACGAATACGACCGCAGGCAAGTCCTGCTGGGCGTGAAATACCGCTTTGAGTGAGGTGAGACGATGCGCAACCTGCTGCTAACGCTGAGTCTTTTGTTGTTACCTGTCAGCCCGGTGCTGGCCGAGGAAATCGGCAAGGTGATTGCCGCGCGCGGCGACACGCATGCGGTTGATGCGCAGGGGGTGAAGCGCGTGCTCAAACGGCGCTCCCTGGTCCTGGATGGCGATACCTTGTTCACCGGTGACGATGCCCGGCTACAGGTCCGTTTCGCCGATGGCACCCTGCTGGCTTTGCATCCGGCTAGTGAATACCGTATTGATCGCTACCAGTTCGACGAAGCCGGGGATGATGAAAATTTCTCGACCTTGCTCAAGGGTGGTTTTCGCACCATTACCGGCGTGATCAGCAAGAAAGATCCCGCGGCTTACCAAGTGGAAACGCCGGTGGCGACCATCGGTGTGCGTGGCACCAATTATGAAACGGCGTTGACGGATAAAGGTCTCGATGTCGCAGCCTGGGAAGGAGGCGTCAAGGTCAGCACCAGGGCAGGCGAGTTGTTTATCGGTGCCGGGGAGGACTTCAACTTTGCGTCGGTGGGTGCGCCGGATGCTCGGCCACGAGGTTTATTGAAACCGCCCTCCGGCATGGGTGGGCCGTTGATTGAGGCCGACACGCCGGAGCCCGCGGAGGGCAGTGTTGTTGGCGATGAGACTGGCGGCGAGGAAACCAGTGGCGAGATGCCATCTGCTCCGCCGACAGAGACGGGAGCGGGGGCTGAAGGCACGACGGATGGCGATGGGGGTAACGTGATTGCCGACGTTGGTTTTGATGCGGGTGTTGATGCCGTGCTCAAAACCGATGCGACCTTCACGCCGATTGAACCGCTGGACAACATAGGCACCTTGGCGGAGCGGCTGGCAGAAGCTGATAAACGGCTCGACCCACGGGAGTGGCAGAAATTGCTGGCGGATGGCTATGGCGGTTTTCTGGTGTTCGGCGGTCAGGGTCCTGATCATATTACCGGTGGGCGTGCGCTGGCGCCGAGCGGCACAATGGATCCCGTATTTACCCAGTCACACCTCGAACCTTTCGACCCGGCATTTGAAACGGCAGGCGTTGACGTTGTTTATCGTCGCGGCATGGCGTCGCTGGATGGTGCGGGCGTTGTTCCCATCGGCGGCGAAAATATCTACTGGGGAATCTGGAACGGTACCTCCACCCCGGTCGACAAGTTAACCGATCCCAGGGATCCGAATGTCGTTAAGGCGATTCATCGACCGGTGTTCTGGACGGTGGCGCGCCCGGTCGATCCGATGCGTAATGATATTGCCACGTTCAATAATGTCGTCATGCTGCATGGTGGCGGTTCTCTTGGTCAGATTGCGCCCGGTGATGTGACCCAGTTGTCCATGAAAATAAATTTCGCGACCGGTGCTGTTACTAACGGTGTGTTTGATGTTAACAAGAGCCCGGATAACTGGAACGTGCTCTTTAATGGCACTATCAATGGCCCATTCGTGCATCTAGATATCAAAAATACCAGCAGGATAAACGGGCTCTACCCGATTATCGGCGATATGGGCGGTTTTATGGCGGGCAAGAATGGCAAGGCGCTTGTCGGTGGCTTTGACCTGGAGCAGGATGGCGACCCATCCAATCACATCGAAGGTATATTCATCCTGCAGGAATAAGATCTTCGAGATTATGAACGGGCGGGGAACACTGCAGGCCCTCGCAGACATAAGCCAGCGTTTTATCGGTCGCTGCTTTGGTCTCCAGTCCGGGTGGCAGACCGCTTGCGTCGTCTGGAATTCCGTACACTTGCTGTTGCGGCCAGGGCTGCTGATTAAGCCTGGCCTGCCATTCACGGACAGCTTCGCCTTCGCCCCGGATAATGATCAGCTTGCCTGGATACAGCTGTTCTTCCAGCGCATCCAGCAGGCTGGTGCAGGCATAGGCGTTCTGACTCATTAATCCCCAGAAGCTCCGTAATGACTGTTCCGCTGCGTCCAGGTAGCGCGAGTCGCCAAGCAGGTAACCCAGTTTCAACAACACCTGCGTGGCGATACCGTTTCCGGACGGGATAGCTTCATCATGCGCGGGCTTGGGGCGCTGAATCAGTTGCTCGTGATCGTCGGAGGTGAAGAAGAAGCCGCCGTTTTCATCCAGAAAATGCGCCAGCACGGCCTCCATTAGTGCAATGGCAAAATCCAGATCGGCGCTTTTCCAGCGCGCCTGTAACAGCTCCAGTATGCCGTCGATAAGAAAAACGTAATCGTCCAGGTAGGCATTGAGATGGGCTTTGCCGTCTTTATAAGTCGCCAGCAGGCGATAATCTTTCCACAGGGTTGCCTGGATGAAATCCAGGGCGCGTTCGGCGGAAGCGATATAGGCGGGTTCGTTCAACAGGCGCCCGGCCTTCGCCATGCCGCGAATCATCAGCCCGTTCCATGCCGTGAGAATCTTGTCATCGCGACCGGGACGCACCCGTTTTTCTCTGGCGAGAAACAGGGTTTCGCACGCACGAGACAGGCTCTCCTGAACGGCCTGTTCCGGTAGCGTCTGCTTGTCGCGGATGGCGCTAATGGTCGCGAAGGTATGTGGATACCAGTGACCTTCAAAGTTCGCCGGGAGATTCAAGCCGAAGCGCTGGGCGAATACCCGGTAATCCTGCTCTGTTAGCAGCGCGCGGACTTCCTCGCGGTCCCAGACATAAAATCGTCCTTCCTCGCCTTCCGAATCGGCATCGAGACTGGAGTAATAGCCGCCGTCCGGCGATTGCATTTCACGCATGACCCACTGGGCTGTGGCGCGTGCCGTATTGGCGAACAATGCCGAGTTGAAGCTGGTTGCAGCTTGTGCATACAGGGCAAGCAAGGGGCCGTTGTCATACAGCATTTTTTCAAAATGCGGGATCATCCATTCATCGTCGGTAGAGTAGCGGCAGAAGCCACCGCCAATCTGGTCGTTCAGGCCACCCAGCGCCATGCGCTCCAGGGTTAGGGTCAGCATATCGCGGGCCTGACGGTCTTCCTGCGCCTCGCAAGAGCGTGACCAGTGACGCAGCAGTCTTTCGAGGCTGGTCGGGTGCGGGAATTTCGGCGCATTGCCAAAGCCACCATGCTGTGAATCGAATTGCCGGGCGAGTTGATTGCGTGCGGCATCGAGCGGCGTGGCATTCAATGCGCGCACTCCGGTAGCCGGTGATGCCAGTTGCCGCAGGGCATTCATCACGGCGGTATTTTGCTGTGCGATATCGTCTGGTTGCTCGCGATACACCTTGTCGATATGACGCAGCAGGTCGATAAAAGAGGGCAGGCCATGACGGGGTTGCCTGGGGAAATAAGTGCCGGCAAAGAATGGAATCTGCTGGTCGGGAGTGAGAAATACCGTGAGCGGCCAGCCGCCCGCGCGCTGGGTCAGCAGTGAATGCGCGCTCTGGTAAATCTTGTCGAGGTCGGGCCGTTCCTCGCGATCGACCTTGATGTTGATGAATAGCTCGTTCATGACCGCCGCGACCTGTTCGTCCTCAAAGCTTTCATGCGCCATGACATGGCACCAGTGACAGGCGGAATAGCCGATCGAGAGCAGAATGGGCTTGTTTTGCGTACGTGCCCGTGTGAGCGCCGTTTCGCCCCAGGGATACCAGTCCACGGGGTTATGAACGTGCTGCAGCAGGTACGGGCTGGTCTCTCCCGTCAGATGGTTGGTATATTGCCCGTGGTTTTGCACGTGAGTGGTCCTGTTAAGGCTCGCTTAAGCAAAAAAAACTTACTATACGAGCCGTGTCAGACGGTCTCAACATTGCCTGTGTGTTTACTATGGAATTATCGGTGGTCATCCCGGTGTACAACGAAGCGGAAAGTATTCTGCCGCTTATCGATGAAGTGGATGCGGCGCTGGGCACGCGGCTGAATTATGAAATTATCGTGGTTGACGACGGTAGCCAGGATGACACCCCGATGCGCTTGTTGCAGAGTGCCAGTGCACGATTACGTGTACTGCAGCATGCGTCCCGTGCCGGTCAGAGCGCGGCGCTGAAAAGCGGTGCGCAGGCGGCGAAGGGAGAATGGATTGCGACGCTGGATGGCGATGGGCAGAATGATCCCGCCGATATCTGGTCGTTGTTCCAGGAGGTCAAAGCCAACCCCCGGTTGTGGCTGCTGGCCGGTTGGCGAAAACAGCGCCGGGATAGTCCGCTGAAGAAGCTTTCCTCGCGACTTGCCAATGCTGTTCGCCAGGCGTTGTTGAAAGACAGTACGCCGGACACCGGATGTGGCCTAAAATTGATTCGCCGGGAAGTGTTTCAGGCGCTGCCTTATTTCGATCACATGCACCGCTTTCTGCCCGCGCTGGTGTTGCGTGCGGGCGGTGAGGTGAAATCGGTGCCCGTGAATCACCGGCCGCGCCGACAGGGAAAAAGCAAATACGGGGTCTGGAACCGGCTGTGGGTCGGGATCGTGGATGTGCTGGGTGTCAGCTGGCTGCAGCGGCGGATGACAAACACCAGCGTACGGGAAGTGAGCGGTAATCAGCGACGTGAAGATTGATTTCTTATTCAAAAGTGCTTTGGTAGTGGCCCTGTTTCTGTTGTTGGGGCTGGTGCTTAATCGCCTGGTTGATCAGCAATTGATGACAAGCCTGCTGGCGAGTTCGCGCTTGCCGGGTGAATTGCTGTTTCTGCTGATCGGCGCTCTGCTGGCAAGTGTCGGACTGTCGCGCCAGTTTATCGCCTTTCTGGGTGGGTACACCTTTGGCCTGACCGAAGGCGTTGTAATCTCCTCCCTGGCGGCACTGTTCGGTTGCATGTTGACCTATGCCATCGCGCGATCGGTTGCCCGGGGTTACATACAGTCGCGGCTGTCGCCCGGAACGCATCGCCTGAACGAATTTCTCAATCAGCATACTTTTGCCACCACGCTGCTCATCCGGCTGATGCCTTTTGGCAGTAATGTACTGGTGAACCTGGTGGCCGGTGCTGCCGCGATTCGGCCGCTGGCATTTTTCGCCGGATCCGGCCTGGGCTATATCCCGCAAATGCTGATTTTTGCGCTGATTGGCAGCGGCATCGCTATTGAGCCGGGAGTGCGCATCTCAGTCGGGGTTGTGTTGTTTGTCCTGTCTGCCGCATTGGGTATCTATCTCTATCATCGCTATCGGGCACACGAGTGGTTGAGTGAAACCGCTTCTTGACCGGTCTTTTCTGCAACTGGCTCTGTTGTGGCTGCTGGTTGTCATTGTCTCTCTCGCTGTTCGTCCCCTGTTGCCGGTTGATGAAACCCGCTATCTCAGCGTCGCCTGGGAAATGTGGTTGCGCGATGATTTCCTGGTGCCCTTCAAGAATGGCGAACCCTATGCGCACAAACCGCCATTACTGTTCTGGCTGATACAGGCTGGCTGGGCGGTATTCGGTGTTAACGAATGGTGGCCACGCCTGATTGCACCATTGCTTGCCTTGCTCTGTATTCCCCTGGTACGCCTGCTGGCGCTGCGACTCTGGCCCGATCGAATAGAGGTGGGAAAGCATGCAAGCTGGTTGTTGTTTGCCAGCGGTTTCTGGCTGGCCTTTGCCACGCTCGTGCAGTTCGACCTGTTGCTGGTGCTGGCCACGTTGCTGGCAATGCTGGGCTGGTGGCAGATGGCGCAAACCCGGCGTTTCTCCGTTTTACCGGGCCTGGCGATCGGGATAGGTATCCTGGCCAAGGGGCCGGTGATTCTTTTACACGTGCTGCCGGTCGCCTTGCTTGCGCCCTTGTGGCTGAAACCGGGCCTGTGCCGCTGGTGCTGGTATGGTCAGGTGCTGTTGTCGCTGTTGCTCGGTGCGGCTATTGGTCTTGCCTGGGCGATACCGGCGGGGATCGCGGGGGGAGAGGCTTATCGCCAGGCCATTTTCTGGGGTCAGACCGCGGGACGCGTGACGGAGTCGTTTGCCCATGCCGAACCCTGGTGGTGGTACTTGCCGATGTTGCCTTTGCTGTTGTTGCCCTGGGTTGCCTGGCCAGGTGTGTGGCGATCGGTGCGCGCCGGGTTCAGGCGTGAGTCTCCCGAGCAATTCCTGTTGTTGTGGTTGCTGCCGGTGCTGGTGGGTTTCAGCCTGGTTAGCGGTAAGCAGCTGAAATACCTGTTGCCGTTGTTGCCGGCCATGGTGCTGCTCGTGGCTGTGGGCCTTAGTCGTGTGACATTCGCGCCCACCCGCGCGTGGCTGGCGGGCCTGATCTGTTTTTTAAGTGGCGTGCTGCTGTTCAGCCTGCACTGGTGGTTACCGGAAGACGCGGCGCCCTGGCTGGCCGAGATTGAAAGTTACTGGGGCGCGGGTCTGTGTCTGGCGGGACTGGTTTTTCTGATTCCGGGTCCGGCGGCCTTGTCCGTTCAGCTGAAACGCCTGGCGATCGCCACTGCCCTTGTTGTGCTTGGCGTGCAACTGGCGTTGATGCAGCACAGTGCAAGCCGGTATGATCTCACCCCCATCAGTCAACGAATTGCGCGCTTGCAGCAGGCCGACCAGCCGGTGGCCAATGTGGGCGAGTACCATGCGCAGTACAATTTCCTGGGGCGCTTGTTAACACCGCTGGTGGAGTTGAACGTGCCTGCACCCGGGGTGGTTGACTGGGCTAAAGCTCATTCGGATGCTTACCTGGTCGTTTACCGCAGTGCCTGGCCAAACCTGGGACAGGGCGCGCTTTATGAGCAGCATTACCGGGGTCGGGAGCATGAGCTTGGTCTTTGGCGGGCGCACGATTTTTTACAGGCTCTCCCCAAAAAGAAACGAAAACCCAGGGTAAAACGCAAGCAGCAGAAGGCGAAACAGAATAAGTGATGACTACGGCCGATAACAACACATACCCGGTATTGCAGTTAAAGAAACGTGAAGAGCGGCGTTTGCGTGCCGGTCACCTTTGGGTCTACAGCAATGAAATCGATACGGCCAAAACACCGCTCAAGGGTCTTGCGCCGGGACAGCCGGTGATTATTCAGGCCAGCAATGAACGGCCGCTGGCGATGGGTTATGCCAATCCACAATCGCTGATTGCTGCGCGAGTGCTGAGCCGCAGTGCAAAAAGCATTTTCGATGCATCGTTAATCGAGCAGCGTATCAGGCGCGCGCTGGTTATTCGTGAATCATTGTATGCGGCACCTTATTATCGGCTGGTATTTGGCGAGAGTGACGCGCTGCCCGGTCTGGTGATTGACCGTTACAACGATGTCTTTAGTGTGCAGATCACGACGGCGGGAATGGAGGCGCAGAAGGATACGATTCTTTCCGTTCTGGATGCGCTGTTTTCGCCCAAAGGAATCGTGCTGCGCAATGACAGCTCGATGCGTTTGCTGGAAGGGCTGGAGACATATATCGACGTTCAGGGCGCTGTACCCGATCGGGTTGAAGTGCGGGAACAGGAGTCGCGCTTTGAGGTCAGCCTGACAGAAGGTCAGAAAACCGGCTGGTTTTTCGACCAGGCGGATAATCGTTCAAGGATGCTGCGTTATGTAGCGGGCAAGCGCGTGCTGGATCTGTTCAGCTATGTCGGGGGCTGGGGAATTCGTGCCGCCGTGGCGGGCGCGGCCAGGGTTACCTGCGTGGACGTTTCAGCGGATGCCGTGCAACAGGTTGTGGCGAATGCTCAAATGAACGGCGTGGATGGCAAGCTTGATACCCTTTGCGGCGATGTGTTTGAAGTCCTGAAACAACTCAGGGCGGATGAACAACAATTCGATGTCATCATCGCGGATCCGCCCGCCTTCGTGAAGCGCAAGAAAGATTTCGACAAGGGCAGCGAGGCCTATCAGCGATTGAATCATCAGGCAATGCAGTTGCTTGCCGATGATGCTGTTCTGATTACCGCGTCCTGTTCGTTTCACATGGAGGCGCAGGCTTTTCAGCGCGCCATTGCCAAGGGCGCCTACCAGGCGAAAAAGCAGTTGCAGATTCTGGAACGCGGCGGCCAGTCGGTGGATCACCCGGTGCATGCCGCGATGCCGGAGACGGAATATTTGAAGGCGCTGTATTGTCGGGTTTATTGATTCCATGCTGACTTACCCCAACATTGATCCCGCTATTATCCGCTTCGGTGACGACTATGCCGTTCACTGGTACGGCATGATGTACCTGATCGGCTTTATCGCGGCCTGGTGGCTGGGGAAAGTACGTGCTGCTCGGCCTGATTCAGGCTGGCGGCCGGAAGAAATTGGTGACCTGATTTTTTATGCCGCGCTCGGCGTTATTATCGGCGGTCGTCTGGGTTACGTCTTTTTCTACAACCTGGACGCCTTTATTAACGACCCTTCGCTACTGCTGCGTATCTGGCAGGGGGGCATGTCGTTCCACGGTGGCTTGATCGGCGTGCTGATCGCGATTGGACTCTACGCGCGGCACACACAACGGCATTATTTTCAGGTGGGCGACTTTGTCGCGCCACTGGTACCGATCGGCCTGCTGGCCGGTCGGATCGGCAACTTTATCAACGGTGAACTCTGGGGCAGGGCGTCGGATGTCGCCTGGGCGATGCAGCTGCCCTGCTACCGGTTTCCGGAATACTGCCAGGGTGAAATCGTTGGTTACTCCGCGCCGCGGCATCCGTCCATGCTGTACGAGGCCTTTCTGGAAGGCGTGGTGCTGTTTCTGCTGTTGTGGTTTTTCTCGCGCAAGCCGCGCCCGATGATGGCGGCCTCGGGACTGTTCCTGCTGGGTTACGGCAGCTTCCGGTTTCTGGTGGAATTTGTACGCCTGCCGGATGCGCATATCGGTTATCTCGCGTTCGACTGGTTCACCATGGGGCAGTTGCTGTCCAGCCCGATGATAATTATCGGCACAGGCTTTATAGTGTGGGCCTATCGAACGAACAGCAAAGCGGGGCAAGCGTGAAACAGTACCTGGATTTGATGCGCCATGTGCGCGATCACGGCGTGAAAAAGGAAGACCGTACCGGCACCGGTACGCTCAGCGTGTTCGGTTACCAGATGCGTTTCAATCTTGCGGAAGGTTTTCCCTGTGTCACTACCAAGAAGCTGCACCTGCGTTCAATCATCCATGAGCTGCTCTGGTTCCTGAAGGGCGACACCAATATCCAGTATCTGAAAGACAATGGCGTCTCTATCTGGGACGAGTGGGCCGACGAGAACGGCAACCTCGGGCCGGTTTACGGTTCGCAATGGCGTTCCTGGCCGGCGGCGGACGGACGTCATATCGACCAGATCACTCAGGTCATCGAGCAGATCAAAAATAATCCCGACTCGCGACGCCTGATTGTCAGCGCCTGGAACGTCGGCGAGATCGACAGGATGGCGTTGCCGCCCTGTCATGCTTTCTTCCAGTTCTACGTTGCCGACGGCAAGCTGTCCTGTCAGCTGTATCAGCGCAGCGCCGATATTTTCCTCGGTGTACCGTTCAATATCGCCTCTTATGCACTGCTCACCATGATGCTGGCGCAGGTGTGCGATCTGGAGCCGGGGGATTTCGTGCACACGCTGGGCGATGCGCACCTGTACCTGAATCACCTGGAACAGACCGATCTGCAACTCTCCCGCGAGCCCTATCCGCTGCCGACCATGAAGATCAATCCCGAGGTGAAAGACCTGTTGGCCTTTACCTTCGAGGATTTCGAGCTGGTCGGTTACGAGTGCCATCCGCACATCAAGGCCCCGGTGGCGGTCTGAATGAAGCTCTCACTGATTGCGGCGATGGATCGGAATCGCCTGATCGGCAAGGATAACGCGCTGCCATGGCGGTTGCCCGCGGACCTGAAACACTTCAAGGCAATGACCCTCGGCAAGCCGGTGTTGATGGGCCGCAAGACCTTTGAATCCATTGGCCGGCCGCTGCCCGGTCGAGAGAATATCGTGATAACGCGAAACCCGGGCTTTGCCGCCGATGGCTGCAAGGTTGTGTTCTCCATCGAAGAGGCGCTGGAATATGCGTCTCATCATGAGGAAGTGATGGTGATTGGCGGGGCCAATTTCTATGAGCAGCTGCTGCCGCGCGCGGATCGTCTCTATCTGACCCTGATCGATCATGCCTTCGAAGGCGATGCCTGGTTCCCGCAATGGCCATCCGAGGAGTGGTGCGAAGTCTCGGTTGAGGCGCATGATCCCGACGAAAACAACCGCTACCCCTACCGCTTTGTGATCCTTGAGCGCAGCAAAAACTGACGGCTGCCGGTCGTCTTGCGTGCCCCGAAATTGTGCCGCTTAAAAACGGCTTTTCAAAGCCGATATAAAGTGATATTTTTTCGCTTATATGAATTAACTACTGTGTGAATATACAGTATGACGACAAAACATGTTTTGCTGGATATGAGGAAAATGGGCGTGCGCCAGGCGCGTCAGCATCCCTGTATCCGAAACAAGCCACTGATGGGGCGCGGTGTGTTCAGTGCTGTGTTCGACAAGCACCGTTCCGTTGCCAAGCTGACCCTCGATCCGCTCAGCTATGCCTTGCTCTCCAGTGAAAAGATTTCCCGCAACCCGCACTTCCCCAAAGCGCATACCCGTTACGGGATCATCGGTAAACAGGAGCAGCAGCTGTACCTGTACCTGATCGAGATGGAACGCCTGAAACCCCTGAAAGTCTATCCTTCGCTGTACCAGCCCATCACGCAACTGCTCAACCGGATCGAGGAAGTGACGCCCTACGACGAGCGTTATTATCCCGAGCCGACCGCCGACGCCGAGGCCATCCGCTATGCGTCCCGGCATCCCGACTATCCGCGCAGTTTCCGTCGTGCACTTGTCCAACTCGCTGATTTTATTGATACTTATAGTGCCAACCTGGACCTGCATCACAACAATTTTATGGTCCGTCCGTCGACCCGGGAACTGGTCATCAACGATCCCGTGGTGGACGCCTCCCTGTATCACATCTGATAAGCCCGTATACTCGAAGACCTTAAAGGTGTCTGGAGGGTCGATTGGCTGTTATTGAACGCTATGCGCGTAACACCCGGGGCAGGGATTATGTCGTGGGGGACATTCATGGTATGTACTCGCTGCTCGATGGGGCGCTGTCCGATCTGAACTTCAATCCCCGCAAGGATCGCTTGTTCTCGGTCGGCGACCTGGTCGATCGCGGCACCGATTCCCGGCGCGCCCTCGAATTCGTCAGGCGTCCCTGGTTTCATGCGGTGCGCGGCAACCATGATCAGTTTGTTATCGACGCCAAGCCGGATGAAAACTGGATCGAGGTCAACGGCGGTCAGTGGTGGCTGTCCACGCACCCGGCGACACGCAAGGCCCTGTCGCGCCATTTTGCGCAATTGCCCTACGTTATCGAGATTGAAACCCTGGCTGGCACCGTCGGGCTGGTGCATGCCGATGTGCCGGAAGGCATGGACTGGCCGACCTTTGTCGAACAGGTGGCCACGGATCATGTCTGCCAGCAGACAGCGCTGTGGGGGCGTAGCCGCTATACCCAGCAGGATGCGTCAGGCGTGGACGGCATCTGGCGAATATTCTGCGGTCATTCGATTACGCACGACTGGCAACCCGCCTCGCTCGGCAATGTCTGGTTTATCGATACCGGTGCCTGGTGTCAGACCGTAGGGGATAGCGAAGCACGCTTGACCGTCATGCCTGTAGAGCAGGCGTCTCCCTAAAAGGCGCGAAGTGCGCAAGGGTTAGAAACCGGCGGGTGCGATTGGTATGCATGTTGCAAAACTGTTCTCGATTTTTCGAGCATGGAGCAACGAACATCCATGAGCTGGTTTAATGAAGCCATATCGCGCAAGAAAGCCTTCCTGGCGGAACGAGTTAAACAGCCGCTGGCCTTGCAGGCGGATCGTTGTGGTCAGCATTGGGGCGCGCCTGACAATCTGGATGCCTGTTTGCAGCAGGGCGTATCCAATCTGCCGGAATGCAGCCTGATTTACGTGCTGGATGCTGAGGGTATCCAGCAATCATCCAATGTGGGGCAACGTATAGTTGAACAACGTTGGCGAGGACAAAACCTCGCGAGTCGCCCCTATCTTCAGGGAACCCTTCCTTACCAGGGGTTCATGTTGTCGAGTCCCTATTTAAGTCAGCGCAGCCTGGAACCCTGCATCTCCGCAGTGCACGCGATTCGGCACGGCGCGAATTTGCTGGGCTTTCTGGTAGCGGACTTTGAATTGCAGGCGTTATCGCTGGAAGACGGAAGTCCCGCATCTCGTCCCGATTGGGAGCAGTACAAAGGCGACCCCGCCATTCGTAGCACACTTTTTGCGCAGCGGCGCAGCAATAGTGCACTGGATAAGAATATTGATCGTGTCATACCCATGCTTGCCAAGATGATGACCGAGCACGGCGTGTTTCATGCCAAGCTGCATTTTTCCAGTTCACGCGCAACATTCTGGGAACACCGTGACCCCTATAATTATCATCTGCACAGTATTGATGAAATTATCAATCCGGCGCTATGCCTGGTGTATCCCCGGCAGTCATATCCCGAAAACGCGACGGTCGATGCCGAGCAGCTGCAGGTCGCCCTTGGTTACATGAAAGAACTGCGCTATGCCGATGACACTGTTTACCTGCGCTCGGGGTCGCTCAATATCATGAACGGCATGGTGGGGATGAACTTTTCCTGCGATGGTTCGCATTACATGCCGGTAGAAGAATTTATCAACAAGGATCTGTCGTTCTGGTTTGGCGGCTGAGTCTGCCGCGGCCGGCTTAAAACTCGGTGGGATTGCGCTCACCCTGGCATTCCACCTGTATCCACTCAGGGTGCTCGGCAAGGCGTAACGCTGTTAATCTGCCTCCCCACAAGCAACCGGTATCCAGTGGATAAACATTGTGTGTTGGGTAATCGCCCAGCGTAGACCAGTGGCCAAAGACAATGCGTTCGTCTTTGGACTTGCGCTCCTTGATGTCAAACCAGGGATGGTAGCCGGGCGGTTGAGAACCCGGCGGGCCTTTTTCCTTCAGTGCCATCCTGCCGTCCGCGGTGCAGAAGCGCAGTCGCGAAAAGATGTTGGTGATACAGCGCAACCGGTCGTGGCCTTCAAGCTTGTCTGACCATTGATCCGGCTGGTTGCCGTACATGACGTCGAGAAAATCGTACAGGTGGTGCGAGCGCAAGACAGCGTGCATTTCCGCCGCGCAGCTCAGCGCTTTTTCAATCGTCCATTCAGGCACCAGCCCGGCGTGGATCATGGTAAAGCCAAGTTGCGTATCGCGATGAATCAGCGGTTGCTCGCATACCCAGTCAATCAGTTCCTCGCGATCATCCGCCTGGACGATCTGCATGATGGTGTCCTTGCGATGGTGCGAGGCGGGATTGTAGTAGGCGGAAAGCATGTGCAGGTCATGATTGCCCAGCACGCAGATGGCCTCCGCGCCGAGATTCTTGATGAACCGCAGCGTATCGAGAGACCTGGGGCCGCGGTTAACCAGGTCGCCGGCGATCCACAGCCGGTCGCGCGAGGGTGAATAATCCAGTTTTTGCAGCAGGCGCTGGAAGTCGTCGAAACAACCCTGGATGTCGCCAATCGCGTAGGTGGCCACGGATTAATGCAGCGTGCGCGGGATAGAGAGTGTGAAGGGGGCTATCGGTGCATCGAACTGCACGCCGTCATCGGCAATCATCTGGTAGCTGCCCTGCATGCTGCCTACCGCCGTTTCCAGGATGGTACCGCTGGTATATTCGAAGGACTCGCCCGGCTGCAGATGCGGTTGTTCGCCCACCACGCCGTCGCCGCGCACTTCCTGCACCTTGCCATTGCTGTCGGTGATGACCCAGTGCCGGGTCAGCAGCTTGGCGGGCACCGAACCGGCATTGTGGATGGTGATGGTGTAGGCAAATACATAACGATCCTGGTCGGGGGCGGACTGTTCGTCGATGTAGGTGGTTTTGACCTGAATATCAATGGTGTAGGGCGTTGTGGAACTCATGTGTCTCGTCTGGGCTGTGTTCGCGATGCGGCAATTGTAACGGATTCGGTGGCGCCATTGGGCGGAATTCAGGAGGGATTTTGCGGTAATCCTTAGCCGGGCAGTCCTTGCGCGGCCGCTTCATCCAGTAACCAGCGGGTATTGTCGCGGTATTGCAACCGGGCGGCGGGCAGGTCGGTTGACGCGCTGAAGAGTTGGTTGATGACGGGGGCTTTATCCTTGCCCGATACCAGGAAGACCAGCTGGCGCGCGTTTTCCAGAACGGGATAGGTCAAGGTCAGCCGCCAGCTGGACAGCTTGTCGACATAGACGGGGGTAACCCAGGCGGAAGTCTCGGTTAATGCCGTGGTGCCGGGAAACAACGAGGCGGTATGGCCATCGGGACCCAGCCCGAGCAATACCAGGTCAAAGACCGGAAAGCCATGGTGAATTTCCAGCTGCCGTGCAAGCGTCTGCTGATAGTCTTCGGCAGCTTGCGGCATGCGATCAGGTAAGGGCGCCATGGGGTGAATATTGGCTGCGGGAATATCGACATGCTCCAGCAGGGTTTGTTTCGCCATCAGGTAATTGGAGTCCGGGTGGTCGTGCGGCACGGAACGTTCATCGCCAAACCAGATGTGTATGCGGGACCAGTCCAGTTGCTCCCGGAAGGGCGAGTCGGCGAGAACCTTGTGCAATGCCTTGGGCGTTGAGCCGCCGGACAGGGCAAGATGAAACGCCTTGCGGCCGGCGATTGCCGCTTCGGCCTGTTGCCGGATCAGTTCGGCGCAGCCCTGGCAGAGTGCGGGATTGCTGTCGAAGACGGTAATCGACTTGTGTTGTTGTTCATTCACGACAGCTGTTGGTCCTGGGTAACAACATGGCAGCGAGTGTGGCATAAAGTCCACGCTGATGAAAGCGCTAACAGCTTGAATTCACGTATCTAAACAAAATTGTGCAGCAGGTCGCAGTAATTTTTCAGGCAAATTGAAACACTGTTACTGCAGTCACGGGATTGGCCTGCGCCTTGCAACTCTTTTATCCAACGGATGGTTGTGTTGATAGTAGAGGTGTGAACGATGCGTTATTCCATACCTGAATTGTTACGGCCGATTAGCTTGCTGGTATGCCTGGGTATTGGATTGACTGGCACGGCAGTCGCCGAGGAAACTGAAACGACCGTGTCATGGTCCCAGCGTGGCGCGCAGCTAGCGCTGGTGCCAGTCAAGTCGGTGCTGCAGGGAGTGCAGCTGCAATGGGCGGAAGATGCGTTACAGCATCCGGCCGTCGGCGCTTATTTCAGTGAACAGGGATTGGCGCTGCATGATGACCGGCGTTCGCAAGACACTGTGTTTCGCGTGGGCTGGAAGCCCGCGGCTGAAATACAGACGCAGGTGGGACTGGCTTCAGAAGACTTGTGGGCTGATCCGCGGCCCGGGGTTTATTTCAGACTGCAGCATCGCTGGTAACACGATCGTTCAATAGGCGTGTTTGCGGCTGACATCCTTGACGAACTCGGTGTCGGAGAAGGGGCTGTCAGGCGCAAACATCACGGCTGCGGCAAAGATTGCGACAATAATACTGATGCCAATCACCATGATGATGATGTCAGTGGTCTTGGATTTTTTCTTTGCTGGTTTTGCCATAACAATAGTTTCCTCTCGTGCTACCCCAGTATACGGCAGCCGCGCCGAATCATTTAACCCTGTAATGGCAATTGATTTGCGAGGCGCGCAAATTGCGCCAGGCTGAGCTGTTCCGCGCGAATCCCGGGGTCGATGTCCAGTGCCGCGATCTGATCTCCGCTAAGCAAGGGTTTGAGATTGTTGCGCAGGGTTTTGCGGCGCTGGGAAAAGGCCTGTTTTACCAGGGCTTCAAAATTGCGGTAACTGTTAATGGTGACCGGCGGCTGCGCATGCGGTATCAGTCGCACGAAGGCCGAATCCACCTTGGGTGCAGGGTTGAATGCGCCTGGGCCGATAGTGAAAAGCGATTCTACGTCGCAGTGATACTGCAGCATCACCGACAGTCGGCCATAGTTATTGTCGCCCGGTCCGGCGGCCATGCGGTCGACCACTTCTTTCTGCAGCATGAAATGCATGTCTTCAATGCATTGTGCCTGTGTCAGCAAATGAAACAACAGCGGCGTTGAAATGTTGTAGGGCAGGTTGCCGATCACGCGCGCGGGCCGTTCGCCCGCGAGCTGGCAGAAGTCGGTTTTCAGCGCATCCTGGTTGTGAATGGTTAATGTCGTATCCGCGGGTTTGGTTTCGTTCAGTATCGCAATCAGGTCGCGATCCAGTTCGACCACCTGCATCGCCTGGCAGAGGTTTAGTAACGGAAAAGTGATCGCGCCCTGTCCCGGACCAATTTCGATCAGGTTATCGCCGGGTTTGGGATTAATGCTCGCGATGATACGACCGATGATGCCGGGGTCGTGCAGAAAATTCTGCCCGAAGCGCTTGCGTGCCCGGTGCGGTGGGCTGTGTGAATCATGACCCATTGGCCATCTCCCAGGCGGTTTGCAGCGCGGTTTTCAGGCTGCCGGTATCCACCTTTCCCGTGCCCGCCAGGTCAAGCGCCGTGCCGTGATCGACCGAGGTACGGATCATGGGCAGCCCCAGCGTGATGTTCAAGGCGCGGCCGAAACCCTTGTATTTCAGTACTGGCAGACCCTGGTCGTGATACATGGCGAGCACAGCGTCCGCGTGTGCAAGGTATTTTTCATTGAACAGTGTATCGGCGGGTAGCGGGCCGGACAGGTGCATGCCTTCCCCGCGCAGTTGTTCCAGTACCGGCGCAATCACCCGAACCTCTTCATCGCCAAGATGCCCGCCTTCACCGGCATGGGGATTCAGGCCGCACACCAGGATGTGCGGTGTGCCGATATGAAAGCGTTGTTGCAGGTCCTGATGCAGGATGCGAATGATGGTGCGCAGATGGTCTGTCGTGATCGCGTCGGCCACGGCCTTTAACGGAAGGTGTGTCGTTGCCAGTGCGACGCGCAGTCCCTCGGTAGCCAGCATCATCACTACCTGATCGGTGTGGGTGCGTTTGGCGAGATATTCGGTGTGCCCGGTGAAAGGGATGCCGGCGTCGTTGATCACGCCCTTGTGTACCGGGCCGGTGACGAGGCCAGCGAATTCCTGTTGCAGGCAACCGTCGATGGCCCGGTCCAGGCACTGCAATACATAAGTTGCGTTATCGGGATTCAAGTGACCGCTGGTCACGGGAGTCGCCAGCGGCACTGGTACAACATTAAGAGTGCCGGGCGCGCGCTTGGCAAACGCCTGCGGGTTGTCGCTGATCGCGAGCGGCAGTTGCAATTCGGCGGCCCGCTGTTGCAGCAGGGCAGGATCGGCGACTGCAACCCAGGGGATATCGCTGGCTTCCTGCGCCAGCATCACGCAGAGATCAGGCCCGATACCGGCGGGCTCTCCCGGCGTGATGGCCAGTGGGGCGGTCATGAGTCGATGCGGTATTCCACGTAGGCTTCATCGCGCAGACGGCGCAACCAGAGTTCCAACTCTTCATCGGTCTTGCGTTTGCGGATCAGGTCGCGTGCCTGGGCACGCTGAAAGTCGGCGGTGGAGTCGTGACTGCGGCGTTCCAGCACCTGGATCAGGTGCCAGCCAAACTGGCTGCGCACTGGCTCGCTCAGTTGATTGACGGATAATTTATCCATGGCCTCCTCGAACGGGGGCACCAGGTCACCCGGGTTGACCCAGCCCAGATCGCCGCCCTTGGAAGCGGAGACCTTATCATGGGAATGCGAGCGTGCCAGGGTGGCGAAATCTTCACCGCCCTCGATACGGTTTTTCAGTTGCAGCAGACGCTCCAGCGCCCCGGCATTGCTGATCAGCTGGTCGGGGGTAATCAGAATATGACGCGCATGCGTCTGTTTGACGATGCGGCGTTCGTCGCCCTTGATTTCAAACAGCTTGATAATGTGGAACCCGCTTGGGCTGCGAATCGGTTCGGAAACTTCACCAGCTTTCATATTGCGAATGGGTTCCGCGAACAGGCTTGGCAGCTGGGCCGCGGAGCGCCAGCCGAGATCGCCACCCTGCAGCGCGTTCTGGCCGTCGGATTCGGCCACGGCGGTTTGGGCGAAATCGGCGCCCTGTTGCAGCCGCTCAAGCAGGGTTTGTACCTTGCGGCTGGCGGCCTGAATTTCCTCGGGCGAGGCGGCTTCCGGCGTGGCAACCAGGATGTGCCCCAGACGGTAGGTGAGGCCCTGATCGCCAAAGGCAGTCTGGCTGGCGAGCAGGTTGTCCACTTCCTGCTCGGTGATGTTGATGCGGTTACCCACCATCTGCTGACGCAGGCGGTTGATGCGGATCTGGTTGCGGAAATCGTCGCGGAACGCGGCATAGCCGCCATTCTCTGCCTCAAGCACTTCGCGGAATTCCGTGAGGGTCATGCCGTTCTGCTGCGCAACCTGGCGCAGGCTGGCGTTGAGGGTTTCGTCATCGACCTGGATATTGTTCTGGTCGGCCAGCTGCAGTTGCAGGCGTTCGACAATGATCCGCTCCAGCACCTGGCGTTCCAGTTGCTGTGCCGGCGGCAGCCTGGTTTGCTGTTCGCTCAGGTTTTCGGTCACCAGCCGGGTGCGCTGGATAAGCTCGCTTTCCAGAATGACATCGTCGTTGACCACGGCAACGATACGATTAAGAGGCTGCGCCAGCGCGCAGTTGAAAAAGCTCAGGGCGGCAATCAGGGCCAGGGTCAGTCGCATCATCATTCTATTTCATCGTTCAGTAGGGTTTTTCCGGGTAGCCAAGGATACCATCTTCCAGCATGCTGCTGATGGGGTCGCCGAATTCGGTCAGACCCTTGAGTTCAAACTGCAGCATGATCGCATTGTCGCGCTCGTCGCCGGTGTTATTGTCGTTGACAAAACTGCTGGCGCCGAGACGCAACACCCAGCAGCAGCTTTCATACTGCACCGCAGCGATCCCTTCCAGCAGGGAATTCTCGTCCAGGGCATAGATCCAGCGACCGGCCAGCTGCCAGCGAGGGTTGATCTGCCAGACACCTGAAAGATCGGTTTGTTCCAACTTATTGAGACGGTAGCGGTGCGACAGGTTGAAAATCACCTCGTCCGTCAGCTGGTACTTGATGCGGGAGTTGCCCAGGTTGGTCTTGGCATCATACGGATCCCATTCCACCCCGGCATCGAAAGACAGCTGGTCGCTAATGACCAGCTCCGTCTGGGCGATCATGGCGGAGCTGTTATCGGTTTCGGGCGTCAGCGTGCCGAGAGTGACTTCCCGGTCGCGGAAATAAAAGATCTGGCCGGTGGTGAAGCGCGCGCGTTGTACGCCGGTCGCCGGTTCCAGCAACCGGGTGGATACTGCCAGGGTCAGCTGGTTGGCATCGCCGATACGGTCTCCACCGGAAAAGCGATTGGGGCTGAACATGCCCTGATAGGTCAGGCCGCGCAGGCTGGTGTCGAAGTCCGGGATGTCGCTCTGGTCTTCTTCCGGTACGTACAGGTAATAGGCGCGCGGTTCCAGGGTATTCAGATAGTCATTGCCAAATAACTGGATGCCCCGGTCGAAGAACAGGCCGCTGTCCAGGCTGAACAACGGCAACACGCGATCGATGGAAGAAGGGTCGCCTGCCGCAGTGTCATTGAGACTGTAATGCGTGGCGCGCAACCCGAGTTCCGGCGTAATGAAATAGCCGGAGGTGCCGAACGGGCGGCGCAGTCTTGGATACATATCCAGGCGCGAGCCCGTCACGCGGTCATCCTGATCAAAATACACCAGCTCTGTCGTCATGCTCGGTTCGATGCCATGATAATCCCAGAGCGGATTAAGCGTGTGGACAATCTGCGGCAGGCGTTTATAGGGGCGGCTGGAACTGGGTATGGTGTCGTCAATCGTCTGGAAGTCCTGTACCCGTCCCAGCAGGTTCCAGCTTTGTTCGCTGTAGCGCACTTCGCCCGTGCGCCGGATATGGGTTTCGGAAGTGACCCCCAGGTTGTTGCCCAGATCTTCAAAATAGTCCGCATCGGAGACATCGCGGAATTCGATGCTGGTGGTTAAACGTTCGGCCGGCCGCCAGTCGTGTTCCAGCCCGAACAGGATGCGGTCTTCATCATTGAACAGATCGTCCGAGGGCAGGACTTCCAGATCCAGCTGGCCCTTGTGTCTGGGCTGCAGGAAACGGAACTCGGTAGCCAGTTGCATGCCACGCGCTTCGATCCAGCGCGGCGTGAGTGTCGCGTCATAGTTGGGCGCGATGTTCCAGTAATAAGGGACGCTGATGTCGGTGCCTTCGTCTTCGGAACGACCCCAGGTGGGGATCAGGATCCCGGATTTGCGCCGGTCATCGATCGGAAAGCTGATGTAGGGGGTGTAGAACACCGGCGTGTCCAGGACGCGCAGCTTGGCATGACGCGCGACACCGACACCCTCGGCCTGGTCCAGGGCGACCGTTTTGGCATCCAGTCGCCAGACCTCGTTATCCGCGTTACAGGTGGTGTAGGTGGCCTGTTCAAAGCGTCGGTAGTCGGCGTTGTCCTGGTAGGACATGGTGGCATTGCCGCGCGCGTGGCGGCTTAACAGGCGGTAGTCGACCTCGGCAAGCGTGCCCTGATCAGAGTCCAGGTTGACCTGCCCCTGGGTGCCACGCACCGTCAGGGCGGGTTTTTCGATCAGTACGTTGCCCTGTAACTCGACATCGCCGCTGGTCTGGTTGTAATGGATCTCGTCGGCGGCTATGCGTTCACTCGCGCGCTCAATGACCGCGTTGCCGCGCAGATGATAAATCTCGTTCTGTTCAATATCCGCCTGGTCGGCGGCGATATTGGTTTCCTGCTGGTCGGCAGGCGGCAGTTCGGCCGTGAGTTCACCGATGGGTGCGCACTGTTGCCAGGTCCTGTTCGGCTCGGCCATGGCAGGGTCGATCTGGGCAATGCGCGCCGGTGTCGGTGGCGTTTCGGTAGTGAGCGCGGGTTCTGGCGCTATCGGGAGTGGGGCGGGTGAAGAGACGGCGGGCGCGGGTGAAATTGTCTCAGGCCGGGGGGTGCTGCCACTCGCATGACAGCGGTAGTCTCCGGCGGGGGTGAGCACGCAATCCCAGCCGCTCGCTGTGGCGGTGGTCATGGCGCCGGGAATGCCCAGGGCAGCGAGAATGGCCGCGACAAGTTTGTTCTTCACATTGATTATCCGAGGGTGTCTGTAATTTTGTGGCGTATTGTAACTTAATATTCTTCAAGTAACTCAAGATAGTATCGATAGATGGCATCAATCCGGCCGGACTCCTTCAGGCGCCGATAACCACGGTCAAACGCGATCTGCTGGGCCTGTTCCTGAAAACCGATATGGTAGAAGGTGGGGTTGAACTGGAAGTGAAAACGCACCTTCTGATGGAACTGCGGGTCATGCAGATTTTTGTACAGCAACCGACGGTGAAAAAAGCGGAAAATATTCTTATCCGCCAGGATCACATCCACATCGCCGGAGAACAGGGCGGCGACCTGTTCCTCCTGGTTGGATATTTCCTGGTAACCCCGGGTGTGCGTGATTGCGGCCCGGAAAGGTTCGCCCAGAAAACCACTGGCATTGGAGAAGGCGGCCAGGCGCAAGTCGTGCAGGTCATCCAGGGAAGCAATTTCGTGCGGGCTGTCGGCCAGCGTGATGAAGCTATTGAGAAACGAGAGAACCGGTTCGGAATAGAAGCCGTCGACCATGCCTGGTTTGACCACGGTGACGGCGTCGAATTGCCTGGCAGTGAAGGCCTCGATGGCATCCGCGTTGCTCATGTAATGAAACCGGACTTCGTAGCCACTGAACAGCAGGCTTTCCTTGATGATGTCACTCAGGATGCCGCCACCGCTGCGCAGCACGTAAGGTCCCAGTGAAAACCCGGTAGCGATGTTGATTGTTTTTTCGGTTGCTGTTGCCGGTACGGTGAATCCCAGAATCACTCCCAGCAAAAGCAACCATTGCATGATCCGACGCATAAAAGAAACATACCCCATATCCGCTGGCCTCGCCATGCCTGCGGCTTTTCTTTTGCAGGCTGAAATGGGACTATGGACGGAAATAATTCCTGCAGGAGCAATCGATTGGATCAGCGTGCCGCCGCCTTGCGCGACTGGGCAAGTGAACAACTCAATGACGAGAATATTCAGCTGGCGCCCGCTTCCGCCGATGCCAGTTTTCGCCGCTATTTCCGGGTGCATCATGACAAGCGCAGTTACATTCTCATGGACGCGCCACCGCCGCAGGAAGATGTGCGGCCTTTTGTCGCTGTTGCACGCGCCTTGCTCCAGGCCGATGTGCATGTGCCGCAAGTGCTGGCAGAAGATGTTGCGCGTGGTTTTCTGTTGCTCTCCGATCTGGGTAACCAGACTTATCTCAATGCCCTGAACGCTTCCAGTGTCGACCAGCTGTACGGCGATGCGCTCATGGCCCTGCATCGCATCCAGCGTGGTGGGCCCGGTGAAGAGGCGCTGCCATCTTACGATCAGGCGCTGTTATTGCGTGAAATGCGCTTATTCAGCGATTGGCTGATCGGGCAGTATCTGCAACTGCCGCTGGACGACGTGCAAGATATGCTGGAAGAGGTCTATCGGTTGCTGGCTGAGTCGGCGCTGACGCAACCCCGGGTGTGTGTGCATCGCGATTACCATTCGCGCAACCTGATGCTGCTTGATGAAAACAATCCCGGCATCCTGGATTTTCAGGACGCCGTGTTTGGCCCCATTACCTACGATCTGGTGTCGTTACTGCGCGACTGTTATATCCGCTGGCCAAAGGAACAGGTCGAAGGCTGGGCATTGAGGTTTCGCGAGCAGGCCATTCAATCCGGTGTCTTGCAACCGGATCAGGCGGATGAAGCAACCTTTCTGCGCTGGTTTGATCTGATGGGTGTGCAACGGCACCTGAAAGCATCCGGTATCTTTGCACGCCTGTTTGTGCGCGACGCCAAGCCGGGTTATCTCGCTGACATTCCGCGTACCCTTGGATACATTACGGAAGTGGCCCCGGCTTACCCGGCACTGGCACCGCTCGCCACCTTGATCGAGGAGCGTGTTATGCCGCAGCTCAAGAGTCGAATTGCCAGGGACACTGCGGCATGAAAGCCATGATCCTGGCCGCCGGGCGTGGCGAGCGCATGCGTCCGCTGACCGATCACACGCCCAAGCCCTTGCTCAAGGTGGCGGGCAAGCCACTCATCCAGTATCACATCGAAGCATTGGTGCGCGCGGGCGTGGACAGTATTGTGATCAACCATGCGCATCTCGGTCAGCAGATCGTGGATGCGCTGGGCGATGGCGATCAATTCGATACGCAGATTCAGTATTCGCCGGAACCGGAAGGCGCGCTGGAAACAGGTGGCGGTATCGCCAATGCCTTGCCCCTGTTGGGCGACGCGGCCTTTCTGGTCGTGAATGGCGATGTCTGGACCGATATTGATTTCAAGCTGCTGCTTACCCAACAACGACAGCTGGCGCACCTGGTGCTGGTGCCCAACCCGCCGCATCATGACGAAGGTGATTTTGCGCTGTCGGAAGGCAGGGTTCTGGAATCCGGGGAGCCTTGTTTCACTTTTAGCGGTATTGGTGTGTATCAACCGGCATTATTCAAGGATTGTCCGGAGGGTTCATTCCCGCTGGCGCCATTGCTGCGGGCCGCCATGCGCGAGGGCAATGTCAGCGGTGAATTGTTTCAGGGCCGCTGGTTTGATATCGGTACGCCGCAACGCCTCGCCGAGTTGGACAGTTTCCTGATGCAACAACGCCGGGAGCAATTATAGGCATGGGGCAGGAAATTACCTCGACGGCCTTTAGCGAGGCGGATTTCGCCGAGAACCGGCGCCGGTTGCTGAATGAAAGCGCCGTGCTGAAACACTGGTTTGATCAGAACCGGTTTTCCACCAACGACAAGGTCGGTGGCTTCGAGCTTGAAGCCTGGTTGATCGATGCCGATGCCAAACCCGCGCCCGCCAACGAGGCCTTCCTGGGAAAACTCAACAATCCGCTGGTGGTGCCGGAACTGGCATTGTTCAACGTGGAGTTGAACGGCGCGCCGCAGCCGTTGCATGGCAATGCCTTCAGTCGCTTGCATGAGGATTTAAGCGCTACCTGGCGCGAATGTCAGCAAACCGCGCAAGGTATGGGGCTGCGGCTATTGATGGCCGGGATACTGCCCACGGTTTCCGCGCATGAGCTGGTGGAAGCCAATATGTCCAATCTGCGCCGCTACCGGGCCTTGAATGAACAGGTCCTGTTGCATCGCGAGGGTAACCCGCTGCGACTGGATATACAGGGTGTCGATCATCTCAAATCCGAACATGAAGATGTCATGATGGAAGCGGCGACCACCTCGTTCCAGATCCATCTCAAGGTGAATATGAAGCGCGCGGTGCGCGCCTATAACCTGGCGCAAATTCTGTCCGCGCCAATGGTTGCGCTGAGCGCCAATTCCCCCTATCTGTTCGGGCGTGATTTATGGGATGAAACGCGTATCCCGCTGTTCGAGCAATCGGTCGAGGTGGGCGGTATTGCGGGTGCGGCGCATGGGCCGGTGCACCGGGTGAGTTTTGGCACTGGCTACGCGCGCGAAAGCCTGTATGAATGTTTCAGTGAAAACCTGGAACATTTCCCGGTGCTGTTGCCCATGTTGCTGGATGAGCCGGAAGAGCGGCTGGCGCACCTGCGCCTGCATAATGGCACTATCTGGCGCTGGAACCGGCCACTGATTGATTTCGATAACGATGGCACGCCGCATATCCGTATCGAGCATCGGGTAGTGCCGAGCGGTCCGACCTTGCTGGATACCGTCGCCAATGCCGTGTTCTATTTTGGCGTCATGCAATTCATGATGGAGCGCGAAGTGCCCGCCGAGATGCAGATTCCATTCAGCGTGGCACGGGATAATTTCTACCGTGCGGCGCAAAAGGGGCTTGATGCCCAGGTGCAATGGCTGGATGAAAAGAAAGGAAGTGTGCAGCAGTTAATATTGCATAAGCTGTTGCCCATGGCGGAGCGTGGTCTGGAAGCGTTGGCGATCAATGCGGCCGATAGCGCGCGCTATCTTGACGTGATTCGTCAGCGCGTTGCCTGCCAGTGTAACGGTGCGGCCTGGCAGCGCGCCTGGGTAGCCAAGCACGGTCAGGACTGGGCCGGTCTGACCGAGACCTATTACCTGAATCAACAACGTGAAGTGCCAGTGCATGAGTGGGGTTTGTAGGGCGTGTTGCGAATATTGAATGATCTTCCCCAGTGCCTGCTGACCGCCGATGCGGCGGAGCTGCAGGATCTGCTGGGCGGTCCGACGCTGATTCATCTTACAGGGCGGCGCGAGGAGCCCTTGTTTGTATCGGTGTTGTTGCATGGCAATGAAGACACGGGTTTTTACGCCATACGCGAAATAATGAACAAGTATGCGGACCAGGAATTGCCGCGTTCGCTTTCGCTGTTTATCGGTAATGTCGCGGCGGCGTGCGAGGGGATGCGGCGTCTTGAAGGTCAGCCGGATTACAATCGTGTCTGGCCGGGTGCGCCCAATGCCGGTTTGCCGGAACATGCCATGATGCAGCAGGTGGTCGATGAGATGCGGGAGCGCAAGGTGTTTGCCGCCATCGATATCCATAACAACACCGGCATCAATCCGCATTATGCCTGTGTCAACAGTACCGGTAATGCCTTTCTGCATCTGGCACGGTTGTTTTCGCGAACGGTTGTCTATTTCACTCGTCCCCAGGGTGTAGCCTCGATGGCGATGGCGCATCTATGTCCTTCCGTTACCGTGGAAAGCGGCAAACCGGGCTTGCCGCATGGCGTGGAGCATGCGGCAGCTTTTGTTGATGCAGCGCTGCATTTATCCGAGTTGCCTGAACATCCGATCGCGAGCCAGGATGTGGATCTGTTTCATACCATTGCCATTATCAAAGTGCCGGAAGAATTAAGTTTCGGGTTCAATGAAACCGGGTGCGACATCCTGTTCCAGGACGACCTGGATCATCTCAATTTCATGGAGCTGCCGGTGGGGAGTGTGCTGGGGTACTCGCGTCATGCAGCGGCGCGGCTGCAGGCATGGGATGAACGTGGGCGCGATATCGGCGATCAGTATTTCAAACTCGAGGATGGCGAGTTGCGCACGCTTAAACCTTTGATGCCTTCCATGTTCACCCTGAATGAGACCATTATTCGTCAGGATTGTCTCGGTTACCTGATGGAGCGTTATCCACTCGAGCAACATACCGGCTGATGCATCTTGTTGTTTATATCTCCGCGCATGGTTTCGGGCATGCCGCGCAAAGCTGCGCCGCACTGAATGCCATGGCCGATATCCGGGATGACCTGGATGTCACCATTGTTTCGCAGGTGAGTCCGGAATTTCTGGCGTCGCGTCTTGCGATTGAATACGAGTTGATCAATCGACAAACGGACATCGGGCTGGTGATGCGATCGGGCATCGAGATTGATCTGCCCGCTTCGCGAGAGGCTTACCGGCAATGGCATGCGCAGTGGCCGAAACCGGTGCAGGATGAAAAAACACAACTGGCGGCGCTGAAACCGGATGCCGTGCTGTCGGATATTGCCTATACGCCGTTGGCCGCCGCGCGCGAGCTGGATATTCCGGCGGTCGCGCTCTGTTGTCTTAACTGGGGAAGCGTGTATCAGCATTATTTTTCGGACATGCCGGAGTCAGGGAAAATCGTTTCGCAGATCCTGGCGGCCTATCATCAGGCAGACGTGTTTCTCACCACGCCGCCGGTCTGGGATATGCCGGAAATACGCAACCAGAAACAGACGGCGTTGCTGGTCAACAAGGCACAACAGAATCGGGTGGGTTTACGCCGCATGCTGGGGCTTGATGAGAGCCGCAGGCTGGTGTTGGTAGGGTTGGGTGGCGTGGCCACGCGCCTGCCGTTGGATGAATGGCCCGAACGGGCAGAAATTCACTGGCTCATTCCCGCAAGCTGGAATATTTCGCGGCCGGATGTTTCGACTATTGAGTCAACCGGCATGACCTTTTCGAATTTGATTGCCAGTGTCGACCTGGTGCTGGGTAAGATCGGCTACGGCCTGGTGAGCGAATGCGCCGTGAACGGTACATCCTTGCTCTATATTGAACGGCCGGACTGGCCGGAGGACCGGCCTTTCAGCGCATGGTTGAACGCGCATGGACGTTGCGCCGGGGTCGGTAAGCAACGGCTTGAGTCGGGTGATGTTGTCGAGGCAATAGAAGCGTTATTATCGCGTCCGGCGCCGGAGCCGCCCGAGCCGGACGCAAGGCAGGTTGCATGGGATTGTCTGGAGTATTTATTACATGATGAACATTGAGCAATTGAATCAGGAATATGGCATTAAGGGCAGTTTGACCTTTGTTGAAGGCAAGGGTGGATTGCCGATGATAGCGATTGATACCCAGAAAGCGAACGCGCTGATATCTGTTTATGGCGGGCAGGTCTTGTCCTATCGGCCCGAGGGTCAGGACGACCTGTTGTTTGTCAGCGAGGCCGCCTATTACCAGGAAGGCAAGGCGATCAAGGGCGGCGTGCCGGTATGCTGGCCCTGGTTCGGTGACGATCCCGAGGGTAAGGGACGCGGCGCGCATGGTTTTGTGCGCAATCGGCTGTGGCAGGTTTCGGGTGCCGAGCTGACCGCGGAAGGCGATGTGCGGGTCGTGCTGGGCATGATGGATACAGGCGATTCGCGCGCCATATGGTCGTATGAGTTCGATCTGGCGCTGGAAATTATCGTGGGTGACAGCTTGTCGCTAGCTTTGATCACCAAGAACCATGGTCAAAATGCCTTTCCTCTGACGCAGGCGTTCCATACCTATTTCGCGATTGGCGATATTCACCAGGTAGCGGTCTCCGGTCTGGAAAACTGCCCCTATCTTGATAAAGCGGATGAGTGGAAAGAGAAAGTTCAGACCGGTGCGGTGACAGTCAGTAAGGAAGTGGATCGAGTTTACAAGGAAGTGAAGTCGTCGCTGGCGATCCAGGATCCGGCGCTGGGGCGCAAGATTCTTATTCAATCGGAAGGCAATAAAACAGCGGTGGTATGGAACCCCTGGGATGAAATCGCGAAGAAAATGGGCGACCTCCAGGATGATGATTACCTGCGGTTTATCTGTGTTGAAACGACCAATGCCGGCGATGACGTGATCGATATGGCGCCGGGAAGTGAGTACAGGTTGGCGGTGGTCTATTCGATTGTTGGTAACCAAGTTTAAAGAGCGCCCGTTAATGGTTATATCGGAATTGCAGCTGGCAGAAACCCATGTCTGTGTTTGAAGATGCGCGTGATGCGCAGGACGGCAGTCGCATCGAAACGGATCTCGCAATTATCGGCGGTGGCGTGGCCGGTATCACCCTGGCGCATGCACTTGCGAATACTGGGTTGCAGATATGTCTTATTGAAGCGGGTGGCATGAGCTATGATCCCGCCGGGCATGCCCTTTACGAGGGTGAGAACGTGGGTGTCGACTACCCGCTGAGAGCAAACCGCTTGCGCTACCTGGGTGGCAGTTCCAATCACTGGGGCGGTTACTGCCTGTCGCTGGATGATATCGATTTCGAGAAGCGTGACTGGGTGCCCTACAGTGGTTGGCCAATCACGCGCCAGGAACTGGCGCCTTATTACGTTCCCGCCACGGAACGGGTGCAGCTTAATCCCCCCAATTTCGATGACCCGCAATACTGGGCGATGCACACCGCGGAACCTTTGATAAAAACCGGTTCCGGCCGTATGCGTAACCGGTTCGTGCAGTTCAGTCCGCCGACCCGCTTTGGCGAACGCTATATTGAGGATCTGAAACGTGCGCCAAATGTTCGTGTGTTGTTGAACGCCAACGTGGTTAACATCGCCACCGAAGCAAGCGCTCGTCATGTGACGCATCTGGATATCAAGACGCTTACTGGGCGGCATCTGGCCGTGCAGGCACGCCGCTTCGTGCTGGCCACCGGTGGACTTGAAAACCCGCGCATGCTGCTCCTGTCCGACGGCGTCGTGAAACAGGGGCTGGGCAACCAGAATGACCTGGTCGGGCGATTCTTCATGGAGCATCCGCATGTGTCCGGTTTTGGCGAGGCAGTGGTTGCCGATCTAAAACGCATGCCGCCGATTTACCGGGAACGGGTTAAGGTCGAGGGTGTTCCAGCGCAGGCTGCATTCGCACCCTCTTTCAATTTTATGCGTGAGCATGGGCTGCTTAACGCCATGTTCATGCTCGGTCTGGCGGGGCGCTACAAAGAGCAGGCGCTGACGGATACCGGCAGTGAAATGGCGGTTAATCATCAGCAGATGCTGCGTGCGGCCCGGCCATTTCTGCGCGATGGCGATCCGTTTGGTGAAGATGGTGTCTGGCTGGGTATCGGCGGGGCATGTGAACAGCTGCCGAATCCGGACAGTCGTGTCAGCCTGTCGAACGAGCGCGATGCGCTGGATTTGCGCAAGATAAAGCTGGACTGGCGACTGTGCGAGCTAAGCCGTCGCAGCCTGCTGACGCATATACGTTCGCTGGCGATGGAACTGGGTGCGCTGGGTATAGGGCGCATGACGATCAATATCCCCGACGATGGCATCTGGCCCGAAGTGGTCAATGGCGGGGCTCATCACATGGGGACCACCCGTATGCACGATGACCCCAAACAGGGGGTTGTCGATCGCAACTGCCGGGTGCATGGCGTGGATAATCTCTACATTGCCGGTAGCTCGGTCTTTACCACTTCCGGTGCCGCCAACCCGACGTTAACCCTGGTAGCGTTAACCCTGCGTCTCGCCGATCACCTGCGGGAGAGCAGAGCATGAACCGGCGGGAATTTCTGCTTTCAACGCTCATCGCCTCCCTGGCCGCGTGCAGCTGGACGCCCGGCGAATCGGTTGCCTTGCCGAACTGGCTTAAGCAACTGGCGCTGGATCCGGTGGCCGCCGCTGCAATTGGTGATGCCTACCTGGCCGAACATCCCAAGGAGCGTAATCCGCGAGGACTGATGCGCGCGATTGAACAGGTAATGGGGGGTGGCGATAGCTTTGCCACGCTGGATCAGGTGGTACGGGCCGAATATGTGCGGGGTGACTGTGTGCAGGTTAAGCGTTGGATACTCAGTCGCACCGAAGCACGCTTGTATGCATTGTTCGCCGTCAATGGGGTGGTTCGGCACTAGGTTTTCGTTCGTGTTAAAAATCGGAATATGTAAAAGTTATTTACAGTCTTTCAATTCAGTCATCTCTGCACTAGGGTTTCAGTTGCAAGAATTACTATCTTATTGATTATTCGATTGTTTGTTTGGATTTGTTTTTTGCTCTGCTGACCAGCGTCTAAAAATCCATGTAAAAATAATTTACAGCTAATTTCCTTGAGTTCAGGCGAGATTTGTGTAACTGATTGAAAATTTTATGAAAAATAACTCTGGCTTAATATATGCAAAATAAGTAGTGAAATACATGTATTGAAGGGAGAAGAAAATGAAAAAGTTACTTACCGGTTTAGCTATGACAGCTTTGATGGGGTCAGCTCAAGCCACACTTATCACCAACGGTGGTTTTGAAACTGGATTATCCGGTTGGTCATGTTCTACAGATGATGGAAGTTGTGGAACTGCTAGTTGGGGTGGGCCGCAAGAAGGTGTTAGCCATTTCTATGGTTACGATAACGGCGCTGGTGGTACGCTCACGCAGTCGTTTGCTACGCTGGTTGGCGCTACATACAGTCTGGACTTTTTCTTTGGTAGTACTTCGTCTAGTCCAACAAATAATTTATCGGTAGCTGTTGGTGATTTCTCTGATGCGTTCACGCTTAGTGCAAGTAGCTGGAGTTCGCTTTCAACAACATTTACAGCGCTTTCTGAGATTACTGACCTGAATTTCTTCTTTGACACGAATGGTGGGTCGGGTACCCTTTGGTTGGATGATGTGGTCATCGACACTGTTACCACGGCGGCTGTTCCAGAGCCATCTATATTGGCTTTGCTTGGCCTCGGTCTCGCCGGTATGGGTATTCGTCGCCTGAAGAAATAAGCTTTATTTCTTCTCAAGCAAAATAAAATAGCCCCGCACTGCGGGGCTTTTTCTTGCGTGGATCAGATTAATCCCGCCGCCTGCTGATCGGCATGATAGGACGAGCGTACCATCGGTCCGCTGGCGACCTGTTCGAAGCCCAGCTGTTCGCCAATCTCGCGTAAATGATCGAACTCTTCCGGGGTCACAAAGCGATCCACCGGTAGGTGATGCAGGCTCGGTTGTAAATATTGGCCGAGTGTCAGCATTTCCACATTATGCGCCCGCAGGTCGCGCATCACTTCCTCAACTTCTTCCAGTGTTTCACCCAACCCCAGCATCAAGCCGGATTTGGTTGGTACTTGCGGGTGCTCTTCCTTGAACTTTTTTAATAGATCCAGTGACCATTGATAGTCGGCGCCGGGACGGGCCTTTTTATATAGTCGCGGCACGGTTTCAAGGTTGTGATTGAACACGTCCGGCGGCGCGGCGCGGAAGATGTCCAGCGCGCGTTCCATTCGGCCACGAAAATCCGGTGTCAGTACTTCGATTTTGGTGGAGGGTGTTTTCTCGCGAACGGATTGAATGCAATGCACGAAGTGTTCGGCGCCACCATCGCGCAGATCGTCACGGTCGACCGAGGTAATAACGACATACTTGAGATTCATTGCCGCAATGGTTTCGGCGAGGTGTTTCGGTTCGTCCGCATCGAGTGGTTCCGGGCGGCCATGCGCCACATCGCAAAACGGACAGCGGCGCGTGCAGACATCGCCCATGATCATGAAGGTTGCGGTGCCATGCTGGAAGCATTCGCCCAGATTCGGGCAGGAGGCTTCTTCGCACACGGTATGCAGGCGCGCATCGCGCAGCACTTTTTTCAGCCGCTGCACTTCCGGGCTGGCCGGCGACTTGGCGCGAATCCAGTGCGGTTTGCGTTGCGGCTTGACCGTGGGTTCAATCTTGATGGGAATACGCGCGGTCTTGGCGGCACCGCGCTGTTTGCGTTCGCTGTCTGTCATGGGGCGGGATTGTACCCCAGAAGCCGACACAAATGCGTTTGCAAATGATCGGCAACCGTATTAACCGGAAGGGAAATGCCTAAGTCCTTGAGTTGCGTGACGGCCATACCTTCATAACCGCAGGGATTGATGCGGGTAAAGGGTTCCAGGTCCATGTCCAGGTTAAGCGCCAGTCCGTGATAGACGCGACCGCGTTTTACCCGTAAGCCAAGCGCGGCGATCTTGGCGTTATCCACGTAGACACCCGGCGCATCGCGCCGTGCCATGCTGCTAATGCCATGGTCGGCCAGGAGATCGATTACGGATTGTTCGATGATTTTCACCAGATCATGAACGCCCAGTTTGCGGCGCGCAATATCGAACAGCGTATAGCCCACCAGTTGTCCGGGACCGTGATAGGTGACCTGGCCGCCACGATCGATGTTTACCACCGGGATATCACCCGTGTTCAGCAGGTGTTCGGGTTTTCCATTCAGGCCGACGGTGAAAACAGATGGGTGTTCCAGCCACCAGAGTTCGTCGGTGGTGCTGTCATTGCGCGTGGCGGTGAATTGCTGCATCCGCTGCCAGGTCGATTCATAGTCGGCCTGGCCAAGGTGACGAATAATGAGAGCGCTCATCAGAGCACCATTTTTACGCCTTCGGCTGAAGTCAGTGCGCGATAGAGCGTATCCAGATGATCCTGACTGGTGGCCTTGACGGTTGCGGTAATCGAGACATAGTTACCCGCGCTGCTGGCCTGGGTGCGGATCGCGCCTTCGCCCAGGTCGGGGCAATGGGTCCGCACGATAGTGACAACCGCCGCTTCAAATTCCGCCGTTGCCCTGCCCATGATCTTGATCGGAAAGTCGCAGGGAAATTCCAGTAGCGTGTCCTGTTGTTCGGTCATAGCTAGTCCGCCTTGCCGGCGCGCACCAGATCTTTATAGTCGCGATAGAGATTGTGCATATCCTGGTAAACGGGACCGGGTTGGCCGTCGCCAATCTTATTCCCGTCCAGCGCGACTACCGGCAGTATTTCCTTGGTGGAGCTGGTAAACCAGATTTCATCGGCGCGTTGCAATTCGTCAAGTGTGATATCGGCTTCGCGATAAGGTCGGGCATGCTCGGCCGCCAGTTCGACAATCAGGTCTCGGGTAATTCCCGGCAGTAACAGATGGCTGTTCGGCGGCGTAATGATGGTGTCATCCTTGACGATAAACAGATTGCTCGCCGCGCCTTCGATAGCGTAACCGTTACGAATCAGGATGGCCTCGGCCGCGCCCTTGTCCACGGCTTCCTGGCGTAGCAGGGCGTTTGGCAACAAGGTGATCGCCTTGATGTTGCAATGCTGCCAGCGCATATCATCCAGCGTGACTGCCTTGACGCCTTTTGTATGCGGAATGATGGCCGGTGCCTGCAGGGGGGATGACATGGCAAACACCGTCGGTTGCAGGTTCAGGCCGCCAAAGGCGTGGTCGCGTTTTTCCATCACGCCGCGGGTAACCTGCAGATACACCGACTGGTCTTCACCCGTATTATTCGCGACTAGCTGGTTCAGCACGTCGCGCCATTGGGTATCGGACAGCGGGTTGGGAATACGCACGGCTGTCAGGCTGTTGTTCAGTCTGTGCAGGTGATGCGGCAGGCGGAACAGTTTGCCGCCGTAGGCCGGAATGACTTCGTAGACGCCATCGCCAAACAGGAAACCACGATCCATTACCGGCACGCGCGCCTGCTCGAGCGGCATGAACTCGCCATTGAGATAAATCTGGGTCATAGATTACTCGAAATAAAGTAGGGCTTCGTCACGCATGCGTTCCCAGATTCCGCCTTCCGGAACGGGCTCCAGGGCAACCAGATCGGGCTCGCCAATCAGTTCGCCATCCATGCTGAGTTGAATCGAGCCATAGCGCTGGCCTGCCTCAACCGGGGCGATCAGGGTTTTCTGGATCTGCATGTTGGCCTGCAGATCATTGTAACGGCCACGCGGAATGGTGATATATAACGGCTGTTGAGTGCCAAGAGACACGCTTTCCTGCGCGCCTTTCCAGACCCGGGTATCAGTGATTTTTACGCCGCCATCGTAAAGCTTGTGGGTTTCGAAAAAGCGGAAACCGTAATTCAGCAGTGCCTGGGAAGCCGAGGCGCGCGCTTCTTCGCTCTTGGTGCCGAGCACCACGGAGATCAGGCGCATGCCTTCCCGTTCTGCGGAAGTGACCAGGCAATAACCGGCCGACTCGGTATGCCCGGTTTTCAATCCATCGACCGAGTTGTCGCGCCATAGCAGCTTGTTGCGATTGCTCTGGGTGATTTCGTTATAGGTAAAGGATTTCTGCGAGTACCATTTGTAATATTCGGGAAACTCGTTAATCAGGGCCAGCGAAAGTTTGGCGATATCGCGCGCGGTTGTCACATGTTCGCTATGTGGCATGCCGGTGCTGTTACGGAAGTGGGTGTAGGTCAGTCCCAGTTCGGTGGCGTAGCGGTTCATGTAGGCAGCGAAGGTCTCCTCGGAACCGGCAATGTGTTCCGCCAGCGCAACCGTGGCGTCGTTACCGCTCGAGACAATCATGCCCTGCAGCAGGTCTTCCACGCTGACGGTCTTGCCCACCTCGATGAACATGCGCGAACCTTCCATGCGCCAGGCACGTTCGCTGACGGTGACCATGTCGGACAGGCTCAGCTTGCCGCCCTTGAGTTCCTTGAAGACCACGTAGGCAGTCATGAGCTTGGTGATGCTGGCCGGTTCCATTTGCGCATCGGCATTCTGTTCCGCCAGCACCCTGCCGCTGTGATAGTCCACCAGGATATAGCCTTTGGCGCCGACATCCGGCGCGCGCGGCACGGGCAATGCCGCCGCGAGAGTCAGGCTGGTAAATAACAGGAATAAAACGCCGGTGAACGTTCTTAATATCATCATCGTGGGTCGTAGAAACTGTCTGCTAGAGTTGGACCGCTATTGTCCGGGGAAGTGCCGATTATTTCAAATGGCGCGCGAGTTAGTCGATCACCACGTGGGGGCTGTCAATGCCGTGCTGGGTGAGCATATTGGCCATGCGGTCGGCCTCTTCCACGGTTGCAATCGGGCCAACGCGCACCCGGAATACCGGTTGCTGGTTGGCGAAGCCCTGCAAAATCTCAATGCCGGGCAGGGCAACATCACCCAGGCGGGATTTGAGTCGTTCGGCGTTGTTGCGACTGGAAAAAGCGCCAATCTGCAGGTACATGTCCGGCGCGGAGAGGGCAGCGGGTGGCGCAGAAACCCGGGCCGATACCGGTGTCGGGGCGGGGCGGGTATTGGCTATGTTGGATGCGGGCTCCGGACGATGCGGATCGAGAGCGACCACTTCGACCAGGCCGGTGCCCTCGCTCAATATGCCGAGTTTGCTGGCCGCCGTATAGGAAAGGTCGATGAGGCGGTTGTCATGGAACGGGCCGCGGTCATTGATTTTGACCACCACCGAGCGACCGTTGCGCAGATTGGTGACCCGCGCATAAGTGGGTAATGGCAGGCTTTTATGCGCGGCGGTCATGGCATACATGTCATAAGGTTCGCCGCTGGAGGTGCGCCGCCCGTGGAACTTGTTGCCATACCAGGAGGCGATACCGCGTTCACGGTAGCCGCTGCTGCTGTGCATCACGTGATAACGCTGGCCGAATACCACGTAGGAGGCTGGGTTACCGTATTTGGACTTGGGCTCCGCGCGAGGCACGGCGTCGGGGATGTGGGTTACATCGACAGGGCTGGAAGGGCCGCTGTCGCGGCTGGAATAGTTACCGCCGCCGCAGCTGACGAACAGCAGGGCGATGCCGCCGAGTAAAACGAGTCTGATGATGCGGGATATTTGATACATGCCGGTTATTATCGGCTATTTCCCCTGAATCGGAAATGAATAATTACAGGCCCAGCGCGGATAAACCGGGATGGTCGTCGGGTCTTGGCCCTGCTGGCCAGCGAAATTTACGTTCGGATTCTGCAATCGCCAGATCATTGATGCTGGCAATGCGCCGCTGCATCAGGCCGTTCCTGGCAAATTACCAGTTCTCGTTACCGTAGGAGCGGAACCAGTTTCCCGAATCATCGCGCCACTCGTAGGCAAAACGTACCGCGATACGGTTATCCTGCCACGCCCACACTTCCTTGATCAGGCGGTAATCCAGTTCCCGCGCCCACTTGCGCTGCAAAAAGGCCACGATTGCAACCCGGCCACTGAGGAACTCGTTGCGATTGCGCCAGTTGCTATCGCAGGTGTAGGCGAGTGCCACCCTTTCCGGGTCGCGTGTATTCCAGGCATTCTCCGCCGCGCGGGCTTTTTGCGCGGCACTATCGGCATCGAAGGGAGGTAATGGCGGGTGGGGTTCTTCGCTATCAAGCATTGGTTGTCTCGGAAAAAAAGGGCCGAACAGGATTCGGCCCAATGTAGCTGGAGATGATACGGAGCGGGGTTACCAGGACTTGTAAGGCAGAAATTTGCCATTCATTTTGACAACAACACGGTCACCGGCTGGATTTTCTTCCTTGTCGATGTGCATGGTGAAGTCAATCGCGCTCATGATGCCATCGCCGAATTTCTCATGGATCAGTTCCTTGATGGTTTCGCCATAGACACCGACGATTTCGTACCAGCGGTAGATGACTGGATCGGTCGGGACAACCTTGTCCCAGCTCTTGTGTGGAAACGCCTGCAGGGCCGCCGAAACGTCGCTGGGCAAGGAGAGGGTTTCACAGACCTTGTCGGCGAATTCCGGCTTGAGGCTGTTCATACCGAGACAGGCCGAGGTTAGAAATACCGGGGCCAGGCCGACTTTTTCCGCGATTGCTTCCCAGGTCAGCCCCGTGCTTGCCTTGGCTGTCATGATTACTTCTGTCATTTCAAGTTTGTTCATGTGCTATTCCTTCGTTCATTAACCGGATTGCTTCAAATATCGAATATTCACAGGCTCGGGTTCCTCGGTGGTCTCTTCCGCCGGGTCGACAACTCTGGGGTGCCCTGAATGGCCGGTGTTGGTTGTACCCTGTTTACCTCCGGCCAGTTCCTTGGAGCGATTGACCAGGAAGTCCACCAGGTGGTTACGGATTTTGTAATAGTTGGGGTGGTGAATAATGTCGGTGCGATTGCGCGGCCGGTCGATCGACACCTTGACCGATTCCGCGACGCGGGCATGCGGGCCATTGGTCATGAGCAGGATGCGATCGGACAGCAAGATAGCTTCATCCACATCATGAGTGATCATGAATACCGTCTGCTGTGTTTCTTCCCAGATCTTGATCAGCTCTTCCTGGATCATGCCGCGGGTCAAGGCATCCAGCGCGCCGAAGGGTTCGTCCATCAACAGCAGTTGCGGCTGCGTGGCAAAGGCGCGTGCAATACTGACGCGTTGCCGCATGCCACCGGACAGCTGCGAAGGTTTGCGCTGTTCGGCGCCCTTCAGGCCGACCAGCTCCAGAAATTTCATGCTGTGCTCGATCACCTTTTCTTTGGACCATTGCGGCCAGCGTGCCTGCACGGCAAAGGTGATGTTCTTCAACGTGGAGCGCCAGGGCAGCAGGCTGTAGTTCTGGAATACAACGCCGCGTTCAAGGCTGGGGCCGGCCACTTCCTTGCCGTTCATCAGCACCACGCCATCGCTGGCGGCATCCAGGCCGGCGAGCACGTTAAGGATGGTGGACTTGCCGCAGCCGGAATGGCCGATAATGCAGACAAATTCTCCCTTGTCGATGCCGAAACTGGCATCTTCGAAAACGGTCAGCATATCCTTGCTGCCCGGGCTGGGATATCGGCGGGCGAGTCCCTGTACTTCGACAAAATGCTTAGTCATGATTCATTCCTTATTCGTCGTAGTCCACGAGGCGGCTGGCGCTGCCAAGCGCAAGGTCCAGCAGCATGCCAACGAGCCCGATCATGACGATGGAAAAGATCACGCTGGCCAGATCCAGGTTGTTCCATTCATTCCATACGTAATAACCGATGCCGGTGCCGCCAACGAGCATTTCCGCCGCCACGATGACCAGCCAGGCAATGCCGATGGAAATGCGCATGCCGGTCAGAATGGTTGGCGCTGCCGCCGGCAGGATGACCAGTAACGCGGTCTTGAGCGGGCTGAGTTCGTGGGTGCGCGCCACGTTGACCCAGTCCTGGCGCACATTGGCCACGCCAAAGGCCGTGTTGATCAACATGGGCCAGATGGAGCAGATAAAGATGACGAAGATCGCGGAGGTCTCCGAATCCTTGATGATAAAGAGCGCCAGCGGCATCCAGGCCAGCGGCGAGATTGGTTTCATCACCTGGATAAAAGGATTGAGCGCCTTGTGCATCAGCGGTGACATGCCGACCAGGAAACCAACCGGGATGGCAATCAATGCCGCCAGAATGAAACCGGTCAGCACGCGATACAGCGAATAGGCCAGCTGAATACCGATTCCTTTATCGTTGGGCCCGGCGTCATAAAAGGGATTGCTCAGTTCATCGACGGCGAGCGAAAAGATATCCGATGGCGGAGGAACGCGCGCCTCTTGCGAGGCGCCGCCCATCAGCAGCTCATATTCCGACATGGGTGCGCTGTCCTCGGGCTGGATATTCAAACCCTCCCAGACACCGAGAAACACGCCCAGCAGAATAAGGGATACCAGTGCCGCTCTGAGGCTTAACGATTGCAGCATCAGGTTCTCCGGATTGCGAAGCTGTTTACGTACTCTTCGGGCTTGGTGTAATCGAACTCCTTGCCCATGATGGTGTAGTTTTCATAGGTTTTGGCCGGTGGCTCGTAACCCAGTTCCTTCATGATCTTGCCCGCGTCGGAAGCGAGATAGACCTGTTCGGCGATGGCGTTGTAATCCACGTCGCCCTCGATATAACCCCAGCGTTTCATCTGGGTCAGAATCCACACGCCCATTGAATGCCAGGGGAAGGGGTCGAAGTCGATACGGTCGGGTACATCCTGCACTCCGCCCAGGCCGTCGGCATAACGCCCGGTGAGTACCTGCGCGATGACCGCCTCCGGCTGGTTGAGGTAGTTTTTCGGCGCGATCGCGGCCGAGATTTCCTTGCGGTTTTCCGGATTGGCCGAGTAATGCGTGGCATCGATGATGGCGCGCAGCAGGGCGCCGTACGTGTTCGGGTTGGTGGTTGCGAATTCCTGGCTGCAGGCAAAGGCGCAGCAGGGATGGCCTTCCCAGATGTCCTTGGTCAGGGTGTGAATGAAACCGACTTTTTCCCATACCGCGCGCTGATTGAACGGATCGGGTGACAGGTAGCCGTCCAGATTGCCGGCGCGCAGATTGGCGACCATTTCCGGTGGCGGTACTACACGGATCTGGATGTCCTTGTCCGGATCGAGGCCGTGTTCCGCGACGTAGTAACGCAGCAGGAAGTTGTGCATGGAGTATTCGAACGGCACGCCAAACTTGAAGCCCTTCCAGTCTTTCGGATCGCGTTTGTCCTTGTGATCGACGTGCAGCACGATCGCCTGACCGTTGATGTTTTCCACTGCGGGCATGATGTACGGCGTCGCGGTGGAACCGGCGCCCATGGTCATGGCCAGCGGCATTGGTGTCAGCATGTGCGATGCGTCGTATTCCTTGGCCAGTGATTTATCGCGCGCTACCGCCCAGCCGGCGGTCTTGATGACTTCCACGTCGAGGCCGTATTTTTCATAAAAGCCCATCGGGTGCGCCATGATGATCGGCGTGGCGCAGGTGATAGGTACAAAGCCGACCTTGAGCTTGGTTTTTTCCAGTTTGCCCATGGAGTCTTTGATTGCCGCCTTGGCCTGTTCCATCGGGAAGAAACTGGACAGTAGGGCGGCTGCAGTTCCGCCGCCGAGCAGACCCATAAACGAGCGGCGGCTGATGTCATTGTGTCCAAACACGGAGCGCACCACCGCGCTTTCAATGACGCGATCCATCATGTCTTCGGATGAGGCAAAGGATTCACCGGGCTCGGCCTTCGTCGATACTACATCGGGCGAAGCACTGATTTTTCGGCAGTCGTCGCAGGTACAACCGGTTTCGTGCTTGAGGCTTTTGCGCGGATCGAAGGGGTCGTTAAGACTTTTGAATGTCATGAAGCTCTCCTATGAATTAAAACAGGGCAAAATTGCATTCCATGCACCAGCTTGGTTCTCGTTCAGTATCCCGTTGCCGAGTAAGCCCATGATTTTCGCGGGCCGTGGCATTCCTGATAGCCTCTATTGCAGAGGCCGTGCCAGATGGCGATGACTCATATAACATATTGAATATATTATAAAAAAATATCTTCAATGGCGCGTCTGCTGCTTTGTGATTTCGTAGTTCTACGAAATTGAATAGCAATATCTACGAAATTGCATAGTTTGGTACGGAAGTTGTAATCAGGTGCATTCAGTGCAATGAAGAGTGCAACGATGGAGCTTTATCAGGATTTATTTATCTCGCATCCCGACGCCATGCTGGTGTTGAGTCCTTATCGGGATGAGGTGCAGATGGTTAATGCGCGTTGTCGCCAACTGCTTGCAATCGACGGGGAAGAGGCGGCGCGGCTGAGTGTCGGCGAACTGTTTGGCCGGGCGATCGAGCGCTTCCTGATTTTTACCCAGGAACTCCTGGAGAAAGGCCAGGCATGGTGTGACAGCATCGCGATTCAGCTCCCCGCGGGTGCAACGATTGAGTGCGAGTTGAAGGGTAGCCTGCTGGATACCGATGAGCTTCGTTTACTGTTGACGCTGCGCGACAATCACCAGATGCGACAGCGCTGGCACCGGGCCGAAGCGCAGGCATGGCATCGTGAAGGCCTGACCGGCTGGCGCACTATTGAAAGTATTTTTCGTGAGTTCGAGCGAGAGAATCAGTTAATTCTGAATGCCGCCGGTGAAGGGATTTACGGCATCGACGCCAACGGCCTGACCACCTTCGTGAACCCGGCGGCGGAGCGGATGTTGGGCTGGAGTGCGCACGATTTGGCGGGCAAGGCGATTCACGATCTTATTCATCACACCCATGAGGATGGTCATCACTATCACGGCGAGGATTGCCATATTCATGCTTCCTTTAAGGATGGCACCGTCCGGCATATCGATAATGAAATTTTCTGGCGCAAGGATGGGACGCCGATACCGGTTGAATACACTTCCACGCCGATTCTGGATGAAGGGCGTCCCGTCGGTGCCGTGGTGATCTTTCGCGACATCAGCGAGCGGCGTCAGGCCGAAGCCAAACTGCGCGCGGCGCTGGCCGAGGTGCAGGCCCTGCAAAAACGGCTGGAGCTGGAAAATGCCTATTTACAGGAAGAATATCGCAGCGAGCACAATTACAAGGAGATTCTGGGAAACAGCAAAGCCATCCGCCGAACCCTGCAGCAGGTTGAAGTGGTTGCGCCGACCGACGCCAACGTGCTCATCTTTGGCGAGTCCGGTACGGGAAAGGAGCTGATTGCACGCGCGATTCACGACAATAGCGATCGCAAGACGCGGCCGCTGATCCGGGTTAACTGTGCATCGATTCCCCGGGAACTGTTCGAAAGCGAATTCTTTGGCCATGTGAAAGGCGCTTTCACCGGGGCCACCAGCGACCGCGCCGGCCGTTTTGAACTGGCCGATGGCGGTACGCTGTTTCTTGATGAAGTGGGCGAGATCCCGCTGGAGCTGCAGGGCAAGCTGCTGCGCGTTCTGCAGGAACAGCAGTTTGAACGCGTCGGTGAATCCACCACGCGCAAGGTTAATGTTCGCATCATCGCCGCGACCAACCGCGATTTGAAACAGGAGGTGGCCGAGAAACGTTTTCGCGAAGACCTGTTTTTCCGCCTCAATGTGTTCCCGATCGAACTGGCGCCATTGCGTGAGCGGAATGAAGATATTCCGATGCTGGCCTGCCACTTTCTGCGGCAGGCCTGCAAAAAAATAGGCAAGCCTGATCTGCAATTCACGGTGGGACAGATTCAGCAACTGCAGCACTATAACTGGCCGGGTAATGTGCGCGAACTGGTGAACGTGGTGGAACGTACCGCCATTCTGTCTTCCCATGGGCATTTACATCTTGCGTTGCCACGGCATCCGTCCGAGCTCCAAGATAGCGGAACCTCATCGCCCGATACGCATCAGCCAGGCATGATGACGGACGCCGAACGCCGGCGGCTGGAGAAAAAAAGCATTCTGATGGCGTTGAAAAGCTGTAATGGCAAGGTGTTCGGCGATGACGGCGCCGCCGCCCTGCTGGGAGTCAAGCCGACCACGCTCTCGTCTCGCATCAGGCGTTACGCCATTAATCGTTACCAGTTCAAATAACCCGGCTAATCCGCAACAGGCGTGTTCTTTTCCTGCTTGACCGCCTCGGCCAGCTGGAACACAGCCATGGCGTACTTGTTGCGCGGGTTGTAGCTGAAAATGGCGTAAAAGTTGTTGAAGGTAACCCAGTATTCCGGGCCTTCCTCGCCTTCCAGTTCGATCAGGGCAGCCATGAGGTTGCTGTCAAAATCGCCTTCGAGATTGACGCCATAGGCTGTCAGTTCGCCCACAGTGACTGATGGCCGGGTGCCTTTGTCCAGCAAGGCCTGGAATTGGTTGCCCGTGACGGTCACGGGTACGGCGACGGGTTGACCTTTTTGCCAGTTGCCGCGTTCCAGCAGGTAATTGGCCACGCTGGCGATGATGTCCTGTTTGCTGTTCCAGAGGTCGCGCTTGCCATCCTTGTCAAAATCGATGGCGTGGTTGCGGTAGCTGCTGGGCATGAACTGGCCATAACCCATGGCGCCGGCATAGGAGCCCTTGGCGGTCAGGGGATCGACCTGTTCCTCGCGCGATAACAGCAGAAAGTTTTCCAGTTCGCTTTGGAAGAACTTTTCGCGCCGGGCCTTGCTCCCGGTGTCCGGGTAATCGAACGACAGGGTAGCCAGTGCGTCCAGTACATTGTGATTGCCGGTGATACGGCCGTAACGGGTTTCGAAACCGATGATGCCGACAATCACGGATGCTTCCACGCCCAGGGTGTTTTCCACGTCTCGCAGAATGTCTTCGTGTGCGCGCCAGAACTTGTCGCCTTCGACAATACGATCGCGGTTCACGCGACGTTTGTATTCATGCCAGGGTTCGACCTTTTCCGCCGGGCGCGCCATGGCGTCGATGATGAACTGCTTGCGTTCGGCTTTATCGATAATGGCCTGGACTTCCTCGCTCGACCAGTTATGCGCTGCGGTGAATGATTTGACAAAGGCCTGTGCTGCGGCGTTGTGGGTGTAATCGCCGGCATGGCTGGCGGGAACAACCAGCGAGAGGGTGATGGCAAGAATGCTTTGAAATGTGTGTGTCATTTCCTTGTCCAGAAAGTCCATCATAAATTTTTGTAGGGGCAATTGTTTTGTTTAACCCGGCAATAATTTCTTGTGCGTATGAATCGACATCAGAATACCGAACGCCGCCATCAGCGTCACCATCGAGGTGCCACCGTAACTGAACAGCGGTAGCGGCAGGCCGACCACCGGCAACAATCCGGTCACCATGCCGGTATTGACAATCAAATACACGAAAAAGGTCAATGACAGGCTGCCGCTCAACAGGCGCGTGAAGGTGTCCTGGGCCTGGGTCGCGATATACAGGCTGCGTAATATGACCGCGCCGTAAACCAGTAGCACCAGCAGGATGCCGATCAGTCCGAATTCTTCGGCCAGTACCGCAAAGATAAAGTCGGTGGAGCGTTCCGGCAGAAACTCAAGATGCGACTGGGTGCCGTTCAGCCAGCCCTTGCCGTACAGTCCGCCGGAGCCGATGGCGATCTTGGACTGGATGATGTGATAACCCGACCCCATCGGGTCCTGCGAGGGATCGAGAAAGGTCAGTACGCGCTGCTTCTGATAGTCATGCATGAAATACCACAATGCCGGCAAACAGGCGCCCGCCAGGATAGTGAGTCCACCCAATAATCGCCAGCGCAGACCCGCCAGGAACAGCACGAAAAAGCCGCTGCTGGCAATCAGCAGGGAAGTGCCCAGGTCGGGTTGCTTGGCGATCAGTAGCGTGGGCACCACGATCAGCGTGCCGGCAATCAACAGGTGCTTGGCATCGGGTGGCAGGCGCGCATCGGCGAGATACCAGGCCAGCATCATGGGCATCATCAGCTTGATCATTTCGGACGGCTGAAAGCGAATCACGCCGAGATCGAGCCAGCGCTGCGCGCCCTTGCCGATATCGCCCGCGACCAATACCGCCAGCAGCAGCAGTACCCCGACGCCGAAAACCCAGGGCGTCCAGCGATACAGCAGTCCCGGCGGAATCTGGGCAACCACCACCAGGGTGCCGAAGGCCAGCGACAGGCGCAGCAGCTGCCGGTGAATCAGCGCGTCGCTCTGGCCACCGGCGCTGTAAAGCACAACCAGGCCCATGCCGCACAGCATGATCAGCCCAAGCAGCAACAGGCCGTCCAGGTGGATGCGTTGCAACCAGCTGCGGCGCGTGCCGGAACCCGGATTGATGGTGTCATTGAGTAGCATGTTTCCCCGCGAAATAGGCGTCCAGAATCTTGCGCGCGATCGGCCCGGCTACACCGCTGCCGGAACCGCCGTTCTCGACAATAACCCCGAGCGCGATTTCCGGCTGGTCCGCCGGGGCAAAGGCAACGAACAGGGCGTGGTCGCGTAGGCGTTTTTCAATTTCTTCCGGATCGTATTCGTATTCATCTTCCTGCGGCAGGCTGAATACCTGTGCCGTGCCGGTTTTGCCGGCAATCCGGTAATCGATGCCTTCCGCCAGCTTGCGGGCGGTGCCGCGTGGGCCATGCACCACGGCGATCATGGAGTCGATTACCTGTTGCCAGTGATCGTGATTGATGATCGGAATCCGTTTGACCGGTTGTACATGCACGGGTTCCAGGGCGTCGCTACCCGGGCGGCGCAGGGCGTTCACCATGTGCGGGGTATGGTACTGCCCATAGGTCGCCAGTGCCGCGGTACCCGCCGCCAGTTGAATCGGCGTGGTGAGATTGAATCCCTGGCCGATGCCGCTGATCAGGGTTTCGCCTGGAAACCAGGGTTCATTACGGGAATTGCGCTTCCAGTCGCGCGAAGGCAGCAAGCCGCCCAGTTCGCCAACCAGATCGATGCCGCTTTTGTGGCCGAAGCCAAACTGCGCCAGAAAGTCATGCATCTTGTCGATACCCAGCGTGCGCGCCAGGTCGTAGAAATAAACGTCGCAGGATTGTGCAATCGCGTCGTTCAGATCGACCATGCCGTGGCCGGAACGTTTCCAGTCGCGGTATTTGCGTTCTCCCTCCGGCAGTTGATAAAAGCCGGGGCAGAAGGTCTTGCTGTGTGCGTGGGTGGCGCCCGCCTCCAGCCCGGCCAGGCCGACGAAGGGTTTCAGGGTGGAGCCAGGCGGGTACTGGCCGCGCAACGCCCGGTTAAACAGTGGTTGATCGATGTTGTGTTGCAGCGCGTTGTAGTCGTCGACATCAATGCCTTTTACGAACGGGTTGGGATCGAAGCCGGGCAGGCTGGCGAAGGCCAACACAGCGCCGTTACGTGGATCGATGGCGACGGCCGCGCCACTGTAATCCTCGAAAGCGGCTTCGGTGGCCTGTTGCAAGCGGATATCCAGATTCAGGTAAAGATCGCTGCCGGGCACCGGTGACTGCCGGTCCAGCACTCGCAGGGTGCGCCCCTGCACGTTGGTTTCCAGGTTCTGGTAGCCCACCGCGCCATGCAGTATGTCTTCATAGGCTTTTTCCACCCCGACCTTGCCGGTGTGGGTAGTGCCGCGGTAATTGGTTTCGTCGAGTATCTGCAGATCTTTTTCATTGACCCGTCCTACATAGCCAATGGCATGCGCGGTGGAGGAACCGAATGGATAATGCCGGGTCAGCACCGCGCGCACTTCCACGCCGGGCAGGCGGTGACGGTTGATGGCAAAGCGCGCGACTTCTTCATCGCTCAGGTGTAATCGTAATGGGATGCCTTCGAACGGCCGGGTGCGCAATCGTTCGCGTTGTTTTTCGAAGCGCTCCAGATCGTAGTCGCGCAGTTCGATCAGTCTGGCCAGTTGCTTCAGGGTGTAATCGAGATCCTGAACCTGTTCGGGGATGATATCCAGCCGGTAGGCGGGAAGATTTTCAGCCAGCAGAACGCCGTTGCGGTCATAGATCAGGCCACGGTTGGGCGGCACGGCTTCAATCTTGACGCGGTTATCCTCGGACTGGGTTTTATAGGTTTCGTAGGCAACCACCTGCAGATAGATCAGCCGTCCGATCAGGGCGCTGACCAGCAGCGCGGAACCAATCACGGCCGCGATAACCCGGCGCATGAATAGATGGCTTTCCTGCAGGTTATCCTTGAGGGTCAGTGGACGAGGCATGCCGGGTTAGAACAGGCGGCGCAGGTTTCGTAACAGCAGGGCCAGGGGCGGCCATACCAGGATGCCGAGCAGGGTCGGTAGCCAGTACAGCCAGACGTCGACCGGGCGACCAACGATACCGTTGATCCAGAGCGAGATCAGCTGTGACAGCGCCAGTAATACCGAAATGCTGATGGCCTGTTGCCAGATGGGGTGCAGGCGGATGCGTTGATGCAGTTTCACGGCGATAAACGCCGCGATGGTGTAACTGAGCGCATGCTGGCCGAGCAGGCTGCCCACCAGTGCATCCTGTAGCAGTCCCACCAGCCAGGCTGTGCCCACACCCACGCGATCGGGCATCTCCAGATGCCAGAATATCAACACCAGAAGCGCCCAGTCCGGACGGGCGAAGCGCAGGCTGTCCGGCAATGGCACAACGCTCAGCACCAGCGCGACCAGAATGCTGATAACGATCAGGCTGCCGCTGTGTCTCTCCGTCAAGGCGCTCATGGCTGATCACCTTCACTGGGTTCGATGTCTTCATCGAAGATAGGGGTATCGGCGCCCGGTTCATCGTCGGCCAGGATGTCCTCGCTGGTCTGGCTCCAGATCAGCAGCACTTCGCGTGAACGGTCCAGTGCCGCCAGTGGCCGGGCAAACACCTCGGCAAAGGTTTCGCCGGGGTCGCGCTCGATACGCTCAATGGTGGCGACCGGGTAGCCTGGCGGGAAACGTCCGCCCAGGCCGGAGGTGACCAGCAGATCGCCCTGCTGGATGTCGGCGCTATTCGGGATATGGGGAAGTGACAGCCATTCCAGCGAACCGATGCCCTGTGCCACGGTGCGTAAACCGTTACGGTTCACCTGAACAGGGAGCGCGTGCGAGGGATCAGTGATCAGCATGGTGGTGGCATTCAGGGGTGTGGTCTGGATTACCTGCCCCATGACGCCATTGGCATCGACAATCGGCTGGCCTTCGAAGACGGCATCGCGGGCGCCCTTGTTGATCATCACCTGGTGGCGATAGGGATCGAGATCGACGCCGATGATTTCCGCGATCAGCACGCGCTGGCCGACCTTGAACGAGGAATCCAGCAATTCGCGCAGGCGCAGATTCTCCGCCTGCAGGGCCTGGTATTTCTGCAGTTCGGCCTTGAGCAGCAGGTGTTCGGCGTGCAGGCGGGCGTTTTCTTCCTGCAGGCTGCGGCGGGAGGCCACGGATTCCTGCACCCAGTCGGTGGTGTTACCGGGCAGGCTGACCGCCCAGTGGATGGGGTAGACCAGCACCGAGAGCGTGCTGCGCAGGGTATCGAGGTGTTTCTGGCGGTGGTCCAGGGTCATCAGTGCGATGGAAAGCAACACGAACACAACCAGACGCGCCGTGACAGACGGACCTTGTGTAAACAGAAGTTTGATAAGCGTCCTCTGTTATTCTAGTGCACAGACATCCGCGCCTTTCTCGTCCAGCATTTCGAGCACGCGGCCACCGCCACGCGCCACGCAGGTCAGCGGATCGTCGGCCACCACGACGGGCAGCCCGGTTTCTTCCATTAACAGGCGATCGAGATCTTTCAGCAGGGCGCCACCACCGGTAATGACGATGCCGCGCTCGGCCACGTCCGCGCCCAGTTCCGGCGGGGTCTGTTCCAGGGCGGTTTTCACCGCGCCGACGATGCCGGCCAGCGGTTCCTGCAGGGCTTCCAGGATTTCGTTGGAATTCAGGGTGAAACTGCGCGGGATTCCCTGCGCCAGGTTACGGCCCTTGACCTCGATTTCGCGAACTTCACTGCCCGGATATGCGGAACCGATTTCCTGTTTGATGCGCTCAGCGGTGGCTTCGCCGATCAGGGTGCCATAATTACGGCGCACATAATTCACAATGGCTTCGTCGAAGCGATCACCACCAATACGTACCGAGGCGGAATACACGATGCCGTTCAGCGAAATCACGGCCACTTCCGAAGTGCCGCCGCCGATATCCAGTACCATCGAGCCGCGCGCCTCGTGCACCGGCATACCGGCGCCGATGGCGGCCGCCATCGGTTCTTCAATGAGATAGACCTCGCGTGCACCGGCGCCAGCGGCCGATTCCTTGATGGCGCGGCGTTCCACCTGGGTCGAGCCGCAGGGGACGCAGATCAGAACGCGCGGGCTGGGCTTGATAAAACGGCCCTCGTGCACCTTGTGGATGAAATGCTGCAGCATTTTTTCGGTGACGGTGAACTCGGCGATGACGCCGTCTTTCAGTGGACGGATGGCGGTGATATTGCCGGGGGTGCGGCCGAGCATGCGCTTGGCCTCGATACCGACGGCGGCGATGCTCTTGGGGCCGCCCGGACCGCGATCCTGGCGAATGGCGACCACGGAAGGTTCATCCAGAACCACGCCCTGGCCGCGGGCATAGATAAGGGTGTTGGCAGTGCCCAGATCGATCGACAGATCGTTGGAAAACAATCCGAGTAGCTTCTTAAAGCCGAACATGTAAGGGGTAAACTCCTGAAAACGGCGCATTAATCGCCTGAAAATGCTTGCCGTAATGTAGCAATCGTATGACAGCGGGGCAACAGTTATTAAGTATAATAGCGTGTTTTAGCTTGTGTCCCGATACGGTAAACTGCGCGTTTTGTGAAGTCCGCCGCAGTCAAGGAGTAACGCATGGCCCTCGAGCCTTCCGAAGTCGAAAAGATTGCCCACCTGGCGCGTCTCGCCATCGATGCCGATGACGTGCCGGTGTACGCGCGCAATCTGTCCAGCATTCTTGCATTCGTTGAGCAACTCAACGAAATCGATACCGACGGGGTGTTGCCGATGGCGCATCCGCTGGATACCGCGCAACGTCTGCGCGCCGATGTGGTCAGCGAGACTGACCAGCGTGAACATTTCCTGCGGAACGCCCCCTCGGTCGAGGCCGGGCTGTTCCTGGTTCCCAAAGTGATCGAGTGATAATCCGGTATGCATAACAAGACTCTCGCCGAGCTGGCGGTTGGCCTGCAAGCCAAGGCTTTTTCCAGTGAAGAACTGACCCGCCATTACCTGGACCGGATCAAAACCTACGATGCGCAGCTAAACAGTATTGTGACGCTGACGGAAGATATCGCGCTCGCCCAGGCGAAAGCGGCCGACGTGAAGATCGCGGCTGGCGACGCAGGGCCCCTGACCGGCATTCCCTATGCGCACAAGGACATCTTTTGCACGAATGGCGTGCGCACTGCCTGTGGTTCGAAAATGCTGGATAAGTTTGTCGCGCCCTATGATGCAACCGTAACGCGCAAGTTGCAGGAAGCCGGTGCCGTCATGCTGGGCAAGACCAACATGGACGAATTCGCCATGGGTTCGTCCAACGAAACAAGCTTCTACGGCCCGGTGAAAAATCCCTGGAATACCGATGCGGTGCCCGGCGGCTCCTCCGGTGGTTCGGCGGCGGCGGTAGCCGGGCGACTGGCACCGGCGGCGACCGGAACAGACACTGGCGGTTCAATTCGCCAACCGGCGGCGCTGTGCGGTATTACCGGTATCAAACCCACCTACGGTTTGTGTTCCCGTTACGGCATGATTGCCTTCGCCTCCAGCCTGGATCAGGCAGGCCCGATGACGCGTACCGCGGAAGATGCGGCCATCATGCTCGGTGCCATGACCGGGTTTGACCCGGCGGATTCCACCAGTCTCGATCGTCCGGTCGAAGATTACAGCGCGAAGCTCAATGACGACATCAAGGGGCTGAAGATCGGCCTGCCGAAGGAGTATTTCGGTGAGGGGCTGGATGCCGAAGTCGGTAAGGTGGTGCAGGACGCGATCGAGGTGCTGAAGAAACAGGGTGCCGAGATTGTCGAAATCAGTTTGCCGAATACCAAGCTGTCCGTGCCAACCTATTATGTAGTTGCGCCGGCTGAGTGTTCGTCCAACCTGTCGCGCATGGACGGCGTGCGCTTCGGTCATCGTTGCGACAATCCGAAAGACCTGGAAGACCTGTACAAGCGTTCGCGTGGCGAGGGTTTTGGTTCCGAAGTGAAACGCCGCATCATGGTCGGCACTTATGCGCTGTCGGCGGGATATTACGACGCTTATTATTTGAAGGCGCAGCAGGTGCGCCGGTTGATCGCGGATGATTTCAAAAAGGCATTCGAACAATGCGATGTGATTGTCGGTCCGACTTCGCCGACCGTGGCCTTTAATATTGGTGCCAAGGTGGATGATCCGGTGACCATGTACCTGTCGGACATCTATACCATTGCCGTGAACCTGGCCGGTCTGCCGGGTATGTCCGTGCCCGCCGGGTTCGCCGGAAATTTACCTGTCGGCATGCAGTTGATTGGGAATTATTTTGCTGAAGCGCAGCTGTTGAATGTGGCGCATCAGTACCAGCTGGCAACGGACTGGCACACGCGTGCGCCGGAGGCGTTTGCGTAGCCGCTATTGGCTATTTATGTGTAGGAGCGGCCTTGGCCGCGAATAGTTCGCGAGCAAGCTCGCTCCTACAGGAAACCTAGTTTGACCTTCAGGTAAACATTATGGAATGGGAAGTTGTAATCGGGCTTGAGATTCACGCGCAGCTCGCAACCAATACGAAGATTTTTTCCGGCGCCTCGACCGCCTATGGCGCGGCACCGAACACCCAGGCCTGCGCGGTTGATCTTGGCTTGCCGGGTGTATTGCCGGTGCTGAATGAAGAAGCGGTGCGCATGGCGACCAAGTTTGGCCTGGCCACGCATTCCACGGTATCCAAGCGCTCGGTGTTTGCGCGCAAGAATTATTTCTATCCCGATCTGCCCAAGGGTTACCAGATCAGCCAGTACGAACTGCCGATCGTGCACGATGGCTACATGGATGTGGAAATCGACGAGAACACCATCAAGCGCATCGGTATCACGCGCGCCCACCTGGAAGAAGATGCGGGCAAGTCGTTGCATGAAGATTTTCATGGCATGACCGGGATCGATCTGAACCGTGCGGGTACCCCGCTACTGGAAATCGTGTCCGAACCGGACATGCGCTCGGCGAAAGAAGCGGTCGCCTACATGAAGAAGCTGCATTCGCTGGTGCGCTATCTCGAAATCTGCGATGGCAACATGCAGGAAGGTTCCTTCCGCTGCGATGCCAACGTGTCGGTGCGCCCAAAGGGTCAGGAAAAATTCGGTACCCGTGCCGAGATCAAGAACATCAACTCGTTCCGCTTTGTGGAAAAGGCCATTAATTACGAGATCGAACGCCAGATCGATCTGCTGGAATCCGGTGGTACGGTGGTGCAGGAAACGCGTCTGTACGATGCCAACAAGGATGAAACGCGTTCCATGCGCGCCAAGGAAGAAGCCAACGATTACCGTTATTTCCCAGACCCGGACTTGCTGCCGGTCGAGCTGGATGACGGCTATATCGCAGCGGTTGAAAAGACGCTGCCCGAACTGCCGGATGCCAAGAAGCAGCGCTTCATGGAGCAGTATGGCCTGTCGGCCTACGATGCGGGTGTACTGACCGCCTCGCGTGAAATGGGCGATTACTATGAAGCGGTTGTGAAAGCTTCGGGTGGCGACGGCAAGCTGGCCGCTAACTGGGTCATGGGTGAACTGTCCGGTGCATTGAACAAGGACGGTATCGATATCACCGAGTCGCCGTTGAATGCCGAGGCGATGGGTGGCCTGTTGCAGCGCATTGAAGACAGCACTATCTCTGGCAAGATCGCCAAGCAGGTGTTCGAGGCAATGTGGGCGGGTGAAGGCAATGCCGATGAGGTGATCGAGAAGAAGGGCCTGAAGCAGATCACGGATACTGGCGCGATTGAAACCATGATTCGCGACGTGATTGCCGCCAATCCCAAGCAGCATGAGCAGTACAAGGGCGGCCAGGAAAAACTGTTCGGCTTCTTTGTCGGCCAGGTGATGAAGGCATCGCAGGGCAAGGCCAATCCGGCGGAAGTGAACAAGTTGCTGAAGCAGATTCTGAGCGAGTGATGCTCTGACTACCCGTAGGAGCGGCCTTGGCCGCGAACAAATTTGCTATAACTGGTTCGCGGGCAAGCCCGCTCCTACCGTCAACAAAATATATTCTGAGGCCAACATTGTCCGAGCGCGACCGCGATGTCCTGAATCGCTTTATTCTGGAGCGTACCAATGTGCGCGGTGAGCTGGTACACCTGGATGCCAGCTGGCAGGCGGTACTGGAACGACGTCATTATCCCGCGCCGGTGCGTGACCTGCTGGGCCAGGCGATGGCCGCGGCGGCCTTGCTGGCAACGACTATTAAGTTCAATGGCTCGCTGACCCTGCAGATCAACGGCGATGGGCCGGTCAGCATGCTGGTGGTGCAGGCGACGGCCGACAAAACCCTGCGCGGGCTGGCGCATTGGGCGGATGACCTGACAGCCGGTACTTTTGCGGATCTGATTGGCAGTGCGCGGCTGGTGATCACGATTGATCCCGGTGGCGAGATGGATCGTTACCAGGGCATTGTCGAGCTGGAAAACGAACCGAACCTGGCGATTGCGCTGACGGACTATTTTGAAATGTCCGAGCAATTGCCGACGCGTTTATGGCTGGCGGCCAACGAGGAACGCGTCGGCGGGATGTTGCTGCAGGCGCTGCCGCGCGCGACGGAAGACGATGATGCCTGGGATCGTTCGCTGCATCTGGGCGAAACCATTTCGGATGAGGAGCTGCTGAACCTGGGGCATCGTGAGATTTTGCGGCGCCTGTTCCACGAGGAAGATGTGCGGCTGTTCGAGTCCGAGCCGGTGAGTTTTCGCTGCAGCTGTTCGCGCGAACGAATCGAGACGATGCTGCGTGGGTTGGGCTATGATGAGGTTCAGGCGATTCTGCGCGAGGAAGGCGCGGTCAGCGTGGACTGCGAATTCTGCGGCAGCCACTATGAGTTTGATCATGTGGATGCGGAACAGATTTTTGCGGCAATTGATCAGCCGAGTGTGCCGCCTACCAGGCATTGATAGTTATTCCGTAGGAGCGGCCTTGGCCGCGAAAGGCAAGGTTGGGTTCGCGGGCAAGCCCGCTCCTACAAATGAATTGACGAGAGTGAAGGCCATAAGACAATGAGCGACAAGTTAAACAAATACAGTTCCCGTATTACCCAACCCAAGGCGCAGGGTGCCTCGCAGGCAATGTTGTATGGCACCGGCCTTACCGAAGCCGACATGAATAAGGCGCAGGTCGGTATTGCCTCGGTCTGGTGGGAAGGTAACACCTGTAATATGCATCTCAATGATCTCGCCGCCATCGTCAAGAAAGGCGTTGTCGAAGCGGACCTCGTGGGTATGCGTTTTAATACCATCGGTGTTTCGGACGGTATTTCCATGGGCACTGAAGGCATGGGTTATTCGCTGCAGTCGCGCGAGATCATTGCCGACTCCATTGAAACCGTGATGGGTGCGCAATGGTATGACGGTTTGATTGCCATTCCGGGTTGCGACAAGAACATGCCCGGTACGCTGATTGCGATGGGACGTCTGAACCGCCCGGCACTGATGATCTATGGTGGCACCATCAAGCCGGGTCACAGCGAAAAAGGCAAGACGCTGGATATCGTGTCGGCGTTCCAGAGTTACGGCGAGTTCATCGCCAGCCATATCGATGAAGACGAGCGTCAGGATATCGTGAAGCATTCCTGTCCCGGCGCCGGTGCCTGCGGTGGCATGTATACCGCCAACACCATGGCGAGTGCGATCGAGGCGATGGGTATGTCGCTGCCGTACAGTTCATCAACACCGGCCATTGATCAGGGTAAGCTGGATGAATGCCGCAACGCCGGTAAGGCGATTCGCGTGCTGCTGGAAAACGATATCAAGCCGCGCGATATCATGACGCGTGCCGCATTCGAGAATGCCATGGTGATTATCATGGCGACCGGCGGTTCCACCAACGCGGTGCTGCACCTGCTGGCGATGGCGCGCGCGGTGGGCGTAACGCTGACCATCGATGACTTCCAGTCCGTATCGGATCGTATTCCGTTCCTTGCCGATCTCAAGCCTTCCGGTAAATATGTCATGGAAGATCTGCATAACGTCGGCGGTACCCCGGCGGTGATGAAGTATTTGCTAAGCGAAGGTCTGATCGATGGCAGTTGCCTGACGGTGACCGGCAAGACCATCGCCGAGAACCTTGCCGATCTGCCTGATCTGAAAGAGGGGCAGGAGGTATTTCATTCAATCGCCAACCCGATCAAGGAAAGTGGTCATATCCGCATCCTGAAGGGGAATCTTGCGCCGGGCGGTTCGGTGGCCAAGATCACCGGTAAGGAAGGTCTGCATTTCTCCGGTCCCGCGAATGTGTTCGATTGCGAAGAAGACATGTTGAAAGCGCTCGAGGACGGCAAGATCAACAAGGGCGATGTGGTGGTGATCCGCTACGAAGGTCCGAAAGGCGGGCCGGGTATGCCGGAGATGCTCACGCCAACTTCGGCGATCATGGGTGCCGGTCTGGGCAAGGATGTTGCGCTGCTGACCGACGGTCGTTTTTCCGGTGGTTCGCACGGTTTCATTATCGGGCATATTGTGCCGGAGGCGCAGGAAGGCGGTCCGCTTGGACTGATCAGGAATGGCGACGTCATCACCATTAACGCCGAAGAAAATACGCTGAGCGTGGATGTGTCCGATGATGAGATGGTGAAGCGCAAGGCGGACTGGACAATGCCGCCCTACAAGGCGACCAGGGGTACGCTATACAAGTTCATCAAGAATGTGAAAGATGCTTCGCATGGTTGCGTAACGGACGAGTAAGCCAATCCTTATGGGTTAATATCCCGGTATAAGCAATACTGGTTCCTGCCACGGTGTTTCGCCGCGTACATGGCCTCGTCGGCGTGCGCGGTTAAGTCCTCGTCCGTTTCCCCATCTTCGGGGAAGAAGGCGACGCCTATACTGGCGGAGATGGGGAAAGACTTCCCGCTTTCATGGATGTCTCTTGCCAGTGTCTTCACGATGCGCTCCGTGACCTGCGTTGCAAAGGTGATGTCGGTCAGTTCGTCGATAATGATGGCGAATTCATCGCCGCCGAGTCGCGCCGCGGTATCCTGTTCACGAATGCAGCCGAGCAGTGCCGTGGCTGTTTCAATCAATATAGCGTCGCCCTTGGCATGTCCTAGGGTGTCGTTGATCGTCTTGAAGCCATCCAGATCGATGTACAAAATCGCGAACTTGCTGTTGTGCCGTTTGGCGCGCGCCAGCGCGGACAGGATGCGGTCGTGAAACAGTAGTCGGTTGGGGAGTTTGGTCAACGGGTCGTTGTTTGCCAGCTGAATCAACAGCGCTTCCTGTTGCTTGATGGCGGTGATGTCCGAGTAGATGGCGACGAAATTGGTGATGTCGTTCTGGATGTCACGGATTGCGGTGATGGTCATCAACGCGGGAAACAGATGCCCGTGTTTGGTCTTGTTCCAGATTTCGCCCTTCCAGTGATCTCTTTCCTTAAGCGATTGCCATAACGTCTGGTAAAAATCCTGATCGTGCTTTCCGGATTTGAACACGGAAGGTTTCAGGTGCATGATCTCGCTGCGCTGATAACCGGTCAGCAGGCAGAAGGCGTCGTTCATATCGACAATCTTGAGGTCCTTGTCCGTAATCAGGATGGGTTGATTGGTGTTCTCGAAAATCATGCGCGACAGCCGCAGTTTGGCGTCTGTGTCTATTCGTTCGCGAATATCCCGAATGGTCGCAATGGCCTTGAGGTTGTCATTGTGATGTGTGTAATTGATGCTGATTTCGACCGGGATTGTCGCTTGTTTTTTTGTCAGGATGGTCAGGGCGCTGGATTTTCCCATCGAGCGTGTACGCAGCGTGGCGAAAGCGCCGGATCGTAGTTCCGAGTGCCGTTTACGGAACTCATCAGGCATCAGGTCTTCGGCCTGCATTTCCCTGAATTCGTTTTCGTCATAGCCAAATAACTGTTCGGCAGCCGTGTTGGCGCGCTCAATGCTGCCGTTTTCATCGATTACCAGGATCGCCTCGGGCGCGGATAGCAGCAAGTCCTCGATATAATGTTTCTGTTGCTCCAGGGTATCCGATGTTTTGGCCAGGCGGTACATGAAGACCAGGGCGGTGATTACCGCCACGATGAAGAAGGGGATAATCAGCAGTTCATGGTTGCCGGATATTGTTTCGGTCGACTCTATGCTGATCGAAATCATCGCGGCGCTGATCGCGATCGCGACCACGGTTATGATGATGGACTTTGTTTTGAAGCCAATCCCTTGGCGAGTATCCAATCGTGTCATTGAAAACTCCGCAAACCTTCTACACGGCTTCAATTTAACTATCGGATAAATCGGGGTTTGGAGAATAGAAAAGAGGGGTTGAACTGATCTAGATCAACCCCGGTAACTGAGTTTGTATAGAGAAGCTTGTGACGGTTACAGCGTATCCCAGCTGGAGCGCTTTTTAACCCTGATGCGTGGCAGGATCAGGCCAAGGATGATGCCGACAATGATGACCCCGGCGCCGACCATGAACCAGTCGCGGTCGCTGCGGTCTTTTAACGAATCATTTTCCTGGGCCAGGTTCTGTTGTTCGCGTTCCAGTTGCAGCAGCTTGTTCTTGAGCTGCTTGTTCTCGCTGTCCAGAGCGAGGGCATTGGAGGCCGTGCGGCGGATTTCCGCCAGCTCGGTTTTGAGTGTTTCGTTTTCGCTTTGTAGTTGCTGGGTCTGGATCAACAGCGATTCGCGGGTGTTGCCGGCCTCGGCCAGCTTGGCGGCGCGTTCCTTGTTCTGCAGCTCCAGGTTGGCGAGCTTTTTCTCGGCGTTGACCAGGCGGTCACGGGCAGCCGGGATATCCATCAGGTAGCGGCTCAGTACCCAGCCATCCACGCCGCTGGGCGCCCTGACGCGGGTATAGCCGAGCGACTTGTTGGTTTCCAGGACGGTGACTTCCGTGCCGCTGGGTAGCATGCGCAGGATGCGGTGCTGGTTGGAGGTGCCGGAGCGCATCGGGATTTCCAGCCGGTCGGTCACGTACAGGTTCTGGGCCTGGGCCGGGGCGATGAGCATCAAGCAGAGCAGCAACGGGTACAGCAGCGATTTCACACGGAGGTCCTTCTGTTTATTCGGTCGAATTGCGGAGTATAACGTGAACAGGCGCCATGATGGCGTGATACAGGTCTGTAAATCAAGTCTCTGAACCGGGTAAACTGCCGTTCAGTCAGGGCAAGAGGCAGTTATGTTAACGCGGTTAACCCAGTTCGATTTTTATGAAGCGATCGATGCCACGCCAGGTCTCGCGGTGGTTCTGTTCAGCGCCGCTTCCTGCGGCAGTTGCCGTCACTGGAAGCAGTTTCTGGCGGCCTATCGCGATGCGCATCCGGAAATAAGCATTTTCGAGGTCGACGCCGGGCTGGAACCCGCGCTGGCGCAGGAGTTCGAGCTGTTTCATCTGCCAGCCCTGTTCCTGTTTCAGGACGGTGAATACCATGCCGCCGTGCAATGCGAGCCGCGTGATGCGCTATTTGCCGCGGAGCTGGCGCGACTGCTGCAGCTCCCCGCGGAGGAGGCACCCTGATGCGGATTGCGGAGAATGGCTGGCTGGAAGGCGTCACGCAGGTTGAGTCGCCCAACTGCAACGACCGGCCCGCGGGTGAAATCTCGTTACTGGTGGTGCATGGCATCAGTCTGCCGCCGGGCGAATTCGGCGGTAACGCAATTGATGCCCTGTTCACAAACTGTCTTGATTGTACCGCGCATCCTTATTACGAACGCCTGGTCGGGGTGGAAGTATCCGCGCATGCGTTGATTCGTCGCGATGGCGAGATCATTCAGTATGTGCCGTTCGGCAAGCGCGCCTGGCATGCCGGGCAAAGTTGTTTCGAGGGGCGCGAGGCCTGCAACGATTTTTCCATCGGTATTGAGCTGGAGGGCGCGGATGACGTGGCCTATACCGATGCGCAGTATGCGCAGCTAAATCGACTGATTGAACTGCTGCAGCAGCGTTATCCGGCAATCACGGCCGGGCGTATTGTTGGGCACAGTGATATATCGCCTGGACGCAAGACCGATCCGGGCGAGGCATTTGACTGGCAGCGAGTCGCCGCGCGGCGCCTGTCTGACGGGGAGTCAACGGTGTGAGGGTTAAGGTATGTCTCTAATCGCGATACTTGTCAGCTTGCTGATTGAGCATGGTTATGACCAGGTGGGTCACTGGCGGCGTTATGACAAATTTCATGACTATGCTGGCTGGATGCGGGCACGGCTGCGGCAGGACTGGGTGCTGGGTTATGTCGAGCTGATACTGGTGCTGTTACCGCTGGCGCTGGCGGTGTTGCTGCTTCAGTCCATTGTCGACGATGCGTTGTTCGGTTTGCTGGAACTGGTCTTTGCGGTGGTCGTGCTGGTGGTCTGCCTGGGGCCAAAAGATATGCGTGCCCAGATTCTCGAATACAAGCGTGTGCTTGAAGCCGGGGATGAGCAGCAAAGTCGCCATCAGGCCCAGCAATGGATGACAACCATTCCGGCTGACGAGAATGAGCAACACGGCGCGGTACTCGGCAAGGTCTTTGTCGCGGCCAACGAGCGCATATTTGGCGTGATGGTCTGGTTTCTGATACTCGGGCCGCTGGGTGCGGTGCTGTACCGCGCGATAAAGGAACTGGCGGTGCAGCCGGTAGAAGGCGATATTGCTTTCAACGCGGCGCTCGATCGCGGTGAGTGGCTCATGGACTGGTTACCGGCACGCATTATGGTGATCGGGTTTGCCCTGACCGGTCATTTCGATAATGTGCTGCGCGCCTGGCGTAACAATATTCACGAAGCAGGCTGGGGCGGAAACGCCGCGGAATTGCTCGATGCGACAGGCAAGGGCGCACTGGATGTGGCCCTGCCGGATGACTGGGCGCCGGTGTTCGGCGCGGCAGCCGATCTGCTTCGTCGTACGCTGATCGTGTGGTTGTTCATTCTGGCGCTGCTCACCATTGCCGGCTGGCTGTCCTGATGGCTGGTAAACGAGTGACACGCATCGACCTGTTGCGTCATGGCGAGCCTAAAGGTGGGCCGCGTTATCGCGGGCAGGTGGATGACCCCCTGAATGAAACGGGATGGAGCCAGATGTGGCGGGCGGTCGGTCAGTTTGATGAGTGGGGTCAGATCGTGTGTTCGCCCTTGTCGCGTTGCAGTGCCTTTGCCCATGCCCTGAGCGAAAACTATGAAATACCGGTTGCGATTGAGGACCGTATCAAGGAAATCGGCTTTGGCTGCTGGGAAGGGAAAACCAAGGAGCAGCTGATAAGTGAAGACCCCGGGCAGCTGGATCGTTTTTACCGGCAGCCATTAACCTCGCAACCGCAGGGAGCGGAGCCGATCCCGGATTTTTATGCGCGGGTGTCCAGGGCTTTCGATGAGTGGGTGGATCGCTATCGAGGTCAGCATATTCTCGCCGTGACCCATGCCGGCGTCATGCGCGCTATCGTCGCGCATGTGTTGCAGACTCCCCTGGAGTCGATGTACTCGATCAAGGTGCCCTACGCCGGAATCACGCGCATCGACGTTCAGGATAACCTGCCGCCGGCGCTGGTGTTTCACGCGCGGAGTTCGCTGTGAGGTTATTGATCCTTGCCGTGGCGTTGCTGGCGCATTTCAATGCGTGTGCTGAGCAACAGTATCAACGTATTGTCAGCCTGGCGCCCAACTTCACCGAAATTGTCTATGCCGTCGGTGGCGAAGATCGACTTGTCGGTGTCGTGGAATACAGTGATTATCCGGAAGCGGCAAAATCATTACCCAGAATCGGCGATGCCCTGCGTGTCGATCTGGAACGGCTGCTGGTAATGCAGCCGGACCTGGTGCTGGTGTGGGCATCGGGTACGCCTCGGCATGTTCAGGAGCAGTTGCGCGAAAAAGGTTTCAGGCTGTGGGTGCGGGAGCCTGAAGGTCTCGACGATATCGGTTCACTCATTATCGAGCTTGGCAAGCTGACCGGGCGGGAAATGCAGGCGGGTTATGTCGCGGAAGAGTATCGAATCAAGTTGGATGAGTTACGTGCGCGTTATTCGAATAAGGAAACAATCAGATTGTTCTACCAAATTACCGATCGCCCGCTAATGACCATTAATCACATGCACATGATCAACGAAGCAATCGAGCTTTGCAGCGGTGAAAACATCTTTGCCGGTCTGGCGGTCTTTACGCCGGTGGTGTCGCAGGAAGCGGTGTATGTGGCGGAGCCCGATTTGATTGTCTCCGGGGCTTATGATGGCGGCCAGACCAGCCTTGATTGGGTTGACCCGGCGATGATTGATGTGCCGCTGGGGTTTGTGTCGGCGGATTTGTTGCACCGTGCAACGCCCAGGACGCTGCAGGGGGTTGAGCAGTTGTGTAAGGTGATTAATGGGGTGAGGCGTTAACGACTTAAATCAGGGGCCGAGCGAAAGCGAGGTCCCGCCCCGAAGGGGCATTTCTGGATTTTCTTGTTATTCGCACTAAGCGCCATACTTTTTTCGCCAATCCAAAAAATCCATTTCCTTATCATTATTACCTAATTTAACTGTGTAATAAGCTCTTAAAGCAATGTCCTGAGGCCCTTGATGCCAATATAATTCAGCAACTTCTTTAGGCGTACGTTGCTCTAGCCAAGTCTTATGGTATTTCTCAGAAATTTCCTTAGACTCACCCTCAGTTAAGCCGAAGTTATTTTGAATAACGGCTGTAATTTTCTCTAGAAATTTTGGAAGAGTAAATTCTATGGGCTCTTCAAAATCGGTATTTTCTTCAAGCCAACTCTTTACGATGGAAGAATATATCTCCTCGGCCAGATTGTTGTTCGATGTTGTCGTAATAACGAGATCTCCTCTATTTTCCATCTCGTTTAAAACTGACACTATCCTATTAATATAGATTTCACTATTTCTCATAGTCCGATTTCTTTAAGCGCATAACAGTTGTATATAGGTTATGTGCATATATAGACAAAATGTCCAGATATGCACACTCTCATTGGTTTAGTGTGATCATATTGTCCATATCTGGAAATGTCCAAGTATAGATATGTCTATATTTGAACAATTCGGGCTTGTAACCCGAGGGCAGTGACCTGTCGGCGTCGTAACAGCCAGAGCTTTTTCTCTTTGTCCCACAGGCCGCCTGCCATTTTCACTTTATCGCGCAGTTCGGTTTCATGATAGCCAATCCGAAGATAGACAGTGCGATTGTTCCCGGGATTGATCAGCCGGGGGCGCTGTTCGGTTGTTGAGCGGTTCTCAGCTACAATTAGTTCGATCGTGGTGAATTTATTCCCGTTGTTATCTTGTCGATAGCGGACACAGATCAGCTTATCGCCGTAGATTTCCTGGAAACGTTTGGTACCGGCGCCGCCGGCAGATATTGTGCGAATGACATCCATGTCATTACTCCTCTGGCTTGATTACTTCTAATTGCTGGCAATTGCCCGCAAATTTTTAACCTCCAACCCCGCTTCATCCGCAATAGTCAGCGCGCGCTGCAGTCGTGCCGGTGCGCTACGACCCATGCAGCCATGCGCGGGATCGCCGGCAAAGGCCTTGAGCATGCCTTGAATCAGGTCTTCGCGCTCGAAGGTCTGTCCGGTCAGGTGTTCCTGAATATCAATAACGTCGTTCGCGACTTCGCGCGCCAGCGGCTCATGGTTTTTCCAGAGTTCATCCACTGTGCCGCCGACGACCAGTCCGGCAATGTTCGTGGTCAGGATGTAGACGTTCTTGACGACCAGTTCGAAAAGCAGGGTGGTCGCGTCCGGCAGGATTTGTACCGGAATGCCGATGCTTTCCAGCGCTGTCTTGATTGTGTCGGCATGTGGGCCAAAGCAGGGGGAGGGCAGCAGTACTTTGGAATCCATGCCTTTCTTTTTTTCAAACCAGACGGATATTACCGTGGGATTGGGTAGCTTTTCTGACTCCCAGTCGCGCGGCAGAAGTTCGTTCTGCAATAACACCACGCGATCGCGCCAGGGTGCGGGTATGGAGGCCATGCCGGAATGCAGGTCTTTTTCAGCAACGGCAAGCACCACCAGTTCCGGGTCTGGCAGGCTGCTGGATTCCAGCGCCATGTCCATGTCGCGCGTGACTGGATACACCGGGTGGCCGCTGCGTAGCAGGCCGCGCGCGAACACTGCGCCAAGTTCTCCGATGCCAATGACGACTGCAGGTTTCTTCATTGTGTTTCGCCTTGTGTGCTGAGACTCAGAAGGCGAAAAATAGCATAAAAAATCCCCGGCGACATGGCCGGGGGTAGAGATGAAGATTACATACTGCGATCCATGTTTTCTTCGTGCTCATATTGCTTTACAGCGATTTCAGCCTGGCCACGCGCCTTATCGGCAAGTTTTACGGCGGCAGCATCATCGCCTTTATCAGCAGCCGCTTTTGCTTCGCTGAGGAATTTTTCCGTGTCGCGCCAGATCCAGTTATTCGCCTTGGCCTCGGCAATCGCGGACTCGGCAGCCTGAATAGCTTTTTCCGCGGAATCGGAGGCGGCGCTGACCGGCAGGCTGGTAGCGGCGAACAGGGCAGCAATGAAAGTATTGATCAAAACAGTTTTGCTCATGGTCTCAACTCCTTGGTTACGTCAGAGACGGGGGTTGCCCGAATTGTTATGTCGTGGCCTGAGGCCAGCTTGAGAATGCAGGCGGTTCTTCAGCCTGTCTGAATGATGACGAGAGCAGAGCGGAATATATTCCGTTTTACAGGCGCGGATTAGCCGCGAGATGACTTGATGGTTTCATACGCTGCCTTGATCTCCTGCGTCTTTTCCGTCGCCATGGCGATCATTTCTTCCGGCAGGCCTTTCGCGACCAGCTTGTCGGGGTGGTGCTGGTTCATCAGGCGTCGATAGGCTTTCTTGATGTCGGCATCCGAATCGCCGGGTTGTACGCCGAGTATTTCGTAGGCTTCTTTCACCAGGTCCTTGCGCGGCGGCGGTTGAGTGCGCTGTCCACTTCCGGCACCTGCGCTGCCAGTGAAGTGATGTGCAGCCCGGATGATGGCTTCCAGTTGCTTGAGTTCGAACTCGGAAAAGCCCAGCCGTTGGTAGATGTAACGAATTCTTTCCGCTTCCATGGCATGCAAAGTGCCGTCGGCGTAAGCCGCGTGCAGCTGGATTTCAATGAACATGCGAATCAGGTTGCGGCGACGGTGACATTCCTGCCGGAATTGATCGAGAACATCATCCAGCGGGAAGTCGCTGGCCTTGCCGTCGGTGAACAGGCGTTGCGCTGTTTTTCGCATTTCCGGTGAGAGATTCATCTGGCCCATGATGTGCTCGGCCATTTTGATTTCGTCTTTGGTGACGGTGCCGTCGGCCTTGGCGATATGGCCCATCACGGAGAAGGTGGCGGTGAAGAAGGCCGATTGAACGCGTTCCTGATCGCCTGGACCAAAATCCTCATCCAGTCTGCCCAGGCCTTTATCGAATTTGTGGCCGAGTGCCGCACCCAGTAGCGCGCCCAGGGGGCCACCCAACATCCAGCCAAATGTGCCACCGACAACTTTTCCCCACCAGCTCAAGGTAATACTCCTTCAATCAGACAGTTCTATTGTCTTGATGCGCGGCGTAGGAATCCAGTGTTTATTTCTCGATACAAACAATTTTCAGCGTCAGTGAGTCGCCGATAATCTTGAATAACAGGTCGATATTGGGATGGCTGCCCGGGTTCTGGCGCGCGTGTTCGGTGTGCTCGCAGAATAATGCGAGGCCTTGTTCCGCGGCGGCGGGCGTCAGTGCATCAAATTCCTGGAACAGTGCGTTATAGACGGCAAGCGACCCCTGTTTACCCGGCTGGTTGGGTATGCTGGCAATGAGATTGTCGTCTGCATCCAGCAGGTCTATTCGCGCCAGATGCGCAATGCCTGGCAGGGTGGCGAGCGTGGTTTGAAAATTCATGATTTGTCGCGTTCCCTGTTCCACAGGACTTCCTGTCCGTCATTCTGACGCGCGAGTGTGCGGGCAACCACGAAAAGTAAATCCGAGAGCCGGTTGAGATAGCGCAATGCTGCCGGGTTTACTGTCTCCACGCGGGCCAGGCTTAGGACTCTACGCTCGGCGCGGCGACAGACGGTACGTGCATGATGGCAATGGGCGGCCGATGCCGAACCGCCGGGCAGGATGAATTCCCTGAGTGATGGCAGTCGCTCATTCAGCGCATCCAGTGTCTGTTCCAGGTACTGGACATCGGTATCCTGGATGACGATGAAGTCGGGTATGCATAGCTCGCTGCCGAGATCGAACAGCTGGTGCTGAATTTCATGCAGTCTGGCGCTGATATTTTCCGGAATGTCGTCCTGGGCCTGAACCAGGCCAATCAATGCATTCAGTTCGTCGACCGTGCCAAAGGCTTCCACGCGCAGACTGTCCTTGTCGGTGCGCGAGCCATCGCCGAGACCCGTGGTGCCGTCATCGCCAGTGCGTGTGTAGATCTTGCTCAAGCGGTTACCCATGATGATCCTTAACCGTTCGTTAGCTGGAATTTGACCGGCATTATCAGGTCAAGGGACTTGCCCTGAAGCAGCCGGGAAGATTCAGGATAGAGTGTAATCTTCTGCGCACTCTGTAACGCGGCCTTGTCCAGGATAGCCATGCCGGAACCTTTGGAAAGATGAATGCCGCTGATTTCACCATCCGCGGAAAGGTGCAGGCCGATATGCACGATTCCTTCAATACCGCGTCGTTGCGCCATGCGCGGATAATAGAAATAGGTATTGAACAATCGGTGCAGGCCCTGCTGTATCTGTTGCCGGGCTTCGGAATCGGCTTCTGGTCGGGTTTCCTGCTGTCTTGTAGGCATGGGTTCATGCCTGGCAATGGAAGTTGCAGCCGGTGTCTTCACCGCAGGCTGTGTTTGCGCCCTGACTGGTGATGTTTCCGCAGGTTTTGGTGCTGCGGTTGAAGGCTGTTCAGGACTGCTGTCGGTGACTCTGACCGGACTCAGTGTAATCGCAATACGGTTGTTGACCCTCACCTGCTCGCTCTGTTGATCGGCGTGCGACGCCAGCCCACCGACTGCCAGGTGGGCGGCGACCGAAAAACTCAGGCTGATGGCGAGGATGCGATTCAATTCAGCGTCCGCCCGGTGTGTAGCGCAGGGTAATGAAGCCGGAGAGTTCCTGTGTCTGGTAGCCGTTCGCCAGCACGTATTCCCTGTCGGTGACATTATCCACCCGCGCGGCAAGATCCAGTTCCGGACTCAGTGCGTATTCGGCGGTGAGGTTAAGGATGCCGTAACCGGCATTCGTTGTCGGCAGGAAGGTGCTGGCATCGATATCATGCCGCTCGTTCTGCGCAATCAATTCGCCGCCCAGTCGTAATTTATCCCACTGGTAACTGGTTCGCGCTGCCAGGCTGCGCTTGGCGCGGCGCAACAGTTGGGTGTTGTTCGATTCATCTTTCGGGTTCTGAACGTTGAGGCTGACGGATGAATGCCAGGGTCCCTGTTGATGATTGAGACTGGCTTCCAGTCCCTTGATACGTGCCTCGTTGACGTTGCGTGCGGTGAATGTCGGGCCAGGATAATCGATCAGGTCCTCGATGCGGTTGTCGAACAGGCTGGCTGTCAGATTCAGGGCGTCATTAAACTTGTGTCGCAGACCCAGTTCATAGCTGGTCGAGGTTTCCGGTTCGAGGTTCGGATTGCCGCCGAAACCAAAACGGTCGGTGGCATCCGGCGCGCGGAAGCCGGTGCCGGCATTGGCGAACAGGAAAGTGGCGGCGGAAACTTCATAGCCGTAACCGATGTTCCAGGTGTTTTCGGTGCCGAAGGTTTCGTGATCGGTATGGCGCGCGCCGATCAACAGCTTGTGTCTGCCAAGATCGATGTCGTCCTGAATGTAAACCTCATCGGTATCGGTGTCGGCAGAGTAGGCTGTGCCATAGGAGATGGCATCCGCTTTTTCGCGTTGCAGTGAAATACCGACGGTGAACAGGTGCTGCTCGAACGCGATATCGTTCTGCCAGTCGAGGCTGTTGCGATCGGTTTCGAGAAAGTCCGTACTCTGGTTTTGCTCGATTTCATCCTGCATGTTGCTGAAGGTCAGCGTGCTGGTCCAGTAATCGTTCACAAAGAATTCGCCGCTGATGGCGCTGACGCGATTGTCAAAATCCTGGTCGCCGAGAATGTTCATGAAAGTAGTTAAATCGGTCGCGATATATTCCGCGTTGCCGGTGGCCTGAAGATGACGCAACTCCAGCGATCCCCATTCCTGTTCGGTGCCAAGCTTCAGGTTTACCGAGTCATTGTCATAGCCGCGATCATTGGGCCAGGTGGTGCGGGTCTGGAAACCGTCGGTGCGGTTCAGGCCAAGATCGATGCCGTAATACACATCGTTGGCAGCGCCGCCGAGACTGGCATTCAGCTTGCGGGTATTGAAACTGCCGGTTGTCCCGCTGATCTGCATACGCTCGTCGCGTCGTGTGATGATGTTGATGACGCCGCCGATGGCGTCCGAGCCATAGAGTGTCGAACGCGGGCCTTTGACAATCTCGATGCGTTCAATCAGGTAAGGGTCGATATTCTGGATGGCTGATTGACCAATAGTGCCAGGGTTTATTTTGACGCCGTCGATCATGACAACGGCATGATTGCTCTCGGTGCCGCGCATGAAGAAGGAAGTGCTCTGGCCGGGGCCGCCATTGCGGGCGATGTCGATACCGGCTTCCATCCGGATCAGGTCCGCCACATCCTGCGCCTGGCTTTGTTCGATGGTGTCACGATCGATGACGGTGACGCTGGCCAGACTGGTAAAGCTGGCCTGTTCGGTTCGGGTCGCCGTGACGATCAGGGTGTCAGTGGTCGTGGTTTCCGCAACGGTATTGCCCGCCGCTGCCAGGATGGAGAGGGTTATCAGTTTAATTTTCATCGAGAATAGGTTTCCCTTAATGCGCTCACCCGCGCGTACAACACACCGGGTTGCAAAGGGAAGAGAGTGGAGCTGCTGACAGGAGGAGATCCACCCGGGTGTCGCCCTCCGCAACACGGACCATGGGTCGACTTCGGGCCGGTCTCCGGGCTTGCAAGTGGAGTGTCTCCGGATAAATCGCCTTCCCATGTAATACACAGTGGCACTTCGATTTATCGTTGGCTTGCTTACCGTTGCGGGGGCAGCGTCGGACTAGGTTTTATTAAACCGCACCGACTTCCCGTTTCATTCCTTTGGCTGTGAGCCTCGGGAACACCTGAAGTCATTCAGTGGCGGCGACGTTACGCGTCCAGGACGTTACTGTCAAGCAGGGTATTCAGGAATCAGTCAGTTATAATGAGCCGCTAAACTTCGAGTAAAGGGCGCTTGATGGATCTGTTCAAAAGTCGCGGTTATGTGCCGGGCGGCGTGGTGCGTAATCGGCGTGAAGAAGACTTCGATGTGCATGCCTTGCCGCCGTTTCTTCGCACACTGTTAGTAGCCGATGGCACGGTCACCAAAAGCCTGGAGGCTTTCTTCTGGGAAGAGATCAGGGTGGAAACCATCGATCAGCACGATGTGGTGCTTGATGCGCCATTGCCGGAGTTGTCGATGACAGCGGGCCAGCATGCATTGCAACGCCTGGTGCGTTTGCGTGGTCAGGAGTCCAACAGAGTATATGCCTGCGCCAAATCCTATTTGAGCCTGAGTGTTCTGGATGCCGAGCTGAAGGAAGCCCTGTTAAGTGGCAGGATTGGTATTGGCGAGTTGCTGCGCGAGAGCGGGCTGGAAAGTTATCGCGAGATTCTGGATATGGGGTTAATGGCCGTGGGTGCGCTGGACGAGGATCTCCGACGCGAACTGGCCGAGCCGGTAGCCTATCGCAGTTACCGGATTAAAGTGCATGCCGAGCCGACCATCTGGATTAATGAGTATTTCCCGCTGGCGTGTTATACCGGGTAAACAGCCGGGTTGATAATTTAATACAACCGTCCTAAATTAGCTTGCATAGAGAGAATCGGAAATCACCATGGCCAAAACTGCTGTAGCTGAAAACCTGCATCCTTTTGTTGGCGCCTTTCGCGGCACTTTTTATGGTGTGTTGCGTTGGGAACAGCTGGATGAACTCTGGTCGGTGCTGAAAAAAAATGCCGACAACGACTGGTATATCTATGCGCTTGGTACGCAGCCTCCCGATGAAACCGTCGGCGCGGACAAGCTGATGGAGTTTATTGACGAGGTGGATGTCCTGCTGCGCCGGGAACACCAGGAAGATTATTGCGGGATTGTCTACACGGATTCTTTTGAAGAACCGACTTATGTGAAAATTTTCGATCCCAATAACCTGGGCGTGTCCTGTGGCTTTTCGGATAACCCGCCCAAGCCGGGCTGGATTCTTTCCAGGATGGCGCCTGTAGACCTGGAGGCGAATATGCCGTTGCCGGGTAATCGCCGTCGTTGGTGGCAAAAACTCTTTTCCTGAGGCGCTTCATCCTTCCGACATAATGTCATTGCAATGTCATAGCTGATTCACGTCGCTGTCATTTATACAATTTAACGTACTGCCATACGGGACAACATGAGAGGAATCCGTATGGTCCAGTCAGTGGCAGCCGTTGCACACTTTGAAACAACCGAACTACCCGTCTCACTTTCCGTCGAACTTGCCAACTCCGTGCAGGAGGTAGAAGCCTGCAAGCAACTTCGCTATCAAATCTTTGCCGAGGAAATGGGTGCGCATCTGCATTCGCGTCGCCCGGGAATCGATGAGGATGAGTTCGATGATTTCTGTATTCATCTGATGGTGCGTGATAATGCGACCCGGCGGATCGTTGCTACAACGCGGCTGATGCTGGATCGCGATGCGCGTCGTGGGCATGGCTTTTATTCCGAATCCGAATTCGATTTAAGTCGGGTGTTGCGTCAGGACGGTACTTTTCTGGAAGTAGGCCGCACCTGTATTCATCGCGACTACCGTTCACGCTCGGCGTTGGCCACGCTCTGGTCCGGTCTCGCGCGCGTGGTCGAGATTCACGATGTCGATTATCTGATCGGTTGCGCCAGTATCGAGATGACGGATCGTGGCCTTGGTGCGCGGAGCCTGATAGAACGCCTTGCCGGTAAATACAGTCTGCCGGCGGAGCTTGCCGCGACACCGCGTCTGGCGTTGCCGCCGGTCGATGGTATCGCGCGGGAAGATATCCTTGTGCCGCCGTTACTAAAAGGCTATCTCCGTCTGGGCGCGCGCGTCAGCCGCGAGGCTTGCTGGGACCCGGATTTCAATGTCGCCGATCTGTTTGTGATGCTGGATCGCGATAACCTGGAGCGACGGTACGCACGGCATTTTATGGGTAATACCTGAGACCTGAATGAACCTTAAACAGCGACTGCGCGTAGCCGGTAGACTGAGCCGCTTGAGTGGGCATATCTTCCAGGGTTTTGTAACCATTCTGGTTTACCGGCTGCATTCCGGTTCTAACTGGTACCGTACGGATGCGGGACAACGCTGTATCCAGCGCTGGATGCAAAGGCTTAATCTGATTCTGGGGCTTAAAGTGCAGCTCGAAGGCAGGCTTTCGCCCGCGCCGAGTCTGCTGGTGGCCAATCATATTTCCTGGCTGGATATTCCCGCGCTGGCATCCATCAGCAGGGGTGCATTCGTTGCCAAGTCGGATGTGCGTGCCTGGCCGATGCTGGGTGCGCTGGCAAGACAGTCCGGCACCCTGTTTATAACGCGCAATTCACTTTCCGGCATGCGTGCGTTGATGGAAGAGTTGCAGCGACTTCTGCGGCAGGGCATTACCGGTATCGTGTTTCCGGAAGGCACCAGTACCGATGGCAGCGAGGTTAAACCCTTTTTTCCGGCCATGTTCCAGGCAGCGATAGGCGCGGAGGTTCCTGTCCAGGCGCTAGCGATCCGCTATGTCAGGGACGGGGAGCGTGATGGGCTTGCACCCTTTGTTGGCGATGACAGTTTCCTTCCTCATCTACTGCGAATACTGTGCGAGCCCGAAACACGTGTATACATTGAATTTGCCCAGCCAATGACGGCACAGGGTTATACGCGTCAATGGGCGGCAAAAATGACGCAATGCTGGGTGGAAAGAAAGATCATTGCGCGACCCAGAAAGCATCGCCTTCCTTGTTGTTCAAATGCCTAAACTCGCACCCATACAGTCGCTGCAAATTCTCATCAGTAATCACTTCACCAATCGTTCCCGCCAGCCATTTGCCGTCCGGTAACATCAATAGTGCATGTGTCGCTACGCGCGTGGCCTGGTTGACATCATGCAGGGTCATGACAACAGCGGTTCTGCCCTGCACCTTCAAACGCTGCAGTAATCGCAGTTGATGCGGGATGTCGAGGTGATTGGTCGGTTCGTCCAGCAACCAGAGCGCCGGGTTCTGCACTTGTAAACAGGCCAGCGCGACACGCTGGCGTTCGCCACCGGAGAGAGTGCGAATGTCGCGCTCAGCCAGTGCATGCAATTCATAATCATGGATGGCTTGTTCGATGGCCTGGTGTTGCGTCGCTGTCGGAGATTGCCACAGCGCGTGATGCGGAAAACAGGCCTGTTCCGCGATTTCGCGCACGGTCAGCGGGAACGCGTCTTCCTGGTGCTGGAACAGGATGCCGAGTTTTTGTGCGAGCGCCTTACGTGAATAACCCGTGATTGCTTGTTGGTCCAGCTGGATTGCGCCGGACTGAGTGGGAAGTAATCCGGCCAGCGTCAGCAGCAGTGTTGTTTTGCCGCAGCCGTTAGGTCCCAGGATGGCCCAGGTTTCTCCCGACTTAATTTCTAGCGAAAGGTTGCTGCATAACGTGCGGTTAGCACGGGTGAGTGTCAGGGAGTGTATCTGCAGCATCAGCGACCCCTGTTGATTTGCTGCACCATCAGGAACAGAAACACCGGGACGCCGATGAACGCGGTTAATATGCCTACCGGAATTTGCTGGGGAGCCCACAGACTGCGCGCCAGGATATCCGCTGCCATCACCAGGCTGCCGCCGGCCAGCACCACGCTCGGTAACAGGCTGCGATGCAGACGAATGCCTGCCAGCCGCAATAGATGCGGTACGACCAGCCCAATAAAGCCGATTGGGCCGGCCAGCGTAACCGCTGTTGCGGTTAACAAGGCGGCAATAATAAACAGTAACCAGCGGGTGCCATGTACGTTGATGCCGAGACTCGCGGCCAGGGTTTCGCCACGGGTGAGCAGGTCGAGCGGTTTGGCGAACAGCCAGCAAAGAACGAGTGACGCCAGCAGGACGACCAGGCCAAAGCCGACACCCTGCGTGCTGCTCAAGTCGCCCATTAACCAGAACAGCATGCCACGCAGGGTTCGATCCGGGCTGATACTGAGGATGAATGCCACCAGCGCACCCCAGCCCGCGGCAAGGACAATGCCGGTCAACAACAGCCGTTCCGATCCGCTGACGCCACGCGCCAGGCCAAACACCAGCAGGGTGGACAGCATGGCGCCGAGGAAGGCGGCACTCATGATGCCGATGCCTGCGAATCCAGACAGCATGGCCAGTAACGCGCCGACGGCGGCACCGCCAGCCGTTCCCAGTACATAGGGATCGGCCAGCGGATTGCGTAACAGGACTTGCTGTAATGAACCAGCGAGCGCCAGCAGTCCACCGACACAGAAAGCGGTCAACGCCTGCGGCAGCCGTATATCCATAATAATCTTGCCGCTCAGACTGGACTCGTTTTGCAGCAGGCTATTGAAGATGATTGGCCATTCAATCCGGGTGCTGCCAAAGCGCAGGCTCAGCAACAGCATCACCAGGCTCAGCAGACACAACAGCAACAGCGGCATCAGTTTCATAGCAATGTCTTAATTGCGCAGACTCATGACCGGCCAGCCGCGTGCCTGGGCTGTATGGCGAAGTTTGTCGTCCGGATCCACCGCGACCGGATGGGCGACCTGTTCGAGCAGCGGCAGGTCATTGTGCGAATCGCTGTAAAACCAGCTGTTATCGAGGTTCATGTCCTGTTCGTCCATCCAGCGCTGCAGGCGCTTGACCTTGCCGTCCTGGAAACAGGGGATGTCGGTGCTGCGACCGGTATAGCGATCATTCTCGATCTCCACTTCCGTCGCCAGCAGATGCTCAACGCCAAAGCGTTCCGCTATGCGTTCCGTGACGAAGCGATTGGTCGCGGTGATGATCACCAGGGTGTCCTGCTGTTCGCGGTGTTTATCCAGCAACGCGTGAGCGGCCGGAAGCATGATGGGAACAATCATCTGTTTCACGAACTGGTCGCGCCAGGCGTACAGTTTTGCCACGGGGTGCTCGGCCAATGGCGCCAGGGAAAAAGCCAGGAACTCCTGGATGTCCAGCGTGCCCTGCTTGTACTGATCATAAAAACGCTGGTTCTCGCGTTCATAGCGATCGCCATCGACGATATTGTTTTCCACCAGAAAGCGCCCCCACAGGTAGTCGCTATCACCGCCCAGCAGGGTATTGTCGAGATCAAACAGGGCCAGGGCCAAAACATTTCTCCTCTCTGTACTTTGCCAAGCCGCACAGGATAAAGAGTCATTTGCTCAGATTCGATCTTTTTGGGAGAATCGGGGGAGAATGATAAGTCAGAGGCTTTCTAAGTGATTGATCCGGATGGATATAGACCCAACGTCGGCATCGTGCTGAGCAATCAGGACGGGCAGCTGCTGTGGGCGCGCCGGATCGGTCAGGATGCCTGGCAGTTCCCGCAGGGGGGGATCCGCTCGGATGAAACCCCGGAAGAGGCATTGTTCCGCGAGCTGAATGAAGAAGTCGGCCTGCTGCCGCATCATGTGGAAATCATCACCTGCACGCGCGGCTGGCTGCGTTACCGTCTGCCCAATCGCTATATCCGCCGACACATCAAGCCAACCTGTATCGGCCAGAAGCAGGTCTGGTTCCTGTTGCGTCTGGCCGCCGAAGAAGATGAGGTGTGTCTGAATAACTGCGATGAGCCGGAATTCGATCGCTGGCGCTGGATTGATTACTGGCAGCCGCTCGACGAAGTGGTGCCGTTCAAGCGCGGAGTTTACCAGCGCGCCTTGAAAGAATTCGCACCGGTCCTGTTTCCGGAAGGCGCGCCGCCGCAACCAGTGCGCGCGCGGCATCCGGCGCGACGTCATAGTCGCCATTACCGTTGATATCCTGGTTTTCCCGCCCATGAGCCGTGGTTCACACCATGTTTGAGATCCTGCGCGCCATTGTGCAAGCCGTTAACGCGGCGCCTAATCTGCAACAGGCGCTCGATATCATTGTCGGTCGCGTTAAAGAAGCGATGCTGGCGGATGCGGCGTCGGTGTATTTCCGCCATGGTGAAGCCGAAGACCTGGTGTTGATGGCGGCTGAAGGGCTGGATCCGGCATTCGTCGGTAATCTGCGCATTCGCGCCGGCGATGGCCTGGTCGGACTGGTGGTGGAGCGTGCCGAGCCGGTCAACCTGGAAGACGCGCCTTCTCATCCCCGTTATCTCAAGCTGGTCGACCCCGGCGAGCAATCGTTTCATGGTTTTCTGGGTGTGCCGGTTATTCAGCATCGCGAGGTGCTGGGCGTGCTGGTGGTGCGGCAGACGGCAAAACGCCGTTTTGAATCCCAGGATGAAGCCTTCCTGGTTACGCTGGCCGCGCAGCTGGCCGGCGCTATCAGCCACGCGGAAAAATCCGGTGAAGCAGCGCGCTTGCTGGAGCAGGTCAGCGACGATATATCATTTACGCTTACCGGCGTGGCCGGTTCGCCGGGTCTCGAGATCGGTCGGGCCAAGATTATTTTCCCTCTCGCCGATCTCAATGCCATACCCGATCATCCCGTACTCCCGGAACAGGTCGAGGATGAAATCGAGCTCTTTTCACTCGCGGTTGAGCAGGTCAGGGCCGATCTCAAGGATTTCAGTGCGCGCATGACGCATGTGTTACCGGCGGAAGACCTGGCACTATTCGATGCATTTTCGTTAATGCTGTCGAGCGATACGCTGATTGACGGTACGGAAGCACGCATCCGGGCCGGTAACTGGGCGGCGGGGGCGTTGCGCGAGACCATCCAGGAGCATGTGAAACTGTTCCAACAGATGGATGATGCGTATTTACGCGAGCGCGCCGATGATATCCGCGATCTTGGACAGCGCATTCTGACGTATATCCAGTCGGAGCAAACCGAAACGGTATCGGTGAGTGGGCCGACGATTCTGGTCGGCGCGGAACTGAGTGCAACCCAGTTGGCGGAAGTTCCACCGCAATACCTGAAAGGTGTGGTTTCGGCGCGAGGTTCCAGTGCGTCGCATGTGGCGATCCTGGCGCATGCTCTTGGTATCCCGGCGGTAATGGGGGTTGGCGATCTGCCGACGGCGCAGCTCGATGGCCAGCAACTGGTGATCGACGGTTACCGCGGTAAGGTGCATGTGCATCCCTCGGCAAACATGCTGGAGGAATTCCAGCGCCTGATGCGTGAAGAGGCCGAGCTGCGCGAAGGGCTCGCCAAGCTGGGCAAGTTGCCGGCGGAAACGCCGGACGGTCATCGTATTCCTTTATATGTAAATACCGGGCTGCTGGCGGATATATCGCCTTCACTGCGTTCCGGGGCCGACGGCGTGGGTCTGTACCGTACCGAGGTACCCTTCATGATTCGCGACCGCTTCCCGGGCGAAGCCGAGCAAAAACGTATTTATGCCGAAGTCATGGATGGCTTTGCGCCCTTGCCGGTGGTGCTGCGTACCCTGGATATCGGTGGCGATAAACCCTTGCCCTATTTTCCGGTGGTGGAAGATAACCCCTTCCTGGGGTGGCGCGGAATACGAATCATGCTGGATCATCCGGAAATCTTTCTGACCCAGCTGCGTGCCATGCTGGCGGCCAGTCAAAAGAGTAATAACCTGAATCTGCTGTTGCCGATGATTGCCGACCTGAATGAGGTCGATGAAGCGATCGCGCTTATCACTCGTGCGCAGGAAGAATTACTAGAAGAGGGTATTCTGGTCAGCCGCCCACGGCTTGGGGTAATGATCGAGGTGCCTTCGGCGGTCTACCAGGTTCAGACATTGGCGGAGCGGGTAGACTTCTTCTCGATCGGCACGAACGACCTGACCCAGTACCTGTTAGCGGTGGATCGCAATAATGCGCAGGTGTCGGAGCTTTACGATTGCCTGCATCCGGCCGTGCTGCGCGCGATTCGGCAGGTGATTCAGCAGGCCCACGCGGCGGGTAAGCCGGTGAGTGTCTGTGGCGAAATGGCGGGCGATCCGATCGCGGCCATCATTCTGCTGGGGCTTGGCGTGGATAGCCTGAGCATGAGCGTGGGCAGTCTGCACCGGGTGAAATGGGCGATCAGAACGTTCACTAAACAGCAGGCGGAGTTGCTGGCCGGTCAGGCTGTTGAGATGCACCAGGTTTCCGCCATCAAGGCGCTGATGCGCGGGGCGTTGGATGAAGCCGGGCTGGGCGGGCTGATCAGGGCCGGGAAATAATTTCTCAAACGCGGTTGACAATGATTCGCATTTGCGATTAAATAGCCATCACTGAAGCGGTGATGCCTGGCAGGGCTGTAAACATCTCCTCAGTGTCTGATCTCCTAATATTCCTTTCGGGATTACCTGTCGGTAATCCCTTTTTTTTGACTAGTCCTCGAGTTCCGGTTCCAGGTTCAGCACCGGCGAAGAAGCCCACTTGGGTTCATAGGGGATGACAATAAATTCATGATCGTTATCGACATGGCATTGCATGCAGGCATTGTGCAAGTCATGGAATGCGTCTTTGAAGCGGCTCCAGTCTTTGCTGGCAGTTGCCTCGAGAATACGGGGATACATGGAGTCAAGAAACACCTGGGCTGTGCTGGCGCGGCCGGGCCGGGTGATTTGCAGGGTATGAAGCAGGTCTTCCATTTCTTCTGCCTGGTATTCGGCAAACTGCCACTTGCCCTGTTTCGCTGCCCAGTAAAGATTCTGGTAACGCATGCCCATCTGGAGCATCAAGGTAGAGGCGCCGGGTAGTGTCTTCACTATATTGGCCATCTTTTTCTCGGCGCTAGCGGCCTTACGCCAATCATCGTTACTGTTGTTGGCGGCAACGGCGGAGCCCGTCATCATGAAGGATATCAATAGAACAAGCGGTTTTTTCATAATGGATACCTCTGTCGAAAAAAAGCAGTTTAATGGCGTTTGCTGGTGAGTCGGTGTGCCTGGCGCTTCTTGTATTGTTGATGCCATAAGAATAGTCCACTGAGCGCGAGTGCCAGAAGCGCCAGTCCAGCCAGATCGATAATAACAATCCCGAGCTTGCCTAGCAGTCTGCCGCTGTGCAGATCCAGCAGGAAGCGTTCAACGGAAATAATATTGCCACGATAGTTCTGGGTCAGCAGGGCGTTCAGTGAATACGGTGCCTGAACAGGCGTGCTCCACAGAATATTGTCTGGGCTCTCCATGCTGCCATGGAAATGCAGAAGCTGTTTATCCGCCTGATACAGCTTATCGTTCGATTGCAGTATGAGTCTGGACTGTGGGTCCATGCCGATGCGGTTGATTGGGATGGGTAAACCGGTGGTGCTGGAAAGCTGCTCAATCAGTTCGCCTTTCACGCTGTATAATAGCAATGCCTGTTCCATGGCGATGATTAGTAGGTCGTCGGATCGTGTTGCGCCGACCAGCATACCTTGCTGTGCATGAATGGGTTGCGCGTCGAAGAAGAGTCTGTCTTCAATCTGATTGATATAAACAGAGCCTGCTGCAAAGGAGCGGATAGTTGCCGGTGGCGCAACTCCATACCAGTCCAGTAAAAAACGGTTGCCGATGAATCGACTGCCAAGTTGCAGTGTATCGGTATGATTTAGCAGTAAACCTGTGATACTCAGCATGACGGCAAAAAGTGCCGCCACGACACCGAGGTGACGATGCCAGATATAAAGGGATCTGAGTCGGAGGAAGGGTTTTCTTTGTCGGTGGTGCGACATGTCTAGGGTTGTACCTGTTGAGCCAGATAGAGCGCAAGGCGTGCCAGATTGGTCGCGGCGCGTACGGACAGGGTGGCTCCTGAAATGGAATCGATGTGCCGGTCAAGTGTCAGTTGCGAATCCAGCGTTGCCCGGGAGAATTGTTCAAGGAAGAAGTCATGGCGTATTTCCCAGCCGCGCGATTCCCGGTAGATCAATACTTTCATCGATTCAATTTTATTGTCACTGATGACGAACCCCATGGTAATGGGCCGCTCCTTGCCAATTTCTTCCAGAATCCATGCACTGCGTTGATCCTGTTGCCAGTAACGAATGCGTAAACTGCTGTAACGATGACCCAGGATGGATTCTACTGTCTTGCTGGTTTCTCCCTGTAACCAGACAACACCGGGTTCCGGTGGCTGCTGCGAAAATGATTCGGCGATAAACTCATCGGGCGTTTGATAGGTTTCCGTGGCATGGGCGGGATACGGCAGGACATACGCGGCCATGACAAGCATTAATGCAAGAGTGATGCGAAACATAATCGCTCCTCAATGAAAAAGTAGGGGCACGTTCGTGCCCCCCATGAGATTGACTGGATACGTGCGTTCAGTTTCAGAACTGGAACCCAACACCCAGATTAAAGCCATTTTGATCCTGACCATTGTCGTTATCCTGAGTCTGGTAATCCGCCTTGAATACAACATCTGGATGTACCCACCAGTTAACGCCGACATCCCATTGCGTTTTCTCGCTTGAGATGCTGTCGCCAGCAGTGTTGTCATACTGGTTGTAACGGGTAAAAACACCCCATGAATCATTGATGCGATAAGAAGGCTCTATGTACCAGCCGACCTGTTCGTCCGCGCCAATCGAGGCAGGTCCTGCGCCATCCAGATCCCACAGGGCATAGAGGGCACGAAGTCCAAATGGGCCCTTGTTGTAAATGCCGTGGATTTCGTACAGGTTGCCACTCCCGGCGGTACTGTCGCTGCTTTGAGTCATGTCGGTTTGATGCTGGAAAGTCCCGGCGATCTCCACGCCCGGTATGCCGGTCCACTTGAGCCTTGCGGTATAGGCGAAATCATCGGCTGCCGCCTTGGCTGATTTTTGTCGACCGCTGCGAGGTTTATAACTACTGCCGGACGAAGTGTTGAGTCCTTCATGAACCGCAAGGTCATAACTGAATCCCTGTGCGAGTTCACCCGAGATGCCGGCGCCGGCGGCCCACCAGGTAGCGGGTATAATGTTGCTTTCAACCGGGTTGCGTTCTACGCCATAAAAAGTCGGCGGTTCATGTGTTTCATTCATAATGCCGACCGGGAGCAGGAATACACCGGCCCTGGTGCGATGTTGATCATTCAGATCCACTTCAATGTAGGCCTGCTCCAGTTCAACTTCGCCGGGGCCGGAACCGTCCGCGGTATCCTCGACAAGGGCGTGTTCAATTTCCAGTTCCGAGAAAAAGCGCACATCCTCGTTGAATTCATGCCCAAGGAATACGACAAAGCGATGAAAGTCGAACTCGTCCTTGTCGGAGGCGCCACCTTCGCCGCTAAGATTGTTGTAGTGCAATTCACCGTATCCGCCGATGGTCGTTTTGTCGGCCCAGTTCCCGCCAGTACCGCCGCGCGATTCAACGGCTTCTACCGCTGCTGTTGCTTTCTCTTCGGTGGTTTGTGCCTGAGATTTCAATTCAGCAATCTCTTTTTGCTGTTGTTGAATGATGCGCCACATTTCTTCTGCGCTCGGCATGTTGTCGGCGAATGCCGGGATTGCGGGTGCCGCCAACAGGCCACCGATCGTGAGACTCAGCAATGATTGTTTGATCACTTGTCGTTGCTCCTTTCTAGAATTGATAAGGGGGTGAATGACCGAGGTGTCAGAAATTGGCGGCGACTATACGTTAAACTATATCTAAATGCAAATCATTATCATTACTTAATTATGAGGGGGCGGATGACTTCTGTGTTGGTGGGGTATTGCGGGGGTTTTTTTAGAAGGGTCTGGCGACGGCCAGCAGGATCACTGCGATCAGGATCAGCGCTGGGAATTCATTAAACCAGCGATAGAACACATGCGAGCGACGGTTCTGGTCGTCACGAAAAACTTTTACCAGATGGCCGCAGTAAAAGTGATAGGCAATCAGGGCCGCCACCAGCACGAGCTTGATTGGCAGCCAGAGCGTGTTATGCAAAGTACCCAGGTGATAGCCAAACAGGAGCCACAGGCCAAAAATGGCGGTAAATACGCCGCCAATGGTCATGATGGCGTAGAGTTTACGCTCCATAATCTTGAAGCGTTCGTTACCGGCATCATCTGTTGCATCGGCGTGATAAACGAACAGGCGCGGCAAGTAGAATAGTCCGGCGAACCAGGTCACCATGAACATGACGTGCAGGGCTTTTATCCAGAGCATAGGGTTCCTTGCCTACAGTAGTGCCTCGACTTTCTTACGCAAGTCGTCAATATCCATTTCGCCCAGCTTCTGTTGCAGGATGCGACCGTCCCTGCCGACGAGGAAGGTCGTGGGCGTGACCTGAACGCCGCCAAAGGCTTTACCAAACTGGCCTTCTGCATCCACGACGATGGGATAGGGAATCTGCTTTGCTTCGCGCATGGCCGCAACCTGGTTCGGCGGATCCCACTTCACGGCAATGCCAATCACGTCAAAACCGCGTGGTGAATATTCGTTGTAAAGCTCTACAAAATGCGGCATTTCCTTGATGCAGCCGGGGCAGGTCGTGGCCCAGAAGGTGACTAGATAAGGCTTGCCCTGTTTCTCGGCGAGATTGATGGTGGTGCCGTCGAGCGTGGTTAGTGAGATTTCGGGCGCGGCCTTAATGCCACTGGGCGACAGCCATAAAAAAGCCAGCGCGCCGACAAGCGCGACAACAAATACACCGGGTATCAGGTCTTTTAGTTTCATTGGTCTCGTTCAGTGTTGTCAGGATTTGGGAGGTTTATGTTCTTGGGAATACTCATGGACTCGGTTTTTTCCTCGGGTGCTTTGTCCCCGGAAAAGAACTGCGCGATCTTGCGGGTAATGGTTTTAATGGCGCGCCAGAGCCTGGGTAACAGCCAGATCATCACCAGGATAAAGACAATCAGCAGGGCGATAAAAACCAGGGGGTAGTTCAAGGCTGTCCAAAGACCGCCAATCACGGCAAGGTCCTCGGCGATCGAGGCCGTCCAGTTCGAAACGGGCTCGGGCGATGTGTTGATCAGTACGCGCGAACCGGCCTTCGTTGCATGGGCCGTGGCAGCAAGCCCACCGCCAACCAGACCCGCGGCAAGACTCATGGCGGGGCCGACGTCGCCGACGGCACCGGCAGCCAGCACGGCGCCCGCGGGAATGCGGATGAAAGTGTGGATCGCGTCCCAGCCGGTATCGACGCCCGGCGTTTTATCGGCGAAAAATTCCACGCAATACATGAATCCGGCGGCGGCCAGTACCATGGGGTCGGACAGCAGTTGCAGGTCCGGCGGAAGTTCCATGTAGCCGTTCATGCCCATGAAGCCCAGCATAAAAACGGCGGCGTAGAGATTGATGCCACTCGCCCAGGCGACGCCCATGGTGAGTGCAATGGTATGAATCGGATCCATTTATGCGTCCTTCTTCGCCGTCTCAGCCTTGTTAGATGGGGGCGTAGGCATAAAGTTTCTAGCCAGCGCCCGGTAAATCGGTTCCGGGCAGACCCGTTGCGAGGTGGCGTAGGCAATGAAGCTGGTCGCCATCAGCGGCAACAGTAACTCGTTGTTATCGGTCATTTCCATCACGATGACAAAGGCAGTGATGGGTGTCTGCACCACGCCGGAAAAATACCCGACCATGCCCAGAATGATAATGGCGCCCGCCGGATAGCTTGCCAGCCAGTGAGCGATTTCCTGCCCGACGCCCGCGCCAGCCGCCAATGACGGGGCAAAGATGCCGCCCGGAATACCGCTGAGATACGATACCCAGGTCGCCGCCATTTTGAACAGGGCATATCCCTCGGTTGGTTGGCCCTCGCCGGTGATAATGGCCTGCGCCTCCTGGTAGCCGGTGCCGTAGCTGGTTCCTCCCGAGAAATAGCCGATGATGGCGAGACTCAGGCCGCAGCCAAAGGCCAGTATCAGGGGCCAGCGCCCGGCAACGCGGCTGATTTTTTCGTTGCTCCAGATGAGAAGTTGGGAGAACAGGCCACCGGAAAGGCCGCCAATGAAGCCGCAGGCCAGGATGGGGATCAGCATTTGCGAGGTTGCCAGTGAGGCGGCACTGGAGCCGAAGTAGGTGTATTGCCCCTGGATCGCGATCGCGGTTATCCCGGCGATGAACACGGCTGTGAGCAGTACGCCGCTGGTGCGCTGCTCGAAGGTACGCCCCATTTCCTCGATAGCGAAAATAATCCCGGCCAGCGGTGTATTGAACGCTGCGGCGATCCCTGCCGCGCCGCCGGCCATGATCAGGCCCTTGTCCATGTAATGATGGGAAAAATTACCGAAGCGGCCCAGGGCGAACATCACCGAGGCACCGATATGCACGGTCGGACCTTCGCGGCCGATCGATGCACCGCTGAGCATGCCGATCAGGCAAAGCCCGATTTTGCTGAGCGCGATCTTGAATGACAGCAGGCGGCTGCGGTTTACGTGTTCGCTCATTTCCATGGCGGCGATGGCCTGGGGAATGCCGCTGCCCTTGGCCTCCGGGACAAAGCGGCGCGTCAGCCAGATCACCAGCATGAAACCGAGCGGGGCAACAATAAATGGTAGATAGGGGTTATGGCTGGCATGCTCGGCAAAAAACGCGTTTGCATGCTCGGTGCTGATGGCAAACAGGGTCGCGAGCAGCCCGACGATAACCGCGCCTGACCAGAATACCAGGCGTGCCCTCCAGGCATCGGGCGAGATCAGGGTTTTACTCGAATTTTGCAGGTGTTTGAGCATGGGAAATGGCTTGATGTGCGAACCTGCACTTTAGGCAGAGCCCTGAAGTCATGCAAGTTTTAGTGGAAGTCGTTACCATAGCCCTCTTGTTGAAATGAGGTCAGGCGATGATTGAAGTCGGGATTGTTGGCGGTACCGGTTATACCGGTGTTGAGCTGTTGCGTTTGCTGGTGCAGCACCCGGAGGTGTCACTGCGCATAATCACTTCCCGCTCAGAAGCGGGGACAGCGGTGGCTGACATGTATCCGAATCTGCGTGGCGCGACCGATCTCTGTTTTACCGAGCCAAGCGCTGAGGCCCTGTCAGCCTGTGACCTGGTATTTTTTGCCACTCCCAATGGTACGGCCATGCAGATGGTGCCGGAGCTGGTTGCCAGTGACACTCGGGTCGTCGATCTCGCGGCCGACTTCCGCCTCAAAGACCCGCTTGAGTGGGAGCAATGGTATGGGATGCCGCATGCCTGCACCGATATTCTGGCCGACGCGGTATACGGCTTGCCGGAAGTGAATCGCGAGGCGATAAAATCGGCGCGGGTGATTGCCAATCCCGGTTGTTACCCGACAGCCGTGCAACTGGGTCTCCTGCCTTTGATTGAACAGGGTTTGGTCGATGGCTCGCGCCTGATCGCTGACTGCAAATCCGGCGTGAGCGGTGCCGGGCGCAAGGCCAGCGTCGGTACGCTGTTGTGCGAGGCGAGTGAAAGTTTCAAGGCCTATGCCGTGCCGGGACATCGTCATTTACCGGAGATCAGGCAAGGCTTGAGCGCTGCCGCGAATAAACCGGTCGAGCTGACCTTTGTACCGCACCTGACGCCGATGATACGCGGCATCCATGCGACACTTTATGCGGAAATCACGACGGATGCGGACTACCAGGCACTGTTTGAGCGGCGCTATGCCAATGAGCCTTTCGTGGACGTAATGCCTGTCGGCAGTCATCCGGAGACGCGCAGCGTGCGCGGCGCGAATACCTGCCGGATTGCCTTGCATCGGCCACAGGGCGGCAAGCAGCTGGTGATCCTGTCGGTCATCGACAACCTGGTGAAAGGTGCGGCGGGCCAGGCGGTACACAATATGAACCTGATGTTCGGTTTCGAGGAAACGCTCGGGCTGACGCAGGTTGCCCTGATGCCATAGCCCGATGGAAACGGGTAAGCGCGGCATTCTCGTCTACCAGACCTGGAAACTCCGGGCGGCCATCGTGGTGGGATCGATTATCTGCGTGGTGGGTGGCTGGCAGCTGTATGAACTGGGTCGGGCGCGCGCCGCCGCTGAATTGATCGCCTTCTCCATGCAGAAGGATCAACTTGAGGCGCGGGTTGAGCGTATGGATGAAGTGAATGCCGAGCTGCAGCGCCAGCTGGCGGTTCTGGAGCGGGCCAAGCAGGTTGACGCCGAGGCTTATGCCGCGATGCGTGCCGAGCGTGTGGCGATGGATAATGAAATCCACGTCCTGCGCGAGGAATTGAATTTCTACCGCGGCATCATGTCGCCATCCAAGGCCAAGGTGGGGCTGCAGGCTCAGGATTTCCTGGTTGCGCCGCTATCCTTGGCAGAAAGGCGCTATGCCATTCGACTCATGATGGTCCAGATCAAAAACAATCAGCAGGTTGTTTCCGGTAATCTGCAGTTCACTTTGAAAGGTGTGCAGGATGCGCGCCCCAGACTCTATTCGCTGGCCGACCTGGCCGTGGAAAAACACAGTCGGATCAAGTACCGTTTTCGGTACTTCCAGTCGGTAGAGGATGTCTGGGAACTGCCAGAAGGGTTTGAGCCCGAGCAGCTGATTGTGAAAGCGGTCTCGGCGGTGGCCAAGCAGCCGTCGCTAGAATGGACGTTCCAATGGCCCGAATACGGTGAGGATGCCGAGGAGGTTAATCAAGATGTGGGGAAAGAAAGCGAGTAAGGCCAGGTCGGCCCGAATTGGCACCTGGATTGGCGAAGATACCGAGCTGGCCGGCGATATCCGTTTTACCGGTGGTTTGCATGTGGAAGGACGGGTGAAAGGTAATGTGATTGCCGAAGGAGCCGAGGCGCTGCTTATGGTCAGCGAGAAGGGCCGTATTGAAGGCGAGGTGCGCGTCCCCAATATTATCCTCAACGGTAATGTGACCGGCGATGTGCATGCGAATGAGCATGTCGAACTGGGGGCGTCCGCGCGCGTCACGGGAAATGTGTTTTATCATTTGATCGAGATGGCGATGGGTGCGGAAGTGAATGGTAATCTGGTGCATCGAAGCCAGCAGCAAGCGCATACGGCTGCCCCGGCGAGCAAGGATGACAAGCCTGCGAAATCCCGGGCTGGAAACCTTGCTTCCAGCGAGAATTCTTGACTGAAACAGTCAGGAAATGGATAATGCGCCCATTGTTTGTGGTAATAGCAGAGAATTTTCGGAGACGAGATTATGAGTGAGACAGCGGCAACCGACATGCCTGATCCGTTGGATTTTACTGAAGCAGCGGCGCTGAAGGTGAAGAGCCTGATTGAAGAGGAAGGCAATCCCAATCTTAAGCTGCGCGTGTTCATTACCGGTGGCGGCTGTTCCGGCTTCCAGTACGGTTTCACGTTCGATGAAGACATCAACGATGGTGATACAACCGTGGAACAGTGTGGCGTGACATTGTTGGTTGATCCGATGAGCTACCAGTATCTGGTTGGCGCCGAGATTGACTACAAGGAAGACCTTGAGGGTGCGCAGTTCGTTATTCGCAATCCCAACGCGACCACAACCTGCGGTTGCGGATCTTCGTTTTCTACCAGCTGACAGAACCTGGTTCAGCGCAAAAGGACGCGTTCGCGTCCTTTTTTTATGTCCTATTTTTTTATCATTTTCGCGTATGATAGATCGTCAGACTGGCAAGATAGCAAACGGATGGAAAGACTATGAGTGAATATCTCCCCGGACTGGAAGGTGTGCCCGCGACCAAATCCAATATCTCCGATCTGGATGGTCAAAAAGGCATTCTGACCTATCGTGGTTACCGCATCGAAGAGTTGGCCATTAAAAGTTCGTTTGAAGAAACCTCATTGCTGTTGCTGGATGGCCGTTTACCGACACATGATGAACTGGAAGAGTTTGACCGTCAGATTAAGGCCAACCGTCCGGTAAAATTTTTCATTCGCGAAATCATGAAATACCTGCCGGCCACCGGTCATCCGATGGAGATGTTGCAGTCTTCCGTGGCAGCCCTGTCCATGTTCTATCCCGGCGAAGAGTGTCTGACCGGCAACGCGGTCTGCGAAGATCTCAACTATGTGCATAACATGTCGGTCAAGCTGCTGGCACGGATGGCGACGCTGGTGGCCATGTGGCAGCACATCCGTACCGGTTACGACCCGATCGAACCTCGGCACGATCTCACGTATGCGGAAAACTTCCTGTATATGCTGCACGGCACCGATCCGGATCCGCTATTTGCGCGTATCATGGATGCCAGTTTGATTCTTCATGCCGAGCACACGATCAATGCATCGACGTTCGCGGCGCTGGTGTCGGGTTCAACCCTGGCGAGTCCCTTCCTGGTAATCGCGGCGGCAATTGGTACGCTGGCCGGTCCGCTGCATGGTGGTGCGAACGAGAAGGTCGTGCACATGCTGGAAGAAATCGGTCGACCCGAAAACGTGAAGTCATGGCTCGATGACAAGTTGAAAAACAAGGCCAAGATCTGGGGTATGGGCCACCGTGAATACAAGGTTAAAGACCCGCGAGCAATCATCCTGCAAAACATGATGAAGGAATTGATGGAAGAGCGCGGCGGCAAGATCAGTCTGATGTTTGAAACCGCACTGGCGCTGGAAAGTGCCTGCGAGGAGCGGTTGGCCGCCAAGGGCGTGTATCCGAACGTCGATTTCTATTCCGGCATTCTTTACCAGGAGATGGGGATTCCGACCGATCAGTTTACGTCTATCTTTGCCGTTGCGCGCTGCGCGGGCTGGTTGGCGCACTGGCGTGAACAATTAAAAGATAACCGGATTTTCCGTCCCACCCAGGTGTATACCGGCGAGGCGGAACGCGATTACGTGTCGATAGACAAGCGTTAAGCGTAGTAAATCCCGCCGAGAATTCTCGGCCCTGAAGCGCCGGTAACACTCGGGATGTTACCGGCGTTTTTGTTGAGTGTCTGTTTTGCCAGCCAGGCAAAGGCAACAGCCTCTACCCATTCGGCTGGAATACCAAACTGTTCAGTTGATTCCAGCGGTATCTGCTCAAGCAAAGTCTGAATGCGCTTGAGCAGGTAAGTGTTGAATGCTCCACCACCGCAAACCAGTACGCGTCCGGTTTCAGGTGCCCAGCGTTGAAGTGCGGCAACAACAGTTTGCGCGCTTAATTCAGCGAGGGTTGCCTGAACATCTTCCGGTGTTTCGTTGCTGACGTGTTGTTTAATCCATTGCAGATTAAAGTGTTCGCGCCCGGTGCTTTTGGGAATGTCGCGATTGAAGTAAGGATCGGACAGGAACTCTTTCAATAACCGGGGCTGAATCTTGCCCGAGTTTGCCCAGCTACCATCGCGATCAAATGTCAGTTGCCGGTGCTCATATATCCAGGCGTCCATCAGGCCGTTTGCCGGGCCAGTATCGAAACCCAGCACCGGCGCATCAATGTCTCTGGGAAGTAATGTAAGGTTGGCAATTCCGCCAAGGTTGAGGATGGCTCTCGATTCCTTGTCGGAGTGAAACAGGGCCTGGTGCAGCGCGGGAACCAGCGGTGCGCCCTGTCCACCGGCCGCCATGTCACGGCGCCGGAAATCAGCGACGGTGGTGATGCCGGTGAGCTCGGCTATACGGTTTGGGTCGCCAAGCTGCCAGGTGAAGGGGCGCTCAAGATCCGGTGAATGCCGCAGCGTGATGCCATGACTGCCGATGGCGGTCACCTGTTCCCGGGGAACTTTGGCCTGTTCAAGCAAAGTCCGGGTTGCGCTGGCGAACAGTGTTGCAATCTCATGATCCAGTTCGCCGATCTCGTCCAGCGAAATGGCCTGGCAGCGCCGGAAGGCAGAGACAAGTCTATCCCTGGTTTGCGGTGTGAGCGGTTCGATATGCGACGCTATCAACCTGGGGCTGGCTGGTTCGCTGAAATCAACAAGCGCGGCATCGACCCCATCCAGACTGGTTCCGGACATGAGGCCTAGGTAAAGCTGAAACATGGAATCAGGTGTCAGGGGTTGTTCAGGGCAACCTGGGTTTCACGGTTTGTGATCAGTTCCAGCTGCGCCAGCAAGTCCTGCGTTTTTTCCGCGAAATCGGCACGGTACTGCTTGGCAATGGGTTCGGCCGCCGGCAGGGCGACAGTTAACGGATTGCGATGTGCCCCATTGACCAGAAACTCGTAATGCAGGTGTGGACCGGTCGCGAGGCCGGATGAGCCGATGTAACCGATAGTCTGTCCCTGTTTCACGCGCGAGCCGGTTTTGACGCCCTTGGCGTAACGCGACATGTGTGCGTAGAGAGTGCTATAGGTGCTGCCGTGTTGGATAACTACGGTATTACCGTAACCGCCCTTGGTGCCGGCCAGTACAACCTTGCCATCGCCCGTTGCTTTGATGGGTGTGCCATAAGGTGCGGCATAATCCACGCCCTTGTGTGCGCGAATACGGTTCAGGATCGGATGTTTGCGGCTCAGGTTAAAGCGCGAACTGATGCGGGAAAAGGCCACCGGTGTGCGCAGGAAAGCTTTGCGCATGCTTTGTCCATCGGGCGTGTAGTAACCGGATTCGCCATCGGGAGTTGTGTAGCGAACGGCCTGGTAGACACGCCCCTGGTTGACGAACTTGGCGGCCAGGATGTTGCCATGCCCGATTTTTTCACCGTCGAGATAGAGATCCTCGTACAGCACGCTGAAGCGATCGCCCTGGCGAATATCCAGTGCGAAATCGATGTCCCAGCCAAAGATGTTGGCCAGTTCCATGGTCACATTGTCGGATAGCCCCGCCTGTTGCGCGGAGAGAAACAGGGAATCATTAATGACGCTGGCAGCGTTGGCCGTTTTTCTTTCAGGGTCGCGCGCGACTTCCTGCGCGGTGTAGGTATTATCGGCGCTCGCCAGGATCTGCAGGCTGTTCAGGCGATCCTTCTGGAAGCGCAGTTCCAGAACGCGATTGTCTTCACTGACACGGAAATTGAGTTCCTGTCCGGGATAGATGCGCTTCAGGGCGGCGGCGGCTTCATCTGATTTGACGATGTAATGTAATTCGGAGGCGCTGAGTCCCAGTCGCTGGAAAATTAACGCCATGCTGTCGCCGGAGCGCACCGTGGCTTCCTTCCAGGTACCGGCGGAGTTCGGTAAGGATTGCGTCGTATCCGTAGCCTCAGTTGCCAGTTCGGTGGCTTCATCAAGGCCAGTTACTGCGTCAGGTAGGCTGGCTTCCGATTCACTGGAAAGCAGCGCGACCGACGTTTCGGTTGCCTCTACAGCCTCGGCGGCATCGGCAGCGTCCTGATTCGGCAGTGAAAGCTGCATCAATTTGACCGAGGGCTCCGGAACCTGGACGGCATCATTGGAAACCGGACTGAAGCTTGCTAACTCGATGTTTTCAATATTGATTTTACCGGGCTGAGCGTCTACCGCCAGGGTGGTAAAAAGGATGCCGCCAGTCAGGGCGGCAACGCCCATGGCGATCAGGGGGAAATGCGGGAAACTGCGACGGGGTTCCGACGCATCCAGAATGCCCTTGTAGTCCTGTTTAATGAATGGCGAATTAGCCACTGAAATTCCTTATTTTTCAATCGCTCAAAGTTAACTGGAAACTGCTCAACGGTCAAGCGTTGGCAATAAAATGGCGTCTATTGCGAGGCCAGTTATTGTCAAGCAGCATGCATGCCATACTGGGCTATCGGCCATTGCCCCGGAAATACTGAGTCTAGACGGAGGTGGCTGCGCGGTATGTTAATCTGTGCGCCTTTTTGAAAGTGAATTTTCTGGAGTGAAGATGAAATTGTCCCCGCAAGAGGCGTTGGCGGAAATCAAGCGCGGTGCCCATGAGATTCTGATTGAGTCCGAGCTGGTGGAGAAGCTGAAAAAGGGTAAGCCGCTCAAAATCAAGGCGGGATTTGATCCGACCGCGCCCGATCTGCATTTGGGCCACACCGTGCTGATCAATAAGTTGCGGCAGTTTCAGGAATTGGGGCACGAGGTGCTGTTTCTGATTGGGGATTTCACCGGCATGATCGGAGACCCGACTGGCAAGAGCGCGACACGCCCGCCGTTGACGCGGGAAGAGGTGCTGGAAAACGCCAAAACCTACGAGCACCAGGTATTCAAGATTCTAGATCCGGAAAAGACCACCACGGTCTTTAATTCCAGCTGGATGGGTGCCATGAGTGCGGCGGATATGATTCAGCTGGCCGGGAAATACACGGTCGCCCGCATGCTGGAGCGCGATGACTTTCACAAGCGTTACAACGCGGGGCAGTCGATCGCCATCCATGAATTTCTCTATCCGCTGGTGCAGGGTTACGACTCGGTCGCGCTCAAGGCGGATGTGGAGCTCGGCGGCACCGACCAGAAATTCAATCTACTGGTAGGGCGGGAATTGCAGCGTCATTTCGGCCTGGAGCCGCAGATCACCCTGACCATGCCAATTCTGGAAGGGCTGGATGGGGTGCAAAAGATGTCCAAGTCGCTGAATAACTATATAGGCGTTGCGGACAAGCCTGAAGACATGTTCGGTAAGCTGATGTCGATCTCGGACGATTTGATGTGGCGTTATTTCGAGCTGCTGAGCTTCCGTCCGCTGGTCGAAATCGAAAAACTGAAGGGCGAGATTGAGGGTGGGCGCAATCCGCGCGACGTCAAATTCGAGCTTTGTGATGAGATTATTACCCGCTTCCACTCGGCTGCCGATGCAGAGCGCGCCAAGGCGGATTTCATCGCCCGATTCCAGAAAGGCGCCATGCCGGACGAGATGCCGGAGATCGCGCTGGCGACGGAGGGCGGAAAGCTGCCGATCGCCAATTTATTGAAATCCGCGGGGCTGGTGGGCAGCACTTCCGAGGCGATGCGCATGATCAAGCAGGGCGCGGTGAAGATCGATGGAGAAAAGCTGGCCGATAGCCGACAGGAGATCGCGGTGGGCACCACGGCGGTTTTCCAGGTAGGAAAGCGCAAATTTGCGCGCGTCTCTGTTCAGTGATTCAGAGTATTCTTAAACGACGAAAAGGCGTTTTACGCTGCTATACAAGGCTAAAGTCGTGCAAAACAGAATTTTGCGGCTACACTTTTCAGATGACTTTGCCCCGGTTTTAAAAAAAGTTTCATGAAACTGTTGACGGCCAAAAGAGCCTGCGTATAATGCGCGGCTCCTGGTCGGGGTGACCGAGAAATCACCGCCCAACCCGACACAAAAAACTTCCTCTTGGGGGTTGACGAAACAGGAAACTCGGGTAGAATGGGCGGTCTTTGCTAGGCTAAAGTTCCTGGCAAGCTCTTTAACAATTTATCAAGTAACTTGTGTGGGCGCTCACGTCGATTTTGTTGCTTCGTCAACAAATTTCGATAGGAAGCGTCTACTAAACCTAGACATTAATTCTTATCGAGCCAAGATTTGTCGCCTCAAGCGACTATTGTGATTGAACTGAAGAGTTTGATCCTGGCTCAGATTGAACGCTGGCGGCATGCTTAACACATGCAAGTCGAACGGTAACAGGGGCTTCGGCCCGCTGACGAGTGGCGGACGGGTGAGTAATGCATAGGAATCTGCCCAGTAGTGGGGGACAACGTGGGGAAACTCACGCTAATACCGCATACGCCCTATGGGGGAAAGACTTCGGTCGCTATTGGATGAGCCTATGTCAGATTAGCTTGTTGGTAGGGTAACGGCCTACCAAGGCGACGATCTGTAGCTGGTCTGAGAGGATGATCAGCCACACTGGGACTGAGACACGGCCCAGACTCCTACGGGAGGCAGCAGTGGGGAATATTGGACAATGGGCGAAAGCCTGATCCAGCAATGCCGCGTGTGTGAAGAAGGCCTGCGGGTTGT
>JBFHQE010000002.1:0-170473 GCA_041592335.1 Thiohalobacteraceae bacterium | reverse complement strand
GCCCCCGGGCCGGTCGCCCCTACAAAGCGATGCTCAGAGATAATGGCGCCAATGCTCGGGTCTTTCGTCCCTGCACCCGTGCGCCCGCTCGCGATATTTTTGGATAAATACCTGGGTGTCGGCGCTGTTGGGTGTGTAGCCAAGCTGGGCCTGGGCGATCTCTTCGGAATAATGGAACAGCGCGCGCTTCAACTGGATCAGCAGATTGTTGTCCAGATGGAAGCCGAGTTCGCTGAGTGCCTCTTCGATGATTTGCAGGCTGACAAATTGCAGGTCGTAGCTGATGGTGATGAGCAGGTCGTGTTTTGGGGCGACCTGTACGATGCCTTCGATATCGCTGAGGATCAGCGTGGCCGAGTGTGCCTGCCGGGAATCCGGGTGGGGGCCGCGGAACAGAATTTCCCGATGACGCAGGGTATCCGTGATTTGATCAGTCATGTCCCCATGCTATCTCCGTGACAAGAAATAGCAAGCAGATCATTGTGTTATTAGTCGCGGCTTATATTCTGACCAAGCGTGAGCCGGTGCTGGCCAGCCATGTCCTGCAGCGAGCTAATATTCTGAAAGTTATAGCTTTCCAGTAGTTGCTGGACAGCTTCCGCCTGGTTGTAGCCATGTTCGAGAATCAGCCAGCCCTCGGCGTTCAGATAATCGCTCGCCGAGGCAAGGATGGCGCGGTAGGCATCGAGTCCGTCCGGGCCCGCGACCAGTGCCTGGGCAGGCTCGAAACGTACGTCGCCCTGTTGCAGATGGGGATCCTGATCCGCGATATAAGGCGGATTACTCACAATCATGTCGAAACGCTGTCCGGGCAAGGCGCTGAACCATTCGCTCTGGATAAAGCAAATGGAGGCCTCATGATTGCGGGCATTTTCCTCGGCGATGGCGAGGGCAGCCTGGCAGATATCCGTTGCAGTGACTTTGCAACGGGGCCGTTCCCTGGCCAGCGCCAGCGCGATGGCGCCGCTGCCCGTACCAAGATCGAGCAGCTGCCAGGCAGCCTGTTCCGGAATGCGCTGTAAAGCCTGTTCAACCAGCAGTTCGGTTTCCGGTCGCGGGATCAGGGTTGCCGGCGAGACCTTCAGTTCCATTGACCAGAATTCGCGTTCACCCGTGAGATAGGCAATGGGCTGACCTTCACGCCGCGCGTGAATCATGGAGGCATAATCCTGCAGGATCTCGGCGGAAACGGTTTCCTCCGGCCAGGTGAACAGGTGGCTGCGTGGTTTGCCAAGGGCATGCGCGAGCAGTACTTCCGCTTCGAGCGAATGGCTTTCACCCATACCCATCAGTTGCTCGCGACCGAGCTGCAGAATTTCCTTGATGGTGGCCATCAGGCGCCTTCGTTCAAAGCGGCCAGCCGATCTGCCTGATCTTCATTGATCAAGGGTTCGATCACCATGTCGAGATCGCCTGCCAGCAGGTAGTCCAGCTTGTACAAGGTTAAGTTGATGCGGTGATCCGTCACCCGTCCCTGCGGAAAATTATAGGTGCGAATACGTTCCGAGCGATCGCCGCTGCCAACCAGGTTGCGGCGGTTCTGGGCCATTTCGCTTTCACGTTTCTCCCGTTCGATCGATTCGATCCTGGCGGCCAGCAGCGACATGGCGCGGGCGCGGTTCTTGTGCTGCGAACGTTCGTCCTGACACTCCACCACGATGCCGGTCGGCAAGTGGGTCAGGCGCACCGCGGAATCGGTCTTGTTGACATGCTGACCGCCGGCGCCGGATGCGCGATAGGTGTCCACCTTCAAATCGGCAGGATTAATCTCCACCGCTTCGCCTTCCTCTACTTCGGGCAGGATGGCAACCGTGGCGGCCGAGGTATGAATGCGGCCCTGGGATTCGGTTTCCGGCACTCGCTGTACGCGATGCGCGCCCGATTCGAATTTCAGCCGCGAATACGCGCCCTGGCCGACGATGCGCGCGATGATTTCCTTGAAGCCGCCGTGTTCGCCTTCGCTTTCGCTGAGTATTTCAACCTGCCAGCGGCGTTGCTCGGCATAACGGCTGTACATGCGGAACAGGTCACCGGCAAAGATGGCCGCTTCGTCGCCGCCGGTACCGGCGCGGATTTCCAGGAAGATATTGTTATCGTCGTGTGGATCGCGCGGCAGCAGCAACTTCTGTAAATCCAGTTCCAGTGCTTCCAGCTTGCCCCGGGTTGTTTTGATTTCCTCGCCGGCCATTTCCTGCAGGTCGGGGTCCGGGTCTTTCAACATGCTTTCCGCTGTCGCCAGATCGTCCTGTGCCTGTTTGTAGGATCTGAAGCATTTGACCACGGGTTCGAGGGTGGCGAATTCCTGCGACAGGGAGCGGAATTTATTCTGATTGCCAATGATGTCAGGGTCGGACAGCAGTTGTCCCACTTCATCAAAGCGATCAATCAGGTTGTCGAGTTTGTTTTGTACCGAAGATTTCACAGTCGCTGCTTTATTCGTTGCTGTTGTCGGAATTGGATTCCAGGTTATAGAGTTCGCGCGCCACTTCAATCAGTTCGGCGCGTCCGTCAAAGCCCGCCTGGCGCAGGCGGGTGCTGGGTGAGTGCAGCAGTTTATTAGTCAGGGTGTTTGCCAGGAACTCCAGTACCGCTTGCGGGTCTTTACCCTGTGTGAGTTGTTGCTGGGCCTTGTCCAGGACTTCCGCGCGGATGGTGTCGGCGCGGTCGCGTACTTCGCGAATCGTGGAAACGGCATCCAGCGATTTCAGCCAGCCGACAAAGTGCGCCGACTGGACATCGATGATCTCTTCCGCCTGGGTTGCGGCTTCCTGGCGGGAACGCAAGTTGTCGGCAATGACTTCCTGCAGGTCATCCACTGTGTACAGATAGACATCGTCCAGTTCGCTGACATCGGCGGCAACGTCGCGCGGCACGGCGATATCGACAATGAGCATGGGCCGGTGTTTGCGTTTTTTCAGCGCCTGCTTGACCTGGTCCTTGAGCAGAATGGGTTCCGGGCTGGCCGTGGAAGCGATGATGATATCGGCTTCAACCAGGTGCGCGGGGATTTCGTTGATCGCAATGGCAAAGCCATCGAATTCCGCCGCCAGATTGTGCGCGCGCTCGACCGTGCGATTGGCGATAATCATCCGTCCGAGGTTTTGTTCATGCAGATGGCGCGCGGCCAGTTCAATGGTGTCGCCAGCGCCAATCAGCAACGCGGTGTGATTGTTCAAGTCGCCGAAAATCTGCCGGGCCAGGGTTACGGCGGCATAGGCGACCGAAACCGGGCTGGCGCCGATGGAAGTATCGGTGCGAACCTGCTTGGCGACCGAGAAGGTATGCTGGAACAGACGATTGAGTAGCCGGGTCGCGGTGCCGGAACGACTGGCGACCTGGTAGGCATCTTTCATCTGGCCGAGAATCTGCGGTTCGCCGAGCACCATGGAATCGAGGCCGGAGGCTACGCGCAGGATGTGACGCACGGCCTCCTGGTCGGGATAATGGTACAGATAGGGCAGCAGTTGTTCGCGTGACAAGCGGTGATAGCGGCTAAGCCAGTCAATCAACGGTTGAATATTCTGTTCATCTAAATAACAGTAGAGTTCCGTGCGGTTGCAGGTGGACAGGATGGCCGCCTCCTGAACCTGAGGCAGCGCAACCAGTTCGCACAGGGCAGCGTCCAGAGACTCTGGCGCGAAAGCGACCCGTTCCCGGATATCCACGGGTGCGGTCCGGTGGTTGATGCCCAATGCGACGAATGCCATATATTTTAAGAAGTGATGATGAGACGTTGCGTGCAGATTCAAACGCGAAATTTTGCGTTATTGGGTGCAGCAATACAAGTTGCCCAGGTTATGGATAATGTTGATTTGTTTACTACGTTCAGTTCTTTCGCGTTGCGCCGCTGGTAGAATGACCCTTCAGGAAAGACCTCAATCAAGCCGGACTCGCGTCGGCCAGGGACCTCGAATGCTATTACATAAGCATCTGATTTTAAGTGTTTTTATCTTCATATTAAGTGGCTGCGCCGGGCTTCAGTCCAGGGCGCCACAGGCGCCCGCGGTGGTGCCGGCGACGGCTGCTCCCGCGGCAGCGTCGCAACCGGTCCCGGACGAAACGCAGGTCACGGCTGAAACCGAGTCCCTCACGGGCCCGCTGTTGTTTGACATCCTGCTGGGCGAACTGGCGGGTCATCGCGAGCAGCTGGACGTCTCGGTGCATCACTACCTGCAGGCCGCCGAGGTTAGTCATGATCCACGCGTGGCCGAGCGCGCCATGCGGATTGCACTGTTTGCCAAGGATGAGACTTCGGCGCTGGAAGCCGCTCGACGTTGGGTGGAGCTGGATCCGGAGCGGCTGGATGCGCGTCAATCCGTGGCCGCGCTGGCCTTGCGTGCCGGTATCCGCGACGAGGCGCAGGTGCATTTGCGTTACCTGGTCGAGCGGTCCGAAGACAGCGAACAGGTTTTCAACACTGTCACGGCGATGTTGGCGCGGGAAGAAGATCGCCAGGCGGCACTGGTTTCGATGCAGGAACTGGTTGCGGATATGGCGGATTCCGCCGCGGCCCAGTTTGCCCTGAGCCGGATTGCGGCGCACGCCAGTGATTTCAACCTGGCGCTGGAATCCGTGGAGCAGGCGCTGGCGCTTAAACCGGACTGGGTGCCGGCGCTGGTGCACCGCGCCCGGGTACGGATCAAGCTCAACCAGGCGGATCACGCGGCGGAGGAACTGGCGCAGGCGATCAGAAACAATCCCGACGATACCGAGCTGCGCATGGTCTATGCTGGGTTGTTGCTGGAACTGCGCCAGGTCGAACCGGCCAAGGTGCAGTTTGGCAAGCTGATTGAACTCGATCCCACCAATGAAAACGCGATTTATTCGCTCGGGCTGCTCGCGGTCGATGCCGGAGAATTTGAAGCCGCGCGTGATTACTTCCGTCGACTGCTGGCGATGGGTAAGCGCGATCAGGAAGCCTATTACTACATGGGACGCATGGCCGAGGATGAAGGCGATAGCGTGGCCGCCATTAACTGGTACTCGCGACTGAAGAATGGCCAGTATCTACTGGATGCGCAGATGCGCATGGCGCAGCTTGCCGCCGCGCAGGGCGATATCGATCAGGCACGCCGTCAATTGCAGTCGCTGCGTCTGGCCAACCCCGATCTTGCCGTTCGTTTGTATTTATTCGAAGCCGACCTGTTGATCAAAAACGATAACAGGGCAGCGGCCATGGATCTTTATAACAAGGCGCTGACCGAATCGCCCGAGCAGCGCGACATTCTCTATGCGCGTGGCCTGTTGTTTGAAAAGCTGGACGATATTGCAGCGGCGGAAGCGGATTTCCGTGCCATCCTGTCGCAACAACCCGACCATGCGGACACGTTAAACGCGCTGGGTTATACACTGGCCGACCGTACCGATCGTTATGCGGAAGCGCTGGCGCTGATCGAACGCGCGCATCAGCTGAAGCCGAATGAAGCGGCGATCATCGACAGTCTCGGTTGGACGCACTATCGGCTGGGTAATTTCGACAAGGCGATTGAATACCTGCAGCAGGCATTTGAGTTGATGCGGGACAGTGAAGTGGCCGCGCATCTGGGCGAGGTGCTGTGGCAGGCCGGCCGCAGGGACGAGGCGCGCAAGGTATGGCAGGAAGGGCAGGAGATTAATCCTGACAATCCTGTTTTGATCCGCGCATTGGAACGGTTTAATCCATGATGTCCGGTTTCCTGCGCTGGCTTACCGCAGGATTTATCCTGGCGCTGGTGGGTTGTTCCAGCCCCCAAGTTGTCAAACTGGTGACCCAGGAAGGCGGCTGGCACATGCGGGGCCGGATTGCGATCTATCACGAGGCCGATGTCTGGAATGCCTCCATCGACTGGTTGCAGCAGGGGGCGGATTTCTATCTGCAACTTTCCGGTCCGCTGGGGCAGGGCATCGCCCGGCTGCAGGGTAATGATTTTGGCGTGTCGCTGCAGCATCCGGATGGTCGCAAGCTGTTTGCCCAGGATGCGGATGCCTTGCTGGAAGCCGAGACCGGCATGAAGCTGCCAATCGCCGGCTTGCGTTACTGGGTGGTCGCGAAACCCTTGCCAAGCGTGAAGCATGACCGGTTGCTGGATGACGAAGGGCGGTTGGCGCGAATCAGTCAGTCGGGCTGGATCATCGAATACAAGGATTACATGGACGGCTCGCGGCTACCACGCAAGGTTGAACTCAGTAATGCAGTGCTGCGGGTGAAACTGGTGGTCGACAGCTGGGAAAACGTGATGCCCCATGGTTAGGGACATCTGGCCCGCCCCGGCCAAGTTAAATCTTTTTCTGCATGTCACCGGCCGTCGCGCGAATGGCTACCACACCCTGCAGTCTGTGTTTCAATTCCTGGATTATGGCGATGAGCTGCGTTTTTCCATTCAGCCAACGCCGGGGATTCGCCTGGTCAGCGAACTGCCGGGTGTCGACCCGGAAGATAACCTGGTGGTGCGCGCCGCGCGCAGCCTGCAGGCGAAGACCGGTTGTACAAAGGGTGCGGAGATTTCCCTGCTGAAACGCCTGCCCATGGGCGGTGGTGTCGGCGGCGGCAGTTCGGATGCTGCGACTGTTCTGGTTGGACTTAATGAACTGTGGCAAACCGGGCTTTCCACGGATGCGCTGGCGGAACTCGGGCTGGCGCTGGGCGCGGATGTGCCGGTGTTCGTGCGCGGACGGGCTGCCTGGGCCGAAGGCGTGGGCGAGCAACTGACACCGGTTGACCTGCCCGAACCCTGGTTTCTGGTGGTCAAACCGCCCGTAACAATTTCAACCGCCGAGGTTTTTTCCGATCCGGAATTGACACGCGATAGCGCCCCCATCACAATACCCGACTTTCTCGCGGGAGCAGGTCATAATGACTGCGAGCCGGTGGTTCGTAAACGTTACCCTGTTGTTGGCCAAGTCATTGACTGGCTGAGTAAATTTTCCCCTTCCAGGTTAACGGGAACCGGTGCCTGCGTGTACGCTGGATTTGCCAGTGAAGCCGAGGCCAACGAGGTGTTAAACCAGTTACCTGCTGAATGGTCCGGGTTTGTGGCCAAAGGGCTCAACCAATCGCCGTTATTCCGTGAAGATTAATTGGGCCGTCGCCAAGCGGTAAGGCAACGGGTTTTGATCCCGTCATCCGCAGGTTCGAATCCTGCCGGCCCAGCCAATTCGCAAGCTATCGAACAGCTGTTGATCGATAGCTTTTTTGTCGTTGGAGCAGTTAAGCGAGGTGACCAGTGTCCGATTTGGACAGCCGCATGATGGTGTTTGCCGGTAACGCAAACCCACAACTGGCCCAGGCCATCGTGGCCCATTTACGCCTGCCGTTGGGCAAGGCCGTGGTGGGCAGTTTCAGCGATGGCGAGATCATGGTGGAAATCATGGAGAACGTGCGCGGTAAGGATGTCTTTATCGTGCAGCCGACCTGTGAACCCACCAACGACAATATTATGGAATTGATGGTCATGGTGGATGCACTGAAGCGTGCGTCCGCTGGCCGCATCACCACGGTGATTCCGTATTTCGGTTATGCCCGACAGGATCGTCGTCCGCGTTCGGCGCGCGTGCCGATCACGGCCAAGGTGGTGGCGGACATGATCTGCAATGTCGGCGCGACCCGCGTATTGACCGTGGACTTGCATGCCGATCAGATTCAGGGCTTTTTCAGCGTGCCGGTGGATAACGTGTACGCATCGCCGATCCTGCTGGGTGATATCTGGCGACAGAAGTACCCGAACCTGATGGTGGTGTCACCGGACGTGGGTGGCGTGGTGCGCGCCCGGGCACTGGCCAAGCGACTGGACGATGCCGACCTGGCGATTATCGACAAGCGTCGGCCCAAGGCCAACGTGTCCCAGGTGATGCATATCATCGGTGAAGTGGAAGGTCGCAATTGCGTGTTAATCGATGACCTGGTGGATACCGCGGGCACCTTGTGTAAGGCGGCGGCAGCTTTGAAAGAGCATGGCGCGGCTACGGTTTCCGCCTATTGTACGCACCCGGTGTTATCAGGTCCGGCCATCAAGAATATTGAGAATTCGCAACTGGATGAATTGGTGGTGACCGATACCATCCCGTTACGCAGCGATGCACAGAAGTGTGATCGCATTCGTCAGTTGAGTATTGCTGAAATGCTGGCAGAGACCATGCGCCGCATCAGCGATGAAGAATCGGTCAGTTCATTGTTTATGGATTGACCCTGGTCCTCCCCTGGTCGCGGGGGAGGTTTAGCGAATGGGGGCAGAATCCGGTTCTGTTCCCAGTTAAAGTGGAGTAAGTACCATGAGTTTGTCATTCGAACTGAATGCCGAGATCCGTACTGACCTGGGGAAAGGTGCGAGCCGCCGCCTGCGTCGTTCGGGCAAGATTCCGGCTGTTATTTACGGCGGTCAGGAAGACCCGGTTGCGCTGACTATCGATCACGATACCATCCTGCACAGCCTGGAGCATGAAGCCTTTTATTCACATATCCTGACTATCAAGGTAGACGGCAAGGCACAGCAGGCCGTACTGCGCGATCTGCAGCGCCATCCCTGGAAGCCGCTCATCTCGCATGCGGATTTTCAGCGTGTCAGCGCCAACGACAAGATCCACGTGCGCGTGCCGATTCACTTCAAGGGTGAAGAAGTTGCGCCGGGCGTGAAGCTGCAGGGCGGTATGGTCATGCATGAAATGACCGAAGCCGACATGACCTGTCTGGCGAAAAACCTGCCGGAATTTATCGAGATCGATGTATCCGAGATGAATGCGGGCGAAACTCTGCACATGTCTGACGTGAAGTTGCCGGAAGGCGTTCAGTTCACCGAAATGCTGAAAGGCGACGCGCACGACCAGGCGATCGTGACTATCCACGCCAAGAAGGGTGGTGGTGACGAAGAAGTAGAAGGTGGCGAAGAAGAAGCCAGCGAAGAGTAATTCGCAGGGCTGATGGCTAGTCAAGCACCGGCGGTGCAGCTTGTCGTGGGCCTCGGTAATCCGGGGTCCAAATACGAACAAACCCGGCATAATGCCGGTTTCTGGTTCGTCGATGAGCTGGATCGCCGGTTTTTTTGTGGGCTCAGGCCAGAAGCGCGTTTCTTCGGCGATGCCGGACGCTGCACCATCGAAGGCGAAGATTGTCGTTTGATCAAACCGACAACTTACATGAACAACAGTGGTCAGTCGGTTGCCGCGATCGCGAGTTTTTTTCGCATACCCGTGCAAAATATTCTGGTAGTTCACGATGAACTGGATTTGCCGCCGGGCACGGTGCGACTGAAGCGCGGAGGCGGCCATGGCGGGCATAACGGCCTGCGCGACATCATGGCGCACCTGGGAAAGGATTTTCTGCGTCTGCGCGTCGGCGTGGGCCATCCCGGGCACAAGGACCAGGTTGTGGACTATGTGCTGAAGAAGGCTACGCGGGATGAACAGATCGAAATCGATCGTTCGCTGGATGATGCGTACAAGATTATTCCGCTGCTGGTGAAAGGCGAACTTGAAAAAGCCATGCATCAGTTGCATAGCAAGTAATTAAACAGGGTTGGAACAAACAACATGGGAATGAAATGTGGCATTGTGGGCCTGCCGAACGTAGGTAAATCCACCTTGTTTAACGCCTTGACCAAGGCGGGAATTCAGGCGGAAAACTATCCTTTCTGCACCATTGAGCCGAACGTCGGCATTGTTCCGGTACCGGACCCGCGGCTGGACAAGCTGGAAGAGATCGTGAATCCGCAACAGGTGTTGCCGACCACGGTGGAGTTTGTCGATATTGCCGGACTGGTGGCGGGTGCGTCCAAGGGCGAAGGGCTTGGCAACAAGTTTCTGGCCAATATCCGCGAGACCGATGCAATTGCCCACGTGGTACGTTGTTTCGAGGATGAAAACGTGGTGCATGTGGCCGGTAAGATTCATCCCTTGTCCGATATCGAAGTGATCAACACCGAATTGGCGCTGGCGGACCTTGATTCCGTAGAGAAAGGCATTCAGCGCACCGAGAAAGTGGCCAAGAGTGGTAACAAGGACGCGAAGGCCAAGCTGGAGGCGCTGGAGAAGGTCAAGCTCTGGCTGGATGAAGGCAAGCCGGTGCGCGCCATGACCCTCTCTGATAAGGAGCAGGATGCGTTGTACGACCTGCACCTGCTGACGATCAAGCCGACCATGTATATCGCCAACGTGGCGGAAGACGGCTTCGAGAATAATCCGCACCTGGATGCCGTCCGGCAACTCGCCGAGGGCGAGGGTGCCGTGGTGGTGGCCGTCTGTGCCGCGATCGAGGCGGAGCTGATTGCGCTGGACGAGGAAGAGCGCGCGCTATTCCTGGAAGAGCTGGGATTGGAAGAGCCGGGTCTCAATCGCGTCATTCGCGCCGGGTTCAAGCTTCTGGGGCTGCAGACCTATTTCACGGCGGGCGTAAAGGAAGTGCGTGCCTGGACCATTCATATTGGTGATACCGCACCGCAGGCCGCGGGCGTGATCCACACGGATTTCGAAAAAGGTTTTATCCGGGCGGAAGTGACCTCCTATGACGATTTCGTCGCCTGTAAGGGCGAGCAGGGCGCCAAGGAGGCGGGCAAGCTGCGCCTGGAAGGGAAGGAGTACATCGTCAAAGATGGCGATGTCATGCATTTCCGCTTCAACGTCTGAAACCTTTGTTTGTCATTCCGGCGAAAGCCGGAATCCAGGGGTGTTTCGACTGGACAAAAAACCATTTAATCCCTAGAATGCACCCTCTTTCGGGCTCCGGTTCCGGCGCCCAGTAGATCAAAATGGCTACGTAGCTCAGTTGGTTAGAGCACAACACTCATAATGTTGGGGTCCCCTGTTCGAGTCAGGGCGTAGCCACCATTTTTTAATCCTCTCACTGCCTATACTTGTGCTTGTGCCAGATCAGGTAAATCACCGGTAACACGAACAGCGATAACAATGGCGCGGTGATCATGCCACCGATCATGGGTGCGGCGATGCGGCTCATGACTTCGGAGCCGGTGCCGGTGCCGACAAAGATCGGGATAAGGCCCGCGACGATCACGGCGACTGTCATAGCCTTCGGCCTGACGCGCATAACGGCGCCTTCGATGATGGCATCATGAATGGCCTGCAGGCTGAGATGTCCATTTTCTTCCCGCGCCTTGAGTGCGTTATCCAGGTAGATCAGCATAATGATGCCGAACTCGGCAGCAACACCCGCGAGCGCAATAAAACCGACACCTACCGCAACCGACAGGTTGTAGCCCAGCAGATAGATCAGCCAGAAGCCGCCGACCAGCGCAAAGGGCAATGACAGCATGACGAGCATTGCCTTTTGGCCACTGCGGAAGGTGAGATAAAGCAGAATGAAAATAATGATGAGCGTGAACGGGATGACCTGCGACAGGCGTTCCTTGGCGCGCAGCATGTATTCATACTGGCCCGACCAGCTCAATGAGTAGCCGGGTGGCAGTGTTAGTTGTTCACGCACGGTTTGCTGGGCATTTGCAACATAGGTGCCCAGGTCAACGTCGCGGATGTCGACAAAGGTCCAGCCATTCAGGCGTCCGTTTTCGCTTTTCAGCATGGGTGCGCCGTCAACAATCTGGATATCGGCAATCTGTCCAAGTGCTACCTGTGAGCCGTTGGGCGTTACGATGGACAGGTCGCGCAGGCTTTCCATGTCGTTGCGTTGCTCGCGCGGGAAGCGGAGGTTGATCGGGTAGCGCTGCAGACCCTCCACGGTTTGCGTGATGTTGATACCTCCGACGGCGGCGGCAATGATCTGGTTGATGTCCTCGATATTTAAGCCATAGCGTGCCGCGTTGAGCTTGTTCGGGGTAATGTCGATATAGCGTCCTCCCGCGACGCGTTCGGAATAGGCGGATGCCGTGCCGGGTACTTTTAATAGAACGCTTTCCAGTTCGCGGCCGATCTTTTCGATCGTGCTGATATCGGGACCGGATATCTTGATGCCGACCGGTGTTTTGATACCAGTGGCAAGCATGTCGATGCGGGTTTTGATCGGCATTACCCAGGCATTGGTGACGCCGGGAAACTTCACCGTGGCATCCAGCTCCGCGATCAGTTTCTGGGTCGTCATCCCCGGGCGCCATTGCTCCTTGGGTTTCAGCTGAATGACGGTTTCGATCATGGCTAGTGGCGCGGGATCGGTGGCGGTATCCGCGCGACCGATTTTGCCAAACACCTGTTTGACTTCGGGGATGGTCTTGATCAGGCGATCCGTTTGTTGCAACAGTTCCTGCGCCTTGCCAATAGAGATGCCGGGCAGAGTGGTCGGCATGTACATGAGATCGCCTTCGTCCAGTTCCGGCATGAATTCAGAACCCAGTTCAGTGATGGGGATGGCCATGCTGAACATGGTGACCAGAGATACGAAGAGGGTCAGCTTCGGCCATTGCATTAGCTTCATCAGGATGGGCTTGTACAGCGCGATCAAAACCCGGCTGAGTGGATTACTGGTTTCGGACGGGATGCGGCCGCGAATGAAATAGCCCATCAATACAGGCACCAGCGTGACAGCCAGCCCCGCGGCGGCTGCCATGGCGTAGGTCTTGGTAAAGGCCAGTGGCGAAAACAGGCGACCTTCCTGCGCTTCCAGGGTGAACACTGGTACGAAACTCAGGGTGATGATCAATAACGAGAAGAACAGTGCGGGGCCGACTTCGCTGGCGGCACTGGCAATAATTTCCCAGTGCTTGTTTCCCTTCGGCATTTCGTTGTGCTGGGTTCGATAATGTTCCAGGTGTTTGTGCGCGTTCTCGATCATGACGATGGCCGCGTCGACCATGGCGCCGATCGCGATGGCAATGCCGCCCAGCGACATGATGTTGGCATTGATGCCCTGCTGATGCATGACGATAAAGGACGCCAGTATGCCGAGCGGCAGGGTGATGATGGCCACGAACGAGGAGCGCAGATGAAATAGGAATACCAGGCAGACCAGTGCCACAACGACAAACTCTTCAATGAGCTTTACCTGCAGGTTGTTGACGGCTTTCTTGATCAGCGTGGAACGGTCATAAGTCTCGATAATCTCGACGCCTTCCGGCAGGCCCGGTTTCAATGCCTCGATTTTCTCCTTGACCTTCTGGATGGTTTCCAGGGCATTTTCGCCATAGCGCATGACCACGATGCCACCGGTAACTTCGCCTTCGCCATCGAGATCGGCGATGCCACGACGCATTTCGGGTCCGATACGTACATTGGCAATATCCCGTAACAGCACCGGAGTGCCCTGTGGCGTGACAGTGAGCGGAATGTTTTCGATATCGTTCAGGTCTTTGAGGTAGCCGCGGGTACGAATCATGTATTCGGCTTCGGCCATTTCAATCACCGAGCCACCGATATCGCGGTTGGCGTTTTTAATCGCCATGCTGACACGCGACAGGGGGAGATCGAACGCGCGCAGTTTTTCCGGATCGACGACCACCTGGTACTGCTTCACCATGCCACCGATGGTGGCAACCTCTGCAACACCGGGGATCGCCTGCAATTCATATTTCAGGAACCAGTCCTGGATGCTGCGTAATTGGGCAAGATCCTGTCGACCGGTGCGATCAATCAACGCATAGTTATAGATCCAGCCCACGCCGGTCGCATCCGGGCCGAGCCGGGGATTGATACCCTCGGGCAGGTCGGAGATTGCCTGATTAAGGTATTCCAGTACGCGAGAGCGCGCCCAGTAAATATCCGTACCGTCTTCGAAGATGACGTATACATAGGAATCACCAAAGAAGGAATAACCGCGTACTACCTGTGCGCCGGGCACGGATAGCATGGTTGTTGTGAGCGGGTAGGTGACCTGCTCTTCCACCACGCGCGGCGATTGGCCGGGGAAACTGGTGCGGATGATGACCTGGGCATCGGATAAGTCCGGGATGGCATCCACGGGCGTGTTTTTCAGTGCGATCAGACCCCACGCCGCCATGACCAGCGTCAGCACCAGCACCAGGAATCGATTGGCGATCGACCAGTGAATCAGCCTGGCTAACATGACTATTCTCCTTCCGACATGCGCAAGAAGCTGGCTTGCAGGCTGGACTCGGAATCGATCAGGAACTGGCCAGATACGACAATGGCGTCGCCTTCACTCAGGCCGCTGAGGATTTCGCTTTTGCCATTGCGCTGGATACCGACCACGACATCAATCGGCTGGAATTTTCCTTCCCCGAGTGCTTTCACCACTACGGTTCTTTCGCCGGTTTCAATCAATGCTTCCGAAGGGATAACCAGGACATCCCGTTTAGGACCACCGTAGATGGCTACTTCGGCGAACATATTGGCCTTCAACAGGCCGTCCGGGTTATCGAATACCAGCCGCGCGCGCAGGGTACGCGATTGCGGATCGAGTTCGGGATAGATGTAATCGAGTTTCCCTTCCCAGCGTTTGCCGGGATAAGCCGGAACGGTGATCTCGGCGCTGATTCCGGTTTTGACCCAGCTGATCTGGTGTTCGAAGATATCCACCCACACCCAGACGCGCGACAGGTCGGCAATGGTCAGAAATTCCATTTCCGGTTTCAGGTACATGCCTTCACGCGCGGAAAGCATGGTGACAATGCCGTTGGCGGGTGCGAAGACCGGCACCAGGTTTTGCGATTGCCTGTTTTTCTGGATCTGACTGATAGTTGAATCGGCGACGCCCAGCAGTCGCAGGCGATTCTTTGCCTTGAGCGCGCGCTGTTCGCCCATTTGATCGAGCGCGATCAGGTAGTCGAGCTGCGCCGACAGGATTTCCGGAGAATAGAAATCACCGATCTTTTCACCCTTGCTGATCGGGTCGCCCTCGGCGCGTACCAGCAGTTGTTCCATCCAGCCTTCCGCCCTGGGGTGGATATGGGTGAGCGTGGTTTCGTCGTAATCGATGCGTCCGACTGTGCGGATATATTTCCAGAGTGTGTCGATCCGGGCGTGCTGGGTGCGCACTCCCATGTTTTGCACCACGCTGGCGCCAACGGTGACAGCCGGGTATTTATCGGTCTGTGCGCCGATCATCTTGGGCACCAGGTTCATGCCGCAGATCGGACAGTTGCCTGGCTCGTCCTTGACGATCTGCGGATGCATCGGGCAAACGTATTTGGGGTCGGCGTGCTTTTCCGCGTGCTCAACCGGATTGTCATCCAGTGCCGCCGAAAGCGACTCGGAAGGCGTTACTGATGCTTCCTGAGAACAGGCTGCGGTAAAGGCGAGCAATGCCAGTAATGGCAAATGCTTGATTAAATTCGAGTGGTGGGCGCCCATGGCAATACTCCATCTCATCCGTCCATATATGCGCAATAGTGCAACCACTATTGCTGTAACCATTGGAATCAGAAGGACAGGCGCGGCGGGCGGTAAGGCGGTACCTGGGGCTGGGAAAGTAAACTGTCGGGCGCGGCTTCCTGGTAGATCATCGCGACATAGAGCAGGATTTCCGGCGAAACGTTAATCCTGGTCAACCCGGCAGCGGGCATCACGTAATCACAACAGTTACAGCCGAGTTTGCCGGTTTTAGGGCAGATTTGCTGCTGGGCATCTTGTGCTACCTGGTGGCAGGGCATCAGAGAAGTGTCCTGAGAATCGGGTTGCGGCATCATCCGGGCATGGGCAATACCCGACATCGGCATGATGATCATGCAGATGCTCAGCAGCCAGGCCAGAAAATGTTGTCCGCTTCGATTCATAACGCTCCCAATACTAGAGGATATTTCGGACGCCTGCCATTGATCTGAAGCAATTGTGCCCGATTCCTGTGTGATTCTGAGACCTTCTCAGTGGCGAGAGGTTCAATCAGGCGGGAGTTCGATACCGTCGGTTTTGATCAGCCTGTCCAGTGCCGATTCCATCAGCCAGCGTGCCCGGGCGGTTGCCTTGTGCAGCATGGTGTGCAGCTCGGCATCTTGCGGCGAGTTGATTTCGCATTGTTCGGTGTAGCGTTCAAAGGCGGATAGCTGCTCTATCAGTGAAGACATGTGATTGGGGCATTCGCAGTCCAGGCGGCTTTTGACAGAGCAGAGATAGGCCAGCTGGCGACCGCTGAAGTGCCTCTTGGGAGCTGGCTGACGGCTAATGTCATTGATGTCCCAGGAAAGCTGCAATGCGGGAGATGGTGCCTGTTGCGCGGTGCTCAGTTGCAGTACCTGGTCGAAAGGCAGCGGCTCGCGCATCAGCTGAAAACCCTTGCGTTGCAGCTGGGTCACGATGCTGGTCGGCGCGAAAGCGTACAGCAGTACAACATTTTCAGCCAGTGTATTCAAGCTGGCTTCGACAAGACTGCGCATAACTCGCTTATCGATGTATTGCAGTTCAATGATCACTGTGTGGCAGTGTTCATCTGTGTTAAGAAAATCCTGTAGATCATGAAATACGCCCGACAGTGAAATATTGTCAGGCCAATGCTGGTGCGCTTTTGCCTTGACCTGTATAGCCTGTCCAACCAGACACAGGCTGATCTCGTTTTGATTCCGTGATGGCTCGGCCGGTTGATTGCGGTTTAGTCGCTTATTCAGCTCTTCAAGTGTTAGATTAGCCACGGTGCTGATGGCATGACCTTCGTCGACCAGCGACTTGATCGCTGTCAGGCGGGCGATATCTTCCTCGCTGTACAGTCGTCCGCCTTTCTCAGTGCGGTGGGGCGTGACTACCTGGTAGCGTCGTTCCCAGATGCGCAAGGCATCCTGGGTGATGCCGGTGAGGCGTGATACCGCGCCGATACGATAAAGATTGTTGCGCTTGTTCATAATGCATCCTCGATCGCTTGCCGTAACGATTTATTCTTTGGCGATGTCCAGCTGAGGTAATCATCGATTAACTGGCCATCTCGCCCAATGAGGTATTTGTGAAAATTCCATTTGGGATAACGACCAGAAGCCTTGGCGAGAGCGTGAAACATGGGATGCGCCTGGCCTTTCTTGACCTGGGTTTTGCTGAACATGGGAAATTGCACGCCATAGGTCATGCGGCAGAAATTCTGGATTTGTTCCTCCGAGCCGGGTTCCTGTTTGCCGAAATCATTGGACGGGAAGCCGAGTACGACCAGCCCCTTGTCCTTATATTCCGCGTACAGTGCTTCGAGTGTTTCGTATTGGCCAGTGAAGGCGCATTTACTGGCGGTGTTGACGATCAGTACGACCTTGCCAGCGTATTCCTTGCATAAATGCACTTCTTCACTGGTATTCAGTCGCTGGAAGGTGAAATCCAGTAGCGGGCTGCAGCTTTCCTTGTCCAGATCCGAAGCATGCACGAGTGGGGCTCCTAAGTAGAAGACGCTGATAACCAGGGTGTTTTGTATAAATTTCAGCAAGCTTTTCATGAAATTTATCCGATATGTCTAAATAATGTTCAGTATATTGAAAGTGATATCAGGGGATATGTCTAGAATATGACAAGGAATCAGTGGGAATTAGCAGTGGAGGAGACCTGATTCAAAACTCACGGTCTTACATGAATCGGCTGTGACGAAAGAGGAGAATTTTGGATGGGGTGTTGGGGGCGGTGGTAACGGGCCGGTTTCCGGCACATAGCGGAAGTGAAAAATATCACGTCATTGCGAGGAGCGTAGCGACGTGGCAATCCCTTGAAGGTGCATGCGCTGTTGTTTGGTTCGTCATCCCGGCGCTCCCTAGAACCCTGCGGGATCATCAGGGATACATTAACTCGCTTTGCGAGTTCGAATAAAGCCGGGATCCAGGGGTGTTCGTTCAGTTGCAAATGAAGCTTATTTTTATTTCTACTGTTAGAGAACAGCGATAACGTGGCTAATATTGAAATGATAAGTTCTTAATTCCTGGATTCCGGCTTTCGCCGGAATGACGAGCCTGGTAGCTTCCAGGATTGATAACCCCTGCTCCTGGCACATAAGCGCCATCACAAAAAAAAATAGTGTCAGTCAGAATACACTTCTTTCCTTCCCTTATGCTGCCCATGATTAGCCCCGGGGTTGATTGATATTTATCAACTTTATGGTGGCTAGGGATAGCTGCTGTCATTTTCCCTTCCTATTCTACAGGGGTGGAAAACATGATCACCCTCGATGGCAACGAAGCCGCGGCGCGGATTGCGTACGCGTTGAGCGACGTGTGCGCGATTTATCCCATAACTCCGGCTTCGCCTATGGGCGAATGGGCGGATGCCTGGTCGGCGACGGATAAGCCGAACCTGTGGGGTCACGCCCCGACTATTGTCGAAATGCAGAGCGAGGGCGGTGCGGCTGGCGCGATTCATGGTGCCATTCAGGCCGGTGCATTGGCCAGTACATTCACGGCCTCGCAGGGTCTCCTGTTGATGATTCCGAATATGTACAAGATCGCCGGTGAGCTATCGCCACTGGTGATTCATGTCGCGGCACGTTCGCTGGCCGCGCAGGCGCTATCCATCTTTGGTGATCACAGTGACGTCATGGCCACCCGTGGGACCGGTTTTGCCTTGCTCTGTTCCGGTTCGGTTCAAGAAGTGCAAGACCTGGCATTGATTGCTCATGCCGCGACACTGCGGGGCCGCTTGCCGGTGTGTCATTTTTTTGATGGTTTTCGTACCTCGCATGAAGTTGCCAAGATTGCACATCTCGACCGAGATGTAATGCGCGCCATGATCGAGGATGACTGGGTGCGAACGCACCGGGCGCGGGCGTTGTCGCCAGATCATCCGGTGTTGCGCGGCAGTTCGCAGAATCCAGATGTGTATTTCCAGGGGCGTGAAAGCGTTAATCCCTATTACGCTGCTTTTCCCGAAATTGTGCAGTCGCTCATGCAGCGCTTTGGCGAGCTGACCGGCAGGCGTTATGGCCTGTTCGATTACATCGGTGCTGAAGATGCCGAGCGTGTGTTAATCATGATGGGGTCCGGTAGTGAAACGGCCGAGGAAACTGTCGGCTACCTGGTGCGCGAGGGCGAGAAGATTGGTTTGATCAAGGTGCGCCTGTACCGGCCATTTTCCAGCGCTGCCCTGGTAGAGGCGTTGCCGGACAGTGTGCAGCGGATCGCCGTGCTGGATCGCTGCAAGGAGCCGGGCGCGGATGGCGAGCCTTTGTACAAGGATGTGGTAACGGCGCTGGCCGAGCAGTACGGAAATGGTGTTCTCAGGCAGATGCCACGCGTGATCGGTGGGCGGTATGGTTTGTCTTCGAAAGAGTTTACGCCCGGCATGGTCAAGGCGGTGCTGGATGAACTCAATAACGAGCAGCCGAAGAATGGCTTCACCATCGGTATTCATGACGATGTGTCTTTTACCAGCCTGGACTGGAATGCCGACTTTCGTACCGATGCGCACACCAAAGCCATGCAGGCGGTGTTCTACGGGCTCGGGTCGGATGGCACGGTCAGTGCCAACAAGAACTCCATCAAGATTATCGGCGAACAAACCTCCCTGCATGCGCAGGGTTATTTTGTCTACGATTCCAAGAAATCAGGCGCGGTCACCATTTCGCATCTGCGCTTCGGTCCCGATAGCATAGGTTCTTCCTATTTGATTGACGATCATGCCGCTCAGTTCGTGGCTTGTCATCAGCCGCGTTTTCTGGGGCGTTACGATATGCTCGCCAAGGCCGCGCCAGAAGCAGTGTTCCTGCTGAACACGCCGCTGGCACCTGGCCAGGTCTGGGATGCATTGCCTGGCAGTGTGCAGCAGCAGCTTATCGATAAGCGGATCAGGTTTTATGTGATCGATGGCTATGGTATTGCGCAACAGGCCGGTATGGGCAAGCGCATCAACACTATTATGCAAACCGCGTTTTTTGCCATATCGGGCGTTTTGCCGCAGGACGAGGCAATTGCCGCTATCAAGCATGCGGTGGAAAAAACCTACGGTAAAAAAGGGCAGCGAATTGTGGAATTCAATTGCCGGGCAATCGATATGACGCTGGAAGGGCTGCATCAGATTGATGTGCCTGAAGAGGCTCTGCCAGCTGCTGACATTCAGGACTCTCGCTTCGACCGGGCTAGTGACTTTGTACGCAGCTTTACGGCTGAACTGATAGCCGGGCGTGGTGACGCTGTGTCGGTATCGCGTATGCCGGCCGATGGCAGCTTTCCACTCGGTACGGCTGCATTTGAAAAACGTAACCTGGCGCTGGAGTTGCCGCTCTGGGATGAGGACTTGTGCACCCAGTGTGGTAAATGCCCGCTGGTCTGTCCGCATGGCGTGATTCGCAGCAAGCTTTATCCCGCGAGTTTGCTTGAAGGCGCGCCGGAGGGATTCAAGTCAGCAGCGGTGAAGGGTAAGGATCTGCCGCAGGATCATGCGGTGAGTTACCAGATAGCACCGGAAGACTGCACTGGTTGCGGGCTGTGCGTGGATATCTGCCCGATCCGGGATAAAAGCAATGCCAGCCACAAGGCGATTAACATGGTGCCTGCCGAGCAGGTCCATGATCAGGATAAGGCTAACTGGGAATTCTTTCTGTCGCTGCCGGAATATGACCGCGCCCGGGTCAAGACCAAGACCATCAAGGGTGCAATGTTTATGCAGCCGTTGTTCGAGTTTTCCGGTGCCTGTGAAGGTTGCGGGGAAACGCCTTACATCAAGCTGGCCACGCAACTGTTCGGCGATCGCATGCTGATTGCCAATGCGACCGGTTGTTCTTCTATCTATGGCGGTAACCTGCCAACCACACCCTATACCACGGATCCCAATGGTCGCGGCCCGGCCTGGTCAAACTCCCTGTTTGAGGATAATGCGGAATTCGGCCTGGGTATGCGCATTGCGCTGGATATGCGCGCGAACTATGCGCGGCTGTTGCTGAATGAGTTGAAAGCACAGTTGGATGCTGAACTGGTTGAGCAGTTGTTATCCGCCGACCAGACCGATGAAGGCGGTATCGCGCTACAGCGTGAGCGTATTCTGAAGCTGCGAGCAGCACTGGTCAAAATAGATCAGCCGCAGGCGCGCGAGCTGGAAAGCGTGGCGGATAACCTGTTACGCAAAAGTGTGTGGATCATCGGTGGCGATGGCTGGGCCTATGATATTGGCTACGGCGGTCTTGATCATGTGCTGGCATCGGGCGCCAATGTGAATATCCTGGTGCTGGACACCGAGGTGTATTCCAACACCGGCGGGCAGACGTCCAAGGCGACACCGCTGGGCGCGGTGGCCAAGTTTTCCGCGGCTGGCCGACCCAGCATGAAAAAGGATCTAGGTATGCTGGCGATGGCTTATGAAAACGTTTATGTCGCGCATGTCGCCTATGGCGCCAAGGATGTACAGACGTTGCGTGCTTTCCTCGACGCCGAGGCGCATCCCGGACCATCATTAATCATTGCCTATGCGCCCTGCATTGCGCACGGGGTGGATATGAGTAATAACCATCGTCAACAACAGCTGGCGGTGGACTCCGGGCACTGGCCCCTGTTCCGCTATGAACCCTTGCGGGCTGCCGCGGGAAAAAATCCACTGCATCTCGATTCCAGCGAGCCAAAGGTGCCTTATCGCGAGTTCGTGAAATCGGAAACCCGCTTTAGTATGTTGTGGAAAACTCACCCTGAGCTGGCTGAACGCTACCTCCAGCAGGCGCAACAGGCAGTAACTGCCCGCTATCGCCATTACGAACAGCTGGCAGCTATTTCCTGGGAGGACTCTTCATCGGGTCAGGATACGGCTGGAGGCGACAAGTGATGGATCTGGGTACGACATTTCTGGGCTTGAAGCTGGCAAATCCACTGGTGCCGTCAGCGTCGCCACTGTCACGCGATCTGGGTATGGCGAAGCGTCTGGAGGATGCCGGGGCCGCGGCGCTGGTGATGTACTCGTTGTTTGAAGAAGAAGTGCGTCATGACGAGGAAGCGGCGGCGCGTTTTATTCACGAGCAATACACCGGTTTCAATGAGGCTGATGATTTTTTTCCCGTGCCTGATAGCTATGCGTCCATCATGGATGAATATCTTGAGCAATTGCAGGCGCTGAAACAGTCGTTGTCGATACCTGTTATTGCCAGCCTCAATGGCGTGCATGACGAAGGCTGGATCCATTATGCGCGTGAACTGGAACAGGCGGGCGCCGATGCTCTGGAGCTGAACGTGTATTATGTGGCGGGCAATATTGACGAGTCGGCGGCCGAGGTTGAAAGCCGTTATGTCGAGATGCTGTATACGGTGCGTCAGCAGGTGAAGCTGCCCGTGTGCATGAAATTGTCGCCCCAGTTCAGTTCCGTCGGCCATTTCGTGAAATCACTGCAGGCGGCCGGGGCAAACGGCGTGACATTGTTCAATCGGTTTTATCAACCGGATATCGATCTGGAAAGTCGAGAAGTCAGCAACACACTGACCTTGTCCAGTTCTTATGAATCGCTGCTGCGGATACACTGGCTGGCGCTGTTATATGGCCGGGTGCAGCTGGATATGTCCGCCACGGGCGGTTTTCATCGTGCCGAGGATTGTCTCAAGGCGATTATGGCCGGTGCGAGCACGGTCCAGCTGTGTAGCGTATTGCTGCAGCAAGGAGCGGAAGTTCTGAGCACCATCCTGCAGGATATGCGGGAGTGGCTGGAAGAAAATGAGTATGAGACGCTGGATGAACTGCGCGGTAGCGTTAGCCAGCAACATGCAATTGATCCCGCCGCGTATGAACGCCTGAATTATGTTGAATTGCTGCACAGCCATAAAAACCCCGCGGGAATATGGCGCTAGGAGATTGCCGGGCACTCTTAGCAGGCGCCCGGTAATGCTTTATCATGGCGCAAAGCCGCATACTGGAGAAAAAGGTGTTTGATAAGTTACTGGAGTGGGTAAGTCAGCTGATTGAATGGTTGTCGCGTTTTTCGAAGGGACTGGCCCGTATCTATCATCCCCGTACCTGGAAAGAAAAAGGTCTGGTATGGAGTGTTGCGCTGTTTGCCGTTACCTATCTGATCATCAACGGTGCACTGGGCTGGTTGTGGAGTATGGAGCCCGACGGTTTCGATGTGAGACAGGTGACATATGCGCATGTGGGTCACTCGGATCGCATGGTGACAGGTGCGATTTATACCAGTGCCTTGATTGAAATCGGCGATACCTTGCTCAACAAACGGGGTGGTTACATTTCCAATGATGTCGCGCCGCCCGGTGTCTGGATGGATAACATGCCGAACTGGGAATTCGGCGCGCTGGTGATGTTGCGGGATGCCGTCGGGGCGCTGCGTGATCATTTCTCGCGCTCCCAGTCGCAATCGGTAGAAGACGTGGCGCTGGCGGAAGCCGAGCCTCAGTTAAATTTCCAGAATAACTCCTGGATTCTTCCCGCAACCGAAAGTGAATATCGGCAGGGCATAGATGCGTTGGATGACTACCTTGCACGTCTGGCGGACACCAATCAGCAGGCGCAATTTTATGCGCGTGCGGACAATCTGCGTCTTTATCTGGATATCGTGGAAAAGCGCCTCGGCAGTTTGTCGCAGCGTCTCAGCGCCAGTGTCGGCCAGGTGCGGGTGAATACCGATCTGGCCAATGATCCGGATGCACGCCAGGCGACTGCCTCAAGTGGGCAGGTCGAGGTGAAAACGCCCTGGCGTGAACTGGATGATGTGTTCTATGAAGCGCGTGGTGCCAGCTGGGCCCTGTTACATATCCTGCGCGCCATTGAAATGGACTTCGCATCAGTGCTGGAAAAGAAAAACGCGCTGGTGTCGCTGCGCCAGATTATCCGTGAGCTGGAAGCAACCCAGACGCAAACGTTCAGTCCGGTGATTCTGAATGGCAGTGGTTTTGGTATTTTCTCCAACTATTCGTTGACGATGGCGAACTATATTTCGCGGGCAAACGCGGCGGTGATTGACCTGCGTGATCTGCTGCAGCGAGGCTGAGTGAATTTACTTGGTTTCGTACTGCTGATGCTTGCGTGTGTTGTGCATCGGTTTGTGAAGTGATGCACGGGCACGGGATTGTTTTAATTGCAGCAGAATCTCGTCCGCAGGTAACGGTTTACTGAATAGATAACCCTGCATGATGTTGCAGCCAACCCCGCGCAGGAAAGCAAGTTGCGGATCGGTTTCCACGCCTTCTGCAATCACGCCGAGATTGAGACTTCTCGCCAGCGCTACTACAGAACGGGCAATATCCGCATCCATCGGGTCCGTGGCGATATCCTTCACAAAACTGCGGTCTACTTTCAGGCAGTCGAGCGGGAAGCGGCGCAGGTAACTTAACGAGGAATAGCCGGTGCCGAAATCATCAATCGACACGCTGATGCCGAATTCCTTTAACGAGCGTAACACCGAAATGATGTGGTCCCGATCCCGCATCAGGACACTCTCGGTGATCTCAAGTTCAAGGTAGTGCGGCGGTAATCCGGTTTCATCCAGTATATTCAAAACCATCTGTTCAAATCCCGGATCCTGGAACTGGCGGCCGGATACATTGATGGCAATTCTGGACGGCATGATGTCCTGTTCGAGCCACCGGCAAGCCTGTTGGCAGGCACTCTGCATGACCCAGGCGCCGATCGGCACTATCAGGCCGGTTTCTTCCGCAACCGGAATAAACTGATCGGGCGGAATCATGCCGTCGGACTCGGTAAACCAGCGGATCAGGGCTTCAACGCCCCAGATTTTGCCGGTGTGCGTGTCTACCTGCGGTTGATAGAAAAGTTCAAACTGCTGCTTATCCAGCGCGGTGCGTAATTGTGACTCCAGTTCCAGGTAACGCGCGGCACGTTCATTCAACGTGCTACTGAAAAACTGGAAGGTGTTTTTTCCCGTGTCCTTGGCGTGGTACATCGCCGAATCGGCGCACTTGATCAGCGAGACTGGATCGTTGGCATCCTGCGGGAATACCGAGATACCGATGCTGATAGTGGTGAAGAAGGAAGCGCCCTCGATATCGAAGGGCGTCTTGAAGCAGTGAATCAACTGTTCGGCGAAACTGACACAATCATCCGGTGATTCGATTTCATTCATGATGATCGTGAACTCGTCGCCACCCCAACGCGCGATGGTATCCTTTGGGCGCATCACCATTTGCATGCGCTCGGCAACCTTGTTGAGCAACTGGTCGCCCTTGTCATGACCAAGGGTATCGTTTATGTGCTTGAAGCGATCCAGGTCCAGCAACATGACTGCCAGCAGCTTGCCGGAACGTTCGGCGGCCTGGGTCGCTTTTTCCAGCCGACTTTGCATCAGGTTGCGATTGGGTAAATTCGTGAGGCTGTCGAAATGCGCCAGCCAGGTCAGTTCGGTTTGCGCTTTCATGAGCCGGTCGTTGACCAGCTTTAATTCCTGCGTGCGTTCTTCGACGCGTTGTTCGAGTTCCTGCTTGCTGTTCACCAATTGCTGCTTGGCTTCACGCTCGTAACTGATATCGCGCACCGTTGCCTGTAGCTGTTTTTCGCCCTCGGATTCAACGACTGTCAGCAACACGTCCGCAGGGAATTCCTCGCCGGTAACTTTTTTATGTTGCCATTCAAAACGGTTCCAGCCGCGCTCGAAGGCGGTGCCGATCCGTTCATTGGCGGCAATACGGGATTCAGTTCCATCGGGTTGAAATTCCGGAGAGAGATCGCCGGGATGGAGCGAGCAGAACTGTTCCCGGGTTTCGCAATTGTATAATTTCAGGGTGGCGTTGTTGCAATCAGTAAACCCCTCGGCACTCAGCGTCATGATGGCATCGGCTGCCTGTTCGAACAGGCGTCGATAGTTGCGTTCTTTCTCATCCAGTTCGGAACGGGTCTTTTGCAGCGATTGGCGTTGCAGTTGCAGGGCTTCCCGTGATTTCTCCAGGGCTTGCCGGGTTTTCTGTTCGCGCAGGACCAGTTGCCTGGATAACAGCCAGAAACCGGGGAAGATCAGCGCCAGGCCGATGAGGAAGGTAGCATCGATCAGCAGGTTATTGCCGACGTTACTGCGCACCAGCGCATACAGGCTGGCAAGAATCACCAGGCAGAGAGCCCCCAGTAGTCTGATCTGTTGGCGTGTATTCATGCTAAGCTTTTGTTAAAAATGGTATTTTTTCCGACTATTCAAAAAAGTATAGTCTATTTGGCATCTTCGGCTACAGCAGGTTTATCGGTCTCGGATTGCAATTCCTCAAGTGTCTGCAGGACTTTTTCCGCACGCTTGAGACGTTCCTTGGCAGCTTCGTGGGAGGGTTGGAGAGAAAGTATCGCCTGCCAGTTTTCCTTGGCGCGCTGATATTCCTGGTTGCGGTAGTGCTCGGCCGCCTGTTCTTCCAGCCGAATCACTTCCTTGGCGATTGCGGTATTCAGCTGATTCTCGAGGGCGGGCAGGTTGGTCTGGACAGTATCGAGTTGCTGGAGACGTTGCAGTGTCGCTCGGGCCTTGAGCAGGTTGTTCTGCTGCAGCGCCTGATTAAAGGCTGTGGCCAGGCGACGCTCCTGAAGTGTATTGATGGTTTTGCTGGCGGGAGCGGTGGAATCCCGGGATTGCTTGAGTTCGGCCTGTTCCTGCTTGACGAAATCATGTCCGCGAATATGCGCAGCCAGTAACAGGCAGTCTTCGGCATAATGCCACTGGCGGCTTTCCATGGACTGCAAACCGCACTGGCGCAGTTTTTCGGCGCTGGTGTCGATGGCCTGTTCCAGGCGGTTAAGTTGCCAGTCGCGATAATCGGATGGCGCCTTCAACTTGTTTTCGCTGCGCAGTAATTCCCGTTCAGTCAGCTGTTGGCGCGTTTCACCAATCAATCGTTCCCATCCCAGGTAGAGTCGCGCGGTTTCCAGCTGTGCCTCGCTGGATTGATAGAGTTCGACCAGGCGGGGGTGATCGGGCAGCAGGCGCAGTCCTTCAGCCGTCAGTTGAACGGCCTGGTACCATTCGCCGTCCCGCTCGTATTCACTGATCCGGTTTTCCACTGCGCTGACAAATTGTTCACTGGCGGCGGTATCGCCGGACTCGATTTGTTTGGCGGTAATGAGCAGATCTTCGGGCAGGCGGGTGGGTAGCGTGCCACAGCCGGACAACAACAGGAGTGTCAGCGCGGCACCAGCAAACCGCTGGGTGAAGCACCAGGAAAGATTCATGCGATGTCCTTAAGGCTCTGCCACCACAGCTGCTGCACCTGGTGCTTGTGCGGGTCCTGGAATTCGGGTTTAAGATCGTCGATAAGATAGGTCTTGATTGCTTCGCTGACGCCGCGCAGGCGCATGTCGCGATGTTTGTGCGCGATGATGCGGTTGTGTACAGAGGGCTGCTGAATAAATTTTTCGGTAACCAGTATCTGGCCTTCCTCGCCGGCGCCTGCCAGTCGCGAAGCAAGGTTCACGGCTTCGCCCACAACCGTGTATTCCATACGCACTTCCGCGCCCATGTTGCCGGCATGCATGATCCCGGCATTGAGACCAAAACGGAAACGCATGGGTGTATGACCCTGCGCCTCACGGGTATTGTTGAACTGGTTAATCAGCTCGCGTAATGCCAGGGAACAACAGGCGGCATTGTAGGCGTGGTCTTCATCCTTGACCGGTACGCCGAACACGATCATGGCGCAATCGCCGATGTACTTGTCGATCATGCCGCCGTAAGCCTCGGCGGTGCGCGCGATCAGGGTGAAATACATATTGAGTGCCTTGGCGACTTCTTCGGGGCTCATGCCTTCAGCCATACCGGTAAAACCCACGATATCGGCAAACACCACGCTGGCCTCGACGCGTTCACCACCCAGCTTGGCGTGCTGTCCGGTCAGTACAGCTTTAGCCAGCTTGGGCGACAGGTAACGTTCCAGCGAACTTTCAGCCTGGTGTTTTTGTTTCATGCCTTCGGCAAAGCGGTTGAATGCCGCGATGAGATGACCGAATTCATCCTGGCGTCGTTCGGACAGTCGCAGGTCATAGCTGCCGCCGTCCAGCGCGTTGCTGAAGTCCATCAGATCATAGATTGGCTGGGACAATCGACGACTCAGCCAGACGGTCAGTAATGCGCCGATCAGCAATACGGCAATGCTGGTGCCGATGATGGCCTGGTTGGCATTGCGGATGGCCTGCGCCCAGGTGGAATGATCCAGCGTGACCAGCACCGAACCGGCGATTACATCCTGCACAAAGATGGGTGAAGAATAGGTGATGACATGCAGGCGGTTGACCTGGTTAGCATCCCAGTATTCCCAGGGACGACCGAGTTGCGGCATCGGGCCAATAAAATCGATTTGCTTGGGCACGATGCCCGCGTGCGCTACCAGATCGCCATCACGGTTGAGAATGGCCGTGCCCAGTACGCTGCCGTTGTTGACCACGTTACTGGTGAGTACTTCCATGCCAAGCTGGTCTCCCGCCAGCAAGGGTTCGCTGGCGGAATGCGCCATCTGTGCCGTGAGGGAAACGCCGAGCTGTTTAATCTGCTGGCTCAGTACATCCTGTTGATAGCGCACGATCAGGGTCGCCATCAGGCCGATGATGCAGACCATTAGAATACCGATGGTCAGCGACAGCTTGGTCGCGATGGGGATATGGCCGGGAAACAGCCTTTTTAAACGCATGCGCAGCTTGCGCGCCCAGGGGCGCTTTGTGCGGCGTATTTTGAAAGGCGGCCGTTCCTGATGAGGCATGGTAAGAGTGTTTCTCCGGAGTAATGTCGCGTTGGCTATTGAAGCCGGTTCCCAATGATGACGCCAGCATGGAAATGCTGCAAGCCGCGATCTGGTCCTGAGACTTTCCCCTAGACCATGTACAATGGCGCCCTTTCGCAATCGAGAATGAGGAAAACAGGCATGCCTTTGATTCGCCCCTTTGCCGGATTACGCCCCGTGGATGGCCGCGCCGCCGATGTCTGTGCGCCGCCCTATGATGTGCTGAACAGCGCCGAAGCACGCGAGCGGGCCGAGGGTAAGCCCTGGAGTTTCCTGCATATTTCCAAGCCGGAAATCGACTTGCCGGGAGATATTGATCCCTACGATCCGGCTGTGTATGCCAAGGCCGCGGAAAATCTGAAAAAAATGCTCAGTGAGGGCATCCTGGTCCAGGATGACCAGCCCTGCTATTACGTCTACCAGCTGAAGATGGGCGATCACATACAGACCGGTCTGGTGGGTGCGGCCTCGGTGGCGGATTACGACACCAATCGCATTCGCAAGCATGAATTTACCCGGCCGCAGAAAGAGGACGACCGGGTCCGCCAGATCGATGCCCTGGATGCCCAGACCGGACCGGTGTTGCTGGCCTACAAATCCGAGCCAGTGCTGGACGGCTTGCTGGACTCTGTGACCTCGGCGGTCCCGGACGTGGATATCACGGCCGATGACGGCATTGGCCACAAGCTGTGGGTAGTGCGCGACCAGGCGCTGATCGACGACATCACGGCGCGTTTCGATGTTATGCCGGCGATCTATATCGCGGATGGCCATCATCGTTCAGCCTCGGCCTCGCGAATTGCCAAGGCGCGTCAGGCCAGCAATCCCAATCACACCGGTGATGAGCCGTACAATTATTTTCTGTCCGTGATCTTCCCGCATGAGCAGATGAAGATTTTCGATTACAACCGGGTGGTGACCGACCTGAATGGACTGTCCAGTGAAGCATTCCTGGCGGCGATTGCCGAGCGGTTTGACTGGGTGATCAGTGACCTTCCCTACAAGCCGGTGAAGGCGGGAGAGTTCGGTATGTACCTGGATGGGCAGTGGTACCAGTTGACCATCCACGATGAGTGCATACCGGTCGATGATCCGGTGAAGCGCCTGGATGTTTCATTGCTGGCCGATAACCTGCTGGAACCGGTGCTGGGTATTTCCGATCCCCGACGTGACCCGCGTATTGATTTCGTCGGGGGTATTCGCGGCCTGGAAGGGCTGGAAAAACGCGTTAAAAGCGGTGAAATGAAAGTGGCTTTCTCAATGTATCCGACACCTATGTCTGAACTGATGGCGGTGGCGGATGCTAATGAAGTCATGCCACCCAAGTCCACCTGGTTCGAGCCCAAGCTGGCGGACGGACTGGTGTCGCATATGCTCTCGAAATGATTCGATTGGCAGGAGCGGCCTTGGCCGCGAATGGTTCGTGAGCAAGCTCGCTCCTACAATGATAAAGGGGACAGATTTAAATCTGTCCCCTTTGTTTATTCGTCGTCCATCGACAGATACAGCTGCTCGACGTAAGTCTGTATGTTCTTGATGGAGTTGATGTAGGAACTGCGTAGCGCCTGGAGGTTTTCATAGGCCCGTTGGCTCTCCAGGTTGATGCTGTTCAATGCCAGGTCATAGCGTTTCAGGATGGCGACCTGGTTCTGCAGTTCCGGCATGTTGGGGAACTGCTGCGCGACCCGGTCCAGCTGTTGCATCAGAAATTCACTTTCATGACGCGCGCGCTGGTATTCCATATTGGCTTCGAAGTTTTTGCTGGCGTCGATATAGCGGCTGAGGCCGCACATCTGGCTGGCAAAGCGTGACAGGGAGCTCTTGATCGCCTGGTTGCTCAGTCGCATGGCGAACCGGCTGGGCGCATAGACGGATTCGGGCAATGAAGCCGACGGGTCTTCAGTCTCTTCGATGAGTTTTATTAGATCATTCTGGGCCGTGGCCATGGAGTTACCCTACACGAAATGCAACAGGTAATTTACATTTCGGCCACAATTTCGTGATCTTTAACCTAACCCGCCGGTTTTACATGGATTCTTCGGTGAAATCGTAATCCAGGTCGTCGTGCGGTTCCTGCAGGAAATACCCCTGAATGTAGTCCACGCCGAACTGGAACAGCATGGTTAGGCTGGACGGATCTTCCACGAATTCGGCAATACATTGTTTTTGCATCGAATTTGCCAATTCCACGATGGATTTGACCATGGCCTGATTGTCTTCGTTGGCCATCAGGTTGTGGATAAAGGAACCGTCGATCTTGAGGTAATCCACCGGCAGGTGCTTCAGCAGCTGGAATGAATTGGCCATGCCGCCAAAATGCTCGAGGCAGGTCTGGCATTTCAGTGCCGCCATGGCTTTTACCAGCGCCTTGGATTGTTTCAGATATTCGCTGGCACCCTTTTCCGCTATCTCGAGCACGATGGCGTCGCTTTGCAGACGGACTTGTTTCAGCTGTTCGTTGATCCAGAGCGGCAGTTCCTCGTCTTCCAGCGATTGCGACGATAGCTTGATGAAGAACACGGTGTCGTGATTATTGCGGCGATGTTCCGCCAACTTGGCCAGGGCGTGGCTAATGACCCAGCGGTCAATTCTGCCCATCAGCCGGGTTTGCAATGCAACCGGTATGAACTGGCCGGGCAGAATGTCGTCGCCCTCGGCGTCACGCATGCGAACCAGCACTTCGTAGACTTCGCGCTCGCTCTCTCCCAGGCTGACGATCGGCTGATACACCAGGTGGAAACGATCCTCGGTAAGGGCTGTCTCGATGAGTTTCTGCCATTGTTCATCGCGTTCGCGGGAAACCTGTTCGTCGGTCACCGGGTTATGCAGATGAACCCGGTTGCCACCGGCGGTACGCGCGACTTCGCATGCCAGGTCGGCGCTGGAAAGTGTTTCCTCGGCGCTGCCGGTGGAGTCGGTAATCAGGCTGATACCGATACTGGCGGTTACCGTGACTGAACGGCCTTCGATATCGGCTATGTGTTCTTCGATGGCATGACGAACAGCTTCCGCCAGTGCCTGGGCTGCATCGATATCGGCATCGCGCACCAGTACGGCGAAGGAATTATCGCCAAAACGTGCCGCGATTCCGTTCACTACCTTGTCTTTCAACAGGTCGGCCACGTCCTTGACCACCATGTCGCTGGCGGCCAGACCGACGGACTCTTTCACGGTCTTGAAGTTATCCAGCAGGATATAGAGCATGAAGCTACGGTGCGCATCGGTGGTGGCGCTTTCCGCGGCAAGCTCCAGTTCTTCGATGAAGTACTGACGGTTGAACAGGCCGGTGACCATGTCCTGCTTGCTGAGATATTTGAGTTTTTCCTGCAGTTCGGGATCGCCGACGGCCTGGTCGCGAATGACCAGCTGAGTGCAGGGTTCGCCATCGATGGAGGCGGGCGCGAATTCCATCATGGCCTTGAAGGCACCCTGGGCGCTGATGCAGCGGACTTCCAGTTTGTTATCGCCTTGCTCGTTACGGCCGTAACTGCGCAGGAATTCCTTGAAGGCCGCATGATCGCCAGGATCGACCATGTCCATGATGGGCGTGCCTTCTATTTCGTCCATTTCCTCGAAGCCAAACATTTCCAGGTAGGAGCGGTTGGCGTAGATATGCATGCCATCGTGTACATAGGCGATGGAGTCGCGGGAACTGTCCAGCAGGGCACGACAGCGACGTTCGCTTTCCTTGTAGCCGGTTTCGTATTGATGCACCTTGCGGCGCATGCTGACATTCTGCAGCTCGCGCTCAACCACCAGTTGCAGATGATCGGGTTTGTCATAGGACACCATGTCGGTGGCGCCCAGGCGCATGGCCTCGATAACCGTTGCCTCGTTGGCCTCGGCCCCGACATAGATAACCGGAATTCGCTTGGAACAATGGGATAACTCGTCTGTCAGGGTCGGCAGATCGAGGTCTGTTACGCCATCGGCGCAGAGGATGATGTCCGGGACATGCTGATCGAGTGCCGCTTCGAACTGTTCGACGTTTTCCACGAACTGGTAGCGGACGACCTTGCCGGCATTGCGCAGGATATTCGCCAGTGCCTCGGCATCATTGCGGGATTCTTCGGCGATAATGAGGTGTAAAGCGTTCTTTTCCATCTTGGCAGGTATTTTCCAGATTATTCTATGTCGGTGCCGTGAACTGCGCTGACAGGACGTTCCGTTGTTGGTTGGACATTCTTACCTATTTTTGATTGGTTTTCCATGTTTTAAAATCCTGCTAGCATTGGGTTAAATCAGTCAGGTTCGGTTTGCTGTTAGAGCCTGCCAGACCTGACTTGTCCTGGCTGTAAGGGGAAGAAAAATGGATAAAGTAGTGGTGCGTGCCGAGACGCCTGAGGACGTTAAGGCGATTGATGTGGTCAATCTCAGTGCATTCCAGGGTGAAGCCGAGGCGCAGCTGGTCGACAGTGTGCGTCAGTCGCCGGACTTTGTGCGCGATTTGTCCCTGGTGGCCGAAATCAACGGACGTATTGTCGGTCATGCGTTGTTATCCAAGATAAAGTTGAACCGCGACAGCAAGGTCGAGAACGTGCTGGCACTGGGACCCATGTCGGTCGTGCCTTCCCAGTCCCATCGTGGTATCGGTTCCGCGCTGATCGATGCGGCAGTCAGCCGCGCCCGGGGGATGCGCTACACGGCCATTGTGGTCGCGGGCCATCCTGATTATTACCTGCGCTTCGGGTTCAAACCGGCTGCCGATTTCAAGTTGAGCGCCAATCTGAATCTGCCCTCGGACTGTGTCACCGCCATGGAGCTGGAACCTGGAGCCCTGGGGCAGGGTGGCGAGGCGCAATTCCCGGAGAATTTTGCCTCGCTGTTCTGCGACTGACTATATTTCCTGCCAGAGCTTTTCGAAGGATTTTGCTTCTGGCTTGGCTTCCGGTTTTGCCGCCGCCTGGACCTGCAGGGCGCGGAACTGGAACTGGGCGAAGGTGCCGGTGTTTTCCACCAGTTTTACCAGTTCCACCATCAGTTCCTTGCCATGACTGTTGACCACAATCCGGTCACCCGCGCGGTAGGGCAGGGTCGGTGTAATCAATGTTGCAGGCTGGCCAATGGCTGCAATTTCGGGCAGCAGCAGGCTACGCAGGTATTCCTGTTCCTTGCTGCCTTTTTCCTGGCGGGTACCTACAGCAACGGCGCCGGGTGAAATCATTTGCACGCCCAGCTCGACCCCCAGTTCGTCACTCACCTTCATCCAGCGAATAACGCCAAGTCCCATATGGAAACTGTCGGGCTCATTGCTTTCGCGAATGCCGATCAGTTCGCCGACCTCGGCTTTTGATCCTTCGCGGCTATCCCAAAGCAAGCGGTAACCGCCGGCGCTGACATTGACCATTTGCCAGGGTTTGGTCTGATAAGGGTCCGCTGCCGGTTTGTCGGCAACTTCGTCGGTTTCGGCGGAACCCTTCATGGCTTCCTGCTGGGCGCGGAATTTTTCCTCGTTGAAATCCACCAGCTGCACAGTGTTGACAGACCTTTGGCGATTTACGCTGCCCAGTTCCCAGAGGTCGGGGCCCTGATCCCGGCTTTGTCGGGTTTCCGCGGCGGAGTACCGGGCCGTGCTGGAAAAGTTGATGGCAGTCTGGACATCGCCCGATGAATGGAATGCCTGCTCACCACTGACGAAATAATGCGCGGCGCTGAGTCCCATGGCGACCAGCGCCGTGGACTCCTTGTCATGCCGGGTGAACTTGCGCTTGGGCATCACGCCCCAGGCGAGCAACAGGCGACGCAGATGCGATTCATGCAGATCGCGGTCGCCCAGCTTGCTGCCGTTCTTTTTGAGGCGCGCGATTTCCTGGCTAACACGTTCGTCAATCTGGCCGGTATTGAGTATCCGGCTGTTTTCGGAATCGAAATTTCCAGAGTTAAGGATGAGGTAGGTTGGTGGATCGTCCGACATTAGGTTGATCACGAACATGCCGCTGGGGTTGCCCGCGTTGAGCATGCCACTGAGGCTGGTGTCGGCGGACCATTCCTTCAGCTTTTCATAAATGATTTCCACCGTGCCCTGGCGCATGCGGTAGGGGCAGGCCAGTGCCAGCAGCAGAATCTGTTTGTACAGGTTACTGACCGTGGTCGCGGACTGAGTGTCGGTATCTTTGATCACACCATCCTGCAGCTTGGCTTCATCGGCAATGCGGTATAGCTCATGAATTTCCCGCCAGACATGTGGCGGGTAAGGCGCATAAACCTGAAAACTGTTAAGCAGCATCAAGCCCAGGCTGGCCATGGCACGATGTAGCGCCGTGGCAATCATCCGGGTGTCTTTGCGGAAACGGCCTTTCTGCAATTGATCGGAAATGACGATGCGGTAACCGGTGGCCAGCTGTTCGTACATGGCCTTGCACAGGTCACTGACGCGGCGCGATTTTTCATCCAGCGGAAAATCATGGCCGAGGTAATGTTGCTTGAGGTTGTCGATCACGGCCTGAATCGGGACCCGCAGCTTTTCCAGTGTCGCGAAACGGTCCTGGTCGCTGAATTCAAGCGAGTTCAGTTCCAGTAGCGTATTATAGAGCTGGCGTGAGGTTTCGCCAACCTTCAGCATCGGCAAATCGGCTATCCAGCGATCCACCGCATCCGGGCGGGTATCGAAACTCTGGGTGCCGGGCGGGCTGCGTTTGGGCAGATTTTGTTCCATCATGTTGCTAGACCACAATTTTATCCAATCCATTTGATATCAGTTTCGGCCGCTTCGTGGCGAACTGAAATGCCGCTAAGTGTAGATCTTGATCAGAGGGCTGTCTTGGACGGTTCGCCGGGAAGCTCCTGAACCAGCCGAGGCACCAGGTAGCCCGGCAGATGACCACTCAATGCCTTCAACAGCTGCCGCGCCCGGGGAGCTTCGACGGCAAAATGGGCCGCGCCCTGGACCGGATCGAGCAGGTGCAGGTAATAGGGTAAAACCCCTGATTTAAATAGTGTTTCCGATAATTCCGCCAGGCTTTTCAGCGAGTCGTTGATGCCCTTGAGCAGCACCGCCTGGTTGAGCAGGGTGGCGCCGCTGTCGCTCAGCCCACTCAGTGCCAGCACGAGTGACTGGTCGATCTCACGGGGGTGGTTGATATGTACCACGCACACCACGGCAACCCGGCTGGCGGCGATCATGTCGCGCAACGTTGATGTGACGCGGCTGGGGATGACGACCGGCACCCGGGTGTGGATACGTACGCGGCTGATATGCGGGATAGCATCGATAGCGGCGAACAGCTCCGCCAGCCGTGCGTCGGACAGGGACAGGGGGTCGCCGCCGCTCAGGATGACTTCATGAATATCCGCACGCTCCCGCACGTACGCCAGAGCCGCCTGCCAGTTATCACGGCCGGGGTTGGCTTCGTTATAGGGGAAATGGCGGCGAAAACAGTAGCGGCAATGTACCGCGCAGGCGCCGGTCAGGGTGAGCAGTACCCGGCCGGCATATTTGTGCAGCAGACCTGGCACGGCCATGGCGTCCTGTTCGGCCAGCGGATCAGTGGTGTAACCCGGGGTGACGATGTTTTCATCCGCCAGCGAAAGCACCTGGCGCAACAGCGGGTCTTCCGGGTTGCCGGGCTCCATGCGGGCGATGAATTCATGCGGTACCCGCACCGGGAAGGCCGGGTTGCGGTCGATCGCGCGGGGATCCTGGTCGAGTCCGAGCAGGCGCAGCAGTTCCCGCGGGTCACGGACCGCGCTGGCCAGGGATTGTTGCCAATCGGTTTGGTGCTCGCCTGTTGAACGCGGTATGATGCGCGCCGGTTTATTCACACAATCTCCCTAGAATTAAAGTATCAATGGTTGGACGCACTGATGGCGAATTACAGCACCAATGAATTCAAACGTGGCCTCAAGGTAATGCTGGACGGTGATCCCTGCAGCATTATTGAAAACGAGTTTGTTAAGCCGGGCAAGGGGCAGGCCTTTAATCGCGTTAAGTTGCGCAACCTCAAGACCGGCAAAGTATGGGAACGCACCTTTAAATCGAACGAAACCGTCGAGTCGGCGGACGTGGTAGACAGGGATATGCAATACCTCTATTCGGACGGCGATGCCTGGCATTTCATGGATCAGACGACTTTCGAACAGATTGCTGCCGACCAGGATGCCGTTGCCGATGCCAAAATCTGGTTGAAAGAGCAGGATGTCTGCACAGTTACCCTGTGGAACGAGGTACCGATCAGTGTGACGCCGCCCAACCACGTGGTGATGGCCGTGACGGAAACCGAGCCGGGTGTGCGTGGCGATACCGCGCAGGGTGCGACCAAGCCAGCGACGCTGGAAGCCGGGGCCGTGGTGCAGGTGCCGCTGTTCGTTGAAATCGGCGATCTGCTGAAAGTCGATACCCGTACCGGGGAATATATTTCCCGCGCCAAGGAATAGCCGCTTGCTGTTCCGAATGTCTTGTCAGAATGCCGGCCTAGCCGGCATTTTGCGTTAGGTTGCCTTGATGGCGGACTGGCAGCCCAGCGCGACACGCGACATGCTGCAATTGCGGGCGCAATTGCTGCACAGTATTCGCCAGTTTTTCGCCGAGCGGTATGTTCTGGAAGTCGACACGCCCTTGTTATCCGCCGCAGCGATCCCCAGTCCGGCTCTCGATAGTATTCCCGCCCGTTATACCGGTCCCGGTTTTCCCAAAAGCGCGAACCTCTATCTGCATACCTCGCCCGAATTTTTTATGAAACGGCTGCTGGCTGCTGGCTCGGGTGACATTTTTCAACTGTGCCATGTGTTCCGCGATGGCGAGTTCGGCAATAAGCACAATCCCGAATTCACCCTGCTGGAATGGTATCGCGTGGGCTTTTCCCTGTTTGTCCTGATAGACGAGGTTGAAGCATTACTCTGGCAGGTGCTCGGTAATCGAATACCGGCCTTGGCGTTTCAGCGGATCAGCTACCAGGAGCTGTTCGCACGTTTTGCAGGCGTGGACGGCTTGCATGCCAGTGCCGGGGAGCTGAAATCCTGTTTGCAGCAGCATGGCCAGACATCCTTGCCCGCGCTGGCGGATGAGGACGTCGATAGCTGGAAAGACCTGGTCCTGACACACATCATCGAGCCACAGCTGCAAGGCGGCTGGTGTGTCTATCATTACCCTGCGAGCCAGGCAGCGCTGGCACGACTGGCGCCGGATGCTCCGGGGGTGGCCGAGCGGTTTGAGTTTTACATCGATGGCCTGGAACTGGCGAATGGATTTTGCGAGCTGGTTGAAGCCAGCGAACAACGCGCCCGTTTCGAACAGGAAAACGCCGAGCGCGATCGCGTGGGGAAACCGCGAATGCCGCTGGATGAAAATTTTCTCCGGGCACTCGATTCAGGCATGCCTGAATGTGCCGGTGTTGCCGTGGGGTTCGACCGGCTAGTGATGTTGGCGGCGAATGCCGCTACTATTCAGTCTGTCATGCCCTTTGGTTTCGACCGCATTTAATTACAAGTTGCACGCCTGATCATGCCGAAAGAATCTGCTGCCAGTATTGAGCAACAAAAAGACTGCCTGAAATGTCGTGGTCGCTGGACAGTGGATGCTATTGCCGGTTTGCCCTCAACAGTTCGTCAGGCACAAGCTATTACCCGGCTCGATGTGAGCGATATCGACGCCATGGATACGGCTGGAGCGATCGCTTTGCAGGGATATTTTATGCAGCTGCAAACGGCTTCGCCGGATATTCAATTTTCCGGATTGTCCGACAAACACCGTTCATTGCTCGAGCGGCTGGAGAGTTATCAGCGCTTCGCCGATGAAAAACCCCGGCCCAAACCGGGGCGACTGGAGTCCACCGGGCGTTCAGCGATGCAAGGGCTGGAAGAACTGTTTGCGTTTCTCTCCTTTACCGGCGAGTTGTTTATACGCCTGATTACGTTGTTACCCCGTCCCTGGTTGATCCGTTGGCGGCCAATCCTGGTGGACCTGGGACAATCCGGTGCTCATGCGCTGGGGATAGTCGGCTTGCTCGGTTTTTTGATGGGTGTGGTCATTGCTTATCAGGGTGCGGTGCAGCTCAAAATTTATGGCGCCAATATTTATGTTGCCGACCTGGTGGGATTGTCCATGGTGCGTGAGCTGGCGCCGTTGCTGGCGGCAATTATCGTGGCTGGCAGAACGGGCTCTGCTTATACCGCGCAAATCGGCACCATGAAGGTCACGGAAGAAGTCTCCGCGCTGCACACTATCGGGATACCGCCGATCGACATCCTGGTGATTCCGAAAATGATCGCCCTCATGATCGCCTTGCCCCTGTTATCCATTTTTGCCGACATCATGGGTATTGTTGGCGGCATGATTATGGCGAAGTTGCAGCTGGGTCTGGGTTTTACGCCGTTTCTGGATCGCCTGCGTGAAGCGGTGACCTTCACTTCGTTTATGCTGGGTTTGATGAAAGCGCCGGTATTTGCCTTCATTATCGTGTTGATCGGTTGTTTTCAGGGGTTTCGTGTCAGTGGTAGCGCCGAGAGCGTGGGCAAGCACACGACGCAATCGGTGGTGCAGGCTATCTTTCTGGTGATCGTGGCCGATGCGCAGTTCTCGATCATCTTCAGCTGGCTGGGCATCTGATGTCGACGGTTATTGAACTGAGAGACGTTTGCACGCGATTCGATACCGCGGTAATTCATGACGGTGTAAATCTCACCGTGCAGCCCAGTGAAATCGTGGCGCTGGTCGGAGGCAGTGGTTCCGGTAAAACGACGCTGCTGCATGAAATGATCATGCTGCGCCAGCCGACTTCCGGTTCGATAAAACTGTTCGGCGAGGAAGTGGTCGGGATTACGGAGCAGAACGCGCAATTGCTGCGGCGGCGATTCGGCGTATTGTTTCAGCATGGCGCGTTATTCAGTGGTTTGACCGTGATGCAGAATGTGATGGTACCGTTACACGAGCATACGAGTCTGACTATGGCGATGAAGCAGGAAATCGCCTTCACCAAGATTCAACAGGCCGGGTTGCCGAATGATGCAGCCTATAAATACCCACGGGAACTCAGTGGCGGTATGATTAAACGTGCGGCACTGGCGCGCGCCATGGCGCTGGATCCGCAACTGTTGTTTCTGGATGAACCGACATCCGGGCTGGATCCCAACAGCGCGGATGCCTTCGATGACCTGGTGGTGCGCCTGAAGGAGTGGTTCGGCTTGACCGTTGTAATGATCACGCATGATCTGGACTCATTATGGCGCGCGGCCGACCGGGTTGCCGTACTGGGTGATAAGCGGTTGGTGGCGGTGGAGCCCATGGAGCAATTAAAGCAGGTGGATCATCCGGCGGTGCAGGCCTATTTTTCCGGTCATCGCGGCCAACGTGCCACACAGGGATAAGCAATGGAAACACGTATTCAATATGTGCTGGTTGGTTTGTTTGTACTGGTACTGGGTTCGGCCGGTATCGGCATTTCCCTGTGGCTGGCCTTTGGCGATTTTTCTTCGGATCATAAGACCTACAAACTGTACATGACCGAATCGGTATCGGGCCTGTATGTCGATGCGCCGGTGAAATACCGTGGCGTTGAAATTGGCAAAGTGACCAGGCTGGGGCTCGATCCGGTCGATCCGCAGCGAGTGGCGGTGTTGTTGAGTATTTCGCCGGAGGTGCCGATTCGCACGGATACTATCGCGACGCTTAACGTGCAGGGTCTGACCGGTATTGCCTCTATCGAGCTATCCGGTGGTAGCGTGAGCGCGCCCTTGCTTGAGAAACGCACGGGCGAAAATTATCCCGTAATTAAAACCGGTCCTTCCCTGTTTCGTCGGTTCGATGCGGCGATATCCGAACTTATCGGCAACCTGAACCAGGTCGCCGATGATTTGCATACCCTGATGAGCCCGGACAACCGGGAAAACATGGGCGAGATACTGGCTAATATGGCGGAGGTGACCGCGGCATTCAGTGCGCAACGCGATGAGCTGGAGCAGGGCCTGGAAAACTTCGCGCGGTTTGCCAATGGCGCGGCTGCCGCCGGTGAATCCTTGCCCGAACTGTTGAACTCGGTGACGGACGGTGCGCAGTCAGTGCAGGCCATGGCGGATGAGTTTCGTGCCATGGGTGGGGCGATCCGTAAGCAGATGGAAATGGGTGGCGACGCCGTGGAACGACTGTCGGTCGATACCGTGCCGGAAGTGCAAAGACTGGTGGGTGAATTACAGGGGTTATCGAACAGCCTGCAATCGTTGGCCGAGGGTCTGGAACGAGATCCAAGTCAGTTGCTGTATGGGCCATCGCCTAATCGAAAAGGGCCGGGGGAATAATGACAATGCAAACGATATTTCTGCGTATGGCGATGCTCTTGTCGGTATTGGCTATGACTGCCTGCACGATACTGCCCGAGCGCCAGACGATAAACATCAGGCAATACAGTTTGCCGCTGGTTTCCGAGGCTGTTTCCGAACCGGCCAATGCGGACGCCGGTGTGTTGCTCATTTCCCGGCCGCGCGCGAACAAGGCATTCGATACATTGCTCATGGCTTACCGTTATGACCTTGCCGAGGTGAGTTATTACAGCGAAAGCCGCTGGGTGGATTCGCCGGCGCAGTTGATTTCGGATGGGTTGCAGACCCAGTTGGAGAAACAGGGGTTATTTGCCGCAACCGTGCCGCAAGGAACGCCAGTTTCAGCGGATTGGCGACTGGAGCTTGAACTGTTGAGCTTTGTTCAGGATTACTCGGCCAGTGATCCGGTATTCAACGTTGAATTACGCGTGCGCCTGATCAATGTGCTGGAAAGAAATATCGCGGCAACAAAAGTATTCAGTGCAGTTGAACCAATGCGTTCATCCAATGCCGAGGCAGGTGTTGATGCCGCGGTCAGGGCAAATTCAAGGTTGATCGCAGACGTTGTGCAGTTTCTGGCAAAAGTGACCGAGACGCATACCGTTCCATGATGAAGCTCGATTTGCGGGTGGTGATGGTGAACACCACACATGCAGGAAATATTGGCGCCGCTGCGCGTGCCATGAAGACCATGGCGCTGGATCAGCTGTACCTGGTTAGTCCACGCAATTATCCCAGCGAGGAGGCGACCGCGCGCGCCTCGGGCGCGGATGATCTGCTGGAGAAAGCGGTTGTGTGCGGATCTCTGGAAGAGGCGCTGGCAGGATGCACCTGGGTGGTCGGTGCCAGTGCGCGGATTCGTTCCATCCAGTGGCCGTTACTCGACCCGCGAGAATGCGCTGTGAAGGCAGTGGCAGAGGGGTGTCAGGGCAAGGTGGCATTGGTATTCGGGCGTGAAGCGACCGGGTTAACCAATGATGAGCTCGATCTGTGTCATGCGCTGGTGCATATTCCGACCAATGAAGCCTTTTCTTCTCTTAACGTTGCCATGGCGATTCAGGTGTTGTGTTATGAAGTCATGATGGCGCGGCGGGGTGAGCGGGTACTGCATGCGGCGGAGCCTGATTTTCCATTGGCGACGCAGGATGAAATGGAAGGCTTGTATGCGCATATCGAGCAAACACTGCACGATATCGATTTTTTGAAGCCGGAACGGCCGGGGAATATGATGCGACGCCTGCGGCGCCTGTTTCATCGCGCCAGGGTAGACCAGAACGAGGTGAATATCCTGCGCGGGATTATGGCGGCGGTGCAGAAGGTTGGCCGGAAATAGAATAGATGCATTGTCGCGGAATTAAATACTAAGCAGTACAATCCTTTTGAATCCTTTCAACGGACAACGCTATGTTTGACCGCCTAAAAGAAGATATTAACTGCGTATTCGAGCGCGATCCCGCGGCGCGAAATACCTTTGAGGTGCTGACCACCTATCCCGGCATCCATGCGGTTTTGATGCATCGACTCAGTCATTATCTGTGGAGTAACGGGCTGAAATGGCTGGCGCGCGTGTTGTCCAACGTGGCGCGCTGGTTCACCGGAATCGAGATTCATCCCGGAGCAAAAATCGGCCGCCGCTTCTTCATCGACCATGGCATGGGCGTGGTAATCGGCGAGACCGCCGAGATTGGCGATGACTGCACGCTCTACCATGGTGTCACCCTGGGCGGAACTTCCTGGCAGAAGGGTAAGCGTCACCCGACGTTGTGCAATGATGTGGTTATCGGTGCCGGCGCCAAGGTGCTGGGGCCGATCACGATTGGCAGTGGTGTGCGCATTGGATCCAATGCCGTGGTGGTCAAAGATGTTCTCGAAGCTGCGACTGTTGTTGGTGTGCCGGGTCGAGTAGTGACTCCGCGCAAGGAACCGGAGCGCAACGAGAAGCGCGAGGCGTTTGCGCGCAAGATGGGTTTCGATGCCTATGGCAACACCAAGGACATGCCCGATCCGGTTGCGACCGCGATCAATCACATGCTCGATCACATCCATGTCATGGATCAGAAGATGGAAGATATGTGCCGAGGGTTGAAAAGCCTGGGTGCGGAGGTGGCTGATTTGCAGCTGCCTGATCTCGGCCCATGCGAAATCGGTGCCGTGTCGCCCGTAACGGAACTTGATTCCAAAGCAGAAGAAGAAAATAAGAAGGGAAAGGGTCAACCGGAATAATACTTGACTATTTTACTCAAGTATGGCACTTTACGGCCCCAGTTAAGAAGTTGGCCATCATATCACCGGAAGATTTCTAAATGAAGCTTACGACGAAAGGCCGCTATGCGGTCACGGCTATGCTCGACCTGGCGTTACATGCAACCTCGGGTCCGGTTAAGCTGGCTGAAATATCAGAAAGGCAAGGCATTTCACTGTCTTACCTTGAGCAATTATTCACCCGCCTGCGCAAGAAAGGCCTGGTAAAAAGTACCCGTGGCCCGGGTGGGGGGTATTCTCTCAGTCGTGGTTCCGATGCAATTCCGGTGGCTGAAGTGATTCTCGCGGTCGATGAAAATGTCGATACGACGCGCTGCGGTGGTCTTGCTAATTGCCACAATGATCAGCGCTGCCTTACTCACGAACTCTGGATGGAACTGAGTCAGCAGATTCACAACTTCCTTAACGAAATCACGCTGGGCGAATTGATGAAGAATGCCGGCGTGCTGGAAGTGGCCGAGCGGCAGAACAAGGCGGTGGGTCATGTCGAAGAGCACCGGATCAAAATCCCTGTTCGGGCCTGATTCCACTTACCTGGATTACAACGCGACCACCCCGGTGGATGACCGGGTGCTGGATGCCATGTTGCCGTACTTACAGGGCAACTTTGCCAACCCGTCGAGCGTGCATCGCTTCGGGCGAGTGGCCAGGGCGGGGCTCGACAGGGCACGCGAGCAGGTTGCCGCGCTGGTGGATGTTTCCCCTTCGCAGGTGATTTTCACCAGCGGTGGCACGGAAGCTAATAATCTAGCGTTGTGGTCGGTATTGTCCGGCAGCACGCCCGGTCACCTGATGGTGAGCAGTATCGAACATGCCTGTGTTCTGGAGCCTTCCGCTCGCTGGGAAGCACAAGGCTGGCGCCGTGACCTGATGCCGGTGAATACGCAGGGGCGGCTTCAACTGGATGCAGCCATAAGGTTGCTGTCAGATGACACGCGGTTGGTATCACTGATGCTGGCTAACAACGAAACCGGTGTGATACAGCCGGTGGCTGAATTGGCAGCAGAGGCGCGGCAGCGTGGCGCTTTGATGCATACCGATGCGGTACAGGCCGCCGGTAAATGGCCGCTGCGTTTTGCCGATACGGGTGCGCATTTAATGACGTTGTCGGCGCACAAGATTTACGGGCCGAAAGGCGTGGGTGCCCTGATCGTCGACAAGTCAGTCGAGATCGACCCGATGCTGATCGGTGGTGGCCAGGAACGTAATTACCGTTCTGGCACGGAAAACCTGCCGGGGATTGTCGGGTTTGGCATGGCGGCCGAACTGGCGGCCAGTGGTCTGGATGAGCGGCAGCAGAAACTGCGCGCGTTGCGCGATACGCTCGAAGGCGCTTTAAAGGCCATGCCGCAGGTCACCATTTTTGGTGCCCAGGCAGAGCGCTTGCCTAACACGGTGCAGTTCGCCTTGCAGGGTATCGATGGTGAAGCCCTGTTGATGCAGCTGGATCGCGACGGTATTGGCGTGTCCAGTGGCTCTGCCTGTGCCAGTGGCAAGACGGCACCCAGCCACGTTTTGATGGCGATGGGAGTGGATGAATTTACCGCCCGGGGCGCGATCCGCGTCAGCCTGGGCAAGGATACAACAAAGGCCGACATTGATCGGCTCATCGAATCGCTCAGGCGGCAACTTGCCTGGGTGGAACAGGCCGCCGGCGCTGCCGCGTGGTAGGAATATGAGATTAGATTAGAAGGTTAGTGATAATGAGCCTGAAGTTACCTGTTTATCTGGATTACAGTGCAACCACCCCGGTCGATCCGCGCGTGGCCGAAAAGATGTGCGATTGCCTCACCATGGATGGCCATTTCGGTAACCCTGCATCACGCAGCCACCCGTACGGTTGGGATGCGGAACAGCTTGTCGAAGAAGCGCGCGCCAATGTCGCTGCGCTGGTCGGTGCCGATCCCAAGGAAATTATCTGGACGTCCGGCGCGACTGAATCGGATAACCTGGCGATCAAGGGTGCCGCACACTTCTACAAGAAGAAGGGCAAACACATTGTTACCGTCAAGACCGAGCACAAAGCCGTTCTGGATACCTGTCGTCAGCTCGAACGCGAAGGCTATGAGGTGACTTACCTGGATCCTGAGTCCAATGGCCTGGTGGATCCAGACAAGTTCAGAAATGCCCTGCGCGATGACACCATCGTTGCTTCGGTGATGCATGTGAATAACGAAATCGGCGTTATTCAGGATATCAAAACCCTGGGTGAGATTTGCCACGAAAAAGACGTGATCTTCCATGTCGATGCCGCGCAAAGCCCGGGTAAGGTCGAGATCGATCTGGCGAATCTGCCGGTTGATCTGATGAGCTTCTCGGCGCACAAGATTTATGGCCCCAAGGGTATTGGCGCACTGTATGTGCAGCGCAAGCCACGCATTCGTCTGGAAGCGCAGATGCACGGTGGTGGACATGAGCGTGGTCTGCGCTCCGGCACACTGGCGACGCACCAGATTGTGGGTATGGGCGAGGCCTTCCGTATTGCGAAAGAAGAAATGGCTGCGGAAGGTGAACGCATCCAGGCATTGCGTGATCGCCTGCTGGATGGCGTGAAGGATATGGAAGAGGTTTATATCAATGGCGATATGGAACAGCGTATCCCGGGTAACCTGAATATCAGTTTTAACTTCGTTGAGGGTGAAAGCCTCATCATGGCGCTGAAAGATATCGCGGTTTCATCCGGTAGTGCCTGTACTTCCGCTTCGCTTGAACCCAGTTATGTACTGCGTGCGCTGGGCCGCAGTGACGAGTTGGCGCACAGTTCAATTCGTTTCACCATGGGGCGATTCACTACCGAGGAAGACGTGGATTACACCATCAAGCTGATTCGCGAGAAAGTTGACAAACTGCGTGAGCTGTCGCCGTTGTGGGAAATGTACAAGGATGGAATCGACCTCAACAGCGTGCAATGGGCCGCTCACTAACACCGAATATATACTCAGGAGATCAAGACAATGGCATATAGCGACAAGGTTATGGACCATTACGAAAATCCGCGTAACGTAGGTGCGCTGGACAAGGATTCCAAGAATGTTGGCACCGGTATGGTTGGTGCGCCGGCCTGCGGCGATGTCATGAAGCTGCAGATCCAGGTCAACGACCAGGGCGTCATTGAAGATGCCAAGTTCAAGACTTACGGCTGCGGTAGCGCGATTGCCTCATCCAGTCTGTTGACGGAATGGGTCAAGGGTAAGACGCTGGAAGAAGCGCAGCAGATCAAGAATTCCCAGATTGCAGAAGAACTGGCGCTGCCGCCGGTGAAGGTGCACTGCTCGGTGCTGGCCGAGGATGCGATCAAGGCGGCTATCTCTGATTACCAGGGTAAGCAGGGCAAGTAATTTTTCAGAAGGTAAAGTGGTATGGCAATTACCTTAACGGATGCCGCGGCTGACCGCGTTAAACACTTCCTGCAGAACCGGGGCAAGGGCTTTGGCCTGCGCCTCGGTGTGCGTACCAGCGGCTGCTCGGGCATGGCGTATGTGCTGGAGTTTTGCGATGACGCCAATGAGGAAGATCAGGTGTTCGAATCCAATGGCGTGAAAATCGTCATTGATCCCAAGAGTCTTATCTATCTGGACGGCACGGAAGTCGACTTTGGAAAAGAAGGTCTGAACGAGGGTTTTAAATTCAATAACCCGAACGTCAAGGATGAATGCGGTTGCGGCGAAAGCTTCACCGTCTGATTACGTTTTATCGCCATGACCGTCCAGCAGGATTTCTTTTCGCTGTTTTCCCTGCCCATTGCTTTCTCCATTGATCGTCGGTCGCTCGATGAGCATTACCGGGCGCTGCAGCGCACGGTGCATCCGGATCGGTTCGCCAATGCCGGTGACCAGGAACGTCGTATGGCAATGCAGCAGGCGGCGCAGATCAATGAAGGCTACCGGGTGTTGAAGGACCCGCTGGCCCGCGGACGCTACCTGCTGGAATTGCAGGGTTATGACCTCAACGATGAGCAGAAAACGCATCAGGACCCCGAGTTTCTGATGCAGCAGATGGAGCTGCGTGAGGCGCTTGAAGAGGTTAGAAGTGCCAGCGATCCCATGGGTAACTTGCAGGCGCTAATTGCTGATTTTGATGAGCAGAACAATGCGCTAACGGAATCGTTGGCCTCTGCCCTCGGCAGTGGAGATATGGATAAGGCATATCTTTATCTGCAGCGTATGCAGTTCTTCCGCAAACTCGCGCAGGAAGCCGAAGAACTGGAAGCGGATCTGGAAGATTATTAACTGTTGTTAAAAGCATAATGTCATTCCGGCGTTCGCCGGGGTGACGTAAGAGATTTTAGGAATTCTCAAGGTAACCAATCACTATGGCGTTGTTGCAAATCAGCGAACCCGGTCAATCCACTGCACCTCACCAGCATCGCCTGGCCGCGGATATCGACCTTGGGACAACCAACTCACTGGTTGCAACTGTTCGCAGTGGTGAAGCCGTCACGCTTGTCGATCCCCAGGGGCATCATCGCCTGCCTTCTATCGTGCGTTACCTGCCAGATGGTTCGGTGCATGTCGGTCATCAGGCGCGACAGGAAGCAACCCAGGATCCATTGAATACCATTTCATCCGTGAAGCGCTTCATGGGGCGCGGCGTGGCGGATGTGAAATCCCTCGGCGACAAACTTCCCTATGAGTTTGTGAATGCCGATTCGGGAATGCCGAAGATCAGGACGGTCGCGGGCGAATTCAGCCCGGTTGAAGTGTCGTCCGAAATTCTCAAGGTGCTGCGTGATCGCGCGGAACAGGCGCTGGGTGGTGATTTAACGGGTGTGGTCATTACCGTGCCTGCTTATTTTGACGATGCCCAGCGTCAGGCAACAAAAGATGCGGCCAGGCTGGCCGGACTGCATGTGCTGCGTCTGTTGAACGAACCCACGGCAGCGGCGGTTGCCTATGGGCTGGATCAGCAGTCTGACGGTGTGATTGTTGTGTACGACCTCGGTGGCGGCACTTTTGATGTTTCCGTATTGCGTCTGAATAAAGGCGTGTTCGAAGTGCTGGCGACCGCGGGCGATACCGCGCTGGGTGGCGACGACATGGATCGCGCTATTGCTACCTGGATTATGCAGCAGGCGGGTATTGGCGACGATGCGGATCATAAACAGCTGCGTCGTTTGATGCATGCCGCCTGTGAGGCCAAGGAAGCTTTGACCGAGTCAGAAGTTGCTCCGCTGAAAGTGGAGTTGATGGACGGTTCGCACTGGGAAGGCGAGCTGAACAAAGCCCAGTTCCATGAGCTGGTCGATCCGCTGATCAGCAAGACACTGAGTCCCTGTCGTCGGGCTTTGCGTGACGCCGGGCTGAAGGCGGATGAGGTTGCTGAAATCGTGATGGTCGGCGGATCGACGCGCGTGCCGCGAGTACGTGAACGTGTCGCCGAGTTTTTTAAACGCGATCCGCTGGTGGATATCGATCCTGACAAGGTGGTGGCGATTGGCGCGGCGATTCAGGCGGATATTCTGGCCGGTAACAAGCCGGAAGATGAATTGCTGTTGCTGGATGTGATTCCGCTGTCATTGGGAATCGAGACCATGGGTGGGTTGATGGAAAAGATCATTCCACGCAACACCACCATTCCGGTAGCGCGCGCCCAGGAATTCACTACCTTCAAGGATGGCCAGACCGCGATGGCATTGCATGTTTGCCAGGGTGAGCGTGAGCTGGTCAGCGATTGCCGTTCACTGGCGAAGTTTGAGTTGCGCGGAATCCCGCCGATGGTGGCCGGTGCCGCGCGAATTCGCGTGACCTACCAGGTGGACGCCGATGGACTGCTCAGTGTCACGGCACAGGAGCAGACCAGTGGTGTGCAGGCCAATATTGAAGTGAAGCCGTCCTACGGACTGACGGATACCGAGATCGAGGGAATGCTCAAGGCATCCATGGACAACGCGCGCGACGATATGGAAGCGCGTCGTTTGCGCGAGCAGCAGGTAGAGGCGGATCGAACCCTGGAGGCGCTGGATGCTGCTTTGAGCGCGGATGGAGAAGCCTACTTGTCAGCTGAAGAACGTTCGCGCATCGATATGGAGGCGCAGGCGCTCAAGGCGGCGCGGGATGGCAGCGACGCAAAAACCATAAAGCAGGCGATTCAGGCCGTCGAGAAAGCCAGTGAAGACTTTGTCGCGCGCCGTATGGATTCCAGTATCCGCAAGGCCATGTCTGGCCATAAAATTGAAGAGTTTGAATAGGGAAAAGAATCATGCCCCAGTTAATCATTTTGCCGCATGAAGAGTTGTGCCCTGAAGGCACCGTGATCGAAGCCGAGCCCGGCACGACCATTTGTGATGCCATGCTGGCCAATCATGTTGAAATTGAACATGCCTGCGAGAAGTCCTGTGCCTGCACCACCTGTCACGTATACGTCCGCGAGGGTGCGCATTCGTTGAATGATTCGGATGAAGATGAAGACGATCTGCTGGACAAGGCCTGGGGGCTGGACCCGGATTCACGCCTCAGTTGCCAGACGGTGATTGGTAATTCTGACCTGGTGATTGAAATCCCCAAGTACACCATCAATATGGTGTCCGAGAACCATTAAGCGGAGATCAGCATGGCATTGAAATGGACCGATACCCTGGATCTGGCCATTGCGCTGGATGAAACCTACCCGGAGGTGGATCCAAAAAGCGTGAATTTTGTGGATCTGCGCAACTGGGTAATGGCTCTGGATGAGTTCGAAGACGATCCGGCGCATTGTGGGGAGCGTATCCTTGAGGCCATCCAGATGGCCTGGATGGAAGAAAGGGAATAGGTTTTATTTATAACCCTATTGCTGAAACCGGTATGCAAGGGTAAGATAGCCCGCCTTTTTACGACTAAACCCGCGATATTTCGCGGGTTTATGCTATCTTAACCCAACTTGCGGAGTCCCCATCATGGCGCTTGAACGTACCATTTCCATTATCAAACCCGATGCCGTGGCCAAAAACGTCATCGGAGAGATCTACAGCCGCTTTGAAAAGGCCGGTCTCAAGGTGATTGCCGCCAAGATGATGCATCTATCACAGGAAAAGGCCGGTGAGTTTTATGCCGTGCACAAGGCGCGTCCGTTCTACGGCGAGCTGGTGAGCTTCATGACGTCCGGACCGGTGATGGTTCAGCTGCTGGAAGGCGAGGATGCCATCAACAAAAACCGCGAACTCATGGGTGCAACCAATCCTGCGGATGCGGCGCCGGGCACCATTCGCGCGGACTTTGCCAAAACCGTGGATGAAAATGCCGTGCATGGTTCGGATGGACCGGAGACGGCCAAACAGGAAATTGCTTTCTTCTTCAGTGACGATGAGATTTGTCCCAGAACCCGCTAGGCTCTGGCCAGGAACGAGTAACGACGTATGAGCGAACAATCAGTCAATCTGCTGGATTTTGATCCGCCAGGGTTGGCGAACTATTTTGCCGATCTCGGCGAAAAACCGTTTCGCTCGCAACAACTGCTCAAGTGGATTTATCAGCAGGACATCGATGATTTCGATGAGATGACCAATCTCAGCAAGGCGTTGCGTGGCAAGCTGGCCGAGCAGGCCGTGGTGCGTTTGCCTGAAGTGGCGATGGATCACAAGTCTGATGACGGTACGCGTAAATTCCTGTTTCGGCTTGTGGACGGAAACTGTATCGAAACCGTGTTCATTCCCGAGTCCGAACGCGGCACGCTGTGTGTTTCCTCACAGGTCGGTTGCGCGCTGAATTGCAGTTTCTGTTCGACCGCGACCCAGGGTTTCAATCGCAATCTCACGGTGGGTGAAATTATCGGCCAGGTATTGCTGGCCAAGCGGCTGTTGATGGCGGATGGCTGGGGCGAGCGTCCGGTCACCAACGTGGTCATGATGGGCATGGGCGAGCCCTTGCTCAATTTTGATAATGTTATTTCCGCCATGCGGCTGATGCTTGATGACCAGACGTTTGGTTTATCCAAGCGACGTGTCACTTTGAGTACGTCGGGAGTGGTGCCCGAGATAGCGCGGTTGAAAGAAATCTTGCCGGTGAGCCTGGCGGTTTCATTGCATGCGGCCAATGATGACTTGCGCAATGAGCTGGTGCCAATCAACAAAAAGTATCCGATAAAAGAGTTGCTGGATGCCTGTCGGCATTATGTGGCGGGTGATTCCAAGCGTCGCCGTGTCACTTTTGAATACGTGATGCTGGATGGCGTGAACGATACGGATGCCGATGCGCGTGCCTTGTTGAAGTTATTAAAGCGCGTGCCGTCCAAGATGAATCTGATTCCGTTCAATCCATTTCCGCACACCCAGTACAACTGCAGCTCCCAGGAACGTATCGATCGTTTCCGGGATATTCTGCATCGTGGAGGGATTGTCACAGTTACCCGTAAAACACGGGGAGATGATATTGATGCGGCCTGCGGTCAGCTTGCGGGCGACTTCAAGGACCGGACCCGTCGCCGTGAGTCGCGCATCTCAACCATAAACATCAGCCCCAATAAGGTGATTCGAGGGAGTGCAGGATGAAGTTGTGGCCACTGGTACTGGTTAGTCTGTTAACGCTCGCCGGGTGTGCGCAAAATACTACCCGGCAGGATACTGCATCAACCAAGGCGGCAGAAGTGAATGTCGAGCTTGGTATTGCCTACATGCAGCAGGGCAATAAAGCGGTTGCGCTGGAAAAACTGAAAAGGGCGCTTGAACAGGATCCCGGCTTGCCGCAGGCGCACACTGCCATTGCGGTGCTTTATGAAAGCCTGATTGAATACGACTTGGCTGAAAAGCATTTCAAGAAAGCACTGCAGCTCGATCCCAAGAATTCTTCCGCGCATAACAACTTTGGTGGTTATCTGTGCCGACGCGGCAATTACACCGAAGCGGTGAGTCACTTCGAGCAGTCCGCCGCCAATCCGCTGTATGACCGGCCCGAGCAAGCGTTAACCAACGCGGCTTTGTGCGTGGCCCGTGATGGCCAGCGCGAACAGGCCGAGGTTTATCTTCGCCAGGCGTTGCAGCGCAATCCTTTGTACCCGGTGGCTCTGCTGAATATGGCCAAGATGAGCCTGGAGAACGAGAACTATCTTTCCGCGCGTGCGTATCTGCAGCGTTTCCAGGAAGTGTCGAGGCACACAGCGGAAAGTCTCGCCATTGGTATCGAGACTGAAACAGAACTGGGTGACAAGGATGCGGTCGCGAGTTACAAGTTGCTACTGAAAAACAACTTCCCCACATCGCCGCAGGCCGAACGCCTGATTCCGCAGTCCTCAAAAAACTCTTCAAGCAGGAATTGAATTGTCCGATTCTGAATCACAATCCAGTACGTCTGCGCCCAGCGCCGGGAGTTTGCTGAAACAGGCGCGTGAAGCCAAAGGTATGACGGTCGCCGATATTGCGGCGGAATTGCATCTGGATATCAAAACCGTAGAAGCGCTGGATGCAGACAACGCGGATAAATTACCAGCGCCGATTTTCGTGCGTGGCTATATCAAAAGCTATGCGCGCCGGGTCGGGCTCGATGAACACCAGGTGTTGAGCGCCTATCAGCCACCGGTGGTAGAAGAAGAGCCGCAGCCGATCAGGAAGAAGTCGAGTCCATCCCTGTCTCTGCCCATTGGGCCGCTGATTGGTTTGATGGTGGCGCTTGTGAAAAAACTGTTCCTGCTTTTGATTGTCGTGGCGCTGGCCTGGGGTGCCTACAAGGGCTATCAGTTATGGCAACAGCGTTCGTTTGACGTCGACATCGATGCCGAGCAGTTGGATCTGCCCGGACAGGAAGTTGAGTCCTACCAGGAGAATGGCCAGTCCCAGATTCTGCTGCCGACGGAACCCCTGGCGCCTGAAGATCCGATCAACCTGAGCGAGCCCGAAGTGTCCGCGCCAACAAAACAGGCAGAGCCCCTGGTGACGGTTGCGCCGCCGCCTGTCGTTGAAGCCGAAAACCGGGTCTCCGTGGTGCTGCGTTATGGTGCCGAAAGCTGGACCGAGATTCGTGATAGTGACGGTAAAAAGCTGGTGTTTGGTTTGATTCAACCCGGGACCACCCGGACGTTCACAGCCGTACCGCCGATTCAGTTCGTTATCGGCAACGCGGAATCCGTCGAGCTCGAGGTCGACGGGCAGCGCTTCGATCATTCGGGGTATAATCGCAACAATGTTGCGCGTTTTCGTATTGATAACTAATTTCCGGAATTAACAACAATCAGCCGCCCACCGCGGCGGGCAAGACTATGGCAAAAGCAACTTCCATCAAGGCTATTCGCGGGATGAACGACATCCTGCCCGAGGTCACTGCCGCCTGGCAGCAGCTAGAAGGCACGGTGCGTCAACTGGTGCAGTCCTATGGTTACCAGGAAATTCGCATGCCGCTGCTGGAAAAAACCGAGCTGTTCAAGCGTTCCATCGGCGAGGTAACGGATATTGTCGAGAAGGAGATGTATACCTTCGACGACCGTAATGGCGACAGCCTGACGCTCAGGCCGGAGGGCACCGCCAGTTGCGTGCGTGCCTGTATCGAGCATGGGCTGCTGCATAACCAGACCCAGCGGCTGTGGTACATGGGGCCGATGTTTCGCCACGAGCGGCCCCAGAAAGGTCGTTATCGCCAGTTTCACCAGATCGGTGTCGAGGCCTTTGGCATGGATGGACCGGATGTCGATGCGGAAATGATCCTGCTGACAGCACGCCTGTGGCAGGCGCTGGGGCTTAGCGATGTACGGCTTGAATTGAATTCGTTGGGTAGCCCCGAGTCCCGCCAGACATATCGCGCGATTCTGGTCGAGTATCTTTCCCGGCATCGCGACCAGCTGGACGAAGACAGCCTGCGGCGTCTGGATTCCAATCCGATGCGTATCCTGGACAGCAAGAATCCGGACTTGCAGGACCTGATCGAGGCGGCGCCCAAGCTGGCGGATCACCTGGACGAGGTCTCCAGGCAGCATTTCACTGACCTGTGCCAGATGCTGGATCAGGCCGGGGTTGCCTATACAATCAATACCCGCCTGGTGCGCGGCCTCGATTATTACACCCGCACCGTGTTTGAATGGGTCACTGATCGGCTGGGTGCCCAGGGGACAGTTTGCGCGGGCGGCCGTTACGACGGCTTGGTAGAATACCTCGGCGGCAAGCCGACCCCGGCAGTGGGATTTGCCATGGGCATTGAGCGCCTGCTGGCGTTGCTGGAAGAACTTGGCGTGGCTAATGCCGCCGAGGCACCGCATGCCTACCTGGTGCTGGTTGGCGATGCGGCGCAACTGGCGGGTCAACCGTTCGCGGAGAGTCTGCGTAGCGCGATACCCGGTTTACGCCTGCAGGTGAATTGTGGCGGTGGCAGTTTCAAGAGCCAGTTCAAGCGGGCGGACAAAAGCGCGGCCCAGGTGGCCCTGATTCTGGGAGAATCAGAACTGGAAAACGATGTGGTTGGCATCAAGCCATTACGCAATGATGATGAACAAACGACATTGGCTAGATCCGATGTGCCTGCGTTCTTGCAGGGATTGGTGTAGTCAGGCTGGAGGAGAGATCTGTGGAATACAAAACCGATGAAGAACAATCGGAAGCGTTAAAGAAATGGCTGCGCGACAATGGCTCTTCGCTGATTACCGGGCTGTTGTTCGGTGGCGCCGTGCTGTTCGGCGGCAAGGCCTGGCTGGCTTACATGGAACGCGGCAAGGAGGAGGCTTCCAATGTCTATACCCAGCTGGCGCAGGCGGCTCAGACGGGTGAGGAACAGGCCGCTTCTTCTCAGCACGAGGCGTTGTTGAAAGACAGTGCCAGCTCGGTTTATAGCAGCCTGGCAGCATTGCAGATGGCCAAGCTGCATGCGGATAAAGGCGACCTGGCCGCTGCCCAGGCGCAGTTGCAGTGGGTGCTGGAACATGGCGATGATGCCGTGCTGCTCGATATCGTGCGTCTGCGCATCGCGCGGGTATTGATTGCACAACAGGATTATCCGGGCGCGCAGGCCCAGCTGGCAGCGGTAAAGGTTACGGATGAAAATCAGGCCATGCACGCCGAGATCGAGGGTGATCTGGCCATGGCGCAGGGCGATTTTGCTGCGGCGCATTCGGCCTACGAAAAGGCATTGGCTATGTTGCAGGTGGGCGCGCCGGAGCGCAGCTACCTGGAAGCGAAACGCGATGACGCCGTGCGCGTGGAAGGAAATCCTGCATCATGAGAGCACTGGTACTGGTTATAATTGCGCTGCTGGCGCTGCCGGGTTGTAGCTGGCTGCGCGGTGGAGAAGACAATGCCGAGCCACCGGCGGAACTGACCGATATTGTTCAGCAGGTTAAACTCACTACATTGTGGAAGCGCTCGGTGGGCGAGGGCAGTAAGAAGCAGTTTGTACGCCTTACCCCCGTGGTGGATGGCGGACGCCTGTTCGTGGCCGATCGGGAAGGTCTGGTGGTAGCGGTTGACGCGGAATCCGGCAAGCAGATCTGGAAAACGGAAACCAGGGCGCCGGTCTCCAGCGGGGTTGGCGTGGGCGAAGGACTGATATTCGTTGCAACCACCGAGGCCGAAGTTATTGCGCTGAACTGGAATGATGGCAGCGAAGCCTGGCGCAGTTATGTGACCAGCGAGGTGCTGGGTGCGCCCGCGGCACTGGACGGCGTGGTGGTGGTGCAATCGGTCGATGCCAACATTTCCGGACTGGATGCTGCAACCGGCGAGCGCCGCTGGATATTCGATCGTTCGGTGCCGACCTTGTCGTTGCGTGGTTCCAGTGCGCCGCTGGTTATCAAGGGTGGCGCCATCACCGGTCTGGCCAGTGGCAAGCTGCTGGCCGTGGAGCTCAATCGTGGGCTGCCGGTATGGGAAACCACCATTGCGGTTCCGCGCGGACGTTCGGAACTGGATCGCATGGTGGACATCGATGGTACACCGAAGCTCTGGGCCGATCAGATTTACACTGTCACTTACCAGGGCAGCGTGGCAGCCGTGAACGGTGCCAATGGCCAGATTGCCTGGAGTCGTGACATGTCATCCGCGGTGGGTCTGGATGTCGACTTCCGTCAGGTCTATGTTACCGATGATAAAAGCCATGTCTGGGCGCTGGATCGTAACAGCGGAGCCTCGATGTGGAAGCAGGATGCTTTCAACAATCGCGCGCTGACAGCACCCGTTGCCCTGGGCAATTATGTGGCAGTGGCGGACTTTGAAGGCTATATCCACATACTGTCGCGCATCGATGGCGAGCAGGTTGCGCGTACGCGGGTGGACGACGATGGTGTATTGGCGACGCCTGTTGTAGCCAATGACACGCTGTATGTTTACGGAAACGGGGGCGCGCTGGCCGCCTACCGAATCGAACAGTAATTGTTCTCGGCCGGTGTTGAGGTATTTACTCCATGTTGCCTGTAATTGCACTGGTCGGCCGCCCCAACGTGGGGAAGTCCACCCTCTTTAACCGCTTGACCCGTAGCCGCGATGCCCTGGTTGCCGATTACCCCGGTCTGACCCGAGACAGAAAATACGGCGAAGGTAAAATCGGCAGTCGGCCCTACCTGGTGGTGGATACCGGCGGCCTGTCCGGCGGCGAAGCGGGTATTGACGCGTACATGGCGCAGCAGTCCTGGCAGGCCGTGGACGAAGCGGATGTCGTGCTGTTCATCGTTGACGGACGGGATGGTGTGACGGCCGCTGACGAGGCGATTGCCGATCGACTTCGCCGTACCGGCAAGCCACTCCTCCTGGTCGTCAATAAAACCGATGGTACCCACAAGGAAGCCGTGGTGGCCGATTTCTTCTCGCTCGGGTTGGGTGATCCCGCGCCGATTGCGGCGGCCCATGGCAACGGTGTGCGCGTCCTGATTGAGCACGCACTGACACTTTGCCCGGAAAGCGAGGACGAGATTGCCGCCGAGGATGACGACTCGATTCGCGTTGCCATGATCGGCCGGCCCAACGTTGGTAAATCAACACTGGTCAATCGCATGCTGGGCGAGGAGCGCGTCGTCGCTTTCGACCAGCCCGGCACCACCCGTGACAGCATATTTATTCCCTTCGAACGTGATGAACAGGCTTACACCCTGATTGATACTGCGGGTGTGCGGCGCCGTGGCCGTATTTCAGAAGCGATCGAGAAATTCAGTGTCATCAAGGCGCTGCAGGCGATGGAAGCGGCGCATGTCACCTTAATGATCGTGGATGCGCGTGAAGGCATTACCGAGCAGGATGCTTCTCTCGCCGGGCTGGCAACCGAGGCCGGACGCGCCCTGATCCTGGTCGTCAATAAATGGGATGGCCTCGATCAGGATACGCGCGAAAGAGTCAAATCGGACATCAATCGCAAGCTGCCTTTCCTTGGTTTTGCGGAACTGTTTTTTATTTCCGCCCTGCACGGCTCCAAGGTTGGTGATCTGTATCCGGCCATTAAACGCTGTTATCGCGCGGCTACAAAACAGTTTGCAACGCCGAAGCTCACTGAACTACTGGAAGAAGCGGTGTTTACTCATCAACCGCCACTGGTGCAGGGTCGGCGCATCAAACTGCGTTATGCCCATCAGGGTGGCAAGAACCCGCCGGTGATTGTCATTCATGGAAACCAGACGGAGCATGTGCCGGATGCCTATCGCCGGTACCTGATGAATTTTTTCCGTGAGAAACTGAAGCTGGTTGGCACGCCGGTACGGATTGAATTCAAGACGGGTGACAACCCATTCAAGGACAAGCGTAATACGCTGACACCGCGTCAGATTCACAAGCGCAAGCGACTGATGAAGAAAGTGAAGGCCGCCAAGGCGGATAAAAAGAAGAAGAAGCGCTAGTCCCCGGGTTTCTTTCTGTAAAGAAGCCGGCAGTGCTATATTCCCGGCATGGCCAAGCAATCGGCAGTCTCCTTCGAGGAACCGGCTTCCCGCGCCGTTGTCACCTTATCCCTGGGTTTTGTGGATAAAATCGCGCACGCTCATCAACGTTTGTGTGATCGCAAGGATGATGAGGCGCTGCACGATATGCGGGTAGGCATGCGCTCTTTGCGCAGCACCATTCGCGCCTATCCTGAAATCCTCTCTTTCAAGAAGTCTCTCAAGAAACAACTGAAATCGCTGGCATCCTTTACTAACCCCGCACGCGATGCCGAAGTTCGCCTGGTCTGGCTGAACCAGGTTTCAGGGGAGCTGTCCACGTCCACGCAGAAGTTGTTACCCGAGCTAATTGGTTATGCTGAACAGCAAATGCAGCAGGCTTATGTTCAGGTTGATGAGCATGTTACCCCTGAAGTTAAACGCTGGTTGAAAAAGCTTCGCCCGGCCATCGAAGCCTGCGGCAGGGCGCAGGGTGACATGACCTTTGGCGACTGCTTCGCCGATCGGTTGGGTTGTGAAACCGAGGAACTGGATCAACGGCTGCATGCCATCGAAAGCGAGGCCGATTATCATGCGGTGCATGCTACCCGCATTGTGGGTAAACGGGTCCGTTATTTGCTGGATCCGTTACAGCCGGATATCGGTGCGATTAAGCTGTTGGTGAAAGAGTTAAAGAAATTACAGGATCTGCTGGGCGATTTTCATGATGCGCAGGTCAGGCTGGACTGGCTGGCGGAAACGACGCGTGTAATGGCAGGTGCTTATGGCGCAAGTCGATTTCAACACCTGGTAGAGAGTCGTGGACGCGCATCGAGTGCGATGGTGAAAGATGTGATGCCGGTGTTGCTGGCGCTGACCCGGCTTACAATGAAGCAGCAACAACACTTGTTCGAACAAATCCTGCATGAGCAGCGTTGCGGGCATTATCAAAACCTGATTTCCAGGCTGCGGGTGCAGGCAGTGCGAAGCCGACGTTAGTTGTTTATTCAGGGTTGTTGCGATCCAGCCTGGGATGCAGCCGAGCCGTGCGTACCGCGTTATCCTTGATCTGCACGATCTCAATGGGATAGTTCTCGATCAGGAAGCTGGTGCCGGTTTCCGGAATGGTTTCCATGTGTTCCAGTATGAGCCCGTTGAGTGTCTTAGGGCCATTGGTCGGCAGTTCAATGTTCAGAGCACGATTGAGATCGCGGATGGTTGCGCTGGCATCGACCAGGAAACTGCCGTCTTCCTGTGGCGTAACCTCTTTTTCCAGCGCGGTTGGATCGGTCGTAAATTCTCCGACGATTTCTTCCAGGATGTCTTCCAGCGTCACCATGCCCTGGATTTCCCCGTATTCATCCACGACCAGTCCGGTTCGGCGTGATTCACGTTGAAAGTTCAGCAGCTGCCGGTTCAGTGGCGTGCCCTCGGGTATGAAGTAGGGTGCTCTCAAGGTCTCCTTGATGGTTTCGTGAGAAACGTCGCCTGCGCGCAGCAGGTACAGGATCTTGCGGGAATGCAGAAAGCCAAGCACCTGATCGATGGATTCCAGGTAGACCGGAATCCGAGTGTAGGGGGTGTGCGACAGAAAGTGTTCGATTTCATCTATGTCGTCGTTCAGATCGATGCCGACAATTTCATTGCGCGGGATCATGATGTCTTCGACCGTGATTTTTTCCAGGTCGAGCAGATTGAGCAGCATGTCGTGACGGGCCTTGGGAAGCAAGGCACCCGCTTCCGCGACCACCGTGCGTAATTCTTCCTGAGACAGGGCATCCTGGGCGGTGTTTTCCGGCGACACGCCAATGGTTTTGAGTAAGGCGTTTGCCACGCCATTGACGACCCAGACCAGTGGATACAGCACAAACAGCAAGGGCCCGTACACATAGGCGGCAGGCCAGGCGACCCGTTCCGGTGTAATGGCGGCGAGGGTTTTGGGTGCGACCTCGGCAAAGATCAGAATCACCAGGGTCAGCAGGCCTGCCGCGATGGCAATACCGGCCTCGCCCCACAGGCGAATCGCAATGATGGTCGAGAGGGAAGAGGCGAGGATGTTGACGAAATTATTGCCAAGCAGGATCAGGCCGATCAGGCGATCCGGTCGCTCCAGTAGCTTCTGTGCACGCTTTGCACCGCCATGACCGTCATTTGCCAGATGGCGCAGGCGATAGCGATTGAGCGTCATCAGACCGGTTTCTGAGCCGGAGAAACAGCCGGAGAGGATAATCAGAACAAGCAGTGCGCCAAACAGCACACTAAGGGGAATATCGTCCAAGGGAGAAACAGCTCTCGTTGTTCGTTCGGCGTAAGTTTAGGCGAAGACAGGCGGTGAGGAAAGCCGCGCTCAAGCCGCCAGAATAAGTTCGAGAACGAATTTGCTGCCGAAATACGCCAGCAGCAGAAACAGGAAGCCTCCGAGTGTCCAGCGTAGAGCGGTGCGACCGCGCCAGCCGAATTTCCAGCGCCCCCACAGCAACACGGCAAATACGCCCCAGGCCACAATTGAGAGGACGGTTTTGTGTACCAGGTGCTGGGCAAAAATATCTTCCAGGAAGAAAATGCCGGTGAGCAGCGCCAGGGTGAGGGTGGCGAATCCCACAGAAATCATCTGGAAAAGAAGGCTTTCCATTAGTTGTAGCGGCGGCAAGGCGCGAATCAGGCCGCCGGGATGGCGGGTTTTCAGCTTGTGATCCTGAATCGCGAGCAGCACGGACTGAACGGCCGCCATGCCAAGCAGGCTGTAGGCAACCAGCGACAACACTACATGCAACTCCAGTTGCCAGCCGCCACGAATCTGCAGGGAGGATTCGTTGGGATAGGCAAACATAAGCGCGATGGTCAGTGCGGCGAAGGGCAGAATCACCAGGCCCAGGTTCTCCAGCGGCCGATTCAGCGAGGCGATGACCAGTAACAGGGCGGTGAGCAGGCCTATCAGGGAGGCAGCATTAAAAAACCCCAGATTGATTCCACTGGGCGACACGATCAGGGGGTACAGGGCGCCGGCATGCAGTAACGCGGCAATCAACCCCATAGTCAGCACCCCCTGGCGCCCCAGTATGGAGGGTATCCGAGTGGCGCCAGCGAGGCGTATCGCCAGCATGCCGGCGGCAGCCAGGTAAAGAACGATTGCGATTGTGCCGATAAGTTGCGTGTGCATGCTATCTATATATTAGTGAGTCCGCCGAGCAGGATAATGAGAACCTCATTGCACTGCAATAAGCGCACTGGCACGCTGCGTTAGGCAAAACTTGTGAACGAATGGGCAGATGCCGGTCTTAAGGACTGGCAGGCTATGTCACAATCTGCGACTATTGATGGAACGGATCACCGGAATTTGTTATGCAAATAAGGATTTTGGGGTGCAGCGGTGGCATCGGGGGGCCGCTACGCACGACTTGCTATAAAGTGGACGACGATATCCTGATCGATGTCGGTACCGGGGTCGGTGATCTGTCACTCACGCAAATGCGTGGTCTGCGCCATATATTCCTTACTCACTCCCATCTTGATCACATCGCCGGCCTGCCATTAATGGTGGACTCCATTTTCAGTGATTTATTGAGCAGTGGCGTACCGATCACCCTCTATGCTCAACGGGACACTCTTGAAGCGCTGCGGAAACACCTGTTCAACTGGGTACTGTGGCCGGATTTCACCAAACTTCCGACACCAGACAAGCCTGTGCTGGTATTTCAGGAAATGAAGCCGGGCGAGGTACTGGATATCGAGGGTCGCCGCATTGAGATGGTCCCGGTCAATCACGTGGTGCCGGGCGTGGGTTACTGCGTGGAAGCCGGTGGCAAGGTGATGGCCTTCAGTGGCGATACAACCACCAATAATACGCTGTGGGAAGTGCTCAACCGCTACGAAACCCTGCACACCCTGATTGTCGAGTGTGCTTTCGGCAACCAGGACGAAGATCTCTGCCACAAGGCATACCATTACTGCCCGAGCCTGCTGGCGGCGGATTTGGCGAAATTACGCCACAAACCTGAAATTTACCTCACTCACCTCAAGCCCGGCGCTGAAGATCGTATCGTGCGGGAATGCCAGGCACTGGTTAAGGACCATCAACTCAAACGCCTGTTCGGTGGCGACCTGATCCAGCTATAATTACCGCAAATTTCATTGCGGGATTTCACCATGTTCGAAAATCTTACCGACCGTTTATCCGGCACGCTCAAGCGTCTGCGTGGCCAGGGGCGGCTGACTGAAGACAATATCAAGGAAACGCTGCGTGAAGTGCGCATGGCCCTGCTGGAAGCCGATGTGGCCTTGCCGGTGGTCAAGGATTTCATCGCCAGGGTCAAGGAACGCGCGATCGGTCAGGATGTGCTGAAGAGTCTGACACCCGGTCAGGCACTGGTGAAAGTCGTTAATGATGAACTGGTCGCCATGATGGGCGAGGTCAACGATGACCTGCAACTCAATGTGGCGCCGCCGGCAGTCATCCTGATGGCCGGTCTGCAAGGTTCAGGTAAAACTACCAGCACCGCCAAACTGGCGCGATTCCTGATTGAACGGCGCAAGAAAAAAGTGCTGGTGGTGAGTTGTGATATTTATCGTCCTGCCGCGATAAAACAGCTGGAAACTCTGGCGGCGCAGGTGAATGCTGAATTCTTTCCCAGCACTACGGAGCAGGCTGCGGTCGATATTGCCAGGGCCGCGAAGGAGCATGCGAAGCGCCTGCAGTTCGATGCGCTGATCGTGGATACCGCCGGGCGTTTGCACATTGATGCCGAGATGATGGATGAGATCAAGGCGGTGCATGCGGCGATCGATCCCGTGGAAACTTTATTTGTTGTCGACAGCATGACTGGTCAGGATGCGGCCAATACCGCCAAGGCATTTCATGATGCCCTGCCGCTGACAGGTGTGATTCTCACCAAGACCGATGGTGATGCGCGCGGCGGTGCGGCGCTTTCCATTCGCCAGATTACCGGCAAGCCCATCAAGTTCATGGGTGTCGGTGAAAAGGTCGCGGCGCTGGAACCTTTTTATCCCGATCGAATTGCCTCGCGGATACTGGGCATGGGCGACGTGCTGAGCCTGGTCGAGGAAGCCGAGCAGAAGGTCGACAAGGAGAAGGTCGAAAAACTGGCCGGCAAGCTGCAAAAAGGCAAAGGCTTTGACTTGCTGGATTTTCGCGACCAACTCGAGCAGATGATGAACATGGGTGGTCTGAGCAGCTTGATGGACAAGCTCCCGGGTATGGGCGACATCCCGCAGAATGTCAAAAGCCAGGTGAATGATCGCGAGCTGGTGAAAATGGTGGCGATTATCAATTCCATGACGCCGAAGGAGCGACGTCACCCGGATATCATCAAGGGGTCGCGTCGCAAGCGGATTGCCATGGGATCCGGTACCCAGGTTCAGGATGTGAACAAGCTGCTGAAACAGTTCACCCAGATGCAGAAAATGATGAAGCGGATGACCAAGGGTGGTGGGCTCATGAAGATGATGAAAGGTTTCAAGGGAAAGATGCCGCCCGGATTGCCTTTCTAGTGTCTTAAAAAACAAAAACGGCGGTAAAAACCGCCGTCGAATGTTATATCAGGTTACTGTACAGATATTTTTATGTTGTCTGTGAACCTGTTTAAGCCCCTAATCGTTTTCGATTTTTTGTGGGCTAACTCCTCCAAGCACTGCTATGTTGGGCGACTCCTCAGTCAATTCTTGTTCGCGATTATATTTCGCGTTGCATGTGCTAGAGCAAGCGGCGTGCCACTCGTATCTTTTACAATAAAAACATGAAGTTGCAGGGGAAAGCCCGGGATATATTTATAAGGAAAAGCTAATAATGTTAGATTATCCGTCAAGAGTAAATGTGCGCCATTCTACGCAACTTGATTTTTTTATATGTAAAAACAAAAGGTTGATGAAATGTTGCCGGATTGTCTCAGCGTCTGAATAGGGTTTTAAATTTTTCGACAATTGTCAGGAAGTTGTCTGGAGCGATTTACAATTTTCAGGGTGCGACTCTGAGTTAATTACTGAGCAAGAACACTTCACTTTTTGAGATTTTTGCGTACAATGCCCGGTTTCACGCTTGGCCCCCGTTTTCGGGGGCCTGTTTGCTATTTGAGCCCTGGCGTTTTTAGAGGACTAATTTTCATGGTGACCATTCGTTTGGCCCGTGGTGGCGCGAAGAAGCGCCCTTTCTACCACGTTGTAGTTACTGATTCGCGCAATCGTCGTGACGGTCGTTATATCGAGCGTATCGGCTTTTTCAACCCCATGGCCTCAGGCCAGGAAGAAACGCTGCGTCTGGACGTGGCGCGTGCCGAACACTGGATTTCACAGGGCGCACAGCCTTCCGACCGTGTTGCCAAGCTGATCAAGCAGGCCGGCGAAGCAGCATAAGTTTTTGCGGTACGCCGCGGGTACTGACGTGAGCGACACTGATGGAAAAGCGTACATCGTCCTCGGACAGATAAACGGTCTCCACGGTGTGAAGGGTTGGGTGAAGGTGTTTTCACACACTGAACCCCGAGAAAATATCCTCAGCTACAAGACCTGGTACCTGAAACGCGGCGATGCCTGGCAGCCTTGCAGAATCATCGCAGGGCGCCGGCAGGGAAAGACGGTTGTCGTTCAGCTGGAAGGGATCGATGATCGAGACAAGGCAGCAGCCTTGCTGGGCACCGAGATAGCGATACCCAGGGAGCAGTTGCCGCCGACCGAAGCCAACGAGTATTACTGGACGGATCTGGAAGGCTTGACCGTTCTGAATGTCGAAGGCGAAGCGCTGGGCACTGTTTCCCACCTGTTTTCCACGGGCGCAAACGATGTGATGGTGGTAACAGGTGAACGCGAACGCATGATCCCTTTCATTCAGGGGGAATACGTCAAGCAGGTCGACCTGGATGCAGGGCTTATCAAGGTCGACTGGGACAGTGACTTCTAGGTGGGGTGATGCGTTTTGACGTCATAACCCTGTTTCCGGAGCTGGTGAAAGCAGTGGCCAGTTGCGGTGTCACCGGACGTGCTGTTGATCGAGGGCTGGTGGAAATCCAGACCTGGAATCCGCGTGATTATACGCAGGATGCGCATCGCACCGTGGACGACCGGCCTTACGGTGGTGGCCCCGGGATGGTGATGCTGTATGAGCCGCTGAAGCGAGCGATACAGGATGCACGCAAGGCGAGCGAAGCGGCGCGAGTGATTTATCTGTCGCCGCAAGGTAAAACGCTCGACCAGGCAGCGGTTGAGAATTTTGCGCAACAGTCACGTTTGATTCTGGTGGCTGGGCGCTATGAAGGCATCGATGAGCGCCTGATTGAGCGCGAGGTTGATGAAGAGTGGTCACTGGGTGATTACGTGCTGAGTGGCGGCGAATTGCCCGCCATGGTGCTGATCGATGCAGTGACCCGGCTGCAACCCGGCGCGCTGGGTGACGCGGAATCCGCGCAACAGGATTCATTTGGTGCCGGATTGCTGGATTGTCCGCACTACACGCGGCCGGAACGCATTATGGAAGACGGCGGGGAACTGCCGGTGCCACCGGTGTTACTGGGTGGCAATCATGCCGAGATCGCCCGCTGGCGATTGAAGCAGTCGCTGGGCAGAACCTGGTCGAGACGGCCGGACCTGCTTGAGCAAATGAAGCTCACCGAAGAGCAACAAACTTTGTTAAACGAATTTATAGACGAACATCGATAGGGTATCGCCATGAGCAACATCATCGAACAGTTGGAAAAGGAACAGATGAACCGTGAAGTACCGGAATTCGGTCCAGGTGACACTGTCGTTGTTAATGTGAAGGTTACCGAAGGTTCACGCGAACGTTTGCAGGCGTTTGAAGGTATCGTTATCGCCAAGCGTAACCGTGGCCTGAACTCCGCGTTCACCGTACGCAAGATTTCGCACGGCGAAGGCGTTGAGCGCGTTTTCCAGACATACAGTCCGCAGATCGACAGTATTCAGGTCAAGCGCCGCGGTAATGTGCGCCGCGCCAAGCTGTACTTCCTGCGTGACCGTTCCGGTAAATCCGCACGTATCAAGGAAAAAGTGTAACAACGGCCGCGTGGTTTCGATTACTCGAAGCCGCCCGGTCTGTTTTACAATGAAAGCGCCAGGCAATAGGTCTGGCGCTTTTTTTATGGCCTGAATTTGGTGAGACAGGAGATGCAATCAGCCCGGGGCTTGCTGTTGGGAGTGATAATGCTTATCACGGCACCGACAGTTATGGCGGACCAGCTTGTTGAAACCGCACGACTGGCGCGGGCCGGCGCCGGACAGCTTGCGCTTGCCAGGATCGACCAGTTACAACCCCCCTATCTGGAACAACCCGTCGAATGGCTGCGCTGGGAAGAAGAGCGTCTGGCTATCCTGCAGATGCGGGAAGATTGGGTCGGAATCATTCAGCGCGCGCAAAATCTGCCGGATAAGACACCGGACAGCTTCCGCAATAAAACCTTCACACTGGCGGCGGATGCCCGGCTTGCACAGGGGGAGGTAGAGGCGGCGCGCGCTATTTACCGGCAATTGCTCTGGCAGGAAAATCGGTCCGCCATCAGCGAGCAGGAGCAGCGACGCTGGCGAGAAGGGATCATCCGTAGCTATCTGGCGGAAACCATGCTGAAAGATGCTGAGATTGCCATACGCCGTTATAGCTTCGATTACCCGCAACAACAGCAGCGTACATTGCCCTGGATGGCGGATGTGCTGGTGCAGCAAGGTCGATATGCCGAAGCTGTTGCCTTGCGGTCACAGGTAGAGCAGCAAGATATCGCGCTGATTCTGGATCTCGCCGAGTTGCGACTCAACGGGAAACCAGCGGACGCCCAGGTGCAGCGAGCATGGAACACATTATCAGCCAGGGAACAGGTTGCGTATGAGCAATGGGTGATTTTTGCCGAAGCGGCGGCAATGGTACAGGATCACCGCTTGCAGATAGCCTGCCTGGAACAGGCGGTTTTGCATAAGCCCTATCGGTCTTCGAAGGCTTTTCAGTTGAGTGGAAGCCAGCTATGGGATGCCTACATTCAGTACGGTCGTCAGTATGGCAATCAGCAGCAATTATTGATCGGTGATGATGAAAACTGGTTTGCGGCGGCGACCGAGCTGTTGGACCAGGATCCGACACTGGCACGCGCCCTGTTTGCGGTGCTGGCGTTTGAGTCGCTGGAAACCAATCACCGTCGGCTGGCGCATGATTATCTGGTTAATCTGGTGGCCGACATCGATCAGCAGGGGCGCTTGCTCAAATATTTGTACCTGGACAACCCACGATTTGCGACCATGAGCCAGATTCCTTCTGTGGCACGCTACCAACTGGTCGACCATGCGATTGCACAAGGTGACATTGGGCTGGCATCCGAGTTGATGCAGGATCTCGAAGCGCCTGGCGATGCCGAGCAGATCGCCTGGCAGTTACGCCGCGCGCGGGTGCTAATTCTTGGGAACGCGATCACGCAGGGGGTGGAAATACTGGCCGATATGACGAAACAGCCGGTTGACGAGGCGGCTACAATTGATGCGTTGGTCCAGGTTGTGTTTGATCTGCAAAAGATTAATCGTCATCGAGAAGCGTTACAGATATTCCAGCAGTTGCAGGTACTGCCACTGGAAAACCAGCGGCGCCGGGAGCTTTTCTTCTGGATGGCGGAATCCTACACCGCGCTTGGGCAGCATGACGAAGCCGCGCATGCCTATCTGGAATCGGCTATTCTTGAAAACGAGCAGGCCATGGATCAATGGGCTCAGACGGCGCGCTATCATGCAGCCAAGTCACTCGCCAGCGCCGGATATCGAGGCGATGCACAAACTGTGCTGGAGCAGTTATTGCGCGTCACCAGGGACAAGGAGCGGCGGGCAGTGCTGAGGCAGGAATTGATTCAGTTGAAAGGTTATGAGTAAAGAGTCCTTCCAAATTAGATCTCCCTTCGGCGTCGTGCAGATCAGTCTCAACGACGAGGGGGCAGTGTGCGAGATCGATCTGCTGGATGCTTCCGAAAAAACCAGGCCTGCCCGATCTGCAGCCGCGCAACGCGCAGCCAAACAAGTGGCCGCTTACCTGGAACGTCCCGCAGCCCGAATCAAGGTGCCTTTATCGCCTGTCGGTACCGACTTTCAGCAACGTGTCTGGCGGGCCTTGCAGCAGATACCCGCGGGCGAAGTACGCACCTACGGCGAGCTGGCCAAACAACTCAATTCCGCACCCCGCGCCATCGGTCAGGCCTGCCGCCGTAACCCGATCCCGATTCTGATTCCCTGCCACCGCGTGGTTTCAGTCACGGGTATGGGGGGCTTCAGCGGCGAGACCGATGGACCGGTGCTGGAGCGCAAGCGCTGGCTGCTGCGGCACGAAGGCTGGCAGGGTTGAAATCCGGCTGCGCCATCCCCACGTTTCTTACCAAATTTATTTTCTGATCCTATTTTCCACGTTACGGAGGTTTTCCGCGCCATGACTGTGAACGCGCATAAAGAAACAATGGAATTCCAGACCGAGGTTCGCCAGCTGCTGAAGCTGATGATTCACTCACTGTACTCCAACAAGGAGATATTCCTGCGCGAACTGGTTTCCAATGCATCCGATGCCTGTGACAAGCTGCGCTTTGAGGCGCTGGGCGATGATGCGCTGTATGAGGATGACCCGAATCTCGGGGTGCGTATTACCTTCGACAAGGAGGCCAAAACGCTGACCATTACCGATAACGGTATCGGTATGAACCGCGAGGAAGTGATTGAGAATATCGGCACCATCGCCAAGTCGGGAACGCGGCAGTTTTTTGAATCCTTGACCGGCGATCAGGCCAAGGATGCGCAACTGATCGGCCAGTTTGGCGTTGGCTTCTACTCCGCGTTTATCGTGGCCGATGAGGTGACGGTCGAAACCCGTCGCGCCGGTCTTGGTCAGGAACATGGTGTTCGCTGGGTTTCAAAGGGCGAAGGCGATTTCACCCTGGAAACGATTGACCGTGCGGAGCGGGGCACCGCGGTGACGCTTCATTTACGCGATGATGAAGCTGAATTCCTGGAAGACTTCCGCCTGCGCAGTATTATCAAGCGATATTCCGATCATATTTCCCTGCCCATCGAGATGAAGGCGCTGGACGAGGATAAGGATGAATTTGAGGCTGTTAACAGCGCCTCGGCGTTATGGGCGCGGCCGAAGAATGAAATCACGGATGAAGAATACAAGGAATTCTACAAACATGTAGGGCATGATTTTGAAGATCCAATGACGTGGATTCATAACCGGGTCGAGGGGAATCAGTCCTACACCACATTGTTTTATCTGCCGCAACGCGCGCCATTTGACCTCTGGGATCGCGACCGTCGTCAGGGCGTGAAGCTGTATGTGAAACGCGTGTTTATTATGGATGATGCCGAACACCTGATGCCGCATTATCTGCGTTTTATCAAAGGCGTGGTGGATTCCGATGATCTGCCGCTGAATGTCTCGCGAGAAATTCTGCAGCACAACAAGTTGATCGATAGTATTCGTGCCGGTTCGGTTAAAAAAGTGCTAAGTATGCTGGAAAGCATGGCCAAGGATGAACCGGAGAATTACGCCAGGGTTTGGGAGAACTTCGGCCAGGTGCTGAAAGAAGGTCCGGCGGAGGATTTCGCCAATCGTGAGCGTGTCGCCAAATTGCTGCGCTTTGCTTCTACGCATACTGACGGCGACGAGCAGAATGTTTCTCTCGAAGATTATGTCGGCCGTATGAAAGAAGGCCAGGACAAGATCTATTACATTACGGCAGAGACCTTTGCCGCGGCCAAACACAGTCCGCACCTGGAAGTGTTCCGCAAGAAAGGCATTGAAGTGTTGCTGATGGCGGATCGTGTCGATGAATGGATGGTTTCACACCTGAATGAGTTCGATGGCAAGCCGCTGGTATCGATTGCCAAGGGCGATCTCGACCTGGGTAAACTCGATGATGAGCAGGAAAAAGAACAGATCAAGGCGGCCGAAAGTGAGTTCAAGGATATCATCGAGCGGATGAAAGAGGTGCTGACGGATGAGGTGAAAGAGATTCGCGTCAGTAACCGTCTCACCAGCTCGCCGGCCTGCCTGGTGCTGGAGTCGCATGAAATGGCGGCGCATCTGCAACGTATTCTCAAACAGTCAGGTCACGAGCTGCCGGATTCCAAGCCGATTCTGGAGATCAATCCGGAACATCCCATGCTGCAGATGCTGAAAGAAGAACAGGATGAAGAACGTTTTGATGACATGACGCATATCCTGTTCGACCAGTCGATGCTGGCTGAAGGTGGGCAGCTGAAAGATCCGGCCAGTTTTGTCGGTCGGCTCAATGATGTCATCATGAAGCTGGCAAAGAGATAAAGCTTTGTGAGTAAACCCGAGCTGCGCGTCACGGTATTCAGCGACTATATCTGTCCGTTCTGTTATATCGGCGATGCGCGGCTCAATCGTTTGCGCGAGCGCTACGATTTGAAGGTTAACTGGTGCCTGCTGGAAATTCATCCTGAAACGCCCGTGGAAGGTATGCCGGTTGAGCAACTCGGTTACCCGGCTGCGCAATGGCAACAGATGATGACTAGCTTGAAGTCTATGGCAAAGGATGACGGCTTACTGCTCAGCGATCATGCCTTTACCACGAATTCCCATAATGCCCTGCTGCTGGCCGAGGCGGCCAAGCAGTCTGGTGCCGAGGTGTTTTACCGGCTGCATGATGCATTGTTTCACGCCTATTTCGTGAAAGATCAGAATATCGGTGATGTCGCATTGTTGCGGATATTGGGCTGTGCGGCCGGTATGAGCGATGCGCAGGTAGATCAGGCTTTCACTTCACCAAAGTTTGAGCAGCAATTAAAGCAGTACAATCTTGCTGCCGCCGAACTGAGGGTTGCCGCGACGCCGACGTTCTTTATTGGCAAGCAGCGGCTGGACGGCGCGGTGTCGGTTGAACAACTGTTTGCGGCGGCGGAGATGGCAAGTGCCGACTGAAGATAAAATCCGTATCGATAAATGGTTGTGGGCTGCCCGTTTCTTCAAGACCCGGGCATTGGCTACCGAGGCGGTGTCCGGCGGCAAGGTACACCTGAATCAGACGCGCATCAAACCATCGCGATCAGTGAATGTGGGTGACAAACTCTCCATTAAAAAAGGCAGCGAGACTTTCGAGATCAGGATTCTCGAGTTATCTGACCGCCGAGGGCCAGCCAAGCTGGCAGAGACGCTGTATGAAGAACTGCCGGATAGCATACTTGCGCGTACCTTGTCGCGCGAAGAACGCAAGCAGCAATATGCCGCATTGCCGGAGACGCACGGAAGGCCGGACAAGAAATCGCGCCGACAATGGCGCAGGATTACGGGGCGGGACTGATGCCGAAACCTGAAACGCCTTTATTGACCGTGGACGTGATTATCGAGCTGATTGACCGGCCGGGGAATCCGATTGTGCTGATTGAGCGCAAATATCCACCGCCTGGCTGGGCGCTGCCCGGCGGATTTGTCGATGTCGGTGAGCGGCTGGAAGCGGCAGCCGTGCGTGAGGCCAAAGAAGAAACCCATCTGGATGTTACCTTGAAACTGTTGCTGGGTTGTTATTCTGATCCCAGGCGCGATGCGCGCGGTCATACGGTGAGCGCGGTCTATATAGGTCAGGCGGAAGGCGAGCCCATTGCACTGGACGATGCAAGGAGTGTGGCTGTTTTTAATCCTCAAAAATTACCAGAACTGGCGTTCGATCATGCCTTGATACTGGAAGATTACCGGCGGTATCTGCAAACCGGCCAGGTCGCGCCAGCACGATTGTGACTCACCAAAATAACAACGGCGCCGGGAAGGCGCCGCTGTGAACCGTTAAGGGTTGGTATTCAGGCGTGGGCGCAGATCGGTGCTTCCATGCCATGCAACACCAGGTTCTGCAGTGCCTGCACAAGTCCGAGACCAGACTGGTCCGGTTCACAGTTAACCGGAACAAAGTCTTCCTGCGCTGCATAAATTGCATATTCGGTATGCAGCACAATCGGCGTGTTGGGGCAGGCATAGGCAATCTGGTGCAGGGCATGTTCACCCTGATCTTCCGGAAACAGTGGATTGAACAGCACCAGGTCATAGGGGCCGAGATAAAGCGCATCCGGCAGCTTGTCCAGATTGTTTACCTGGATCAGGTCGCAATTCTTGCGCAGCGCAGCATTGATCAGGCCGCTGTTGAATGCGTCCGGTTCAAGATGCAACACACGTGGCTTGTAATGACGCGAACGCTGGCAGGCAGTTTTCATGGCGAAAATGATACGCGCCTGGTCGGCTGCCTTGCGCACCCACTCGGGCTCGGGTTCATCACTGTCATCCAGCGTTAAATCCACATCCAGGTTGCTCATCAGTTTTTGCGGCAATTGCAGCTTGTCGTTACGGATGCTGGTGACAATGATCGGTAATTCAATGCCCATGACTTTGAGGTCATGCAGAAAACTCAGCGCATCCTGGTCTGAAAGTACCAGGCTCAGGGTCATGGCGTCGTAATGATGATGTTCCAGAAGCGCCAGTGCTTCGCGTGCGGATCCGACAGCGTCAACCCAGAAACCGGAAGCATCCAGTTTGCGGCTGAGCTGGTCGCGCAGGCGATCATCATGCTCACTGACCAAAATTCTTGGGGAATGCCCCATACTAAAACCTCTTACGGCTATTGTTTTATTTCCCTACCTTGCCGTTTCTGGAGCAATCCTGCCGCCCGGCACTTAAAGCTGGTATCGACCGGATGGCGGTTTCTTTTAATTTAAGAAGTGAACCGTTACGCAATATTCACAAATGCTTTTCAGTGGTGGCCTGTGCTTGCTAATACCGCTAAATCGTTGGGGAAAACAGTAACTTGTGACCATGCAATTTGGCCCGGAAGTGCGTAAACTCAGCCTTTCCAGAATTCGTCGTAGGCGGAATATCGACCGGAGGAAGTAGATGCGACCGTCGCAGTTAATGGTAGTCCTAGAAAGAGAATTCATCAGTGCCGCCGAGGGCCACCACACGCCGGTTATGGTGTGGGGGCCGCCGGGTGTGGGTAAATCCCAGATGGTGGGGCAGATCGCGGACAAGCACACCGTGCCGGTGATCGATATTCGGCTGTCCCAGATGGAGCCGAGTGATTTACGCGGGATTCCATTCCGTAACGGGGATTTTGTCGAATGGTCGATTCCCGCCATTTTGCCGGACGCCCAGCGCCACGGTCCCAGCGGTATTCTGTTTCTGGATGAAATAACTTCTGCGCCTCCCAGCGTGTCCGCCGCTGCTTATCAGCTGATTCTGGATCGGCGCCTCGGCGAATATCGGGTACCCGATGACTGGGCGATATTTGCAGCCGGTAACCGCCAGGGTGACCGCGGCGTGACCTATACCATGCCCGCGCCGCTGGCCAATCGGTTTTCGCACTTCGAGTTGGATACCAATCTCGATGACTGGGTAGCCTGGGCCTACAAGGCCGGTATCGACGAGAGACTGATCGCCTTCATCCGTTTCCGCCCCGAACTGCTGTTTGATTTCGATCCGGCGCATAACCCGGTGGCCTTTCCCTCGCCGCGTTCCTGGGAGTTTGCCCATCGTGCGCTACAGAAGTTCGAAGGGCAGCCGCGCCTGCTGGTCGAAACCCTGCAGGCCTGTGTCGGCCCGGCGGCTGGGATCGAGCTGGGTGCCTTTGTCGACAACCTCGACAAGCTGCCGGACGTCGAAGCCATTATCGCGGGCGAATCGACCGAGGTGCCGCGCGAAACAGATCTGCAATATGCAGTAGCCTCGGCGCTGGTTGGGCGCGCCATTCGCCACAAGGATACGGCGGAAGCCAAAACGGTGTACGGCCGTATCATCGATTACGCGGGCGGTTTCCCGGATCGCGAGATGGGCGTCATGCTGATCTCGGACATGCATCGCGCCATCGGTCAGGAATTATTCAGCGTGCCGCAATTCGCCAACTGGGCGAAGGCGGTATCGGACGTAATGTTGTTCGATATGTAGGCAGTCATGGCAGGCGATGTCGAAACCAAACTAAGCGCGGCGCGCACCCGGCTGATTCTGGATAAGCCCTTCCTGGGGGCATTGGTGCTGCGTCTGCCAATGACCAAGGCCGATCCCAAGTGGTGCAAGACCACGGCAACGGATGCGCGCAAGTTCTATTACAACGAACAATACATCGATTCCCTGACACTGGATCAGACCCAGTTCATGCTGGCGCACGAGGCGTTGCATTGTGCCTTGTCGCATTTTGCACGTCGGGAACACCGCATTAAGCATCATTGGGATGTGGCCTGTGACTACGCCGTGAATCCCCTGTTGCTCAAGGACGGTTTAAAGGCGCCCGCTGGATCCTTGTACCTGGCTGAGTTTGATGGCATGACCGCCGAGGAGATTTATCCGCAGATCGATGATCTCGACGATGAGCCGGAAACCCTTGATCAGCATATGTACGACAATGACGAGCCGGATGCGCAAAGCGGCTCCAGTGGTGATCAGGAACAGAAGGACAACAAGAAAGACCAGCAGAACCAGCAACAGCCCCAGGACCAGGATGAAGAGGGCGGTGGCCAGTCCTCCGAGGCCGAGCTGGATCCCAATCGTGGCGGTGCACCGCAGCCCAAACCGCTGACGGCGGCCGAGAAGGAGCAGCTACAGATACAGTGGCAACAAAGGCTCGCGGGCGCCGCGCAGCAGGCCATGCAGGCTGGCAAGCTCGGAAGCGGCTGGGCGCGGCTGGTTGATCATCTGTTGCAACCCAAGTTGCCCTGGCGCATGTTGCTGGCCAAGTACATGAGCGCCGTTGCGCGCGATGATTACAACTACAGCCGTCCGTCACGGCGTGAAGGCGAGGCGATTCTGCCCAGTCTGCGTACCTCGCAAATCGAAGTGCTGGTGGCACTGGATACCAGTGGTTCAATCCAGAAAGACGAGATGATGGAATTCGTGTCCGAGATCGATGCGATCAAGGGTCAGGTGCGCGCCAGGGTCACATTGCTGGCCTGTGATGCCCAGTTGGCCGAGGGTTGCCCATGGGAGTTCGAGCCCTGGGAAGAATTCAGTTTACCCAAAGATATCAAGGGTGGTGGTGGCACGCGTTTTACCCCGGTGTTTGAATGGGCCGGCAAGCGTGATCGCGCGCCCGACCTGCTGGTGTATTTCACCGATGCGGCAGGTGAGTTTCCCAAGGTTGAACCGCACTTTCCGGTGTTGTGGCTGGTAAAAGGGAAAGGCACTGTGCCATGGGGTCAGCGCGTGCAGTTAAACTGATGAATTCGGCTGTGTCTTAATTGAAATCTGGCTGCTTACAGTTCACACTCACGCAATGACATCGACAGTATCTGGTTAAAGAGAATGGGCGCCGAATCTACTGGGCAACCCTCATCATTGGCTGGCGAGATCCGCCGGCGTATCGAACAAGTCTACGAATTGCCACCGATGCCGGAGATGGCGCGGCGGGTGCTTGAATTGCGTAACGATCCCGATGCGGCCATTACCGATCTGGCGGCGATTGTTGAACTGGATCCGAGTCTCGCGGCACAGGTGGTGCGTTACGCTTCCTCACCGTTTTACGGCTATCGCGGCAAGATAAACTCCATCCATGATGCCATCACCCGCGTATTGGGCTTTGACCTGGTGATGAACATGGCGCTAGGCCTGGCAACCTCCAGGGCGTTCAAAAACCCGCCTGATGGTCCGTTGGGCCTGGAATCCTTCTGGCGCCATGCCGTGTTTTCTGCGGCGCTGCAGCAGGCGCTGGTGAAGAAGATGCCCGCGGACAAAAGACCGGAACCAGGCATGGCCTACCTTACTGGTCTGCTGCACAACTTCGGGTTTCTGTTGCTGGGTCATCTGTTCCCGCCCGAGTTCAAGTTGCTCAACAAGCTTGCTGCCGCGCATCCCGAAACACCGGTAACGGCACTTGAGAAATGCGTGCTCGGCATGGGGCAGGCTCAGGACCTGCTGGAAATGGGGCATGCACAAATCGGGGCCTGGCTGATGCATTCATGGGGGATGCCGGACGAGATAGTCGTGTCGCTGCGCGAGCACCATAATCCGCGTTACGAAGGCGAGCATGCTGTTTACTCCCACCTGGTCCTGATGGCGGATCACCTTTTGAAGCGTGAAGAGATTGGCGATGCGCCGGATGGGGCGATTCCTGACTCTTCACTATCAATCGTGGGCATGGACGAATCGATCGCGAGTCAGGTTTTTTCAGATCTGATGGAGAACGCTGCTTCACTGGACGATATGGCACGCCAGCTGGCAACCGCGTAAGCCCTGAAATGTAAAATCGGTGCCAAAAATACGGCACATTTTGCCGTCCTCGTTGCACTTAATTGGTGCGAATCTAGCGCATTTCCGCAAATTTCTTGTAAGTATATGCTTACAGTGCCTCCCGTACAGCTAAACCCTTATGCATCGCGCGAACTGAAATTTATTGGGCTATCTATTTTATTTTCAATTGCTTGGCATTATATGGCGCCTGTTTGACGAGAGTTATGAACGTTTCTGAGCGCCGACACCAGCCATCAACGACTTAGCGAAATAATGTCAGGAATTCCATACAAGCATTGTTCCGCTTTCTGTTGGACGGTAAGGTAGTGCCATAACCATCCGTCCTAACCCGGCGGAGTTATGAACAAGCACATAATGATTATGGGTCGGTGAGAGCGCACATCGCCGACAGAGGGACAAAATAAACTTCATCATCCAGGGCCTGACGTTGAGGTCTGGTAGGGGGAGTCTCAGGGCTTTGTCCTGTACACAGGGATGTGGTGTGCGGGAGACGAAAACATTAATGGCCGATGCAACCGAGCAATATTCGATTGCGGCAGGATCAGCCCAACGCATTCTCCGTTTACTGGAAGCTTTGCGTCAGAATGAAGCAGGAGGCGTGATATACCAGCAGGTCGAGCATATGCTCACAGAGCTGGTAACGTCGCAATCGACAATAGAGCATATCTATGCGGGGATAACCACTTCGCTGCTCGATGCCTGTGCCCGTGATTTGGCTCCCGGCTCCTCTGCACTGGTGCATGTGCGGCTGTTACAGGCTCGCATTCAACCTCCTCTGGACGCTCCCGCCTTGCTCGCCCTGCAAGATTATGCGGAAACACAGGCTGCTTCCCTGTTACAGCGTAAGTCGCTTGATGCGGCAGTGCTGGAAGAGGCTGTACACCCCTTACTGGTTGCATTTGGTATCGTACCCGATAGTCCGGTAAGCAAGTCCACGTCGGTTGCTCATGATGAAATTGAGGCTGGCGAACCTTCTCATGCCACTATCAAACGCGAAGTGGTGATTCCTTCCGATCTGCATCTTAACGGTGACCAGCTTGAGGCTGAACACGGCATGATGCAGAACCATATTCGCGACCTTCAGGCCGGACTGGCCAGCCAGGTGCTGGACACGATCAGCCAGAATCAGGAGTTCGGCGTGTTGCTGGAAGTTGTGCATCATGAGCTGCGCGCGGCGGATTCCCAGCAACTGGAAGATCTGCGTAGTACCCTGGTACGCGAGATCGAGCGCCTGCGCATCGGACACAAGGATCTGGCCAGCAAGCTGGATCAGACGCATCAACATCTGCAGGTGCTGGAAACCGACAGTCGACAGTTAAGTGACGAATTGACGCGAGTACGCTTGCTGAGTTTGACAGATGAATTGACTGGCCTGTCGAATCGCCGTGCTTTCCTGCGTCGACTCGAAGACGAGGTGGCGCGTGTGCAGCGTTACGGTTTTCCGCTGTCCATTGCATTGATCGACCTGGATCACTTCAAGGAGGTCAACGACCTCTATGGACATGCGGCTGGTGACGAAGTATTGCGTGTTTATGCCAAGAATATTCTCTCGATCTTCCGTCACCACGACCTGGTTGCGCGCTACGGAGGAGAAGAGTTTGCCGTGCTCCTGCCGAATACTGACCTTGAAGGCTCGTCGAGGGCATTGTACAAGGTCAAACACCGTTGTAACGAAGCGAGCTGGGATTTGAACGACCAGGAGCATCGTATGCCGACCTTCTCTGCCGGTCTGGCGCTTTACAAGCCCGGGGAAACTTCATCCACTTTCATTGAAAGAGTCGATAAGGCACTGTATCGCGCCAAGCGCCTGGGACGTAACCGAATCGAGATTGATCAAAGTTACACCCTGGGCAGCATTAGCGGTCGAGCCGAAAGCGACAAGGAATAGTTCAACAGGCCGCCATGGCTTGTTTTCGCATTTTTGCGCCCCATCTATATACTACTGTTATTCTCTTACACCCCCCCTGAAGACATCGCTGGAGAAGTTGAGTGGCCACAATTGAATTGACCAAAGAAAATTTCGAAAAGACCATAACTGAAAATCCCTTCGTGATAATCGATTTCTGGGCGGAATGGTGTGGCCCCTGTAAAAACTTTGCGCCGATCTATGAGCAGGTCTCCGAGAAATTCCCCGAGATCGTGTTTGCCAAGGTGAATACCGAAGAGCAGCAGGAACTGGCCGCGCATTTCCAGATCCGTTCCATTCCTACCCTGATGATATTCCGGGATCAGATTATTATCTTTTCCCAGCCAGGCATGCTGCCAGCCAGTGCATTTGAAGAGTTGCTTGGCAAGGCAAAAGAACTGGATATGGATCAGGTGCGCAAGGATATTGCTGAACAAGGGCAGCAGGCTTAATTGCTATCTTGTAGGGGCGGCCTTGGCCGCGAATAACAGGTCTCGGCCAAGGCCGCTCCTATCAGAAAGTCTTTAGATCAATCCTTCGAAAGGTTGTACATCGACCAGTTCGCCGACCGCAGCCCCTGCGGAATCCTCGGGTAAAATCACAAAGCAATTTGCCTTGCTCATGGATGTCAGAACATGCGATCCCTGCCGTCCAGAACTGGTTACCTGCCATTCGCCCTGTGAATTACGTTCCAGCAGGCCGCGTTGATATTCGAGTCGCCCCGGAGATTTTTTGATGGCCGAGGCGGCAGGGACTTTCAGGACCAGGGGAGCTTTAGGTTCCGCGCCCATCATCTTGAAGAGCGCAGGTTGTGCAAACTGATAAAAAGTCGCCATAACGGAAACCGGATTACCGGGAAGCCCGAAGAACACCGCGTTTCCAACCCGGCCCGTGGCGAGTGGCTTGCCGGGTTTCATCTTCATTCGCCAGAAATTAACTTCGCCCAGGGCCTCCAGGGTTTGCTTGACATAATCCGCCTCGCCGACAGAAACACCACCTGATGTAAAGATAACGTCGGCGATGGCGGCTGCCTGTATGAAGGCGGCATGCACTGATTCGCGTCGATCCGGAATGACGCCCATGTCGATGACCTCCAGGCCAAGCCGGGATAGCATGCCATGCAGGGTGTAGCGGTTGCTGTCATAGATCTGACCATCGCCAAGCGGTTGTCCAAGACTGACAAGTTCATCACCAGTGGAAAAGAAGGCGGCGCGCAGTTTACGGAATACGCGCACTTCGGGAATACCCAGTGAAGCAATAACGCCCAGGTCGGCCGGGGTCAGCTGGCGTCCCGGGGTCAATATGGTCTGGCCCGCGGCCATATCCTCGCCGGTTTTGCGGACATTCTCGCCAGGCGTGTGGCCTGACTGCAGGGTGATAGAGTTTTCTGTCGCGGTGACCTGTTCCTGCATCAGCACGGTATCAACACCCTCGGGAATCTTCGCGCCGGTCATGATACGAACGCATTCGCCTGCCGAGATAACACCATTGAATGGCGCGCCAGCCATGGCGCGACCGACCAGAGTCAGTGTAGACGTGCCCTGTGCCGGGATGTCCCGACTGTTGATGCCATACCCATCCATGGCGGAGTTATCGAACGAGGGCACATTGATCCCGGATATAACCGGTTCCGCCAGTACGCGATGCAGCGCATCACGCACAAACAGCTGTTCAACACCCTCGATGGCGTTAACCATGTTCATGATCTTTGCGCGAGCCTCATCGACACTGAGCAGGTCGCTGGTCAAACAGGAATCTGGGGATGTATTCATGCTAAAGCCCTGGCTGAATTGGGTTGCGAAGCGAGATTATAAGGGTTTTGGCTGCCTGAAGGCAGCGAGTTCCGCAGGGGAATTGGCGTTTCTGAACCATTCAGGATGATCGCTGCAATCGACGATGGCAGGCTCCAGCCTGAGAATGCCTTCCCCGAGCTTGCGCTCCCCCTTGTTGAAATAGTTCTGCAGGCTTTGTCGACAGTCAGGTGCGAGCGCGAGGAACATGGGTTGCAGGCGCTGGCCATCATGAGCGACGGCACAGGCATTGCCATTATTGAAAATATCGCGCAGACGTTCAAAACAGGCGCTGGAAATGAAGGGCGCGTCGCAGGGGCTGATGAGCAGGGGCAGGTTGCGCGTTGCAAGCACAGTCAGGATGCCGGCAAGCGGTCCGGCAAAATCAGCTGTGCTATCGGCAACCACGGGATAACCGTAGGTCGCGTAGCGGGACTGGTTCCGGTTGGCGTTAATGATGAGCTGTTCCGTTAGCGGTTTCAGCGCGGCCAGTGCATATTCAATCAACGCCTTACCCTGGAATTCAATGAGGCCTTTATCCTCGCCCTGCATGCGACGACTCCGGCCGCCTGCTAGAATAAGGCCGGTGAATGAAGAGGCAGGTTGCGATACGGGTGTCGGCATTGTTTAACCGGGATATTAATTCCTGCTAGCTTAACACAGCCTATGATTGAAGCTGTGAACCCAACAATCGTGTAGAAGGAGCGTTGAATGAAACCGATACGTACCTTGTTTGTTCTGCTTGGATTTATGCTTGCCACGCCGGCAAGCGCGGCCGACACTGAGTCGCATTACCATCGCGTCAGTTACCAGGTGCAGGTGGAGGCCTCGGTGGCCAATGACCGCATGGCAGTCACGCTGGCGGCGGAGGCCAATGAAGCAGCACCCAAGGATGTAGCCAATAAAATCAATGGCGCCATGCAGTGGGCCTTGCAGCGCGCCAAAGCGAGTCAGGGCGTGGAAGTTAAAACCGGTAACTACAGTGTCAATCCGGTATACCAGAAAGACCGCCCTCAGCGTTGGCGTGGTTATCAGGAACTGCACCTGGAAGGCAGTGACTACACGCAACTGAGCGAATTGATGGCACAACTGCAGGAAAAGCTACAGGTGAAATCGAGTAGTTTTTTTGTTGCAACGGACACTCGCAAGGCGATCGAGCAGGAACTGGTTGATCAGGCGGCACAGCAGTTCCAGCAACGCGCCGACCAACTGGTGAAGAGCTTCAATGCCAAGCAGTATGTGCTGGTGTCGGCCAGTCTGAATACCTCGGGTTATTCGCCGCGCGCTGATATGAAGATGGGCAGGGTTATGATGGCGGAAGCGGCGGCCCCGGCATTCGAGGGCGGTGAAAGCGATGTGGTTGTCAGTATCGATGGTACGATTGAGCTGGTACCCTGAGTCTGATGCTGAATGTTGATGAACTGATTCAGTCCGTGGCATTGCTGCTGGTGCTGATTAATCCGCTGTTGCTGATTGTTTATCTGACTGACATGGTGCAGAAGTTGCCCCTGGTGAAGTTCAGTCAGGTACTGGTCAGGGCTGGATTCATCGCAACACTGGTGTTTTGTTGCTTTGCCATATTGGGCGATATTATTTTTGTCAGCATCCTGCAGGCGGATTTCGCGTCATTCCAGATATTCGGTGGGATAGTATTTTTCCTTATTGGTTTGCAGTTTGTATTTCATGGGCCAACAGCACTGGAAATCCTGCGCGGTGAATCACAGCATCTGGCGGGCGCGGTTGCCATGCCGGTATTGATCGGGCCGGGTTCCATCAGTGCCAGCATGGTGATTGGCAAGCGGCATGAACCCCTGATTGCATGTCTTGTGGTTCTGGTTGCAGTGGCGATATCGCTGTTGGCGCTCAGCGCACTTAAACTCTTGCATGATCATGTGCGTCCTCGTAACGAGGCGTTGATTCAGCGCTATATTGAAATTGCCGGGCGTGTCATGGCCCTGTATGTCGGCACCATTGCAGTAGATATGGTGATGCGTGGTTTGACGGCCTGGGTAGAGAAATTCTGAAATGTCAGAGTGAATAGCCAGCGGTGCTTAACAGGCTTCTCAGCCGGTCTTCGCTAAAACCATTCATGCGCTGTTCTCCGACCAATATAATGGGTACGCCGCGACCATTGAGTTGTTCATAGTCGCGTTGCCCCCTGCGACTTGTTTCCACGTCATATTCCTGAAATGGTATGCGTTTACTGTTCAGGAAGCGGCGCGCCTGTTTGCAGTAGCCGCAGCTTTGGGTGCTATAGAGTACCACCTTGTCGTTTGTGAACGCCTTTAGCGCCTCGACATTGGCTCCACCCGAGTAGGTATTGACCCGTATCGTTACCTGTTCCGCCTGCACCGTGCCCGGGGGCTTGTCGCCGAAATGAATGTTGCCCTGCGCATCGGTCCATTTATAGACCTGGGCATGGCCCGTGGAGGCAAAAATCAGGGTAATCAAGACAAGGTAGATTGTTTTCATTTTTCTGTCTGGTGTCGCGGTTGTAATTCGTTTAGGGTAGCAGTTACCCGTGAATTGTAAATCGTTGCGATAGCTTCTTGGTTAATCAGTCTATATACGAAGATTTTCTGGATGCGCTGTGGATGGAAGCCGGCCTTAGCGATAACACGCTGGCGTCTTACCGCAACGACCTGAAGCATTTTTCCCGCTGGCTGGATCGGCAATCGTTATCCCTGCTCGAAGTTCAGCAATACCATCTGGGCGAATACCTGGCTGCGCGCCATAAGCAACGTGTCAGCGCGCGTTCCGATGCGCGTCTGTTGTCCACCTTGCGCCGTTTCTATCGCTATCAGTTGCGCGAACGGCGCATGCAGCACGATCCAACGGCGCAACTGGAATCGCCCAGGCTCGGCCGTACGCTCCCTGCGGCATTAAGCGAGGATGATGTCACCCGGCTGCTGGCGGCACCCGACACAGAAACCGCGATTGGTCTGCGCGACCGCAGCATGCTGGAAGTGCTGTATGCCGCGGGTTTGCGTGTCACCGAACTGGTGAGTCTGACGGAGTACCAGGTCAGTCTTGCGCAGGGGCTGGTCAAGATTATCGGCAAGGGCAACAAGGAGCGACTTGTGCCACTGGGGGACGAGGCCGTCGACTGGCTTAAGCGCTATCTGCGGGAAGCGCGACCGGATCTGTTGAAGCGGGTTAGTTCGGATGTGGTGTTCCCAGGCCGTGGCGGGGAGCCGCTGACCCGCCAGGCCTTCTGGTATCGTATTAAGCAGTACGCGCAACAGGCTAACATCAGGAGCAAGCTGTCGCCGCATACCTTGCGGCATGCCTTTGCTACGCATCTGCTGAATCATGGCGCTGACCTGCGGGTGGTACAGTTGCTACTGGGTCACAGCGATCTTTCCACGACCCAGATCTATACCCATGTCGCGCGCGAGCGCCTGAAATCGCTGCATACAGCCCATCATCCGCGCGCCTAGTAAACTTTCTATGATATTCACGGTCTATCCTTGCATGTTCCGAGACGCTACCATGCGTCCTTTATTGAGAAGAGTCTGAGTGCATGAAATATTTCAACTTATTGTTTTCCCTGTTTTTTGTCGGATTTTCGAATATTGCGCTGGCGGTGGATGAGGCCATGCTCACCAAGAAGCTGCAGGTGTTGATCCCGGATGAAAAACCCGATGCCATCACTGAAACCGCCGTCAAGGGCCTGTACGAGGTTACCTACGGTCCCCAGATTTTCTATATATCCGAAGATGGTCGTTACCTGATGAAAGGCAATCTGCTGGATATTGATCAAATGAAAAATATCACGGCGGAACGGCATGCAGAGCTTACCCGGGATGTGATTGCCAGCGTTGACGAAGACCAGATGATCGTTTTCCCCGCCAAGAACGAGAAGCATCGTGTCACGGTGTTTACGGACATCGACTGCGGTTACTGCCGCAAGCTGCACAACGAAATGGAACAGCTCAATGCCAAAGGCATTAGTGTGCAATACATGTTTTTCCCGCGATCAGGTCCGAACACGCCTTCTTACTTCAAAGCGCAGAGCGTGTGGTGCGCGAAAAACCAGCAACAAGCGCTGACCGACAGCAAGAACGGCAAGGAAGTTGAAGAAAAGCGTTGTGATAACCCGATAGACGAGCATATGAAGCTGGTGCAGATGCTGGGCCTTAACGGCACGCCGGCACTGGTGCTGGAAAGCGGGCAGGTGCTTCCCGGTTATCGTCCGGCGGATGCGCTGGCCGCCATGCTGGATGGCGAAACGCCAATACGCTAATTGCATTTATTAATAAAGCAGGCCAAACATTTTACGTCGGTATTTCTGCACCAGTTCGCCTTCGTTGCCCAGCATTTCGAAGAGTTGTAGCAGGCCTTTTCTGCCGATCTCGTCATTGAACGACCTGTCGCGTTTAAGGATCTCGATAAACTGTTCCATGGCATCTTCCGGCTTGCCCTGTGCAACCAGCAGATTGGCCAGCTGTTCCCGCGCCGCCAGGTCGGCGGGATTGGCTTCGATCGCTTTTTGTAACGCGCTGGTATCGCCGGAACTGCCCGTTTTCCTGGCGAACTTGGCTGCAGCCAGCAGTTGCCTGACTTCGTCGTCCTCGCGGATGTTGATCGGCAATCCATTCAGGGTTTGTTCCACATCATCGTAATGGCCCTGGCTCAGGCAGATGCGTGCATAGTCGAGATGAATGCGGGTATTGTCGGGATCATCGGCCGCCGCCATGCGTAATAAGGCCAGCGCCTCTTCAGGATCGGATTCGGCCTTGGCGAGTGCTTGTTCGCGCAGGTTGTCCGAGGGGCGTGCCAGATACTTTTCCAGCATTTCGCGCAATAGCGCTTCCGGCTGCGCGCCGCTGATTTCTTCCACGATCTGTCCCTGGTGGACGAGTTTCATGGTCGGGATACTGCGAATACCGAAGTGTGCCGCGAGTTCCTGCTGTGCTTCGGTGTCGACCTTGGCTAGCACGAAGCGGCCCTGAAATTCCTCGACCAGTTGCAGCAGGATTGGTAACTGCATTTTGCAGGGCGCGCACCAGTCGGCCCAGAAGTCGATCAGTACCGGAACTTCCAGCGATTTACGCACCACTTCCTGTTCGAAGGTTTCCAGGGTGACATCGACGACGTAGGGGCTATCAGCCATTAGTAAACTCCGGTTGTTTCATATCTTGTAGGAGAGGGTAAATCATTCTACACATTTATCGGCACGAGATAAGGGCCGTGGGTAAATAGCAGGCAGGTCTGCAGGGTTTTATCCGGCCAGAGCATGCGAATCCCATCGGCATACAGTTTCATTTGCCGCTCGTAGGCAAGGGCATGTTGGCGGGCTTCTTGCCCGGACTGCACGGGACTCGATTTGAAATCCACCAGCGTAACCTGCGTCTCATCGACGATCAGGCGATCGATAACGCCATCGATCATGATGCCGTTCTGTCGATAGCTGATCGGCACTTCCTTGAATATCCGGCGGTCGTTGCCAGTGGTAAACAGATGCGCGACCGTATCGCTTGTCAGTGCGTGTTGTGCCTCGGATAGCCAGTTCAGAAGGTCGGGATCATCCCTGGATCGTGCGCATTCAATGGCGACGCGATGCAGTGCCTGTTCGGTGTCGACCGCTTCGGGTTCAGTCATCAGTTCCAGAAATCGATGAATCGCAATGCCGCGTTCACAGGCATCCGGGTCATGTGTGGCCGCCATGTCGATAAAATCCGTCTGGCGGCTGGGAGCAATGCGTTGTTGTTGACGACCGACCTTGATGGGCTGATTCAACCTTGCATCGTAAGCGATACTTGATGTCTCTACTGGTGACGGCCGCGTTGCAATGGTGGGTGGCTGTGCCGATTGCAGGCCAGTTGTCTCTCCCAGTGCGGACTGGATGACGCCATACCAGCCAAGTTTCTGGCCGCGGGACGGCTCGGTGCCTGAAATATACAGGCATTGACGGGCACGGGTGAGCGCTACGTACAGCAGGTTGGCATCTTCGCGGGTGGCAGCCTGGTCCTGGCTGGCTTTATGCGCAGCGCTTACGGTATCGCGACGCTTGCTGTCCGCTAACAGGAAGAAAGCGGCCGGACGTGATTTTTCGGCTGGCCAGTCGACCAGTGCAGACCAGGTGGATTTATCGCGTGGCACGCTGCTGCTGTCCGCGAGAAAGACGACCGGTGCCTCCAGCCCCTTGGCGCCATGGATGGTCATGAACTGTACGCGGTCACTGCCACTGCTGGGTGCGGCATCATCCGGTGCATCCTCGTCCAGCTCGCGCAAGCTGTGCAGGGCATGTATGAAGCGCGGCAGGCTGGGATAACGGCCACTGTCGATTTCCAGTGCAAGTTCCAGGAAACGTAACAGGTTGGCATGCACGCGCGGCTGCAGGCTGGCGGGCGTTGCCGTCAGGTAACGTGCCAGCAGGTTGCCTTCAAAGTAAATCCGGTCAAGCAAGTCATGCACCGGTAGCACGCCGGTCCATTGTCGCCACTGGGTGAGCAGGGAAGCTGCCAGCCCCAGCGGGTGTGAGTCATCAAGTGTCTGTGCAAGAGCAAGCAGGCGTTCCATCCAGTCCTTGCCGGGCGCTTGCGCCAATGCAACCAGATCATCGTCGGTGCAGGCGAACAGTGGGCAGCGCAATACCTGCGCCAGGGCAAGATTGTTATGCGGCGCGATCAGGGTATTGAGTAATGCTTCCAGATCGCGCGCTTCGATACTGTGCAGCAGGGCGCCACGGGCTGTACCAAGAAATGGAATGCCGGCATCACGCAGGGCGCGCTCGTAATGCGGCGCATGGTTACGACTGCGCAGCAGAATCAGGATGTCGCGGTAGCTGATGGCGCGGGCATTATCATCGGAGCCGATGGGAGTCTTATGTGCAATGAGGGTTTTGATCTGTTCGGCAATTAACTGGCCTTCGCGGTAATAGCGTTGATCTTCGCTAACGATGCGTGGCTGTTGCAAAGGATCGCGCAATCCTTCTATTGCCGGGATGTCTTCTTCGGTTTCGCCGATTTCAATAAGCGGCAGCAGTTGAACTTCTCCCCATAAATCCGTGTTAAAGGTCGTATGCGTGGGAAAACCTTCCAGTAGTGGAACCGGTTGCTGAAACACGGCATTCACACAATCAATCACCGCCTGGCTGGAGCGCCGCGATCGATCCAGGTGGACAGGTTCGGCATCGAAATGTTGTCCCAGCCATTGCGAGGCATGTTCCAGCAGGCGCGCGTCGGCGCGCCGGAAACGATAGATGGACTGCTTGGCATCGCCCACCAGAAAAACGCTGCGTGCGCGCTCTGAGCTACCGGCGGCCAGTTCCTCCAGCAGCGGCAGCAGTAATCGCCACTGGGTCGGGTTGGTATCCTGAAATTCATCGATCAGCAGATGATCAATGCGCGCATCCAGTTTGTACTGAATCCAGTGCGCCTGTTCGGATTGATTCAACAGTTGGTAGGATTTCCATTCCAGGTCTGAAAAATCCAGCAGACGTTGTTCATGCTTGATGCGCTGGTAGTGAGTTAAAAGCGCATCGCCGGCATGATACCAGCTGCGATTGAGCTGGAAGGTGATGATGCGGTTTTGCTGTTCCTGTAGCGTTTCCAGTGCGCCACACAGCAGGTCGTGGAGATCCAGTAAGCGTGCTACACCTGTCTCGCCCAGTTTTTTAACGAGTGGATTGCTGCTCTTGCGCGCCATGCGCGTGCCGGACTGGGTGAATAATGCGGAACGCAAGGCGTCGATTCGTTGTTCCGGATTAAGTGAATTGTCCAGGGCAGAGAGCGCTGCGGCGCTGTGTTTGAGGTTGGTAGGGGTGTCGTGTTTCGCCAGTAATTGCGCAAACTCCCTAATCATCTGCATCCGCAGGTCGTGGAAGAAGTCGGCGACAGGATCAATTTCGGGGTCGACTTGCAGCTGTTCCTTCAACACCGCGGCCGCCCAGCGCGCCGGGTATTGCTTGTCATGAGTGAAGGCCCACCAGTCGATGCGTTGCGCCAGAAACTGGTTCAGAGCCTGGTGGGTGTTGTGCATGCCGTTACACAACTCGTACAGGGTTTCCAGGTGGCGCGCGAGCTCACTGTCCGGCGCCTGCGTGACCTCGGCATACAGGCTGGCCCAGGCCAGTTCGCGACATTGCGCCTCGGAATCCAGCAGTTCGAAACCCGGCGGGATTTCAGCCTCGACGGGGAAACGCTGCAGGATTTCCTGGCAAAAGGCATGAAAGGTCGTGGTGCGCGGACGTTGCTCGTTAAACATGAGCTGGTCATACAGGCGGCGCGCCTGGCTGCGCAACGCGGTGCTCGGTTCAAGGCCGATCTGTTTAAGCTGAGTGTCCAGTGCTGCATCGTCGGCACGGGCCAGATCAGCCAGTCGTTCGGTGAGGCGTTGTTGCATCTCGGCGGCGGCCTTGCGGGTAAAAGTCACGGCGAGCAGGTTGGCGGGCCGGGCTCCTGCCAGTAACAGGCGTACCATGCGGGTGACCAGCAACCAGGTTTTACCGGTGCCGGCCGAGGCATGCACGGTGGCATTGATTTCGGGGTGCGTGGCCTTGAGTGGCGAGTTACTCATCCCAGATATCCTTGCGGCACAAGCCGCGCATGTCACAGTACCTGCAGCTGTTGGGGTCGCCCCAGGCCGGTAAAGGTGCATTGGCGGCGATCGCGGCATGGGTGTTGAGGAGGCGTTCGCGAGTTGCTGCCGTCAGCGCTGCCAGTTCATCGTCCGTGAGACGCGCGCCATCGCGTAACGGCTCATCGTCGAGCTTGAGATAACTGACTTCCGCCACGGGCTGTTCACTGAGCAGGGCATAAAAGGGCAATTGCACGGCTTCGCCTGCAACAACCTCATCCCTTTTGGCGGAGGCGCCGGTTTTGTAATCGATAATGGCCAGGGCATCGCGATCACTGTCGATACGATCCAGTCGACCCTTGACGGTAAGCACGGGAGATAACTGTTGTTCCAGCCTCTGTTCGGTTCGTTTTACCTGCCACTGCTGCTGGTGCGTAATTTGCCAGTCGATGTATTGCGGAATTTTTTTCAGCCAGCGTTTCAGCCAGCCACGATGCTGAAAGTTATCTTCCAGATCCTTGGCAAACTCGGCATGAGCGATTGCAGTCAGCATGTCAATGGCCGAGGGGCGATTCTGTTCTGTCACGGCATGTGTGAACGGGCCGGGCAATTCCTTTACGTCACTGTGGAAGGCTTCCAGGCAACGATGCACCCGTTCACCATAGTCCGACTTGGCAAGTGCATCGCGTATTTCCTCCGGTGGCTGCAGTCGCAGCCCCTGGGCAGCGAAATATTGATAGGGACAGTCGATCAGCTGCTGATGACTGCTGGGCGATTCGGCGAGGGGTTGCAAGGCCATCGGCAGCCGTGGCCGGGGTTGTTGCGGTATAGCAGGTAGCGGCGCGCAATGCGGCGGTTGTACATCGACCGGCTGTTTGAGCAGGGCATGCAGTGCCTGGTCTTCCAGCCGCGAAGCAAAGCTGATTTCATGCAGCGTGAGCAGTGCGTCCAGCCAGGGACTCGGCAACACCGGGTCGCCCTGATCTTCCCTGTGCCAGGTAAACAAAATGTCGGGTGCCGCCTCCAGTACTCGCCGAAAGTGATACAGCTGCAGTTGATAATCCTGTTGCCAGGTGGGTAAGCCCAGTTCGTGCCGCACCGAATCATTAAAAAATGGCGATACGCCGGGCTTGCTCGGTAAATGTTCCGCATCACAACCGCCAATGATCAAGGCATCGAAGTGCTGTCCCTGGCTTTGTTCCAGTGTTAGCAGCTGCACCGGTCCTCCGGTCTGTGCCGGGCGGAAGGTGGTGCGTTCGATATTGCCACCGAGCCAGACACGGAAGCCTTGCCAGTCCAGCATGAGCGTTTGTCTTTGGGCGGCGGCATGCAGACTGTCCCACAGGCTGATCAGGCGCAGTCCGGCGGCGTCCTGCTGCCAGCTTTGCCAGATGCCCAGCGAGATCAGGCTTTGTTGCAGCGCGGCAAGATAGTCGGCGGGTAGCGCGCTGGTGTGACGTAAGGCCTGCAGGGACGTTGCCGCCGCGGCGATTAATTCAAGCAGGTCGCGCAGGCTGTCATAGCTGGAAGATTCTTCGGCATTGAGGCGCCGCAGTCGGTAGTCAAGATGCTGTTGATAGCGGTTCAGGCCACGGCTGATGTTTTCATGCAGGATGATGTCCTGTTCCAGGCGATAAACCGCGTGCAGGTGTTGCTCGCGATCTGTCTCGGGCAACAGCAAGGGTGATTTTAATAAATCCAGGAAGGGCAGGTGAGCGAAGTCTTCTTCAATGCATTCCAGCCAGCGTTCCAGAACCGCGGCGGCCGTGGTGGTCGACAGCGCCCAGCCACCACTGTCCTGCAATTCGATCCCGGCGCGTTCCAGCAGGGCGCGCACCCGACGGGCCAGGCGGCGGTCTTCGGTGATAATGCCGATACAAGTCTTGTCCGCCAGTAACCATTGCCGTACCTGCAGATCAATGGCGCGTACTTCCTGTTCGGGGTTGTCAGCGCTGAAGCAACGATACCTTTCCCGCAGGGGACTGCGATCAAAGCGGGCTGCGAGCTGTAGCGCACGTTGCCGCATGTCGCTGTCATCATCCGGAAATACCGCGGCCAGGCAGGCACCAATATCGCTGCTCGCGGGTTCGGCCTTGACGTCAGCCAATGCCAGCAAAGGCTCGATCGCCTGTTCCGCCCGTCCACGACTGGCCGGTGCCTGAATAAACCAGCTCAATTGCCCGTTCGCCAGTTTATGACGTAACCAGTCGCGTTCCGGCGCGGTGAAAGATTGCATGCCGAGCAGAATTAAGGGTTCATGCGGTTGAGACAGTGTCTGTGCCAGGGCCTGCTGATAGGCGCTGGCCTGATCCAGGTGCTGGCTGGCAGCCAGTTGTTCGTTCCAGGCCTGCCACAGTTGGTGCACGATACGCGCTTCGCGTTGCAGGGACAGGTTTTGCGTGCCGTAGGCCTGCGCCAGACGCGCCGTCCAGTCATCCAGCGAGTCTGGAAGTGAAACGTGTTGCTGGGTGAGTTCGGTAAACAATTGCCGCAGCGCCTCGGCGATGCGCCAGGGGTTGTCATTGCCAAACAGGCCGAGATGATCCTGCAAGGCCTCGACCAGCATAAGCTCGGCGGCCTGATCGGATAATTGATCGACCAGCGGAGCCTGTGCCATGACCCATTGGCGCAAGGATGTAATCCGGGGGCCGAGCAGGGCGGTTTCACCTGAGGCGGCGAGTAGCGCCTGGCGCAACGCAGGCGCTGTCAGGGGTTGCGGTAGCAGGAATGTGTAGCCGGTCAGGTCGCGAATGTCCGGCGCGGCCGCCAGCAGCGCCTCGGCTACACCGGCCAGAAAAGGCTGGTGGTAGGGAATAAGCCGGATACAGGGAGAAAAAGAATCTTGCTGACGCAACCTTGCGATCATCGCTCCAGGTATTGCAGCTTATCCGGCTTGCCGTCCCATTCCTCGGCGTCATCGGGTGGCGCCTTCTGCTGGGTGATTACCGGCCATCCCTGCGCCAGTTCGGCGTTCAGCGCCAGAAACTGCTCCTGGCCCTCGGGCAGGTCGTCCTCGGCGAATATCGCTTCGGCCGGGCATTCGGGTTCGCACAGAGTGCAATCGATACATTCTTCCGGGTCAATGACGAGGAAGTTCGGTCCTTCATGGAAACAGTCGACCGGGCAGACTTCCACACAGTCGGTGTATTTGCATTTGATGCAGTTTTCCGTGACGACAAACGTCATTGCTGATCTCCAGATTCCGGGCTGTTAATTTGCCGGTTATTCTAACGAGATCGTTACCGCAGTGCGACTATTACGCGGGGAAAGCTCAGGCCTGGGAGGCGTTGGCTTTGGTGACTTCGTCCAGATTCACGGAGATCTGGTTGCGGCCTTTTTCCTTGGCACGGTACAGGGCAACGTCGGCCAGTGCCACCAGGTCATTGGCCCTGCCATGTCCGCGCGGTGCCAGCGAGGCCACGCCGATGCTCAGGGTCACGATGTCGGACACCTTGGAAGCTTCATGCTTGAGGCCAAGGGCCTTGACGGCATCGGCCATTTTTTCCGCAACCTGTTGGGCGCCCGCCAGCGAGGTGTCGGGCAGTATGGCGGCGAACTCCTCGCCCCCATAGCGAGCCACCAGGTCAGTGGGGCGCGAGGTGATCGAATCCAGTGCGCGCGCCACGGCACGCAGACAGTCATCGCCGGCCTGGTGGCCATGCGAGTCGTTGTACAGCTTGAAGAAGTCGATATCGATCATGATCAGGCTGAGTTCCGAGCAATTGCGCAAGGCACGTTGCCACTCGTTTTCCAGGCTGTGATCGAACTGCCGCCGGTTGGCGATACCAGTCAGGCCGTCCAGGGACGACAGGCGTTGCAATTCCTTGTTGCTTTCTTCCAGCTGCAGGTTGCTCTTCTCGAGCTTGTTTTGCAGGGCGCGCAGTTCTTCGTACGCCTTGTCGCGTTCCCGTTGAGCGATATAGCTATGCGAATGCGCCCTGATCCGGGCTACCAGTTCCACCTTGTCCGGTAGTTTCACCAGGTAATCGTTGGCGCCGTTGGAAAAGGCTTCGCTTTTGACAGCCGGGTCTTCCTTGGTGGAGAGAACAATGACGGGCAAATCCCGGATCACCGGATTGGCCCGGTAAAAACGCACCAGCATCATGCCGTCGATATCCGGCATCACCAGGTCCTGCAGGATGGTGGTGACCTTCAACGAAATGGCGGTTTCCATTGCTTCCTTGGGATTAGAGCAATAATGAAACTCGATATCGGGCTCGTCGGCCAGCATGCGGCGGATACCTTCAGCCACCATTGCCTGGTCGTCAACAAGCAGAACGACGCACTTGTTCGCGGCGTCATCGTCAACTTGCGGTTCCTGATTCTCCATACTCAGTACTGTACTCATACCCTGTTCTCGGGGTAATCCCCTTGTGGCGAAACTGTCGTTATTGGTTGTCTTGAGAATTTATCGGCCATGCGCGTCATAAATTGAGCGCGCGCGGCAAATATAACCTGTTGTTTTTACGTCGCTTTAAAGTAGTTCGATTAATCTTGGCGCGATTTCGGGCAGTGGCAGAATGTCCTTGGCCGCGTCCAGTTCCGCCGCCGCCTTGGGCATGCCGTAAATCGCGCTGGTGGCCTGATCCTGGGCGATAGTATGACAGTCGGCATTTTTCAGAGCCAGCATGCCCGCGCCGCCATCGCGCCCCATCCCCGTTAGCAATACGCCGATTGCCCGGTGTGGCCAGTGAGCCGCGACACTCTCGAAAAACACGTTTACCGAAGGTCGATAGGCGTAGCTCGCCGGTTCGCTGGTGTACTGCAGCCGGTGATGTTCATCCATGATCAGGTGATCGCCGCGCCCGGCAACCAGAACCCGCCCCGGGATCAGGCGGTCGTTGTCCTGCGCCAGGCGGACATGAATGGGTACCTCCTGATCCAGCCATTCGGCAAAACTGCGCGCGAATTCCTCGTCCACGTGCTGGATGATGACAATCGGGGCATGAAAGTCCGCCGGAATCTGCTTGAGTATTTCCTGCAGCGCGGCGGGGCCACCCGTTGACGCGCCGATACAGATCAGGCAATCGCCCTGGTCATGGTTGATAGCCTGCACGTCATGCGGTTTGTTTTCTTCGGCCTGGACGCGGTTGGTCACGTTGATCAGCCGGGCAACGTTATCGATCTTCTGTAACAGCAGCTTGTGCCCCTCGCCGGATCCGCCCATGCCCAGCACCGGCGTGTTGATGGCGTCCAGCGCCCCAGCGCCCATGGCTTCAAATACCTTGGCGGCATTACCGGCCACGCTTGCCGTGACCACGACAATCGCGCAGGGCGTTTCCGCCATGATCTGGCGGGTAGCCTTGACGCCGTCCATGACCGGCATGATCAGGTCCATGAGGATGATGTCGGGTTGTAACTGCTTGCATTTTGTAACCGCATCGGCGCCATCCTCGGCCACCCAGGCAACTTCATATTTATCGCTGCTGTTCACTACCTGGCGCAGGCTTTCCAGTGCCATTATGGAATCATTGACGATGGCGATTTTCATTCGCTTAGACATCGGCCTCCCCGATCAGATCTGCCACTGCATCGAGCAGGGTTTCGTCCTGAAAACTGCCCTTGGTCAAATAATAATCCGCGCCAACTTCCAGTCCGCGGGTTCGGTCTTCTTCCCGGTCTTTGTAGGAAACAATCATCACCGGCAGGGAACGCAGGGTTGCGTCGCCCTTGATATGTTCGACAAATTCGAAGCCGTTCATACGCGGCATGTCGATGTCGGAGATCACCAGGTCATAATGCCCGGTGCGCACGGCGTTCCAGCCGTCCATGCCATCCACCGCGACGTCCACTTCATAGCCACGATTGACGAGCATGTTGCGTTCCACTTCGCGCACCGTGATGGAATCGTCCACCACCAGTACGCGTTTGATGCTGCGATGTTTCTGCTGTTCACGCGATTCGATACGCATCGGGCGACTGCCGGAAATCAGCAGGTCGGCGGAGCGCAGCATGTCATCCACGTCGATAATCAGGCAGGGGTTGCCGTTTTCCAGGATGGCGGCGGAATTGATGTCCTTGATCTTGCCCAGTCGCGCATCGAGCTTCTGTACCACCAGGCTGCGTTCACCCAGGAAACGGTCCACTACAAAGCCGTAACGTTCGAGACGTTCGCCGAGCACAACCACGCTGGCTTCTTCCGCATCCGGCGGTGCTTCCGGCAGACCGAGCACCTGGTTGGCCGTGAGCAGGCCGATGTGCTGGTTACCCAGCGTGAAATACTGGCGGCCTTCGAGCGTTTCGATATGGTCGCGATGCAGGCGCAGGGTACGGTTGATCTGGGCCAGCGGGAAGGCATAGATTTCCCCGGCAATCTCTACCATCAGGCTGCGCATGACGGACAGGGTCAAGGGCAGTTGCAGGTGGAAGCGCATGCCCTTGCCGGGGTTGGAGATGGCATGCACGATGCCATGCATTTCCTGCATCACGCTATGCACCACATCCAGTCCGACGCCGCGGCCCGAGATTTCGGACACGCTGTCGCGGGTTGAAAATCCTGGCAGGAAAATAAAGTCCATCAGTTCGGCTTCGCTGAGATCGCGCGCCATTTCCTCGGTGACGAGTTTTTTCTTGACGATCTTTTCGCGCAGTTTTTCCAGGTCCATGCCGCGACCGTCATCCTCGACCACGATGGATAACATGCCGGAGCTGTGCATGGCCTCGAGCTTGATGGTTGCCTGGGCGGGTTTGCCAGCGGCGCTGCGTTCGTCAGGTAATTCGATGCCGTGATCTAGCGCGTTGCGAATCAGATGATTCAGCGGCGCCTCGATTTTTTCCAGGATGTCGCGGTCGACCTTGGTGGTAAGGCCCTGGATTTCCAGTTTCACTCGCTTGTGCAATGAACGCGAAATATCGCGCACCATGCGTTGAAAACCATGGATACCATCGGCAAAAGGCCGCATGCGGCTGGAGATGACTTCACGATTGAGTCGTGCCGCCAGGTTGTGGCTGCGGCGGTCAAACTCTTCCAGTTCTTCCATGCGTTTTGCCAGACCCTGACGGCCAATGCTGGAGCGATGCATGATGTCGCTGACCATGCCGAGAATATGATCATCCACGCGTGCGTCCACCAGTGCGTCACGCAGCCGGTCGAGCAAACTGATCATTTCTGTCTGGCGATACTTCAGTTGCAGCAGGCTGTTGGCGAAGGGACGCAGCCAGCGCGCTTCCACCTGCACCTCGCCAGCCAGTCCCATGAGGCGATTCAGGCTTTCGGCGGAGACACGGATGGCGGTATCGGCGCTTCGGCCCGGGCTGGCGGTGGTTTTTTCCTGCGCAGCGGACGCTTCGTTGTCGGTGCTATCGGTAACGGCCGGCGTTATCGGTGCCACGGCTTCGGTAACGGGACCGGTATCCGGCAGGGCTTCGCCTGCCGGAATGGTGGAAAGCAGCTTCTCGTAATCGTCGATAGTCTGGCGGTTATCCTGTCCCCAGCGACCGATGCCGTCCTGTTTGGCGATCTGCAATAACAGGTCCGTACTCTTCAGCAGCAGGTCGATCTGGTTGCTGTTGAACCGGATTTTGCCTTTCTGGGCGGCGACAAAACCGTCTTCCATGACATGCGCCAGGCGCACCACCGGTTCCACGTCGACCATGCGGGCCGCGCCTTTTACGGAATGCGCCGCGCGCATCAAGGCTTCCAGTCGTGCGCTATCGGAGGGGTTTTCTTCCAGCGCCAGCAAACCCTCGCTCAGTGCCGAGAGCTGAGTGTCGGCTTCCACCCGGAACAATTCCAGCATGGCGGGATCAACATTGCTGACGGCAGGCGTTGTAGTGGACGCCGTGGCGGCAGGTTCAGCGCTGGCTGTTTCGCTCTCGCTGGGTGATTCCGGGGCGCTCGCTGCAGGCGTTGACTGTTCCAGCTGCTTGATTGTCGCTACCAGTTCATCGATACGTGTCTGTTCCGCATTCAGCCAGTCATTGTCATCCGCGTGATGCGCGATCTGACGCAGGGTATCCACGCCGTTCAGCAACACATCCACCTGTTCCGCATGCAGAACCAGTTTGCCGTTCTGCGCGGCGACGAAGACGTCTTCCATGACATGCGCGACATCGACGCCACGCTGGACATCGACCATCTTGGCGGCGCCCTTGACCGAATGGGCCGCGCGCATCAACGATTCCAGAACCGTGGCCGCGGTGGGGTCCAGTTCGAGATCGAGCAGACCCTGGCTCAAACGGTCGGTCTGGGTATCGACCTCGGTCTTGAACAGGTCGAGCATGGAAAATCCGCTATCGCTCATTTCAGTGACCTGTTCAATGTATAAAACAATAATGCTTCATCCAGTACGCCGACATGCTCGTCGTTCCAGTGCAGCATGCTGCGGGTATAGGTGGCCTTGGCGCGGCTGATAGTGGCCGGTACCGGGTGTAATGCACCCGAGGGGAAGTGATGAATGCCATGCACTTCCGTGACCGGAAAAACATAGCGGTTTTCTTCAAACTCGATCAGCAGCATGCGGTCGCCAGTGCCTACCGTGCCGAAACGCTGGGGTTGCTGGCTACGCTCAATGCCGATCAGGCCGCCGATGCCGATACAGATTTCCAGTTCGCCCCGGATATTCACCAGACCTTTCACCACTTCATGCCGGGTGTGCGGCAGGCGCATGATGGTTTTTGCGGACGTGACTTCATTCACTACTTTGCTGGGGATGGCCAGCCACTCATCGCCAATACGGAAGATCACCACGGACTCGGTGTTAACGGCCGTGCTGGTTTGCTCTTCGGCATAAATACGCGACCATTCCTCGCGGTAATCCTGGGTCATTTCCCGCTGCAGAATGCGCTGGCCGGCCTGGCTGTAGATGTGGCAGTTGCGGCAGTGAATCTTGTCCTTCAGGATCGGGCAGACTTCCTGACCCTTGCGCCAGACGCCAATCCGATTCCAGCAGTCATCGATGGTCACGGAAGCTTTTTCCAGCACGTCGCTCATGATTCACCTGCCTGACGCTGATGGATACGATCGGCGCGTGCCTGTATCCGGGCGGCTTCAGCAGTTTCGCCCATGCGCGAAAGTATCAGCGCAAGATGAGCCATGGCCTCGGTGTGCCGCGGATCCAGGTAAATCGCCTTACGCAGATATTCAATGGCGTCATCGCTCTCGCCGGTGGCTTCGCGAATCAAACCCAGCAGGTAATAGGCCGAGGCGTCCGGCCCAGTTTTAGCGAGGAAACTGGCGCACAGGTTGGCGGCTTCCACCAGGTGTCCTTCGTTGGCCAGTCGTTCCGCTTCGACGATGATCGGGTTGAGCGCGGTGTCGACCTGTACCAGTGGTTCATCCTGAACGGGTGCTGGTGCCCTGGCCGCTTTGGCAAAGAAATCAGCGCCGGTTGTGTTTTTCGGCTTTGTTTCCGCGCGTTGCCTGGCCGGTTTGGCTGGTGGCGTCTTGCTGCGCGGCTTGCTGGTTATGCGCTCGCTGTCGTCGGCCGGTAATGCGCGGCGAAAGCCGAAGCATCGCTCGTAAGGCAGGGATTCAAACGCTCGGCCGGTCAGTACCCCGGCTTCCGCATGGCCAAGAAACAACAGGCCATCGTCTTTTAGCAGGGTACTGAGCACGTCGATTGCCCTGGCCTGGGTTGCCCGGTCAAAATAGATCAGCAAATTACGGCAGAAGATGGCATCGAACATGGGCCGCTGGGAACCGAAGGCCGCATCCAGAATATTGTCCTGGGTGAAATTAACGCAGCGCTTGATTTCCGGCTTCAGGTGATAGCCGTGGCGTGTCTGCTGGAAATAACGGTCGCGAAATTCCAGGTTGCTGCTGCGAAACGAGTTGTTGCTGTATTGCGCGCGTTGGGCGAGTGCAATGTTGCGTGAACTGATATCGACAGCGTCAATACGAACGTTGTCCAGGTTGACGCCTGCTTCATCCAGCGCCATGGCAATGGTATAGGGTTCTTCGCCGGTCGAGCAGGGTACGCTCAGGATGTTGAGCGGGGCGCGGCTCTTGCCGGTTTTCTGTAGCGCATCGACCAGTGTGCTGAAGGGCGCCATATCGCGGAAAAACCAGGTTTCCGGAATGACGACCATTTCAATCAGCTCGGCCAGTTCCGTGCGATTTCTTTCCAGCTTGGCGACATAGTTGTCGATGTCGGTGAGTTGCAAGCTGGCCATGCGCTGGTTGACGGCACGCTGAATGGCGGACGAGCCGATCGAAGCGGCGTTAAGCCCCATGGACTCCTTGAGGATGTGTTCGATCCGATGAAGGGCCATCAGGCGCACTCCCGAAACAACAGTGCGCGCACCTCGTCATTAAGCAGATCATCAGTATTCACCCTTTGCACCAGGCCGTCATCCAGCTTGGCAAATTCGCCGAGAAAAGGCGTGTTCGGCAACTCAACGCCCGAACGACTGAATTTGTCGTCACTGATCTTGCAGGTGGCGTTGACCTGTTCCACCAGCAAACCAAGCAGGCGCGACTCGTTGTCGCTGACCGGGTATTGCACGATAACAATGCGCGTGGTCAGCCAGGCATGACTGGTCTGGCCCGAGGTGATGCGGCACAGGTCGACAACGGGCACCAGCGTGCCGCGGAAAGTAAAAACGCCGCTGACAAATTCCGGTGCCTGGGGAATCGGTTTAAGGCTGACGAACGGCACGACCTCAACGATTTGTCTGGTCGGTAGTGCGAATCGTTCCTGGCCGAGTTGCAGTATCAGATACAACATCGTGATCAGTCGTCATCCGAGTTGACCTTGAAGTGCGACACGCCGGTCTGTAGACCGCGTGCCGCATCGTTCAGTTGCTGAATAGCGCCATTCGACTGCCGCAGTGAATCGGCGGTCTGCTGTGACGATTCGGCGAGTTGAATCATGGCGTCGCTGATCTGCTGTGCGCCCAGCGATTGGGACTGCATCCCTTCATGCACGTCTTCAAAGCGCGGGATCAGGTTTTCCACCTGCTCAATGATCTGTCCCAGCTGCACGCCGACCTCGCGGACTTCGTCCACGCCCTGGCGCACCTCGGTGGAGAATTTTTCCATGCCCATGACACCGGCGGACACGGCTGACTGCATTTCCTTCACCATCTGCTCAATGTCCCAGGTGGCGACGGCGGTCTGATCGGCCAGGCGGCGAATCTCGGTGGCGACCACGGCGAACCCGACGCCATATTCCCCGGCTTTCTCCGCCTCGATGGCCGCGTTCAGGGAGAGCAGGTTGGTCTGGTCGGCTACCTTGTTGATCGTGGTGACCACGGTGTTGATGTTGGCGGCTTTCTCGCTCAGCACGGCCAGCTTGGAATTGATGTTGGAGGTGGCTTCCATCATGTGCTGCATGGTTTCGCCCATTTTTTCCAGCGAGCTGCGGCCGGAGTTGGCCTTGTCGGCTGTCTGCAACGCCACTTCGGTGACTTCATTCATGGTGTTGACCAGTTCTTTCGATGTGGCCGAGATTTCGGTTACCGTGGCACGAATTTGATTGGTGGTAGCGGCCTGTTCGCTGACGGTGGCTTCCTGCTGCTTGGCCGTGGCGGCAATTTCAGTCGCCGAAGAAGTGACCTGGATGCCGGATCGCTGAATACTGGCGACCAGGCTATTGAGGCTGTCCATCATCGCCTGGATACCGTTTGCCAGCTCCGAAATGACGTCCTGGTCGCGGTATACCATCAGTTGACCGGTCAGGTCGCCCTTGGCAGCCATGTCGACCACTTCCTCGATCAGTTCCACCTTGCCTGCAAGGTCTTCAGCAGTCTGTCGCTCATTATCGAGCAGGTCTTCAACGCGTTGCGCCATCTTGTTGAACACCTTGCCAAGCTTGCCGATTTCATCGTCGGATTCGATTTCCACCCGGGCCGACGTGTTGCCCTTGCCCAGTTGTTCTACAGTCGCGGTGAGTTCCTCAATCGGTCGAAATGCCTTCTTCAACGACAGGGAGATGATGAGAATAATCAACAGCAGGCCCGCGGTAAGCACGGCGATACTGGTATAGAGAACTTTGGTCTGGTGCGCGGCCAGTTCGGTGGCGTCACGCGAGGTCACCAGAAAACTGAGCGGCAGGTCGTTATTTGAATTGATCGAAAGAACATTGACCCGATAAACGGCATCGTCGATATGGGAAGTAAGCGTCGCTTCACCACCCAGCGCAGGCAGGCTGATGGCGAGTGAGCGATGGAGTTTGGTATTAGCCGACGGATAGACAGCGCCTTTCGGTGTTACCAGATAAGATGTTGCTTCGTTGGCATCGGAAAATGTCTTCAAAGCCGCCGCAAGGTCGGATTTCAGCAAACCAACGCCGACAAAGGCATTACGGCGGTTAATATCGAACAGCGGAAACGCGTGCACCACGGCGGGATGGCCGTTTGCATCAACAGTCAGATCCGTCACTTCTGCCTGGCTCTCGATGACACTAATAACCATTGAAGAATCGAACAGGGGCTCTGATTCATCCGAGCTGTAGACAAGGTTGCCTTCCAGGTCCGTCAGCTGCGCACCGGTGAAGACACTGTCCTGATTGGCTTCCAGCATGCCGTTCATGAGGTGAGCGAGCAGATCGTGATCGGCATCCCTCAGGGATTCGAGCAGGGCGGTGTCACGGGTGAAGCCCGAGCGCTTCTGAATGAGCTGTTCGGTGTGGTTGGCGACGATCTGTTCCCACATGACGCGCTGGTTGCGAATAGCGAGGCCGTTGAGGTCCTCTTCCGTACTGTTGAATCTGATCTGGTCGGCAATCATCACGGCAATGGTCGCGCCGATCGCGGCCATTATGATCAGCAAAGTAAAACGGGTACGTAACTTCATTGGAAACAGATCCTTCTATCTTTATTAGCTTGCTGGCGGTCAGGTAAGCAAGATAAGTGCCTCTCCAGCGTTTTATCGGCATTGGGCGCTAGTTCATTAATTTTATTAGAGATTATTTTTAAAGCTTTGGTGGGGTAAAAATGTTGTGACAATTTACCGTCCAGGGTGAAAGAACCCTGTGGACCGGGGTGTGGCTGGGGTGAGGGCTGAAGGAGTTAGAGCAAGTCTTTGAGTTTAAATAGAATATCCAGCGCCTGACGGGGAGAGAGTTCGTTCGGGTCGATGCCTTCCAGGGCGTCAAGAATCGGATGCTCGCTGCCGGCCTCGAACAGCGAGATCTGGCCCCCGGTGGTTTGACCGCGAGTGGCCGGTTCCAGACTGGCTGCCTCCAGTTCCTTGAGGCGCGCCCGCGCCTGGGTCAGTACCGCTTTCGGAATACCGGCCAGCGCGGCGACGTGCAGGCCGTAACTACGGTCCGCCGGTCCTTCCTTGACGGCATGCAGGAACACGATCTGGTCGCCGTGTTCCATGGCGTCCAGATGCACGTTCACGATACCAGGGTAATGGTCGGGCAGTTGCGTGAGTTCGAAGTAATGCGTGGCGAACAGGGTAAAGGCGTTGAGGCGATGGGCCAGGTCAACGGCGACAGCCCAGGCCAGCGACAGGCCATCGTAGGTACTGGTGCCGCGCCCGATCTCGTCCATCAGCACCAGGCTGTGCTGGGTGGCGTTGTGCAGGATGTTGGCCGTCTCGGTCATTTCCACCATGAAGGTCGAGCGCCCGGAAGCGAGGTCGTCGGAGGCTCCGATGCGGGTGAAGATGCGATCGATGGGGCCGAGGGTGGCGCTTTCCGCCGGAACGAAACAGCCGATGTGCGCGAGCAGTACGATCAATGCCGTCTGGCGCATAAAGGTCGATTTACCGCCCATGTTGGGGCCGGTAATGATCAGCATGCGGCGGTTTTCATCGAAGCTCACATCGTTGGGTACGAAAGGTGCGTCGGATACCTGTTCCACTACCGGATGGCGTCCGGCGGTAATCTGAATCCCGGGGGTATGCGTCAATGTTGGCCGACGCAAGGCCAGCGTGTCGGCGCGCTCTGTGAAGGTCGCGATGACATCCAGCGTCGCCAGTGCCTCGGCGCACTGTTGCAACCCTTCCAGGCGTTCCAGCAAGTGTTCCAGCAAGGCTTCATAGAGTGCCTTTTCGCGGGCCAGCGCACGTTCGCGCGCGGACAGTACCTTGTCTTCGAACTGCTTTAATTCCGGAGTAATAAAACGTTCCGCGCCCTTCAGGGTCTGGCGACGTTGATAGTCGTCCGGCGCCTGGTCCGCCTGTCCCTTGCTGATCTCGATGTAATAACCGTGTACGCGGTTGTAACGTACTTTCAGCGTGTTGATGCCGGTACGTTCTCGTTCGCGGGATTCGAGATCGATGAGGTATTGATCGGCGTTAGCGGACAGCCCACGCAGTTCGTCGAGTTCGGCATCGTAACCGCTGGCGATTACGCCGCCATCGCGAATCAACACGGGTGGGTTGTCGATAATGGCGCGACTCAACAGGCTGGTCAGTTGGGGGTGTTCGCCCAGCTGGGTATGCAGTTTATTCAACAAGGGGTCATCGATCTTTGACAGGCAGTTACGCAGATCGGGCAGGCGGCGCAGGGTGTCGCGCAGGCCGGAGAGGTCACGCGGTCGCGCAGACTTCAGTGCCACGCGGGCAAGAATGCGTTCCATGTCGCAGATGCCGGTCAGGTGATCGTGCAGGATCGGATAGCGTTGCGATATCAGCAGCGTCTCGATTGCCTGATGACGAGACAGCAAAGTATTGCGATCACGCAGTGGACGATGAATCCAGCGGCGTAACAGACGACTGCCCATGGCGGAGGCGCAGGTATCCAGAACACCGGCAAGCGTGAACTCGTTTTTACCGGACGGTGAATATTCCAGCTCCAGGTTGCGGCGGCTAGCGGCATCGAGGATTAACGTATCTTCGCGGCGTTCATGGCGCAGGCCGCGAATATGCGGCAGGGCGGCGCGCTGGGTGTCTTTGACATACTGCAGCAAGGCGCCCGCGGCACCAACCGCCAGCGGGATGCCCTGGCAACCAAAGCCAGCCAGGTCTTTCGTGCCGAACTGGGCGGTCAGCTGGCGTGCCGCGCTTTCGGTATCGAACAGCCAGGGTTGCTGGCGTGTGATGCCACGGCGATGGGTAATCTGCTCCAGCGCGGGATCGCCTTCCGGCAGCAGGATTTCACTGGGATTAAGGCGTTCCAGTTCGCCGAGCAGCGCTTCCAGCCCCGTGACTTCCTGCACCTGGAAGCGGCCCGAACTGATATCCAGCGCGGCAATACCGACATTGCCCTCATCGTCGCTGTAACAGGCCGCCAGCAGGTTATCGCGGCGTTCATCCAGCAGGGCTTCATCGGTAATGGTGCCGGGGGTGACGATACGCACCACCTGGCGCTCGACCGGTCCCTTGCTGGTGGCCGGGTCGCCGACCTGTTCGCAGATGGCTACTGACTCACCGGCCTTGACGATCTTGGCGAGATATTGATCCGCGCTGTGATAGGGAATGCCCGCCATCGGAATGGGTTGACCGGCCGACTGACCGCGTTGTGTCAGGGTGATGTCGAGCAATTGCGCGGCGCGTTTGGCGTCGTCGAAAAACAGCTCGTAAAAATCCCCCATGCGGTAGAACACCAGAATATCGGGATGCTCCGCCTTGATGCGTAAATACTGCTGCATCATCGGGGTGTGCTGCTGATTTATCATCTGGGGTGCTGACATCCGCGCAAGTCTAAAGCAAATCAAAACAGAACGGCTACTTGAACTATCAAAGAGGCTCTGGTACCAAGTAGCCTACAGTTAGAGGGGAAGCCACCTTGATGTCACGTGACTATGAAGAAAAGCGGGATTTCATCCGCATGATCCTGGATTGCAAAATCCAGCTTAAGAACCTCGCCAATGGCGACATATTTCAGGGCATTGCCAGGGATTTAAGCAGTAAGGGATTAGCTTTTACCACTAACAGCAATATCGCACCGGGCACCAGACTCGAAGTGCGTATCGTGCCGGACAAGGCGCTGGTACCGCCGCTGCATGCGCGGGTAGAGGTCGTGCGTTCCGAGCCGGATACCGCCGGTGGCAGTTACCAGGTCGGGGCGCATATTGAGGAATACCTCGACTAACCTGCGCGGACTGTTTCGTGACACCTGAAGCACCCGACATCCAATCGCTTTCCCGGCAGCTGGGCGAACGCGCCAGCGCGGCAGGCATGATGCTGGCCGTGGCCGAATCCTGTACCGGCGGCTGGCTGGCCAAGGTAATCACCGATATCCCTGGTAGTTCCGCCTGGTTCGACCGGGGCTTTGTCACTTATACCAATGAAGCGAAACAGGACATGCTTGGCGTGAGTACTGAAGTGCTGGCCACGCATGGCGCAGTCAGCGAAGCGACCGTGGAGCAGATGGCGCAGGGCGCGCTGCAGTACAGTCGCGCGGAGCTGACAGTGGCGATCAGCGGCATTGCCGGGCCGGGCGGTGGCAGCGTGGAAAAGCCGGTCGGCACGGTCTGTTTTGCCTGGGCCACGCCCGACCTAACCGATACGGAAACACAGTGTTTCGTCGGCGACCGGGAGGCGGTGCGTCGCCACGCGGTGGTGCATGCCCTGCAGGGTTTGATTGACCGCGTGGGATGAAGGCAGCATCGCAACGCCTGTTCTTTGCGCTGTGGCCGGATGAGGCCACGCGCAGGCAGATTGACAACGTTGTTCACCAACTCGATCCACGCCAGGGCAGGCGAGTTGCCCCAGGCAACCTGCATATCACCCTCGCGTTTCTCGGTGCCAGCAGCGCCACGCAACGCGAGTGTTACTGCCAGGCGGTGGAATCCCTTGCTGCAGAATCCTTTGCGCTGACGCTCGATTGTTTTGGTTACTGGAAGAAGCCGCGTGTGGCCTGGCTGGGTTGTTCGGCAGTGCCGAGTTCATTACAGCAATTGGTTGCCGACCTGAATCAGGCGTTGAAAACCTGCGGTTTTGCAGCGGAACAACGTCGCTATGAACCGCACGTTACCCTGATGCGCAAGGCGGACGGTATTCGGGAACCAAAGAATTTCAGGCCGTTAAGCTGGAATGTTGAGAGTTTTTGTCTGGTGGAGTCGGTTTCCCGACCCGAAGGTGTGCAATACCGGGTACTACAAGAATGGTTTTTCTGATTCCGCCACCCAGTAGACAACTGGATAAATATCCAGTATAACGCTGTGTATCGATCTGGCGGGGCCAGGTCACCCTTGAGATGACAAGATTATCAGGAGAAACGGATGGACGACAATAAGCGCAAGGCGTTAAGCGCCGCCCTCAGCCAGATTGAAAAACAGTTCGGAAAAGGCGCCGTGATGCGCATGGGCGATACCAGTGCCATTCGCGATATCGCCACCATTTCTACCGGCTCGCTGACACTGGACGTGGCGCTGGGTATCGGCGGCCTGCCCGCCGGACGTATCGTCGAGATCTACGGGCCGGAGTCTTCCGGTAAGACCACCCTGACCCTGCAGGCTATCGCCGAATGCCAGAAAGACGGCAAGACGGCGGCCTTCATCGATGCCGAGCACGCGCTCGACCCGGTCTACGCCGAGAAGCTGGGCGTCAACATGGATGACCTGCTGGTGTCCCAGCCGGATACCGGTGAACAGGCGCTGGAAATCGCCGACATGCTGGTGCGTTCCGGTGCGGTCGACCTGGTGGTCGTTGACTCGGTCGCCGCATTGACACCCAAGGCGGAAATCGAAGGCGAAATGGGCGATTCCCACGTCGGCCTGCAGGCGCGCCTGATGTCGCAGGCGCTGCGCAAACTGACCGGTAATATCAAGCGTTCCAACACGCTGGTGATTTTCATTAACCAGATCCGTATGAAGATCGGTGTTATGTTCGGTTCGCCGGAAACCACCACCGGCGGTAACGCGCTGAAATTCTATGCCTCGGTGCGCCTGGATATCCGCCGCATCGGCGCTATCAAGAAGGGCGACGAGGTCATCGGTAACCAGACCCGGGTCAAGGTGGTAAAGAACAAAATGGCACCGCCTTTCAAACAGGCCGAGTTTGAAATCCTGTACGGTGAAGGCACGTCGCGCGAGGGCGAGATCATCGATCTCGGCGTGCAGGAAGGCCTGGTTGATAAATCCGGCGCCTGGTACAGCTACAACGGCGACCGTATTGGCCAGGGCAAGGAGAATGTCCGTACCTTCCTGAAAGAGAACCCGGAGATTGCCCGCGAGATTGACTCCCAGATTCGCGCCAAACTGCTGGTAAAACCGACCAAGCCATCTGCTGCTGCCGAGGATGTGGAAGAAGCACTCGAAGCGGAAGCCTGATCCTGAGACTTTGCCGGACGAGGCCGATGCGCTCAGTCCGGCAGAAATCCAGCGCGATATCCGTAATCGCATGATTGGTCTGCTCGCCCGGCGTGAACACAGCCGGGCCGAGTTGTTGCACAAGCTCGCCGAGCGGGGATATGACTGGCAGCAGACAGAATCCGTTCTCGAACAGCTCGCACAGGAAAACCTGCAAAGCGACACGCGTTTCGCGGAAAGTTTTGTCTACTCCCGGGTTCAGCGGGGAGCAGGGCCACAAAAGATTCGTGCGGAGCTGCGTGAACGCGGTATTGAAGATGTCCTGATCCAGGCGGCACTCGATGCTGTTGATGCCGACTGGTACGCGCTCGCCCAACAGGCCTGGCAAAAACGCTTTGGCCAGCCTCCCGAAGATTATGCTGCCCGGGCCAAACAGGCACGCTTTCTCCAGAATCGTGGCTTCGGCCACGAACACATTCAATTCGCACTGGATTCCGCCAAATAAGTGAGTGACGAAAAAGTCGCTATACGGTAAGCTTCGCCGACAAATTTCTTTTATTATTCATACCTTATGACAAGCACTGCTGATATCCGTCGAAAATTTCTCGAGTTTTTCAAGGCGCGCGATCACGAGATCGTCGCGTCCAGCCCGCTCGTGCCCGGTAATGACCCAACCCTGCTGTTTACCAATGCAGGCATGGTGCAATTCAAGGATGTTTTTCTGGGCAAGGATCAGCGCAGCTACAGCCGCGCCACCAGCAGCCAGCGTTGCGTGCGTGCCGGCGGCAAGCATAACGACCTGGAAAACGTTGGCTATACCGCTCGCCATCACACCTTCTTTGAAATGCTGGGTAATTTCAGTTTCGGCGATTATTTCAAGCAGGACGCGATCAAATTTGCCTGGGGTTTCCTGACGGAAGATCTCGGGCTTCCAGCGGAAAAGCTGTGGGTCACGGTTTACCAGGACGACGATGAAGCGGCCAATATCTGGTTGAATGAGATCGGCGTTGATCCCAGTCGCTTCACCCGTATCGGCGACAAGCCCGGCGGCAAGCAGTTTGAGAGCGACAACTTCTGGTCCATGGGGGATACCGGCCCCTGCGGTCCCTGCACGGAAATTTTTTACGATCATGGTGCGGATATCTGGGGTGGTCCGCCGGGATCGCCGGAAGAAGACGGCGATCGTTACATCGAAATCTGGAACCTGGTGTTCATGCAGTACAACCGGGATGCCTCGGGTGAGATGACGCCCTTGCCGAAGCCGTCGGTCGATACCGGGATGGGGCTGGAGCGGCTGGCAGCCGTGCTGCAGCATGTTCACAGCAACTACGAAATCGACCTGTTCCAGAATTTGTTGCAGGCCGCGGCCGGGATTCTTGGCATCAAAGACGAAGGCCAGAGTTCACTGCGCGTGATTGTCGACCATATCCGCTCCTGTTCATTCCTGATCGTCGATGGTGTGCTGCCCAGTAACGAAGGACGTGGTTATGTCTTGCGTCGCATCATTCGTCGCGCGATCCGTCATGGTTACCGTCTTGGCGCGACCGAAACCTTTTTCTACAAGCTGGTTGCCGCGTTGGTGAAGGAAATGGGCGAGGCCTATCCGGAACTGGCAAAGCAGCAGGACCAGGTTGAACGCGTACTGAAGCAGGAAGAAGAGCGCTTTGCTGAGACGCTGGATAAAGGCATGAAGATTCTTGATGAAGCGATCGGCAAGCTGGATGGCAAGCTCATTCCCGGTGATATCGCATTCACGCTGTACGATACCTATGGCTTCCCCTATGACCTGACGGCAGACATTGCTCGCGAACGTGATCTCACCATGGATGAAGCGGGCTTTGAGCAGGCGATGGAAGCACAACGTCAGCGTGCCCGTGCGGCCAGCCAGTTTGGCGTGGATTACAACGCGGATTTGACCATCGAGGGGCAAACCCAATTTACGGGTTACGAGTTGCTCGAGGACAGCTCCACCATTACGGCCTTGTTCAAGAACGGCGCAGCGGTGAATTCGCTTGCCGCTGGCGATGAAGGCATGGTGGTGCTGGATAAGACGCCCTTCTACGGCGAGTCCGGGGGGCAGGTTGGTGATACCGGTTACCTGGCATCCGGCAATGCGCGGTTTGATGTCACGGACACCCAGAAGAAAGGTGATGTGCACACCCATCTGGGCAAAGTGGCAAATGGCACGCTTAAAGTGGGCGACAAACTGCAGGCGCATGTCGATGAAACCCGGCGCGCGGCCACCCGCATGAATCACTCCGCGACGCATTTGCTGCATGCCGCGCTACGCCAGGTGCTGGGCGAGCATGTTCAGCAGAAAGGTTCGTTGGTTGAGCCGGAACGTCTGCGTTTCGACTTCTCGCATTTCGAGCCGATTACCAGCGAACAACTGCAGCAGATTGAAAACCTCGTGAATGCCGAGATACGTGGCAACAATGCCGTTGAAACAGCCGTCATGGCGCCGGATGAGGCCATCAATAAAGGTGCGATGGCACTGTTTGGCGAAAAGTACGGTGACAAGGTACGGGTGCTGTCCATGGGCGACTTTTCGGTTGAATTGTGCGGCGGTACGCACGTCAATCGCGTGGGCGATATAGGCTTGATGAAAATCACCTCTGAATCGGGTATTGCCTCCGGCGTGCGCCGTATCGAGGCGGTAACCGGGCCAGGAGCGTTGGCTTACATTGGTGAAACCGAGAAGAACCTGGGCCGCATTAGCCAGCTGGTAAAAGGCAGTACCCAGGACGTGGCCAGCAAAGTGGAGCAGTTGCTGGACAAAAATCGTCAGCTTGAGAAAGAACTGGAGCAGCTCAAGGCGAAACTGGCCAGCTCGCAGGGTTCCGACCTGGCGGGCCAGGCGCAGGATATCAACGGTATTAAGGTGCTGGCGGCAAAACTCGAAGGCGTCGATCCCAAGTCGCTACGCGACACGGTCGACCAGCTGAAAAACAAGCTCGGCGCGGCGGCAATTGTGCTGGCGGCGGTCAAGGGTGACAAGGTCAGCCTGGTGGCCGGGGTGACCAAGGAGCAGACTCAGCAGATCAAGGCGGGTGACCTGGTAAACCTGGTGGCGACCCAGATTGGCGGTAAGGGCGGTGGTCGACCGGATATGGCACAGGCCGGCGGTAACCAGCCTGAGAACCTGGAAGCGGCACTGCAGTCGGTGCCCGGCTGGGTCACGCAGCAACTGGGCGGTTAAGCGGTTTCATCTCCCGGGATACCCTCTCCCTATCCCTCTCCTAAAGGGAGAGGGAGATTAGAGTTTAAACTCCTTGGAGTTTAGTGTTTAATGTGCGGCTTTCGCGCGGCACGGCCGCGTAAGTTTTATTAGCGTATCGGTTATCAATGGCACTCATTGTTCAAAAATTCGGTGGTACCTCGGTCGGCACTATTGAGCGCATCGAGGCAGTGGCGGCGAAGGTCAAGCAGTATCGCGATCAGGGTAACCAGGTCGTGGTGGTCGTATCCGCCATGAGCGGCGAGACCGACCGTCTGATCGGGCTGGCAAAAGCTATTTCGGAACGTCCATCTCCGCGCGAATACGATGTGCTGGTATCGACCGGCGAGCAGGTCACAATAGCCCTGCTGAGCATGGCGCTGGACAAAATTGGCTGCCCCGCCAAGTCCTATACCGGTTCGCAGGTGCACATTCTCACCGACAGCGCGCATAACAAGGCGCGTATTCAGGATATCGATGGTCAGAAGGTCAAGGCCGACCTGGATGCGGGACGCGTGGTGGTGGTTGCCGGATTCCAGGGCGTGGACGAGGCGGGTAACATTACTACCCTCGGACGTGGCGGATCGGATACCACGGCCGTGGCGCTGGCGGCCGCTCTGAAGGCGGATGAATGCCAGATTTTCACCGACGTGGATGGCGTGTACACAACCGATCCGCGCGTGGTGCCGCAGGCGCGCCGCCTCGATCGCATCACCTTCGAGGAAATGCTGGAAATGGCCAGCCTGGGGTCAAAAGTTCTGCAGATTCGTTCCGTGGAATTCGCGGGCAAGTATAATGTACCGCTGCGCGTGCTCTCGTCCTTTGCCGAAGGCGAGGGGACACTGATTACATATGAGGAAGACAGTACCGTGGAAAACGCACTCATTTCCGGTATCGCGTTCAATCGCGACGAAGCCAAGCTGACCGTGCTGGGTGTGCCAGACCAGCCAGGGATCGCGCACAAGCTGCTGGGCCCGGTGGCAGAGGCCAATATCGAAGTAGATATGATCGTGCAGAATATCGCTGCCAGCGGCGCGACCACGGATTTCACCTTCACGGTTCACCGCAACGATTATGACCGTGCCATCGAGATCTGTCGCAAGGTTGCGACCGAGCTGGGTGCGCGCGAAGTGTCCGGTGACAACAAGATTGTCAAAATCTCACTGGTCGGTGTGGGTATGCGTTCCCATGCCGGCATTGCATCAACTATGTTCGAGGCGCTGGCGAAAGAAGGAATCAATATCCGCATGATCTCCACGTCGGAAATCAAGGTTTCCGTGGTGGTGGACGAAAAGTATCTCGAGCTTGGCGTACGTGCCCTGCACGATGCCTTCAAACTGGAGCAGCCGCAATAACTGGCTGATCCATATCAGTTTAGCCGGTAATTCAGTGTCAGCCGGCAGAAATAACAATCAATAACAACCAAAGCTCTATTTTCGCTATAGTTTCGGAGGGAACGGCCGACACCATGGGTGTTGGTCTTGTCTCACCGGTCCTATGGGCGGCGGCACTGGCTATGGAAAGAATTGCTATAAGTGAAGTGAGTTAAGGAGATTCACACATGCTGATTTTGACCCGTCGGGTTGGAGAAACCTTAATGATCGGTGACGAAGTTACCGTGACGGTGCTGGGCGTAAAAGGAAACCAGGTTCGCATTGGTGTCAGCGCTCCGAAACACGTTGCAGTTCATCGTGAAGAGATTTATGAACGGATTCGTCGTGAGCAGGAAGATGGTGCTGCCGCAGGAGGCGAATAAGCACTTTACCTCGACGCCTTCCATCGGTATCCTAGCGAACCTCTTGTAAGCAATGCATTTTGCTACAGATTGGAGAGCTGGCCGAGAGGCTGAAGGCGCACCCCTGCTAAGGGTGTATAGGGGAAACTCTATCGAGGGTTCGAATCCCTCGCTCTCCGCCACTATTCTAAACAAGTAATTGAATTAATAGAAAAACGTATAACAAAGTAGCTTTTACCTACAAACCTACCCACAAAATAGATCAAAGATTGACGCTTTTAGCTCATTTGCATAGCGGTTGGGTATGTCAATCTTTGGGGTAGGGAGTGGGGCATAACAATAATTCAGGGAGAATTCTATGCCTCCGCTTTATTCCGGCTTTCGCTTGGCTCTTTTGTCGCTTCTCTTTACGTCCCCTGTTCAGGCTGCTCTCATCGACCGCGGCAACGGCCTTATCTACGATTCCGATCTAAATATCACTTGGTTGCAGGATGCTAATTACGCCTTCACCTCCGGCTATGATCTCGATGGACGAATGACCTGGCAGCAGGCGATGGACTGGGCAGATCAGCTTGAGTATGGTGGGTTTGGCGACTGGAGATTGCCCGCGTTGTTCGAAGCTGACTCTGCTTGCTCATTCTCATCAAACTTCAATGGTCAAACATATTCATATGGATATAACTGTGCTGCTGGTGAGATGTCGCATCTTTTCTATGAAGAATTGGGAAATATTGGATATCTGTCTCCTGAAGGAGAGGAGCTTACTCCTGGGTGGGGTCTGGCTAACATCGGGCCTTTCGTGAATCTAGCAACTGAATTATTTGATTACTGGTCAGGTGTCGAAATGAGTTCCAGTTCATATCCCAATACCGCATGGTTTTTCCATTTTAATGACGGGAATCAGGTCTGGACATTAAAGGATCGTGAATTCTATGCGATTGCTGTTCGCGATGGTGATATTGTCCCTATTCCGTTACCAGCATCCGCATGGATCTTTGTCTCTGGTTTACTTGCTATAGTAAGTTTAACCCGTAAAAAGGCATCGCATGCTCTTTGTGAGGGAAGCGCTTGAATCTGTGCGCTACCCCATGAAGAAATAACTCTTTATCAAACTATTCTCTTGGTGAGTGAGAAATCACCATAGCCATGTATCACAGTTAGAAATGGCCAATTTGCATACAATTAATTTCACATTTGTATATTCCATCCAGAAACCAGGTCACACCGTTCTTCAACGACATGGCTTACAACAAAATATTGCAATCGAAGGCATCCCGGTCACTCAATTAACCAACAATAAACCCTCAAGGTATGTGTTATCAATCGCAGAGAATCGCTTCCTCGAATGGGCAGAAGAGTCTGTTGATGACGACATTATTTACTGGGAGTGCCGGCTAAACCACAAGGATGGGGAATTACTAAGCAAGTTTCGAATATTTATGACTGCTTGATCGGAAAAAGCATAGTTAGCCTTGATCGTAGCGCGCATAAACCGTTTCGCCATCCTCAGATAGAATTTCGTATGAAGCAACATCAACTCCAGCGTACAAAGACTTCGCCAATCTCCTAAACTCCTTATCTGCAGTCACTATATGAGCTCGTCTAACTTTCTTTCCAATCATATTTATTTTCAATTGCTGCAGCGAATTACCATGACTATCTTTGGCATCAAATAATAATGCTACTTTTGCTCCAGCTCGCTCTGCCGAGTCTTGGATTTCATTATCTCGATCAGGGTTGAACATTATGTTCAGAGATTTATGTAAAGCAATTGCATGGCATATTTCACCAATCAATAAGGCTTCTGAGCGATATTCTTTTTGTTTATCGGGGTGCCATATGCCAGGTTTAGAATGAGCGTGATGATGCAGATTCCCTCTAAGCTTAACCAGAGCCTCAATAAGTTTCTCATCAGATAGCGCAAGGAGCCCAGGCAACTTTGCTGCATCATCTGGCCTGCGACTAGTTAGCAATGAAGACTTTGCCTCCAAGAGGCCATCCCTAACTAAAGATGATGATTTAAGCTTATTCTTTACCACCTTAGGATCTGAATATCCCGGGGCAAATTGGGTTTCCAGAAAAAAGAAGAAACTATAAAATGCCTCAATATAGCGATCCGAATGCATATCCAATTGCGCTTTTCGCAGAAAGCTCAATGGAACTTCATAGTCAGACGCTTCAGAAATAGATGCAACTGCACGGGCGATTAGATCGAAATTTAATTCTCTTGGTGAATTTAGCTCTGGTTTTTCCCTTGACGCTTGAAATGAATGTATTTGTATTTTTTCATTCTCTTCTGTAGTTTGCCCGATCCATTCAACCTGTAATTCTTCGAACTTAATTTCCAATATTGCAAAAATACTCAAAATTCCTTGTAGAGTACGGAGAGCTTCCTCCACCTCATTCAGCTTTGGTAACTCCTTAATATTTATATCAAGAGCAACACCCTTCTTTTCGCTTTGGCGTATCGTCGGTAGTGCATCTAATTTATCAATTTCAACTTCAACAGATATATGTGTAACTCTATTATTGTCAGAGGTAACCCAATCTATACTAAATCCATCGACACAAATCGGCCATTTTTCATCCAGGCTTAATGCTGTGTTCACGGGGTAGGTATAACGAATAATCATCGAATTCTAATATTTTTAGCGCACACAATAGAAAGAGACTATCACCTTATCCATTACCATCATCTGTTCGAGAGTCATGCGTGAATTTATCACCATAAATAGATTCATATTCAACTACGACATCAAAAGCATCCAAATCTTTTGCGGCCTGAATACACTGCTCCGGGAATGTACGTGAGAACTCTAATCGAAATATTTGATGCTCTGAGCCTGGCTCTAGCCCAGAACCATTATTAATCGTACCAGAGGAGTGATTAAAATCTTTGTGGCCAACTATTCCCCATATTTTAGCTTCCAACTCATCGTCATCATGGAAATCAAATGGTTCGCCATTGTGATAAAAAACCATTTTCTTCACGAATAATGGCCCGAGCCCAATATTCTTCAAGGAAACTGATAACTCGCAATGGTTTGGGAATTTGTTCAAATTAGTGTGGCGGATCAAGTGCGGCTTCACGGACAACTTATTGTGTTTTCTCGTAATCCAAGCTTGCCAGCCAGTGAAAAATAGCGCGCACAAGGCAATTACAACAGCCGAAACTTCAGTCCATGGAATGTCTTGAACCTGACTCACAACGCCTCCAACCCCATTTTCCTCTTCCCCTGTCATTGAAAAAGTCACTTAGATCGAAGAACTTTTAAAACAAGTTCATTATCAGTAAAAAGCACATCCTTAGTTGGATCAACATACCATTTCCCGCCGATTTTCTTACCGTAAACCACGCCATTGCGGATCCAGGCCTTCACCGTATTGAACGATGGCTGTGATTTCTCGGTGAACTCCGTTTCCCTATATTCCTGGATTGACATGAGTGGCATGAATTTGTCCTCCTGGATGCTAACACTCCACGATCCTTGTGAAGTGTCAGGTGATTCACTATATGCAGTTTACTGCAATGGCCAATCCTTCTAAGCCGATACTAAATGCAGAGCGCTATCCTGTGATTTTTGTAGCACGTCTTCCTGCAAGTACATTGCCTCGGTTAGTAAATCATTCGCGGCAGCGACACACTCACGCATTACGGTCATATCGACCAGGATCTCACCATCGTCGCTCTTCTTATCCATATCAGCAGCCTGAACCAGATTCAGGATTGAAGTGGCGCGAAGGATTTTGTTGGAGGCAGTTTCCAATTCAGTGATCATGATAAATCTCCTATGTTTTCAGTGATAATGGGTGCCGGGTGTTCACTACCGCACATAGGGGCGGCGGGCTAATTCCCCCGAAGGGTATTGTATTCACCCACACCCGGCATAAATCATTCAGGCATAAAAATACCGCATGTCTTTCGGGCGCGGTGTCCGCCTATGTTAGGGATAGTGAGTCCCGTAATTAAAACCGTAGCACAGGCTGGCAGTTTGTCAAAGAATAATCTTTTCTAAAACAATTAGTTGTTTCATGTTAAGCAACAATGTTTCGTAATCGTTTACACTGCCACCCAGTATGAAACAATAAATGGCGAATACCTAATTAAAGATAAGCCCAGTGGATTTCCTCTAAGTCTAATAATCAAGCGCAATGTTCGATATCACAGCCGATGACATTAATCAGTTAAACGACACCGATCTGAGAGATCTGGTTGGTCGCCTCTGCGAAGCTGAATTGGAAAGTCACGGGCTTTCGCCTGCTGCAGTTACATGGGGCGGTGATCAGACAGCAGCAGATGGTGGCCTGGATGTGCGCGTGGCTGTGCCGCCGGGATTCTCCATAGATGGTTTTATCCCTCGTTCCTCTACCGGTTTTCAGGTAAAGAAACCGGATATGCCTAGAAATCAGATCATTTCTGAAATGCGCCCAGATGACGTAATTCGGCCCGTGATTCAAAAGCTTGTTGGTGAGAAGGGCGCTTACATCATTGTTAGCTCCACTGGATCTACCTCAGACAGCGCTCTCAGTAATCGCCGAGACGCCTTACGTGAAGCCCTGGAAGATGTTGATAATGCCGATCAGCTTCATACCGATTTCTATGACCGAACGCGCCTTGCTACCTGGGTAAGACGCCACCCTGGTCTCATCACTTGGGTCAAGGGAAAGACAGGTAGAGCCTATGTTGGGTGGCGTCCCTATGGCCCTTGGTGCACTTCTTCTGAGAGGGTCGATGACGAGTACCTAATCGACGACAAGTTACGACTTCATATCGGTATGCATACTGACGAATCTTCGAAGCCGATTGCCCAAGCCATGGATGAACTCCGTGACGAGTTGGCTCAACCCGGTAAGATCGTACGTTTAGTTGGGCTTTCAGGTGTCGGGAAGACACGTCTTGTCCAGGCCTTGTTCGACGCTCGGCTTGGTGAGCGCCCGCTTCCGCCGTCTCTTGCTATTTATACCAACTTATCAGACAACCCGGACCCCCAACCGACCGGCCTGGCCTCAGATTTGATGGCAAACGGCACACGGGCAGTTTTGATTGTCGATAACTGCCCCCCGGACCTGCATCGCAGGCTTTCTGAGCTGTGCAGCGGGCAATCCAGCACGCTCAGTGTCCTCACAGTCGAATACGATATCCGTGATGACCAACCCGAAGGCACTCAGGTTGTTACTTTAGATACATCCTCTCCAGAACTGATTGTGCAACTCATCCGCAGGCGCTACCGCCACCTGTCCCAAGTGGATGCTCGCACCATAGCCGAAGCATCTGGCGGCAATGCCCGGATTGCTGTCGCGCTTGCTGAGACGGTTGAGGTTTCGGACACGATCTCTGGTCTGTCGAATGAAGAACTTTTCCAGAGGCTCTTCCGGCAGCGGCATGACACGAATGATGCACTACTTCTCACGGCCAAAGTATGCTCGCTCGTTTACTCTTTCCAAGGTGAAGCACTGTCAGGAGAAGAGGCTGAACTGCCGCGTTTGGCCATGCTAGCAGGTCAAACAAACGCGGAGCTCTACCGTCATGTCGGGGAACTTCTCCGGCGTAATCTTATGCAGCAGCGCGGAGTGTGGCGGGCAGTGTTGCCGCATGCCATAGCGAACAGACTCGCAGCTCTGGCTCTTGAGGATATACCGTACGATCTCATAGACCAGGTGCTCATTAGTGGTGGTACTGAACGTCTGGTGCTGTCTTTTTCTCGGCGGCTGTCGTTTATGCATGATCATCCCAGAGCCGTCTCAATCGTCAAGAGCTGGCTTGAACCTGATGGCTTCTTGGGGGATATATCGGCACTTGATGGCCTCGGTCAGGCTATATTTGAGAACATTGCATCTGTATTGCCGACGGCAACACTCGCTGTATTGTATCGAGCGGATAACGCTACAACGTGGCAGCAATATCAATCTATACTGCGTTCCCTTGCGTATGACCCTGACCTTTTTGAACGGAGCGCTCAGCTTCTGGCGCGGGCTGCGATTCAGACTACGGATGAACGGGATGCCCAAGAGGCTTTTGATACTTTCGTCTCGTTATTTACGATCTACCTATCCGGAACCCATGCCACCATTGAGCAGCGTCTCGGCATAATCGAATCGCTACTCAGGTCTACTGAGCAAAAAGCGTCAGAGCTTGGTTTGGCGGCCCTGGATAATGTTCTGGAGGCAATGCACTTCAGTTCTAGCTATTTGTTTGAGTTCGGGGCTCGGTCGCGAGACTTCGGCTACCAGCCTCGAAACGATGCTGACGTGACCCGTTGGTATGGTGCCGCACTCACTTTGATCGAGTGCTTAGCCCTGAATGAGGGAACACTTAGAATCGAACTGCGTGATCTGGTGGCGCGGAATTTCCGTGGACTGTGGACATCCACCCATATGCATGCCGAACTCGAACGACTCTGTCGCAGATTCTCTGCTGATGAATTCTGGCGCGAGGGATGGCTGGCTTGTCGTGAGACAATCTATTTCGATAGTGACCGCGTCACTCCTGAGATGGCAGAGCGCTTGGCCGCTCTGGAGGAGGTTCTAAGGCCATCAAGCCTTCAGGACCAAGTTCGAGCTGTGGTTCTTGGTAACAGGTCAGCTGGACTTGACCTTGAGGATATGGACGATGATGGCGACTATGCAAGCGCAAACAGGCGTTTAGAAGCAACTGCCCGCGAACTTGGCGTAGCAGTTGCTGCTAACGATGAGGTGTTTTCAGAACTCCTGCCTGAACTCTTACGTGGTGGGAATCAGGCTTTTTCGTTCGGCTGTGGACTTGCTGCTACCGTTGCAGATCCAAGTGCCGCCTGGGATAGACTGATAGGTGGACTGGATCTTACCGATCAGGACAAAAGGGACGTACAGGTACTACGGGGTTTCTTGGCCGAACTCCAAGGTCGGGACAACGAACTCACTCAACGCATTCTCGACTCAGCGCTTGACCTACCTATCTTGGTGGCGTTCCTCCCACTGCTGGAAATGGCCGCCGGGCTTGATGAGCGTAGCGTAGAGAGACTCAAGCGCACATTGGATTCTGGGCAGGTGCCAATTGGGATGTTTCGTAATTTGGCATACGGACGAGCCTCGGATCAACTGGCAGGTGCTGTTCTCAAGGAACTTCTATTGCTGATCGCGGAAAAGCCCGATGGCTTCGATGTGGCATTGGAAATCCTTTATATGCGTCTGCATTCAGATCGTATGGATGAACGGGAGCATGATCCTCATCTCTTAGAAGCTGGACGAGGGTTGCTCCAATACATCACGTTCGCGAGGAAAAATCGGAACAATGATCATGAACTGGCATATGTTGTGAAGTTTTGTTTAAACGATCCGGGTGCCAGCTCATTCGCTGCTGACGTTATAGAACGGTTGAGGCAGGCCGTAATCGCCAGGGATACCTATCTGTCGGATAACGATGATCTGCTGAGAATATTGTTCGAACTCCAACCAAAGGCCGTCCTGGACGGACTAATCGCAGATGAGGAAATTGATCGTCGACTTGGCTTCGACTGGTTTGAAAATATGGGCAAACATCGGGTTAATCCAGTGGGGGCAATTTCCTGTGAGGTACTTATTGCCTGGTGCGAGGAAGACCGCGACCGTAGATACCCAGTCGTAGCCTCAATTATCACATATGCACAACGTCCAGAGTCAGGTGGTCAGTTGATCTGGTCTGAGCAAGCGAAAGCCCTTCTCGCCAATGCTCCTGACCCTAAAAGTGTTTTGAGTGTATTTATTCACCGATTCCGACCTAAGTGCTGGAGCGGATCACTCGCTGCGATTTTGGAGGTGAATGCTCAGTTACTGGATCTTTTGGAACCGTTGGTTCCACTTGACCTCATGCCATTTGCGACAGAAGCCAAGGCTCAACTTGAACAGGAGATCACGCATGAGCGGCAGCGTGAAACTGAGCGTGACCGCGAGCAAGATGAACGTTTCGAATGATGTGAGGTCTCCGTGGCTATTGATCAGAAACAACCCGTTCCGCCTTATTTTTCTCCCTGGAGCCACTAGTGTGGCTACCCAAATTGAAAGTCATGTTGACCTTGGCCGCAGGTTTGGTATCAGATACCAGTTTCGAGGCCTGGGCCAGCAGTGTCAGTGGGCCTTTCTTGTCATGTTGCTCAATCTCAATCGATCGACGTACGATAGGATCACCACCTTCCTGAGGGATAATAGTCTCATTGACCTTGATTTTCTTGATACTGCGCTGGACATGCAGTGGCAATTCATCGCTGGCTTTGTAGTTCAAGGCGCCGTCAGAATCCCATGACACCAGATCAACGATATTGGAGTGGGCCAGCCAGTTCAGCTCCTGGATCACCCGGGCCTGTTTAACTTCCAGATTGGCTGCTTGCCGGGCTTTTTCAATACGGTGAGCTAGCAGACGCTGAATCCGGGCATTTTTCAGCAATCGGCTGGCGTTACGCCTAGCAATATCATGGCTTTTTACCTTGTAACCCGCAGACTTATAAGCCTTTCCCTTATCACCCTTAAAGAAGAGCAGCATATCCACGAATTTGACGTGTTTCGGATCCATACCGATGACGGGATCATCTTCCAGGAAAACACTGATCGTTTTGGCCTCGTCATCAGGCATCGTCATCCTCATCATCGTCGTCCGTTTTCGGGAAAATGGCGTATTCTGAGGTTATCGTGAACAACATCCCTGATTTGTTGATTTTGACATTGAGCAAGATGCGTTTTGAGTTGCGGAATTCGTTGGCCAGTTCTTTCAGGCTTTCCTCCGCCTCACCATAGCTTATGGGGAAAGGAATGACGTTGGAGGGCTTGTCCTCGGTCATTTGTCTTTCCCCGCCTGTTCCAGCCCCCAGCGACCGGCGACACCTGCCGCAGTACCTGCAGCATCCCACATGGCGCGATTCACCGTAGATGCAGCCTGCGCATCAGATCGTGCCGTTGCCGCATCTAGCCCAGCCATGGTGCGCATTCCAAGATTGGCATCCGTTGCCACGCCGCGGCCCATGTTCACGACCTGCTGTTTGCCGGCGTAGTAGCGTTTCTCGGTGTTGCGATCCGCACCAACCATGGCCGTACCCTTGGACTTCGCTTCCGCGACCGAGGCATCAGCCAAACCCGCATTGAACATGCCAGACCCTGGGGCAGCACCACGCCGCGTATTCATATCGATGACGTTCTTGTGCGTGTCATCGAAGGCTTGGGTCACTGTAGCGCCAGCACGACCAACCGCCAAATCGCGCTCATCGCGGATGTTATCCACCCGTTTCATGAACTGGTTCTCAAGCGGGATGAATCGATCCTGATAGTCCTGCCATTGCTCTTCGGAAAGGTCGGCCATCATGCGTTCGCCTTCCGATTCCTGAACGTAATCACCATCACCGGACATACTATGCCTCCTCACAAGTGCTGTAATCGAAACCACTAGAAAATGCTCGCCGTTTCGGCGGTTCAGCTTTGGGGATCTCCCCAATATGATTTTCAAACCTCAGTAATTCGCCCAGAAAGGTCAGATATACTGTCCCAGTCGGACCATTCCGCTGCTTGCCAATAATGATTTCCGCGATACTCCGGAGATGGCTTTCCTCGTTGTAGACTTCGTCCCGATAGATGAACATGATCATGTCCGCGTCCTGTTCGATGGCGCCTGACTCGCGCAGGTCAGACATCAAAGGGCGCTTGTTGGGGCGTTGTTCCAGACTACGGTTCAACTGAGATAGCGCAATGACTGGCACACGTAACTCCTTGGCCAGAGCCTTCAGGGATCGTGAGATTTCTGAGACTTCCTGGGTACGGTTCTCCTTTCGGCCTGGGCTCTGCATCAATTGCAGGTAGTCCACAACCACCAGGCCGAGACCATGCTCTCGTTTCAGTCTTCGGGCGCGGGAGCGCAGCTCCAAAGGTGTCATGGCAGGGGTGTCATCGATGAACAACGGTGCTTCATTCAGTTTTTTTGTCGCCTCTGTTACCCGGTTCCATTCTTCATCCTCAAGGTCTGCCGTCCGGAGCTTGTGAAAATCGATCCTGGCCAATCCGCTTACCAGACGATCGACTAGCTGAACCTTCTCCATTTCCAGCGAAAAGACTGCCACGGGTACACGCTGTTTAATTACCGCGTGTTCGGCCAAGTTCATCGCAAAGGCTGTTTTTCCCATTGATGGCCGGCCAGCAACGATGACCAGATCACCGGGATGCAGACCAGATGTCTTTTCATCCAGATCACTCCAGCACGTAGGAAGCCCCGACACTTTGCCTGATTCCATGCGCTGCTCCATGGTTTCGACAAACCCCTTGAGGATATTACTTACAGCCTCCAAGCCACTCGAACCGCGTACAGACTGTTCTGCCACGGCCAGCACAGCTGCTTCTGCTTGGTCGAGAATCGCTGCAGTATCGTCTGGGCTGCCCGCGAGTTCATTCACTTGACGACCTGCTGAGATCAGGCCACGCCTGATGGCCTTATCGCGGACGATATCGGCATAGGCAGAGATATTGGCGGCGCTGGGTGTGTTCTTGGCCAGTTCCCCCAAATAGGCCATGCCGCCGGCCTCTTCAAGCTCTTCAGCGTTCTTCAGTGACTGGGAAACAGTCACAACATCCATGGGCTTGTTCTTATTGGCCAGATCAAAGATAACTCGAAAAATCAGACGATGATCGTGACGGTAAAAGTCTTCGTCGCTGATTCGATCAGCCACCTTATCCCAGGCTTCATTGTCTAGCATAAGACCGCCCAGAACAGATTGCTCCGCTTGTATGGAATGTGGCGGGATGACTAGTTCTTCGTTCATGCAGCCTCCCGGTGATACCTGCCTTCAATAATCTTCGCGAAATTGTTGGGTTTAATAATCCACTCTAAATCTGCACGAAATGGAGGTTGACCATCTCTTCCATCCACATGCCCAGTCAAAAATGACGATTTCGCAATGTATCCAAAGAATTTTTTCCACCAGCTTACTGACTGTCTTTCGGTTTTCTCGCGCCAGCGTGTTTGGAGGTACCCCTGGCGTGTCTTATTCCATTCTCTCACTTGAGGGCATTCAGGAAGGATCTCGTGATAGGCCTTAATGATCTCTTGGTGAGGGCAGGGCGGTGGGCTGCCGTCGCCTTCCACCCCGGTAGGGGTGGATATCTGATGGTTCTTTGATGGTTCAACTGATGATTCCATGTGCCGCTCCCGCACTAATGGGGGTGCCGTTCTCGCACCAGTAAGTGCCGCTCCTGCATTGGTGCCGCTCTCGCACTGGTGCTGCTCCTGCACTGATGCCGTTCCCGCACTATCTACTCGAAGGGTGTATAGGGTGGTCTGACGACCCTCCCTGGCAGTTCTATGAATAAGACCTGACTCGCTCAATTGATCCAATACGGTGAACACCGTACGGCGTCCTAGCCCGGTTTTCTTCGTCAGATGGGTTACCGATGGCCAGCAGGAAAAATCCTCATCATTGCTATGGTCGGCGAGGGCCAGAAGGACAAGCTTCTGCGTCGCCGGCAAGGTGATAGACCATGCCCAGGAGGAGGCACGAACACTCACGACGCAAGCACCATCCCGAGCGCCAGAACCGCCCGGTTGCGAGCAACCACGCGATCAGCGGTTATAGACTCCCTCATACCCATCACGACTACGGCTACTGCCCGGACGGTTGCGCCACCGTGGGCGCGGGCTTGACTGGTGGGGAAGGAGTTCATTTATCAGCCTCGGAACGCGCCGCCACCAGGTCGCGAACCAGCGCACGAATATGGGCGTCATCGCGACCAGCTATATGAGCGGCATTAACAGCATTGATTTCGTGAGCTGGCCAGACAGCCATGCGTCCCCGATGTACGGGAGGAGGAAGCAGCCCTTTCTCGATACGAGCATACATGCCGGAACGACTGTCGCCCGTATTGGCCATAACATCACCCGCCCGGATTAGTTTGATATCCACTAGTGTCCACCTGAGTCGTAGTTTTACGGTGTCACCAATGTCGCATGGTAGGATATCCTGCGGTCAACCCTGCCGTTTTTCTATATTGGAGTGTTGTTGTTTGGCCTGTAAGTCATTGTTTTTTTGTTTATTTGACTGTGCATGCTAATCAACGGCAAAGGAAACGGCAGGACCTGCCGTTTAGGCTTTGAGGTGGATCTAGCGGGGCTTATTGCGATTCAGTATGCCTTGGAGCGTTTGCCTACTGATACCTTCACGGGTAGCAGTCCTGTTATAAGCACCATGCTTACCTCTAAGTTTACATTCTTCATCGTACCAATTAGTTAAGCGTTCTCGGCGATCTTCGGGAGTTTCAGATTTTCGTTCTTTGTGGGCTTCGGAATCTTCGGATTGCGTATCTTCTGTAAGCCCTCTTGCGACTGCTAGCAGAGTGTCAATGTTGAGTGTTGTTAGCAGTATTGGCTGTTTCCAGGCGAACGAGCCTTTTCGCTTGTTTTCATTTGGAGCTAAGGCTGTTTTTTTCGGCGGAATAGTCGAAATCGAATTCAACAGCCTTTCGATGCGGGAAACCTCATCTTCGATGGAAGCTATTTCCTGTTCAGTAGTGCTCTTGCGTTCGAGGTATGCGATATCCGCAGAATTGGCCTTCACTGTTTCTAGATGGGTCTGCAACCTTGCAAGTTCTCTTTCAAGGTATGTTTTTCGTTCCCAGGTTAGCTTAAAAAATTCCTCGTATTTAGCTATTTCATCTGTCATTTCACGTCCCTTCACGCGCCCCTTGAATTAAGAAACCAAGCCAGGCGGGTAAGGGAGGCCCGCTTTTCAGCCCGTCGGCCTAGGCTTGGTGTACTACTCGGTAGTTGATATTTCTCTAGCCTGCCTGTTTCTTCTTGAATGGAATAACAGAACCCTTTTTTGTAGATAGGCAGTAATTTGCCCAGGCTTCCATTAATTTCTGACGCTTCTCGAACAGATCACCTCGGGCATAGGCCTTTTCGGTCTGATTCTTGATTTGGTGGGCAAGGGCAGCCTCGATTACTTCCCGGGGAAAGTTGGTGCATTCCCCAGCCCAGTCACGGAAGGTGGACCGAAAGCCATGTACAGTCAGGTCGGGCCGTTTCATGGATTTCTTCAGCACGGTAAGCATCGCATTCTCTGATAGCGGGGTGTCTTTACGGATGCCAGGGAAAACGAAATCCGGCTCTTCACGGTCTTTCAGTGCTTCGGAAACAAGCTGAAGGGCGGTTTTGGTTAATGGTACCCGGTGTTCTCGGTGTGCTTTCATCCGTTTGCTAGGGATAATCCAGACTCCGGCGTTCAGATCGAACTCAGTGGGAACTGCCTTCCGACATTCTCCAGATCGAACGGCAGTCAGGATCGTGAAGGCCAAGGCTTTGGCTGCGGCTGTCTTTCGGTCCATCAGGTCGGCGAACAGATCCGGGAGTTCCTGATAGGGCAGGGCTGGGTGATGCTTAACCGTTTTAACCTTGTTACGTTTCGGCAGAACCTGGTCCAGATGCCCGCGCCACAGTGCCGGGTTCTCACCATTCCTATATCCCCGCACACGAGCGTAATTCAGTACAGATTCGATCCGTTGGCGTACCCGGGTCGCTGTCTCGCTTTTTTTGTACCAAATCGGTTTCAGGACCTTGAGGACATCATTGGAGTCGATATCGGCGACCGGTCGGTTGCCGATGATAGGGTAGGTATAGGTATCCAGAGTGTTAGTCCATTGATCTGCGTGCTTCGAGTTTTTCCAGTCCGGTTTGCGTAACTCTATGTAGGCCTCAGCACATTCCTTGAATGTCTTCGCTTTGCCTTCGTCCTGGCGCTGGGCTTCTCGCTGGGTCTTTCGGTATTCGATGGGATCTATGCCTTTGTCGAGCAGGCCACGGTACACACCTGCCTCGGAGCGAGCTTCTTTGAGTGTTTTGTCTCGGAACGAGCCCATTCCCATGTGTCGGGCTTTTCCTCTGAGCATGAAGCGAAACAGCCAGCTCTTGGATCCAGCTTTAGATACCTGCAGGTAAAGCCCATCACCGTCAGGATACAGGCCGGGCGCCATACTGTTTTTGATGCTGTTGGGGATCAGCCTATTTACAAGTTTTGCCATGATCTCTACCCACAAACTTACCCACAAAATTAACTTAGATAGCAGGATATCGTGCTGGACAGAGATAGACAAGAAATTACTAAGATACTGTAATTTAAGTGTTAAATATTATAATTAATAGACGCTGATGGACGGTATTGGACAATAGTTAGGCGGACTCGCTCTCCGCCACCATAAAGATTAAAGGGTCCACTGGACCCTTTTTTCATGCCTGTAGGTTTTATATGGCCGATAAAAAAAGCGGCCCGGAGGCCGCTTTGTTCATCAAGTTAGTAGTAGCTTAGTGTTTACGACGAGCAACGCCAATTAGACCGAGTAAGCCTGAGCCGAATAACCAGACGGCTGCTGGGACGGGTACGGGAGAAGCGCTGTAGCTGCTTACGTCCCAGCTTCCTCCAAACCAGCCAAAGTTGTCATCTTCACCCTGAAAGGTTTTGGTGGTGCCACTGCTTTGAAAGTAGCTTTCGATACTGAAGTCCGTGTTGAAATTAATTCCATCAAATACACCGTCCTGGAAAAAAAGTCTTGGGAAGCCGGTTAGATAATTATTGTCGTCGGTTTCAACGAATGAGCTGTTTCCAACATCAAGGGACATCGAGTTAAATGATCCTGAACCAAAACTGACAAACTCTGCTCCTGTCCCAGTTAGGCCGGAATCATCGAATGTGCCAGAGGCAGTAATGGTATCTCCGAGGTTTAACCCGAAATCATTTGTGCTTGTAAAAGAATCATCAACGTTTCCAGTAACGGTAAAATTGATAATGGCTGCCTGAATATTGATAGAGAAACAGGTGGCAGTAATAGCGGCGAAGCACGCTGTCTTTAGTTGGTTAGCCATATCTCCTCCAAGATGTATTTATTAGTGATGATTTATTAAATTACTGGCCGACTGCTGCGCAAGCGTTTACGACGAAGCTATAACAGTTGGGAGCTTCTTCAGCAGCCATCGGATCAATGTCACGGCGTTCGCGAGTGATAGCGTTGCGGTATCGGCAAGAAGGCCTGCTAGTGTCGATATTTAGTCTTACTGAGCTACTTAGAATCTCAGCATAGGTGCCCTCTGTATTAAAGTTGCATACCCCATTAAGAGCTGCTGCATTAGCTTCTTCCTGCGTCCAGCATTCGCAAGGCGGTGGTGCCAGACAAGGCATATCAGGATCGCCGCTTTGCATTTTCTTTCTGTAGTTAGCCAGGATTTTAGGATTTGATCCCTTTTGCTCGCCGAACATATCCAAGTCTTGAGCTTCGCAATATGCGTTACACAATCCATATAAACCAGGGGTGCTGCCAATGAGGACATCACAAACACCTTCATTGGCCGGTGTTTCGCCATCGGGTGTTGAAGCCAGAACCTGGGCGGAGCCCATGAAGAAAGTGAATAGCGCCAATACAGCACTAGTAAGGTAGTGTTGAGACCTCATTTGGACTCCTCCTAAATTTGTTATTTGCATGTACAGCTTGTTCTGGTAGAAAAAGCTGCAATAAATAAGCCCGATTTCTTATAAATGTATAAATAACAGATGGTTGTACGTGGCAAATAAGTCCTTGCTTATGCTCCAGCCAGACAAAAAATTAAATAATCCGACACGTGGGAACAACGAATTGTCAGAGGTTGAGGCTAAAAATTATCTAAAAACAATTAATTACCGATAAAAGTGAGTTATGAAGGCAATTGTCAGGCTACTTTACGCATTGTCATCGGTTTGTACTGTTCCAGACGATTCATGATGTTGCTCCTTTATAAGGTTTGTTCTGCATGAGTTGAACATCGATGGGTTTACTGACTTCACCAAAATAAATGGAGCGGTGCGGGAAGGGGATTTCAATACCGTTTTTATCAAAGGCCTGTTTGATGCGACGCAGGTATTCGCGGCCAACTTCCCATTGCTTGATCGGTTTGGTGCGGATACGTCCCTTGATCATCACGGCGGAATCGGCAAACTTGTCGACACCGAAAATCTCCGGCTCTTCCAGCATCAGGTTGCCGAACTTTTCATCTTCCAGCATTGCTGTTCCCACGCCGCGCATTATCTCGATGACCCGGTCTGTATCTTCTTTATAGGCAACGCCGATGTCGAATACGTAGGCAGACCATTCGTTGGTCAGGTTACTGATGGTATTAATGGTGCCGTTAGGAAATACATGCACGATGCCGGACAGATCTCGCAGTACCGTGGTGCGGAAGTTGATTTTTTCGACCAGTCCTCCAGTACCATTGATGATCGCCACATCACCCACTCTTATCTGGTTTTCGAGAATGATAAAGAAACCGGAAATAACATCCCGGACCAGGTTCTGCGCGCCGAAACCTACAGCGAGCCCGACGATCCCGGCGCTGGCAATGATGGGGGCAATCTCGACGCCCACTTCTTTCAATATGATCAACAGCACCGTCACCCAGAGCACAATGGTCACGGCCTGACGTGTTAACCGAATGATCGTTTCAACCCGTTTCTGGGATTCGGAAGGCGGTTCGCCCTCGGCCACGCTTTTATCCACCAGCTCTCGTTCAATCCGGTGCAGAAACTTCTTGAAGATCACCAATGCCAGCCAAGCAATCAGCAGGATGATTAACACGCGCAGCCCGGACTTGATAAGTACATCCCAGCTAATGGCAGAAAAAAACTCCTGAACAATATCCATGCGGAAACCTCGAGGCGTTATCGGGTTGTATCTGTGAGATTAAAACATTCCCGCTGGAGAAAGCCCAGTCTCCGGGGGGGGGACATAAGCGCGTAAATTCAGCGGATAAAAATCAGCCATATTTATCGGAGATAAAATCTTTTTAGGCTTGAAAGCCGGGTGTCAGGCCCAATGTTAGTGACTGGGATCGGGGCGCATGGCGCACGATTGGTTTCCCAGTTACATATTGCTTCAATGGAGAATATGCAGATGAACACAATTGATTTGACACCCTTGTACCGCACCACTATTGGCTTTGACCGTCTGGCTTCGTTGCTGGAAGGCGCTTACCGATCGGATAAAACCGGGTCGGCCTATCCACCTTACGATATCGAGGTGCTGGATGAAAACCGCTATAACATCACCCTGGCGGTGGCCGGATTTAACCAGGATGAAATTGATATCGAAGTCGAACGCGGTGTGATGACGATCAAGGGTCGCAAGGCGGATGAGGAAGCCGAGCGCAAATACCTGTATCGAGGTATTGCCACACGCGCCTTTGAGCGCAAGTTTAATCTGGCTGATCATGTCGAGGTTGTCGGCGCGAGGATGAGCAATGGTTTGCTGACCGTTGATCTCAAGCGCGAGATTCCCGAGGCGATGAAGCCGAAGAAGATTTCGATTCAGGCAGAAACTTCAGCGATCGAACACAAGCGGGAAACTGATCAGGCGGCCTGATACGCTGTTCAGGCAAGCAACTCAAAGGCCGGGTGAAAGCCTGGCCTTTGTCATTAAGAGCGGGATGATCAGCGTTCTATCGTATATAAAATGTCACCGCCGGACTCGGCGCCGGTTTCGGTTTCTATCATCCAGTTCTCGTTGATTCGGTAGCGCAGTAACAAGGTATTGATTGGCTCGAACAGTCCGACGCTGTAGCCAAGATACAACGAGGGCGACAGGTATTTGCCCACTAGTAAAGCTGTTTCCTCAAGCGTTTCGCCACTCTCCACCGAGACTTCGTCCAGTCCCAGTTGTTCACCGATATGCTCGGCAAACATACCGCCACCGGATAAGCCGATAGCCGATGCTGCCTGGGCCAGGGTGGCGGTTTCGCTTTCACTGGTTTTGTTCAGGGGGCGGCCAAACAGAATGTAGGAGAGTGTATCCGAGTCCGACATGGTGGGGCTTGAATACAGACTCACGCTCGGTGAGCGTATCTGTCCATCGGTCTGCATCCCGGCCTTTATGGAGCCAACCGTGCGTGTGGCGCGAACGTGAATGGCAGGGGAATCGAGCGGCGAGTTATTGAATAACAGGCGACCGATCTCGATATTCAGGTCCTGTCCGTAAGCTCGATAAATACCTTCGCGAATGGCCAGTTCCCCGGTGCCGCGGGTCAGCAGTCCGGGTTCGTCCTGAATTTTTACGCTGCCAGAGAAAAAGCCTTGCAGCCCGTATCCATGAAAATAGATATCTTCGCCAAGCTGGATAGTGACCAGGCTATAAAATTTCCAGCGTGTCTGGGCAGCCTGAGATTCCTGCTGGACGAATTCGGTGTCACTGGAAGGGGTGACCGCGCCCTGGTAATCCTTGGGTTTCAGGCGTGCCCGGGGGATTAACAGATCACCGCTAAGGTTGATGCTATAGGGCTGAATGTTGAGTTGCAGATCAGGGTTGACGCGCAACTGGGTTTCCAGCGTGTCGCTGACAAGAAAATCCTTGCCCTTGAGTTTGAGACGCATCTCCCAGGGCTGGGTTTCATGCAGTAACAGATTGCCCGTTACACGCAGCTCTCCCTGTTCGGCGCTGCGGGCGTAACCTGTTACCGCCAGCCTGCGTTTCGTTTCGGATGACAGTGTCAGTGCCACATCGTGATAGGCCACGGCCGTTTGTGGGATAACAAACCGTCCTTCGGTCAAGGCAAGCTGACCCTGTAACATCGGTTGATAAAGACTCCCGCTGAAGGAAATGTCCGCGGAAAGTTTGCCTGAAAGCTGGTCGATTTGGGTGATAAAGGGTTCGATCAGGCCCAGCTCGTCCAGGTTGCCATGCAGCTGTGCGGATAACTGGGGTGATTGGCTCAATAGCTGGGTAATTCGCCCATCGCCACGCAGCTCGGTGTGTGGATTAATTTGAAAAAGAAGTTTTCCCTGCAGCGTCTGTTGAACAAGTGTCAGTTCAAGTTCGCCGCCCATATAATCCAGGGCGTCTTCGCTCTGTTCGCCATAACGCAGGTTACCAGCAGGCAGAGTGAGCGTGAGGTTACCGCTTTCAGGAATGCCTGAGCCCGGACCTGCTTTCAATGTGCCATTAAAGGAAGCCGTGCCATTGAGTTCCAGTTGTTCGGGTAGCCAGGGTTTGGCGAAAGCCAGCGGTAGTTCCCGGCCTTCGACTGTGCTGCTCCAGCCAGTCTCCTGTCCATAGTTGAGGTCTGTGCAGAGTTGGGCGGTATCCTGTTGCCAGCAGCTCGTCGCAAGACGGGCGTTACGGGCGTCAACCAGGATATTTGAGACGGGCGACAGCAGTTGCCAGTCACCCAGTCGCGGCGACTGCCAATCAGCCTTGAGCAGTTGCCCCCGCCATTGTTGGTTATTCCAGGTTCCCTCGGCGACCAGCTGCGCCTGTATGCCATTTTGTTGCAGATTAAGCTGTAACCGGTGTTGCAAAACCTGGCCCTGTAACAATGCCGTTGCCTGTTGCAGCTGTTGGTCGCCAGCGCGTAGTTGTTCGGCAGTTGCCATTGCGCGCCAGTTTCCCTTTTCACCGGTATCGATATGCGCTTCGCCTGAGATTGACTGAATCGCATAATCGTCAAATCGTAGCTTCTTGCCGGTAAAGCTTGTCTGGATAACGGGATACTCACGTGGTCCGGTGAGTTTACCGCTGGCCTGCAGGGAACCGCCGGCACCCGGGTAGAGCTCGGCAAGATCGGGGCTGGCTATGGACCATTGGGTTTGCCAGCGTTGATTGAGTTCACCCTCGACGGTGATATGGGTGCGCCCTGATTGTAGCGCCAGTTGCTGGATGTTGAGGTGATCACCACTGTGTCGAAACTTGCCGGTCGCGTTCACGGGGTAGCCACGTAACATGCCGGAAAGCGACCGTAGCTGTATTTCCTGTTTCAACTGTTGCTGCCGGAGATTTCCGCTGATTGCCAGTTGGCCCTTGAGCAGGCCCGGCCACTGCGTTTCGATGATTTCCGGATTAAGATCGGCGAACACGATATTGGCCCGCCAGATCAGGTCTTCCTTGAAATCCAGCGTAGCCTCGCCATTGAGGTTGCCGTTGGCTGTCTCAATGACCAGCTGCGCCAGCTCAAGCTGGCTGCCTTGCAATTTCCCCTGCGTTTCAAGGTGGCCGGTCAGTCGGTCATTGATGAAGGTTGTGCTAAGCGCGAACCGCAGATCATCCAGTGTGCCATTGATATCGGCCGTGCCTGTGCCTAATGCGATCGGCCAGGGCTGTTGATCACTTGTCAGGGGCCAGTGCAGCTGTTGCCAGTTCAGTTGCAGTGCCATGCTGCTGTCATAATGAATAAACCCGCTGGCAATCAGTGGAGCCTCATTGGGTAGCGTCAGGTACAACTGTTCGATTTGCCAGGCTTGCGCTTGCTGATGCAGCCTGATGGTCACGTCAGAGAGATAACTATCGGCGTCCGGTTGATGGTATGAGACGCCAGTTGTCAGTTGCAGTACGCCCTTGTCGATGGAGAGTGTACTGTCAGTCAGCGATATCTGAACGTCATCCTGACGATAATTCGCCTTATCCAGCGTTAGCTGATCAATAATGAGATTATCCGGCAGGTAAGGACCGAGCTGGGTTGTTGTGTCGCTGTCTGCGGTATCCGGGGTTGCGTATTGGATGCTCAGGCCTGAGGCGGTGCTGGATTTTATATGGATGACGTCTTCAAAGAGCGCGCGCCAGCGCCAGTTAACTTCGACGCTGTCCAGTGTGGCGACAATGTCCGGGTCCCGGTAACTGACGCCGTCTAACCTGACGGTGTTGAGCAGTGAGCCCGAGATCGACTCGATCTGTAGCTCGCCCGGAAATTCCTTGCGCAACAGTTGATAGCCAAGCGTTAATCCGACAGGCGTGAATACGAGCGTGGCGATTGCCGCACCCAGCAATATAACAATCAGGCTAAGGAAGATTGATACGCGTTTCACAGATCCGGCCCGATGGTTAAATGCAGACGCCAGGGATTATCCGGTTCACTGATGGCGTTGGCGATATCGAGCCGGATAAGGCCGATTGGGGATTGGTAGCGAATGCCGACGCCGACGCCCTGTTCCAGTGGATCGTTGAAATGCTCAATGGCATTACCGACATCGTAGAATAGCGCGCCTCGCCAGTTTCCCTTGATAAGGTGTTCGTACTCGACGCTACCGACCAGCAGAAACGGCGCACCGATTACTTCACCCGAGGCGTCTTTCGGACCCAGCGACTCGTAGTCGTAACCGCGTACGCTCTGATCGCCACCGGCATAGAAGCGGATACTGGGTGGCAGCTTGTCGAATTCCGGGGTATGGGTTGCGCCGACCGTGCCGCGTAGCAGCACCCGGCCATTTTCCCAGGGCGAATGAATCAGCTTTGAATCGAGCGTTGCCTGCATGAAGGTCGCTTCCGAGAACAGGTCTGTTGAGGCGCCGGACAAATCCAGTTCCACGCGTGCACCCTTGTCGACGATCAGCCGGTCGCCGCCCCAGATACGGCTAAATGAGATAGCGGGAATGAGCAGCACCGTGTCACCCGATGTCAGGCCTGCCTCGAAGTCTTCCTGGCGATGGGTCAGGGAAAGCGTCTTGCGCCATACGGCATGAAGAAAGCTGAACTTTACGCCCAGCGATTCAAAACGGGATTCCGAACTGTCCGTTTCCTCGCGACCGATGGAGGTGTCGAATTGCAGGAAATCGGTCTGGGCGCGTTTCAGCGGTATTCGGTAGAGCGCATTAAAAGATGTCTTGATCTCGGAGATACGATAGTCCGCTTCCGCCTTGTGACCGAACCGGTTGAGCTGCCGGTTTTCCCAGCCAATGCGTGTTCGGGGGCCGGTGTCGGTGCCGAACCCAACGCCGAAGAGGTAGCGGTTGGGTGGATGCGGAGTCAGTTGTACGCGGACAGGAATTTGCTGATCGATCGCTTGCGCCTGTTCGGGGATCACCTCGACGTTGGCGAAGTAATCGCTGTTTTCCAGCGCGCGCTGCAGCTTTTGCAGGCGTGCGTAGGAAAAAACGGCGCCGGTCTTGAACGGAATGTAATCCCGAAGCATGTCCGGGGGAAGGGAGGTGCCCTCGAAAGTGACTTCGCCCAGCGTGTATTGGACACCGGTGTCGAATTCAAGGATGACATCCGCGTGGAGGCGGTCTTCCTGAATAATCAGGCGGCTTTCCCGAAAGCGCGCATCGAGATAACCATTGGCCTGCGCCGTTTGTAACAGCGATTTCTTGAAGGCGTCGTACTGGCTGTGATTAATGGCATTGCCCGGATAGATGCCGCTTTGCTCGACGCTTCGCTGCAGCAGTGGGTTCTGATTGCCTGCGCCGATCAGTACGATATCGATATGTTGCCAGCGCGTCGGCTGGCCCGGGTCGATATCGTAGCGGGCGAGCCAGTGTTGTTTATCCCGGGTGAGTTGCGCTCGAATAACGGGCAGGTAGTAGCCATAGGGTTGTAGAGCCAGGCTGATTTCATCCTTCGCCTTGCGATGCAGGCGTTGAATGCGAAGCTCTGACAGGTTGCTTTCCTTGCGGTACAGTTCCAGCGAAAGCAGGGCACGGGCATTATCCAGCAGCTCGCCTTCGAGGCCATTGATCTGCACTTCCAGCGTTACCTGGTCGGCGGCGGCAACGGAAATCAGGGCAAGCAGGCCCAGTAGCACACGGTAGAAAAACATGCCTGGAAAATCCGGAACAGAAAGTACGTTCAGTGTAACAGGAACGCACAGTGTAAAGGGTGTTCAGGGGTGTCGGCTAGAGATGACTGCGTGTCCAGCGTACGATGTCGTCACGCCCCATTGCACCAGGCTGGCGCGCGATCTCCCGGCCATTACGAAGCAGCATGAGCGTCGGGATGCTACGGATACCAAACTGGCCAGCAAGACCCTGTTCAGTTTCAGTGTTCAGCTTGGCAAGGCGTACCTGCGGCTCGAGCAGGGCGGCGGCCTGTTCGAATTGCGGGGCCATCATCTGGCAGGGGCCACACCAGGAAGCCCAGAAATCAATCAGCAATGGTATGTCGTTGCGCGTCGCCTGTTTCTGAAAATTGGCGTGGGTAAGTTCCAGTGGGTGTTGCGTGAACAGCTCGCGGTGGCACTGTCCGCAGCGGGGTTTGTCGCGTAGCCGTTCGGCCGGTATGCGATTGACCGCCTGACACTCGGGACACACTATGTGTAATGCTTCTTTCATGAGTGCCTATCTGGTGGCGAATCAGTCCGGTTTCAAGTGGAGGTTGTTGGTTTGCCCAGCGCATAGAGCCAGATAAAACCGCCGATGCCTGCCAGCAAGGACGCAAAGATGATACCGGTTTTTGCCATCAATAACTGGTCCGGGGCTGTCGCGAATCCCAGGCTGGCGATGAAAACCGACATGGTGAAACCTATTCCGGCCATCAGCGCCAGGCCCGGCACGTGTCGGAATGTCATTTCGCCGGGCAGCGCACCCAGGCCGAGTTTCAATGCCAGCCAGGTAAAGCTGCAGACACCGATAAATTTGCCCACTACCAGTCCCAGTATGATGCCGAGACTGAGCGAGTTGGTGAAGACGTCTGTGAGGCTTTCAACTGAAAAGGTGATACCGGCATTGGCCAGCGCAAAAACCGGCAACACCAGGATGGCCACCGGTTTTTCCAGTCGCTGTTCCCAGCGCTGCAACGGGGTAGTGGCCTGTTCGGCAGTGCGGCTCAAGTTAACCGCTAGCTCGTGCTGGCGTTGTTCTTCAAGAATGGAAGGGCTTTGTTGCTGGCGCTCGATTTCACGGAACCGCTTTAGCAGCCTGATGCTTTCCGCCAGAAAGTGTCGACTGCTGTGAGCCGGTCGGGCGGGTACGGTAAAGGCAACCAGGATACCGGCCAGCGTCGCGTGCAGGCCGGAGCCCAGCATGGCGAGCCAGACCATGCCGCCCAGCAGAAAATAGAACAAGGGGTGTCTTACTCCGGCACGATTACCCAGTGCCAACAGGATCAGCAGTCCGGCCGCCAGTATTATGTGGAACTGAGAAAGGGTGTCGGAGTAGAACAGGGCTATCACCATGACAGCGCCGATGTCGTCGATGATGGCCAGCGCCAGGATGAAACTGATCAGGCCGTAGGGAATTCTGTTGCCAAGCAGGGATAACAGCCCGATTGCAAAGGCGGTATCTGTCGCCATGGGTATGGCCCAGCCCTGAAGCGTCGGGCTGCCGACATTGAGCATGTAGAAAATCAGGGCAGGGATTGTCATGCCGCCGATGGCCGCCGCAATCACCGGGATCGAGTTGGCGGGATCACGCAAATCGCCAGCCAGCATCTCGCGCTTGATTTCCAGGCCAATGACGAAAAAGAACAGAGCCATGAGTCCATCGTTAATCCAGTGGTGCAGGCTCATGGCGTAATGTGTGCTGTCTATGAGCAGGCCCAGTGGCAATGCGATCAGGTTTTCATATTGAAAGTGTAGCGGTGAGTTGGCGATTATCAGCGCAAGCAGCGTGCTCGCCAGTAACAGTAAACTGCCTGTTTTCTGGTTATTGATGAACTGCTGAAAGGGACGGATCAGGTTTTGCAGTCCCTGTTCGAGTTCCGGGTTGGGCCTGTTTTTTCCGTGGTTATTTACCGACATGCGGTTATGGTAAATAATCGAAGTTTACATGTTGAATACCCGCTGATTCTGTATAGTTATAGAGGCGGATTGATGATCGGAGATAACAGCTATGTCGAGTGAAGGCTACCATGAACCCGTTGATCAGCTTTCAGATGAAACGAAGGATATGCACAAGGCGATTGTATCCTTGATGGAAGAGCTTGAAGCCGTGGATTGGTATAACCAGCGCGTGGATACCTGTAAGGATGAAGAGCTGAAAAAAATCCTTGCGCATAATCGCGACGAGGAAAAGGAACATGCGGCCATGGTGCTGGAATGGATCCGCCGCAAGGATCCGGCTTTCGATCATGAGTTAAAGGACTTTCTGTTCACCGACAAGCCAATCGCCCACGACTGATACGCTGTCCGGTTTAAGCGTTACAGCCGGCGGTCGGTCAGCCAGTAAAAGCGGTGCGGCGGGATTACCAGACGGTCATTGAAGAAGGTCGGGGATTCACCGGAATAAAGATCCTGCAGGCAGGCGTAATCCCGATAACCGTAGCGGGATAATTCCTTGATGCTGATGAAGCGGGGCGTGACATCGAAGTTACCCACTACCAGCACATGATCGCCCATCTGCATGGGGTTGCTGCGGATGAAGGCAAATAAATGCGGGTCGCTGGCTTCGACCAGTTCGCGATTATTGAAATCGGCGAAGGCCGGCGTGCTACGCCTTACGGCAATCATTTTCTGTATGCCGTTGAAGATGCGTTGTTCCACCGAGCCCAGTTGCTTGCGGCGCTCGGCTTTTTCCCAGTCGATCCGTGGGCGATGCATCCAGCGTGAGTCGTGGGTTTTATTACCGTCATCCAGATAGCTATAGTCATTCAGGGTGCCGATTTCATCGCCGTAATAAATCAGCGGAATGCCGCCGAACGACATGATCATGCTGTGCAGTAGCAGGATCAGGTCTATGCTTTGCTGGATCAGCGTCTCGTCACCGGATTCCAGGGCGCTTTCCAGACCGGCGAGAGATGCCAGCGAGCCGGAGATGCGTGCATCGCCGGTTTTGTCATTCTTGCCAAAGGGCCTGCCGCGCGCGGGAGAGGCATCGTATTCGCCCGTCAGATAATCCAACAGGAATTTACGGTGTTCCGAAGGTGAGTAGCCCGCCTGGATGATATCGGTATCCGCAAAGCCCAGACCGATATCATCATGGCAGCGCACGTAATTCAGCCAGGTGGCGCGATCCAGCTTATGCGGCAGGTTCTGTACACCCTTGTTTAGCAGTTTGCAGTTCTTGGTGGCAACCGCATCCCACATCAGCGCCATGAAGGTCGCGTTATAGGCAATCTCGCATTCCTTGGCGATGATGGCATCTTCGCCGAAATACTTGGTGATCTCGACCGGGGCGACAATGGCCTCGGCGATAAAAAGCACGCCCGGTGCGGTGACCTGGCAGCAATCCTTCATTAATTGCAGGATGAGGTGGGCCTCGCGTTCGTTCTGACAGGTGGTGCCGATTTTTTTCCAGAGAAAAGCCACGGCGTCCAGCCGCACGATATCCGCGCCCTGGTTGGCCCAGAACAGGACAATATCCAGCATTTCAATGAAGACTGCCGGATTGCTGTAATTCAGATCCCACTGGTAGTTGTTGAAAACCGTCATCACCCACTTGTTCATCTTGTCGTTGTAGGTGAAGTTACCCGGCGCGGTCTCCGGGAAAATCTCCGGCATGGTTTCCTCGAACATGTCCGGGATATAACGATTATCAAAAGTGTAGTAATACGCCTGGTATTTTTCGTCGCCGGCCTGAGCACGCACTGCCCAGTCATGTTCGTCGGAAGTGTGGTTCACGACCACGTCCAGGGTGAGCAGAATGCCGCGCTTGCGCATTTCGTCGGCGACACCGCGTAAATCGTCCAGTGTGCCAACGCGATCATCGACGTCACGGAAATCACTGACGGCATAGCCGCCGTCACTGGCGCCCTGCGGACATTTCAGGATTGGCATGACATGCACCATGTTGACGCCCAGTTCCTGAAAGTAGCGCACATTTTCCTGAAGACCTTTCAGGTTGACCGCAAAACCATCGGAGTACAGTGCCATGCCGGCAATTTCCTGGCTAAGAAACCAGTTGTGGTTGTTTTCGCGGATAACATCCAGCTGTTTCAGTTCGCTCATGCGCGCAATGTATTGGCACGCCATGACCTCGACCAGGTGAATCATCTGCTGCTCGAAATCATCCCGCTCACCGTAGAGGTGTTTGAACAACGAATAGATACCATAGAAATTGGCGCCCAGGCGGGTATAGAAATGGCGCAGGTCCGCGCGGCGGATATCCGGCTTTAACTCATCCAGAATATGGTTCAGTAGCGAATGGGAAACTTGTTCGTACATGACGTGGTTTTGGAAACTGGCGAAGACACGGAGTGATCATAACACGGCATAGAAAAAACCCAATAGGGAGTGTCCAAAGGGCGCCATCTTCATGTAATGTGAGGGTACTAGTGATAAATTAGGGCCCGAAGCTGATATTCGGATGAAACCATGACTCTGCTGCTGATTTACCTGGCTATTGCCATTGGCGTGTCTTTTATGTGTTCTATTCTGGAAGCGGTGTTGTTGTCCGTGACTCCCAGCTATGTGGAGACCGCCCAGTCAGACCATCCACGCGCGGGAAAGCGACTGGCGAATGTTAAAAATCGCCTCGATGAATCGCTGTCCAGCATCCTTATATTGAACACGTTTGCGCATACCATGGGAGCCGCCGGTGTTGGTTCCCAGGCCTTGCAGGTTTTTGGCAAGGAATGGGAGACACTGATCGCCGTGTTGCTGACACTGGCAATTCTCTACTTCTCCGAGATCATACCCAAGACGCTGGGTGCAACTTTCTGGCGGTTACTGGCGCTGCCTTCCGCGTACATCATTGCCTGGTTGGTGAAACTGGTTTATCCGCTGGTGTGGATTTCAACCCGGCTGACGAAATTATTCAGCGACAAGAGCGAGAACGAGATCACCCGCGAGGAAATCATCGCGCTGGCGTCGCTGGGGCATCGGGATGGCACTCTGTTTTCGCAGGAAAATGAATACCTCGCCAATATGCTGAGTCTGCGCGAGATCACGACCGAGAAAATCCTGACGCCACGCAGCGTGGTGCATATGCTGCAGCAGGATATCACTGTTACGGACGCCTTGAATGAGCACGGCACCCGGCAGTTCACACGTATTCCGATTTATGGCGAAGATTTCGACGACATCACCGGCAAGGTGATTCGTGCCGATTTGTTTGAAGCAGAGCGTAGCGGTCACGGCAAGGACTCAATCCGGCAATTCGCCAAACCGATCATGCGTGTTTCGGAAAAACTGCCGGTACAGCAATTACTGGATATGTTTATCAAGCATCGCCTGCACCTGTTCCTGGTCGAGGATGAATTCGGGCAGACAGCGGGGGTGGTGACGCTGGAAGATGCGATTGAAACGCTGCTGGGGCGCGAAATTCTCGATGAACGCGACACGGTCGAGGATATGCAGGCGCTCGCGCGCGGCAAATACCGGGGTCGACTTCGCGAGGGTAAAGCAAAGCAGTCCGGGGAACCCACAGACGGCGAGGACTGATGGAGCGGCTTGATGAAGATTGTCTGGTTTCGCCAGGATTTGCGCATTGAGGATAATCCAGCCCTTGCCGCTGCTGCTGCAAATGGCTCAATCCTGCCTGTGTATATTCTCGATGATGTCAATGCCGGTGATCACGCCATGGGTGACGCCAGCCGGGTCTGGTTGCATCACGCGCTGACCGATCTCAATCAATCCCTGAAGGGCAGGTTGCGCTGCTTTCGAGGCGATGCCCGGAAAATCTTGCGGAAGTTGGTGTTGGAACTCGATGTGGATGCGGTGTACTGGAGCCGCTGCTACGAGCCCTGGCGGATTAAGCGCGATAAAGCGATCAAGGAGTCTCTGTCGTCGGAAGGTGTCGAGGTGCAGAGTTTCAATGCCAGTCTGTTATGGGAGCCCTGGGCTGTCCTGAAGCAAGACGGTACTCCCTACAAGGTCTTTACGCCGTTCTATCGCAAGGGCTGTCTTTCCGCATCAGCGCCGCCGCGGCAACCACTGCCGAAACCGGAAAAGCTGTCGTTCGCTCGTGCATCGATCGAATCTCTCGCAATCGACGATCTTGGCCTGTTGCCCGCAATTGACTGGGATCGACCGATGCTGCAGCACTGGGATATTTCCGAGACGGGCGCACAGGCAACACTCACCGGGTTCATGAATGACCGTCTTGCGCGTTACAAAGCGGGGCGAGACTTTCCGGCCGTGCAGGGTGTATCGCGATTATCGCCTTATCTGCATTTTGGACAGATCTCGCCGCACCAGGTGTGGGCAGCTGCGTTGCAGCGCGAACAGGATAACAATATCGACACCTTTCAGAGTGAACTGGGCTGGCGCGAGTTTTCGTATTCACTGCTCTATCATTTTCCAGCATTGCCTGCTGATAATCTGCAGAATAAGTTCGATCGTTTTCCCTGGAAGAAGAACAGCAAGCATCTGCGTGCATGGCAACAGGGGATGACGGGCTACCCTATTGTCGATGCCGGGATGCGTGAACTCTGGCAAACAGGATACATGCACAACCGGGTGCGCATGATTGTCGGTTCGTTTCTGGTAAAGAATCTGTTACTCAACTGGCGGGAAGGCGAGGCCTGGTTCTGGGATTGCCTGTTTGATGCTGATCTGGCGAACAATAGCGCCAGCTGGCAATGGGTGGCGGGTTGTGGCGCGGATGCAGCACCCTACTTTCGCATTTTTAACCCGGTAACGCAGGGAGAGAAATTTGATGCGGATGGCCAATACACAAGACAGTATGTGCCCGAATTGAAAGCGCTGCCGGACAAGTACCTGTTCAAGCCCTGGGAGGCGCCCGAGTCGGTATTGAAAGAGGCTGGCGTGGTGCTGGGAAAAAACTATCCGAAGCCTGTTGTCGATTTGAAGGCCTCGCGCGAACGGGCGCTGGAAGCCTTTCGTTCTCTTAAGTCAGAAGCTGAATAATTAAACGACCTGCCCGCATACCCAGCCGGACGACCAGGCCCACTGGAAGTTATAGCCGCCCAGCCAGCCGGTGACATCCACGACCTCGCCGATGAAATACAGCTTCGGTACGAGGCTGGATTCCATGGTTTTCGATGAGAGTTCATTGCAATCCACGCCGCCCAGTGTCACCTCGGCCGTGCGGTAGCCTTCTGTGCCATTGGGTTTGAGCTGCCATTGCTGTAACTGCGTGGCGATCTCAGTGAACTGTTTCTGTGCGATTTCCTGCAAGGGTTTATCCAGCAAGGTCTCGTCAATCATGGCGGTTACCAGGCGTTTGGGTAGCAGCTCATTCAGCGCCGTTTTCAGTTTGCTTTGTGGATTCTGTCCATGACGTTCTTTCAGGTAAACCGCAAGATCCATATCCGGTAGCAGGTTAATGGTCACCGCCTCGCCCGGTTGCCAGTAAGACGAGATCTGCAGAATCGCCGGGCCGCTCAGACCGCGATGGGTGAAGAGGATGTTTTCCCGAAATGAAATCCGCTCATTGCTGACCAGGCTGTCGACCGCAATACCAGTCAATGCCGCAAAACGCTCCTTGTCATGCGTGTGCAGGGTGAAGGGTACCAGCCCCGCGCGGGTCGGTTGGATATGATGGCCGAATTGTTCCGCTACCTGGTAACCGAACGGGGTGGCGCACATCTTGGGAATCGACAGCCCGCCGCTGGCGATGACGCAGGCTTCCGCTTCATAGGCGCCTTTCGAGGTCTCAATCACAAAGCCGTCACCCGATTTGCTTACCTGTGTCACCAGACAGTTTAGCTGGATCTCGACCTTTGCCTTGCGGCATTCCGCCAGCAGCATGTTGAGAATGTCTTTCGCGCTTTCGTTACAGAATAGCTGACCATGATCGCGCTCATGCCAGGGAATCTGGTGGCTGTCGACCATGGCGATAAAATCCCACTGGGTAAAACGGCTAAGTGCCGACTTGCAGAAATGCGGGTTATGGGAAATGTAGTTCTCGCTGCTTACTGTGTAATTGGTGAAATTACATTTGCCGCCGCCGGACATCAGGATCTTCTTCCCGGCCTTGTTGGCATGGTCCAGCACCACCACGCGGCGACCGCGCTTGCCCGCCTCGATAGCGCACATTAAACCGGAGGCGCTTGCGCCAATGATGATTACGTCTGTTTGCATGGGGGCGGAGGATAGCAATCAGTTCGTGGTGATGCGATTATATTTAACCTGGCAAATGGATTGCCTACATTGAGATAACGATCCAAAAGGAGTTGGAGATGATAGATAAGCATACGGACAATCTCCCGCTTGAGCTTATCGAAGAGCGGATTTATACCTTTCGCGGGAAACGAGTTATGCTTGATTCCGACTTGGCCAGGCTGTATGGCGTGACCACCAAGCGTTTGAATGAACAGGTTCAACGTAATGCTGATCGTTTTCCTGAGGATTTTTCTTTTAAACTGAAAAATCAGGAAGTTGCAGAATTGAGGTCGCAAATTGCGACCTCAAGTAAAGAGGTTAGTCGCCACGGTGGGCGTCGTTCCATACCTCGAGTATTTACCGAGCATGGTGCCATTATGGCTGCTTCTGTGTTGAATTCTCCTCGTGCCGTTGAAGTTAGTGTCTTCGTGGTGAGAGCCTTTGTGAAACTCCGCGAGATGGCGATGGCGCATACTGAAATTCGGCAGAAGCTGAATGAGTTGGAGCACAAAGTAGCTAGTCATGACCAAGCAATAGCTGGATTAATTAATGCCATCCGCGAACTGATGACACCGTCGGAACCGAATAAGAAGCGTCCTATTGGTTTTGGGCCGTGGGAAGACAAGTGAGTAAATAAATCAGGCCCGAAGGGGTTCTATGGAAAGCCAGTGACGTGGTTATCTCCCAAATTCACCATCAGTTGTCATATAGAAATATTGCTGCGAAAAGTGAAGCTGAATAATGCAAGATAACAAAGAGGTTTATACGCAATATTTGCGTGCTTCTAATGTGGATGGAAGTGGTAAAGCTTCATCTTATGTTAGATCGTTGGATTTATTAAGTCAGATGTTAGGGGTTAAGTCATTCGGATTTGATGATTGTGAGAATGTTTGGGCAGTATCGTCACGAGCGACAGTGCGAAAACGTATCTCTTTAAAAAAGAAGGAATTAAAATTACATTGCCATCATCGTATTATCCGCATAAGAGTTATCTAGAAGAACACCGTAAAAAAGGTTGTTTCTAATAATTCGTTAGGCCTTGCGTTATCAGATCAACCATGGTCGTAAGTTCCTATGGCCCTATGTAATATACTTACGGCATGGATGCATCCAGCCCCCTTAAACTCTGGCTCAGCGCGATATTCCGCCTTGTGTTCTTTGCGGTGGCGTTGCTTTGGCCAGCGGGTACTCTCGATTGGTGGGAGGCTTGGGCCGTTATCTTGATCTGGTCGGTTTATGGTATTGCGTTGACAGTTTATCTTTTGCGGCATGATCCTGCCTTGCTCGCCGAGCGCCTGAAATTCTTCCCGATTAGTAAAGAGCAGAAATCCTGGGATAAGGTTATTATGCTGTTGTTTTTTGTTGCTGCGATTGGGCTTTATGTTGTGCCGGGTTTTGATGTGGTTCGTTATGGGTGGTCCGAGCCGTTACCGCTGTGGATGCGATGGTTCGCGATTATCATTCACGTGCCCTGTTTTGTCGCGTTGGGTTGGGTGATGCGAGAAAACACCTTTCTGGCGCAGGTTGTAAAAATTGACAAAGCGCGAGAACACAAGGTTATCACCACAGGGCCGTACGCTATTGTGCGCCATCCAATGTACACCATTGCCATCCTGTTGTTGTTCGCGATGCCGGTGGCATTGGGTTCGCGCTATGGTTTATTGCTTTCCTCCTTGCTGGGCTTAATGCTCATTGTGCGTACTTATTTTGAGGATCGTGTTCTGCAGGCTGAGCTGGAAGGGTATTCAGAGTATGCTAAAAAAACACGTTATCGGTTATTGCCGGGTGTTTGGTGATTTGTTTGTGAATAAAAAGTGACTATTGCATCTTATTTCCCGCTTGAAGCAAGAAGATTAAGAATAGTGCTGGCTGTCAACACTATATTGCTCGGTGTTGGGCTGGTCGCGCCCATCATTACGCTGAAAAAGTTTATGCTGGTTGAAAATACCTTCTCAGTATTAAGCGGTACAGTGGCCCTGTTGCAGGAAGGTCAGCTGTTCCTGTTTATCGTGATAACGGGGTTTAGTGTCGTTGTGCCTTTTCTCAAGATCGGCGTATTGCTAAAACTGCTGAGTGATAAAGCGAAGGATACGGCTAATTTCAAGCGCTATCTGCACTGGATGCATTTGTATGGGAAGTGGTCCATGCTGGACGTCTTTGTGGTTGCGGTGCTGGTGGTGGCGGTGAAACTCGGCGCCATTGCGAGCGTGGAGATGCGGGCGGGTTTGTATGCCTTTGCCGCTGCCGTCATCCTGACGATGTATGTAACGGCGAGAGTGGTCAGTTTGACTGAAAAACTGGATAAGGCAGATTAATACTTTGGAAGCAGAACCTGGTAACAAACCGATTGATAGATTGCCTTCTATTCTCAAACGGGATCTGGATAGAAATCTCTGTACCTGTATGGATGTAATCAAGAGGGATGTCATAAACGCGATTGTTAATGGCGCGACAACGGTTGAAGAAGTACAGAAACAGACCTATGCGGCGACAGGAGCTGGCTGTTGTATTCAGCAGGTTGAACGGTTGATCGAATGTCTTTGTACGCCCGCGCCACGCAGAAGGCGCAGAAAGCAGTCCCGATAACTGAGAACGATGCCCAGCCGTCATCATCACAATGTCTACGTCGTCGAACTCTCGGATGACGTGCTTTATGAATCCAAATTCAGGCGCTGTAATCCTGATTACGAATACGGCAAGCCGTGCGTTTATGTTGGCATGACCGGGCTCGATCCGGATATTCGCTTCGATAAACACAAGGCCGGTATTCAGTCCAATCGCTTTGTGCGCGAGTATGGTTTGCGGCTGATGCCCGAGTTATACGAGATGTATAACCCGATGCCGTACGAGGGCGCAGTCGAGATGGAAATTGAGCTGGCGATCGGTCTGCGCGAGGAAGGTTACGGGGTATGGCAGGCGTGAGTTAATTCTCTACCGCTTTGCCTTCCGGTTGTCCTTCCTTGCAGAATCCCCGACAGATCAACCGCGCCGGAAGCTTCGGGAATGCGCTGATCACGGACACGATGATTGTCGCCAGGTAGGGCACGGACTGCACCAGCATCACGATAATCCACAGCAGCAGATCAAGCGTGCCTTCTTCATAGCGCAGCAGCGCAAGCAATCCGGCCATGCTCCAGAGTATCAGCATTAACAACCCTTCCTGCCAGGACGCCGCCAGTGCCCGTATCAATGCGCTGGCGCGCTCCAGCTTGGGCGTGCGCATGAAGGGCAGGTTCCGGGTGAAGACGCCTTGCCACATAGCGCGTGCGATTGTATGCGACAGCGCCAGGCCCGCCAGTGAAGCCGCGAGGGTTTGCTGCGTCGTGCTGACGATGCGCGCGCCGCGGTACAGATAGATTGCTTTCGCCACTTTGAAGCTGAACAATGCCAGCGGCAGGGCAGAGAAGATGATCAGCGGTGGGTCAAACATGGTCGGGTTAAGCAGCATGGCCAGGCTCCAGCCAAGCGCCAGCAGGTTGAACAGCAGATTGATGCCGTCGGCGATCCAGGGCAGCCAGCCGGCGACAAAGTGGTAGCGCTGGCCGGCCGTGAGTTTGCCGCCGTTCAGGCCGAACAGATCCTTTATATGGTGGCGAATGATCTGCACCGCGCCATAGGCCCAGCGGAAGCGCTGGTTGCGATAGCCCTGGAAGGTATCGGGCATGAGTCCCTTGCCGTAACTCTTCGGGATATACACCGCTTCCAGCCCTTCGCGGAAGATCAGCAGTCCCAGTTCCGCATCTTCGGTGATGCACCATTCGCTCCAGCCGCCAACTTTTTTCAGCGCACTGCGCCGCACCAGCGTCATGGTGCCATGCTGGATGATGGCATTGCGTTCGTTGCGCGTCACCATGCCGATATAGAAGAAGCCGCGATATTCGGCGTAGCTCATGGCCTTGAAGGCATTCTCGCCAGCGTCGCGATAATCCTGTGGTGCCTGCACCACGGCGATGTTGTCGCGTTCGAATTGCGGCACCAGGTCACGCAGCCAGTTCGGTTCTACCTGGTAGTCGCTGTCGATAACGCCGATTACGGTTGCGTCTGAGCTGGTGCGTTTCAGCGCATAGTTGAGTGCGCCCGACTTGAAGCCGGATAGCGGGTCCACATGGTAGAAACGGAAGCGTTCACCGAGCGACTGGCAGTGCGCCTTGACCGGTTGCCAGACCGCCGGGTCCTTGGTGTTGTTGTCGATCACCAGTACTTCGAAGCGGGGATAATCCAGTTTCGCCAACGCGTTCAGCGTCTCGATCATCATCTCCGGCGGTTCGTTGTAGGCCGGAACATGGATGGACACCATCGGCAGGCGTTCGTCCGGTACCGGTTGCGGCGCAATCGCGCGACGGCGGCTATGCACCCACAGCGCCTCGGCCCATTCATGCGCTTCCACCAGTACGACCACGATGACGCCGATACCGCTGATCAACATCAGGATACCGACAATGATGGCGCTCCATGACAGGTATTGCTGCAGGTAGTCGTACACCATCCACACCAGTGCGGTTGTGAGCAGGTAGGCGACGATGGCAAGGAAGCCGCGACCGCGCTTGTTCAGGGTGCGCGCATCGATCAGTAAGAGCGCGAACACTACCCCGGCCAGCACCACTGAAATGGTGGCCAGTTCACGCCAGTGCGGGATTTCGACAATCGGCTGGGTGAACTCGAACTTGGGTTCGCGGTGTGTATCGTATACGCCCCAGTAGGCGCCGACGCCGGTTTCGATCTTGACCTTCCACGGCTGGTCGAAGGCCTCCATCACGTAATAGGTATAGTCTTCCTGCTCGGCGCGGTTGAGGAAACGGCGCAGGAATACCGCCTCGTTGGCCACCGAGGCCTCGGCTTCGCCACGTGTTCGTCCACGGCTTGGCCAGCCCACTTCGGTAATCACGATCGGTTTGTCCGGATAGGCGGCCTTGAGTTCATTCATGCGCTCGACCACGAAATCCACCGCGTAGTCGATATTCGCGCCTTCCCAGTAGGGCAGGATATGCACGCCCAGGAAATCCACTTCCCTGGCCAGTTCCGGATGTTCCAGCCAGATATGCCAGGGTTCGGCGGTGCCGACCGGCATACCCAGTTCGGACTTTGCCCAGCGGATATAGTGAATCAGGGTTTCTACCGGCTGATCCTTGCGCAGTAACACTTCGTTGCCCACCAGTGCGCGTACCACGTTGCGCCGGTTGGCATGGGCGATTTTGATCAGGCGCTGCACATCGGCGGCGTTCTCGGCCGCGTTTGGACCAATCCAGGCGCCTATGGCCACGTTGATATCGTACTTGCGCGCCAGCGCGGGAATCTCGCCAAAGGCACCCTGCACGCTGTAGGTACGCACCGCGTGGGTTTTGCCGGCCAGCAGGGCCAGGTCGGCGTCGATTTCTTCGATCGTCGGCCAGCGGTTATCCGTGGGGTCATCGTCCTGCTGCATGGGTGAAAAGCAGAAACCGGGAATCACGGCCGGCCAGGCGGGCTCGCTTTCCGGGCGGTTAATGTAAGCCCAGAGCGTGACCGTCACGGCGGCAATGATGGTGGCGATGATCAGATTAAAGCGGAACATACAGGCCTGTAGCGGCTGGGGAACGAAAGCAGCGCATTATCAGGTTTATCGGCCCGGTTTGGAATAAGTGTGGCCGGTAAAAATTAAAAAATGTGAATTAGCACCAACTCGCATCGCCGACGCGTTCATTGGTCAGGCATTCGCGGATGTTGGTTTCCAGGATGCGATAGCCGACGTTGCCATACAGGCGCTGGCGCCCGGCGTTGAATATCATGGTCGGACTGCCGGGGATGTTGTTGCTGTGTTTGGCTTCATTGTCCAGGTGCAGGCAGGCATAGGCGTCGCCACTGGCGATCATGGCGTGAACCTCGGCCAGCGGGATGCCAAGCTCGGTAAAAATCTCATCCAGAACCTCATCCCTGGCGATATTCCGCGCATGCTGGAAAAAGGCGCAGCGCAGACGCCAGACGGCTTCCTCGATATAACTGCGATTACTGAATTCCGCATGCGGTTCGCGCGAGATTTGACCGCATTCCTGCAGTTTCCGTAGCGCAACCAGGTACAGATGGGCCTTGAGCGAAGTTGATGGTGGGTCGTTCAGCCATACTTCCGGGTGCAATTCGACATGGTCCCATTGCTGGATGATGCCGTGTAGATGGTGATTGAAGCCTTTATAACCGCCCCGGTGACCCCATTCGCTCTGCATACGCTGGCAGGTAGCCGCGAACAGGGGGATGAAGCGGTAATGGATATCGATCTGGCCGGGGAAGTCTTTTTTTAGCTCGTCTAGCCAGACCTGGGTGCCATAGGCCCAGATACAGAGAATGTCGGTGAAAAATTCAATTGAGATTTTGGGTAATACGGTCATGCCGGTAACTACAAAGGTGTGGAAATGAATGAAGATTATACCGCAACCAGGACAGGAATTTCGCCAGGCTGTCGCCCTGGATTACTGCGGGCCGAACCCGGGAAGGTGTAGAATTGGCGGTGTCGGTGCAGTTCGCGACGGGGTTGCCGCCGTGCCAGAAAAACACAGTAAAATTTGCTGGTGACGGCTAATTGGTACTGATACATTATTTGCATCGTTTTTCTCTCGTTTCAGTTCGGAGGTTTACAATGAAAAAGATGGCTGTGCTCCTGATTTTCTCCCTGTTCAGTATGGTGACGTTGCCGTTGCAGGCGGCCCTGGTTTCAACACAAAGCCAGTTGCAGAAAGAGCAGCTGCAGTTTGATCGTCAGGAACTCAAAAGCCTGATGGCCCAGGAAGACGTAAAGGCAAAAATGCTGTCAATGGGTGTAACACCCGAAATGGTGGATGCGCGGATTGACAATCTTACGCCGGTTGAAATTTCACAGTTGAATCAGCAATTGAGCGCAGCGCCGGCAGGCGAGGGCGTGCTGGGTGCGATTGTGCTGATCTTTATCGTGTTCATTATTACGGATGCGGTTGGCGCGACGGACATCTTCTCCTTCGTTCACCCCGTGAGATAGTGCGGCGTTTGATCCCCCCTCAGGCCCAGTACCTGGTACTGGGCCTTTTATTATGTTTTCTGGCCGCCTGCAGTCATGCGCCGCTCATGCCGGATGCAAACGATCCGGCCGAGTTGCCGCGCCGGGTCGAACTTGAGAGCGTACCCTTTTACCCGCAACAGGCTTATCAATGCGCGCCCGCGGCGTTGGCGACCATGCTGAATCACCTGGGCGTTACATTTACACCCGAACAGATATCGCCTTATGTTTACCTCCCCGCACGTAAAGGCAGTATTGCGCCCGAGGTGATTGCCTTTGCGCGAGGGCAGGGATTGCTAACCTATCCTCTGGAAGATGGGTTAAGTCAGCTGCTGCGTGAGATTGCTGCCGGGCATCCGGTGCTGGTGTTGCAAAACCTGTCATTCGACTGGCTGCCGCAATGGCACTATGCCGTGGTGATTGGTTATGACCTGGATAGGCGCGAAATCATCCTGCGCTCGGCAAAAGAGCGTCGCTGGGTGACCAGCTTTACCGCATTCGAGAATACCTGGAAACGCAGCAGTCACTGGGCCATTGTTATCCTGCCGCCTGATCGACTTCCCGCGACAGCGGCGCCCATACCACTCATAGAGGCGGCGCATGACCTGGAGATTCTGGGAAAGCTGGACGCGGCGGAAGCGGTTTACCTGTCCACCTACCGGGCCTGGCCAGATGAACGAATCCTGTTGCTGGCGTTAGGTAATTTCTATTACCTGCAACAGCGCTACCAACAGGCACATCCGCTGTTCACGAAACTCACGCGCTTATATCCAGCCGATACCGATGGCTGGAATAATCATGCTTATAACCTGATGCAACTGGGTTGTCGCGTTCAGGCTGTTCAGGCGATAGAGCGCGCATTGCAACTGGCGCCGGAAGATGAAAATCTGTTATCGAGTAAACGGGATATCCAGGGGCACGCTGGTTCAGCAAGTTGTCGCCTAACCGCTACCGGGCAATTCAGGTAATGAAGCAGAGCTTTCAAGAAAAAATCAAGGCAGCTACTGGCGCATCAGAGCTTTCTCACCTCGAGGATATCCAGTCGCTGTGGAGCGGTTACGGCAAGATTGTACGTTACGGATTGCGCGGTGCCGAGCATGAGCGGGTTGTCGTCAAGCATGTGCAGTTACCGGATCGGCACAATCATCCGCGTGGCTGGAATACGGATATTTCCCATCAGCGCAAGATCAGGTCCTACCAGGTGGAGACGGCCTGGTATCGTGATTGGGCTACTCAATGCGACGAGCACTGCCGGATTCCGCAATGCCTGGCGCTGGAGTCGCATGAAGATGAATTTCTGCTGGTTTTCGAGGATCTGGATGCCAGTGGTTTTTCGCTTCGCAAACAAAGCGTTTCACCTGAAGGTATGCAGGCCTGTTTAAGCTGGCTGGCGAATTTTCATGCAACATTTCTTGGGCGGGCGCCGACAGGCTTGTGGGAAACCGGTACCTACTGGCATCTTGCTACGCGCCCGGATGAGCTTGAAGCGCTGGAAGACCGCGCGTTGCAGGCAGCGGCGGGCGATATTGATGCGCTGTTAAACAATGCAAAATTCCAGACTATCGTGCACGGCGATGCCAAGCTGGCCAATTTCTGTTTTTCCGCAGACAGCAAACAGGTTGCGGCCGTTGATTTTCAATATGTCGGCGGTGGTTGTGGCATGAAAGACGTTGCTTACTTTATCGGTAGTTGCCTGTATGAGGATGAATGCGAGCAACAAGAGCGAGCGTTGCTGGATTTTTATTTCACGGCATTGCAAGCAGCTATCGAATCGCGTGGTATAGCGATTGATGTCGCTGCGCTGGAAGCAGAATGGCGCAATTTATACCCGGTTGCCTGGACGGACTTTCATCGCTTCGTCAAGGGTTGGAGTCCGGGACACTGGAAGATACACGGTTATAGCGAACGATTGGCCCGGGAGGTGCTGGATCGAGTTGCGCATGGGGACTTCATAAATGCGATTTGATCGCGACAGTCTGCAAAGCTTGTTACATACCGCTATGACGGCGGCGCGCGAGGCCGGGGTTTACATCCAGGCGTCGGCCTCAAGGCAACACGAAGTTCTGCATAAAGACGCTGGCAGCAACATCGCGGCGCAGGTGGTCACGGAGGTGGACCTGAAGGCAGATGCCATGCTCCGTGCCGCGTTATCGTCTAGCTGTGAAGAGTATGACCTGGCGTTATTAACGGAAGAGAGTGGCGATGACCGCTCACGCCTTATCAAGGATGCCTTCTGGTGTGTTGACCCGCTGGATGGCACGTTGGGTTTTATCAATGCCCGGCCCGGGTATTCAGTCTCGATTGCACTGGTGGCAAACGACGGTACGCCATTGATTGGCGTGGTGTATGACCCGGTGGCGGATGTGATGTATTCCGCCGTGCGCGGTGGTGGTGCTTTTCGTCAGGGCGATTCTTGGCAGCCCCTGAACGATGCCAGGCAAAATAATGCATTCACGCTGGTATACGATCAGGGATTCGATGAGCGCGAATATTATCCCTGGGTGATGCAGGGCGTGAATGCGCTGGCCAAAGCGCGAGGGTTTGACGAAGTGCAAACGCTGGCGGGTGACGGCGGCGTGATTAATGCGCTACGGGTGCTGGAACATTCGCCCGCTTGTTATTTTAAATTTCCGAAGGCGCAGGAAGGTGGCGGTTGCCTGTGGGATTTTGCGGCGACGGCGGCGATCTTTAATGAATGCGGCGCCAGTGCCAGTGATTATACAGGGCAGCCGCTGGCGCTGAATCGCGCGGAATCCCTGTTTATGAATCATCGGGGCGTGTTGTACGCGTCGAATGCCGAGTTGAGTGATGCACTACGACGTTTATTGCCGGTCGAATTGCCGGATTCGTGATTACACAATTGGCGGTTCGGAAGCCAGTGCCGGATCGATTGGGTGGTTGTCCGCCTGAAAGGCCTCGATAGCGCTATGGGCTTCGGAATGGGATTCAAAGCGGGCGATATGAAAGAGAGCCTCGCCTTCATTGGTCAAGGGCAGATTGTTTTTTCCAATCACGATCCCCGCGCAGTTGGTTTTGACTTCCAGCTCCTGGCTGCCAAAGGGGTCGGAAATGAATCCCAGTATCTGGCCCTTGTTGACGCGCTCGCCCAGGGCGACCGTGGCCCGATGAATACCGCTGCGGCCGGCCCTGATCCAGCTGCTGGAACGTGCGACCATGGCGGGTTTGTGCGGTCCCGGTCGCTTTGCCCTGGGCAGCATGCCCAGTTCCCGCATCACCGAGACAATTCCCTTCACGCCGGCATGAATGGCCTTTTCATTGAAGCGTAATGCTTCGCCGGCCTCATACAGCACAATCGGAATGCCCAGTTCATCGGCCGCCTCGCGTAGCGAACCATCCCGCAAGTCTGAATTGAGTAACACCGGCACATTAAAGGCGTGCGCGAGTTTCAGTGTTCTTTCATCGTCAAGGTTGGCGCGAATCTGTGGCAGGTTGTCGCGGTGAATCGCGCCGGTATGCAGGTCGACTCCGAAGTCGCTTTTTTTGACGATTTCATTCATAAACAGATCGGCTAATCGCGCGGCCATGGAGCCTTTTTCCGAACCCGGAAAGGAGCGATTGAGATCGCGCCGGTCCGGCAGGTAGCGTGAATGATGCACAAAACCGTAGACATTCACGATGGGAATGGCGAGCAGGGTGCCGCGCATTTTTTTCATCAGGTTCATGCGCAACAGGCGACGAATGATCTCCACGCCATTGATTTCATCGCCGTGGATGGCCGCACTGACGAACAGGCAGGGGCCGCTACGCTTGCCGCAAAGTACCTGCACCGGCAGATTCAGGGTGGCATGCGAATAAAGGCTGGCGACCGGGAGTTCAATAGTCATCTGCTCGCCGGCACGGACCTTGGTTCCGCCTATGGTAATGCCGCCATTCGGCATGCTTAGCCTTTTCCTCGCGTGCGGGTTTTGTTGGGCTCGGCGTTTTTCTCAATGAACTGAATGATCATGCTCGCGACATCCTTGCCGGTCGCGTTTTCGATGCCTTCCAGGCCGGGCGACGAGTTGACTTCCATTACGACCGGGCCGTGGTTGGAGCGCAGTATATCCACGCCTGCCACGTTCAGTCCCATGACGCGCGCGGCACGAACCGCCGTGGAGCGCTCTTCGGGTGTGATGCGGATCAGGCTGGCTGAACCGCCGCGATGCAGGTTGGAGCGGAACTCGCCTTCCTGTGCCTGGCGTTTCATGGCGGCGACGACTTTATCACCAATGACAAAACAACGAATGTCGGCGCCACCGGCTTCCTTGATGTATTCCTGAACCAGGATGTTGGCTTTCAAACCCAGGAATGCCTCGATGACGCTTTCGGCCGCCTTGTGGGTTTCCGCCAGTACCACGCCGATCCCCTGGGTGCCTTCCAGCAGTTTGATGACCAGTGGCGCGCCGCCGACCATCTTGATCAGGTCCTGGATATCGTCCGGCGAATGCGCGAAGCCGCTAATGGGCAGGCCAATACCCTTGCGCGACAGCAACTGTAGCGAACGCAGCTTGTCGCGAGAGCGGGTGATGGCAACCGATTCATTCAGCGGGTACACGCCGATCATTTCAAACTGGCGCAGCACGGCCGTGCCGTAAAAGGTGATCGAGGCGCCGATACGCGGAATGACGGCATCGAACCCCTTGAGCGCCTCGCCGTTAAAGTGAATCTCGGGTTGATGGGTGGCGATGTTCATGTAGCAGCGCAGCGTGTCAATGACCTGTACTTCATGACCACGCGCTTCACCGGCCTCTACCAGACGGCGAGTGGAGTAATAGCTGGTCTTGCGGGACATTATTGCAATTTTCATAATCTCTACCGATGTTTCCTGTCGGGTGCCTTGCCCAGTAAGTAGGAGCGTGCCGGATCAACGTAGAAGTTTTTTTTCAGCGCCGTGCGTCCAAGCAGCATGCGAAACTTCATGGAGTCGCGATTGGTCAGGGTGAACTCAGCGGAAAAGCTGTATTCGGCGACCGTGATCATGGTTTCGATGACATAGCGTCGTTCACGGTGTCCGCCGGAATCCGTTACCCAGCGTTCGTCTACCACGGGGGCATTGCAGATGATTTCATTATGTGTGTCGCGTTGATTTGGATGCACCCCGAACTTGACCCAGGGCTTGCCTCTCTTGGTAAAGGGTTCGACGAAAAAGGCATGAATGGCGGAAGTTCTAGCGCCGGTATCCACCTTGGCCTTGATGGCGCTGATACCGATATCCGGCAGCGCAAGCCATTCTCGCCAGCCTAGTACAGGCTTGTTAAGCGTTTTTCCCATGTCGCGAATGCTTTTCCAGGGGCTGCGTTTCTGTATGGAACAGGTCTATCAATATATAGTAAGCAGGATTATTGGTATAGTCTGTAAACCGGTAATTTCCACCGTTTCATCTTTCCGCAGGTCGTCACCATGAATGACAACAATCTGCCAGCCGCCGCCATCGAATCACTTTATCCGCGTTCGCTTAAATACCTGACCAGTTACCTGCAGTCGCTGGTGCGCGGTCGCCTGTGGCTGAAAGTCATGATCGGCATGGTGCTGGGAATTGTGACCGGGATACTGCTTGGTCCAAGCGTCGGTTGGCTGGATCCCGCGAGTGCCGCAACCCTTGGTGACTGGCTGGCATTTCCCGGCAAACTGTTCCTGGCGCTAATCCAGATGATTGTCATACCCCTGGTGTTCGCTTCGATTATCCGCGGCCTGGCGGCTACCGAAGACATTGATCAGTTGCGCAAGATGGGGCTGCGTGTCGTGGTGTATTTCGTTATTACCACGGCACTGGCGATTGTGATAGGTATCACCCTTGCGCTGTTGATCAAGCCGGGAACCTATATCGATAGCCAGACATTGCAGTTCGATATGGGGGCCATCAAGGCGCAGGCGGAAGAAGCGCCCAATCATCAATTCAATATTCACGAATTGCCGAAAAAAGTCGTAACCCTGTTGCCTTCGAATCCAATCAACTCCATGGTGGAAAGCAACATGCTGCAGGTGGTGATCTTTGCCATGATCATGGGAGTCGCGCTGGTGATGATGGCGCCGGCGCAATCGAAACCCCTGCTGGATTTGCTGGGTTCATTGCAGGAAGTCTGTATGACGGTAGTGCGCTGGGCCATGCTGCTAGCGCCAATCGCGGTGTTCGGCCTGCTGGCGCAACTGACTTCCAAGCTTGGGCTGGATGCCTTGCTTGGCATGGCCATTTATGTCGCTACGGTGTTGTCCGGTTTGCTGCTGCTGTTTGTTGTTTACCTGTTAATTGTGTTTTTCGTTGCCAGGCAGCACCCGATAGCTTTCATTAAATCCGTGCGCGATGTATTGCTGCTGGCGTTTTCGACTTCAAGCTCGGCGGCGGTAATGCCCCTGTCGATCAAGACAGCAGAGGAAAAGCTCAAGGTCAGGCCCTCGATCTCGCAGTTTGTCATTCCGCTTGGTGCGACTATCAACATGAATGGTACAGCTCTGTACCAGGGGGTGGCGGCGATTTTTCTTGCGCAGGTATTCGGCATCGATATCAGTGCCGGCGGGATGGCACTGATCGTGTTGACAGCCGTCGGTGCTTCCATCGGAGCGCCGGCAACACCGGGCGTGGGCATTGTGGTGCTCGCCATGATTCTCGACAGTGTCGGGATCCCTTCCGCCGGTATTGCCTTGATCATGGGCGTGGACCGTATTCTGGATATGTGTCGTACCGCAATCAATGTCAGCGGTGACCTGGTAGCTGCCAAGGTGATGGATAGCTGGGTGGGCTCAAAGGCAGGGTTGCAGGATGAGATTGTCGAACAGGCACTGCATGAAGGTATTCGCAAAAAGACCGGCGAAGACGTGTTGACGCCCGAGCATGTGTCTAACTGACGATCACTCTGTCTTCGTCGCCGGTGGTGGCGCGGTGACTTCCTTGACGGCCTGGGGCGATGCGTTGATTGCGCCGCTGGTAAGCATCGGTGCGGCATCCAGGTCTTCAGCATTCATCATTTCAGCAATACGTTGCAAGGATGCGAGCAACTGTGTCTGTTCCCACTCCTTGAGTTCTGTCAGGCGTGCCTGAAAGCGATCCTGCAGCAAGGGCACCGATTGCTTGATCAGCAATTCACCCTGAACAGTTGCTTTCAATAACTGGCGGCGTTTATCGAGGGTGTCGCGGGTGCGTTCCAGCAGGCCGCGGTTTTCCAGTCGTTTCACAATGTCGGTCACGGTGGCCTGGCTGAGACTGGCGTGTTTCGCCAGTTCGCTGCCTGTCATTGCGCCGCTGCGCACGATTTCAGTGAGCAGCAGGGCCTGCGGACCCGTCAGTCCATGGCTCTGCACCAGGTTGCGGGAATGCTGGTCGATGGCGCGAATCACGCGGCGCAGGGCAATCAGTATGTTTTCAGTGATGGCTGGGTCCTGTGGCATTACGCTTCGTATCCTAATCAATAAGTTGACGATATACCGCCATAAATATGTCGTTTTACACCCAAAATCAAAAATGACAAGAAAATATTATTTAGTATACTAACTAACTCGATTGGGTCGGCCTTCACATCGGGTCGGTTTCAAACCTTGTCACCTGGCAGTACAACAAAAACGGTAATTGGCCGGGTGGCTATTCACAGGAAAGCGCAGCTTGCCGGTCAGCGACCGGAAGGCCAGCAACCATCTTTGGTTTTCAATGGGCACGCAACATAGCGCGTTTTCCCTCCAGACAGGTACAGCTCGGGAGCATCAATAATGTTAAACACAAAAACACAACAGGACTACGGCGATGATCCATTGGCCGTGCGCGAGTCCGATAAATACCAGGAAGAGTACGTTCACTCCTTCGTTGAGAAATGGGATGAACTGATCGACTGGGACGGTCGAGCCGAAGCCGAAGGCGAATTCTTTATCGAAAAACTGCGCGAAATGGGCGTGAAAAAAGTGCTCGATGTCGCGACCGGTACCGGTTTTCACTCAGTGCAGTTGTTGCGCGCGGGATTCGAAGTCACCAGCGTGGATGGCAGTCCCACCATGTTGGCCAAGGCATTTGAGAATGCCCGCAAACGCGGTTATATCCTGCGTACCGTGCAGGCTGACTGGCGCTGGCTGAACCGCGATGTGCATGACCTGTACGATGCGGTTATCTGTCTCGGAAATTCCTTTACCCATCTGCATGACGATAACGATCGGCGCAAGTCGCTGGCTGAATACTACGCAACGTTACGCCACGATGGCGTACTGGTGCTGGATCAGCGTAATTACGATGCGCTACTGGACAAGCAGATCAAGCCTTCGCACAACTATTATTACTGCGGCGAAAACGTGCGCGCCGAGCCGGACCATATTGATGACACGCTGGCGCGTTTCAAGTACACCTTCCCCGACCGGTCCGAATTTTTCCTGAACATGTTCCCCCTGCGCAAGGCCTATGTGCAGAACCTGATGAAAGAGGTTGGTTTCCAGAAAGTCACGACCTACGGGGATTTCAAGGAAACCTATCGCGAGGCCGAGCCGGATTTCTTTATTCATATCGCTGAAAAATCGTACCAGGGAGATGATCAATGAGTGCAGCCACCTCGCATGCCAGGGTTGTCGAAATCGCGCGGGAGTATTACAACAGCGAAGACGCCGATAACTTTTATTTCCATATCTGGGGCGGCGAAGACATCCATATCGGTCTGTACCAGGATGCGAACGAGGAAATAGCGGCCGCTTCCCACCGCACGGTACGGCACATGGCGGAAAGCTTGCCGGTCATCGATTCGACCATGAAGGTGCTGGACATGGGGTCGGGTTATGGCGGCGCGGCGCGCTACCTGGCGAAAACCTATAAATGCCACGTCACGGCATTGAACCTTAGCGAAACGGAAAACCTGCGCAATCGCGCCATGACGCAGGAAGCCGGTCTGTCGGAGCTGATCGATGTGGTGGATGGCAATTTTGAATCCGTGCCGTTCGGCGACAATCAGTTCGATATCATCTGGTCGCAGGATGCCATTCTGCACAGTCCCCGCCGTGAGCAGGTTATGCGCGAAGTGGCGCGTGTACTGAAACCAGGCGGACATTTTGTCTTCACCGATCCCATGCAGGCGGATGATGTACCGGAAGGTGTGTTGCAGCCAGTGCTGGATCGCATTCACCTGTCTTCATTGGGTTCGTTCGCCTTTTACCAGGATGCGCTCACACGAGCCGGGCTGCAGAAAGTGCGGGTTGAGGATCTGACGCCACAACTGGTAATACATTACGGCCGGGTGCGCGAAGAACTCGCAGGTAATCTGGCATCGCTGGTGGGCAAGGTTTCTGACGACTATGCGCAACGCATGTTGAAAGGACTGCAACACTGGGTCGATGCCGGGCAGGCCGGGCATCTTGCCTGGGGTGTCATGCTTTACAAGAAGCCGGATATCAATCCGCCGCTTTACGCATAATCAAGTAATCATAAAGGAGTCATTTATGACACGTGAATTCATTGTGTCTTCGGAATCTGTTGGCGAAGGCCACCCGGACAAGGTGGCGGATAACTGCTCGGATGCCATTCTGGACGCCATCCTCGCGCAGGACCCGACAGCGCGCGTGGCCTGTGAAACCATGGTAAATACCGGGCTGGCCATGATCTCGGGCGAGATCACCACGAGCGCGGTGGTCGACTATACCGATGTCGTGCGCAACACCATTCTTGATATCGGTTACAACGATGGCGCCATGGGTTTCGATGGCAAGAGCTGCGCGGTGCTGATCGGGCTGGACAAGCAGTCGCCGGATATCGCGCAGGGGGTCAACGAGGGCGCCGGGATCGATCTGAACCAGGGCGCGGGTGACCAGGGTCTGATGTACGGTTATGCCACCAATGAAACCGAAGAGCTGATGCCGATGCCGATTCAATACGCGCACCGCCTGACGGCGAAACAAACGGAAGTGCGCAAGAACGGATCGTTGAACTGGTTGCGCCCGGACTGCAAGTCACAGGTGTCTATCCGTTACGAAGGCAACAGGCCGAAAGCGATCGATGCCGTGGTGCTGTCAACTCAGCATGCGGAAGAGATTGCTTATGATGATCTTAAAGAAGCGGTAATGGAAGAGATCATCAAACCGGTACTGCCGGCCGGGATGCTATCCAAAGACACCAAGTATTTCATTAACCCGACCGGGCGTTTCGTGATCGGTGGTCCGGTTGGCGATTGCGGTCTGACCGGACGCAAGATCATTGTGGATACCTATGGCGGCGTCGGTCGTCATGGCGGTGGTGCTTTTTCCGGCAAGGATCCTTCCAAGGTGGATCGCTCGGCAGCCTATGCCGCGCGCTATGTGGCGAAGAATGTCGTGGCAGCGGGACTGGCCGACAAATGTGAAGTGCAGATTGCCTACGCCATTGGTGTTGCCAACCCGGTATCCATTCACGTGGAAACTTTTGGTACCGGCAAGATTCCCGAACCGCAGATTGAAAAACTGATTGCCGAACATTTCGATCTGCGACCCAAGGGTATTATCCAGATGCTGGATCTGCTGCGCCCAATCTATCGGCCCACCGCCAGTAATGGACACTTCGGCCGCAGTGGTGACAACTTCACCTGGGAGCATACCGACAAGGCGGATGCATTACGCGAAGCCGCAAGCCTGGCAAAAGCAGGCTAACCCGGCTATTTCCTGTTATTGGCAGGAACATGAGTGCGCAACTGGAGCTGCAAGGACTGACAAAGCTGTTCGGGGATAAGCCTGAACGGGCCTTGTCGGTCCTGAATGCTTCTAACCTTTCCAAATCCGAGCTGCTGGAACAGACCGGGCACACGCTTGGCGTGCATGATGTCAACCTGACGATCCCGCCGGGCGAGTTATTCGTGGTGATGGGGCTGTCCGGTTGCGGTAAATCCACGCTGGTGCGGCTTCTTAACCGTTTGATCGAACCCACGGCTGGCAAGGTGTTGCTGGACGGTGAAGACGTTACCGCGCTCGCCGCGCGTGACCTGGTGAAGCTGCGACGCCGGCGCATGAGCATGGTGTTTCAGAGCTTTGCGTTATTACCGCAGCGTACCGTTATGGATAACGCGGTGTTCGGTCTCGAAGTTGCCGGTGTAGCCAGAACCGAAGCGCGGCAACGCGCAGGCGCGGCGCTGGAAATGGTTGGCGTTTCACAGTTCGCCGACCAGCTGCCGGAGCAGCTCTCGGGTGGTATGCAGCAACGCGTCGGCCTGGCCCGGGCCTGGGTAACCAATCCCGACATTATGTTGATGGATGAAGCTTTCTCTGCACTTGATCCACTGATCCGAACCGACATGCAGGATGCCTTGCTCAATCTGCAGCGTACCGAACGACGCACCATTGTGTTTATTTCTCACGATCTGTCGGAAGCGGTGCGCATTGCCGATCGTATCGGCGTAATGGCGGAAGCCGAGATTCGGCAGGTCGGCAGGCCTACCGAGATCATCGATCAACCGGCGGATGATTATGTACGCGCTTTCTTTCGCGACGTGCAGCCCGGGCGCTTGTTTACCGCGGGCGATATTGCACAACCGGGGTTGGTGCTGGCCGAGGTGGAGCCGGTGTCGGCGTCGACCTTGCTGGAAGACATATTGCCGCGCGCGGCTGCAACCGAATCGCCCTTACCGGTAGTGGCGGATGATGGGCGGATTGTGGGTGTGATTGAACGCGGCAGCCTGTTGCAGGCGCTGGCGCGGGGGCATGCTCCATGAGTTTCAAAATTCCGGTGGATCAGTGGGCTACCGCTGTGGTGGATTTTCTCATGGTGCATGCGCAAGGCCTTTTCGATGTCATCAGTCTTGCGTTGGATAAGCTGGCCTTTGGCATCGAAACGTTGTTGCTGTGGCCGCCTGAATGGCTATTTATCCTGCTGCTAACCGGGCTTGCCTGGTGGCGTACCCAGTGGCGTTTTGCGCTTTTCGCCTTGCTGTCATTGGGGCTCATTCTCGGCATGGACCTCTGGTTTGAGACAGTATCAACGCTGGCGCTGGTTCTTTCCGCGACGCTGGTGAGTTTGCTAATCGGGATTCCGCTGGGTATCTGGGCGGCGCGTAACGATACTGTTGAACGCGTTATTCGCCCGGTGCTGGACCTGATGCAGACCATGCCAGCCTTTGTCTATCTTATCCCGGCGGCAATGCTTTTCGGCCTGGGGCGCGTGCCTGGTGTAGTCGCGACAATTATTTTTGCCATGCCGCCCGCCGTGCGCCTGACCAATCTCGGTATTCGCCAGGTGCCGAAAGAGTTAGTCGAAACCGGGCTGGCATTTGGTTGCACCACTTCGCAGTTACTTTTCAAGGTTCAGCTGCCAATTGCCAGACCATCCATTATGGCGGGTGTGAATCAGACCATCATGCTGGCTTTATCGATGGTGGTGATTGCTTCGATGATCGGTGCCGGTGGGTTGGGCGATACCGTGTTGCGCGGCATTCAGCGACTTGATATCGGGCTGGGATTCGAAGGCGGGTTGGGTGTGGTGATACTGGCGATCATTCTGGACCGTATTACGCAGAGTTTTGGTAAGCGATAAATCCAAGGGAATCTCGAATGAAAAAGTGGCTTCTTGCTTTATGTCTTTCCTTTTTAGCTGGCGTTGCATATGCGGAAGAAAAGCAGGCTGTTCGTATTGGCTGGACCGCCTGGTCGGATGCCGAGGCGGTCACCCGCCTGGCGGCGCGTATTCTTGAAACGCGTCTTGATCAACCGGTTGAGCTGGTATTGCTGGATATCGGGATTCAGTATCAGGGTCTGGCCAGGGGCGATATTGATGCCATGTTGATGGCCTGGTTGCCGCTTACGCATAAACCCTACATGGAAAAGCTCGGTGACCAGGTGGTGGATCTCGGCCCTCTGTATACGCGTGCGCGACTGGGCTGGGTGGTGCCGGATTATATACCCGAAGACCAGTTGCGCAGTATCGCCGATCTCAGGGATAAAACCGTGATGAGAAAACTGGGTAGCCAGATTCACGGCATAGATCCTGGCGCGGGATTGATGCAGGCGTCGGAGCGGGCGCTGCAAGATTATGATCTTAAGCGCTATCGGTTGGTTTCTTCATCCGGTGCGGGCATGACGGCGGCGTTGTCGCGTGCGATAAAACGCGAGCAATGGATTGTGGTGACTGGCTGGAGTCCGCACTGGATGTTTGCGCGCTGGAATCTGCGTTACCTGGAAGATCCCAGGCAATCGCTGGGTGGAAGAGAGCGTATCCATGCCCTGGTGCGCCAGGGTTTCTATCAGGATTTTCCGGTTGAAGTGACCGAGTTTCTTAGCCGTATGTTCATCTCGCTTGAAGATCTCGAAGAAATCATGCGCGAGGCCAATGACACATCCTATGCGGAAGCGGTGGACATCTATATCGAAACGCATCCTGCATTGGTTGAATATTGGGTAAGCGGAGAAATTAAGCAGGGGTTATGAGATAAATAGTAGGAAAACCGGGGATTTTTGCTATTTATTACTCGTCTGATAGAATTAACAGCTCTTCTACAGGATTAGATTATCCTTTGTGTATTCAAGACGACGTGTCTTATCTTCAGCCACAAATCGATTGTGGCGGTTTGATTTCGCGGAAATGGGTAGCGGTTGTTATTTGCGCGTTTGGCTCCGCACTTTTATTGTTTTCCAGTCTGGCGATGGGAAAACAAGCATCTCCTCTGCTTGATCTGAAAGTTGACAATGCCCTGGCGACCGCGGGCTTCTATCGACTGTCGTGGCAATGGGGCAGTGAGGAAACGATGCAGGACGTCGAGTTTGAACTGCAGGAGTCGGCAACCGCGGATTTTTCCCAGCCAGGCATTCAATATCGTGGCCCCGATCTGGCGACTGTCATCAGTGGAAAAAGCGATGGTCTGCGTTATTACCGGGTACGGGCCGTTGACGCATCCGTGCCTGTCTCCTGGAGTCAGGTTGTGGAAGTGACAACGGCGCATCATACGCTGGCGCGCGCGTTGACGTTCTTTGCACTGGGCGCTGTTGTATTTGCCCTGACGCTGGCGGTTATCCTGCGCGGCGTGCCACCGGAGCATACTCCATGAGTCAGCTGCAGATTAACTTTCCCCGTTTGAAAAACGATATCCAGACCCTGGCGACCATCGGGCGGGGTGAGGATCATGGTTTGCATCGCATGGCCTTCACCGATGCGGATATGGAGGCGCGCGCCTGGCTCAAGCAGCAGATTAGCGATGCCGGTCTTGAATACTACCTGGATGGCGCCGCCAATATTCATGCTCGCCTGGGCTGGGATGGCGAGCGTCCGAGCGTCATCACCGGCTCGCACATGGATACCGTGCCCGGCGCGGGTCATCTGGATGGCGCGCTGGGTGTGCTTTCGGGTCTGGAATGTTTACGTTCGATGAAAGAACAGAATGTTGCGACACAGTACCCGCTGGAATCGATTGCCTTCACCGATGAAGAAGGACGCTTCGGTGGCATGTTCGGTTCCATGGCAATCTGTGGCCTGTTATCGCCGGACCGGATTTTTCAGGCGCGCGACCTGAACGGCGTGACGATTGTGGAAGCAATGAAACGGCAAGGGCTGGATGCCATGCAGGCGCTCGAGGCGCAACGCAATCCGAATACTATTCACAGTTTTGTCGAGTTGCATATCGAGCAGGGGCCGGTACTGGATCGGCGCAAGCTGCACATTGGTGTGGTCGACGCTATTTCTGGCCTGTTCAAATGGCAGGTGCGATTGATTGGCGAGGCTAATCATGCGGGCACCACGCCGATGGATATGCGCCGCGATGCCATGCAGGGGCTTGCCGAAATCTCCACTGAAATTCCCCGCATTCTGGAAGAGCATGGTTCGCCCCGCAGTGTTGCCACGATTGGTCGGGTTGAACTGTTTCCGGGCGCGGCGAATGTAGTGCCCGGCAAGGCGGAGTTTTCTCTCGAAGTGCGCGATACCAGTCCATCGGTGCTCGGTGAACTCGCGGATGCCTTCCGTCGCGCCATATCCGCCATTGCGCGCCGCCGTGACCTGATGTTTGAGTTTGATGTGCTGTCCGAACTGGAACCCGCCAAGTCCGATAGCGGTATTGTCGACACCATTGCGGGGGTATGCCGCGACCTGGGTGTTAATTCCACGCGCATGCATAGCGGTGCCGCGCATGATACGCAATTCCTGTCGCGCATTACGCGTGCCGGGATGATTTTTGTGCCAAGCAAGGAAGGGCGCAGTCATTCACCCTCGGAATGGACATCCTGGGAAGACATCGAGGTAGGTGCGAACGTGCTATTGAATACGCTGGCAAGGTTGTCAGGGGGAAGCAGTGACTGATTATTCCAGTACGGATCTAAAAGGACTCAATGAGGATTACCTCAATATTGATCCGCTTGAGGAAACCTATCGCGAATCGATCGTGGAAACACCCGCGATCCAGCAATCGATCGAACAACATAAAACCGCGTTACTGGTGATCGATATTCAGTATCTCGATGCGGCGGAAGGTTTTGGCGTGTTTGCGGATGCCGAGAAATCCGGCGTGCCGAAGGATGCGCAGGAATATTATTTCAAGCGCCTGCATCACGTGGTGTTGCCGAATGTACGCCGTTTGCAGGATCGCTTTCGCGATCTCAAGATGGAAGTGATTCATACCCGCATTCAGTCCATGACCATGGATGGCCGGGAACGCAGCGCCGGCCACAAGCGGCTGCACCTGCATGCCGCGCCCGGTTCCAAGGAAGCGGAATTTCTGCCCGAGGTGGCCCCCAAGGGCGATGAGCTCATCATTAACAAAACCGCCAGCGGCGTGTTCAATGCCACGAACATCGAATACCTGTTGCGTAACATGGGGATCACTGGGCTATTTGTCTGCGGCGTTTATACCAATGAATGCGTATCCACTACCGTGCGCGATGCCTGTGACCGCGGCTTTTATACCACGTTGATCAATGACGGTTGTGCGACCGTTACCCCGGAGCTGCACAACGCCACTATTGCCACGCTCAAGGATCGTTACTGTCGCGTGATGACCTGCGAGGAAGCGGTGCGCGAAATCAAAGAGGTCGCCGGACAGTATGGTTAACAGCGCCATACTCGATGCGCAAACCGGCTGGCTGATCCTGGCGCTGTTCAGTGCCGTGTGGATTTTTCTGGGCTGGTTCTGGGGGCGTAAGGCGAGGCAGCTGGATGACTTTATGCTGGCCGGCCGTAATGTCGGCATGTCGCTCGGCGTGGCCACGGCCATGGCGACCTGGGTAACCAGCAATACCACCATGGCGGCACCGCAGCTGGCGTTCCAGCTTGGCATCTGGGGGATGGTGGGTTATTCGCTTGGCTCAATCGGGTTAATGCTGTTTGCGCCGCTGGCAAAGCGCATTCGTTACCTGATGCCGCAGGCTTATACCAGCGGAGACTTTGTGCGCCTGCGTTACGGCAAGCTGGCCTGGCGGGTGTTTTTGCTGATCTCGTTGTTTTATGCCTTTGGTTGGCTGATCAGCCTCGGTATGGCTGGTGGCGTACTGATTCATGCCCTGACCGGTATTCCCTATCTCTACGGCATGACGGTGATCCTGTCCATTTGCGTGATCTATACCTTGCTGGGCGGTCTGCGCGCCGTTATCGGTACCGACTTTATCCAGACGATCATTATTCTGATTGGCGTTGTCATACTGGCCTGGCTGGCGATCGATAAAGTCGGCATCGACAATATTCACGTGGCGCTTGCCGAGGAACGCCCGGAACTGCTGAACCTGCTGATGCCCGCCGCGATTATGTTTCTGTTTAACAATCTGCTGTTCGGCGTCGGCGAGATATTTCATTCCAATGTCTGGTGGAGCCGCGCCTTTTCCTTCCGCGAAGGCGTGGGTTTCAAGGCCTATTTCACCGCCGGCGTGATGTGGATGCCGATTCCGATCGTGGCGGGCTTTGTGGCGCTGGCGGCACCCGCGCTCAATCTCAATATACCGGCGGCGGACATGGTGGGGCCGATGGTTGCCGCGCAGATATCCGGCGTGGCCGGTGCGGTACTGGTGTTTATCGTGGTGTTCTCGGCGCTGGCGTCGAGTCTCGATTCCCTGCTGGCCGCCACCAGCGACCTGATCGTGCAGGATATCTATCGTGGCCACATCAAGCCGCGCGCGACGGAACGGGAGCTGCGGTTTGCCGCGCACCTTATAATATTGCTGCTCGGGGTCGGTACCTGGCTGCTCTGTTATCCGCGTATGACGACGCTCGCTGAATTGCTGTATTTCACCGGCGCCTTCGTCGCCAGTACCATCTGGCCGATCCTGGCCGGACTTTACTGGCGGCGCACCAATGCCAGGGGCGCCACGCTGGCGATGGTCGCAGGCACGACACTGGGTCTGATCAGTTACTTCACGATTGGTTTTTATGTGGCGGCATTGATCGGCGCGGCGGTTTCCATGATCATCGTATTGGTCACCAGCTGGCTGTGGCCGCAGAATTTTGACTGGCAGCAGTTGCGCACGGCGCACCCGGAGGCTAAATCATGATGGCCAGTGCTGAATTTCTGAATTGGCTGGTATACCCGGCATTGTTCATTACCCTGCTGTCGCCGGTCATATTACTCCTGCTACTTGTTCGCGACTGGAAGAGACGAACCCTATGGTAGACACCACCCCCAGTAAACTCCCTTTGCAACCCATGTCGGAGAATGCCCACACCGATGTGGCCGAGAAGCTGGTCAAGCTCATTCCCGAGGATTCGGGTACCTTGCTGGAGCTTGCCAACCAGTCAATTGTCTCGGCGCGGCAATTCGACCATGAAAAGATTATCCAGTTGTGTCGACTGGCGGCGAAATATGAAATCTCCGCCGCGCCCATGCAACGACCGCTGACCGGCAAGATTCTGATCAGCGCCTTTTACGAGCCCAGCACCCGAACCCGCCTGTCATTTGAAAGTGCCTGGCACCGTCTTGGCGGCGACATCATGTCCATCACCGATCCTTCCACGACCGGCATTGCCAAGGGTGAGTCGTATCGCGACGTGGCGGAGATGATGAGTAGTTACGGCGATGTGGTGGTGTTGCGCGATACTTCCGAGCAGGCGATTTATGAAATGATGAAATCACTGCGAGTGCCGATTATCAACGCCGGTAACGGTACCGATGAACATCCCACGCAGGCACTAGCGGATATTTATGCCCTGCTGAAATGGAATCCGAAGCTGATGCGTTCCGATCTGGCGGAGGATGAAAAGATTCGTATCGGGCTGGTGGGGACGCCGGGCAAGATGCGCACGGTCCGCAGCCTGATGTTGCTGCTGTCCCTGTTCAGCGATGCCATCAGCGAAGTGGTGATTGTGACAAGCCAGGATGATGTGTTCTCGGATGGTCAGCGCGAAGAACTGGAACAGCGTGGCCTGACGCTGCGCGTGACGCCGGATTTCGATAAGGAACTGCCCGGCTTCGATGTGGTGTACATCAACGCGATCATCTGGTCGGGCGACGGCTATGAATCGCATGGCACGGAATACAAGCTCTCCAAATCTTCTCCGCTGAAAAAGGATGCCATTATTCTGCATCCGCTGGCGCGCGGCGATGAGCTGTCGACCGACCTGGATGAGACGCCGCATAACTGGTATTTCGATCAGGCGCGTGGCGCGGTGTTTATCCGCATGGCCTTGCTGACCTGTTACGTCTGGTTGTTTTAATCGTGATGCTTACTCATCCCGTGACTTGCAATGTAGGAGCGGCCTTCGGCCGCGAATAGCCGTGAAAGAACTGTCGCGGCCAAGACCGCTCCTACAATTGTGTGTCTGACCCAATTATCGATTTGAAATGAAGGTGCCTTTATGTGCGGAATAGCCGGTTACTTCCACAGTGATCCCCAGCGTCCCATCGATCCCCAGATCCTCGTCAACATGGCGGCGATTCAATTCCACCGTGGCCCCGATGGTTTCGGTTACAAGATCGTGCCGGAGCGGGGCGTCGGTTTCAGTCATGCGCGCCTGTCCATTATCGACCTTGATGAAAATCGCGCGCGCCAGCCGTTCCTGTCGGACGACGGTAATCTGCTGCTGGCGCATAACGGCGAGTTTTACGATTACAAGCGCATCCGTACCGACCTGGTTTCGCGTGGCGTCAGGTTCAACACCAAGAGCGATTCCGAGATGATCCTGCATCTTTATCCGCGCCTTGGCCTGGACAAGATGCTGCCGCATCTGCGTGGAGAATTCGGTTTTTCGCTGTACGACAAGGCCAACGATCGCCTGATCATGGTGCGTGACCGGTTTGGCGTGAAACCCATGTACTGGACCGAAGTGAATGGCACCATTGTGTTCGGTTCCGAACTCAAGGTGATCTTTGCGCATCCGGAGGTGAAACCCGCGTTTAATTCCCAGGGGCTGTTTCATCAATTGATGCAGACCATTGTGCCGGGCACGACCGCGTTCGAAGGCGTGCACCAGATCAAGCCAGGCTATGCCGTGATCATCGAGCGGCGTAACGGCAAGTTCCAGGTCGAAGAGAAACGCTACTGGGATATGGACTTCCCGCTGATGGAGGAACGTCGCGAGAAGGATGAAGAATTTTATATCGAGGGCGTGCGCGAGAAGTTGATGGAAGCGGTACAGTTGCGACTGGAAGCCGATGTGCCGGTTGCCTGTTACCTGTCCGGCGGTATCGATTCCTGTTCTATCCTGGGGCTGTCCGCCGCCAGTCAGCAATCGCCGGTCAAGGCTTTCACCATCGGCTTCGATGACAAGGCTTATGACGAAACGCCGATTGCCCGTGAAATGGCCGAATCGGTTGGCGCCGATCAGGATGTCATGATGCTCAAGGCCGATCACCTGTACGACAATTTTGTCGAGACTATCTGGCATACCGAGCGCACGATTTATAACACGCTGGGCGTTGCCAAACTGCTGATGAGCCGTCATGTGAACCAGGCGGGTTATAAAGTCGTGGTGACCGGCGAGGGTTCGGATGAACTGTTTGGCGGTTACCCGGCGTTCCGGCGCGATATGTTCCTGCACGGACTGGATAGTATGCCCGCAGCCGAAAGGGCGACCTGGGAACAGATGCTGGCGGAAAGCAATCAACTGTTTCGTGGCGCCATGCTGGCGGAGAACGAAGTGCATAATGCCGCGCTGGAACAACTGGTCGGCTTCACACCCAGTTGTTTGCAACCCTGGCTTGCCGCCAGTGCCCATGTGAATGGCCTGTTGCATCCGGACTACCGCGCGCAGATGGAAGGTTACGATCCCGGCGCGGCTATTGCCGCTGCTTTCGACAAAGACATGATCGACGGGCGCCACCCGCTCGACAAGGCGCAATATGTCTGGATCAAGACCATGCTGGAAGGGCAGATCCTGACCTGGGGCGGAGACCGCGTGGACATGGCGAATTCCATGGAAGCACGTCCGGCCTTCCTGGATCATCACCTGGCCGAGTTCGCGACCCAGTTACCGCCTTCCATGCGCATCAAGGGTCGTACTGAAAAATACGTGTTGCGTGAAGCCATGAAAGGCTTGCTGCCCAAGGTGCTTTACGAACGCGAGAAGTTTGCCTTCATGGCGCCACCGGCGCATACCGATCCGAAGAAATGGGCGGCCATGAAAGCGCTGGCGGATGAATACCTCAACCCGCAGGCCGTTGCGGAAGCCAACTGTCTTGATCCGGATGGCGTAGCCAGTCTGTTTGCCATTCATGAAGACGCGAACACCTCGGCCGAAACCCAGGTGCAGCTGGACGCTGTGATCAACCATATGCTGGGTGTGCAGATTCTGTATCGGCAGTTTATCGCCACGGATGTTGCCGCGCAGGCACGGAAACGCGCGGATGAACTGGGCTGGCGGGTAGCCGCTTAACTTATTGCTTCATGTTTGTTGCAGTACAGGCCGCCTTCAGGGCGGCCGTTTTGTTTTTCAAAGCGCCATGTAATTGACGAAAATCACTGAATTTTTATGACCTATTGTCAATAATTATACTTAGTATATTGATATTAAAGGGTTAAATAGAATTTTGAATGACTGGTTATAAAACGATTAAATCGATATAATGCTGGGGTCTGTCACTGCGGACGGCAGACAATTTTTTATCACCGGGAAGGCCAGCTATGCCCAATATCGCCAACATACTAGTCGTCGATGACGATCCCGACCTGGTAAAACTGTTTGCCGAACTGTTCGCCGACGACGACCGCAGGGTGTATTCGGCGAATTCAGCCGAAGAGGCCCTGGGTTTGATCAGCAGTCGGCCGGTCGATGTGGTGATATCGGATGTCTGCATGGCGAAAATGAATGGGTTCGAGCTAGCCAGCATCATCCGCAAGGACTACCCGGAAATTAAAATCCAGCTCGTCAGCGGTCAGGGGGGGTACAGCGAATACCCCGACAACGTGAAAGATCTGGTACGGTCGATTATCAATAAACCCTTTCACATTCGTGACCTGCTGATACGCGTGAACGAACTGATCGCTGACAGGAGCTGATTGAACCTGCCTGCTGTCCAGGACTTGCCGAAGACCGTAAAACGCTCCGTATTTCTTGCCCGACATGGCTTGCTTTTTAAAGGAATTTCGGGATAATACCGCCCTTCCAATGCGCCTGTAGCTCAGTTGGATAGAGTACCTGGCTACGAACCAGGCGGTCGGGCGTTCGAATCGCTCCAGGCGCGCCATATAAATGAAAAACCCCGTGCATGTGACGGGGTTTTTCATTTATCGGGTTTTGAAAATCGAACGCCCGACATCCAATTGATTCCGTTCGACAAGCATCGGAGATGCGCTGTACGGCCAAAGGCCGTATATCGCGACAGGCCATTACTTATTGCTACGGTTTGATCGAACCCTTGGCGGTAATACCCCCGGTCCAGAAGGCCTCCCAGATTTTATCGACCT
>JBFHQE010000001.1:0-455170 GCA_041592335.1 Thiohalobacteraceae bacterium | reverse complement strand
TGTAATGACGGCTTTGTTCGCTGGCAAGTCCGTTCCGGCGAAATACCGCTTCGGCCTGTAACAACGACCTTGTTCGCGGGCAAGCCCGCTCCTACAATCTCTCTGCTGTTGCCTGTAGGAGCGGCCTTGGCCGCGAACCAAACCATACTACTTTGGCAACGCCTGCCGGATCATCTGCATCACCATGTCGCGCGCACCGCGATTGGCTTCCACCACCGCTTTACCCTTTTCTCCCCATTGCTGGCGCAGGTTGGCATTACCCAGCAGCTGCTGCAACGCCTGCGCAAGACTGTGCGCCGAACCGACTTCGCGTGCAGCACCCTGACTGATCAGCAGGCTGGCGATGTCGCTGAAGTTAAACCGGTGCGGACCGAACAATACCGGCACACCGAAGGCGGCGGGTTCGATCGGGTTATGCCCACCAATGGGTATCAGGCTTCCACCGACGAAGGCGACATCCGCCGTGCCGAACAGGAACTGCAACTCGCCCATGGTATCGGCCAGATAGACCTGGATATCTTTTGTGACTGGTTGTTTGAGACTGCGCCGCGCCATGCGCCAGCCATCGGCGGTAATCAGCTCGGCCACCCGGTCAAAACGTTCCGGGTGACGCGGCACCAGCACCAGCAGGGCGTTCGGGAACTGTGCCGACAGCGTGCGATGCGCTTCCAGCACGATCTCGTCCTCGCCTTCATGCGTGCTTGCCGCAATCCAGACCGCGCGCTGAATACCCCAACCCTGGCGTTCTATCTCGGCCTGCTCGCGCAGGCTGGCCGCCAGGTGCGCATCGAACTTGGTATTGCCGGTCACCTTTAATTTATTCTGCGGTACGCCAAGTGCGATCAGCCGCTCAGCATCGGCCTCGGCCTGGGCCGCGACCGCGCTCACATCATGCAACGTCAGGCGCGTCAATGCCGAGAAACGCCGATAACCCTTTGCCGATTTCTCCGACATGCGCGCATTGATCATCATTAAAGGTATTTCGCGCGCCTGGCAGGCATGAAACAGGTTGGGCCAGACTTCCGTTTCCATGATCAGGGCCAGGTGCGGCCGCGCACGCTTGAGAAAACGCGCTACCGCATCCGGCAGATCATAAGGGAGATAGGTATGCGCCACCTGGCTACCGAATACCGCGCGCACCTGGTCGGAACCGGTCGGAGTGGTGGTGGTCACGACAATCGGGCGGTGCGGGTAGGTTTGCTGCAGCGCCTTTACCACCGGCGCGGCCGCCTGCACTTCACCCACGGACACCGCATGCACCCAGATTGCACCCTGGGTCACCAGCAACGGGCCAAAACCGAATCGCTCCGTCCAGCGTTCAAGATAGGCCGGCGACTTGATGCCTCGATACAGCAGCCTCAACAATACCAGCGGCACCAGCAGGTACATGATGAGGCTGTAGAGGTAGCGCATAAGCTGGAAGCGATTACTGGTTCAGGATATCAAGGTAGGCGTTAACACCTTCCTCAACGGACTTGAATGGCTTGTCGTAACCCACTTCGCGCAGCGCCGCGATATCGGCTTCGGTGAAGCTCTGGTAACGGCCTTTCAGATGCTCCGGGAACGGAATGTATTCAATACTTCCCTTGCCATGCCAGTTGATCACCGCATTGGCCACATCGTTAAAGGTCTGACTGCGACCGGTTCCCAGGTTGAAGATGCCCGACTTGTCCGGGTTATCCAGGAACCAGAGATTCACATCCGTGACATCGCCGACATAGACAAAGTCACGGCGCTGCTCACCGTTGGCATAGCCATCGCAACCTTCGAACAGCTTGAGCTGGCCGGACTCTTTCACCTGGTTATTGAAATGAAACGCGACACTGGCCATGGAGCCCTTGTGCTGCTCGCGCGGTCCGTACACATTGAAATAGCGGAAGCCGACAATCTGGTTCTGGGCCGTTGGCATCAGGCGACGCACATACTGATCGAACTGGAACTTGGAGTAGCCATAGACATTCAATGGCTCTTCATGCTCGCGCGTTTCCTTGAATGTACGCCCATCGCCATACACGGAAGCCGACGAGGCATACAGGTAGGAGACATTGTTATCCAGGCAATAATGCAACAGGGTTTTGGAATACTCGTAGTTGTTGCGCATCATGTAGCGCCCGTCCCACTCGGTGGTGGATGAACAGGCGCCTTCGTGGAAGATGGCCTCCACGCGTTCCGGAAACGCCTTGCCAGCGCGGACAAACTCGATGAAGTCTTCCTTGTCCATGTAATCGAGGATTTCACAGTCAGCAATGTTCTTGAACTTGACGCCATTGGAGAGGTTATCCACCACCAGGATGTCCTCGCGTCCGCGCTCATTCAATCCTTTAACGATATTGGCGCCGATAAAACCCGCGCCGCCGGTGACTATGATCATAGCTTTCCTCTTATAGCCTGTTCTCTCCTGTAGGAGCGGCCCTGGCCGCGAACAGTTCGCGAGCAAGCTCGCTCCTACCAGGAATCAATCTCGTTCCGTCTGCCGAATCCGCTCAATCATGCCGGTCGTCGAGCAGCCTTCTTCAAATCCCAGCACGATCACCTCGCCGCCATTGGCCTTGACGCAATCATGCCCGGCGATTTCATGCGGCTGGTAATCGCCGCCCTTCACCAGCACATCCGGCAGAATGCTGCACATCAAACGTTCAGGCGTATCTTCACCAAACGGCACCACCCAGTCGACGCTTTCCAGCGCCGCCAGTACCGTCATGCGCCGATCCACCGGGTTTACCGGCCGACCTTCGCCTTTTAACTGGCGCACCGATGCATCATCGTTCACCGCCACGATCAAGCGATCGCCCAGTTTTTTCGCCTCGGCCAGGTAACCCACATGCCCGGCATGCAAGATATCGAAACAACCGTTGGTCATGACAATGCGTTCGCCATGCGCGCGCGCATCTTCCACCGCAACCTGTAGCTGCGTCTCGCTGACGACACCATACCCGGCCTCGCCATGCTGCTGGTTCAGTGCACGCCGCAGTTCATGCACCGACGCTGTTGCCGTACCCAGCTTGCCGACCACGATGCCCGCCGCCACATTGGCCAGCGCCGTCGCCCGTTCCAGCGGCTCGCCCGCTGCCAGTCCGGCGGCAATGGTGGCAATCACCGTATCGCCGGCACCGGTCACATCGAATACCTCGCGCGCCTCGGCCGGCAGGTGCAATTCCGGCTGGCCCGCGCGCAGCAGCGTCATGCCCTGCTCACCGCGCGTGATCAACAAGCCACCGAGGTCATGCAGCTCGATCAGCTCCATGCCTTTTTCGATCAGGGTCGTTTCATCCGGACAGGGGCCGACCACGGCCTCGAACTCTTTCAGGTTCGGCGTAATCAGGCTGGCGCCACTGTAGGCGGTGAAATCGGTCAGCTTGGGATCGACCAGCACCGGTTTGTTCGCCGCGCGCGCCGCATTGATCAGGGTGGGAATCGAGCGCAACGCACCCTTGCCATAATCCGAAATCACCACCGCGCCGCAGCCCGCGAGCAGGCGCTGGAACTCTGTCTGCATTGCGGCATCATCGAAATCCGCAAAGCCGTCTTCGAAATCCAGCCGGATCAACTGCTGGTGACGGCTGATCACACGCAGCTTGGTGATGGTCGGCGCATTGGCCAGGCGTTGGAAATGGCAGCTTACCCCGGCCGACGTCAGGCGCTGTTCCAGGCTGTCGGCCGGCTCATCGTTGCCCGTCACGCCAATCACATCGCAATGCGCCAGCAACGAGGTCACGTTCAGCGCCACATTGCCCGCGCCGCCGGGTCGTTCCTCACTCTCCCTGACGTGCACCACCGGCACCGGCGCCTCGGGCGAGATCCGGCCGGTACTGCCATGCCAGTAGCGATCCAGCATCACATCGCCAATCACCAGCACCCGGGCATTTTCAAATGAGGGAATCGACAGCTTCATGCAATAAATACTTTGAATTCAACGGTGCGGCGATAATAGCACAGCACTCCGCGGCGCGCGGTCTGGTTTCGCCAGCTGCACGCAGCCGGTAGAATGCCGTCGTTCATGAGCCAATCGCCCAATCCAAAACACCCCCGCTACTGGCCGGTCTGGTCAGGGCTGGCGCTTGGCTGGTTGCTGGCCCGGGCACCCTACCGGTTGCAGATGATGGCCGGGCGTGTTCTCGGCCAGATCGCCTACCACCTGGCCAGCCGTCGGCGTCATATCGCCCGCACCAATATCCGACTCTGTTTTCCCGAACTGTCACCGCCAGAACAGCTACAACTGCTCCGGCGCCACTTCACCAGTCTCGGCCAGGGCATTGTTGAAACCGCCATGAGCTGGTGGACTCCGGCACACAAACTGGCGCCGCTGGCGCACATCCGAGGACTGGAACATCTCGACGCGGCACTGGCCGCAGGCAAGGGCGTGATCCTGCTCAGCGCGCACTTCGTTAACCTGGAGATTGGCGGGCGCCTACTGGCTTTGCATCGCCCGTTTCATGTGCTGTACCGGGAGCACAAGAACCCGGCGTTTGAATCGGTCATGCGCCAGGCACGCGAACATCATTTTGAAAAAGCCATCTCCCGCGATGACATGCGCGGCATGATCCGCAGCCTGAAACAGAACACGCCGGTCTGGTACGCACCGGATCAGAACTACGGCCGGGAAAACAGTGTCTTCGCCACCTTCTTCGGCCAGACCGCCGCCACCATCACCGCCACCTCGCGACTGGCGCGTATGACCGGCGCGAAGGTCGTTCCCTTCTTCCAGCACCGCAACGCGGATGGCTCCGGCTATAGCCTGGAATTGCAGGCGGCGCTGGATCAATTTCCCGGTGATGACGAAACTGCCGACAGCCAGCGCATCAATGATCTGATCGAGGCAGCGGTGCGCCAGCATCCGGAGCAGTATCTCTGGGTACACCGGCGTTTTAAAACGCAGCCGGCAGGCAGCAGCTCGCCCTATTGAAGGTACGCCTGCCCGCTTCCAGCGTGTACAATGCAGTTTTTCGACTCAAAAGATCCACTGCAATATGAGCATTCAGACGCCTCTTTCTGTCGGCGAGTTTCTCGACAAGATCACCATTCTGGAAATCAAATCAGAACGCATTACCGACCCGCAGAAACTCGGCAACGTTAACAATGAGCTGAACAGATTGCGCAAGACCTGGTCCGAGTCCCTCTATGCAAGCGCCGAACTGGAACCTGAATTCTCCGAACTGAAGCGCGTGAACGAGCAACTCTGGGAAATCGAAGACGATATTCGCGACAAGGAACGCAACCAGTGCTTTGATGATGGATTCATCGCGCTAGCCCGCGCCGTTTATGTCACCAATGACCAGCGCGCCGATATCAAGAAACGCCTGAACATCAAGCTGGGTTCTGATCTCGTGGAAGAAAAATCCTATTCAGATTACCAATCCTCCAGTTCCTGATAATCCGCATGAAGATTCTGATGATCTCGCTAAGCAATATCGGCGATGCCATTATGACAACGCCGGTACTGGAACGCCTGCATCAGATTTATCCCACAGCCAGCATCGATCTCGTCTGCGACAGGCGCTCCAGCGAACTCTTCCAGCATTGCCCCTACCGTGGAACCCATTACCACAAGGACAAAAAAGCCGGCTGGAAAGGGGTGCTGCAACTCATCCGGCAACTGCGCAAAACCCGCTACGAACTGGTCGTTGATCTGCGCACCGATGGACTGGCCTGGCTGTTACGCGCAAAGCAACGCCTGACCAAGTGGAACCACAAGGCCTACGGCCCTCATGCAGTCGAAGACCTCATCTCCATCATCGACCGCATCAATCCCGACCGACAGATTCCCGAGTGCCAGGTATGGCTCAGTGAAGCAGAACAGGAACACGCAACGACATTGACGCAAACCTTGCCCGAAGGTCGATGGCTTGCACTGGCACCCGGCGCCAACTGGGAACCGAAAATCTGGTCAACGGAATATTTCAGTACATTGGTACAGAAATTACAGTCGCAGTTTTCAGGCATCGTCTTGCTGGGTGGCCCAGGTGACAAGGATCGCTGCCAGACAATTGCGCAACACTGTGAACTGCCCTGTGTAAACCTGGCTGGCCAGACCGGGCTGCTGGATGCCGCCGCAATCCTGAAAAAAACGGCTTTCTTCATTGGCAATGACTCGGGCCTGGGCCATATAGCCAGCGCTGTCGGCACTCCCACCATGACATTGTTCGGCCCCGGTAATCCTGAGCGATACCACCCCTGGGGTAAGAGTGCCCACTGGCTGACCAGTCCGGAAAACAACCTGGGCAAACTAACACCCGAAGCCGTCGCCACGACCATACTGGACATGGAGTCACTGACGCGTGCCTCGTAGCCTGCACATCATCGGCAGCAAGGGCTCTGGCGGCGCCGAGTGTTTTTACCTGCGGCTGCTGCCCGCTCTGGCCAGGGCCGGCGAGACCGTGCATGCCATGCACCCCCCCGGCAGCATTGTCGATCAATCGCTGGAGTCGGCGATTACGCGCACACCTGTTGCGATGCGTAGCGTATGGGATTTTTTTTCAGCACGAAAAATTAAACACACCGCACGGCTCAACGACACTGACATTGTGCAAACCTACATGGGACGCGCCACGCGACTGACACATTTCCCACGGGGTCAACGACCCATCCATGTTGCCCGGCTGGGCGGGTACTACAACCTGAAAGGTTATCGCCATGCGCATGCCTGGGTAGGCAATACCCTGGCGCTTTGCGACCACCTGGTCAATGAAGGCTTACCCCGCGAGCGGGTGTTTTATATCGGCAATTTTTTCAATCCCGCCGCGCCACCCGAAACGGGCGCACTCGAAAAATTACGCACACAACACGACATACCCGCCGACGCCCTGATCATCCTGGCCGCCAGCCGCTTGCACCCAAACAAGGGCATCGAGGACCTGGTCGCCGCCTTTGCCAAACTCCCGACTTCCGTGAACGATCGCCGCATCATGCTTGTAATCGCGGGCGACGGCCCAATGCGGGAAGAATTGCATCAATATGCCAGACAATTACAACTGGACGACCGGATTCGCTGGGCAGGCTGGCAGACCGATACCTCTCCCTGGTTTTCGCTGGCGGACATTATCGTCCTGCCTTCCCGGCATGAAACCCTGGGCAACGTGATCCTGGAGGCCTGGTCACATCACAAGCCGATTGTTTCCACCGCCTCGTTGGGTGGCAATGAGCTCATTACGCATGAAGTGAATGGCCTGCTGACACCGCTGCAGGACCCTGATGCCCTTGCCCGCGCACTACAACAATTGCTTGAGGATGACAGTTTCCGCACACAGCTGAGCGAGCAAGGACTCAATACCCTGAATGAAAAATTCAGCGAACAGGTAATCGTATCGGCTTATCAGAACCTGTATACCGAGCTGTTACAAAAACTCAGGTAACAACGCCGTCCTGTCGTAAGCGCGCCAGCACCGATTCCACGGAAATTGCTTCCATGCACTGATGACGCCGCTCGCTCGGGCAGACCGGCAAATGACAGGGTGCGCATTCAACCGGATGATAAATGACTCGCGATGCCTGACCGATGGCATGACTACGTTTCCAGTTAGTCGGACCGAAAAAGGCATAGACAGGAATATTCGCCGTGGAAATAACATGCATGGGGCCAGAGTCATTCACCACGGCAAACGCCGCCCGACTCGCCAGTGCCGCAAGCTCGGCAATACTGAAAGCAGCGGTCGCGTCGATACCTGTCTGGCTGGCCAGCCTTTCATTGAGCGCATGCTCATCGCCACCACCCAGCCAGACAACCTGAAAGCCAGCGGCCTCTATCTGTCGCGCCAGTTCGAGAAACCGCGCCTCCGGCCAACGCTTGGATAGCCAGCGCGCACTGGAACCGGCATGCAACAGCGCCAGGGGTTTATTCACTTTGCGTTCGCGCAACCAGCGATCGACAACGGCATAAGCCTCCTGCTCAACCCATAATTGCGGACAGGGTTCGGCTACGGGCAGACCGGCGGACTGCAACAGTACGTTCAAGCGCTCAAACACGGGGGTACTGCTGTCATCCTGCGTCGGCCGCTGAGTATAGATCAATGACGGGCCCAGACCGACCCGCTGCGAAGCACCGGACAATAGTGTCATCACGCGGCTTCGGTCCGAGCCCTGCAGATCAAACACCACCGAAAAGCGCATCCGGCGCAGCCACAGAATCGTTTGCCACATGGCGCCGAAGCCTTTACGCGGCATCGCCGTAACATGCAATCGCTCATGGGAGGAAAACAGTCCAGCGAATGGAGGCGATGTCAGCAAATGCACTTCGCTTTCGGGAAAGGCTTCCAGAATGGTCGCAATGTGCGGCGTCGCAATTACCACGTCACCCAGCGCGCCCAGCTTGATAATCAATACTCGCTGTTTATCTGCCACTCTGCCAGGACCGCGCTAGGAAGACTGCAGCCGTTGCCGCCCGGATAACACCCACAAGACGGCCAGCATTACCGGAAGATAAAAAGCAAACTGGCGAGACGCATAGGAGAAGCTCAACAATCCTGCGGTGAGAATTGCAAATGCCGACACCATGAAGAGCGCCATCAATGCCCGGCGCGAATTCTCTCCGGTCTCGGCGCCTGACCTTGCGCGCCATGCCAGTAGCAGGGGAATCGCAATAAAGCCCAGCATTACCACCAGCCCCACGATGCCCGTCTCGTACCAGGCATCAAAGAGAAAATTGTGCAAGTGGCTGACCTTTTCGTGGACGTTCACGCGAACCACATCCGCATATGCACTGGCGTTCGCCATGCCGACACCCAGCAAAAGATTATCAGGCGGGTTCTCCAATGCCTGCCGCCACAAGCGAGTGCGGTAACTGGTGAACCGGTCCAGTATCTCGACCCAACCCGATTCATTCTTGATGCGGAAAAAGGTGTCATAACTCAGCGCGACCGCCAGCAACAACAAGGCCGATATAGCGCCCAGCATCACGGACAACCGCCAGCGCAATATCCACAAGCCATAAAAGAACAGCATGACCAGCAGCGCCAGCAATGCCGCCCGGCCCTGCGACAAGGCAATATAGGAAAGCGCTACCAGAAGCACCGTCATCGTCAGCCATTTCCGCAGTTGAACCTTGCCAACAGTCATCAGGAAATAGAGCACGAACGGCATAATAAACGGCAGATTATCTTCCTTCATGTGCGAGGTGGGCAGGAAATCAGCCTCCCCCATCTGCCAGAACAGTTTGATAAACAACAGGACAATCAGGCACAGCCCCATAAGACCGAGCGCTCTAGCAAGCTCTGACACTTTCTCCGGTTGTTCCTGCAACACCACCAGCATGAAATAAAATACCGTGCTATGCAGTGCAAACTTCACCCACTCGTGAAATGCGCTGTTCGCATCCACGGCACTAACTATACTCAGGCCGTAACCGGCCAGGAGCGCCCCCCACAGCAGCAACGCCGCTTTCGGGATCTCAACGCGCCTGCCGGGCACCGCCAGCAATCCCCAGACGAGATAAACCAGCAGCAGGATATTGAACAGGGCGCGACCGCCAACCTGGGTCAGTGGACCTAGCACCGGTAACAACCAGCCAATCCTGAAAAAAGCATCCCGCACTGCTTGAAGACTCAAACCTGTTTCCCCTCAACACTCGAAGACGGCGACATAACATCCGGCAGCAATTGGCGACACGACTGCAGCACGGTTGCCACGCTGATCCTGTCCATAAAGGGCGTTCCATATTCGGGCTGACTGCCATCATCCGGCAATACGCAGTGAATATGCCCGGCATGCCGCAGCGGTGGAGACCCGCCAAACAAGCCCATCGCATGCACGCCCGTTGCCGCCGCCACGTTTAAAAACCCGGTATCGTTACCGACATACAGGCTACATAAACTGAGCAACGCCACCGTATCGCGAATATTCAGATCCAGCCCCGTGGCAATATCGATATTGCGCCGGGAAGCAGCCTGGACAATCTGCGCTGCAATATCGGCTTCACCGGGGCCACCCACCAGCACCAGCCGCACACCCGGTATCTCACCAAGCGCAATGCAGAGTTCGCTAAATCGCACTGCTCCCCATTGCTTCACCGGCTCGCTACTGCCGATTCCTACCGCGATCCAGCCTTTACCAAGTGCCGGAAAACGCGACTTCATCGCCGCAAGCGCATCCGCATCCGCCAACAGCTCGGGCTCTGACGCCAGATCCTGACGAAACCGCCGGGAGAAAAGCAGCGCCGCTTTCTCGATCGGGTGCAGCTTCATTTCTTTGCGGCTAAAACAGGCGCAATCGCTCAACAGCAGTTTCCGCCAGGCCGGCCCGTAACCAACCCTTCGCGGCACACCGGCCAAGCGAGCCGCCAGCAGGTAACGCAGGCTGTCATGCAAAACCCAGACGGACTGGTAATGCCTGTGCTTCAACTCTCGCGCCAATGCAAGCATGCCACTGACACCCTTGTGCTGCCCATCGCGATTTAACCAGAGCACTTCGGAAACACTCTTGTCTCCCTGCAACAGCTGATCGGCTTTTGACCTGGGCTTGGTCAGCACGTCCACTGTCCCGGTTCTGGATTGCGCCGCAATGGCATGCAACGCGGGCAGGTGCCACACCATATCCCCTATTCCCGGGAGCGGCTGGATCACCAGGGTATCCGAGCTCATGAAGCGTGCCGACTGGTTGCCAAAGACTGGTACAGGCCGAGGGTTTCATCCAGCATGCGCTGCAAAGTGTATTCCTTGCTGTCCGGCACATGCGGTGGCTTATCGAGAAAAGCCATGGCCCTGGCGGTGAGGGCATCCAGATCATTCACCGAGACACAACCTTCCGGCAGCACATTGGTCAAAATCTCACCGACACCGCCATGCTCATACCCGACGACAGGTACGCCGAGCGACAGGGCTTCCATCACTGTGCGGCCAAAAGATTCAGGACGATGGGAAAGGGAGACCACGATATTCGATGCCGCATAGATCTCACGCACATCGGAACGGTTTCCCATGAAGGTGATATCGCCTTCCAGTTCGCGCTCGGCAACCTGCTCGCGCAACTCTTTGGCGTAGGCTGCCCGTCCCGGTTCCTCGCCCCCGACGATAAGACCGTGAACATTTATACCCTGATGTCGCAGGCGCGCTATCAGTTCGATAAAGTCTTCATGCCCCTTCAGACGACTCAGGCGACCCACGATGGTCAGCACGTGTTTGTCCAGCAGATAGGGAAAAGACTGATACCAGTGCGCAGACGGCCGATACCCATAAGGAAAGATTTGCGGATCGACACCACGATGGATAGTCACGATGCGGGAATCATCCACTCGTGGATAGTTATCCAGAATATAGCGGCGCACCGCATCCGAGACCGCGATGATTTTTTCGCCATAAGTCATCACCCGGCTATAACGGTTCACCGAATAAAGTCCATGCACCGTGGTTACCAGGCGCGGCCGTGTGCGCGGATTCATGCCGCGCCAGGCGAGATAACCGATCCAGGCCGGCATGCGTGAACGCAAATGCAGAATGTCCACGCGCTCTGTTTCGAGGAACTTGCGCATCCGTCTCACCAGCCGCAAGGTCCAGAGCGATTTTTTGCCAATGGGCCATTCGAAATGTTCCGAGCCGCGATCGACCAGGTGCGGCACCAGCTGACCGCCTGATGACATCACCATGGAACGATGCCCCGCATGCACCAGCGCATTGGCAACCTCGAGGGTGCCGCGTTCCACACCACCGGATTCCAGCGCAGGCAAGACCTGCAATACCGTCAGACGCCGACTGGCCATCGTCTCAATATCTCTTCCGCGCAGCGCGCCGCTTCGTTAAAGGGAGTTCTGGGCAGTGTCAGGCGCGGCCGCGCCAGCCAGTCAGTGAAAAAAGTCACCAGGCCCTCCGCCTGCAGTGCATGCACACCACGGATCACGCGCGAGTCTTTTTTATTGCTTATTTCGAGCACACCTACCGCCGTCCCAGCCGTTAAGGATTCATACAACATTGAAACACTGTCTTCCGTCACCCAGGCCCAGGCGGATTCCGCCAACCGCTGTTGTAACCAGCCCGGCCCTGTCTTCGCTTCCGGCACCACCGTTAAATTATTTGCCTCAATCGCCAGCTGCGGCAGGAAGTTGTCCGGCGTACGCCGCGAAGTCGTGAGCGTCCATTGCACCTGGCGATCCTGTTCCACGACCGCCTGGATCTGGCGGACGATATCCGCATTACGCCAGTCGCCATGGCGTGACTCGCCACCGATCAGAATCAATCCACGCGCAGGGTCTTTCATGGCAGCGGCACGCATGCGGTTTAACACGCCGCGCGTTTGAAATACCTGTGAACTCTTTTCCGGCTGATCATGCGTGGGCACAATGCAGAGATCGAACCAGCGACAGGGCAGGCTGGGCTTCATCAGCACAATCGCTTTCCCCCGGCTTGCACGGCGTGCCGCCAGCAACGTCATATGCGTTGCATGACCTGCACCGATAATAAAGTCAGGCTGGGGCAGGCGCTTATCCGCAGGGCTGCGCCTGAAAGCAATGGCCACAAGAGCACCTAAAAAAGACAGGGGCCGGATCGCGTGGACTTCAACCGGGCAGCGCTCCGCCATGGCATCAACCAATCCCATGACCTGGTTTTCATGCCCGGGCTTGCCATCTTTCACAACCCAGACAATCACTGGCTTGGCGGAATGATTCAACGAATCAGATTAGTTATCTTTCAGAATAAAATGCGCGCCGCAGTAGGGGCATTGCGCTTCTCCACCCTGATCCTCGATCGGCAGATAAACCCGTGGATGGGAATTCCACAAGGTCATGTGATCCATCGGACAATGCAACGGCAGATCATCCCGGGTCACTTCGTAACGCGTTTCGGCATTCGCCTGGGTTGTCTGTTTGGACATGTTCCCCCCTACTCTTAAACCATGCTCAGCCATTCATCATGCATGTGATGGCGTCCATGCACGACATCAAAATACAGACTTTGCAGCCGTTCCGTGATCGGCCCGCGCGTACCGCTGCCGATCGGCCGGTTATCGACTTCGCGAATCGGCGTAACTTCAGCGGCCGTACCGGTGAAGAAGGCTTCATCGGCCAGGTAGACCTCGTCACGCGTGATGCGCTTTTCGTGTATTTCCAGCCCCTGTTCCGCGGCAATGCGCATGACGGTATCGCGGGTGATGCCTTCCAGCGCCGAGGTCAGGTCCGGCGTGTAAAGCTTGCCGTTGCGCACAATGAAAATATTCTCGCCACTGCCCTCGGCAACAAAGCCATCCACATCCAGCAACAGGGCTTCATCGTAGCCATCGGTCAACGCCTCGTTCAACGCCAGCATCGAGTTCATGTAATTGCCATTGGCCTTGGCGCGGCACATGGTGATGTTGACATGATGGCGGCTGAAGGACGACGTCTTGATGCGAATCCCGTTCTTCATATTGTCTTCGCCAAGATAGGCGCCCCAGGACCAGGCCGCCACGATCACGTGCGTCTTCAGATTATCCGCGCGCAGCCCCATGCCTTCCGAGCCGTAAAAACACATTGGGCGAATGTAGGCCGATTCGAGCTTGTTCTCGCGCACCACTGCCAGCTGGGCTTCGTTCAATGTCGCCTGATCGTACGGCATCGGCATCTTGAGAATCCGCGCGGAGCCAAACAGGCGCTTGGTGTGCTCTTCAAGACGGAAGATGGCCGTACCCTGCTCGCCCTTGTAGGCGCGCACGCCTTCAAAAACGCCCATGCCATAGTGCAGGGTGTGGGTCAGCACATGAGTGGTGGCCTCGCGCCAGGGTACCATTTCACCGTCAAACCAGATGACACCATCACGATCCGCCATCGACATTCTGTATTTCTCCTCAATAAAACTCATCATCCGAAGGAGCGGCCCTGGCCGCGAACAGTTCGCGAGCAAGCTCGCTCCTACAGGTACAATTCAATCCAGCATCAGCCGTGACCAGGCCGCGCTCACCGTTTCCCGCGCATTGACGAATTCCCAGTCTTCAACCACGGCATCGACATCCTGCAGCGCAAGCTGGTGACCGCGCTTGCGGAATGCCCGGTAAGCATCGCCGAGCGCCTCTGCCTCGCCAGCCGACAACAGGTCATGCCGGGCGAGACCGTCCAGCAGGCGCATATTGTCGCTGAATTCAACCAGATCGGGATAGTCGTGCGCATAGCGCAGAATGCAGTATTGCACCATAAATTCGATGTCGGCGATACCTCCAACGTCCTGCTTGAGATTGAAATAACCGGCTTTTTTGTTACCCAGCTCGGTACGCATGCGCTCACGCATGTCGCGCACCTCTTTTTTCAACGCGGCCGGATCGCGCGACCGCTGCAGAATCGACTGCCGCACCTTCGAAAATTCTTCCGCCAGCGCCTGATCGCCCGCCACCGGCCGGGCGCGCACCAGCGCCTGGTGCTCCCAGGTCCAGGCTTCCTGCTGCTGGTACTGCAGAAAGGCTTCCAGACTGGAGACCAGCAAACCCGAGGCCCCACTGGGGCGCAGGCGCATGTCCACTTCGTAAAGGATGCCGGAAGGCGTCAGCGTATTGAGCAGATGAATCACGCGCTGCCCGAGACGGGCAAAATACACGGCGTTGTCCAGTGGTTTGGCGCCGTCACTGCGCCCTTCGCCACGGCTGTCGTGCAAGAACACCAGGTCCAGATCCGAACCGTAGCCCAGCTCGATGCCGCCAAGCTTGCCGTAGCCGATAACCGCGAACCCGGGCACCCGCGTTTTACCCTTGTCGCTGCAGAGCGGTTTGCCATGCCGCTTGATCATGTACTCCCAACCCAGTGCCAGCACCCTTGCCAGCACCACTTCCGCGATATCGGTCAGTTTGTCGCTCACCGACATCAAGGGTGTCGCACCCATCACGTCGGCAGCCGCCACGCGCAACACCGCGCTTTGCTTGAAGTGGCGCAAGACCTCCATCTGCTGCTCCAGGTCATCCTCCTGGATATCGCTCAGGCGGTGCGCCAGTTGCTGTTCCAGCTGCTTGCGCGCCGGGGGGTTATACAGGGTGCGCGGATCGAGCAGCTCATCCAGCAACACCGGGTGCTGGGTCAGCTGGGTGGCAATCCAGGGGCTGGCATCGCACAGCCTGGCCAGCTGCGACAGCCCCATCGGGTGTTCCACCAGCAACGCCAGATAGGCGCTGCGACCGGCAATCGCCTCCACCAGGTGCAGAATCCTGGACAGCGTTACCGTGGGCGCCGAGGTATCGCCCACCGCACCGAGCAACAGGGGCATCAGCTTGTCGAGACGCTCCCGACCGCGCTTGCCCAGCCGCGAGGCAATCGCCTGCCGGGTTTGCACCAGTAACCGCCAGGCCTCCGCCGGATCATCGAACCCTTCCCTGGCGAAACGCTCCACCGCCTCTTCATCCGTCGGCTCACCCAGCCACAGCACCGCGAGCCCATTTTCGTCGGAGTCGTCCTGCTCGGTCTGCGGTGTTCCGAATACCTGCTGGAACTGTTCATGCACAAACTGGCGATGCTCATCGAGTTGCTCGATAAAGCTGTCCCAGTCTTCGCAACCCATGCTGAATGCCAACCGTGCCCGCCCCTGCTCATCGCCCGGCAGGACATGGGTCTGTTCGTCATCGAATTCCTGCAGACGATTTTCCACCCGGCGCAGGTAACGATAGGCCACACTCAGTCGCTCGGCGGCATAGGCCGGCATCAGGTCAAGCGCCACCAGCTCATTGAGCACCTGCAACAGGCTGCGCGAACGCAAGGCGGCTTCACGGCCGCCGCGTATCAACTGAAAGGCCTGGGCAATGAATTCAACTTCGCGGATACCGCCCGGACCAAGCTTCACATTGTGCTGCAGACCGCGGCGCTCCACCTCGCGCATGATCATGCCCTTCATTTCGCGCAATTGCTCAAATGTACCGAAGTCGAGATAGCGCCGGTAAATGAAGGGGCGTAACAACTGTTCCAGCTCATGAATCGCGTCGGGGCTACCGGTGATGGCGCGCGCCTTGATCATGGCGTAACGCTCCCACTCACGCCCCTGGGTCTGGTAATAGTCTTCCAGCATATCGAAGTCCATGACCAGTGGCCCGGCATCGCCAAAGGGACGCAGCCGCATGTCCACGCGGAACACAAAACCATCGGCGGTATTGTCGTCCAGCACGACTATCAGGCGACGACCCAGCTGGGTGAAAAACTCTTCCAGCGACAGCGAAACCCGCTTGCGCACACTGCCCGCTTGCGGATAGACAAAAATCAGATCGATATCCGACGAGTAATTCAGCTCGTGCGCACCCAGTTTACCCATGCCCAGCACCAGTAATGGCTGCGCCTTGCCCTGGCTGTCCTTTGGCTTGCCATGCACCTGGCAATGCCAGCGATACAGACAATCCAGCGCCATCCGGATGCAGGCGTCGGCCAGCTCGGATAAATCGCGCAATACTTCATCGACCGGCGCCCAGCCCGCCAGATCACGAAAGGCGATACGCACCATCTCACGACGCCGGAAGCGGCGTAACACCTGGCCCAACGCCTGATCGGTACTGACTCCGGCCACCAGACCGCTCAGCTTTTCCTCGAATTCATCCGCCCGGTAGTCACCCAGCAGGTCACCGCTCGACAGCAAATCCCGCAGCAGTTCCGGTTCACGGATGCAGCTCTGGGCCACGAAATCGGAACAAGCCCAGACGCGCGAAATAACGGCCTGAAAATCCGCCTGCATGGGCACTGGCACAGCGGCGTGTGCCGCGCTCTCCTGGAACGCCGCCCAGCGGGCTTCCAGCGACGGGCGCAGCGATTCGGGCAGTTTTTGGGGAATTGCGAATTTTGTGGCCTTGGTCACACTTTCCTACCTTTCTGTTACGAAGCAGCAGCTTACCCTGTTTAAGCGGCGATCTCACGCCCACGCCGGCCTCAAGCCTCTGATGAGCGCGCCGACATTAGAAGGGATCACGCACGGCTTCCCAGGGGGCATAAATGGAATTTAAGGACTATCTCAAAATCATGGTGATGAAAGAGGCCTCGGACCTCTACCTGAGCGTCGGCGCGCCGCCCTGCGCCAAGATCCACGGCCAGCTAAAGGTTATTGAAAAGGCCACGCTGACCGCGCAACGCATCAAGGATATCGCGTATGAACTGATGGACGAAGAGCAGATCCGGAAATTTGAAGAGAAACCGGAAATGAATCTGGCGATCTCGGAAACCAATGTTGGCCGTTTCCGTGTCAACATCTTCCAGCAGCGCAATACCGTTGGCTTGGTTATTCGTAACATCAAGACCGACATCCCGAAATGGGAAGACCTGGGTCTGCCGCCGGTATTGCCGGATATCATTATGAGCAAGCGCGGCCTGGTGCTGTTTGTCGGCGCAACCGGTTCCGGCAAGTCCACCTCGCTGGCTTCGCTGATCGATTACCGCAACAAGAATTCCGCCGGTCACATCATTACCATCGAAGACCCGATTGAGTTTGTGCATAGCCACCAGAAATCCATCGTTAATCAACGTGAGGTTGGCCTGGACACCGATTGCTACGCAGATGCATTGAAAAACACCCTGCGCCAGGCGCCGGACGTCATCCTGATCGGGGAAATTCGTGATCGCGAGACCATGGAACACGCCATTGCTTTCGCCGAAACCGGTCACCTGTGCCTGTCGACACTGCACGCCAACAACGCCAACCAGGCGCTGGACCGTATTATCAACTTCTTCCCGGAAGACCGCCGCAACCAGCTGCTGCTCGACCTGTCGCTGAACCTGCGCGCCTTTATTTCCCAGCGCCTGGTGCCAACCACCGACAGCAAACGCACCGCTGCCATTGAAGTGCTGCTCGGCACGCCGCTGGTGAAGGACATGATCCATCGTGGCGACGTCCACGAAATCAAGGAAGTCATGGAAAAATCCGAGAACCTCGGCATGCAGACCTTCGACAGCCATCTGTACAAACTCTACATGGCTGGCAAAATCGATCTCGAGGAAGCGCTGCGCAACGCGGATTCACCCAACAACCTGCGCCTCAAGATCAACCTGTCGTCCGAAGATGCACAAAGCGCACTGGAAAGCAGAACCGCCGCATTCGCCATCGAGGAAGACGAGGAGAAAAATACGGCCAGCGGCCTGTCTTTCTGACAAAAAAAACCCCGGAAGAAACTTCCGGGGCAATGCCTCACAGGGGGTGGAGGAGTAAAACTGCTAGAGCGAGGCACCCTTACTCCTGTATGACGCTCCCGTTCGGGGTTTATTCCTTTTCACGACTTTATTTCCCTATCATTGAGGTTGCCCGGGTGGAATAATCCCCGGAGTTCCGACGTCTTAATTTGCAGACACTAGTAGTTCGAACCGAACACAAGGGGATAGGCAACCCTATGAAAATAATATCGATTTTTTCCCGCAACCCGGAATTGCGGAAACAGCTCGAGGAGAATCGTCAACGCCTGTACCGGATTGCGTTTTCCTGGTGCCACGAAGCGGCACTGGCGGATGACCTGGTCCAGGAGACGATGGAAAAGGCCTTGAAGAAAGCCGGCCAGCTGCGCGACAAGGACGCGCTGAATACCTGGCTGTACACGATTATGAATAACTGTTGGCGCGATCACCTGCGTCGGCGCAAGGACACCGTCGACATCGACGAAGTACCGTTCGAAAGCGACGAATCGCCCGAGGCGGACAACCAGCGCCATCAGGTTGTAACCCAGGTGCGCGCGGCCATCGCCACGCTGCCCAATGGCCAGCGCCAGGTTTTGACCCTGGTCGACCTGGAAGGCTGCTCCTACATCGAGGTGGCGACCATTCTGGACGTACCGGTGGGCACCGTGATGAGCCGCCTGTGCCGCGCCCGACGCGCACTGAAAGAGCGCCTGCTGAATACCGATTTGATGGTGCAGAAAGATGCGCCAGCAAACCCAAAACTCAGGAGAATCAAGTAATGTCAACTGATCGACCTATCTCGGATGAGCAGCTGAATGCCTTTGTGGACAATCAGTTGCACCAGGACGAAAAAGACCAGATCCTGGCCATCCTGCAGCAGGACGAGGACATCAGTCGGCGCGCCTGTGAAACGCGTCGCCTCACGGAACTGGTTCAGCATGCCTACAGCCTGCCGCCCGCCGCGCCCAGCGAGCACCAGAGCCGGGGACTCAGCCGCTGGGGCCAGGCAGTAGCCGCCTGCCTGCTGGTGGTGATGGGCGCTTCCGCTGGCTGGCTGAGCAATGACCGCCTGCACCAGGACCCCGTCATGAACATCGACGCCATGTATCTGGATGACGAAAAGGCCTTCCAGAACGCCAGCCTGGACAAGGCACCCACCACGATCTCCGGCGAACGCAAGATTCTGCTGCACCTGAGTAGCGACGATCCGCAAAAGCTCGAAGCCGCGCTCGACATGGCGGAACAGATGCTGCAGTCCTACCGGGCACGCCACGTACCGGTGAAAGTGGAACTGGTGGCTAACGCCGGTGGACTGGACCTGCTGCGCCAGGACGTCACGCCTTTTGCCCAGCGCATTGAAGATCTTTACATGGAATACGATGAATTGACCTTCTATGCCTGCCATACAGCCATGAGCCGCCTGATGGCGCGCGAAGGACTGGAAGATTTACCCACGCTGATGCCGGAGGCGCAGACCACCGCCAATGCACTGGAGCAGATTCTCTCGCGCCTGCAGCAAGGCTGGGTCTACGTCAGCGTTTAAATAGCAACATTCCGCAACAGAAAACAAATGGGGACAGAATAAATTCTGTCCCCATTTGTTTTGGCGCTTCCTTTTTTGTTTATCTTACGTTTTTAACGATTCAAGACTCTCCGCCTTCTACCCGATATCCCGTTTAGTAACTGCTTTAAATTGGGGGAAACAATGAGCGCACTGAATATCAACGGGATTGAGTATCCATTAACGGAAGAAGGTCGTCTCGAAAGCACGGATAACTGGAACAAGGATGTCGCCATCGCGCTGGCCGATAAAGAGGGAATTACCCTGACAGAACCACACTGGGAAATCGTGTGCTTTTTGCGCAATTACTACCAGCAATACGGCCTTGTACCCGCCAGCAAGCTTTTCAAGAAAGCTTTTTCGCATGAGTTCAGCGCCGATAAAACCGATGATGCCTATTTGAACAACCTGTTCCCCGGCGGCATTTCGCAACAGGCATCGCGCATCGCTGGTTTGCCTTCACCATTAGTGGACGAATTCGTGACAAACAACAAGCCTCGCAAGGCTGTCATGACCGGTTCTGCATCAGTCAGCGACTTAATGCACGCATTCGAATTCGAAGGCCAGACCTACCATCTCACACCCAGCGGAAACCTGGTGGAACGCGAGGCCTGGAACGAAAAACTGGCTGGTTATCTGGCCGAAACCCAGGGCATCACCCTGAAGGCCGAGCACTGGGAGATCATCAATTTCATCCGAGGCTTTTATGCCGAGTACGCGATCGCACCCATGATCAAACTGCTCATCAAACATCTGCGCCAGTCCGGCATGGATCCGGCCAAATGCAGCAAGGCGTATCTGTATGAGTTGTTCCCGGGTGGCCCTGCCCGCCAGGGCAGCCTGATCGGTGGGCTGGCGGAACCGCCTGGCTGTATCGATTAATTCATGCAAACAAAAAGCCCCGCTTATGCGGGGCTTTTTGTTTTACTTGATACGGAAATATCAGGCAGTCTTACGACGGCGCGCGACCGCGACCAGACCCATCAGACCGGAGCCGAATAACCATGCAGCGGCGGGTACCGGTACTGGCTGCACATTAGAAAACACCTGTTGATCCATACTAATGTTCAGCTTGTATTGGAATCCGCTAGTAAGACCAGTGAAATTGAAAACATTTCCAGTCTGATTCAGATTATCCAAGGCATCATTTGGACCGATCCCCAAATCGAACGGAGAAATAGATCCGATCACAGCGTTAGACATATCAGAGAGCGTTACTTCCATTGAACGAGAAGCAAAACCAATATCACCATTCGTTACGGTTACTTTTAAGTAACTACTGATGTCAAAGCTGACTGTAATAGTTGAATTTGTAGCCGTGATCAATGCCGTCATAGAGTTGCTGGCCAGACCGCTGCCATTAACACCATTTGCCGCATAAACCTCGGCAATAGCTGATGCAGAACCGCCTGAAGCTGTAGTGATATCACTATCCGATATCAATGCGTCGCTATAGGAGTAAGGTGAAGTTGAGGAGCCATGAGATACAAAACTGTTGTTGTAGCCGCATCCCACACAGGCTGCTGCCGGATCTGAGTTATCTGCAAACGCCTCGGTAACACCATCACTGGTAGCCATAACCTGGCTGAAAGTCCAACCAGTCACACTTGCGCCGGTTAATAAAAAATTATCCACCGAAGTGGTTGAAACCGCATATGTGGAGGCGTGCGTGGTGATACTCGCGGATAAAAGCAAAGTTCCCATCAGGGACTTGGATATAGCTGACTTCATGACTCCATCCTTAGGTGCTTTTGCACTCTATTTCGGTCGTTTTATTTTTCAGTACGCAAAAACGTACGACATCTTCGTTTCTTAGGGCGAGATACTAAAGTGAAAATCTCCACAACACAATATGACAAACACTGAATTCACGGTCTCATCGCTATCTAAATTCCGCAAAAAGAAAGCCCCGCTTGCGCGGGGCTCATCTTTTGGCTTTCAGCTCAACGAGTTGGGCTTACATCATGCCCATACCACCCATGCCGCCCATGCCACCCATGTCACCCGCACCAACTGGCTCATCTTCCTTTGGCAGCTCGGCCACCATGCACTCGGTGGTGATCATCAGGCCGGAGACAGAGGCCGCATTCTGCAGCGCAGAACGAGTTACCTTGGTCGGATCCAGGATACCCATTTCGATCATGTCGCCATAGTTACCCTTACCAGCGTTGTAACCGAAGTTACCTTCACCTTCCTGCACCTTGGACAGCACCACAGACGCTTCTTCGCCGGCGTTGCTGACGATCTGGCGCAGCGGCTCTTCCATGGCGCGACGCAGGATGTTAATCCCAACGTCCTGATCGTGATTATCACCGGTCAGACCGTCGATAGCCGTGCGGGCACGAATCAGGGCAACACCACCACCCGGCACCACGCCTTCTTCAACCGCGGCACGCGTTGCATGCAGCGCATCTTCGACACGCGCCTTCTTCTCTTTCATTTCCACTTCAGTCGCGGCACCAACCTTGATCACGGCAACACCGCCGGCCAGCTTGGCAACACGTTCCTGCAGTTTTTCACGGTCGTAATCGGAAGTCGCATCTTCGATCTGGGTACGGATCTGGTTAACGCGCGCTTCGATATCGTCGGAGTTACCCGCACCATCGATGATGGTGGTGGTTTCCTTGGTCACCTGGATCTTCTTAGCGTTGCCGAGATCGTCTAGCGTCGCCTTGTCCAAGTTCATACCGGTTTCTTCAGAAATCACGGTACCGCCGGTCAGGATCGCGATATCCTGCAGCATGGCCTTGCGGCGATCGCCGAAGCCAGGCGCCTTAACCGCGCACACCTTGACGATGCCGCGGATGCTGTTCACAACCAGGGTCGCCAGTGCTTCGCCTTCAACGTCTTCGGCAATAATCATCAGCGGCTTACCGGCCTTGGCCACGCCTTCCAGCACGGGCAGCAGATCGCGGATGTTGGAGATCTTCTTGTCGTGGATCAGGATGTAAGGGTCATCCAGTTCAGCTGACATGCTCTGCTGATTGTTCACGAAGTAAGGTGACAGGTAACCACGGTCGAACTGCATACCTTCCACAACGTCCAGTTCGTTTTCCAGCGTGGAACCTTCTTCTACCGTGATAACGCCTTCCTTGCCGACCTTTTCCATCGCATCGGCGATAATATTGCCGATGTTTTCGTCAGAGTTGGCGGAAATAGTACCCACCTGGGCAATGGCCTTGTTGTCCGCGCAGGGCTTGGACATACCCTTCAGCGCATCAACGGCGGCCAGTACAGCCTTGTCGATACCGCGCTTCAGGTCCATCGGGTTCATGCCGGCCGCAACGGCCTTCATGCCTTCGCGGAAAATAGACTGTGCTAGTACGGTTGCAGTGGTAGTACCGTCACCGGCAACGTCGGATGTCTGGGAAGCAACTTCCTTGACCATCTGCGCGCCCATGTTTTCAAACTTGTCTTTAAGTTCGATTTCCTTGGCAACGGAAACGCCGTCCTTGGTGACAGTCGGCGCACCGAAGGCCTTGTCCAGAACAACGTTGCGGCCCTTGGGACCCAGGGTAACCTTGACGGCATTCGCCAGGGTGTTAACGCCAACTACCATGCGCGAACGCGCATCATCAGCAAACTTGACTTCTTTTGCACTCATTGATTAATCCTCTTGGAAATTCTTTGCTTAGCCTTCAACCACAGCGAAAATTTCTTCTTCGCGCATCATCAGCAGTTCCTCACCAGCGTGCTTAACCTTAGAACCGCCATACTGGCCAAACATGACCACATCACCTACTTTCACATCCATAGGCCGAACAGATCCATCTTCCAGAATTTTGCCATTACCTACGGCTAAAACTTCACCTCGATCAGGCTTCTCGGCGGCGGAACCCGGCAGCACGATACCGCCAGCGGTGGTGGTCTCTTCTTCCAAACGGCGCACCAGCACGCGATCATGCAAAGGACGGATATTCATTCACTTACTCTCCCTTAAAGACAGTGTTGGATGAGCGCTGACAGCACTCGATTGGAGCGCTGTTAGCACTCGGTTTCAGTGAGTGCTAATGATAGCGACGCAACCCGCAGATTCAAGGGCGCAGAATGATAAAAATTATTGATGGATGGATAGAATTACTTCTGATTCTCGTCGTCACGGGTATATTCACCTTCCAGCGTGACCGGTCCACGCTCCCGGTGCTGGGATGCGCCCTGCTGGGGCTGCTTGAAACGGAAGAAGCGGTCCACAAAGCCGCGCACCAGGTGCTGACGCAGGCTCGGCACCAGGCAGAGGAAGCCGAGAGTGTCGGTGAAAAATCCCGGTGTCAGCAGCAATGCGCCACAGACGACCAGCACAGCGCCTTCCAGCAGCTCCATCGCCGGAAGCTCACCTTTGAGCATGCTTTGCTGCACCCGCGCGAGCGTGGACAGGCCCTGCATTCGCAACAGCAGGGCGCCCAGAACCGCCGTGAACACCACCAGGAAGATGGTCGGGATCGCACCAATCACCCCGCCAACCTGGATCAGGATGTAGATCTCGACCAGCGGTATGATCAGGAACAGCAGGAAAAGCAGGGTAAATGGGTGCATGCGGAGACCTTAACGGATGAATCCTTCCCGACACAAGCACCCACCATTTTATGGAATAGCGCTTCCATCGACGTCGTCTTAACGGATAGGGCTAATGTATGGGCAGGTCAGGCTTTTCCCAAGAGGCGGCTTCGGCTATCGTGCCGGAATGGCGACAGGTACCGAACACTGCGTGGTGTATTGCACCGCGCCCGACAGCGAGACCGCCAGGCAACTGGCTGATTTACTGGTTGAATCACAGCTGGCTGCCTGTGTTTCGATCCTGCCGGGCATAACCTCTGTTTATAAATGGCAGGGACAGGTGGAATCTTCGACCGAGCAGCTGTTGATGATCAAGACGCGCAGCGACCGTTTTGATGCGCTCAGTCAGACCATTCAACAACACCATCCCTATGAACTTCCGGAAATTATTGCAGTCCCTGTAAAGCAGGGCCTGACTGGCTATCTGCGCTGGATTGACGAGAACCTGATTAACAAACCATGAAAAGATTATTCCATTACGCCCTGCTCTTCCTGCTGTCGTTCGCGCAACCCGCCACGGCTTTCTGGGAAGATGATGAAATCCTGCCGGTCGAAGAAGCATTTGCCTTGTCGACCGAGATCGAAGGCAACAGCCTCAAACTCACCTGGTCAATCCAGGATGGCTACTATCTATACAAAACCAAGATCAAGGTGCAGAGCAACACACCGGGCGTGGATATCGGTGCCATCAGGCTCCCGAATGGCGAAATCAAACAGGATGAATTCTTTGGCGAAGTGGAAATTTATCACGGCACCGTCAGCGCAACCGCGCCCGTCAGTGTCAGCGCCGATGCGCCGCCACGCTTTGATCTTTACGTCACTTCGCAAGGCTGCGCCGAGCGCGGTATCTGCTACCCACCCCATTCCGAAACCATCAGCCTCGCAACCCCAGCCGTAAGCAAGACACCAGCCCAAGCAGAGCCGGATGCATTCCAGCAACTCTCCGCGCTCGGCAACGATTTCGGTTTTGGTGACGAGCAGGACTTTCTGCCGGTCGAACAGGCATTCAAACACGAGGTTGCGATAATTGACGGCAACACCCTGGCGGCTCGCTGGCAGATTGCCGAGGGTTATTATCTCTATAAAGACCGCATCAGTTTTGCGCTGGTCGACGCAGCGGGCATAGCCCTGGGCGATGCCGATTTCCCCAAGGGCAAGATGAAGGACGACCCCGAGTTTGGCCGGGTGGAAACCTACAGCGGTGAACTGGTGATCAACATTCCGCTGCAACGCCAGGTCGCCGAGGCTATGGATATCGAACTGGTCAGTAAATACCAGGGATGCGCCGAAGCCGGTCTTTGTTACCCGCCGCAAACCACCACTACCGCGCTCTCGCTTCCCAGCGGCAGCACGGAGGCAGCAGATGTAACGCCTGTTGCAGCAGAAACCGGCGGCAGCGATCTCGACAGTTTTTCTCGCACACTGGCGGAAGGCAGTCTGGTCAGCATTTTAATCGCCGCGCTCGGCGCTGGCCTGCTGTTGGCCTTCACCGCCTGCATGTACCCGATGATTCCCATTCTCTCCAGTATCATCGTCGGCCAGGGCGAACAGGCCACTGTCACCCGCAGCATCACACTGACACTGGTCTATGTTGAATCCATGGCGATCACCTTTGCGGTGATCGGCGCCATTATTGGCAGCTTCAGTGATGCAATTGGCATCCAGGCGCTGTTTCAGAAACCCATTTTCCTGATTCCGTTCTCCATCCTGTTCATTCTGCTGGCCCTGTCGATGTTCGGCTTCTTCAACATCCAGATGCCTGCCGCGATTCAGTCACGTATTAATCAAATCAGCAACGAACAGAAAAGTGGCTCCTTTATCGGCGTATTCATCATGGGCGCTTTATCCGCCCTGATTATCGGCCCCTGCGGCGGCCCTATCCTGGTTGCCGCCCTGAGCTATGCGGCATCGGCCGGGCCGGTTAATGGCGCGCTGGCAATGTTCGCGCTGGGCAATGGCATGGGGCTACCGTTACTACTGGTTGGTGCGAGCGGCGGCAAACTATTGCCCAAGGCCGGTGACTGGATGAATACGGTGAAAGCCGTGGCGGGCGTGATTCTGCTGGCGGTCGCAATCCTGTTCCTGTCCCGCATGCCCGATATCTTCTCGCCCATGCTGATCATGCTGATGTGGGCCACCCTGCTTATCACTTCCGGCATCTACATGGGCGCGCTGGAACCACTGCCGATTGAAAGTTCCGGCTGGAGCAAATTCTGGAAAGGACTCGGCGTCGTGATTGTCTTATATGGCGCCGTGGTACTGATCGGTGGGCTGAGCGGTGCGCGTGATGTCACCAATCCGCTGCATGGTTCAAAACTGCTGGCGAGCGGTGGCAGTGTCGCCGTGGCCGCAACAGAAAGTGGCTCGCATGAAGCTGTCGCTTTCCAGCGCATCAAGACTGTTGCCGATCTGGAGAAGGCACTGGCCGATGCGCGCGCGGCAGGCAAGCCGGTAATGCTCGATTATTATGCCGACTGGTGCACTTACTGTATTCAGTACGAGGAATATGTATTTCCGACTGCCCCGGTCAGAGAAGCGCTGAAAGACTATGTGTTATTGCAGGCCGATGTTACGGCGACCGATGCGGAAGACAAGGCGCTGATGCGCCACACCAATGTGGTACTGCCCCCGGCGATCCTGTTTTACGATCGCAATGGCCAGGAGCAGCGCGCGCTGCGAGTCGTCGGCACCATGAAAGCGGAAGCCTTTGCCGCGCATGTGAACAAGGCCAACGGTCGCTAATCTTTCAGGCTGTACTTCTTCAACAGGTCATACATGGTCGGGCGACTCACACCCAGTAATTCGGCCGCCTGGGAAATTTTGCCACCGACGTGACTCATGGCGCGCAGAATGGCCTGCCGCTCGGCCTGCTCGCGTATCTCGCGCAGATCGAATGTCTGGCTATCTTCTTCTGACGCTTCATTGCCGAGTTCCAGATCCCTGGCGGTGATCTGCTTACCCTCCGCCATGATCACTGCACGCTTGACGCGGTTCTCAAGCTCACGCACGTTACCTGGCCAGCGATAACCCTCGAGCGCCGCCAGGGCATCCTTGCTAAAAGACTGGATCTTGTTGCCATGCTGTTTGCTGAAGCGATCAAGGAAAGAACGCGCCAGCAGCAAAACATCACCCGAACGCTCACGCAATGGCGGGATGCGGATAGTGATTTCACTGATGCGGTAATACAAATCCTCGCGGAAATCGCCTTCGCCGATGAGCGCCTTGGGATCCTTGTGCGTTGCACAGACCACGCGCACATCCACCGGGATTTCCTTGCGGCCACCGACACGCTCGATCACCCGCTCCTGCAGAAAGCGCAACAGCTTGGCCTGTAACGGCATCGGCAGATCGCCCACTTCATCGAGGAAAAGGGTGCCGCCGCTGGCGGTTTCGATCTTGCCCGGCGTGGTTTTCACGGCACCAGTGAAAGCACCCTTTTCATAACCGAACAGTTCGCTCTCCAGCAGATTCTCCGGAATCGCGGCACAGTTGATCGCCACAAAGGGACCATCATTGCGATTACTCAACCCGTGCAACGAGCGCGCCATCAACTCCTTCCCGGTACCACTCTCGCCCAGCACCAGTACGGTCGCATCGGCGGGCGCCACCTTCTCGATGGTGCGACAGACTTCGCCCATCTCGGGGCTACCGGTTAACACGCCTTCCAGCGGCGAGTCAGGATGCTGGGTATGCAGGCGCCGGTTTTCATATTCCAGCTCCGTCAAACGGTATGCGCGGTTAACAATAAAACCAAGCAACTCGGAATCGATCGGTTTGTGGAAGAAATCATAAGCGCCCAGTGCCACCGCCTTGAGCGCGTTATCGCGTTCATTATTGCCCGTAACCACGATCACCTTGGTGTGCGGAAACTCCTGTATTACATGCTCAAGCGTCGCAAAACCCTCGCTGGTACCGCTTTCATCCGGCGGCAAACCAAGATCCAGCGTCATCACGGGGAAAGGATATTTTTTCAGCTCGCTCAGCGCCGCTTCACGACTACCGGCAATGATCACCTGGTAACCTTCGAAGCACCATTTCAACTGCGTCTGCAACCCGGGGTCGTCTTCCACGACCAGTAATTTCTTAAGTTCTTCTGTCATCCTTCTGCCCGCATTCCTTCTACTATGCTTAATTTCACCTTGGCCTTGCTGGTATCGCTGATCGGTACTCGCAAGCGGAACGTGGTGCCCTCGCCCACCCGACTGATCACCTGTACGTCACCGCCGAGATTTCGCACAAAGGACTGGGTTTCATGCACACCCACCCCCATGCCCGCGCTGCCCTTGGTGGTTTCAAACGGTTTGAACAGGCGAGTGCGTATAAACTCTTCATCCATACCGCAACCCGTGTCCTGCACTTCAATAATTGCATCATCTTCTAATCGGAACAGACGCACGATAATGCGCCCATCGTCGGGCGTCGCATCCTGCGCATTGCGAATCACATGCCCGATCACCGCCGCAAAACGTTCTTTGTTGGCCGAGGCACAAATACCCGTGGCCTGACAATCGACCGATGGCAGCGGCAGTCCACTGGACATGGTATGCACCACATCGTGCAACAGGCCGCACAAGTCCACGCATTCTTTTTTCTCATCCGCGGCCGCACCACTGCGCAGATGAGCCAGCAGGCGATTCATCTTTTCTACCGAATGGTCCACGGTACGAATCGCGTCCTCCATGAAATCCGGGTTGTGCTTGTGCTTGGCCGCATTGGAAACCACCAGCGACAGCTGGCCAATCAGATTTTTAAGATCATGCACCACGTAGGTTGACAGGCGATTGTAGGTTTCGAACTGGCGCGATTCGGCCAACTGGGTTGACGCTTCCATTTGCGCAAGATGACTCGCTGCCTCACGCCCGACAGTTTTCAGCAGATCACAGTCTTCCCAGTTGAAATGCTCGGTGTCCGGCGCCTTGTCGAGCATAATGAACCCAAGCAAGTGATCGCGCAGTAACAACGGCATCACCAACCAGGCGCTATCACGCTGAACCATCCAGGGCGGTATCACCAGGTCGCCGTAAATGGCAGGTGTCTGCTGGTATTCTTCGAGATTGATAATCCACTCCTGTTCTTTAAGGAAATGCACCATCGAATCACTGGCCGCGATACTGACCCCCTTGGGCAGGTCGGTATTCCAGGCGCCAACCGCCTCGTAATTACCGCTCTCTCTCAGCCACCACAACACACCACCCGGGCTGTCGATAATTTTGGCTATTGCGCGCACAATGCGCGGGCACAACTTATGCTCAGGCCCTTCCAACGACAGGGTGCCGATAAAACGCAACCACTCATCCCGGTAATCATATTTGTAATGGAAGAAGTGCTTGTTGATGAGCACACGCAATTTCGCGCGCGCCTGATCGGAAAAAAACAGAATCGCCAGCAGCATGATGGCGCCGAAGAAGAAGATCGCCTGGAATACCGCGCCCCATTCCCCACCGTAAACCCGAACGTAATAACCGCCCACGCCCATGGCCAGCAGGTAAACGCCTGTACCCAGCAACGCCGCCGAATGAAACACCACCCGACGCGAAATGAAGATGTCGGCCGACCATTTCGGATCGCGCTTGATCGCCAGTACAAACAGGGGAACGGCCATGACATTAACGATGCCACGCGCATACCAGAGCGCCGGGTCGACACGCTGGAACAGCAGCGCATCGGCGTAGAGATAAAAGTCGTAAACGAAAATACCGCCGATACCGAGACAGAAATACTTGATGGCGCGCCGGTTATCCGCGCGCGTGTTGCGCAATACCTGCTCGACAAACACCAGGCCAAGGATCGCGATCGACAGGTAACAGGCCAGCAGCCAGTCGATGGCACCGCTCGTGACAACCTGCCCCTGGGAGAAATAACGGTAGAGCGTCAGGCTCGCGATAAAGACCAGCAGCGCACCGGCTGTTTTAAGAAATTTACGGAAGACCTGCTTTTGTTGCTGTTCGTCAGAATAAGCCGAGGCCAAAATACCAGCGAGGAACGCCAGCCAGCCGAAATCGCGCACCAGCTCCAGCAGATAGGAAGCGTAATTGATATCCTGCTGGGCACTTTGATAGGCAGAAACACCCATCCACAAACTGGTCGCCGCCGAAGCCAGCATCAGTAGCCGCTTGCGTACCTGGGTCTGGTGGCCAGTCAACAGTACCAGCGCCAACAGGGAAAATACGAACGATCCAATTGCGTAACTGGCTGTCGCAATGCTCAGCATGCAAAACCCCTCAACATGAGACAATCCACCTGTTTCTTATTTGAAATCAGTATCGACCAGGCAGACTCAAAGTGTAAGGAATTCCTACAGTCTTTAGCAAATTTTCTTACGCCGGAAACATCCATATGATGGCGAATTTGCAGACATCCTTTTATATTTCAATCAATTAAAATAAAAAAGGGCCGCAGCACCCGGCTGCAGCCCCATTCAAGCATGATGGAAATCAGTTGAGAGAACTTAACATTTCCTGCGCGTCCTGCTTACCGTCAAAATCTCCCAGGTCGATAGCCTGTTTCAGGTGCTCTTTCGCCCCTGCCTTATCCCCGGCCTTGGCCAGCGCCACACCCAGGTGGTAATGGAAAATGGCTGCTTTCGGCGCCGCCTCGACCACCTTGGTCAGCTTTTCAACCGCCTTGGAGTAATCACCCAGGCGGTAATAAACCCAGCCCACCGTATCGGCAAAAACAGGCTGCGGCAGCACATCAAGCTTATCCGCCAGTTCTTTAGCGCGAGCCAGACTCGCCTCGTCAGTCTTATGGTCGGCAATCAGTGCCGCCAGGTTGTTGGTCGCGATAGCGTTGTCGGCCTGATTAGCCAACACCTGCTCGTAAGAAGCCATGGCACCCTCGTAATCACCGGAGCGCTCCTGAAGACCGGCGAGGCCGATGGTCAACCTGACGTTCTGAGGAAGTTTCTCCAAGCCATCACGGTAGGCCTTCTCGGCACCCGCAAGATCGCCCTGGGCTGAACGAGCAAAAGCCAGCTCGGTCCATACTTGTTCAGCATCCGGATTGATCGCAATCTGCTTCTCAAATGCTGACTGCGAAGCAGGATAATCCTTCTGTGCCAGATACACCCGGCCCAACAGCCCATTAGCTGCCATATGCTCGGGATTTGCGGTTAGCACTTGTTTCACCCGAGATTCGGCCTCATTGATACGGCCCATCTTCAGTTCCAGATCGACAATCTCTGAAAGCATCAAGGCTTCGCCAACACCCTGTGTCAAAGCCAGCGCCTTTTCATATTCAGCCAGAGCAGCTTCGCTCTCACCCTTGGCTCGCAAAATACGACCAGCGCGGAAATAACCTTCTGGATTATCAGGTGCTGCTACCTTGAGATTATCAACGGCAAGCGTCAATCCTTTTTCATCATTCGTCGCTGCAAGAATATCCGATTGAGCTATCAGAGCCGGAATGTTGGCAGGGTCTTGCTTCAACGCCGAATCTATTTGTTTATTTGCCAACTCGTATTCTTTTTGCGATATCAGTAACCGTGCATATTTGATTCGAGCATCCGCATTTTGTGGATCCGCCTCAACAGCCCGCTGCAAATTATCGCGCGCCAACCGAGAATCGCCTTTTTGCATATGCGCCTGAGCCAACAAACCAAATACCTCGGCATTACTGGGTTGATCCTTAAGCACGCCTCGAAAATCCGCAATTGCCGCATCAAAATTCTGATCCTGCAGATTAAATTTCCCGCGCATCAACAGCGCATCATTATCCTGTGGGTTCTCGGCAAGTATCTGCTCCAATGTAGCCTTTGCCTTATCAACCTGACCATCCTGGACATATATTTGCGCAAGAATATTGCGTGCTTTCACACCGGGCGCATCCTTACTCCAGCGATCAATAATTTCTTTTAAGATTGCCAGCGCCTTATCTTTTTGTTGTGATTGCAAATATATTTTTGCAAGCCCAGTGTAAAGGGAGTCTTCTTCAGGAAGCTTCTTTATCGCCGCCCGTAATTCACTTTCTGCCAAATCAGCACTTTTAGTCTTAACAAGGAAATCTGCCAGCACAAGGTATGTCTCTGGATTATCTTCTTCGACACGTATTGCCTCGCGCAAAACTTCCTCTGCTTCAGTTTTTCGGTCAAGCTGCGCGTAATATGATGCCAGACTAACCCGATAGCTAATGACTTCCGGTTTTTGCTCGATTAAGTCTTTAATTACCTTGATCGCTTCCTCATTCAGGTTCTCATTGGCATAGAATTTAGCCAATCTAAACTTAAGATTCACATCGGCATGATTATGCTCAACGCCATCTTCAAGAACTCTCCTGGCCGAGCTTTTGTCTTCCTTAGCGAGATAAAAATCCACCAGCATACTTACCGCCACAGGATCATCTGGCGACCCAGATAAAACCGCCTCAACAATCCCTATCGCTTTATCTAGCTGATCCTCCCTTACCAACAGACCAGCTTCCAACAACCTACCACCCTTATGATCTGGATTACGCTTGAATATCTCATCTCGCTGCTCTTTGGCAGACTCAATGGCAAGCCCCTCATTCACTGCATCATCTTGCAACTTAGCCGAATTAGCCTGCAGCAAATTGAACACTCCTAACTTTGCACGTGCATCAAGGTTCTCTGGATCTAACTCTATCGCCTTACTGTAACCAGCATAAGCCTTGGGCCACTCCTGTAGCTTCTCTGCAACCTGCGCCGAATAATAATGCGCTTCAGAAGACTTAGGATTTATCTGAAGGACATTTTTAAATTCTATCTTGGCCTTATCGTAATTCTCTTCGGCCAGATATTCCTTACCGCGTTCCAGATACTTCGCTTCGCGCTCTTCCTTTCCACCGCAGCCAACAGTCATGGCAGCAATTAGCGCCAGCACCAGAACCTTTGATTTATGACCTTTGATAACCATAGCCCCTCCAAAAATTTAAATTGCAGTTACTCAATACTTCAGGCAACCCCGCGCAAAGCACTCAGGTTATCCAGGAACCACTGGTAAGTAGAGTTAACGCCCTCTTCCAGTTCGATTGAGGCTTTCCAGCCCATTGAATTGATCTTGCCGGTATCCACCAGTTTCCTGGGCGTCCCATCCGGCTTGCTCGTATCGAACTCGATATCTCCTTCAAATCCCACCGCTCGCCGCACAATATTTGCCAGCTCAAGAATGCTGATGTCATGCCCGACACCAATATTCACAATTTCTTCACCCGAATAACTGTCCATCAAGAACAGGCAGGCATCTGCAAGATCATCGACATGGAGAAATTCCCGCAGTGGCGCACCAGTCCCCCAAAGCGTTACAGCTGAGGATTTATTTTCTTTGGCTTCATGAAATTTACGAATCATCGCAGGCAGCACATGCGACTTTTGCAAATCGAAATTATCGCCGGGACCATAGAGATTAGTCGGCATAGCGGCAATAAAATCACAACCGTACTGCTTCCGGTAGGCCTGACAGAGCTTGATGCCCGCAATCTTGGCAACCGCATACCATTCATTGGTTGGCTCAAGCGGTCCAGTAAGCAGATACTCTTCTTTCAGAGGCTGGGGCGCCATCTTCGGATAAATACAGGTGCTGCCCAATGCAAGCATTTTTTTTACGCCATTGCGGTAAGCTGCATCTACAACATTGGCTTCCATCATCAGATTGTCATAAATAAATTCGGCAGGGTAAGTATCATTGGCAAGAATACCGCCCACCTTGGCTGCAGCCAGGATGACATAGTCGGGCTTTTCTGCAGCAAAAAAATCCCTGACGGCCCCTTGCTCTTTTAGATCCAGCTCTGAACTGGTACGCAACAGCAGGTTTTCATACCCTCTGGATTTCAGACAACGCACGATTGCCGAACCCACCAATCCACGGTGACCGGCGACATAAATGCTGGCTTGCTTTTCCATGAGCAATTACTCGTTATAGTCGAATGTCTTAAAGCCTTCACGCTTACACAGCTCGTCGCGCTCGGCAATCTTGAGGTCTTCCCGCACCATTTCGGCCACCATTTGGTCCAGCGTGATCTCAGGCACCCAACCCAGCTTTTCCTTGGCTTTGGTGGAATCACCCAGCAAGGTCTCAACCTCTGTGGGACGGAAATAACGTGGATCCACCTGCACGATACAATTCCCGGTTGCTTCGTCATAACCTTTTTCGTCAACACCCGAGCCTTCCCAGCGCACCGAAATGCCCACTTCCTTACAGGCTGCGTTCACAAAATCGCGCACGGAATATTGAACGCCTGTAGAGATACAGTAATCATCCGGCTGATCCTGCTGCAACATCAACCATTGCATACGCACATAATCCTTGGCATGCCCCCAGTCACGCTTGGCATCCAGATTCCCCAGATACAGACAGTCCTGCAATCCCAACTTGATACGCGCGATTGCACGGGTAATTTTGCGAGTAACAAAAGTCTCACCGCGAATCGGAGACTCGTGATTAAATAAAATACCGTTACAGGCGTAGATACCATAAGCCTCACGGTAGTTCACACAAATCCAGTAGGAATACATCTTGGCGACAGCATAAGGACTTCGCGGATAGAAGGGCGTGGTTTCTTTCTGCGGAATCTCCTGCACCTTACCAAACAGCTCACTGGTTGAAGCCTGATAAAACTTGGTCTTCTTTTCCAGTCCTAATATACGGATAGCTTCCAGCAAACGTAATGTTCCGAGAGCATCGCAGTTGGCCGTGTATTCCGGCGTCTCAAATGAAACCGCAACATGACTTTGGGCCGCCAGGTTATAGATTTCATCGGGCTGGACCTGTTGGATGATACGAATGAGGTTGGTCGAATCCGTCAAATCACCATAATGAAGAATAAACTTCTGATCTTTGACATGCGGATCCTGATATAAGTGATCGATACGATCGGTATTGAACGAGGAGGCGCGTCGCTTGATTCCATGCACTTCATACCCCTTACCAAGCAACAACTCGGCCAGATAGGCCCCATCCTGGCCAGTAATACCTGTAATCAACGCTACTTTTCTCATGATTCATTCCCAACCATAATAATTGATACTCTAGTTATTAAAACAATCCCTTAAAGGCCAGCAACCCCATGCCAGCCAGGGAAGAGACAGTCATCAGATTCCAGCGAGAGCGCATATGCTGCAGCACCCACTCAATGGCATAGAACAATATCACCATCTGGACGATCATGAGTTGCATGTCGGCATTGATGCCAATTTGTTCAGCAAATACGCCCGCCACGATCACCATTACCACCACCAGATAATCCAGTGGCGTTACCCTAAATCGCTGCTGCTGGATAAATTTCATTGCCAGAACCAATTGCAACAGCAACAAGCCAAAGAAGACATACACCAGCAGCTCTTTTTCCTCAAATAACCAGTCAGGCGAGAAATGGTCCAGCGCATACACAAGGATCGCTGCACAAACAAACATCAACAATCGGAGATAAAGAAACCATACTCGATACCCGAGCAGCAAGCGTATTCCGAGAACCACCATCACGAAGCCAGCTGCCCAGGCAAGATCGATTGACACAGACTCAGCCAACAGAACGGCCCCAACCGCGAATAGCAGCAGGAATATCTGCAGAGTTAAAACGATGAATCTTGCTGCACGCTCGCTGCGAAACCAATTATTGATCAGCTCAAAGTCAGGAAGGATACTTCGCGAGCGACTGAATCTCCAGCCGGACCTCTCAGCCAGGTGCAGCGCTAAAAACAACCCCAGCACAACACCAAAATATACTGCCAGCAGAAGCATATCTACTTCATAAGGCATCAGCACCGCGCAGACAACCAGCACCAGCTGCACTGTGTAAATAATCAGAACTGATTCATGATGATGAAAACCCAGCTCCAGCAACCGGTGATGTATATGATTCTTACTGGCCCGAAACCAGTTCATGCCGTGATAGATGCGCTGAACAAACACCCCAATAATGTCCGCGATCGGCAACCCTAAAAACAATAGCGGTAACGCCGGACTCAGCGCCGGATTCACTATCTGGGTCAGATAAACAGCAAGGAACGCAAGCGTGAAACCCAGGAATTGACTCCCACCATCCCCCATGAATACATTGGCCGGATGCGAGTTAAAGCGAAGAAAACCGAACACACCACCAATAGTTGCAACACCGATCACAACCGCCAGCACACCATCAGCTTGGCCGGCGAGATAGGCAATCGCAACCAAACTCATCAGCGACTCCCCTCCGGCGAGACCATCCAGCCCATCGGAGTGATTTATCGCATTGATCATCCCGACCATGGCGATAAAAGTGATCGCTTTCCCAGCAGCTTCTGATAACGGCGCATCAACCAGTGGCAGGTAATGCACATAGAGATCACCCCAGAAAACCACTAGCCCAACGGCAATGAATTGGCCGATAAATTTGACGTAATGCCCTAACTCTTTCGCATCATCCCAAAGCCCGAAGATGAAAAGTATCAACGACCCATAAAGGAAAGAAAGGAACAGACTGTCATGCGGCAACCAGATGGCCAGGGGCACCAACGCGCCAACCACCAGACCCACGCCACCAACGCGCGGGATCGGCTTAAGGTGCACCTTGCGTGGATCAGGTAGATCAACCATGCCCAATACAGGCGCCAGGCGCACAAACAGAGGTATCAAGGCCATGCTAATCACCATGGCCAATACAAACACCATCAGGTTAGAAATCAAGATAGCTCCAGTTTACTGCCGCAGGCTTAATCAGGCACATATTCAGATAATAAGGGAACCACCTCGGCAGCAAAGTCCTGAAGACGCCTATCCGCATCCTTCTCCGACTCTCCGGGACCAAGCAACGCCGTCAATCTCACTAGTGCCCCGTCCGACCGTTTCTTGGTCAACAGATCCCAAAAAAGATACCATTTAACCATATACTCGTTCGTTATAACCCTGCCGCGTTGGTCAAACCAGTAATAAACAACATTTTTATATTCGCCTTTCGCAATCACCAGACGATTAACCATCAACACCTGACCACGGCTTGCAATATCGTCCAAGGCCAAAACATCATGACTTTTTACCTGCCAGCCACCGCCCGGAATACAGGAGCGAGGCGAATGCGCAGCCTCCCCGGCAACCTGATCACCATAATAAGCAACGTAGAAATTCACTCCTGCACCCACATTGTTGATGTAGTCTGTAAGCACATAATCATCCAACTTCAACGCATCGAGATAAATTGATTCAAGCGTGTCCGATCTTCCATACCATCCATCAAGTAGCAACGGAAATTTCGCAAAGTCCTTACGGTCGACAGGTATAATTTTCTCGCGCTCACCTAAGGCTTGAACCCCAACCACTATCACGAGAAACACGATCGGCAAACTCCAGCTAAAAAGAGGCAGTTTACGTTTCTCTAGAGCAATGCCATCTGGAAGAGGCTCGGGGAATTCCACGCCAAACAGCTCAGCAAGAGATCCTCGAGTCTTTCCAATCTTTCCTAGCAGGTACATCTCGCCAATTAGGATGGCCATACACGCCATGAAGATGACCCACCCCTCGAAATCATGTAAAAAACCTTCAGCCTGCTCAGGCCCACCATATTCTACAAGCACACCTATGATCCCAATCCTGAAACTATTCATAAGCACGGTTATGGGCATACTCGATAAAAATATCAGAATTTTCTTCCAGTACTCTCCCTGATAAATATACGCAGCAACGAAAGATAGACTCATCAAGGGAAACAAATATCTCAGCCCACTGCAAGCCTCCACAACTTGGAGCTTATAGCTACCAAGATCAATGACATTACCCTCCAGATAAACACTAATATCAAACAAGCGAATCACTGCCACACCAATTTCGGAAGAAATCAGCTGCAATTTCGATGAAAGATTATTAAAAATAAAGGCAGGAAGCGGGATCATGAAGAACAACAGTGCCAGAGGTATAGCTATTATTCTGAACGTCTTCCATCCTAGCAGCGAAAGCGCGACACCTAACACACTCAGCACAAAGGCGTACTGAGCAACAGCATGAACCGTTGCAATGGTTCCCATAAAGAAAACGAGACTTGATATAATAACCAGAATCAGGCCGAGCAAAGAAAACTCAAACTCTTGTTTAGCTATCTCATTTTTTCTTTGCCAGATCAAGAAGCCCGTTATTACTGGTATGAGATAACCATACCCATATTCCTCGCTTGTACTCCAACGGTGAACCATCTCTTGTAACGAGTCCCAGTAGGCAATACCGGCCATGATGGCAACCAGCACGAGCAGCAGCCACATCTGACCAGGAGCATTCCAATATTTATTTATAGTTACTGAATTTGTCATTACCACTGCAACCTTAATCTTCTTGATCTGTTAAGCGCCCGAACCAAAAGCCCGTTTTAGCACTTTATCCATTTCCCATAATTCTTCGGCCAGGATTCTTGCTTTTCTACCCATCTTTTCACGCAAAACTGAGTTCTCAGCCAGACTGCGAATCGCTTCTGCAAGCTGCTCTGGATCACCCGGTGAAGTTATCAAGCCACACTCTTCTACAATAACAGCCACTTGTGTATCTGGATTAGCTGTCGCAACAACCGGGCGACCGCTCGCTAGCATGTTAGTCAATTTGGATGGCAACACCAAGTCAGCAGCATCTGCCCTCTGCGGTAACACATGCACATCGGCCAACCCCAGTAAATCATTAAGTTTTTCAATTGGCTGTAACGGCCGAAAAGTAATATTTGTTAAACCTTGAGCATAGCTTTCCAAACGACTCTTGGCCGCACCATCTCCACACATTACGAAATGAATTCCCCTTCCCTCTAGTTTTCTGGCGACGTCAACGAGAATCTCAAGCCCTTGTTTTTCACCCATATTCCCTGAATACAGCACAATCAGACCCTTGTCAGCCAGCGACCATTCGTCCAGAAATTGAGAAGGTTGTACCAGAGGGCGTACCACATCAAGGTCTGACCAATTGGGAAACAAGGCTAGTGCGTCCTTACGAACGCCCTTCATATGCAACCTTTCCAGCATCTTCTCCGAAATAGTGGAAGCCCTATCAAACCTACGCATCATAAAATGCTCTGCGGATAGAACCATTCTCTGCAGAAATCTGGATTTCAATATCCCAAGCTCAAAAGCTGCATCTACCTCAAAATCCTGCACATGCAACCATGACTTACCACCAGCAATCTTGGAGGCCAATAATGCCAAGGGCGCACAGAACAAAGGAGGCTCAACGACAAACACGATATCGGGGCGCCAGGACAGCGCCCTCCAAATCATGACCGGCATGGCAGTTATCGCAAAGCTCGCGAGGTGCAAAATTCGCTTAAGCCCACTTGGTCGAGAAGGAACCCACAAAGGACAACGAAAGATTTCCACCCCATTGATCACCTCACGCCGATAACACCATGAAGTATAACCCTCCGAAACCTGCCAGGCCGGATAGTAGGGTGGTGCGGTAATAACATTGACTTCATATCCTTGCCGGACCAACCACTCGGCCATTTCGCCCGTGTATTTCCCAATGCCAGTCAGTTCCGGCCAATAATTGATGGCGACCAGCATAAGCTTGCCACACGCACCCGGCTTTCCAATATCGTTCACACCGGCAATCCTTTGATACGTCGACGTTGTTCTTTCACCTTGCATTCAATCAGATATTCATAATAACCCTTCAAAACACAAAACATCAGACCGGCGCGCCCATCCAGAATTCCACCTGTGACAAAATAACGCCCGAAAAACATCAGAAATGACTTTCCTGGCAACGAATACACAAACGCCTTAAGTGCCTTGCGACGGATGACGGGATCGACTGCAAACATCTCGGACCATCTCCATTGATAGGAATCTCCCTTTACCAATAATTCCGCTTCCATAGTTGAATATCGGTTGTGCTTTTCCACCCAGGCCGATATACCCTTGTTAAACGGATAATGCACAAGTGGAGCACGCAGATCGCGCGATACGCCGTCAGTGTGATACTCCTCATTAATCGATCGCTCAACCCAGACCCTACCAAGACGCATCAGCCTGCCGAACCATAAAGAAGAATAGTTGGAACTATATTTTAGCCATGACCCCATGAAATAGTCTTTTCGGCGAACCCGAAACAGAGTCATTTCTTCTCCTGCATCCTTGATTACCAGTGCAATCTCTTGATGCAATTGTTCAGGCACGATCTCATCCGCATCCAGCATCAAAACCCATGGGTATTTATATTCAATTTCTTTCAATGCATGATTACGCTGATTGGCATAGTTATCAAAAGGACGCTCAATCACCCTTGCACCCTTTTGCCTGGCGATCCCCTGCGTTTTATCTGTACTCAGCGAATCAAGAACCACAACATCATCGCACCAGCCAACCGAATCAAGACAGCGACCAATATTCACTTCTTCGTTATAGGTAAGAATGATTACTGACACCGGCGCATTCATGACAGCATCACCTCACCACGTCAGAAGTATGGGTATTGCTAGCAGGAAGATTCAATACTGCGCGTATCTGCTCCTTCGCGCTCTCAAGATCACTGTTATTATCTATGACATCCCAGTTATGTATTTTTGCCAGTTGCTTATACAACCTCATCCTCGGCAACAACTTGTGGTCATGCTCCAGTTCCTTGCGTGTTGCCAGAATATTGTCTCGCTCCCGGGATATCCAGATAACTCGGGCATCTCGCCGCAAGAACAGGCCATACATTCGCCCCAGGCGCGATTCTGGCAACCAGTCAAGTCCAGTATCAGCCGCCACATCCACCAATGTATCCCATGGCCCCCGCTCACAAACCACAACATCGACCTTGTCGCGTAAAGAGTGTATGCGCTTATAAGCAGCAATATTCACATCAAACACCTGCAACACGGCGAACAGCTCCCGATAGCCATATAACTTTTCAAAATCATGGAAGCCGAATTTGACGCCATCGATAGTTTTGTAATAGTTATGCCCGGTAACCCGCGTCAAGGCGAGCATAGGCTTGGAAAGATAATTGCGGAACCGGGACCAGACCACCTCCGGTTTAAGCTGCAGGCTAGCCAACTCCTGCATCAGCCAGTTAGCCAGTGTCGTTTTACCGCTACCATCCACCCCGACGATAGAGATCAGCGAAGGAACATGCTTATTCAGCTCATCCACGCAGTACAGCCTCCCACTGATCGATTACATCCGACCATTCCAGCATCGATTCTCGTTGTTTCAGACAGGCAGTATGCCACGCTTGGTAGATCTCGGGGTTATGCGCTAGAGCATCAATCGCGTCCGCAAGCGCACCCGCGTCACCCTGCCTGGTCACCGTGCCGGCAGCACCTATAGTTGATGGCAAGCCATCAATTGAACTTCCGATCACCGGCGTCCCACACGCAATAACCTCCATTGCTGTCACCGGCAACTCCGATGGCACCAGCACAAATGGCTGCAACACCGCGTCAGCTCTGTGAATCTCAGCAACCAGTTCGTCCCGCTCTATCCAGCCACCCTTCAATTCAACCCGCTTCCCCAGATTCCTGCGATCAATCTCATTCTGTATCCTACCCATATCTTCAGCATCGGCCCCTCGCGCAAGCACCCTAAATTTCACCGATGGCGATCGAACCTTTGTCATAGCATCGAGTGCGACATGAAACCCCCGAATAGGGATTGCCGAACCGAGATAGAGCAGACGTATTACGTTCCCGCTACTGTCACTCTCTTGGTCATTAATTGGCCAGCAGCCAAGATCAATACCAGGCGGGATACACAGAGCATCAACCCTGTTTTTCAACATAGAGCGCAGGCGCACCGCAGTCGTCTCAGATTGCGCAACCACCACATGTTGTCGAGTCTTAAACGCCCGCAGCCATACCCATGCAGGAACAAGCAGATGGCGAAAATACTGCTTAACCTCTTTCAGACCCAGTAAACGTAGCGCCGTAAAAATCTCTCGCCCCGTATAGAAGGAATAGGATGCAAAACCCACCTTACGGCAACGAACATCATCCAGCCAGGAGGCTGTCGCAACACTCAAAGGGGTTGGCAAATAGACCAGTGCATCTGGCGCAAGCGCGGACAACAGTGACGCTACTTCATCCTTATTGGAGCCTCTCAGGGAGGCAACGGAATGTAACTCAACATCAACAATCTTTGCCGGCAAGGCCACGTCAGTCACGATATGAATATCGTGACCACGGGCCGACAGACCCTCCGCCAACCGGTTAATGGTCAGCCATGGCTGCAAGGGCAGTTTGTCCTCAACAAAGTTGTAAATACAGAAAACGATGCGCATGACTAGCCTTTACAAGAAACCTTCAGCCAGGCAGCAATTTTCGACAACATGGCATCTTCAGTAAATTCGTCCACAAAACGTTTGCGAGCAGCCGCAGCCAGTGATTTTCTGAGATCGGCATCACTAATCAGTCGCTCTAACGCCTCTACGAGCTGTTCCGTATTTGCCGACTCAACGATCAGCCCCTCTTGTTCATGACGAACTGATTCTGTATTTCCACCTACGCCCGTCGCAACGATTGGCAAACCAGCACGCATAGCTTCAAGCATTCCAATGGAATGTGCCTCTGATAACGAAGGCAAAGCAAATATATCAATGGCAGATAAACAGTCTGACACATCACTCCTCATGCCAGTAAATACGATTTTCCCTTCCAAATTTAATGTCATTACCTGCTGTTCCAGAACCCTTCTCTGGGAACCATCTCCAATCATTACAAGTCGCAATGATTCATATTTAGATGCGACTTCAGAAAAAGCATCAATAAGAAAATTCAAGCCTTTAATCGCCTCAAACCTTGATACAATCCCTAGAATGGTATGCTGATCGGAGAACCCCCATTCTTTTCTTATTAAATTCCTCGAAACATCAGCAACCTCTATATCTGGAATGCCGTTATGTACCACTGTAAATTTACCTCTAGGCACACCTCGCACTACTAGTTCGTCCACACAAAATTGAGCAACACTAACAATCTCATCAGCCTTAAATCGTAAAAACCAATTTGTAAAACCATTATAGATTGGCGCGACTATTCGATTCGCCATAGTATTTGGATGATAACTACCATGGTAAGAGACAAGACGCTTTACTGGAGCACCACCAGCAACAACAAGACTCACAAAGTGACCATTAAAACCATGACTGATAACACAATCCGGCTGCTCATCAGCAACTATCTGACGCACCTGTTTTATCCAGGATAAATCCATGACTGACCTAACCGTCAAAACTATCGCATCGAGACTGCTAAGCACCACTTCATCAATATCCCGCCCTGCCCGGAGAATGCATATAGATCGAATTTTAAGCGGAATCAATTCACTAACACGTTCGAGGTTAGCAGCATAGGAAGCAACCCCTCCATGAGATAATCCCCAGTGGATACTTACAACCTTCAAAATATAATCCGACAGCCAAATGCCATCACATTTATTAATAAACAAAAAGTAGACATCACATTAAACACACCTAACCAGGAAGGCCAATCAATCCACCAAGCAGCTCACGCACCCGAAACATCTTGTTTAATGTGCAACTATACAGGAAAGACGAGACTCACCCATTACTTATCCAAAACCTATCAGTCACATCCCGCCAGAAATCCTTCCAACCAATTAAGGAGACCGCACCCCCTTCCACAAACACCTCTCCTTTGAGCACCAAGCGCCTTTCATTTCTGGAAATGCGATCCAACGAATTAAAACTATAACAATATAGCTCAAGCGGAATCCTTTCTAGAGATGCAATCAACCTTTCACGCATAGCAAATACAACAACTACTACCCTATTCCAAATCCCTGGCTTAGAAATACAGGCAACATCAAGGTCTGAGTACACACCAAAGGAACCCCTTACCAAGCTTCCCGATACATAGCACGCATCCAGCGAAGAACAATTATTGCTTCTAACTTGCAACTTCGCGAGGTAGTTTTTTATATCATCGGGTTTATTCTTAACCAGCCTCCTGCCTTTGCGAATTTCCAGCGCCCAGAAATGACTATTAAATAACCAAAATAATGTATGGATAATTGCAGCCAACAACACGCTAGACCAAATACCAGGAACACCCAAACCCCACCACGCAATCAAAAAAACAATAAATTCCAGACCCATCCGCATAAAAAGCTCAAAAGGGGCCATGTAAAATACACCTTGGAAAAGCCAACTCCTGACCAACTTTCCCGCAGAAGAACCATAAATACCACCAAACCAGCTTCTAGCAATAGCAAGCCGAACCCAATTTACAAGTCTATAAATTAATTCGTGCACCCCCCCTCCTTACACCCTGAATCAAAGTTGTCTTTTTTTGCGCTCAACATATAAATTGATTATCAACGCTAAAAACATCATCGTTGACCACGCATGAGAAACCAACACTGAACCCGTCCAAGTACGAGCCAGCAACCCTATTAAAATCAATAGAGGTATTAGCGCACATACCCGTTCAGCCAAGGCGGCAGATCGACACAACCATGCATGACGCATTAAGCCTATACTTCCTATTATCAACGCAGCAACCCATGGCAAGAATCCAAGCAAACCGCTATTCGCAAGCACTTGGAAATATGAATTATGAAGATGCCCAATCGTAACATCCGAGCCAAACCTAACCCCAGCATCAAAGCCATGCCCGACAATTGGCGACTCTACAAACAAAGGCCATCCTATATTCATCCAAGCCCACATTCGATCATGGAATGTAGCCAACCCCCCTTCACCCTGCCCCCTTTCAAGATAATTTACAACACCACCAAACAGAATACCTTCACCGTAAATTACGGCAATCATACCCAACACACCTACCGCAATAAGTGCAACTAAAATACTTCCGAAAATTGCTTGGGCACGGGATTTCGCCAGATACGGGACAATTATCGTTAAACTAACTAAAATGGCCGCGATCGAGGTACGCGATTGAGCAAGCAAAACCACAACTGCAGCTGCAATAGACATCAGCGCCCAGCACCATTTACCCCTTAATCTAGTAGCAACATACCAACGCACAAGAGACACAACGGTGACTATCCCCGCCCACATACCCAATTCATTTGGATGAAGCTTTGGGAGCGTCCCATAAAGCATTGTGCCAAACACGCCCGGCTTAGGCTGAAAAGCTTCAGTAGGCCAAAGGATTGCACCAAATAATGCGCCACCCAAGGCCAACACAATCAACCCTAAAGAAAAATTCACGAGATTTGTATTTCGATATTTCAAAGCTAACGAGAGCATACCTGCCGCTAGAATAGCATCAATAACAACAAGACCAGATTTGTATAGAGAAAACATCGGCTGAGGCGAAAAGATACTAGATGCAAACCCAATTACACCATATGCTAAGAATAATACTATTGGAGCAGAGGCAAAACCCAACCATAGACGAACTCTAACAAATGAAACCAAGATTAGAGCAACAGCCAGCGAAACCCATGCCAATTGAATAACTGATGATTTATCAAGAGCAGCCGGAGCGGCCGCAAACTCACGGCCAACAAATATTGTTACGCTCATAAACATGGCGAACCAAGAAAACCCCCATAACCCCTCTCTAAACCCCGCCTCGCCCGGTAGAAATATCTTTGAACGGCCAATCAACAAACCAATCAAAAAAAAGCCAAACCCAACAACTGCAAAAACGACCGCAACTCCCATCAGCCTAAGCCCTTACTATTCCAAAACGCCAATTACTACGGAGAATAAATACATACAAAAACAACACAATAAACTCCGCTACGCACATTCCAATTGCCGCACCGCTCCCCCCCAGAAACGGCACAAAGATAACGATAGCCACCACTCCAGCAATCACCCTAACCATGGCAACATGCAACAATCGATCTGGCTTATCACTTACTTGCATTAATACTCGCAATGGAACTGCGCTCGCATTTAGCAATCGAGCAAACAACAACCATTTTAAAATGATCCCAGCCCCTTCATATTTTCCGCCAAAAATAACCGCAATCAGCTGATCACTTACCATAAACAGGAAAACTAAAAACAAGAATTGAACCGCACTGTAAAAAGTAGCTCTTCGTACATACTGCATCAAGCCAGATTTACATTCATAAGCATGTCTAGCTATAGGCAATAACAAAGTACCGACCCCGGCACCCAACATTCCAATTGGGCCCGCCACTCTAGCGGCCGCGCCATAATAAGCAAGCGTCCTCATATCAGTCATACCAGCAACCAGAAATGAATCTAGCCTTGCACCCAGCTGCAGCACTGAGCCTGATGACCAAAATACCCAGATAACACGCAAGAAATCTTTCCTTGCCTCTTTATTCAATCCAAATTTCTGCCTGTTCTTCAGGGAAAGCCCCAAAAATATTGATGCGACAAAAAAAGACACTGTAATTGAAAATAGCACAACACTCTTTAAATCCACATTACTGGTGTAAGTACTTAATATGGTGGCAGCAAGCAGAGACAACGTAGCTACAGGCTCCAACAAACCTACCTGCATAAACTTTTGACGTCTTTGATAATTCGACACATAAGAATAAGGAATCATCCACAGCGCCCCAATTACTAATGCACCCCCCGCAATGTAACCAAAAGAACCATATTTCCCAGCGATCACGGCGAAGGATAAAAGGCCGATCATGACGGCGACACCAATAATGACAAGCTTTATATTAATTACATATTGAAAATACGGAGCAGCCTCTATATCACTACTGCCCGCCACTTCTCTTACAAAGGCATTATCAATAGGCCTACCCATATCAGCCACAAGTAGCGCAATCGTGACAAACAAAGTGAATTCACCAAACTCCTCGACCCCCATTACTCTAGCGGCTATAACTGAAGCACCCAAGGTTGAAAACCTTGACAGGAACATACCGCCATATACAAACAACATTTCAAGCATTCTTTTCTTCATTTTATGAAACGCTTTGTTATGTTGAATATTAAATTTATAGCGCTATCCATCCATTAATTATCCATATATTGATTACTCTGAATCTATGAACTAAATAATGGTTAAACTTCTCACCAAATTCAGTGCATTGAAACCATTAATTCATTTTCTTTAATTCTTATCCAAGCCCCATTATCACTAATAATTTCCAGCTCACACACCCCTCCCTCCAAATAACGAGCATACACTCCATCACCATCGTCATGATCGCCAAGCCAATGTATGACTGGACAGGATTCAGTTTTTGGCAAACCCAATCTTGCTCTAACCTCACCCGCAGAAACAGAGACCCCAGCAGGCAATCTAAATAATGACCAATGCCCTATATATTCTTCTTTTTGAATAACCGGGGATCCTACTAACGCTATCAACAAATCAGCAGAAAACCCAACATCGCGTTTATCTAATGCAACCGCAGCAACCCCTCCTTTTTTTTCCATTTTTACACTTATGCCATTGCTGAATACTGTGGTACCCGGCTCAGAAAATGCCGCGCCTAATACACAACTCCCTTCAAACCTTAAAATTCCATTACGTGGATTCACCATTACACTACCAGGTTCACTATTTTCAATAATACCTTCTTTCAAACCACCCCCGCTCATGGTTTTGAATTTTGGTTTTTCCACTCGTACACGTGACTCAAACCCCTGCTCAACCGGAATATTTAAATCAGAACCTAGACCCACATCAAAAACTTTTTCAATGTAGCCATTTACTGAATCACCAAGAGGAAGGATTTTTTCATTATTACTTTCCAAAAGACACTCGTTAAACCACCCAGCAGAAAAAACCGGATTTAACCTAAGCAGTATAGGGTTCTCCGATACAGCAAACGCATCAGCTTGAACATCCGCGCCATTCTTGGAAGCCGGATATGGGAACCACGTATGCGAAACCACCCCGGAATATCCCTGCATAGAGCTAAATGAATAAATCAGAAAAGGCCCCTCATAAGCATACGGACTCCATGCAGCATGATTCCATTCGCCAATAATAAGGGGTTTATTTATCAAGGCACTGCGAATCGACTTAGAAAGTGGAAAGGACCAGTCTTTCATTCCAAGTCTTGTAAGCCACTCCTTCCCAATCTGATCTTTTAAAAAAGACTTGCCTGAAAACCTAGATTGATCACCTTTCCAACTAACCGGGTGATCAAAATATCCATGCATTTCTACATAATCTCCATGCTCAACGACATTATGTAATGCACCATAACCATACCAATTATTAGTAGCAGTTATTAGACCCCGATAACCTAAATCTTTAAGCTTTCCCCGAACAGAAATTATTAGCGCTGAATCTAATTCAGTTAGATAGGTATATATTATTTTTTTCTCAGGCAAACTAAGCAGCCATTTCGGCTTCCATAAATTTAAAGCCAGAAGCGCCTCTTTTTGAAAAGATTCACCTTCAGCACCACTACCTCTCTGATCATTTGCCACATTAGCTAGATGACCGATCTTCCAATTATTAAAATTTTTATCCAACCACTCCCTATCTTTAGAAGAGAGATATTTTCCTCCACGAAAGTACACATCCCACACCGAATCTTCATTTACGGTTGAAAAATATACATTCGCAGGGTCTTCAGCATATGTTTTACCGGTATAAGAGTTTTTATGGGAAAAAAAGTCACTAATCCAGCCCACTTGCGTTGACAACATTTCTGGATATATCAATCGTAAACCATGATATCTTTTCCACGGTTTTGGATGAGTGTTTACTGGCGAGTTATCTAGTGATTCAAGCGGACACAAGGAAGAGTTATTAATGGAAAATGAATAATATATTCCATTTTCCACAAGCATAGAGATTAGATAATCTAGCCGATCCATCATTTCTCCACCGAATTCCCCCTTCTGCTGCCAGTACTTACACAACGGGCGCAAGGAATTATCTATCCCAACAAATCTAACTAAGTTGAACCCATAAAGCTTTAATTTCTTCGCAAACTCCTCAGCCCGATCCTTTGTAGGAGGAAAAGACACCGGCTCGTTTCTTGAGAAGGTAACACCAACACCCCAGAATTTGGCTGGATCACCATTCTCAAAATACAACTCATCACCATCAGCAATCACATAACCTTTAGAACCCGCAAAATCATTTGCGGCAAACGATTCATCGCTCATAATAGCAATCAAGTCAGGATACAGCTCGCTAGAAATGGAGAAATCATATTCTCTGGCAGACACCCCCTCTAAAATTAAGCAAGACGCCATTATTAGCATCAACTCAACAAACGAATAATGACCGCAAACAAAATTTTTCATGCGCACATTTTATGTTTTAACAAGAAGCACATAGAAACACCTAAAGAAATTTGAGTATCAGCACTATATTTGCAAAAGTTATTTTGCTAATGATGCTTCTGTCAAAAGCCTGTATACTTCCTTCATCTCAGAACCATAATATTTTTTAGAAAATCCAACAAGCGCACTAATGATTGGCTCATTCAGATATTCCTTTTTACCCGCCCTCAACTCAGAAGGCCTGTAAACTTTATTCCAAACATCTATTGATAAAGGGTATTGAAGCCATTCGCTCAAGGAATAAATGACTCTATCGGGTGATTTTTTTAATACACTAAGATCAACAAACGCTACTGATTCTGGTTTTTTTAAAAAAAATCGCAGGGCCTGAAGGTTATTAATAATCCATGTCTTTGGGGCGAACGTAGGATGCAGATACCTAATACGTCTTCGTTGTTCACGGTACATCGAAGTCATAACTTCATCTGGGTCTCTAAACATCACCAGGAATTTTATACTAGGATTTATCTCATTCCATAAATCCATAAACATTGTCGCACGTGGATCCTTCCACCCCCAAAATACAGATTTCTCATTCTTGCAATCTAGTAAAGCACTGGCTTGTTCGAAATCTTTTCTCGTCAGGCTTAAATCCACCCACGGCGTATACCTATCTACGCCACATTTTTTCAACAAACTTTTATGAAAATTCAGGAACTCCATATCTTCAAAATACCCAAAACGATTAGACCGCGTCGCCTCTCTCATGTTATCGCCCATCAATATTCCAGACTCATGAAAGAAACTCGCTACCAATGATGTTCCAGATCTGCCACTCCCGGCCATACATAAGACAACACCATCTGAACCACCAATATTACTAGACACATCATTATCAGACATTCGCTCAACCCAATGAATATATGCAATAAATAACCTAAATACCCAAAGCAATATAAAGTTAAAGGCCGCAATTGATACTATAAAATTCAGGCATTATTTATACCCTTCCGGATTACCTTCCTGCCACCGCCACCCATCTTCACACATCCTCTCGACTCCAAACTCTGCTTCCCAGCCGAGAATCTCTTTGGCATAAGCAGGATCTGCAAAGCATTCGGCAATATCTCCTGGACGACGAGCAACAATCTCATAAGGCACTTTCTTGCCGCTGGCGTTTTCAAACGCCTTGACCATATCCAGTACGGAGTAACCTTGTCCGGTACCCAGGTTCACCGTTAATGGCTTATTGCCTCGCCATGAAGTAAGCGCTTTCAATGCTGCCAAGTGCCCTTTTGCGAGGTCAACCACATGAATGTAATCCCGAACGCCGGTACCGTCTTTTGTCGCATAGTCCCCGCCGAACACATTGAGCTTCGGTAGCTTGCCTACAGCCACCTGCGACACATAAGGCATTAGGTTATTGGGAATACCATTCGGGTCTTCGCCAATTAGCCCACTTTCATGTGCACCGACCGGATTGAAGTAACGCAGCAGCGCAATCTTCCAGGACTCATCCGGCAGATTAATGTCGCGCAGCATGTCTTCAATAATCAGCTTGGAACGGCCATAGGGATTCGTTGCGGATAATGGAAAATCTTCCTTGATTGGCACAGAAGCAGGATCACCATAGACGGTTGCCGAAGAACTAAACACGATGGTTTTTACACCCGCGTCGCGCATTACTTCCAGTAGCGCCAGTGTCCCGGTTACATTGTTATCATAATATTCCAGTGGCTTTTCAACGGACTCACCGACAGCTTTCAGTCCCGCAAAGTGAATCACTGAAGACGGTTTCTCATTGGCAAATATTTTAGCCATAGCGGCTTTATTACGAATATCCTCTTTATAGAAGATGGGCTTTTTACCCGTAATCTGCTCGACACGGCGCAGCGACTCTTCTGAGCTGTTATCCAGGTTATCGACCACGACAACTTCAACACCCGCTTCCAGCAACACGACGCAGGTATGCGAGCCGATGTAGCCTGCTCCGCCGGTGACGAGCACTTTTCCTAACCCTCTCATTTCATAATCCAGTTTCTTCTAAAACCAAAACAAACACCCCTGGATTCCGGCCTACGCCGGAATGACAACAAGGCATTACTCATTATCCAAATAACCTTCTTTCAACAGATACAGATAAATTTCCTGCGCGGCTTCGGTTGGAGTCAGTCCCGTCGTATCAACACGCAGCTCAGGATTTTCCGGCACTTCATAGGGATCACTAATGCCAGTGAATTCAGGGATAAGCCCCTGACGTGCCTTGGCGTACAAACCTTTGCGATCGCGTGATTCACAGGTTTCCAGCGGCGTCGCGACATGGATTTCTATGAAGGAACCATGCTCTTCAATCATTTCACGTACGGTTCTACGCATGGCCGTGTATGGTGCAATCGGCGCACAGATAGCGATACCGGCATTCTTGGTGATCTCGCTCGCGACGAAACCAATCCGCCGCACGTTAAGGTTACGATGCTCTTTGGAGAAACCCAGTTCACTGGAAAGATGCAGGCGCACAATATCGCCATCCAGCAGCGTTACCGGTCGACCACCCGCCTCCACCAGTTTGGCATACACAATCTTGGCCAGCGTGGATTTACCTGCGCCAGATAAACCGGTAAAGAACAGCGTGAATCCGAGCTTGTTGCGTGGCGGACAAACGCGGCGTAATTCACGCACCACTTCCGGATAGGTGTACCAGTCAGGAATTTCGGTACTGTGCGACAGGCGATGCTTTAATTCGCTCTCGGAAAAATCGAGCGCTTCTTCAGCGTCTCTTTCAATCTGGCTTTGCGGCAAATATTTATTTACACGCGGCACGTAGCGATGAACCTCAACTGGAACAACATCGATCTCCAGCTTGTCCGAATGCTCCTGCACAAACTCCTGCGCGGCATATTGCGGGTAGAAGATGGTTTCCTTTCCTGCAACTGGTGGCGGCGAAGCATGATCTGGCCCCACCATGAAATGGGTGCAACCGTAGTTCTGATGCACAATGCCATGCAGGATTGCTTCGCGCGGTCCCGCCATACGCATGGCCAACGGCATCAGCGACAGTAACGCGAGATTGTGCGGGAAGCGTTTCAGCATGGCCTGGTAGCAATGCACGCGCGCGTAATATTGCAAATCACCCGGCTTGGTCATACCGACAACCGGATGGATCAGGATATTGCCACCGATATCCTTGGCGGCCTGTAATGTAAGGTTACGCTGTAAGCGATGCATGGGCTTGGATGTCTGGAATGCCACCACACGGCGCCAACCCATCTTTTTAAATAACTCGCGCAGATCTTTTGGACCATCCCAGAGGCTTTCGAAATCATAATGCACCGGCGCCTGGATGCCTTCGAGGCGACCACTGATGTAGGTATCGTGCACCTGTTCATTCAGGTAGCGCACGCCGGGATGCTGCTCGGAAGTCGTGCCGTAGATCTTCATTGCTTCCTGCTGCTTGTCCGGCTGCCAGATCTCGGAGACTTCCATCACCGCCGGCATGAAGCCTTCGACATCGCGCAACGCGATCTTCTGGCCTTTCTGCAACTTCCCGGCAAACGCGGCAGGCACATCCAGCACCACCGGAATTGGCCACAGGGTGCCGTCAACCAGCGCCATCTTATCCAGCACGGATTCATAATCCGCCTGACCCATGAAGCCTTTCAACGGCGAAAAGCCACCGTTCAGCAACAACTCCAGATCACACATCTGGCGCTGCGACAATGTCAGGGAGGGAAATTCCTTGGATGCCGTCTTTAGTGCCTCCGCCTGCTCTTCTTCCACCGCCAGATCAACCAGCACCCCTCCATGAGGATTCACAATCACGCTCATCAGTTTCCCTTAAAATTTATGCATCAAACCAGAACTGCCCATCATAACGTCCGGTTATGACACGCAGATTGTCACTCAATTGTGAAGTTAACGGCAAAGAGACTCTTTATTTGATTATTGCCTGGGCCGACCGCAAATCTTCCAGCTTTGCCATGCAAAGTTCGTTTAACTCCGCCACGCGCCGGGTGGATGCCGCCTCATTGTAACAGCGAAACTCCGGGGCATTGCCGGAAGGACGCAAATGCACCACTTCATCATTATTAAAGGTGATACGCAGGCCGTCGGTGGCGTTTGTCATTTTCACTGCACCACACAGATCGCCGAACGCAGCCTCAATCGGCGTATAATCACCCCCCTCGGCCGGTTTGGCCAATTGCGCGATGATGGCCTGGGATTTTTCCGTGGGAAAAGCCTTGAGGCGGTCGCTGGACGTAAACCGTGGCGGTAACGCGGCAACCAGCTGACTAATTGATTTTCCAGTACTTTTAGACATTGCCAGAATAGCGAGGATGACGATAAAGGCGTCACGGGTAGGCAGGCTCTCCAAAGTTTTACCATTCATTATTATTGGAGTCTGCAGTAAGAATCCGCCATTAGCCTCGTAACCCGCCGTACTCTTACCATCTGCGGCCAGTTGCTGCATGACCTCGATCACAAATGGCGAACCAATCCGGGTTCGGCCAACCGATTGAAACCAATTACTCTTCTCCACTACGGAATTACTGCTGACAGGGGTGGCAATATTCTGAATTTCCAGGAATTTTCCGCACAGTACACCAGCCACATCGCCGCGCAGCCAGACGCCGTTCTCATCACTTACCAGTGGCCGGTCGGCGTCGCCATCGGTGGAAACAATTGCGTTAAAAGCCTGTTCGGTGGCCCATTTTGCCGCCAACTCGGTATCTTCCGGCCGGATTGCTTCTGTATCCACAGGGATAAATTGCTTAGAACGCGCCAGCCGAACCACTTCGGCACCCAACTTTTCCAGGATTTCGACCAGCAAATCACGCCCGACACCGGAATGCTCGTAAACCCCGACCCTCATACCTGAAAGCGCCCTTTCACCGAAAAAGTCGACATATCGCTGCAAGTAATCCGAAGAAGCCGACAAATTCAGCTCAGGCAGACTGGATTCGAGTCCGGTGAGCTTTTCAGGTACCTCAACATCCTGCGCCCGGATGCCCGCCTCATCGGATTTCAGCACCTCACCATCGACACGGTTGAACTTGATGCCGTTACGATCGTCCGGAATATGGCTGCCTGTCACCATGACCGAGGGAATCCCGTTCTGTATTCCATAGAGAGCCACGGCTGGCGAGGGAATAAAGCCGCAGTTAAGCGGCTGATAGCCGGCATCAAGGCAACCCTTCGCCACCGCGGCCATAATGCCCTGGGTGCTGGGGCGCAGATCACCGGCAATCGCGACCTGGCAGCCGCGCACCAGACCATGCGCCTGTTCAAGGTGCTGCAGAAAACCACGCGTATAGGCATAACAAACCTCGGGGGTCATATCGACCACCCGCCCACGCGCACCGCTGGTGCCAAAGCCGACCCCGCTTTGGGCCATCAAATCAGCAATTAACATAAGTCCTCACTCGTCATTCCCGCGAACGCGGGGATTTTTATTTTATCTTCCTGGATTCCGGCCTACGCCGGAATGACGGCATGGTTATATCTCTGCTGCGATAGCAGCCGCCAGTTCGGCACCCTCATCGCCGAGTTTACCGGCTGGCCAGTTCACTCCCAACCCCGAACCGTCCTCGAACTTGGGAATGATGTGAAAATGCAGCCACATCACCGCCTGGTGCGCCAGTGCGCCGTTATTCTGCAAAATGTTATAGGCCTCGGCACCGCTGACCTTTTTGACGGCGCGCGCAATACGCGGCAACACGCGTCCAATCGCTGCCGCATGCTCATCATCCAGCTGATCCAGCGTTTCGGCATGCACCTTGGGGATCACCAGCGTATGCCCCTTCGACAAAGGAAACACATCCAGAAAGGCCAGCACCTGGTCATCCTCATACACCTTATGACAGGGCAGTTCACCCGAGACAATTTTATGAAAGATGGTTTCGGCCATATTATTCTCCACTGACTAACTGCATTTCATCCACTACAGGAGCGGGCTTGCCCGCGAATGCTTTTACTATCGCCTTTGTTCGCGGCCAAGGCCGCTCCTAAAAATTTCAGGCAATGACGATAAATTTACTCCAACCTGACGCGATATACCTCGGCCAGCGATATAAGTTTTGCTCGCGCCAATGCTAAAGCATTCTGGGTTAAGGGTACCATCCCTTCCTTTAAACCCTTATCACGAATCTCATCCACGGGTATATCGACCCTGATGATTTCGCGCATCGCCGGCGTCATCACCAGTAACTCATAAACGGCCTTGCGACCCTTGAAGCCAGTGTTGTTGCATTTCTCACAGCCTTTACCGTGATAAAAGACTTCATCTTCCGGCACGCCAAGAAATTTCCGTTCATTCTTATCGAGCGGTTCCTGCTCGAGACAATGCGTGCAATTCAACCGCACCAGGCGCTGCGCCAGCACACCCAGTACCGAGGACTTCACCAGGAAGGATTCCACGCCCATTTCAATCAGACGCGTAATCGCCGTTGGCGCATCATTGGTATGCAGCGTGCTCAACACCAGGTGCCCGGTCAGCGCACTTTCCACGGCAATCTTGGCCGTTTCCTGGTCACGAATTTCGCCCACCATCACCACGTCCGGATCATGGCGAAGAATATTTCGAAGCGCGCGCGCAAAGGTAAATCCCGGCGCAGTGTTGACCTGTATCTGTTCGATACCCGCCATGTGATATTCAACCGGATCTTCCACGGTGATGATATTCACGTTCTGCTTGCGCACTTCCTGGATCGCAGCATAAAGCGTTGTAGACTTACCGGAACCCGTTGGCCCCGTCACCAGCAACATACCGTAACTCTTGTGCAGCAGGTCTATAAAACGCGCCTGGTCTTCATCATCGAAACCAAGCTCCTTAACCGAACGCAAACCCTTTTCGGCATTCAACAAGCGAATAACCACGCTTTCCCCGGTGATTGTCGGTATCACCGAAATACGCATATCCACAATTGCGCCATCTGTCTCCATTCGCGCGCGACCATCCTGCGGCAGGCGCCGCTCGGCGATATTCATGCGGCCGATAATCTTGATGCGCGCCACCACGGCAGGCAGTAACGCCTTGCTGAAACGACGGACCGGAATCAGCGTGCCGTCTTCGCGATAGAGCAATTCGACATCCTCTTCGCCGGGACGAATATGAATATCCGAGGCATTGCGATGTATAGCATCCACCAGTACGTTATGCACCAGCCGCACAATCGGCTTTTCGCTGCCGATCTTTTCAATATCTTCCTGCCCAACCAGCAAGGCATGCTGAGCGTCGCCCTCAAGCTCCTGCAATGCGTCGGTTTCTTCGCTGGCACCGTAATAACGGTCGATCGCCTTCACCAGGTCATGGCGTGTCGCCACGCAGGTTTCGACATTTTTTCCGGCAACGAACTGAATCATGCGCGCCAGATCGCCATCGGCTGGATTTTCCATGGCGACCACCAGATGGTCGTCGAAAATCATTAACGGAAACACCGCATGCTCACGCACAAAACTTTCCGGCAACTCGGCCAACATGCGCGCATCGACGGGGTAATGCTTCAGATCCACCAGTGGCACACCGAGCCGGCGAGACAGCGCCGATGCATCGAGCAAGGGATCGCCGGACCCTGGCATCTCCTCCCCGGCGACCGGTTTGTTGCGGGCAAATGGAATCATGGAGCGCGTAGCCAGCCACTTGCCCAACTCTTCGGCGGCCGCAACCGGTTGTTCGAAGTTCAAACGCTCATCGCCGCCATCCTCAACCGTGGAAACCGATTCGATAAAGGAATGCGCGCCTCCCTGCAAATCACCCAGGCGATAACGTAAAACATTTTCGCGCGGCACGAACAGGCGATAGGCACCGCCATCCTTTTCAATCGTCACCAGGTGAAGACCCGTGGCATCCTTGCGCATTTCGCTATACAGGCCATGCCGCATTTCGCCATCCCGAAACTTGATATGAAAAGTCAGAATCAGGTGCTCGCTTTTCGGCGAATACTGCATCAAGCGCTCGGCAATACGCAGACTGCGAATCTCGGTGAAATTCAAGCGAGACTCCTTCCCGTCAACAAGCAGCTCTAATCGCTTTTTTTCCGGCAGAAAGGCCAGTAGTTCACCGGTCAACGACTTCTCGCGCATCAGTTCGACGTCAACACTGACATGCTCAGACTTATTTCCCTGGTTGGCTGCCAGTGTTTCCAGCGGTATGGACAGGACAGATATCATTACTGCACAGGCTCTTCTTCATAGGGTTCGATCAAGGTTGCCTCAATGCGGTATCCGGATTCCGCCAGTTCACTGCTGACTCGCTCGGCCCTGATCACCCCCGTCACCCACACCGGCAAAAACATATCGATTTCGACACCACCCGTATCCTCGGTCGTGACATAGATTGTTTGATTGGCGGGCGGTGGCGGCACATGAATGCAGGCACCGTAATATGGCACCAGCAGAAACTGATGAATCCCATCGGCATTCAACTCGAGCGGCACCACGTAACCCGGCAACCTGATCAACTGACCATCAATATCCTTAACCACCGGCGCCGCATCCCAGGCGGCGCGAATTTCATCCATTATCTCCTGCGCGCGCGGATCGCTGTCGTCGAATTCCTGCAGGTTATATTTTTCCAGGATGCCATCCAGGCGAAAATCCGAAGGGATCAACGCATCCCAGTCGATCTCCCTGGCGGCTTCAGCTGCCTGCACCACACCCAGGCCGTTCATCAATGCGAACAACAAACCCAACAATACGCCACGCATCTTGCACCTCATAAACGAATACTCAGACCGTCGGCCAGTGAATTCCGGTAAGCCCGATAGCCTGGTATAAACCCGACCAGCAACCCTACGCCAACAATCACCGCCAGCACGATCAGTTCATACTGACTGAACCCGCCTAACGCGATAAACAGGCCAAAGCGATCCTCGATTAACGGTCGCCCCAGTATCAACATTCCATATAACAACACTACGCCCAATATCACACTGACCAATGTCAGTAACATGGCTTCGCCGATGATTAGGCCGAAGATATGCAGCGGCCGGGCACCCAGCGAACGCAGAATCGCCATTTCGCGGCGGCGTTCGTTCAAGCTGGTAAGAATCGCCGACAACATACCAATCAGGCCAACCAGCACCACGAATGCCGACACCACCAGCAACGCCTTCTCCGCGACACCCATTAATGCCCAGAGCTCCTGCAACGCCACGCCCGGCAGAATAGCCAGCAAGGGCTCCTTGCGGTAATCGTTAATATAACGCTGCAAATGAAACGTACTGATTTTTGAATTCAGACCGACCATAAATGCCGTGATGGTTTTGGGCGTCAAATTCATCTTTGTTGCCGCCTGCGCCGACACCTCAATGCCGGGCAAAGGCATACCACCCTGCCAGTCGACATGAATCGCCTCGATACCCGCCAGACTCACCAGCAGGGTACGATCGACCGGCGTGCCGGTTTTCTTCAGAATACCCACCACGCGAAACGGTTTGTTGGCATGCTTGACCAGACTCACCTTGCCCGCCCCGTGCGCCAGCACGATTTCCCGATCCAACCCGTATCCCAGATCGCGTGCCACATCGGCACCCAGCACCACATCGTACACATCGGCAAATGGCTCGCCTTCAATAAACGCCAGGGCACGATCACGGGCAAAACGATAATGCGTGAAATAATCCCGGCTGGTACCCAGCACCCGGTAACCCTGGTGCGAATCGCCCAGCGACAGGGGCACCGTCCAGGCCACGGACTTGTGTGCGGCAATCTCCTGGTAACTTTCCCAGGAGATATTGTTGGTCGCATTCCCGATTCGGAACACGGAATAAAGCAATAGCGGCACCGCGCCACTGCGCGCGCCAACAATGAGATCGGTCCCGGAAATCGTATTGGCAAAACTGTTGCGCGCCTCGGTTCGCACCCGTTCAACGCCCAGTAGCAGCGCCACGCTCAGTGCTATCGACAGAATCGTCAGGAGCGCCGTTACCCGACGATTCCATAAGCTCTGCCAGGCGAGGCGTACTATGGCCATGTCAGGCCAGCTCCCGCGATGCGGCGCGATTTATTTCGGCCAGATCGAGACTGCGACTGAATAAAGGCTGCAGACTGGCGTCATGACTGACGAACACCAGGCTGACATGTTCGTGCTCGCATTCCTTGAACAACAGATTCAGAAACACTTCGCGCCGGTCGGCATCCAGCGCCGAGGTCGGCTCGTCGGCGATCACCAGTTCCGGACTGCCCATCAGGGCCCGCGCCGCCGCCACCCGTTGCTGTTGACCGACGCTTAACTCTGTTGCCGGGCGGGCATGCAGATCTGCCGGAATATCCAGCTGCCCCAGCAAGCGACGCGCCTCATCCTGCAACGTGGCCGCGGAGCTCAATACCCGTTGCTGACGCAATTTCGAAAATCGGCATGGCAGAATGACGTTATCAATGACCGAAAGGTAGGGAATCAGATTGAACATCTGAAAAATAAAACCGATGTGATCGGCACGAAATGCATCGCGCGCCACACCACGCATCGATGGTAAGGATTGTCCAAGCACCCGCAGATCGCCCTGTTGGGGCAACATAACGCCGCCCAACAGACTTAACAGGGTGCTCTTGCCGCTGCCGCTGGCACCCCGGATAAACAGGTGCTCTCCTTTCGCAAGACTGAATTGGGGTATATCCAGCACCAGCGGCGCATCCTTACGCCAGCGATACTGCAAACTGTCGATTTCAATCATCATAAGGGTGCGTTAAAACTTTATCCGACTGTTTCCCGCTTCCAGTGCCTGCATACCCTGGCCCGCCGATGTAATGTACTGCACTTCGATATGCTGGTTATGCGGAAACGCGGTAAAGATATTCACATCAATCGAATCCAGCTTTTCCGTTGCCTGACAATTGTAGCGATAGCTGACATCGAAATCGGCATGACGTTCTTCTTCATGCGCATGATCTTGATGACCCTCTTGCTCCAGTAGCGCGCTTTCTATTTCCACATGATCCAGTTGACAATCTGCCTCCGCAGGCAACCCGAACAAAACCTCTGCCTGTTTCAACTGACTCACCGCCTCGGCCACGGCGTTACGCTGCGCATCGTCGTGCGGCACCTGCTCGAAACCCACGATGTTGGCCGCCGGCGCACTGAAGACCATTTCCAGCATGTTATCTTCGATCACAACAGTGAGCATTGCCGCGCCATGTTCATGCGCACCATGCTCGCGATGATCAGCCTCCTCCGCCATCGCCAGGGGACTCACCAGCCACAGACCACCGGCCAGGGCGCCCGCACTCATCTTGAAGGTTTTTCTGACATTGTCTGATAGGAATGGATATTTCGTCATAGTTGCAGAATCCGCCATTTTTCACGTCACCTATCTTACCTGTATTTCTCTAAAGATTAGATAGCGCAACAAAGGTTCCCTCCATCCAATACCGACAGGCATGCTAAGCTAACTTCAATTTTCTACCGGTGTTTTTGATAGCAACCAACTCACAATGGAATACTGGAGCGAATACAGCCGTTTTTTCACCGCCCTGCTGGTCATCCTCGACCCGTTCGCCGCCATCCCTATTTTCCTTAGCCTGACCCAGGGCTATACGGCAAGCGACCGCAACCGGGCGGCGACAGTTGCCACTTTCACTGTGATTGCGGTCCTGGTGTCATCCGCCGTGTTCGGCGAGGCCATGCTGACCATTCTCGGCACCAGCCTGGCGTCGTTCCGGGTTGGCGGCGGCATTGTTTTGCTGTTAATGGCACTGGCCATGCTGCGCGCGCAACCGGATCAGATGCGCACCACTCCGGCAGAAAAAATCGCTGCGGAAAGCCGGGCGAGTATTGCCGTGGTCCCCATCGCCATTCCGTTACTGGCCGGCCCCGGCTCAATCAGCACCGTCATTATTCAGGCACACCGCCCCGGCGCGGAACTGCATTTGCTGTGGATGATCCTGGTGATTGTGCTGGTTGCCCTGATTCTGTGGCTGGTGTTGCTGCTCGCCAACCCGATTGGCAAGCTACTTGGGCCGATCGGGATTAACATCCTCAACCGGTTGTTCGGCCTGGTGCTCACCGCCATCGCCGTCGAGGTCATGAGCAACGGGCTCCGCACCCTTTTCCCCGCCCTTGGCGGATAATTTTTCACTTACCAATTTACCCAACTCATCTGATTGCAACACCCCGAGATCAATCATTGCCTTGAGGTATTGCTCGGACATGCGTTTCAGGCGATTAATTTCTTCCAGCAACAGGGACATTACAGATATTTTCAAACGCGCATTGGAACCTGCAACCAGTATCTCGTGCTTAACCGTATAGTAAGCCGACTGTATTTCTTCCGTCTTGTGCGCCACAAACGAAGCAATTGCATCCTGCTCTTTCTCCGCTCCATCCTCGAAGACTTCAATCAGCACATGACGGAAATCGTTTAGCTGCTGCCTGGCCTTTTCATCCTCAACATGCCCCATCACTGACGCCTTGGCGGAAAATTCACTGGCCAGTTCGGCAGAGCGATTAAGGTACTCTGCACCTCTAATGACAGTGGGTAACATCGCGGTGACATCTTCCGGCAGGGAGCGACGTTCCAGCCGGGAAACAAAGTCGCCGACAGCAATCGTCAGGGTATCGATACTTTGTGATTCAATTTCTATCCTGGGTCGATCTATCGACTCCCAGCTTAAAACCTTCCGGGCCAGTGCCTGCAACATACCTCGAGTACGTTCGAGTTCCATATGCAAGGCCTGTATCGCCAAGGCCGAAGTCTCGACAATGTTCTTATCCAGATACTGTGGACGACTGGCCATTTCCTCCTGGCTGACAAAGCGGCCATTGAGGAACTTCGTCAGCGGATGAGTGAAAGGCCAAAGCAACAACACGCCTAACACGTTAAATGCCGTATGAAATATCGCCAGCACTACCGCGGGATGCCCTTCCATGTGCAGAGTGCGGCCAATTTCCTGCACCAGCCACAGCATCAGCGGCATAATCAGCAACGCCACCAGGCCGGTAAGAAAATTGAACACGATATGCGCGCTGGCGACGCGTTTGGCATTCGACGTCGCACCAATAACCGCCAGTGCCGCTGTCGAGGTGGTGCCGATATTGGCGCCAATTACCATCGCCGCCGCACTGGCCAGGGGAAACACGCCGCCCGTTGCCGCGGTTAATATGATGGCAATCGCGGCACTGGAAGACTGCATCAGCATGGTCATGAGAAAACCGATGCCGACAAACAATATGGTTGCCAACGCGCCTTCAGGCGCGAGCGAGTAGAAATCGATGCTTTGCGCTGCACCTTCGAAGGCGCCTTTGAGCACATCAATACCAATAAAGAACAACCCGAAACCGGCCAGTGCCTGACCGATGGCGCCGCGCCGCTGCCTGGCGCCACTCAACTGCAGTAGCATGCCGATCCCGATCATGGGCAGGGCAAAGGCCTCCACCTTGATTTTGAATCCCACTGCCGCCACCAGCCAACCGGTCATTGTCGTTCCGATGTTGGCGCCATACACCACACCCAGCGCCTGCGACAGGCTCAGCAAACCGGCGTTTACAAAACCGATGGTGGCGACGGTGACCGCGCTGGAAGACTGCACAATGGCGGTAAAGGTCAGACCAGCCAGGATGCCGCGACCGATCGAACGCGTCCAGCTGGCCAGCAAATCGCGCAGAGCATCACCGGCGGCGAAGGTCAAACCGTCGGTAATCATGTGCACCGCCAGCAGGAACAGGCCAATCCCGCCGATTAACATACCCAATTGCTGCATCATTTCCGCAAGTGTCATTCGTTTCCAGTCACATTTGGTGGTTTCTTCCGACAAAGTATCGACATTCAGCACCGGAATCGTCAACCGTATCCGCGCTATCTATTGACAAGACACCGGCAGAGTAAAAAAATGAAGTGGAATCAGGCATTCAACCACAGGTCTTCCGTTATGAAACGTTTCACTAACATTCTGTTTATTTACGACCCGGCCTACACTGCTGATTCAGCTTTCGAGCGCGCGCTTAAATTAGCGAAAAAAAATTCCGCTCACTTGACCATTGCCAGCGTTTATCCCGTAATTCCACGTACCCTGGAAAAAATCCAGGACGCCTTTATCCGTATTCAGGAAAACCTGCTAAACAATTTCAAAGCCCGCTTCGATACAGACGACGTTGAACTCTCTTCCTCAGTCTGGGTCGGCACGCCTTTCCTGCAGATTATCAGGGGCGTCGAAAAAGCCGGCTATGACCTGGTGATTAAATCCGCTGAAGGAAGCGAATCTATTGGAAATATGCTCTTTGGCAGCACGGACATGCATTTATTGAGAAAATGCCCCTGCCCGGTATGGATCATCAAACCTTCGCAAGCGCAGCATTTCAAACGCATCATTGCCGCCGTGGACATCGATCCTTCCGAACCCGCAAACGCAGAACTCAATCAGCTCATTCTTGAACTGGCCACTTCCATCACTCGCAGCGACAATGGCGAACTTCACATCGTGCATGCCTGGAACCTGGCCTACGAAGACACCCTGCGCACACATCTTGGCGAATTACCCGAGGTCGACATTGAGAACCTGCTTAACTACACCAAGAAAGAGCACCGGGACCAGCTTGACGCTTTACTGCATGAACGCGATCTTGATGGCATTCCTACCTTTATTCACTTACTGAAAGGCGAGCCAGGACAAGTCATCCCAAGCCTGGCGGCCGAGAAGAAGGCCGAGCTCATTGTCATGGGTACCGTAGCCAGAACCGGCATCAAGGGCTTTTTCATTGGCAATACCGCCGAGCGCATCCTGTCCGCCATTAATTGCTCAATTATCGCCGTCAAACCCAAATCCTTCTCAACTCCGGTTTAACCGCAAATCCGTCATGTCCAGAATCCCGTTCCTTATATCGCTTTGTATTGCTTCAACGGTCGCCTATGCCGACATCAAAACCGATCTCGCCAATTTGCAAAACCAACAGGCACTGCTGGCCATACATTCCACGCCCCGGTTATATGCCGAAAATAATTACTCGCTCGCCTGGCAAGAAACCCAGATAGACCAACTGATATCAGCCATCGAAAACAGCCAGTCACACGGACTGACCCCCGGCGACTACCACCAGCAGTTATTAACATCCGGCTCACTGCAGTCAGACCAACGCGATATCGTCGCCACGGACGCCTATCTTGCCCTTGCCGGCCACCTGCTGGGAGGCAAACTGAACCCAGTGGCAATCGAACCCACCTGGACTGCTCACCGTCGCGAAAAAGACCTGGTAGCTCATCTGCAGCAAGCGCTTGCCAGTAATCAGGTAGAACTTTCCCTGGAGGCATTAGCCCCCTCGCAACCACGCTACCAGATTCTGAAGCAAGCACTGGCGCATTACCGCGCCATCGAGGCTGATGGCGGCTGGAACAGTATTGATGAGGGTAACCTGTTAAAACCCGGCACGACCGACGCTCGCGTTATGCAATTACGCCAGCGCCTGATCGCCTCCGGCGACCTCACGGCCGAACCCGACATCGACGAGGCTTATTATGATGAAGCCCTGGTTGCGGCGGTAAAACAATTCCAGCGGCGCGCCAACCTGGAACCGGATGGCATCATCGGCCCTGCCACGCTGCGCAAACTCAATCGCTCGCCGCGCGACCGGGTGAACCAGATACGCGTCAATCTGGAACGCTGGCGCTGGCTGCCGGAGGATCTCGGTTACAAGCATCTACGGGTGAATATTGCCAACTATGAACTGGAAGCCCATGAAGGCGCGGCAATCAGCCGGGTACATAATGTCGTCGTCGGCAAAACCTATCGGCAAACCCCGATCTTTTCTTCGTCCATGAGCTTTGTGGTGGTTAACCCCTGGTGGGAGGTACCGCACAAACTGGCGCGCATCGACATTCTGCCGAAGTTTCAAAACGACCCAGCTTATTTTGAAAAGATGGGTTTCCAGGTTCTCGATCCCAGGGGCAACCTGCTTTCTAATCGCGAGATCAGCTGGAAATCCCTGTCCGCCAGCAATTTCCCTTACCGGTTGCGTCAGCAACCCGGGCCGAGCAACGCACTTGGCCAGGTCAAGTTCATGTTCCCGAACGAGCACAATGTGTATTTGCACGATACGCCTTCGCGCGATCTCTACAGCAAGACACGCCGCGACTTTTCCTCCGGCTGTATCCGGGTGAAAGACCCGATCGATCTGCTGGAATGGGTGCTCGAAGAGAACACAGACTGGTCGCGCACCCGCATTGAATCAAGCCTGTCCACAACACTCGACGCCCGAATCAATCTCAAGCAGAAAATACCCGTACACCTGCTGTACTGGACCGTGGTCACTGATGACGAAACAGATTCCATCCGCTTCGTCGAAGATATCTACAACCGCGATGAGCGGGTGCTGTCCGCGCTAGATGCACCACCACCGACACTGTAGACATAAAAAAACGGCTCCGAGAGCCGTTTGTTTATGTGGCAGAAATGAACTGCCTAGTTCTTGCGTCGAGCAATCCCTACCAGACCAAGCAATCCAGAGCCAAACAACCAGACAGCGGCGGGAACAGGCACGACTGACGTATCGTTCACCTGGGCATCGTGGCTAAATGGCGCGAAACCGGTAACGATTTTTTGAGCCTTTGTTTCATCCCAGTCAGCAGTAAACAAATCGATATGTATGCCGGTAAGAGTTGGATCTGCCCAGTTAAGGGTTATTGAGATGTTTTCGACATAACCTGATGCGGTGCCAGTTTGTCCCGGCTCAACGTCATACACAGTAACCTGTGGGCCGTTGAAAGTAATTTCGTAAATCTCGCTGTAAGTATCATAGATACCATGTGGCGCAATACTGTTGGGGTCTTCAAAGGGCGGAGTACCATAGCCGGAGTCAAACAGCGACACAGTCGCACTGTCATTGACAACTGAAATATCGAAAACGTCAGTGGTCAACATGGGAATCGAGGCAACGATTATATAAGCAGTTAAGCTGTCGGTCCCAAGGTTGTATGCGTTAAACGTGAACGTTCCACCGTCATTACCCAGCAGCCAGGTCTGTGTACCAGAATCGTATGTCGCCTGGGTATCACCTGCATCGGGACCCAGCTGCAGTACAGGTACGGCATGCGCGACAGAAGTGCAGATTGCGCTGCAAAATAATGCGGCGCTAAGGCTCGACTTTAGACTTGAAGACTCCATTTTCCGACCTCCATCGGGGTTTTATTGTTGTTTCCGGCCGCTAATACGGCTCTAGTCATAAAATTTCATGCAAGATACTTACCCGTTTCTCGCGTTTTATATTTCAATAAGTTACGAACCGGCTGACCCAGATGTGTAAAGTTTGATTAAAAGACTGTCGGAATAGACAACAAAAATGGTGGCCAGGGACGGAATCGAACCGCCGACACGGGGATTTTCAATCCCCTGCTCTACCAACTGAGCTACCTGGCCAGGTGATATTTCTTGAGGTCGCGTTTCGCGGGGCGAAACGGAGCGCGTATTAAACAGGGCGCAGCGTACCGAGTCAAGCGATTGACCCGGTCAACCACCGGAGAAGGTTGTTTTTTATTGCGGAACGAACTCTTTGGGGGTATCGGCACCTTCGCCAAAGAAGAATTTTTCCATCTGCTCTTCCAGGAAAGTGCGCGCCTTCGGTTCAATGGGAGACAGGCGATACTCGTTGATCAGGATGGTCTGCTGTTTCAGCCACTGCTGCCAGGCTTCCTTGGATACGTTTTCATAGATGCGCTTGCCCAGGTCACCGGGATAGGTAGGACGGTCCAGACCCTCGGCTTCCCGACCCAGCTTCACACATTGCACCATACGCGTCATTGTTTACTCCTGTTACTTCAATGCCGCCAGTTTATCCAGCAGCCGCTGTACCGGGGCCGCCAAACCGCGCGCATCCGGGGAGTCGGTGTTATACCAGACCGCCTGTGACGGTTCCAACACAGAATCGCCCGGGTTTTGCCGCACCTGCAACCGGACCGGATGGATATCAAGATGAAAATGACTGAAGGTATGGCGCAGCGGTGCCCATTCTTCCTGTGCCAGCACCGCCATCCCGAAGCGTTCCTCGCACCAGTCGGCAAGATCCGCGTCAGCCGGTTCGAACTCGGGGAAGCTCCATAGCCCGCCCCAGATTCCGGCGGGCGGACGCTGGACAAGCAACACAGCCTGTTCCGGGTTTTGCAGCATCAGCATCCGCGACTGCTTCACTGGCAGGGTCTTTTTGGGTTTTTTGCCCGGCAGTTCGGCCTGTCGTTGTTCCTGGCGGGCGACGCAATCCTCGGCCAGTGGACAGGCCCCGCATTGGGGACGGGAACGGGTACAGCAGGTAGCCCCCAGATCCATCATGGCCTGGTTGTAATGTGCGACCCGCGCCACTGGTGTAAACCGTTCGGCGACCTCCCACAGGACATTGGCCACCGGCACCTGACCGGGCCAGCCTTCGACCCCCTGATGTCGCGCCAGCACCCGCTTCACATTGCCATCGAGAATGGCGTGTCGTTGTTGACTCGCCAGGGACAGAATCGCACCCGCCGTCGATCGCCCGACCCCGGGCAGCGCGTTCACTGCATCGAAACCTGTCGGGAATTGCCCCGCATGCTCATCGCGAATCTGCCGTGCGGCCTTGTGCAGGTTGCGCGCCCGCGCGTAATAGCCAAGGCCCGACCAGTGATGCAACACCTCATCGACCGGCGCATCGGCCAGGCTCACAACATCCGGAAAACGTTGCATGAAACGCTCATAGTAGGGAATGACGGTCGCAACCTGCGTCTGCTGCAACATGATTTCCGATACCCAGACCCGGTAGGGCGTCGGGTCATGCTGCCAGGGCAAGTCCTTGCGTCCATGCTGATCAAACCAGGCCAGCACGCGCCGACTGAAATCGTTGCCGGTCATTAGCGGGGCGTGGTCTGCTCGCGCAACAGCCGGTCCAGGTTGGTGCCGGTCTTGACCGTCTCGTTATACAGGGCCTGCTTCACCATCCAGGGCCCGATGAGAGGCGGCACCCAGAAACCGGGCTCGATTTCGCTGGTAAAGCGCATCACCACCGATTCCGGTTCGCTCCAGAACTGCCAGCGCGCGAAACCGTAACTGAAGTCGCTTTGATCCGGACGCATGCTGGCAACCACGGTCCCATCGCCCAGCACCTGCACATCCTGCACCTGGTTCAGCTCCTTGCAGAAAATGGAAACACAGGCCTTGATACGCATCTGGACGGTGTGACTCTGCGGCCCCTGTTCGGCCAACACCTTGCTGAACAGAATCGAGTCATTGAGTCGCGTCAGATTCGGGTAATCCGTCACCAGGTGGCGCAAGGTATTCGCATCGGAGAAAAAACGCATATCGACTTCGGCGATATAACGCGCATCGCGTCGCTCCACATTCACGCTCATGATCTCGGCCGCCCAGACCGAGCTTGACAGCAGCCAGATAAACAGAACGCGCAACATCACCTGAACAGACCCTTGAGCTGGTCCTTGAGTTTGTCGTCGATCTTATCTTCCAGCTTCTTCTTCAACTCATCTTCCTTGTCGCCAAGCTTTTCCTTCACTTTCTTCTTAACCACTTCCTTGGCTGCATCTTCCAGGTCAATCGAAATACAGGAAGTCGGCTTGTCCGCAAACCCGCACTTGTATTTGAGCGGAATCGCCAGCCCTTCGAGATCCTTGAGGTCCTTGCCTCCCTGCCCTTTCAGTGAATCAACAATTTTGATAGTCGTTTTATAGTTGATCGATTGAGCAGGCAAATTAACAACACCATTGCCATCCACTCTCAGCAACGGCGACAGCATTTTTAAATCGTTATTGGTCACCACGCCATCGTTAATAACGGCGGTACCCGTGAGCTGCGAGAAATCCGTCTGGTTGGGGCCTGACTGCTGTGTCGCGACCGGCTTTCCCAGCTTGGCCTTGGCCTGTCGAATCATTTCGGCCAGGTTCACACCCTTGATGGCTCCATCATGAAAACCAAAAGCAATATTGCCGTTCAGCGTTTTCTGTACACGCTTGGGATCGACTCCCGTCGCCGTCAGGTTCGCAGAGATATCCGCGCGACCGAGCAGCTTTTCCTCCCCGGTCATGTCTTTGAGCAATGGACCGGCCTGTACGCTCGACAGCTTTTCATTAAGCGCGATCCTGGGCTGCTTGCCCTGTGCGTTCAGGGTGATATCACCGCTGTATTCACCCTGGTACAGCTTTGCGGCGGCCGGGTGAACACGCACAATGCCATCTTTCGCATTCAGGGTGACCCGCACATCCGTGCTGTGTAGTTGATACGCCTTGAGCTTGTTGATGCGCAGCGTCCCCGCCAGGTCCAACGCGCGCAGCGTCTCCATCGGCAGACTGCCGGCACCTGCAGCAGCGGCTTCAGCGGGCGTTGGCGCCGCCTGCACCTCGCCTTCCTTCTGCGGCGGCAGGTAACGATCCAAATCGATCTGATCCAGCACCAGGTCAAAACGCAGCGACTGTTTGGCAAAGTCCTTCACTGCCAGCGAACCTGTCAGCGCGCTATCGTCGAAACGTATATTGATGCTGGAAAGATCCGCGCTGCTGGTTGTCGCCGCATAATTCATTGCCACACCCGCCTTGCCCAGCACCGTCGGGTCGCTCATTTCCGGCAATTCAACCTTGAGTGTCTTCAGCAGTTCTCGCGGCACAAACTCGTCTAACGTGAGCTTGCCGGAGAAACTGGGATTATTCCCCTGGATATTCTTGCCTTCGACATTCAGCTTGACGGTGAGATCCATCACCTCGGCGATTAACGAGGGTATGGTCAATGTCTGTTGATCCAGGTCGACACTGGCTGCCGTAGTCACTTTCGCGTCCAGCGCGCCAGTCGGCAGGGCCGCCCCCCTGGCATTCGCCTTCAACACAACATCCGTTACATCGAACTTTTTCAGATCATTCGAGAAGCCCAGCACACCAGACAGCTTAACTGCGCCATCCAGCTGGGGTTCACTTGCCGCCAGCTTCACCGCCAGATCGAAATCGACCGGCTCACCGGGATAAATCGCGCCCAGGGTAAGATTCAAATCGGCAACCTCGTAGCGCTGCTTCGCCTGCCTGTCATCCCAGACAATATTTGCGTCCTGAATCCTGACACCGCCAATCGCCAGCGCGGCGAGTCCCACCTGCTCTTTACCGTCCTTCCTTTCGATATCCGCTTCCGAAGCGGACGGTTTGATCATGTCATCCCAGTTGGTACGCCCGTCTGTCGCCTTGCCAAGATTGAGCGACAGGCCATTAAGCACCACCGTGGAAGCTTCCAGTTTCTTTTTCAGCAAGGGCAACAGCATCACCCGCACTTCAGCGCCCTGCAGGCTGGCAAACGGCTGGTCGCCAAAACCCGGCGCGTTGGACAGACGCAGCGCGCCCATTTCCACGCCCAGCCAGGGGAATACCGAAAGCTTGAGATCCCCCTCGATAGTGAGTTCGCGCCCAGTCTGTTCTTTCACGGCCGCGGTGATGTCGTCCTTGTAATCATTGGGATCGATGACCAGTGGCAGGATGATGGCGGCGGCCACAACCAGCAGCACCAGTGCAATAAGGATAATTCCGATCCAACGTACCAGTTTCATACTGTAATCCCTTCGTTTTTCAGTGGGTTGTCAACCTGAGTGAACGGGTATGGCGTTTTCTGGAGCAGACCTTAAGTCTAGCCGCCTTGCCAGTGCAGGGACAACCTCGGCTTGCAATCCGCCAGTTCAGGGTCTATCCGTTAATTATGGCTGTCATCTTTGTCGCCCTTCCCTTCCGCCCGGCAGCTGTCCGGCTGCCAGGCCCTCTGTCATACGTACCGATTGGCGGTACGTCTCTGCACATCTATAAAAGGAGATGTTTATGAACAACAATTGCATTGTTGTCGCTGACGGGAGCCGCGCCCGTTTTTTCTGTCTGGAGGACGTCCCTTCCCCTGAAACCCAGGGCGGCCCTTATCTCACCGAGGTAAAAGGCCTGATCAACCCCGAAAAGGAAGCGCATGAAGCCCAGCTGTTTTCCGACTCCAAGAATGGCGGAAACCGCACCAATGGTCATGGCGTGCATGGTTACGACGACCACCGCGAGGGGCATCTGATCGAGATCGATCGCCGCTTTGCCCGAAGCATTGCTGAGGCGGCCGCCAAGCTCGCCCGCAAACAGGGCGCCCGTGGCATGGTACTGGTCGCGCCCAATCGCACCATCGGTATGCTGCGTGCCGAATTCGAGCCCCTGTTGCGCAATGGCATGACGATTCATGAATTGCAGAAAGACCTGAGCAAATTGTCCGCCGATAAATTGCAGGAACTGCTGGCGCGGGAAAAGCTGGTGCCGAAGCGTAATAGCCCCATGAGCTGACATTTCACGACACACACAACAACCGGGGACTTCAGTCTCCGGTTTTTTGTTTTATATCAAGTGAACTTGCTCGACTTGACCACATCCGAACGCTAGACTTCCGGTCGCAATGATGTCTTCCATATTCAATCTCACCGTACTTCGCCGCTACCAGCAACGCTTCATCCATCTGTTGCTGCTGGCCGCGCTGTTCCAGGCACTCCTGCCAATGCTGCTTACACCCAGCGTTGTCCAGGATGCCGATGGCAATAGCACCGTCATCTGTACCCTGCAGGGCCTGCAAACTCTCGATCTCGATGGCGAACACAGCAGTACTTCCGCCAACAACCCCTGCCCCGCGTGCACCCTCTCGCATGCCAGCGCAGCGCCGCTGCCCACGCAACAGTTAACTCTTTCCGCGGCGGTTTATATCGCCTCCTTCCAGCAACCCGAACATCATCCCGAACACGCCAGCACACCTGCGTATTTCCAGGCTCCTTCGCGCGCACCCCCGATCGCGTAAACACAATTCCAACCTTTTAAGCCTCTGATCGGTCACGCGTCGCGTGATATCTGAACTGCGTTGCCTGCGTGGCGGTTTACCTGGCGCGCTGACCGGTCCTTTTTTGCAACAACACGAATTTTCGAGGATCGACCCATGCGTCATCAATACACCCTGTCCCGGCTGGCCGGCGCTATCAGCCTGGCATTAACCATTGTCGGCCCTGCCCTGGCAGACGAGCTTCCCGTGATTTCCATTACCGCGCCCGCGCCCACGCAGCCATCCAGTCCAGCGCAAAACAGTCTGAGCGAACAGCAACTGGACAGCTTGCAGTCCGCGACCAGCGACACTGCCACGCTGTTGAATAACATCCCGGGACTTTCCTTGCAGGGCGCCGGTGCTGTTTCCAGCCTGCCCAGCCTGCATGGTCTTGCCGATGACCGCCTGCGTATCAAGGTTGATGGCATGGACCTGGTATCGGCCTGTGGTAACCACATGAATCCTCCCATGTCCTATATCGATCCCAGCAATGTCGCCAGTGCCACAGTATTTGCCGGTATCACGCCGGTCAGCCTGGGCGGTGACAGCATCGGCGGCACGATCCTGATCGAATCCGCGCCACCGGCATTTGCGGCTTCCGCGGATAAGCTGCTTACCGAAGGGGAGATCGGCGCCTTTTATCGCAGTAATGGCGACGCCCGTGGCGGAAATGTCTCAGCCACGCTGGCCAGCGAGAATGTGAGTTTTACTTACCAGGCCTCGACCAGCTCCGCGGACAACTACAGTGCCGGTGATGATTTCAAACCCGCTGGACTCGCGGCCGCCGGGCGCGGCTGGCTGGAAGGCGATGAAGTCGGATCGACCTACTACGATGTGTTCAATCAATCCGCCAGCCTGGCAGTCCGTTACAGCAACCACCTGACAACACTCACCCTGGGCCAGCAAGACATCAATGAACAGGGCTTTCCCAACCAGCGCATGGACATGACCGGCAACGACAGCACCCAGGTTAACCTGCGCTACGAAGGTGACTACGACTGGGGCCTGCTCAAGGCGCGCGTCTATCGGGAACAGACCGAGCATGACATGCAGTTCGGCGAGGACAAACTCTTCTGGTACGGCGCCAATGATGGCTCTATCCCGGATGGCGTACCTTGCGCCGTGATTCTGCCGGGCACGAATGGCTGCGCCGCCGGTATGCCGATGGAGACCGAGGGCGACAACCGGGGCCTGTCGTTGCAGGCGGACATTCCGCTGTCGACGCGCGACCTGCTGCGTATCGGCACGGAAGCACAGAATTACACGCTGGATGACTGGTGGGATCCTTCCGGCAAGGGGATGTACCCTAACGTGTTCTGGAATATCAACAATGGCGAACGTGACCGCCTCGCGGTGTTCAGTGAATGGGAAGCACAGTGGAACCCGCAATGGCTGACCCAGTTTGGCCTGCGCTATGAACAGGTCGACATGAATGCCGACGAGGTACAGGGTTACAGCAGCATGTTCTCGGCGGTGGACGCAGCGGACTTCAATGCCGCCGATCGCGCCATAACTGACAACAACATCGATCTGACCGCACTCGCGCGCTTCACGCCGGACGCCACCCGCACCCTGGAATTCGGCTACGCGCGCAAAACGCGCTCACCCAATCTGTACGAACGCTACGCCTGGTCCACTCATGGCATGGCGATGCGCATGATCAACCTGGCGGGCGATGGCAATGGCTATGTCGGTAATCTCGACCTGGACCCGGAAGTCGCACACACCCTGAGTGCCACCTTTGACTGGCATGACGCCGCGGCGGATTCCTGGCAATTAACGGTTACCCCGTACCTGACCTATGTAGAGGATTACATCGATGCGGCACGTTGTTCCTCCGCCACCACAAACCAGGTCAACACCATGATGATGACCACCACTGCCTGCACGGATGCCAACCTGACAACCGTCGATAACTTCGTTTATCTGCAATTCGTCAATCAATCGGCGAAACTGTACGGTATCGATATTGCCGCTCATATGCCGCTCGCGCGTAACACTGGCTACGGTGACTTCACCGCCTCCGGCATCGTCAGCTATCTGAAAGGGGAAAACGAGGATACCGGCGACAACCTCTACAACATCATGCCACTCAACCTGAAACTGGCCGTGATGCAGGAGGTAGGCAACTGGCGGAACAGCGCCGAAGTGGAAGTAGTGGATGCCAAGGATGATGTTTCCGCTACGCGTAACGAAGTCAGCACTTCAGGCTATGGCCTGTTGCATCTGCGCGGCAGCTACAGCTGGAAACAGGTGCGGCTGGACTTTGGTGTCGAGAATGTTTTCGACCGCTTTTACAACTACCCGCTTGACGGTGTCTACCTCGGCCAGGGCAAAACCATGTCGGCAAGCAATGTCGCCTGGGGAACCGCAATCCCGGGGCCGGGGCGTTCGGTCTACGCCGGCGTCAACCTGAAGTTCTGATCAGGACCGACAACAGCAAGGGGAGCCATATTGGCTCCCCTTTTTTGTTTGGAGCGGGTGATGGGAATCGAACCCACGTCATCAGCTTGGGAAGCTGAGGTTCTACCATTGAACCACACCCGCGTAAGTTAACTGTTATAAAGCGCTTCGATCTCTTTTGTAAAGCGCGCAATCACCTTGGCGCGTTTAATCTTCAGTGTTGGTGTAACCAGGTCATCATCCATGGTCCAGGGCTCCAGCATGGGAATCACCTTGCGCACTTTGGCATAGCCGGGAAAATCATGCAGCTGCTGCTTGATCTGTTTAAGCAAATAATGGTGCAACTTGCTGTCTGTCAAACTTCCCCTGGCCATGGGATCAAGGCCAAGACTGTTTGCCGCCCCAAACCAGCTTTCGCCATTCAGCACCACCAGCGCAGACAGGTACGGCTTACCCTCTCCCACCACCAGCACCTGCTCGATTAGTGAATGCAGGGCTATCGCCGACTCCATGTCTCCAGGCGGCACCTTTTCACCATTAGAAAGCACCAGGATATCCTTGATGCGACCGGTAATGTAAATATGGTCGTTCTCAATACGCGCCTGGTCGCCGGTATGAAGCCAGCCGCCGGCATCGATCACCTCGCGCGTGGCGACATGATTATTCCAGTAACCCAGCATCACGCCCGGTCCACGCATCAGCAACTCGCTGTTATCGCCAACACGCACTTCAACACCGCGCAAGGGAATACCCACGCTCGCCGGATCATTGCTATCGAAGGTGTTAACACTGATGACCGGACTGCTTTCAGTTAAACCATAACCCTGGAGGAGAGGCACATCCAGGCCAATAAACATACGCGAAACCGGCACCGCAATCATGATGGTCGGCTGCAACTCGACAAGATCACTGGCCAGCTGGTTGATGGAACGCGAATAAGCCACCGTGGAACCCGCCATCATGGGCAGATAGTAACCGGCCGTACGCTCCAGGGTATGCGACAGCGGCAGGAACGACATGAAGGAGTCCTGCTGGTAGACATCCATCATGGTCAAGGCCGCATGCGCCACGGACAGCATGTTTGAATGACTCAGCATCACGCCTTTCGGTCGTCCGGTCGTACCGGAGGTATAAACAATCGAAGCGAGTTCATCCGGCTTGCCCTGGTGCCAGTCGACGTCTTCAACTTTCTCCGACAACCAGTCCCTGCTCAACACCACGCGCTCATCGCTGGAATTCTCGTGACAATCAAACTGGTCATCCAGCAATACCACGCGCCGGATATGCTCCAGTCGGCCGACACTGCTGGCGATACGCCGCCAGTGACTACCCGATTGCACCAGCAACACCTTCGACTGGGAGTCCTGCAATACATAGGCGGCATTGTCGGGACGGTCATCGGTGTAAAGCGGCACCGTCACCAGCCCCAGGCTCAAGGCCGCCTGGTCGAACACTACCCATTCCGGACTGTTTTTGAGCAGGATGGCCACGCGGTCACCTGGCTGCAGCCGCTCGGCAGCGAGCCCCTGGCGCCACTGTTGCACCTGTCGCTCGATCGCGGACCAGCGCAGATCGATCCAGCCCGAACTGTTCTTGTCAAAATAACGATAGGCAATGGCATCCCGGGAACGCCGCACCCGCTCGCGAAACAGGCCCGACAGGGTGACGGCGGTTTCGACCGGGATAATGTCTTCCGACCAATTTTCAGTTGGCTGCATCATAACCATCTATTTCTACAAAGAATCTGACAGAACGCAACTTTAGTGTACAATCGTCCGCTCGAAACCAAGACCCTACGATACATGCATATCCTGGTAAACGGCGAAGCGCGCGAGGTCGCTGACAGCTACACGGCGGCACAACTTATCGATGACATGAACCTGGCTGGCAAGCGCATTGCCATGGAGGTCAACATGGAAATCGTCCCGCGCAGCAGCTTTGCCGAACACACATTTAACGAAGGCGATAAAGTCGAAATCGTCATGGCGATCGGTGGCGGTTGAGTCACAACGATAGATATTGGAGTTTGTTATGTCGAGCGTAATGCAGACGAATCCACTCACACCCGATGACAGCTTCAGGGTCGGCAGCCGCAGCTTCAGCTCGCGCCTGCTGGTCGGCACCGGCAAATATAAAGACATGGACGAAACACGGCGTGCCGTGGAAGCCAGTGGCGCCGAGATCATCACGGTTGCGATTCGCCGCACCAACATCGGCCAGAACCCGGGCGAAGCCAACCTGCTCGATACCCTGCCGCCGAACCAGTACACCTATCTGCCCAACACCGCCGGTTGCTATAACGCCGACGACGCGGTGCGCACCTGTCGCCTTGCCCGCGAGCTGCTCGACGGCCACAACCTGGTCAAACTCGAAGTGCTGGGCGACGAAAAGACCCTGTTTCCCGACGTGATCCAGACCATCGCCGCCGCCGAGACCCTGATCAAGGATGGTTTCGAGGTCATGGTTTACACCAATGACGACCCGATCATTGCCAAACGCTTTGAAGACATGGGCTGTGTTGCCGTCATGCCGCTCGCCGGGCCAATCGGTTCAGGGCTGGGTATCCGCAACCCGTACAACATCCTCACCATTGTCGAGAACGCCAATGTGCCGATCCTGGTGGATGCCGGTGTAGGCACAGCATCAGACGCGGCGATTGCCATGGAACTGGGCTGCGATGGCGTATTGATGAATACCGCGATTGCCGGCGCGCAAAATCCCGTGCTGATGGCGTCCGCCATGAAGAAGGCGATCGAAGCGGGCCGCGAAGCCTTTAAAGCAGGACGCATTCCACGCAAGCGTTTCGCCAGCGCCTCATCGCCGATTGACGGGACCTTCTTTTAAATCACTGTCACAGCATCCATAGGGGCGACCGGCCGGTCGCCCCTAAAAACACACAACATGCCCAACACCGACAAACCCCTGCGCCGTATTAAATCCTTCGTTCGCCGCGAAGGCCGCATGACGCATTCGCAAACGCGTGCACTTGAAGAATTGCTGCCGCGCTTCGGAATCGAACATTCCGCGCAACCCATCGACTTTGCACACACCTTCGGTCGCCGTGCGCCCGTCACTCTGGAAATCGGTTTCGGTAACGGCGACTCGCTTGCCACCATGGCGGCCAATGCACCGGAACGCGACTTTCTTGGTATTGAAGTTCACCGGCCGGGCGTTGGGCATCTGCTGTTAAAAATAGAAGAACTGGATTTGCGCAATGTTCGCGTGATGTGCGCCGATGCCGTCGAAGTGCTGCAACAGCAGATCGCCGCCAACTCACTGGATCGCGTGCAACTCTTCTTCCCGGACCCCTGGCAGAAAAAACGCCACCACAAGCGCCGCATCCTGCAAGCGAGTTTTATTGCGCTCATTCACGCCAAACTGCATCCCGGCGGCATCTTTCATATGGCGACCGACTGGAAAAATTACGCCGAACACATGCTGGCCGAAATGGATGCCGCAACAGGTTTTGCAAACGTGGCGGGCAAAGGCAAGTATTCACCAAAACCCGACGCCCGACCCACCACCAAGTTCGAAACACGCGGGCAACGACTGGGGCATGACGTCTGGGATCTGCTGTACCAGAAACAATAACTGTCAGAAAACATCACCTGCCCAGCGCATCTTCAGTCTCATTGAACTGCGCAATATCAATCGGGAAATTGCCTTTTACTGACATTGGATCGCGATGTGACACACATCACGATTTCCTGTCTTACCCGCCCCTATATTCACGTCACGTTTTTATAAACCTTACAGGTGACTATCATGAAGTTTCGATTAACCGCCGCTACCACAACCCTCTCCCTGTCATTACTGCTAAGCGGACCGCTACTGGCGAAACCCGATGTTACAAACAGACAGGAAGCGAGCGTAAACGAATACAGCGTTCTGGGTACCGAAGAAGCAGCCGACCTGACATTCATGCGCGAAGAAGAAAAAATGGCGCGCGACGTATACGACTATCTCTATACTGTGTGGAACAATTCCGTGTTCGACAACATCAGCAACTCAGAGCAGCAGCACCTCGACACGATGGGCGACCTGCTGGACAAGTACCAGCTACCGGATCCCGTACAATATGACCAGCCCGGCATCTTCATGAATGTCGAACTGCAGAGCCTGTATATCGACCTGGTCAACATGGGAAACATCTCGGAATTGGCGGCACTCAAGGCTGGCGCACTGATTGAAGAAACCGACATGGTCGATATCGTCGACGCCATAGAAGACACCGACAACTCGGACATCCAACAGGCCTACGAAGAACTGCTGCGCGGATCCCGCAATCATTTGCGCGCCTATGTTTCCCAGATAGAAGCAAGCGGCGAGGTCTACGAGGCCCAGGTGCTAAGCCAGGAAGAAGTGGATGCGATTGTCGACTCGCCCATGGAGCGCGGCGGCAGGAGATAACATTAAAGAACATAAGGGCCAGCAACCGCTGGCCCTCAATACTAGAACAGGCCTGCATTCAGCCACTGATGCACCAGGATACTCGCGATATAACCCAGCGCGATCACAGGCATCCATTTAAGATGCACGAAAAAGGTATATACACCGCGCGCCTGCCCCATTAATGCGACGCCAGCCGCCGAACCGATCGACAACAGGCTGCCACCCACGCCCGCCGTCAAGGTCACCAGCAGCCATTGACCTTCCGCCATGGACGGCTGCATGGTTAACACGGCGAACATTACCGGGATATTATCGATAATTGCCGACAGCAGCCCGATCATCACGTTGGCAAAAGTCGGATCCAGGTCGACATAGACCAGCCTGGACAGCCAGGCAAGATAACCGAAAGCGCTCAAGCCCCCGACGCAAAGAATCACACCATAGAAAAACATCAGCGTATCCCATTCCGCGCGCTTCATGCTGATGAAAATATCGAAAGGTTTATGCAACGGCTTTACCGGTATCGAGTAATGCGGACTCGTTGCCTCCAGGGTCATAAACTCCGGCCCTTCCACCGGAAATTGTTTTGGCCGGGTATCGCTGCTCAGTTCGCGCTGGCGTATCAGGTAACCGTATAACTTCAACGCACCCAGGCCCGTCATCATTCCCAGCATCGGCGGCAGGTGATAGAAGTTATGAAAACTGACAGCCGCGGCAATCGTCCCAATGAACATCAGCATCACGGTTATCGCACCGCGTTTTAACGTCACCTGCTCTGTCAGCGGCGGCGGTTTCAGCGCGGGCACGGCAAAGCTCATCACCAGTGCCGGTATCACCCAGTTCACCAGCGACGGCACAAACAGGCGGAAGAAGTCTGTAAACGGCAACATGCCCGCCTGCCAGACCATGAGCGTGGTGATATCGCCAAACGGACTGAAGGCGCCACCGGCATTGGCCGCCACCACGACATTGATGCAGGCCAGTGCAACGAAGCGGTTCTGGCCCTTGCCCACCGCCATGACCACCGCCCCCATCACCAGCGCCGTGGTCAGGTTGTCGGCAATCGGCGACAGAAAAAACGCCACCAGCCCGGTCACCCAGAACACAGCCCGGAACGACAATCCCATCGTTACCAGCCTGGCGCGCAACACGTCGAACACGCGGCGCTCTTCCAGCGTATTGATAAAGGTCATCGCCGCCAGCAGAAACAACAGCAGCTGCACATACTCAAGCAGGTTATGTTCCAGTATGGCCCGCGCCGTGTGCTGATCGCCGAGCGCGTGATAACTGATAGCCACCAGCAACCAGATGATGCCCGCCGCAATCAGTACCGGCTTGGATTTACGCAAGTGTGTGAACTCCTCGGCCATGACGGCGAGGTACGCAAGAATGAAAATCAGGATTGCGACAATCCCCAACGGATCATCGATTAACGACATGGCAATGGCGTTCTGCGCCGCGAAGCCGACGCCCGGAAACAACAACAGCCAGCCACCGGCCCAGAGCCTGCTGCTTAACCTGCTAGGCCTGTTGGCGTGGCACCACATGCTCTCTATCCATGTAAGGGTCGCTGGTATACAAGGGACAGGCCTGCCGATCAAAATCCGGACCCAACTCGTTCCAGGCGTATTCCAGGGCATACTGGATTCGACTGAAGAAATGTTCACGACCGATACGCTCCACCAGCCCGGTTCGCTCCAGCGGTTCGAAACTGGTGTGCTTCATGCGCGCAATCAACATTTCAACGCCACTGTTGCGCAAGCTGTCCGAAAGCTGACTCAACATGGCCTCGCCGGTCGCATCGATCTGGTTGATGCCCTCGGCATCGATAATGAGAAATTTCAGTTCGAGCTTTTCTGCCACGGCGCGCAGTATCTTGGTTTCAAAATAACCGGCATCCGCAAAATACAGTGAGCCATCGAAACGTACCAGCGCGATCTGGTCGCTGGTCGGCAGGTTATAACGTTTGGCGTCGCGCCAGGTGCCGTCCGGGTGGCGCGATAGCGTGGTGAAGTTCGGCCGCATGCTGCGGAAGATATACAACCCCAGCGACAGCGCCACGCCGACCATGATGGCGAATTCCACGTGTGGCGCCAGCACCAGGGTCATGCCAAAGGTGATGATGGCCACCCAGCCATCATGCGGCTCGACCTTCATTGCATGCTTGATGGGCTCGATCTTCACCAGGTTCGCAACCGCCATCATGATGACCGCCGCCAGCGTCGCCTGCGGCAGGTGATAAAGCAACGGCGTGAGGAACAGCAGCGTGACCGCCACCACGGCGCCGGTGACCAGCGAGGAAAATCCGGTCACGGCACCGGCCGAGATATTCACCGCGGAACGCGAGAAGGAACCGGACACCGGGTAGGCGCCAAACAGCCCGGCGGTGATATTGGATACCCCCTGCCCGACCAGCTCCTGGTTGGCGTCGAGGCGTTGCCGGGTTTGCGCGGCCATCGCCTTGGCTATCGAAATCGCCTCCATGAAACCGATCAGCGAAATCAGTATCGCCGGCATCAGCAGATCGCCGATCAGGGTTACATCCACTGTTGGCAAGGACATCGCGGGCAGCCCGACCGGTATCTCGCCGACCACCTGGCCGCCGCGCGCCTGGTACCCCAGCAGGTAGGACGCCAGCGTGGTTATGACCACGGCCGTCAGCACGCTCGGCACTTTCGGCGCGAATTTCCTGATCAACACCATGATGACAATCGCCACCAGCCCCATCAGCAGCGTCAGGAAGTGGGTGTCCTGGATGGCATTCATAATGACGGCCCAGACCTGCTGGTAACTGTGCTCGGCGTGCGGCCGCTCCACGCCAAAAATCTTGTTCAACTGCGAGGTGGCGATAATGATGGCCGCGCCATTGGTGAAGCCCACCACCACCGGGTGAGACAGGAAATCCACAATCACACCCAGCCGAAACAGGCCCAGGAACAACTGGAACACCCCGACACAGATCGCCAGCGCCGCCGCCAGCGCCATGTACACCATCAGGTACTCATCCGATCCCACGTCCATGTGATCAACCAGTGGCGTCAGTGCCGCGGCCGTCATCAGCGAGACCACTGCCACCGGGCCAGTGGCCAGTTGTCGGGAAGAACCCAGCACGGCCGCGATAATGACCGGGATGAAAGAGGCATACAGTCCGATATAGGCGGGCAGACCCGCGAGGGACGCGTAGGCCATGGACTGTGGCACCAGCACCAGCGCCACGGTGATACCGGCAATGATGTCAGCCTTGAGCGTGGCGGGATTGCGCAGCTCGCCGATCCAGGCAAAGAAAGGGACGAAGGCCTTCGGCCAGCCAGTCACTAAATCGCGCACCATTCCCATAGGAAGCGTCCATTGTTGAGATTTTTATGTGGTTCACACCGGATGAACCGCGTTGTTCTCTCATAATACAATTATTTACTTCTGGGTTAATGACTTAGGGCAATCCGACGGCAACCTGCTGCGGTATGAACCATGGCGTTCGCCCGTGAAAAATGGTTCAATACGCGGTTCTTGGCTGGCGCTCAACGCGCCTTCTCATAATAATCTATTGATTTAGAAAGATTTTTACTCAGGCGGCACTGCCGACTGGGCGACCGGATTTTTGGTATTTCGTCAATTTTGAGGAGAGATTTATGTCCAAGCAGCACCCCGTTGTCGCGGTTACCGGGTCTTCTGGCGCGGGTACCACTACTGTAAAGCGCGCCTTTGAACACATCTTCCGCCGCGAAGGGATCAATCCGCTGGTTATCGAGGGTGACAGCTACCACCGTTACGACCGCGCCTCCATGAAGGAAGCCATGAAGAAGGCTGAAGATGAAGGCAATCACAATTTCAGCCACTTCGGCCCCGAAGCCAACGTGTTCGACAAGCTGGAAGAGACCTTCAAGACCTACGCCGAAACCGGTGCCTGCAAGCGCCGCTACTATCTGCACTCCGAAGAAGAAGCCGCGCCCTACGGCCAGCAGCCGGGTGAATTCACCGAATGGGAAGATATCCCGGCCGGCACTGACCTGCTGTTCTACGAAGGTCTGCACGGCGGCGTGGTCGACGGCGATGTCAACGTTGCCCAGCACGCTGACCTGCTGATCGGCGTGGTGCCGATCGTGAACCTGGAGTGGATCCAGAAGATTCACCGTGACGCGGCCGAGCGCGGTTATTCCGCCGAAACCATCGTCGACACCATCATGCGCCGCATGCACGACTACGTGCATTACATCACGCCGCAGTTCTCGCGCACCGATATCAACTTCCAGCGCGTGCCGACGGTCGATACTTCCAACCCGTTCATTGCCCGCGACATTCCTACGCCTGACGAGTCTTTTGTCGTCATTCGTTTCCGCGATCCTGCAAAGCATAACGTGGACTTCCCGTACCTGCTGAACATGCTGGACGGCTCGTTCATGTCTCGCCGCAACAGTATCGTGGTACCGGGCGGCAAGATGGGCTTTGCCATGGAAGTAATCCTGGCACCGATCATCGAGCAGATGCTGACCAACAAAACCGAGGTGTAAACACACACCTGTCTGGCTTAGAACCCCCGCACTGCGGGGGTTTTTTGTTTTCATCCCGTGGGCATCCGTTATACTCAGCTGACACACGCGCGCGAGTCATCCGATGCAGCAATCCAGCAACCCGTCTGAAATGCGGCACGATCAATTTCTCCTGGGTCAGGCCGAGGCGCCGGACTGGGAGAAAGCCGCCGAGCAATGCCTGCAACAAATCGGCTATATCCCGCCCGAGTCCAATGTCGGCTTTCTCTATGTGACCGATAATTTCGCCGGCATCCTCAAGTACATCCTGAATCATTTCCGCGAAGAAACCGGTATCCAGGACTGGGTCGGCACGGTCGGCATGGGTATCTGCGCCAGCGGCAAGGAGTATTACGAAACCTCGGCCATGGCGGCCATGATCTGCGCCTTCCCCAATGACAGTTTTCGCATCATGCCGACGCTGAGTAACTCGACCCTGACGGAACTGCAACCTGTCGAAGGCTGGTTACGGCAAAGCGCGACGCATGTCGGCATCATTCATGGCGATCCCCGCAATGCCGCTACCCCGGAACTTATCGGTCAGCTGGCGGAACACTTACCCGGTGGTTTTCTGGTCGGCGGCCTGACCTCCTCGCGCGACCAGGAGCCGCAGATCGCCAACCAGATCGTGCAAGGCGGATTATCGGGGATTCTGTTCAACGATCGGGTATCGGTATTAACCGGCCTGAGCCAGGGCTGTTCACCCATCGCCGACAAGCACAGCATCACCGAATGCGAACGCAACATCATTGCCAAGCTGGATGACCGGCCCGCGCTGGATGTATTTTATGAAGATATCGGCGAGATACTGGCGCGCGATCTGAACCGCGTGGCCGGCTATGTATTCGCCGGTCTGCCATTGCCGAATTCCGATACGGATGATTACCTGGTGCGCAACCTGGTGGGCGTCGACACCAAGAACAAGCTGCTGGCCATCGGCGATCTGGTCAAACCCGGGCAGCCCATCATGTTCTGCCGCCGCGATGGCGCGTCGGCGTGGGAAGACCTGAAACGCATGCTGGACAGTTTCAAACAGCGGCTGGATGGCCGCATCCCGCGTGGCGGCGTGTATTTCTCCTGCCTGGGGCGTGGACAGAATTTATTTGGCGATGATTCGGAAGAGTTACGCGCGATACGATCCGCGCTCGGGGATTTCCCCCTGGTGGGTTTCTTTGCCAATGGCGAAATTCACCACAATCGCCTTTACGGTTATACGGGTGTATTAACGTTGTTTTTGTAACAGCCTCTTCGAAATGCCGCCTGTAGGAGCGAGCTTGCTCGCGAACCATTCGCGGCCAAGGCCGCTCCTACCTCGGGGATTGATCTTTTTTCGAAGCGAAGCTGAGAAAATAAATCTGTCCCCTGTTAGGTAGCCGAGCTGATTTTTTCACATCCGTACATAACTCTCTTCCACCAACCGCTCGACCTCATCCGGCCCAAAAGGCACCAGGTCGATAAATGCCGGCATATCGCTACCCGACAGACCCAGACTTTGCATACGCGTCTGGCAGGCCTTGATTTCGATAATCTCGAACGCCGTCAACTTGGCCGCCAGGTCCACCAGATCCTGATACCTGGGATAATTCTTCAGTGCGAAAAACTCGACTTCCGGGCCATGCAACACCAGGGCGATCCTGGGAAGCTCGCCCTGTGCATGCGGCTCAGTCACGAGTTTCTCGAGCCGCGCAAACAACAACTCAATGTCTTTAACCTCATGCAACGTAATATCAAACACCACGTTGCCCTCCTGCTGATCGGGCGTCAGCAACGGGACCCTGGATTCAGCACTCTGGATAGCAGGGATCACGGGCGGCGGCGAAGATTGCTGTGGACCGGAACCATCGCACCCCAGCAACAGGACCGGCAACAGACTGAGCAGGACTTTTTTCATACACTCCCCCTTATACCCGCATAATACCGGCACCGTGGTCAGACTCAAACCGGCTAGGTTAGAATCCGGGCATGCAGGCCAATCCCACCTACCAACAAGAACGCGCCATCGCAATCTGGCTACTGATCTGCTGCGCCATGATCTTCGGCATGGTGGTACTCGGCGGACTGACCCGCCTGACCGGCTCGGGCCTGTCCATGGTCGAGTGGAACCCCATCTTTGGCTTTATCCCGCCACTGTCACATGCCGACTGGATGGAAGTTTTCACCAAGTATCAGCAGTCACCCGAATTCCTGCACGTCAATTACCACATCGACCTGGAAGGCTTTAAATCCATCTACTGGTTCGAATTCTGGCACCGGGTACTGGGCCGCACCATCGGCACCGTATTCCTGTTACCTTTTTTATACTTTCTCTGGCGCGGCTGGGTACGCAAGCCACTTATCCCGAAATTCATCACCATGTTTGTGCTGGGCGGTTTACAGGGATTGCTTGGCTGGTACATGGTCATGAGTGGACTGGTCGATAACCCACACGTCAGCCAGTATCGCCTCACCGCGCACCTGCTGGCCGCGTTTATCATTTATGTCTTCATATTATGGGTGGCGCTGGACCTCTGGTTCAGGGTTGAACGCCATCGACTGCAGGCCCTGGTCAAGCCCGGCATTGCCCTGGCCACGCTGATATTTATCACCATCGGTTCGGGCGGCCTGGTGGCGGGATTAAAAGCGGGCTATGCCTACAATACCTTCCCGTTAATGGACGGCAAGCTGATCCCCGAGACCTACGCCATCATGGAACCCATGTGGAAAAACTGGTTTGAAAACATCGCGGCCGTGCAGTTCGATCATCGCCTGCTGGCGGTGACAACCCTTGTTTGCGTACTGGGCTTCTGGGTGTATGCCTTAAAGAAAGTGAACAGCCCACGGGCGAAAACCGGCCTGCACCTGATGGCCATCATGGTTCTCATACAGGCGGGCATGGGTATCCACACCCTGCTTAACCATGTGCCGATTGCCTGGGCTTCTGCCCATCAGGCCGGTGCGCTGGTGTTACTGTCGTTAGCTGTTTTTACACTGCACGCCTTAAGCAACGAACAGAAACAGCTTCCAATCGCCTGATCCAATCGTTACAAACTGCTGTAATACGCCGCCAGGTTATCGATATCCACATCGCTCAAAGGCTTGGCCATCGGCGACATCATCGGATCCTGACGCGTACCGTCGCGGAACGCCTTCAGCTGCTTGACCAGATAAGCCTCTTTCTGTCCCGCCAGGTTCGGCCATAGCGGATTGTTACTGACACCCGCAGCGCCATGACAGCCAACACAGGTCTGCGCCCTGGCCTTGCCTGCCGCCGCATCACCCGCGAGCGAAACACCACCAGCCCCCATCAGGGACAACATCATTACCATCTGCACCAGTTTTTTCATGCGCCTGCTCCTCAGAATCGAGGGTTTCAGCTTAGCCGGACGCCCTGAACGGGAACTGAATACTGCCGACACGCAATCACCCGACCTATCTCATCCCGGTGACATTGTGTAAACTGTTTGTAAATTAAGCATAAAAAGCGGACAGCTGACAGAATGCGTCATGACACTCCAACTCAGAACATCGCACTTGAACAGGCCGTCAGCGGCATGGTTCTGCAAGCGGATGTCAGCAACAAAAGCGGCCGGGTGCTGCTGCCTGCCGGGACCGCGCTAACTGAGCGCCACTTACAGCTGCTGTCCGCCAATGGCGTGGACCGCCTCGCTATCCAGTCCGGGGCGAGCACAGGCGAAAAAAAGGAAAAATCGCCATTATCGGCTGAAGAAATCGCTTCAACCCTGGAAAACCGCTTTCGCGACAACAATCCGGATCATCCTGTTATTAAAGAACTGACCCGTATCTGCCGAGCACGCATGGAAGCGGAACAATAATCATGGAGCAGGGAGTATGAGCCTTACCATCAACCAACTGGTCGACGACAATCTGGAACTCTTTTCCTTACCGGAAGTTGTCATGCGCGCCGTCGACCTGATCAACGATCCGGACAGTTCGGCCGTCGATATCGGCAAGGTGATCAGTGACGATCCCGGCCTGACCGCGCGCCTGCTCAAAATCGTGAACAGTCCCTTCTACAATTTCCCCTCGCGGATCGATACCGTCTCGCGCGCCATCACCGTGGTTGGCACGCTGGAACTGCTGGACCTGATTCTTGCCACCAGCGTCATCAAGAAATTTAACGGTATCCCGACCGACCTGGTGGATATGGACGAGTTCTGGTCGCACAGCCTCTATTCCGGCATTGCGGCCCGCACCCTGGCGCGGCGCCATCGCGCGCCAAACACCGAGCGTTATTTCATCGCCGGTCTGTTACACAACATCGGCGCACTGGTCATTTACCAGCGCATTCCGGACATTGCCGCCGAGGCACTGACCCGCGCGCGCGAAGGCAACGAAATCCTGTTCCAGGTCGAACAGGAATTGCTGGGTTTCCACCACGGCGATGTCGGTGCAAGACTGCTCGAGCAATGGCGCTTGCCCGACGCCTTCCAGACCGCCGTGCGCTATCACCATACCCCGATGGCGGCCGAAACATTCCAGCTGGAGACCGCCATCGTGCACCTGGCCGACATCATCGCCTCTTCGGTGCAGACCGCCGACGCCGAATCCGGCCGCGTCCCACCAATGGACGACGGTGCCTGGGAACTGGTCGGGCTGCCGATCGACAGCATGGAAGCCCTGGTCAATGAAACCGATGTCGCCTTCGACGAGGCCCGCGCGGTGATTATTCCGCGTGCCGATGTGGCCTGAACCAGCGCAGCCGATTGGCATTACTCACCACGGTCACGGATGAAGCGGCCATGGCCGCTCCGGCAAACATGGGATTCAGCAACACACCCAGCAGGGGATAAAGCGCGCCTGCCGCAATCGGCAGGCCGAACCCGTTGTAGATAAAGGCCCCCCAGAGGTTCTGCTTGATATTGCGCACCGTCGCCTGCGACAGCCGGACCGTATCCAGCACCGCCCACAGGGAATCCCGCATCAAGGTCACATCCGCGCTCTGGATCGCGATATCGGTACCCGTGCCGATGGCAAAACCCACATGCGCCTGGGCCAGCGCCGGGGCATCGTTAATACCGTCGCCCACCATGCCCACAATCTCGCCTTCATCCTGCAATTGCTTCACATGATCGGCCTTGTCCGCGGGCAGCACCCCGGCATGGACCGAATAGATACCCAGCGTTTTTGCCACCGCATTGGCCGTAAGCTGGTGATCGCCGGTAATCATCACCGGTCGAATGCCCTGAGCCTGCAGCACCTGAATAAAGGCGACGGCCTCGGGTTTAACCGGATCCGCAATCGCCAACAATCCCTGCACCTGGCCATCAAACGCCACCAGCACCGGCGTCTGGCCCTGCATGGCAGCCTGTTTCACCTTGTCATGCCAGTCGCCCAGCGCAATACCCTGCTCCTGCATGAAGGATTCCGTTCCCACCCACACCGGTCTGTCGTTCACCAGCGCCTGGATGCCCTTGCCGGGCGTCGCGGAAAACTCGCGCGCGCGCAGCAGTTTTATCTGCCGCGCCCTGGCATAACTCACAATGGCCTGCGCCAGACTGTGTTCCGACCCTTTCTCGGCGGACGCCGCGTATTGCAGCAACTCTTCCTTCGATACCGCTTCACTGGCAAGCATATCCACCAGTTCCGGCTTGCCGCGCGTCAGCGTACCGGTCTTGTCGAATACCACCGTGGTCAATTTGCCTGCCTGCTGCAGGGCATCGCCATTGCGTATCAGCACGCCCATTTCGGCCGCCTTGCCCACCGCGACCATGATCGAAATCGGCGTCGCCAGTCCCAGCGCGCAGGGGCAGGCGATCACCAGCACCGTGATGGCCGTGACCAATGCATAACTCAATGGCGGTTCCGGCCCAACATTGAGCCAGATGAAGAAAGTAATAACGGAAAGCGCAACCACAATGGGTACAAAGATAGCGCTGACCTGATCGGCCAGACGGCCAATCGCCGGCTTGGAGCTCTGCGCGGTGCGCACGCGTTCGATGATATGCGCCAGCACCATGTCCTTGCCGATGCGTTGCGAGGTAAACAGCAAAGCACCTTGTTTGTTGGTGGTGCCGCCGATCAGTTCGTCACCCACCTGCTTGCGCACCGGCATGGCCTCGCCGGTCAGCATGGATTCATCCACTTCGCTGTCACCCTCGATGACCCTGCCATCCACCGGGATACGTTCGCCCGGGCGTACCCGCACCGTTTCGTTCAGCCCCAGCTGCTCAATCGGCACATCGATCTCCTCGCCGTCGCGCAGCACGCGCGCGGTTCTGGGCTGCAAACCCACGAGTCGCTTGATGGCCTCCGCCGTGCGGCCCCGGGCACGCATCTCCAGCGCCCCGCCGAGATTGATGAAGCAGAGAATAAACACCGCCGCCTCGAAATAGGCATGCCGCGCCAGCACCGGCACCGCATCCGGAAACAGCACCACCGTCATGGAATAGAGCCAGGCGCTGCCGGTACCGAGCGCGATCAGCGTATCCATATTGGCCGTGCCATGCTGCAAGAGCTTCCAGGCGGTACGGTAATACTGGCTACCCGAAAACAGGATGACACCCAGTGTCAGCAGGCCAATGACCAGCCAGAGTGACTGCGCCTCGGCCGGTGGCGGCAGTATGTTGAGGATCATTCCGGTCACAAACAGCGGCAGGGCCAGCGCCCCCGCCACCAGCGCACGCCACAGGCGCTGCCGATACTGGGCAAACTCGGCGGCCTCTTTCTCTTCCTCGTCGGCGATACCGCGCAACTCCGCCGCGTCGTAACCGGCCACCCGAACCGCGCTGACCAGTGCGTCAGCCGTGACATCGCCGTCCACCTGCGCGGTATGCTCGGCAAAATTCACCATCACCCGATCCGCACCCGGCACCGACTGCAGCGCCTTCTCCACCGAGGCAACGCAACCGGCGCAGGACATTCCGGATATGGACAGACGAATCATTGCTGCATTTTACCTGTAGTCATCTTGGTTATAATGGCACATCTCATTTGTGAATTTACCCATTGATACTGTATGTCTTCCGATAAAACCCGCGACCAGGTCTTCGCCAATAGCCAGGATATCGTCGACTTCAAGTTTGACGCCCAGGTCGCGCGCGTGTTCCCGGACATGATCCGCCGTTCGGTACCGGGCTATGATGACATCATCAGTCTGCTGGGGCTGTTTGCCGAACAGTATGTCACCCCCCACTCGACCATCTATGACCTGGGTTGTTCACTGGGCGCGGCCAGTCTCGCCCTGCACAGGCGCATCACTCAACCCGGCTGCAAACTGATTGCCGTCGATAATGCCAATGACATGATTGAACGCGCCCGGCAGAACCTGCCGATTCAGGATGAAGCAACACCGATTCAGTTAATCTGCGACGACATCCGCAACATACCGATTGAGAATGCCAGCCTGGTGGTAATGAATTTCACTCTGCAGTTCATCCCGAGCGGCGAACGCGTGACGCTGCTTACCAACATCTTCAATGGCCTCAACAGCGGCGGCGCACTGGTGCTGTCTGAAAAGTTCGCCTTCGATGATGCCGAAGAACAGGCCTTTCAAACCGATATGCATTTGCAATTCAAGCGCGCCAACGGTTATTCCGAACTGGAAATCAGCCAGAAGCGCACCGCGCTGGAAAACGTGCTGGTACCGGATTCTTTTGCCACGCATGAGCAGCGCCTGAAACAGATCGGGTTCAAGAACGTGCGTCAGTGGCATCAGTGCTTCAACTTCGGCTCACTGGTCGCCATCAAGTCATGAATCACCGCGAGGCACTGTATCAGGCATTGCGCGATGCCAACATGGAAGCCTGGGCCGAACAGCTGCCCGCGCAGCTGGATACCAAGTTCAGCAGCAAACGTTATGGCGATTATCCCAAATGGCTGAATGCCGTCGAGGCACTGCCTGCTATCAAGGCAAGGGATATCAATCTCGATACCGGCCTGATAAAGATCGGCGATTCTGGCGAAGTGGACACGGCAACGCGCAATGCTATTGAGGTTGCACTGCATGAACTACACCCCTGGCGCAAGGGTCCCTACTCCGTGTTTGGTATTCACGTGGACACCGAATGGCGCTCGGACTGGAAGTGGGAGCGCATTGCACCGCATCTTGGCGACCTTAAAGGCAAGAGCATTCTCGATGTCGGCTGCGCCAACGGCTACCACTGTCTGCGCATGCATGCCATGGGCGCCGCACTGGTGATTGGCGTTGACCCTTCACTGTTATATGCGATGCAGTTTCAGGCACTGCAACATTTCATGCAGCCACTGCCGGTGTATGTATTACCCTTTACACTCGAAGAAGTGCCAGATAACCAACAGGCATTCGATACGGTGTTTTCCATGGGGGTACTGTATCACCGCCGCTCGCCCTTCGATCATTTGATCAGCCTGAAGGAACAACTCAAACCGGGCGGTCAGCTGGTACTGGAAACGCTGGTCATTCCTGGTAAGCATGGCGAAGTGCTGGTACCACAGGAACGTTATGCGCGCATGCGCAATGTCTGGTTCCTGCCCTCCATTCCCGAAATGGAACACTGGCTCGACCGAACCGGTTTTACTGACATTCGCACGGTCGACACCAATGTGACTTCAACCGAAGAACAACGCAGCACCGACTGGATGCGCTTTGAATCACTCGCCGAATCACTGGACCCGAATGATCCAGCCAGAACAGTCGAAGGTTATCCGGCGCCTTGTCGTGCAACCTTTATCGCAACCCGGCCGTAACCAGGAGCCCAAATGAAAATACATTTTCTGCAGCACGTCCCGTTTGAAGGCCTGGGCTGCATCGAGAACTGGATTCAACATAACCATCACTCGGTAAAATCGACACGCTTCTATGCTGGCGACCCCTTACCCTTTCTCGCCGATGTCGATTTCCTGATCGTCATGGGCGGCCCCATGGGTATCTATGACTACGAAGACTATCCCTGGCTCAAGGTCGAGAAGGAATTCATCAGCGCCATTATTGAAGCCGGCAAACCGGTACTGGGCATTTGTTTAGGCGCGCAACTGATCGCCGATTGTCTCGGCTCCAAAGTCTATCCCGGCAAGCAGAAAGAAATCGGCTGGTTCCCGATCAGCAAAACCGAACAGGCACATCATTCAAAACTCATGGATGCTCTACCGGATAGCATGGAAGTATTTCACTGGCACGGTGATACCTTCGATATCCCGCAAGGCGCAACGCATTTGTTACGCAGCGCAGCCTGCGAGAATCAGGCATTCAGTGTTGACGATCAACTGGTAGGTTTGCAGTTTCATCTGGAGATGACGCCACATGGTGCGGCTGACTTGTGTGAGCATGGCGCGGATGAACTGGTGGATGGGCCGACGATTCAGAGCGCCGACGAAATACTGTCGAATGAGCGGCGTTATATTCAGACCAACCAGATGATGTTTGATTTGCTGGATTCGATGTTTGAGAAAAATCTATAAGCAAACAACCTTCTACCAGCTCGCCCCCACAAGCCCTTTCCATTCCATATCGATACCGACGATCAACGTTCCCCTGCCATCATTCAATGTCAACACTGCATGCGGAGAAGTCAATTTACGATTATAGGGTGGCGGAGCCTCATCATCGAAATGGTATGTCTGCCGTGTTCCATACTGTTCAAAATAGCGCGTATCAAAGACCTGAGTATATTTGTCGTAATAATCCTGTTTCAGGTCTGCAATGGATTTGTCTTTCGGCATGTGTCGCCTCGGTATGTAAGTTATCCGCTTGCTGAACCAGTAGACCTTGCCATCCATATGCCGATAGGTTATCTGCTCATAACCTCCAGACTTTTCCCCTTTTACAGTTACCCCCAATAAATCGCTGTAGCAAAGTTTAGTATTACTATTTTCCTGACTCGCGCATCTATCAAGCTCATAGCCATTCGATTCCAGCACAGCATTCGCTTCCTCAGTACCCATGCCAAGACTTACGCCATCAATATCCGCTGCTTTTACGCCATCAGCACCTTGATCCACCGCAGATGAATTTCCACTCACCTGCTCAGCAACGTCACCAACAATATCTGAAGCCACATCCCTGGATTTCTCTACTACATCATTCCAGAGATCAGCATAAAGCGAGATGGGTGAAAAGAATAAGACAGCAAAAAGAACAACGGCACGAGAATCCATACCATACCTCCCCAGATATTGAATTATTCAACGATGTTTTTTTCATTGTAGGATGGCAGCGACTTAAATCAAGCCAATGCCCCAGTCAAAATGACGCCTTGACGACGTTATGGAGTGGCTGGGATTTCCTAGATATGACTAATCAGCTTCGCGCCCGGCACGCGATCCTGTATCGCGCAGGCAATCGTATTGCGCATACCCATTTCGGGTTTCAACGAAATCCAGAGTAGATTGAGTTTGAGATTCACTTCAGCGAATACCACATGATCCGCGTAGCAGGTCAGCGTGGCGTGAATGGTCTGCATGGTTTGATTGATGATGATGCGCGGCTTATCCCGCAGGCCGGGAATCAGCATCATGAAGTCGGTCACCGCCTTGCCATGCTCGTCATGGCTCGGTGCCCTTTTATGGAGTGGCTCGCTGCCATCCAGCAACGATATGGAAACCTTCGGTAGATTCACCCGCCGACCTCATGCCTGTCATCGTTTTGTAATGAGTCTATCGGAAAAAAAGCCGGTTGACTAAAACCGGCTTTTTCGGGATTGATAAATTACTTTAATAACAAGGGGCTAATCAGGCCGCGAGCGCATCCCGCACCCGCATCAGCTTCTCGCGCACCTGGCCGGCCAGCTCGCCAACCCCCTCTTTTTCCACCAGTTTCAGAACCGAGGACGGATCCATGAAGGCCACGGTGACACTGTCGTCATCTTCCACCCGCACCACCACGTTACAGGGCAGCAGCAGGCCGATATCGGAATCGGCAGTCAGCGCCTGGTTGGCCAGCTTCGGATTGCAGGCACCGAGAATGATATAGGGCTTGCGGTCCACATCGATTTTCTTTTTCAGCGTTGCCGCCACATCGATCTCGGTCAGCACCCCAAAGCCTTCCTTCTGCAGTTCTTCGGTGACTTTCTTGATCGCATCTTCGTAGCTGCAATCGACGGTTACGTTAAATCCATACATGAGAAACCTCCGGAAATTGGCAATGAGGGTATTTTAGCATCCTCTAAATAATGCAGCAGCAGCCCATTTAGCCCCAATAATTAATGAATTTCGATATACGTTAAGAAGCGCAGGAATGGCCTCCCTCTGTCCCTGATATTTTGACCTACAATCAAATGGGGTTTAACCCGATCCTGTAGCAGGGAACTCTGCCAAGAAAGACGAGAATAATCATCAATTGAGGAGTCAACGCTCTCCCTAGCAGACTTACACTCCTGGAGGCAACATCATGAAAACATCACTTACTTCGATCGCACTCCTTTCTACCCTGGCCACACCACCGGTAATGGCCGCACAACACGGTGACATGATGAACATGCAGCAACGCATGAGGGACATGGATCACACCATGGAACAGTTTAGCGGCAGTAGCAACCGGGAACATCGCATACAAATGATGGATAAGCATATGCAACAAATGCAGCAAACCATGCAGGAAATGCACGGTATGAAAGGTGGCCGCGGCCAAATGATGGAGAACATGGGCGGCGGCATGGGCATGGGTATGATGAGTGGCAGCATGGACAAACAATCTGGCTCAAAGATGCCCGACGACATGATGAGCCAGCGCTATGACCACATGGAACGTCGTATGGACATGATGCAGATGATGATGGACCAGATGATGGAGCATCAACAGGCTCACGAAAACATGCACCGTTAAGCCGTCAGCTTAGAAGCGATGGCGACCCAGAGGTCGCCATCGCTGTAACTTACATCTCTTCATGATGAATAAAAACATAAAGAGAACAAAAATCCAATAATGTTATAATGCGCTTTCCGGAACATCACTCGCTGAACAAAAGACAAAAGCTTGGACATCCCTCACATCGCCCTCGCCATGGCGATCACCTTCATCGCCTATTTCATCCGCGGCATCACAGGTTTCGGCTCGGGCCTGATTGCGGTGCCGTTGCTGGCGCACTTCCTGCCACTCACCTTTGTCGTGCCCTTCGTCATGATCCTCGACTTCACCGCCGCGCTGGTGCTCGGCGGTTACGACAAGAAACACATCCGTTTCGATGAAATCAAACCCGTGATTCCGGCCACGCTGATCGGCGTCATTCTCGGCGTATCGCTGCTGACCAACCTGCCACGCGAACCCCTGCTGACTGCGCTCGGGCTATTTGTGATCGCCTTCGGCCTGCGCAGCCTGCTCAATATCCACGGTGAAAAACCCATCTCGCGTCTCTGGGCCTACCCGGTCGGATTCTCCGGCGGCCTGATCGGCGCACTATTCAACACCGGCGGACCGCCCTACGTGATCTATTACTCGCACCGCATTCACAACAAGACCGAATTTCGCGCCACACTGTCCGGCACATTTCTGCTCGACAGCCTGTTTCGCATGCTGATGTTCCTGGTCGCCGGGTTACTGTTTCAGGAACATCTATTCATCGCGTTACTGATGGCATTGCCTGTCATGGGCGTTGCCCTGTTCGCTGGCAACAAGGTACACATCGGCATCAGCCCACGACACCTGCTGATGCTGGTCGGCGGACTACTGATGGTGAGCGGCGGGTCGTTATTGTGGAAGGCGTGGCTCTAAACTCACGGCAGTGCACTGCGAAACCGTTCAACACGTTCGCGTGACAGCGGATGCGTGGAAAGGTAGCTTTCGACCATATCACCACCCCGACTCCGTTCCAGACTGGCAACTGCTTCCTCTATACAGGCACTGACCTGGCTGCCATCTTCCCTGCAGGCTTCATAGACATCACTGTAACGCGCCTCCAGCTTTTCCATCATGCTGGCAAAGAACTCTGGAGGAATTTCCCATTGCTGCATGAAATGGAGCGCGAAACCATCCGCCTCCCACTCCATGTCACGCGAATAACCAGTCTGCACCAGCACCAGAGGCAAGGCGGTAACAACGGAACTGCTAGCGGAGACATCACCGGTGACCAGCATCACCAACATCGCCAGGCTGAATTGCTGTACCGCCGAACGCAAGCTGTGACGATAATGCACATGCCCGATCTCATGCAGCATGACGGATGCGATTTCGCGGTCATCATCGGCCAGCTCGATCAATTGATCAGTAAACACAATGGTCCCGTCCGGCAGCGCAAAGGCATTGGCCGCCATCGGGCCACCATCGCGAAATTCGACCTGCAAGGACAGCCCTTCATCAAGCTGATCGGCATAGCTTTCAAACAGGGCGCGTAACTCAGCTTGCCGTCGATCCGACAGGGCACTTGGCGCCATAAACTGGTTATCGAGGAAATCCAGCACACCTTCTCCCATAGTGCGGGAAACGCTGTCTGGCATCAGCAAGGCAATCTCACGACTCATTGCAGGCACGCCATACTGCACAAAACCCCAGACAGCCATTATCACGATCACAAGCATCATCACCACATAACGCTTGTTAGTCTCCAGCACATGCACAAACCCTTGCCGATCCCGGTATCCCAGGCGACGGCACAACAAATCTACCCCGTCATTATCAGCGGTCTCGAACTGCGAACCATCGGGAAATTCAATATAGCGTGGCGTATTACCAATTCGGGTGGAGATATTCAGTGACTGCCAGGAGACAGGCTGACGCGCCGAACCAACCATGCCAACCTGTCCATCTTCACGGTAAAAAAGAGCAGCCCTGTGCTGAGCGGAAGTCTGTCCATCAAAGAACAAACCCTCAATCTCAACCTCCTGCATTAGACGCCGAGGTCCATATCGAACATCTCTCCCATTTCCTCACCCAGCGCAGATTGACGCTGCCGCTGCGCATTCGCATAGTCATCCAGGTCGTCCATGGCATTCAGGCGAGTGCGCGATGCGCGGTAGCGGGCGGTACGGATTTTTGCCCAGGGCATCAGCAATCCAAGTGACAATAAAATCGCCAGCGTATTGGTGACATAGAGCCCGAACATGTCACTAACTTTCAGGTCGGACTCAAGCTCATGGCCATCAATTCTGATGTTGCTGTAAATGAGATTGGTTTTCTTGGCATTAATATAGGCGAATATCCATAAATAGAGCGGCAACATCAATAACAGCGAAACCGCCATACCGACAATACCCTGCGCCGGGGATTCATCCAGCATGCTCCCGATGCCCGCGGAAACACCTGCAATCAGAATCCCATAAATCACTCCCACCACCAGAAATACAAGCCCGGCCAGCACGTACATGCCATAGAAACCACCCGCGCCGGTATCAAAATCAAACACGCCATCACCATAGCGCGAATGGTTAACCAGAAAGCGCACCAACAGGTATTCAAACAAGGGAAACAATATCGGGAACAGCAGCGGAATCAGAAAAATGGCCTTGGGAATGTCCTGCAATTGCTGCGCATCGGTCTCCGTCATCGGCTGGGCACCCGTCGGCAGTAACAGAAATGTCATTCCCACATAGGCGCCAATCAGCAAGACAGGAACCGTGAATATCATGTAGGCCTTCTTAAAATTCTTCTCAAAATCAAAGCGCACATTCTTCCAGGCTGAGTTCCTCAATTTAAACGCCATGGACATGACCAGGAGCGCTGGAAACAGGAGCATCAGCAGCAGGAAGGTCACACCCGATGCTTCCGGACTTATCAAACCGGAAAAGTAATAGGCCAGAAACAACACAAAGGCAACGATGCGCCCCTTGAGTATCTGCATGGGGCTGGCGAGGTAGCGAAAAGAGGCGCCATCCAGGAAAGTACTACCGTAGAAATACTGATTGGTTCGCACCTTGGCCCAGGCGGAATAGATCCCCAGAGTGACGATGGTCAGTGCAATATTGACTATCCAGATGGAAAAGTATTCTTTGGCTTTCCCCTGAAATTCGAATGGCAGGATCCTGTCCCGCGCTACAGCGACAGTTTGATTCATATTATTCCCTGTATGTTGTTATTAAATTTCACGGGAATCATGGCGAATTCATACTAATTTATCAACCCACTGCATTTAACGCCCGGTAAAAAGTTTCATTGCATTGCGATAACGAACCTTCTCCGCGACATCCTCATCCAGGTAACTCAGCCAGGTGCGGTGAAAATTAATAAAGCGCGCATATTCCTGCCAGCCGGTATCGTCCTGATCCCAGCCATCGAGGCGCTCAACCGGCCAGACAGGGTCGGAACCAATCATGAAACGCTCGGGCCATTCGAGGATTAATTGTTCCCAGCGGGGTAACAGCTTGCCCTGTTCATCGGTGATCGGATATTTCACAAACCGCCAGGGATCGCGCGCCGCCAGGCCGATCCATACATTCGGGCAGGTCTTTAAGACATTGCGCACCTGGGAGACTTTCAGGATTGAACCCGCATGCGCCCAGAGAATACGCGCATTTTTATGCTGCTTGCACAGGCTCAACATGTAATTTTCGCGACTGAATTCCGTGTGGATCATCACCGGCACATCGTATTCCGCCGCCAGCGATAACAGGCCGCTCACCACGTCGGTATTGGAGCGCGGCGCGAAGCCGCTGATCAGGTGCAGCTCGCCAATCCCCTTATAGTCGCCGGACGCCAGTGCCTTGCGCGCACGAGTGAGAGTTTCCTTATCGAAAGCCCAGCGCGACCAGTCACCGCCAATGCGGTAGGGACTCCAGATGGGAATGATCTTGTCCGGCGCCAGGGCCTCGACTTTCAACGCCAGCTTTGCCGGGGTGCCAATGACCACCGCCATGTCGATATTCTGTTCTTCGAGCGCAGTGATCACTTCTTCCGGCGTGGTCACGCCTTTCTGACTCCACTTGTAGTGCGTGTGGATATCGGCAACAGGTTCGGAGGCAAATGCTTCAAGATGAAGACATAAGCAAAATAAAAAAGTCAGATGCTTAATGTAGTTCATATGCACCCTCTCACCCCACCCTATCCCCCATTCAGGGGGAGAGGGAGTTTAATTGCAGTTCACTTCACTACTTGGTTAGACGCGTCAGCGCCTCGTGATATTTCTCGGCTGTTTTCTGGATAATCTCATCGGGAAGTGTAGGCCCGGGCGGGGTTTTGTCCCAGTCCAGGGTTTCCAGGTAGTCGCGCACGAATTGCTTGTCGAAGCTGGGTGGGCTCATGCCCGGCTGATATTGATCGACCGGCCAGAAACGGGACGAGTCCGGCGTCAGGGCTTCATCGATGAGGTGTAGCTTTCCCTCGCCATCGACGCCGAACTCAAACTTGGTGTCCGCGATGATGATACCACGCTCCAGCGCGTAGGCCGCCGCTTCCTTATAAATGGCGATAGTGGTATCGCGTACCTGCTCGGCCAGCTCCTTACCCAGCAGCTTCACCGCCGCGGCAAAATCAATATTGATGTCATGATCACCTACCTCGGCCTTGGTCGAGGGCGTGAAGATGGGCTCGGGCAGGCGATCGGCCATGCGCAGACCCTCCGGCAGTGGAATACCGCACACGGCGCCTGTCTTCTGATAATCCTTCCAGCCGGAGCCAATCAGGTAACCGCGTACTATGGCTTCCACCGGCAGGGCCTTCAGTTTTCGCACCAGGATGGCGCGGCCGGTCACCTGCTGTATCTCAGCCTCGGTGAGGTAACTGGAAAGCGGCTCATCCAGCAGATGATTGGCAATCAGGTTGCGGGTACGCGCAAACCAGAAATTCGACACGGCCGTCAGCACGGCGCCCTTGCCGGGAATGGGATCGGGCAGCACCACATCGAAGGCCGACAGGCGGTCCGTGGTGACAATCAGCAACTTATCCTCCCCCACGGCGTAGATATCCCGCACCTTGCCGCGCGCGACCAGCGGCAAACTCTGGATATCCGTTTCGAACAGGACCTCTTGCATGGGTGACTCTCCGGCAAAAGCGGCATTGTAGCGAAATCTACCCAAGGGCGGGAAAACAACTGGCAAGAGAGCTTGGGCCACCCTGCGCCAGGTGATAGAATGCGCGGTTTTCCGCCGCAAGCTGAAGGCACGAATATGAGCGATGCAATCAAAGTCGGCCTGGTCATGGGCAGTAACAGCGACTGGGACGTGATGAAAAACGCCGCCGATATGCTGGAACGGTTCGGCGTGGCCTTTGAGGCCAAAGTCGTATCGGCGCACCGTACCCCGGATCTGCTGTTTGACTACGCCGCCACTGCCCGCGACCGCGGCCTGGCCTGCATCATTGCCGGTGCCGGTGGCGCCGCCCACCTACCCGGCATGCTGGCCTCCAAGACCACCCTGCCCGTCCTTGGCGTGCCGGTGCCGTCGCGTTACCTGAAAGGCATGGATTCGCTGCTGTCTATCGTGCAGATGCCGAAGGGCATCCCGGTTTCGACCTTTGCCATTGGCGAGGCGGGCGCGGCAAACGCAGCACTGGCAGCAATCAGCATCCTGTCGGTTTCGGACCAGGCGCTGGCCGACGCGCTCGACGCCTACCGCAAAGAGCTGGAACAGATGGTCTTCGACATGGAGTTGCCGCCGCAATCATGATTCTTCCCGGCGCAACCCTTGGCGTGCTCGGCGGTGGACAGCTGGGCCGTATGTTCACCATGGCAGCCCATGTAATGGGATACCGTGTCGTGGTGCTGGACCCCTACCCGCAAAGCCCGGCCGGCAGCATTGCCGATCAGCACATCCAGGCGAACTATAACGATCATGCCGCGCTGCAGATGATGGCCGACGAATGCTCCGCCATCACCACCGAATTTGAAAATGTCCCGGCGGAATCGCTGGAGTTTCTGGAGGAACGCGGCCTGGTGCGCCCCGGCTCCCGGGCGCTCTCCATTGCCCAGGATCGCATCAAGGAAAAAACCTTCGTGCGCGATTGCGGACTCAATACCGCGCCCTTCATCGCGGTTTATGAAGCCAGCGACATCGAGGAACAGATTCATCACCTGAATCCGCCCATGCTGCTCAAGACATCGTCGATGGGTTATGACGGCAAGGGCCAGGTCAAGGTCACCAATCTCATGGAAGCCATGGAAGCCTTCGAGGCGCTGGGCAAGCAACCTTGCGTACTGGAAGAGATGGTCGACCTGGAACGCGAGGTATCCGTGTTGCTGGCGCGCAGCGTCACCGGCGAAGCGGCCGTGTATCCGGTCGGCGAGAATCATCACGTGAACGGCATACTGGATACCACCATTGTGCCCGCGCAACTGGACCCGGCGATTCAGGATGTCGCGGTCGACATGGCGGCCGAGCTGGCCGATCAACTGGGTTATATCGGCGTACTGGCGGTGGAGTTTTTCTTCACGCAACAGGGCGACTTGCTGATTAATGAAATCGCGCCGCGCCCGCATAACAGCGGTCATTACACGCTCGATGCCACCGTGACTTCGCAGTTCGAACAGCAAGTACGCATGATGTGTGGACTGCCACCGGGCGACACCATGCTGTTATCGCCGGTGGTGATGGTGAATATTCTGGGTGACCTGTGGAGCGATGGCGCACCTGCCTGGAACAAGCTGCTCAACCGTCCACGCTGCAAACTGCATCTGTACGGCAAACGCGAGGCGCGACCGGGCCGCAAGATGGGACACTTCAATTATCTGCATCCGGATATTGATATGGCTATTCAGATGGCAAAGACGATTCGCAGGGAATTAGGGACGAAGGAGTGACATCGCAGTCACCAGACCAGCGGCATCAAGCCGGCACCAGAGAACTCATTGACTAATTTCAGCCAGCTTACCATTCACCAGTTTCACCAGATCATCAGGGCTTAATTCAATTTCCAGCCCTCTACGACCGGCACTCACAAAAATTGTCGCGTTATTTTTGGCTGACAAATCAATAAAGGTCTTGAGCCGCTTCTTCTGGCCAAGCGGGCTGACGCCGCCCAGCACATAACCAGTGGAACGTTCGACATCGGCTTGCCCGGCCATGACAGCCTTTTTTGCGCCAGCCGCCTTTGCGATGAGTTTCATGCTGAGCATGGATGAGACGGGCACCACACCGACCGCCAGTTCTTTGTTGTCGAGATTAACGACTAACGTTTTGAATACCTGCGTTTCAGGGACACCCAGCTTTTCAGCGGCTTCCAGGCCATAGGATTCGCTTGATGGATCATGAGTGTATTCATGCACCTTATGAAGAACTTTCGACTTCTTAACGAGATTTATTCCAGGTGTCATTGTGATTTCGCGAATGAAATAGGATCGAAATATAACAAACTCAACTATCAGCTAAAACTGTGCTCCTACCCAGTTTTTGTTAGCCCTTTTAGTTTGTTTGAATATCATAATCACCAACTTCTTCATTCCATGACATAGTCACTCTTGATGGATAGTCATTTCCCACGAGCACAAATATAGATATTATTTCTTCGATGGGAATACGGTAAATGGTTTTATTCCTTTCAAAATCCGAACACGCATATACACCACCCCAGTTTCTGTCCTCGTTTCTATATGCAAAGATGGTACAACTATGGATTAGCTGATTAGCCAAAAATACTATTTTCTTTTTTACTTTTCTCTCATTTTCGAGATTATAAACTTCATCTATTGAATGCTGGTTTAATCTCGTAGTTCTTCTTCCGCTCGGAGTATAAGAAAATACTTCTGCTTTATATGCTCTAGATCTATTTGTTACTTTATGTGTTTCAAAAAGCTTACGTATATAGAAAAAAGAAATAATTATTTCTTTTTCAAAATTCACAACGTGCTTCTCGCTCCAACGCTGTGGTTTTTTCACAGGCTTTAAGCGTTTTGCGTAATTTAGTAAATCTTCTTTCCAATAACGTGATTCGATCATGTTTTTATTGGGCTAGCAGTTGTTTAATGATTATGACTACATCTAGTTAAATAGCTAGATACAAGCACGACTATATCCAGACAATTCGGTTTTGCAAAGCCGCCAGCCAATCACTCCTCCCGCGAAGCCCCACACCGCCAGCAATACTCAAAGCTCGCTTCATTCATCTCATGACACTCGGGGCACTGCCACTGCTGCCCCTCTTCAGGCTTATCCATTTCCGCTAACAACGACTGCGCCCGCGCAAAATCCGCATCTTCAATCCATATCTCGGGCCAGACATCGAACGGCGACAGATCGCCGGCCGCGCCACCGACATATTCGTTACGAACCTGACAGGCAATACCGGCCGCCTCCAGCACGCCCTTGACGTTCCAGAGGATGAAGCGGTTTTCATGGGAAAAGAATTTACGCATGCACGGAGTCTATCCGCACAGGCAACAGGAAGGAAAGAACGCCGGCGCAATGCGCACCGGCGAAAGGATTATTCCTTGCAACCCTGGTATTGCTTGCAGAGTTCGATCAAGGCCGTTTCCTTATCGGAGAAGAAGGCATCTTTGCCCAGTTCTTCGACCAGGCCACTCTTGGCCAGCGACTGTTTTACCTGGTGCTTCAGACCGCTGAATACCAGCCGCACACCGACATCGCGCAAGCTCTCGGCCACTTCACGGATTTTCTCGTCGCCCGAGGCATCGACTTCGTTGATGCCGCTACCGATAACCAGGATGGTCTTGGCCTGCGGGAAGTCGGCATGCGCTTCGAGAATCATGTCTTCGAAATAAGCCACGTTGATGAATGTCAGCGAACCATCGAACCGCACCGGCACGAACTGATCGCTGATAGGTTGCAGTTTATGTGCACGAATACCACCCAGGGTGCCGTCCATCTTGCGGCTGACCACTTCCGCGCGCGGCCGCATGACGCTGATCAGGTAGTAGAAAATGGTCAGCGCGACGCCGAGCAGAATACCGTTGGCAATCGCGGGCGCCATCAGCAGCGTGGCAAAGAAGGTAATCACACCGATGGATGCACCTATGCGATCAAACTTCCAGGCATGCACCAGAGGCTTGATACGAATCAGGCTGAACACCGCCATCATCACGATAATTGCCAGCACGGCCTGCGGCAGGTGATAGAGATATTCAGTGAAGAACAGCAGCACCAGCACCACGGCAATCGCGCTGATGATGGCAAACATGCCCGTCTTGGCGCCGGTCTTGGCCGCCACGGCGGAGCGCGAGAAGGAACCGCTTACCGTGTAGGAGCCGAAGAAGCTACCGGCGATATTGGCCAGACCCTGGCCGACCAGTTCCTTGCTGGTATCGACACGCTCACCCGTCGTGGCCGCAATCGCCTTGGAAATCGAGGTTGCTTCCATAAAGCCGATCAACGCCATTACCAGCGCGGCGGGCAACAGGGCCAGCAACAGGTCCCAGCGCATTTCGGGTGCTTCGAAGCTGGGCAGCCCCTTGGGAATATTGCCGACAACGGAACCGCCCGCCGACAGCACGATTCGCTCCTGATCGATGCCACTGAAACGCCAGGTCTTGCCATCGGTCACTTCATTGGCCACGGTCGCGGGCCGGTAGAGCAACAGCGAACCATCCGCCTGCGGCACGCCCGACAGCCCTTCCTTGTTAATCACGATCTGTTGTGCGTTGCGCTCCGCCTTGAGCTGTCTTAACTCATATTTATAAGTGGCGATCTGGGCACGCAGCATTTCCGCGGCCTGAATATTCTCGAGACCACCCTGATCGGCGAGCTGTTTGGCGCGCTGACTGTCCGCCGCGACAAGGCCGGTCAGCTCGGTAATGCGATCGATCTGCTGCTTGTACCTGGCCAGGTTCTTTTCCAGTTGCTCGTCCTGAATCTGTTCGGATGTAACGGTGATTTTTTCCTCGAAACCGATCATGGCACTGACCAGCGTCGCCACCACCACGGCAACCAGCACGGCCGGCACCTTTCTGGAAACGCGCCGCACCAGCTCGATCAGGATCCAGGCACCGAGCGAGAACGCGAGCGTCATCCAGTGCAACTCGGGCACCTGGATCACCACACCCCATAAATCCCAGAGGTAGGAATCGGAACGCGGGAAGGGCACGCCAATCACCTTGCTTAACTGGGACAGCCCGATGATCAATGCCGCGGCGTTGGTGAAGCCCACGATAACCGGGCTGGACAGCAGGTTCACGATGGCACCCAACTTGAACACACCCAGTGAGAAACGCAGTATCCCCACCATCAGCGCCAGCATGATGGATAACTGGATGAATTCCGCCGTGGCGGGCGTGGCAAACGGCATGACCGCCGCCGCCGACATCAGCGACAACATGGCCACCGGACCGGTATGCAGCTGGTTGGAGGAACCCCACATGGACGCGACGATAACCGGTATAAAGGATGCGTACAGGCCATAGACAACCGGCAGACCCGCGAGCTGGGCATAGGCCATACTCTGAGGCACCAGCACCAGCGCCACGGTGATACCGGCCACGAAGTCCGCTCGCAGCGTGCTACCGGTAAGCGGGAACCAGCGCAGGAATGGAAATATCGCGTTCAAAAAACCCATGTCGCTACCTTCTGTTATTGCCGCTACCTGCCCCGCCGAATCTGGTCATCCCAGCCAGCGGGCACCGCCAGGGAGTCACGGTCTTGATACCTGTCCTGATTGGCTCGGTAGTGTGCAGGAGGAGCAAAACCAGCACTAATCGATTCTGTAAATAGCATTCATTGATAATTATCGATGGAATCTCATTGATCCATTTACAAAAACCCATGTTTTCATGGGATTATGCCCCAAATCAGTGCACGCAAGAGCGACTCTATTTCATAGCTCTAGCCCAATCTGGCCTTCTCGTCTCATAGATTATCATCTATGCCTGTTGTTGATCTTTTTGAATTAATCCTTTGTCCGGCAAAGCGTACAATCTCGCCTTAGCGAAGTAGTGGCAGAGCCCAATGATCAAACTCCGGACGTATGTCTACATCGACTCCCTGCAGCCTCAGCTGGCGGAGTACATGGCAACCGTGTCCCAGGGTTTTCCCCCTGTGCCGGGCAATGGTTGCCTGTGGGTGGAGGCATCGCCGGGCATGGCCATTCACCGCATCACCGATTACGCGCTCAAGGCCACGCGCGTGCATCTGGCTTCGCAGGTGGTGGAACGTGCCTTCGGCTCGATGGTTATCCACCATCGCGACCAGGACGATGTGCGCGAAGCGGGTAAAGTCATTTTGTCGCGTCTCGGCGCCGATCTGCATGATCGACAAACCTGTCACATCACCTGGCAGGAAATCATTCGCGGCATGACGCCGGATCACACGGTACTGATCAACCGCCAGGATCGGCGCGGCTCGATGATTCTACCGGACCAGAGCATGTTCATCCTGGAAACCGAACCCGCCGGATATATTGTGTACGCGGCCAACCAGGCGGAAAAAGCCGCCAACATCACCCTGATCGATGTGCGCGCGGTTGGCGCGTTTGGCCGTTTAACCCTGGCTGGCTCGGAGGCGGATGTGGATGAAGCCGCGGCCGCTGCCATTGCCGCGATTGAAAACCCATCGGGAATTTAGTCATGCACCGTCAGGAAGTTCTGCAACTGCTCAACCGACACCATACCCGTTTCATGGATGAATCGGCGTTTATCGCCCGTGCGCGCCGCTTTATCGAAACGCATGAAGATATTTTTTACCGCCACCTCTGGCCGGCGCACGTCACCGGTTCAGCCTGGGTCGTAAACCCAACCCGCGACCGGGTATTGCTGCTGCACCACCGCAAGCTCGACCAGTGGTTCCAGCCCGGCGGACACGCCGATGGCGACCACGACATCGTGCGCGTGGCGCTGAAGGAAACCAGTGAAGAAACCGGTCTGGATATGTCGATGATCAAGCTGGTCAGCCCGGCAATCTTCGATGTGGATATCCATATCATCCCGCCGGTCAGCGATTACCCGCGACATGAACACATCGACATCCGTTTCCTGGTCGAAATCGATGACCGGATTCCAGTGCCCGGCAACGATGAATCCCATGAAATTATATGGGCTTCATTGAATCGCGCCTCGCACTTCAATAATAATAGGTCAACTTATCGCATGGTGGAAAAAACTCGCCAGTTGCTAAACCCGCATGCCTCCTGAGGCAGTACCAACACTATAGTCCTGGAACGACATGATCAAATCGGGCAATGCCGCAATTGCTGATTTCTTCAAACTGGAATCCTCCGGTGGCATTCTGCTATTCATGGCCGCAACGCTGGCCATCGTCATCGCCAACTCGCCCCTCAACAGCTTCTACAACCTGATCCTGTCAACACCGGTCGAGGTTCGTGTCGGCGCGCTGCAGATCGCCAAGCCCTTGCTGTTGTGGATCAACGATGGCCTGATGGCCGTGTTCTTTTTCCTGGTCGGACTGGAACTGAAACGCGAACTGGTCGAGGGTGAACTGTCCGACAAGCGCAACATCATCCTGCCCGGGGTGGCGGCGATTGGCGGCATGGCCGCGCCCGCGCTGGTTTACATGTTCTTTAACATGGATGACCCATCGGCCATGCGGGGCTGGGCTATTCCGGCGGCCACCGATATTGCCTTTGCTCTGGGTGTTCTTACCCTGCTCGGCTCGCGAGTACCGACCAGCCTCAAGATATTCCTGACCTCGCTGGCCATATTTGACGATATCGGCGCCATCATCGTGATTGCCCTGTTCTACACCGCCTCGATCTCGACTTCCGCATTGATCATCGTATCGATCTGCATCCCGATACTCTTCTGGTTCAACCGCCGCGGCGTTGAATCAAAGAGCCTCTACATGGTGATCGGCCTGGTCATGTGGGTTGCCATGCTGAAATCGGGCGTTCATGCGACTTTGACCGGCGTCATTCTGGCAATGTTCATCCCGATGAAATCCAGATCCAAAGCAGACCATTCGCCGTTGAAGGCACTGGAACACGATCTGCATTCCGTGGTCGCCTTTATTATTTTACCGGTATTCGCCTTTGCCAACGCCGGCCTCAACCTCAGCGGCGTGGGACTGGAGCAGGTGCTGCATCCTGTGCCCGTCGGTATTGCGCTTGGCTTGTTCATCGGCAAACAGATCGGCATTTTTGCCTGCTGCTGGCTCATCATCAAACTGGGCTTTGCCAAGATGCCACGCGGTATGAACTGGCTTAGCCTGTATGGCACCGCGGCGATCTGCGGCATCGGCTTCACCATGAGTTTGTTTATCGGCTCGCTGGCATTCGATGAAACCGGGGTGGATATGATGTTCGACGAACGACTCGGCATCATCCTCGGCTCCCTGGTCTCTGGAATCGTCGGCTATCTCATCCTGCGCTACAGCCTGTCCAGGCTCGATAATCCCAGCCAGATGATTTAACCGGCCTTGCGCTTGTTATGCTCGGCGGGCTTGATCGCTGCCTGCCCGTGCCGGGCGAGCAGTTTGTTGAGGTTTTCATGAATCCTGGGCTCAATCTCCAGCGCGAATTCCAGGAATGCCTGCGATACGACCGACAGTGCCTTGCCTTTCGGGTAGACCAGGTACCATTTACGCTCAATCGGAAAGCCTTCCACATCCAACAGTACGATCGGCCCATCGGTGCCATCCAGCGCCAGCGAATGCAGCGATAACACCGCGATCCCCAGCCCACCGGCCACCGCGTGCTTTATGGCCTCGTTACTGCCCAGCTCCATACGCACCTTGGGCTTGAGTCCTCGCTCCTGGAACATCCGCAGTACCGCGTCGCGGGTTCCCGAACCCGGTTCACGCAGAATGAAATGCTCTTCGGCAATCTCTTCCAGGCTGATATTTTTCTTGCCCGCCAGCGGGTGGTCACGCCAGGCGACCATCACCAGTGGATTGGGCGAAAACGGAAACACCTCGACATCGATCTCCTTGTCGGGCGCCTGCCCCATGATATAGAGATCGTCTTCATTGGATTGAATGCGTTCCAGGATTCGCTCGCGGTTGGTCACCTTGAGCGCCAGTTCGATGCCAGGGTGAAGCTTGCTGAACTCGCCCAGCAACTGCGGCGCCACGTATTTCGCGGTACTGATGACACCCAGGCGCAGGCGACCGCGCTGGATCCCCTTGATCTCGGCAATTTTCATTTCCAGGTTGGACAGAGTCTGGAAGATTTCCCGGCAGGCGGCATACAGCTCATTCCCGGCATCGGTCGGCTTGACCGAACGGCCTTTCTGCTCGAACAGGGCCAGCCCGGTCGAGTCGGAGAGTTTTTTGATCTGCATGGAAACCGTGGGCTGGGTCAGGAACAACTCTTCCGCCGCACGGGTGAAACTGCCGAGACGGACAATCGCTTCAAATACCTGCAACTGCCTCAGAGTAGCGTGTCGGATCAGAAAATCCGGCATGCTGGTTGGTGCGGAGAGTTCGTCTTCAGTCATGGGCGTCCTCAGAGGCTCGCTCGCCATTGTGGAGAAGTTTGTCGCGCAAATAAAGCGATTTCACCCGGCCACTACGGGCCGGGCGACAGGCAAGTTTATGAATAACTGAGGAATTAACCGGCCAGCAGGCAGCGGATAATCAGTCCGGCCAGATACGGCGGCTCGACTGGTAAGGGTCGCTGGAACTCGTCGGCTTCTTTGCAGCGGCAGGCTTGGCTGCCGTACTGCGCTTGGCCGGTGCTTTTTTAGCCGCAGCAGCGGCGGGTTTAACTGCAGCAGGTTTGGCTGCGGCTGGCTTATCGTCCGGCGCAGTCGTTTTGGCGTTCTGCGCGGCCGCGGTGCTGGGGCCAGCCTTGGTTTTACGAATGGAATCCAGTAATTGCTTGCCGGTTTTATCTGTCGTGCTCATGCGACCAACACCTCAGCTATTAAATTGTTGATTTCCTCAGAGGCCACCGAACCTGGCTGTCCCATCTGAGTGACGCTTTTTCCTTCCAGCACGCTCGCCCGGTAAACAGCGCGGCGACGCAGGGCCGTTGCGGCCGCTGGAATGTTCAATTCTGTAATGGCATCGCGCACCAGGCGCGACAACTTGGTTCTGGGTTCCAGCTGGTTGATCACCAGCAGGGCTCGCAGGCCCGGATTGTTGGCCTGTGCCGCGGCAATGGCATCGTCCACGGCGACCGTGGCCCACAAATCCAGCGGCGACGGTAACACCGGAATAATCGCGATGTCGCAGTGCTCGAGCGCGGCCCGCGTCTGTGTTGAATGCAGTTGCGGCGGACAATCGATCACGATGTGCTGGAAAGTTTCCCGGTGCTCGCGAACCACGTCACCCAGGTTTTCCGTCGCATCGATAACCCGTGGCATGCCGTCATTGTCGATCATCGCTGACCAGTGCAGGGCGGAACCCTGCGGGTCGGCATCGAACAATGCCGTTGCTGTTTGTTGCTGAAAAACTGTCGCCAGATTAATCGCCAGTGTGGTCTTGCCCGCACCACCCTTGTTTCCGATCAATGCAATGACGGCCATTCACATCCCTCAGCTGGTTGATTTCGCAGCGTGTAACCCATCCAGCTGGCGGGCAAAATCACGCCGGGTATCGTCAACCGACTCGTCACCCTCCTCGGCATAGACCACGATGTTCACATAGTCCTTGCCGAAACCCATGTCCGGATAGTAGCCGATCTGTTCCGACAGATCGGCCGCTTCATCCAGGAAGGCGCGCAGTGTGTCGTAATCGCCAAAGATATAGCGGCGTTCCAGCCGCGCTGGATTGGTCTTTTCCTTCCAGTCGTCAATCATCAGCCATTCTCAATCACACCCTAAATCCATCAACCCTTGTGCGAGTCGCGTTACAGGAGCCTATCGTACTTACCCTGACGAGCACTTGGCAACCCATCCGCGGGTTGATGGTTTAGTCTTTAGCTACGTTGTGGGCGATTGCCCGGCATGGCGCCTTCGCCACCCAACACCGGCTCGACCTCTTTGTGAGGACGGGCGATGATGTGTGCAGCCACCAGGCCGTCACCAACGCGCTCGCATGCATCAGCACCGGCACGAACTGCCGCGTTAACCGCGCCAGTTTCGCCACGGACCATGACAGTAACATAACCGCCGCCGACAAATTCGCGGCAAATCAAACGAACTTCCGCTGCCTTGGTCATGGCATCCGCCGCTTCAATAGCGGGGACCATGCCGCGGGTTTCAATCATGCCTAAAGCGATACCGTATTCGGTACTCATGATGCATTCTCTCCTATCTATAAACGACTACTGTCTACTAAAACAGCAGTGTCTTAGCTTGCGCTACCAGTCGGCAGTACAGGCTCAACTTCTTTGTGAGGACGGGCGATGATGTGCGCAGCAACCAGACCGTCACCTACACGCTCACAGGCGTCAGCGCCGGCGCGAACAGCCGCGTTAACAGCACCGGTTTCACCGCGAACCAGAACAGTCACGTAACCGCCACCTACGAATTCACGACCGATCAGGCGAACTTCCGCTGCCTTAGTCATGGCGTCCGCTGCTTCAATAGCAGGTACCAGACCACGAGTTTCGATCATGCCCAGTGCAATACCATAGTTTTCATTTGCCATCTTCTTGCTCCTGTTGAAAATCAGTTAACTATTTGGTTTCCGCCAAAACGGGTTCAACTTCTTTGTGCGGACGCGCAATGATGTGCGCCGCCACCAAACCATCACCCACGCGTTCGCAAGCGTCTGCGCCTGCGCGAACGGCGGCATTCACAGCACCGGTTTCACCGCGCACCAGCACGGTAACGTAACCGCCGCCGACAAATTCACGACCGATCAGACGAACTTCAGAAGCCTTGGTCATGGCGTCTGCTGCTTCGATGGCAGGTACCAAGCCGCGGGTTTCAATCATGCCAAGTGCGATGCCGTAATTTTCGTTTGCCATCTTCTTTCTCCTACTGATTCAGTAAACCAATCAATTCAAAATTTCTTCAACTTGCCAGCGGATCATCTTCCGGTGGCCAGTGATCGATAATCCCGCCAATGGTCAGATCCGTGAGGATCTCGAAGTCGCCCGCCGCATATCGCGCGGCCGAACCACTGACGGTGTAGACCCAGTTGCCTTCACGGGCACCGACCGGATCGATTGCCACTACACGCTTGCCTGCCGCATCTCTCAACACCCGCAAGCTCACCTGCTTTAATCCCGGTACTCGCCGAGTGCACACCAGGGGCATCTCGACCTGCAGGATATCCATCAGGCAGGCGCCTCGGTTTCCTGCTCATCCGTCGGCGGCCAGTGATCGATAATGCCGACGATGGTCAGGTCACTCGGATACTCTTTCGAGCCCGCCGCCTCGCGCGCCGCCGAACTGCCGACGCAGATCACCCAGTCGCCCGGGATACAGCCGACCGAATCCACTGCCACTACCCGCGAACTGCCATCCCGCACCACCAGCAAATGCTTGTGCTCCATGGTGGCGATACGGTTGGTCGACACCAGCGGACGTTCAACCTGGCAAATCTTCATTAGTGCGAACCTCCTTCGTATGAACAGGCGGTATGCATCGCACTACAGGCCAACATTTCAATTGAACTGCCAGATTCGCAATCTCTAATTACTTGCATAATGTGTAACAGTCCTCTTTCCACCAGATCAGCGTAACGATCCGTCAATGCCCGGGTCACGCGTTCGCAGTTAAGCACCGCCCGTTTCCGCGAGCCCGGCACATCACCGTGATAATCAAAGCGCACTATCACTGGTATGGGTAAACCGTGCGCGACATTCAGGCCGCTAAAAATCTTTACACCCACATCCAGGTCACCTGCCGCTTCTTCCACCGTCTTCATGTAAGAGAAGAAGGTCAGGTTGCGTAGCTGTACATCTTCAAACCCCATGCCGGTCCCGATGAATCGTTCCGCATGGCCGGCGTCGTCATAGTGCCCACCGTGGTACTCGCGAACGTAATCGATCTGCGAGAGATTGTTGGTTATCAGCCGGGTAATGAACCGCTGCATACCCTCAACCACTTCACCACAACAGGCGCGAATCGCCTTGTCTATCGCCAGCTCCGCATCCCGACGCGCCATGTGCGCGGTCTGATGGAACAGGGCCAGCGTGTCCACATACTTCTCTACCGACAGCTCGCCGTTGCCATTCGGTACATGTACCCGCAGGCTATCGGTGTCCGTATCCAGTCCGACCAGCAAGAGGTCGATATCGGCACCGCAGCAGTGCGTGTTCTGCACCGCCTGCTGGAAACCCAGCAGTTGCGCCAGTCCGGATTTCGCCGCCAGCGCGGTATCGGATCCGTGGGCCGCACAACCCTGATGCGCCGGATCCCTTGAACTGAAGTGGTAAACCACCGTCTTCAGGTAGCGCGTCGGTTGATCCGCCGTGTTCGGCACCCCTTCGCGAAACCGGACCAACTCCGTTTCAGTCCACTTGTTCAAACTGTCATCGATATCGAACATGGCACCCGCGAATGACTTGCGACGAACCAGTCGATACGGAAACCGCATCACGTAGCGGATCACATGCGCCAGGCGCCCATCCGCACAGGGCGACACATCCAGGGCATGAAACCCGCAGCTGTGCAGCCAGTCCTGAAACTGCGCCTCGTCCGGCGACGACAGCGGGTCATTGCTGTAAAAATCGTCGCTGTAACGCTGGTAGGTCTCGAACACGCACCAGGCAAACAGCCTTCGCATATCCAGTTGCTCTACCCAGGCATCCGCCAGTACTGCTTGCGGCAATTCGTAACCCAGTTCATTGCGCGCAATGTGTTGCGCTTCATGTTCAAAGTTACGTTCATGCTGCAGCGCCGAGATCTTCTTCAGCGTCGGCACAATGCCATCGAACGCATTCTTCGTCTGTTGCTCGTAATGCGCCAGACGGCGGTTCTCGGCGGCATCGGTCAGCACATGCTGTCGTGCGGCTGTCGCGGCGATGACAACATGGTTACTCTGCTCAGCCACTCGCACTGCACCCGGTCGCCCAAGCGGGGCTGTTCCGTATGCACGCGGCCGTGATGTACGCCGATTCGTAACCATACCCGTCGCTACGATCGATTAACCGCGCGCGCCACCCGAATAAGTGATCAGCGATCCCTTTTCCGTGTTGCCACTGCTGCCGGTCACCTTGCTCACAGGCGCAGGCACTTCATCGTTGCGCTTGGGCTCGCGTGCCGGCGGCATAACAGTGTTCATGCCCTGACGACGCGTCGGGTTGCGGCGTGTCGCCGACAGACCCTCGGTACCGGTTACCCGGTCACCACGATCCCAGTCATCACCGGTAATCTTCGGACCCTTGTCCATGCCTTCACCGGTCACCCGGGAAGGTTCACGCTCCAGCGCTTCACGCGCTTCGGCGGCAGGCTCCGGCATTGGCGCAACCGGCGCCTTGCGATCGAAACGAAATTCTTCCGTGCCAGTCACCTTGTTCACCGCCTTGTCGAACGGGCCGGTAATCTTGCCCTGTTCGTAGCGAGTACCGGTTACGCGACCGTTGGCCTGAACATTGGCAGCCGCATGCGAAGGACCGCCGACCGAGAACTGGGTAAAGGGCGAATCCTGACGCACTTCCACCCCGGTCGGGCACTGGCCCGCCAGCTGATCCTGGCCGACGTATGGCGTACCGCTGATGCTATCGCAGGCGCCACGCTCGGCACCGGTCAGACCAGCGATACCTGGCTGCTGGCCGGTAATCACAGAACCGGGACGGCTGTAGGCCGGTTGCGTGCGAGCATGCATCTGCTTGGCACTGTCGACTTCACAAAATTCTTTGTACTGCTCGGCACCGGCATAGGGTGTGCCCGTGATCGCGTGGCAGGTACCCGGTTCATTACCGGTCACCTTCATACCGCGATTAGCCATGGTGCCGGATACCGGACGACCCTGCAGCGTGGTTGAAAAACCCACTTTACGGTCGTCAAAGTTCGGCTTGGTCTGACAGAAGCCTTCGTACTGTTCCATGCTGATGTAGTCATCACCCGTAACCATCTTGCAACTACCAGGCTCATCGCCGGTCACGCTGGCGCTACGGCCAACCATGGTGCCCGTGATGGAACCACCACGCGTGGTCTTGCTCGTGCCTACCTTGCTCGGCGCAACACCTTCCGCGGACTGCATATATTGCGTACCGGTCAGAGCGCGACTGGAACCCGGCTCGTCCCCGGTCACCTTGGCCGAACGACCGACATTGTTACCGGTTACCGGACGACCTTTGGCCGTCTGCGCCAGGGTTACCTTGGCAGGCACCGGCTCGGGCTTGGTGCCGCAAAACTTTTCAGCATTTTCAGCGCCGACATACTGGTTACCGGTCACGCGGTGACAGGTTCCGGGTTCATCGCCAGTAACGCGCTTGGAACGACCGACTTCCGTTCCCGTCACACTGTTGTTGCCGCCTGTTTTGGTAATGGCAACCTTACGCACGGATTTGGACGGATCCGTCTGGCAGAACTGGCGGAAAATATCCGCGCCCATATATTCGGTGCCAGTCACCGCGCGACAGGTGCTCGGTTCGTCGCCTGTCATGCGCACGCTGCGACCGACCATGGTGCCGGTTACCGACTGGCCACGACTGGTTTCGCTGACGCCCACTTTCAGGCTGGCTTCAGGCGTTGCCCTGGATTTACGACGACGACCACAGGGTTCGCTCGACTTGGGTCCGCACTTGCCCTTGGTGCTGCGCTGTTCACGCAATGCCTTGGCCAGTTCGCGACTGGATAATTCCGGGTTGGCCGCACGCGCGGTTTGCGCCGCCGACATGCCACCCTTGTGAACACCGGCCTTGCCCCGCTTCGACATAGCCGCGCGACGCGCCCTTGAAGCGGCCTGCCCCGGGCTGATCATGGCCTTGGCCTTCGGACGTACACTGCCGTTGTTCACTACCGGGGATGCGCTTGGCGCGGGCGCACGGTCCGCCGCCACCTGTGTCTTGCACTCGGCTTTCTTGCCGCCGCAACCACAACCGCATCCACGTTCTGAATTTGGTGCAGACGAACCGGCAGCAACGGGAGCCGCCTGGGACGTAACAGAGTCGTTACGCACACGATCAGTCGATTTGACTGCTGCTTTACCCCGCGTCGACATCGCAATACGACGCGCTAGTGCGGCCGAACGCGCCGGCGATACTGCTACTGAAGCAGCAGCGCTGGCGGTTGACATCGCAGGAGAAGGTGCAGCCGCACGAGGCGCAGCAGTCACGGCCGGTGTCGTCACAGCAGGTTTGCTGGCTGGCGCCGTACGGGTGCGTTCATTACCCGATTGCACTGCAGCCTTACCCATGCTCGACATGGCCTTGCGTCTGGCTAAAGACGCCGCTCGACTAGAGAGTGGTGCGTTGTTCTGTCCCATGATTGATCCCGTTGCTATCCAATTTGTCTGCTAAATGTCTATCGAAATAGACAGCGAAGTTTCTTTCCTAACGAATTAAGAACGAGCTTCGTAGACAACAAAGCAAGAACCCTGGCTCTGCGAGTAGTTGTCATAACCGATCAGACGAACATGGTGATCCGGGTATGAACGACGGCAGTTGTCCAGTTCAGCCAGAACATTGTTGATGTTGTCTTCACCGAAGAAGGGCAACTTCCACATTGTCCAGTAGTGGTTGCTTGACTGAGAAGGATGCTCGTGCTCGATCGCAGGCGTCCAGCCATTGGCAATGATGTACGCAATCTGCGCATTCACTTCGTCAGCTGTCAGCTTTGGAATGAAACCGAAAGTTTCTAATGTTTGAGCGGTTTGAAAGTCGCCCATGCTTGAAGTAGTCATGTGTAATTCCTCGTAACTAGTGTTTCGTAACTGGTGCGCTTAAGACGCTGCCCTTAGGCAACGTCCAGCTTGTCAACAGTTTCGAATTCAAACTTGATTTCTTTCCAAGTTTCCATCGCGATAGCCAGTTCTGGGCTGTGCTTGGCAGCTTCAGTGAGGATGTCGCGAGCTTCTTTCTCGATCTGACGACCTTCGTTACGTGCTTTAACAGAGGCTTCCAGTGCAACGCGGTTAGCAGCAGCGCCCGCAGCGTTACCCCATGGGTGACCCTGGGTACCACCACCGAACTGCAGCATGGAGTCATCACCGAAGATGGTTACCAGTGCCGGCATGTGCCAGATGTGGATACCACCGGATGCAACGGCGAATACGCCTGGCAGTGAACCCCAATCCTGGTCGAAGAACACACCGCGTGAACGATCTTCCGGTACGAAAGATTCGCGCAGCTGGTCAACGAAGCCCAGAGTAGAGTTACGGTCACCTTCCAGCTTACCGACAACGGTACCTGTGTGAAGGTGGTCACCACCGGACAGACGCAGACACTTGGCCAGTACGCGGAAGTGAATACCGTGCTTCGGATGACGGTCGATTACCGCGTGCATTGCACGGTGAATGTGCAGCAGCATGCCGTTTTCGCGACACCAGTTAGCCAGACCCGTGTTGGCAGTGAAACCGCCGGTCAGGAAGTCGTGCATCAGGATCGGCGAACCAACTTCTTTCGCGAACTCGGCACGCTTGTACATTTCTTCCGGAGTGGAAGCGGTAACGTTCAGGTAATGGCCTTTCTTCTCGCCAGTTTCCTGCTCGGCCTTCTGGATTGCTTCACCCACGAACTCGAAACGATCGCGCCAGCGCATGAACGGCTGGGAGTTAACGTTTTCGTCGTCCTTGGTCATGTCCAGACCGCCGCGCAGACATTCATAGACCGCACGACCGTAGTTCTTGGCAGACAGACCCAGTTTTGGCTTGATGGTCGCACCCAGCATCGGACGGCCGTACTTGCTCAGACGGTCACGTTCAACCTGGATACCGGCTGGCGGTCCACCGCAAGTCTTGATGTAGGCGATCGGGAAGCGGATGTCTTCCAGACGCAGATGCTTCAGCGCTTTAAAGCCGAATACGTTACCAACCAGGGAGGTCAGTACGTTTACAACCGAACCTTCTTCGAACAGGTCGATCGGGTAAGCGATGAATGCGTAGAATGATTCAGAGTCACCAGGTACGTCTTCGATGCGATACGCACGACCCTTGTAGAACTCCATATCGGTCAGCAGTTCTGACCAAACCGTACTCCAGGTACCGGTTGATGACTCGGCCGCTACCGCAGCAGCAACTTCTTCACGTGGAACGCCCGGCTGACCGGTGCACTTGAAACAAGCCAACAGATCAGTGTCGAGGGGCACATAATCCGGAGTCCAGTACTTTTCGCGGTATTCTTTTACACCCGCTTGATAACCTTTTGATGACATGGTCTTCTCCTGCTTCGTTTTACTGGATAAGTTTTGCGATTCACAACTGTTAAGCTGGGAGCTGAGACTACGCGCTCTTCCACCTTTGGTTCCAATCGATCTTTTATTACTTTTCCATAGATAAATATCTATGCGATAGACATCCATCTATGAGCCGCTTGCTGCACAATTATGTTAGAAAATATCGATAGATCATTATTTATATATTAAAATCAATTTGTTATTGTCGCCCGAAGGCGGTGCAACCCTGGCCAAATTGCCCAAAAAAGGGGAGTCCAAGGAATTGCAAATCGGGTCATTGAATATTTTTATCGCACTATTTTTTGATCTAACTCGCCATTCGGGCGACCCATCTAACCCGAAAATAGCGCCCTGGCGCACGCTTTACAGCCGTTTCAATCGCAGCGAATTTATCACCACCACCAGCGAGCTGGCCGACATGCCGATCGCTGCCATCCAGGGGGCAACCATACCCGCAACCGCCAACGGGATAGCCGTGATGTTATAGGCAATGGCCCAGGCAATGTTCTGACGGATAATGGCCAGCGTGCGCCTTGCTGTTATAACCCCATCCAGCAGATGCGGCAATTGTTCCGAGAGCAACACCATGTCGGCGGCGGCATGCGCCAGCTGGGTGCCGCCACCCATGGCAATCGACACCTGCGCACCGGCCAGCACCGGGGCATCGTTCACCCCATCCCCCACCATCGCGACGATACCACCCTGCGCCTGCAGCGCCTTGATCGCGGTCAGCTTGTCGTCCGGTTTCATCCGCGCCTGCGCATCCTCAATACCCAGCTCCCCGGCAATACTGGCCACCACCGAATGCTCGTCGCCACTATAGAGATGCACCTGCACGCCCAATAGCTTCAAGCGGGAAATGGTATCCACCGCCCCCTCCCGCAACAGGTCAGCAAAGGTCAGGCGCGCCACGACGCCTGAATCGTTGCCAAGATAGACACTGCTCCCGGCAAGCGGGCGGGCGAAGGCGTCATCTTGCGTCGACCGGCTCAAGCCGGATACATATTCCAGTGTGCCGATGCGGTAGCGCACCCCGCTCACGACACCCTCGATTCCTTCACCTGAAGTCGCGATAACCTCCGTCGCCTGCAACGCCGCCGCCTGCTGCTGCACAATCGCCTGCGCCAGCGGATGTTCCGACTGGCATTCCAGTGCCGCGGCAATTGCCAGCACCTGCTGCCTGTCCCAGTCGGCCAAGGTTTCAACCGAGGACAACTGCAACCGGCCCTCGGTCAGGGTGCCGGTTTTATCGAACACCACATGGTCCACATTCGCCAGCGTTTCCAGCGCATGCGAACGCGTGGTCAATAAACCCAGTTTCGTTAACGCACCGGTGGCGGCGGTCAGGGCCACCGGTGTCGCCAGCGACAGGGCACAGGGACAGGTGACAACCAGCACCGACAGGGTGATCGGGAAGGCATGCGCGGGATCGACCTGGTACCAGTACACCGCCACGGCGGTTGCCAGCAGCAACAGGGCCGCGACAAACCAGCCCGCCACTTTGTCCGCCAGCCGTTGCACGGACGGCTTTTCGGTTTGCGCGCGATCCAGCAGACGCGTGATCGCCGACAGCACCGTATCCTGGCCGACCTTTTCAATGCGCATAATCAGGGGGCTTTCGATATTCACCGTACCACCGACCAACTGCGCCTGTTGCTGCTTGGGTTGCGGCAGGCTTTCCCCGGTCAACAGCGATTCATCCACCGAACTCTTGCCATCGACCACGACACCGTCCGCCGGCACGGTTTCACCCGGCCTGATCAACACCCGGTCATCGGGCCGCAATTCGGCCACGGCCACGCGCTCTTCGCCGCTCTCCATCAGGCGCGTCGCGGTGGCGGGCAGCAGCCGCACCAGTTCTTCCGCCACCTGCCCCGCCTTGTGCCGCGCGCCCATTTCCAGGTAACGCCCGGTCAACAGGAAGAAGGTAAACATGGTGACGGAATCGTAATAAACCTCCGCGCCTTTCGTGGCAGTGATGTACACACTGGCCAGGTAGGCCAGACTGATCGCCAGGCTGACCGGCACATCCATGCCAAACTGCCTGCGCTTAAGATCACGCCAGGCGCTGATATAAAAGGGACGAGCCGAGTACAGCAACACCGGCAAGGTAATAACGGCACTGACCCAGCGCAGAAAGTCACGCAGGTTGACATCGATGCCCTGGTAATCGCCGGCATACAAACCCACCGCGATCATCATCACCTGCATCGCACCAAGCCCCGCCACGGCAATACGCCGCAAGGCCTGGTTGCGTTCCTTTTTATACAAGTCTTCCTGGCGGCCCGGATCGAAGGGATGCGCGACATAACCGATGTTCGCAATTGCGGCGAGGATGTCGCTCAGGTGAATCTGGCTGTCATCCCACTTCACCCGGGCGCGGTGCGTGGAATAGTTGACCGCGAACTCCACTACCCCCGGCATGGCACCCACATGACGCTCGTTCAGCCAGACGCAGGCGGCACAGGTAATACCTTCCAGTATCAATGATGCTTCGCGTAGATTTTTTTCGTCGACACGCACAAAGCTCTGCTGCAACTCGGGCTTGTCGTAGAGCGCCATCTCCCTGAGCACGTCCGGCACAATATCCTGCGCCTTGCGCGCCGGCTCGGTACGGTAGCGGTAGAAATCGGTGAGGTTGTTATTGACGATACTTTCCGCGACGGCCTGACAACCCGGGCAACACATCTCGCGTTCGACGTTATCGATCTTTACCAGGTAATGACTGCCTTGCGGAACAGGTAGCCCACAGTGGAAACAGTCGCCCTCTTTGTGCTGGTAGGTTTCGGTTGGCGTGTCGGACATAATCAACTGGTTATTACTTTGGTGTTGTCATCCCGGCGCAGGCCGGGATCCAGGAAGCCTGCAATAACCACTGGATTCCGGCTTTCGCCGGAATGACGAAAGCACAGAGCTTAGTGGATTAACTAAATAATATGAACGTTATTCTTCCACCGTCGTCTCGGCGCGCAACTGATGCAGGTCATCGCCCTTGCGAATCTCCAGCACCAGGTCCCAGCGCCCGCGCGCAGGCAAGGCAATCTCTCCGCGATAAACGCCCGGACCGCTTTCTTCGAGCGTGAAGTGCTGATCAAGCCGGGTATCGGAAGGCCGCAGGAATGAACCCGTCACAACCGCGCCCGTAACCGGCATCGCTTCCTTGCTGACCACGGCCACCTGAAACCGTCCCGGCCGATCCACCGATGGCTGCTCCAGCCAGCCCTTGTTTACCCGCCAGCCGCGCTCGGCCTGCACATCCAGCTGCTGCAGGTACTGATTGTAATGCGCCTGCTTTTTCTGGTAATCGTGCGAGACCACGCCCGGAAACGAACTGGTGACCTGGGCATCGACAGCAGGCTCCGGAAACAGCCACTGGGCAATCGGCTCCGGCACGCCACGGCTGGCGATCACAACCAGAACGCCATCGAACAGAATCAGCACCACGAAGAAAGACACGATCACCGCCGGGCCCCAGTGGAACCAGCCCTCGTCACCACCCATCTGCGCGATCCGCTTTTCGCGATTGGAAAGGATCAAACCCAGGCCATAGGCCGTGACCAGGTACACCGCGAGATGCATGGCCACCACATCGCCGCCCGGCCACTTGAGAATGGCGTACGGCATGTAGATCGCGACCGCCAGCAGCGCAATCACCACGGCGGCCTGCTTCGCACCGAAACCGGCAAAGCGCCGCAGCCCCATGAATATAAGCACCTGCAGGGCGAGACCCAGGGATAAACTGATCAGCAATTCCATCGGGCCCGACTACTGCTTCTTGAAGTAAAAGAAGGTATCTGTTTCAACGCGGCCGACTTCGTCATCGTAGGGCAGCGCCTGAAACCTGAACGGCAATTTGTCGAGGTTACCCGGATTCGCCATCTTGATTCGCACCAGCAGGTTGAGACTCTGATCCGGTTTCAGCGCCAGCTGTTCCAGATGCCCACCCAGATCCACCTCGGCGTTTTCCAGCCCGGTCTGGGTAAAGTCGATTTTGATCGCGCGATCGGTTTTGTTATTGATCTTCACTTCATAACTGTTCTGGATTCGCCCATCGCTTAACAGCACGAACAACGGCTGGCGCACATGCGACACGGCCATGTCCATCTTGGCCTGGTTGGCCATGCTCATCACCAGCAACACGGCACTGATTAACACGGTCAGACCATAACCGATGTTTTGCGGAGTGAAATAGCGGGTCTTCTTCCCGCGCTGCGCATTCTCCGAGGTGTATTTAACCAGGCCAGGCTCCCAACCCATCGAATCCATGATGGTGTCGCAGGCATCGACGCACAGCGCACAGGTAATGCATTGATACTGCATGCCGTTGCGGATATCGATACCGGTCGGACAGACCTGAACGCAGAAACCGCAATCAATGCAGTCACCCGCGCCCTTTTCGCCGCGCTCGTCCTGGGTTTTATAACCGCGACCCAGTTTATGCCGACCGGAATCGCCTTCGCCGCGCGCTTCATCGTAGGCCACGATCAGGGTATCGCGATCGAACATGGCGCTCTGGAAACGCGCATAGGGGCACATGTAGGTACAGACCTGCTCGCGCGCCAGGCCCGCCATGACATACGTGGTTGCTGTCAGGAACAGGGTGGTGGCATAAGCCGGGAAAGGCGCCTGACCGGAGAAGAACTCCACGAACAGCTGCGGCGCATAGCCCCAATAAAGTGTAAAGGTGAAACCGGTCCAGAAGGCCACCAGCAGCCAGAAGAAATGCGTCAGCCCTTTCTTGAACAGCTTTTCGCCACTCCAGGGCTGCTTGTCCAGACGCATGCGCGCGGGGCGTTCGCCCTGCACCCAGCGTTCGATGAACATGAACACATCAGTCCAGAGTGTCTGGAAACAGAAATAACCGCAGAACACGCGCCCGGCGATACCGGTGACAAAGAACAGCAGAAAAGCCGCAATAACCAGGAAACCGGCCAGCCAGAAAATATCTTGAGCATGCACAACCAGGTCGAAGAGATAGAAACGGCGACCTTCGATATCAAAGGTGACCGCCTGCGCCGGACCGATATTGCGCGACCAGGGCAACCAGGCCAGCAGGAAATACACACCATAGGCCAGAAATAGAATTCCGGTCTTGAGGTTTCTGAAGCGTCCCTTTACGGAGCGGGGATAGATTCGAATACGTGATTCGTAGAGCGCTTGTTGTCCGCTTTCGGCCATAGTCTTCCCAAAATTTTCAATGCGGCCAAATAGCAGCCGGGGCGTTGCCCTTCAAATGAAGAACCGCCCCGGTCAGAGAAAGCAAAAATATACTCGTCATTGCGAGCGAAGCGTGGCAATCCCCTAAAGGTGCAGGCATCTCTGTGAGATTGCCACGTCGCTTACGCTCCTCGCAATGACAGGAGTTTTTTACTTACTGGCCACCGCCCAATTCGTGGACGTATACCGTTAACAGTTTGATCTGGGCATCGCTCAAGCGATCCTGCCAGGCCGGCATCTTGCGCTGTATGCCATTGCGGACCACGGTCTTTACCGCGTCCAGCCTGGCGTCCAGCGACTCGGCGGCAGGAACATTCGCTACCGTCCAGATGTTGTCTGTCAGGTTCGCCGCGCCGGTGGAATGCATACCTGTACCTTCGGTGGTATGGCAGTAATAACAACCGCCGGCCTGACCGGTAAAGATCGCCTTGCCGCGCATGGCCTTGTCGCCATCCACTTCATGCCCTGACAGGCTCAGCACGAAATTCGCCACATCGTCCAGCTGCGCATCGGAGAACGTCGCCTTGAAGCTCGGCATATACCCATTACGACCATTGACAAGCGTGGCTTCAATTTGTTCAACCGCGCCGCCCCACAGCCAGTCATCGTCCGCCAGGTTAGGGAACAGGCCAATCACACCCGCGCCACCGGCACCATGACAGGCCGCGCAGTTATCGCCGAACAGGCCATTGGCCACGGCGCGAGTGAAGCTCATCATTTCCGGGTCGGCGAGGATTTCCTCGTAGCTGGCCGCGGCAACGCGATCCATATATTCCCGCATGCGTAGCGCGTCGGTGCCCTGCTGCATTTCACGCATCAGCTTGGCGCGAGTATTCCAGTGCGTGGTGACTTCTTCGCTACCCGACTGGTATGTGATGGTGTTGAAGGCGCCCTTGGTGTAGTTCTGCCCAACCGGCCAGGCGGGATAAATCACCCAGTAGATAATCGCAAACGCAACGGTCGCGTAAAAACCCCACAACCACCAGCTCGGCAGTGGATTGTTGAATTCCTGTAAATCACCGTCCCAGGCATGACCTGTGGTTTGTACGGCACCTTGTTGCTTGTTACTTTCGCTCATCGCTCTTTACCTTAGCGTCTTCCGTCTGCTCATCTTCCTCAAACGGAATGTATTTATAGGATTCCAGTCGTTCCGATCTTTTCTTGCCGGTGAACACGTAGATCAAAATGCCACAAAAAGTGGTGAAGAAAATCAGCAGCGCAACGATTTTGCTGTTGGTTAAATCGCCAAGCCAGACAATCAAATCACCCATCGATCTACGCAGCCTTCCTTAACGGAACTCGGCGAAGTGACCTTCTTCAAACTTGCTGAAGTCCACCATGGTACCCAGCACCTGCAGGTAGGCCACGATGGCATCCATTTCCGTCAGACGATCACGATTACCGTCATAATTGCCGGCCTGGGCCTGTGCAATCAGGTTCTTCTCGGCATTGCTGATATGCAGCTTGTCCGCCACGTCCTGACCGAAGCGCTCAACGTTTGCCTGATACTCTTCCTGGCTTACAGAGTAAGGTACGGTCGCGGTTTTCAACGCCTTCATACGCGCTTCGATATCGGCATACTCCAGATCGTTTTCCATCAGCCAGGGATAGTTCGGCATGATGGATTCCGGCACCACGTCACGCGGTGCGATCAAGTGCGCAACATGCCATTCGTTGGAATACTTGCCGCCGAGACGCGCGATGTCCGGACCGGTACGCTTGGAGCCCCACTGGAAGGGATGGTCGTACTGCGATTCAGCCGCCAGCGAGTAATGACCGTAGCGCAACATTTCGTCGCGGAACGGGCGGATCATCTGCGAGTGACACAGGTAGCAGCCTTCACGCTGATAAATGTCACGACCGCGCAATTCCAGCGGCGTGTAGGGACGGATCATTTCATGACCGCTATCGGCATCCACCACTTCTTCAATGGTGCTGTCGATGAAATACAGCGGAATGATTTCCACCAGGCCACCGATGCTGATAACGATCATCGTCAGCGCGATCAACCAACCGGCATTGGTTTCAACTGTTTCGTGTTTTAACCAGTTCATTAATCAGGTCTCCTTAGGCACGCGCCATCTTGGCGGCGAGTTTCGCTTCAATGGCAGCCTGTTCAGCCTTGCCCTGGCGGATGGTCATGAACATATTGAAAGACATGATCAACACACCGGCAACGAAGAAGGCGCCACCCGCAGCACGTACGACATACGGCTTGTGCAGGAAGGAAACTGTTTCGATAAAGGTATAGGCCAGCGCACCGTATTCATCGAAGGCGCGCAGCAGCAGGCCCTGGCCGATACCGGAAACCCACATCGCGGTGATGTACAGCACGATACCGATAGTGGCGAGGAAGAAATGAACGTACACCAGCTTGAGGCTGTACAGGCGGGTATCCCACAGGCGCGGCATCATGTGATACAGCGAACCGAAGGAAACCAGTGCAACCCAGCCCAGCGCACCCGAGTGCACATGGCCGATGGTCCAGTCAGTGTAATGTGAAAGTGCGTTCACGCTCTTCAGTGACATCAGCGGACCTTCGAAAGTCGACATGCCGTAGAACGACAGCGCCGCGATCAGGAACAACATGATCGGATCGGTACGCAGCTTATGCCAGGCGCCGGACAGGGTCATGATGCCGTTGATCATGCCGCCCCAGGACGGCAGCAGCAGCATGACGGAGAAGGTCGCGGCCAGCGTGGATGTCCAGTCCGGCAGCGCAGTCCAGTGCAGATGGTGCGCGCCCACCCACATATATAAGAAGGACAGTGCCCAGAAGTGAATGATGGACAGGCGGTAGGAATACACCGGGCGACCCGCCTGCTTGGGCACAAAGTAGTACATCATGCCGAGGAAGGCCGCGGTCAGGAAGAAGCCCACCGCGTTATGGCCGTACCACCACTGCGTCATCGCGTCCTGCACACCGGAGTACATGGAGTAGGATTTGGTCAGGCTGACCGGAATCGCGATGTTGTTGAAGATATGCAGAATGGCGGTTGCCAGAATGAACGCCATGTAGAACCAGTTGGCGACATAAATGTGTGGCTGGGAACGGCGGCGCAGGGTCATGGTATAGACGGTCGCGTAAACCACCCAGGTTACTGCGATCAACAGATCGATCGGCCATTCGAATTCAGCGTATTCCTTGGACTGGGTAATACCGGCCATGTAGCTGATCACGCCCAGCAGGATCGCCAGCTGCCAACCCCAGAAGGTGAAGGTCGCGAGTGAATCGCTGTAGAGGCGCGTCTGGCAGGTGCGCTGTACAACATAATAGGATGTTGCAAAGAGTGCGCTACCGCCGAATCCAAAAATCACCAACGTGGTGTGCACGGGACGAAGACGCCCAAACGTGATTTCAGGAATATTAAGGTTGAAGGCCGGATAAGCCAGCTCCAGGGCAGCATACAAACCGGCAATCATGCCCAGCGCACCCCAAAACAACGCCATCACGGCAAACTTTTTGATTATCGCGTAGTTGTACTCTTCAGTACTCGTCACATTCGCGTGAGCCATCGTTCGCCTCTTAACTTACTGATTTCAAATATTTTTTCCGTTTTTTGGCGGAAAAATATCAGCGCATTCTAATATATAAGGATACGCTGCGCAAACTCGGGTATTTTCTAAGCCTATTCCTGACAGACAGGAAAGGCCCACCAAAAAGCTAGCCGGTTTCGCCTGTCGCGCCAGTCGAATTTGTAATTTTGTATTGGAAACTGGAGCTTATCCGCAGCCGCTGGCATCCGCTCCAAAAGTGGATACAGCCAGGCAACATGCCCCGTAGAGACGCACGAGGTGGAACATTTCATCCATCGGAAGGGATAGCGGACGGGGACGCTGGATCCTGAGTGATCACATGGCCTGGGCGAGAAATTCCCCGAGTTTCATATCCTCGGTGAAAATATGCGCGGTCAGCCAGCGTTCGAGATACTCAATTTCCTGCTCGGCCACGGCCTTGTCGCCCTGCATCAACATGGCCTGCAACTCGCGCGCGCTTTCGATCAGTTCCCTGTGATCCTGCTTGTGCTCATCTGCTCGATCATAGCCGTATTTCAGCATCAGGCGTTCTTCATGGCTGAAATGCCAGACGGTACAGTTGATGAGTTCTTCCAGCACGGCCGCCAGATAATCCCGCGACGCACCCTCGCCAACCGCGTGATTCAGAATATTGAAAATGGAAACCAGCTTCTGGTGATCTTCATCGATCTCGGTTACGCCGACACTCAGCACCTTGTCCCAAACGATATCTTTCATCGCCTTCTCGCCCCAAGCAAAGATACAAAATTGCATTCTGCAGGAATATTAACCCATTAACATAAACTGCCCGCCTCTCCTCCGCGCCAAATCATGACGCGGGTCAAGCAATGACGGAAAAAACTGAAGCAGCCGCCCTTACACTCCCTCTGTTACGCATTATTCGATTGAAACAACACTCGCAAAGCATGGCATTTATTGATCACTTTTCTATAGTTGGGGTATGACATGAGGGGATTCACCAATGTGGATTGGAGGTGGAAAATGGCTAACCATGACGAAAATGAAATCCAAAAGGTCCCTTGCAAAGTATGCTTGAAAGAGATTCCTATCTCCGTTGCCAAAATGGAAGAGGCCAATGAGTATGTCCAATATTTCTGTGGCGCTGAATGCTATAACAAGTGGAAGACGCAGGAAGATTCTTCTGATGACGAATCAAACGAATGATTGCGATTATTCAGGTTAAAGGGCAGCAATGTGCCAGAAGCGGAAGAAATTCGACTCAATATTTAGGTTAGATAGCTACTGAATCAATTAAATACTAAATTCCCGAAAGCGGACGTGAACAGTTTGATTAACGAGATACCTGTCTTGTCATACACTATAAGGTGAATTAATGTTTTCGCTGCCAATCAATCACCTCGTCGAGACTGCGACGTGGAGCGGCATCTATTACATCCGTTGGGTAACCCAGCCTAAGCAAGATTTGTGGAAACCCGTCCACGCTCAATAGGTTTTGAAGCTTACTGCGTAGTGACGCCACTTGTATTGGTTGATTTAAGTATGAAGCCTGCAAGCCATTTAAATGTGCATTGAGCAAGATCCGCTCAAGCGCCTGACCGGCGCTTAGCCAATCTGCCACACTGTCGCCATTAGTACCAAGGACAGCGAGAACTGGCGACTCATCGGCAAGCTGTTTATCCTTTGCTCCGACTCCGTTCCCCATATCAAATGTCCGAACAATGACCTGTGCAATGGGGGCAACAATTCCAGGCACAGTTAATCCATCACCTCGACGGCGTGGATGCATCCAGGCAGCTAGCTCACGCCTCCAACTCGGATTTGCCCATTGAATCGAATCGCCTTCGGAAACAAGTGCGGTGATATTTTCACGCTTTTTCTCAGATTCAATCACCTGAAGCCAGGCGCATTCCTGAGTAGCGACATCGGATAATATCACCAGAATGGAATTCGGGACTTCTAGAGATTTGAAACGTTTGCGGTAGGTTCGGCGACCCTCGATAGACTGAAAAAGTTCATATTCGGCGAGAGATGATGTCTCTGCTTCATGAAAAGAAATGACAGCTAATAAATCTTCATCATCAGAGTCTGGTGCAATGTCATAGGTCATGCCAAGCCCATCATGAGCTGCTGCAACGCGTAAATTCATCAAAGCACATCCACAACTAATTGTTAGCTCTCTGTCATGTGGATCATTCACAGGAAGCGCCCGAGCCCTATCAGCGTATAGCGATATATTATTGTTTGTGATCTGGAACCACCATGGCTGCGTATTGTGGCTTGAAGGAGCGAGAACTGCATATCTCAATAACGATCTCATCCGATCTGCATTGAGTGAACTTGTTTTTGAGTTACTCATGCTTCCTCCTATAGGCTATAGGTTTTCACCTAACAGTTGGATTAACGAAACTCCTGTCTCGTTATACATTTATAGCAGGACTTCGTTATATCACTGCTTCCTTTTCAATATCAATCAGATAGCCAAATCCTACTGGATTTCCCTTTCTAGAAAAACGTAACAGGGTGAAAATCCTGGGTCCGATGTCCGCTTATGAGAAACTAGAACAGAGGTAGGTACTGTCAAACGACTAATTGAGGCGGCTAGATACCGCTATTTGATCATTATCACGGCAATTCCGCTTTGTGCCGCTTGCTGCCTCAATATCGAAATTTTCGGATTTTGAGGCGTGATGGCGCATATGTGCCAGGAGCGGACACTAAACACATTAGCCCGAGGAATAGTAGCCGGTTACTGCTCAGATCTCGTTAATATTGAATTTATTCTGTCTTTATCCCATCGAGTGCCATCAACAAATAACATTTCAAACCCCGCTTTAAAAGTATCGTATTTTATACATGTAAGTCTGTCGTTGCCGTTCTTAACGGATATCACTAAATCTTCGCCTTTTCTCTCAAGGTGTAAATCATTTGCTTGAATGTCAGGGCTAATTTTCATCCTCTTATGGCCGCAGACATCCTTGATTTCACCCACACCCCGTGAGAATTCGAAAAAATTACGATAGAGTTTTTTGTCGAATGGCGTTGGTATTAACACTCTAGAGGCGAATTCGTATTCGCTTTTGGGAAATTTGTAATCGTCATACAATGTATTGGGATTATAGTTTTTGCAAGCAACTATACCCGGGTTTTTTAATTTTCCGGGCATTGGTAACCGCGTTCCATCTTTCAGGTAAACGCGATCACCAACAATGTAATAGAATACCTTTCGCTCAGCGAGTATTTCGTTTGTTTTCCTGTCAATGATTCTTGTTAAGTCGCCGTGAAAGCCCATCTTTTGCTCGACGATATCAGTCAGATTACTAAAATCTAGCTGGTACCGTTGCGTAGGCTTGTCTGAATATGTTTTGTCAGTATGGACCCGGAGATTGAATGGTTTTGGCCTGTATTCAGGGTTTCCCAGGTACTCGATTTTAGTGATAAAAATCTTTTCTATTTTATTGTCTCTCCTGGAGAGGTATTCAATTTCACGATAAAATCGTGATCGTGTCGGATCAATAAACTCTATTCTTGTGCGGCTAGTATCGTAACTATACTCGTGCAGTATATTTCTTGGTGAATAACTCGTGTTTTTCCAGTTTGGGTCAGTATGCAAATACACCCCATCCACATTAGAAACTATTCTATAAATCTTTTCGCCAGCCAGCTTACATTCTGATTCCAGCTTTTCTTCTAACATTGAAATGTGTTCATCCCAGACATCGCACAAGCTACTACGAGAAGTGCCTGGCTTTAGATTCGATTTATCACATTCGGGGAAAAGCGTGGATGATGATGGGTTATCAAAAATGTCATAGCTAGCGTAACCATTAGTTGCTGCGCAACTCAGCATTATCATCAATATGAAATTATTAATTCTCATCTTTAATATTGCCCAATATCGTTACTTAGACTAAACCTGACGCTTAGATACTGTTTTTAGCTTATTTAAGTTTCTAGCCCAGGCTATGTGTGCCCTTGTTATGTTTCCACGCAGAACAGTTATTCGCTGGCACAAAGAACTCTTTATCGTTTCTCAATATTCCTATCCCAGTGGGCGCTGTCTTTTTTTGTTGACGAAGGAATTATCTGAAAGTGTGGCCTCACGACATAATCATCTTTATGCTGCAAAAATTCAGATAATGCGTAACGCTCATTATTGTCGAACATAAACTTGAATTTAAGTTCATACCATTTACCATTATTGACTGGTTCTACTCGTAATAATGTCAGGCTATCGCGGAGCCATTTGAGTTGATCCTCAGAGCATTTATCATCGTCTTCATAAATGAATTTAAGAATATTCAGGTCTTTACATAGCGTATTTAGTACCTCTGGGGTTTTAGCTTTGGATAGTATTAACTCATGTCTCGGCAATGAAGTGGCAGATATACCACGCTCACTAAGGTATTGAGAAAGAGGATTGTAAGCATAATAACCAGCTGGCCCCTGAATAAGTAATATTTTGGACTTCTTGGGAAGCCGTGTTTTTATATTAAAACTGGTTTTAACCTCTTCTGTTAACCAGTCTTTATAGATCGTTGCGATTTCATATGTGACGTCATATGGTGTCAGCCCCGCCCCCTGGTCATCTAGCATTTGATAATCGAGAATATTCAATACTCCCAGGTAGCCACTATCAAAGCAAAGCGAACTTGAAAAGCCACTGGTTTGGCTTGTATTTATCCAGCCATATTCAGTAATTGAATAAGTAACTGTGGGTGGTTCGTCATCGAAGTCAGTCTGGGCAGAAAGAAAACCTGCTTTGCTAAAAAAGGCGAGTTTTTCTTTTACGGGGGTTGATGTATTCAGCGGTACTAAGAAGCGATAATCGAGAAATGTTGTCCCATCATTTGGGGCCGAGATATGAATATTATTATCATTCTTACTTGTCTTCAAGCGTACGCAAGCGCTTTCATTCTTGGTGAAGGATGCAAGGGAATGCTTTTCAATGATCTCTAGCCATTCCTTGGTATCGGGACTGGATTTGTTGCCCGCGCTATTTAATGCCTGATCAGCATTTTTTGTATTAACAGATGATCCTGAGGAATTCCCTTCTTTTGAACACCCATTTAATTGCATTATTGTTACTATGAACAGACTAACCAGAATTTTATGCATTTGCTCCACCCCAAAAGACATTGTGTTAAACTTGTTTAAATACTAACCCCCTTGAATTCCGACTTTCGCCTCAAAGAGATTGCTTCGTCGCCTTATCTATATAATCGCTCAGCACTTCATTATGTGTGCCTTATTATTCTGGTCAAGGCATCCTCTATTAAAGGGGTGCTCCAGACTTCCGCTATGTGCCGATAGCCGCCCAATTCACGTCGTCAATCAGCTTGTAAGCATTTTCCTACAGAAAGATGCTCCAAAAGAGTATTAGTATTTTCTGATGTATGAGTTAGGATAATCCCGTCTATAACCTTATTCCTCCTCCAAGGCTTAGACTTTTTTATGCCACCGTTCTCGGTGGCATTTTTTCTTTCCAGCACATCAATCCACCAGCGTACTCGGCCATCCATTCTTATTTATATATTCCACCAGATTCTCTGGCCGGTAATCCCCATCATTATCCCAACGCTCTTTCACCGACCGATGGATCAACACCTCGCCCTTGCCATGACCGATGGGACGATAATATTTTTTCTTCACGCGATAAAAACTGCGCCGCGAGTTATGCAACTTCGCCATCGTATTCGGATGAATCTGGCCATCCAGATGATCTTCAATCGCAAGCCCCGCTTTGCGCGCCTCACTCACCATCCATTTAAACGGGATGTCTGATAACAGCGTCCCATCCGGGTCCGGCTTGTAACTGCCGCCGACGTTACTGTGCGCCCCGGCGAACCAGACCTGCTGCATATCCATGTTCTCGCGCAGCTCCCACACCGTTGGCACAAAATCACTGCGATGTTCATCGATCGCCATCGCATGACGCGCAAACCTGACATTTCGACCGATCTTGGTATCGTAAAATTCATCCTTGTCATCAAACATCCCGAGAAACGAGATCGGAATACCCATAGCACCCACCGTATCCCACACACCCACGAACTGTACTTCCCGGGAAGGATGCGAATACTGCTCACGAAACTCAACGGACTTTTCGCCTTTGGGGGCAAACCGCTTACTGCTTTTCTTGTAAAGATCGAAGGCACTCTGAATCAGCGCCGCATCCGGCCTTTTCAATATGCCGCAGTTATTGATTAGCCCGCACAGACAGCGCACGGTATAGGCGCCACGACTGAACCCGAACAGAAAAATTTCATCGCCCGGCGAATAGTTCTGCACGATATAACGATAGTCATCCATGATGTTCTTGTGCAGGCCCTTCCCGGTCGCGCCACCGATAACAGGATCGTAATAAGAACCCACTCCCCAGTCGTAAAAAACCTGCTGGGTATCGCCATTAGCACCAAAAGGGTTAATCGCCCGGGCCAGCTTCAATACATTGGTGGGAAAATCCTTGTTTAAATCTTCTTCCGGCCTGTTCCAGGTGCCGTCCGCGCAAATAACGATTTTCTTTTTCATGACATCCTCCCTGAGTCACACAACACCCGATTATAAACCAGCCCCGCCAGCACCAGCTTCGGTATCTGTCCACGCAAAGAAAAAGGCGGGCATACAGCCCGCCTTAAACACTTCCCCCAAAGTATTCCTTATATAAAAAACGCCCGAATTACGATCCGCGCGTAATGATCCAGCAGGAAAAACCCAAACAAAGCGCTCAGATAAAAGATGGAATAACCGAAAGTCTTCATCGCCAGGTGGTCGCTGTCCGTGCAGCAAAGCTTGATGGCGTAATACAGAAAACCAATCCCCAGCGCCAGCGCACCAGCCAGATAAATTGTGCCGCTCATCTTGATGGCGAACGGCATCAGCGTGACAGCGAACAGCAGCAGGGTATACAGCAGAATATGATGCTTGGTGAATTTCACGCCATGCGTCACCGGCAGCATTGGCACATTCACCTTGGCATATTCCTCGCGACGGCGTATTGCCAGCGCCCAGAAATGCGGTGGCGTCCAGACAAAAATAATCAGGAACAGTAACAGGGCTTCGGTATTGACTTCACCGGTAACCGCCGCCCAGCCCAGTAACGGCGGCGTCGCACCGGCTGCACCACCCAGTACGATGTTCTGCGGCGTGCTGCGTTTCAAAAACATGGTGTAGATCACGGCGTAACCGATCAGGGAAATGAAAGTGAGCCAGGCGGTCAATACATTCACAAACGCAACCAGCAGGCCAATACCGATCAGGCCGATCGCGATGGCAAAGATCAACGCGGACTTATCGTCCAGCTGACCGGTCGCCAGCGGCCGGGTGCGGGTGCGCGCCATCAGTTTATCGATACGCTGATCGACCACATGATTAATCGCCGCGCCGGACGCCGCGGCCAGACCGATACCCAGGGTTCCAAAAATCAACGGCTGCCAGGGCACCATACCCTGCACCGACAACATCATGCCGACCACGGCAGTAAAGACAATCAGCGCCACCACCTTCAACTTGCACAGGCCAAGGTAATCGCGCCAGGCAAAGCGCTCAATCTGTCGTAACGTTATCGCACCAATATTCGCCATAGTCTCCACCGATCATCGTTGTAATTCGTTAGCTCCGCTTACCCCACATAGGAAATACGCAACAAGCGCTCAAGATCCTTGATCATGCCGCGTGGTTCCACGGTCAGCGGATAATGCATCATCAGGTTACCCAGCGGGTCCAGCAGGTAAATCTGATTGGGTACTGCAAAAGTTGTCTTCGCATCCATGCCACGCCCCGGCACGGTAAACAACATACCCGGGTAATGAGCCAGCGCATCTTCGGCCCATTGAGTTTCGCCATTAATAACGGTTATACGGGCAACCCGATCGATATTCTTGCCCTGGGCCAGACGCACCTGACGCATGACATACATGGCATTGTGACAATCCTCGCCACAGACGCCCTGGTGAAAATACACCAGTGCCCACTTGCCTTCGGTTACTTCCGCCGCAATTGCCTGGCCATCGAGCCCGGTCAGTTGCGTCACGGCAAGTGGCTGCACCGGATCAATCAAGGCACCGTGATTGGTCGTGCTCTCGGGCACCCAGTCACCGAAGAAATTCATCACCCAGGCCAGCACGAACGGTAGAAAGAACAGCGCAAAGATCAGCACCAACGTCATGCGTGAACGCGTCGGCGATTGCCGCTGGGATTGATTCAATGTTTCGATTCCGTAACTCACGCTTGCTCCTTATTGTTTGAATCCGGTCTTTGCAGGGTGGCCCAGAAAAACAGGATCACCAGCACGACCGCGCAGGAAAACCAGGTCACCGCGTAGCCGGTGTGACGTTCCGGCCCAAACTCCCGCACCGGCGTCCATTCCCTGACAAATCCGTCTGGCTGCTGCGCATCCAGTAGCACCAGCATGGGCAACAGATTGGCATCCAGTTGTTCCCGAAGTAGTTCGACCTCGACCCACTGAATCACTTTTGGCCAACCCGCATGCCGGGCCTCGCCTTCACCCAGCGCAAATACCCTGTCCGGTGGAAAATCCAGTTTGCCCTGAATAATGACCGCTTCCCCGGGTGCCGGTATCTCGGGCAGATCGGCCCGGGTCGCACCCTGCGGCACCCAACCCCGGTTAACCAGCACCACCGCATCCGTGTTATCCAGTCGCAGGGGCGTTAACACCTGGTAGCCCACGCGACCCGCATGCACCTTGTTATCCAGCAGATACTGGTGCGCCGCGTCGTAATGGCCCTGCGCCCAGACCTGGCGGTAACGCGCCGATATCTGGCCGGCCATCTCGGCCTGCAGTTCAACCGAGCCCGCCGCTTCACCCCGTTCGAAACTCGCCTGCAACACCCGTTTCTGTTCGGCCCGGTCCAGCTGCCAGAAACCCAGGCCCAGCAGGAGTGTCAGTACCGCCAGCGCCAGCAGGGTGGGTAGCAGGCCGGGATTCCATTCATATCTACCCAGCCGCACCCGCTGCCTCGTTTCTGGGTCGCGTCATCAGTCTGTGATACCCTTGCGTGACATCGTCAACCGGTTAACGCCATGCTCATCAAAACTTTCATCGTACTGGTACTGCTCGCCATTATTGGCAGCCTCGCCAGCGGTCTCATCTTCCTGGTCAAGGACAATGGCCAGTCCGAGCGGACGGTCAAGGCGTTGACATTTCGTATCGTGCTGTCCGTTTCGCTGTTCGCGCTACTCATGCTCGGTATCTTCACCGGCATCATCGAACCCCACGGTATCCGCCCATAAGCGGCACCTGCCCTAGAGCAGGTACACGAACACAAACAGGCCCAGCCAGACCACGTCCACAAAGTGCCAGTACCAGGCCACGCCCTCAAAGGCGAAATGGTTATCGGCCGTAAAATGCCCCTTCATGCATCGCAGCGTGATCACGATCAGCATGATGGTACCCACGGTCACATGGAAACCATGGAAACCGGTCAGCATAAAGAAGGTCGAACCGTAAATGCCGGATTCGAGCGTCAGGTTGTGATGGCCATAGGCCTCGCCATATTCATAGATCTGGAAGCCAAGGAAGGTCGCACCCAGGGCCACGGTTGCCCACATCCACAACACCAGCGCACCGCGATTACCCTTTTTCAGCGCCCAGTGCGCAAAGGTCACCGTGACACCGGAAGTCAGCAGTAACAATGTATTGAGTGCCGGGATTTTCCAGGGATCAAGCAGACTGAATTCACCGCCAATATTTGCCGGACCATTGGTCGGCCAGGCGCCTTCGTAACCCTGCCAGAGCAATTCATTGGTACCCGGATCGCCACCGGCCAGCCAGGGCACTGATAGTTGCCGCGCATAAAACAGGGCACCGAAGAAGGCGGCAAAGAACATGACTTCCGAAAAGATGAACCAGCCCATGCCCCAGCGGAACGACTTGTCCACCTGGCTGTTGTAATAATGGTTTTCGCTTTCCCGGATGACCGCCCCAAACCAGCCGAACATCATGAACACAATGATCGCGGTGCCTGCCAGCATCACATTGAAACCGGTTGCGGAACCATTGAGGTGCATCGCAAAACCGCCCAGCATGGTGATCAAACCTATCGAACCCACCATTGGCCAGTGACTGCCATGAGGGACGTAATACCCACCGTGTGCTTCAGTCATTCCTCAATCCTCTTTGGTAATTAACAGTTATTGTATTCCTTACATGGCACCGGCCGATTCACCACCCAGGGTTTCCAGTCCCTTCGGTGCTGCCGCCGTCCTGGCGCCCGTATCGAAGAAGGTGTACGAGAGCGTGACTTCTTCGATGTCTTTATCCAGTGAAGGATTTACCATAAATGTCACTGGCATCCAGCGGCCCTCACCGCCGTCAAAACGCTGCTCAGTGAAACAGAAACACTCCACCTTTTGAAAATGCTTCGCGGCCTGCCCCGGCGCCACGCTGGGTACTGCATGCGCAACAATCGAACGCCCGGTCTGGTTCTCGGCGTAATACTGCGTGGTATAGATCTGCCCCGGGTGCACCTTCATCTTGCTGATCTCGGGGCTGAATTTCCACGGCATGCCCTGGTTCAGGTTGGCAATGAAGGCAACGGTCACCATGCGCGACTCATCTACCTGTATTGAGTCGTTCAGTTGTGCCGCGCTTGAATTCGTCTTGCCGTTCAGACCGGTCACTTCGCAAAACACATTATAGAAAGGCACCATGGCGAAGGCGAAACCAAACATGCCCAGCACGGTGAACAACAACTTGCGGGTGCTTCTGGCGACCGCCTGCTGTTGATCGGGTGCGTTCATTTAGCTGTTCGCCCCGGTCATCGTAGACCAGATAAAGGCGGCGAAAATACCAATGGCTATCGCGGCCAGTATTAAGGCCAGACGAATATTGGCGCGACGTTGTTGCTGATTCTGTTCCATTTCCATATACATCCGGATTCTCCCGCAAGGGTCCGGCAACCGCCGGACCCGGCAAGCTTTACTTCACCTCGGGAGCAGTCGTGAAGCTGTGGTAAGGCGGTGGCGAAGACAGTGTCCATTCCAGACCCTTGGCATCTTCCCACACCTGGTCCGTTGCCTTTTTACCGCCACGAATGGTGCTGATGACGATATAGGCGAACAGCAACTGGGTCAGGCCGAAGGCAAACCCGCCAATCGAGGATATCTGGTTGAACTCGGTAAACTGGATCGAGTAGTCCGGGATACGCCGTGGCATACCGGCCAGGCCGAGAAAGTGCTGCGGGAAGAACAACACGTTCACCGAAATCGTCGACAACCAGAAATGCCACTTGCCGAGCGTCTCGTTGTACATGTTGCCGGTCCACTTGGGCATCCAGTAATAGGCCGCCGCCATGATGGCGAATACCGCACCCGTTACCAGTACATAGTGGAAATGCGCCACCACGAAATAGGTGTCGTGATACTGAAAATCAACCGGTGTGATCGCCAGCATCAGGCCGGAGAAACCGCCGATGGTGAACATCACCACGAAACCCAGTGCAAACAGCATCGGTGTTTCAAAGGTCATGGACCCTTTCCACATAGTCGACACCCAGTTAAACACCTTCACGCCGGTGGGCACCGCGATCAGCATGGTCGCGTACATGAAGAACAGCTCACCGGTCAGCGGCAGACCCACGGTAAACATATGATGCGCCCATACAATGAATGACAGGAATGCAATCGACGCAGTTGCATACACCATGGAGCTGTAACCGAACAGCGGCTTGCGCGCGAAGGTCGGGATGATCTGCGACACAATACCGAAGGCCGGCAGGATCATGATGTATACCTCGGGATGACCGAAGAACCAGAAGATGTGCTGGAACATGACCGGGTCACCACCGCCCGCCGCGTTAAAGAAGCTGGTACCGAAATACTTGTCGGTCAGCAGCATGGTAACCGCACCGGCCAGTACCGGCATTACCGCGATCAGCAGGTACGCCGTAATCAGCCAGGTCCAAACAAACAACGGCATCTTCATCATGGTCATGCCAGGCGCGCGCATGTTGAGGATGGTCACCACCACGTTGATCGCACCCATGATGGACGAGATACCCATCATGTGAATGGCGAAGATCAGGAAGGGAAAGGCATCGCCGGTCTGCAATACCAGCGGTGGATAGATGGTCCAGCCGCCCGCCGGAGCGCCACCTTCCATGAAGAAGGTTGAGATCAACATGGCAAAGGCAAACGGCAGAATCCAGAATGACCAGTTATTCATGCGCGGCAATGCCATGTCCGGCGCGCCGATCATCATTGGAATCAGCCAGTTGGCAAGACCTACGAATGCCGGCATAACCGCACCGAAGATCATGATCAGTGCATGCATGGTAGTCAGCGAGTTGAAGAACATCGGATCGACAAACTGCAGACCCGGTTCGAACAGTTCGGCGCGAATACCCATCGCCAGCGCACCGCCGATGAAGAACATCATTAGCGAGAACAGCAGGTAAAGCGTACCTATATCTTTATGGTTGGTAGTGAACAGCCAGCGTGAAAGCCCCTTGGCCGGTCCGTGATCATGATGATCATCATGTGCAGTTGCAGTACTCATTAGATAGCTCCTCCTGATCCATTCCGGGCGGCCTTGATATCGGCCGGCTGTACCACATCACCGGTGCTGTTGCCCCAGGCATTGCGCTCATAGGTAATCACGGCAGCCAGGTCGGCATCGCCAAGTTGCGCACCGAAGGCCTGCATTGCTGTTGAAGGCTTGCCGTTCAGCACGATATCGATGTGCGCACCGACCGGGCCCGTGGCAATAACGCCACCTTTCAGCGCCGGGAACACACCGGCCATGCCTTCGCCATTAGCCATATGACAGGCTGCGCAGGTGGAGTTATAGACCGATTCCCCGCGTGTCATCAGCTCATCCATGCTCCATTCACGCTCGGCATCGACCGCCGCCACCATGGAAGCATTCTTCTGCGATGCAACCCAGGCCTGGTAATCGCCATCTTCCATCGCGACGACTACAATCGGCATGAAGCCATGATCCTTGCCGCACAGTTCCGCGCACTGCCCACGATAGGTCCCCGGCTTGCCGATACGGAACCACATCTCATTGACGAAACCAGGAATTGCATCCTTTTTCATCCCCAGTGCCGGCACCCACCAGGCATGAATGACATCGCTGGCGGTAATGCTGAGCTTGACCTTCTTGTTGACGGGCACTACAACCGGGTTATCCACATCCAGCAGATAGTGTTCGCCCTTGTTGGCCACGTTGAGGATTTCTTCTTTCGGTGTGGACAGGTTACTGAAGAAGCCAATACCTTCATCCAGGTATTCGTACTGCCACTTCCACTGGTAACCCGTAACCTTGATAGCCAAATCCGAGTTACTGGTGTCTTCCATGGCGATCAGTGCCTTGGTGGCGGGTACGGCGATAGCGACCAGGATCAGTGTCGGCACGATAGTCCAGGCAATTTCCACCGCCGTGCTTTCATGAAACTGCGCAGCTCGCGCCCCTTTGCTTTTACGGTGATTGAGAATGGAGTAGAACATGGCGCCAAAAACGACAACACCGATTGCAACGCAGATCCACATGATCAACATGTGCAGGCTATACGCCTCGTTGGCTATCGGTGTAACTCCCTCGGTCAGATTCAATCCATATTCCGCGGCGGCATGACCGGCAAAGGCCAAAAGGCCCGCCCCCGTCAGAACCTGGTTGAGCCTCTTTCTTGTTCTCGAAAACATGCCCATCAGTCTCCTTCCTAGTCCAATTCCGAATGGTTGATATTTATTGTTAAAATCTGTCGCGCTTCCATCCTGGAAACGCCTGCCTGGCCGCGCCCCCGCGCAACGTCAGCAATAATTCATCCGGTGCGCAGTCTGATTGCCAGCTGCCCACGCTCGTTATCATTCAGACAACGGCCTACTTCTATTCTTTTATTCCAGGCCCCTATCAGTAATTGGGTGGGATATCCGCGATGTTCTGCCGCCACCAGTTCTACCCGTGCATAGGCGCAGGGAAACGAAACTGTCTCTTCCGGCTCATGCCGTCCACGTTGCACGGCAACCTGTCCATCAACAATTGAAATCAGTTCACATTGCTGGCATTTCAAAGCGCAGTGGTAAAGGGCGCCGCCGAGGACCATCAGTTCCAGACCGGCGAATGGCAAGACCATCCAGAGCCCCTGGGACATGAAGCCGATTGCGATGGTTAGCGAAACAATAGAAATGCCCGTGAATACGAAGAGACAACCTCTCCATGACAGGGAGCAGTTAGGACGTATCAGAAACTGCTTACCTTTCGTTGCAGCGTTAATACATTCTGCTACCACATCGGTACACCATTGTCAGTGACGCTAATCAACAAAATGAAAATACTCTTGTGTTGAAACGCTAGCAAACAATACCCTTTTCTAGGGGCATAAATCAACGCTATAACTAATTGTTATAAAACAAAATATTTGAATTTCAGAAGATAATAATCTAATTACTTTAGTGCTTAATTATTAGGCTGGCATCAAAGTAATCAGCGCACTGTTTATCACTAACGAGAAGAGAAGAAGACAGGAAGGGTATGCGAGCAATACAAGGTGCATTGATACGTTGCTCGATTGATGCAATATTTTTTTCCGGCATTGTCATACCGGGATCGACCTGGTTCGCCACCCAGCCAATCAGGCGAGCACCTGAAGCCTGTATGGATTGCGCAGTCAACAGCGCGTGATTGATACAACCCAGACGCATGCCCACCACCAGCACGACTGCCGCATCCAGTGCCAGCGCAAGATCGGCAACTGTCTCATGATCGTTCAACGGCACTTGCCAGCCGCCCACGCCTTCAACAACAACCACGTCGGCTATTGCAGCCAGTTGCTTCAAACAGGATTTGATAACGGGTATATCAATCGTTCGATTTACCAGCTGCGCCGCAAGATGCGGTGCAATTGGCAGCTGGAACGCGTAAGGATTTATAACGTCATAATCAGCCTCGACATCGGCCTGCTGCAACAAGGCCATGGCATCCGCATTACGCAAACCCGCGTCAGTCTCGGTGCACCCCGAAGCCACCGGTTTCATGGCAGCCACGCGCAAACCCTTCTTCTGCAAGGCAGCTATCAAACCCACGCTGATCAGCGTCTTGCCGATCTCGGTATCAGTACCCGTGATAAAGATAACCTTTGGAGAGCTGTTCATTTTCGTAACTGATCTAGCGGAATCGCAATGCTGCCGTCCGCACCTTGTCGTTGTTTTTCCTGCTCGGGACACCAGCCATGACCATAGATCACTTCATAGCTCGCGGGCAAAACACCATCCTGACGGTAAGACTCATATGCCTGTTCAAACTGCCGCATGTGCGCCTTACCCATCAGGCCACGCGCGCGACCGGCCGTGACATTATGCGCGCCAATACCTTTCAGTTCCTGCATCAGCGCACGAACGTCCGGGTAAGTCAGGGTGAATGGCTCCACATCCATCACCGGGTCGGCGAAACGATTGCGGATTAATGCGTCGCCAATATCGTGCATATCGATAAACTGGTTGACGTGTGAATGCCGGACATCCCGTGCATCGACTGCCGACCAGCTTGCGCGTAATTCTTTTAAAGTGTCCGGGCCAAACGTGGTAAACAGCAACAACCCACCCGGCTTCAGCACGCGTCTGCATTCCGCGAACACCCGATCCAGATCGTTACACCATTGGAAACTCAAACTCGAAATGAGCAGATCAACACTGTTATCTACAACAGGCAGCGCTTCGATATCGGCCGCAATATATTTTGCTTTCTGCCACCAGCCATCCCGCCTGCGCGCCTGGCGCAACATGTTTGGCGCGATATCGAGCCCGATAACCTGCGCGCCTTTGAAGCGCTTTACCAGTGGGTGCGTTATCTGGCCGGTACCGCAACCCAGGTCAACAATGCGTTGCGGTTTCAGCTTGATGTAATCCAGTCGCTCTAATAATCGCTGCGCCACTTCACGCTGCAGCACGGCCAGCTCGTCGTAACGAGACGCGGCCTTATCAAAAGATGCCTGCACCGAACGTTTGTCAATCTGGTAAATGGATTCGGTCATTGAATGAAATCTTTTAACAATTGCACGCACCTGCCGGTATGCGACAGAAACGGCGCATGACCCGCCTGAGTAATTTCATGAGCAATCAAACCATTGTTTAATTTTTTCATGTCATCCAGTACGCCATTCGGCACCAGAGTATCGCGCTCACCCAGAACGACCATCGTTGGCATCTTCAGCTCACTGAATGCCTGGCGCAGATCCAGCGACTCGAGCAAATGCAAACCGCGACTCAAACCTGCCGATGTCGGCAGTCCTCCCGCCAATACCTGATCGCGCAAACTCCTTAACACCGATTGATCGGGCGCTCCACGCGCCACCAGCGACAGGAATCGTTTAATGGTCGCCTCGGCATCCTGCGACAATGACGTACCAAAACCGGCCAGAACGTCGCCCTGCATGGCATTGATCCAGTCATCGCTGGCCGTAAACTTTGGCGAGGAAGCAAGCATTCCCAGTTGCTTAACCCGATCCGGATAACGCGATGCGAAGCTGACTGCCAAAATACCGCCCAGCGACCAACCTATCCAGGCCGCGTTAGGCGGCGCAACCGCGAGTAACGCGTCTATATAAGCATCAACCGCATCGTCTTCCACATCCGCGCTCAATCCATGCCCCGGCAGATCGATCAATGTCACTCGATAATCATCAACCAGCATCTCGACCAGGGGCCGAAAAATACCCGAGTGCATACCCCAGCCATGCAGCAGGACAATATCTTTGCCGTTACCGAGTTGTTGCGTATGCAAAGGCATCGAGCAGTTTATCCACCTGGGTTTCGGTATGCGCCGCCGACAGTGTCACGCGCAGTCGCGCGGATCCTTCCGGCACAGTCGGCGGACGAATCGCCGGCACGAGCATTCCACGCGACCGCAATGCATCGCTAATCGCCAGCGCACGCTCGGCCGTGCCGACCATGACCGGCTGTATGGGCGTTATCGATGCCATCAATTCAAGTCCGATTTGTTCCGCTCCAGACCTGAAGCGCCGAATCAATTCGGCGAGCTTATCGCGTCGCCAGCTTTCTTCCTGCAATAACTTCAAGCTGGCACGCGTCGCCTCGGCAATCGCCGGGGGCGCCGCGGTGGTATACACATAGGGTCGCGCTGCCTGGATTAAATACTCAATCATGGAATTACTGGCCGCCACGAAAGCACCACTGGTGCCGAAGGCCTTGCCCAGCGTACCAACCAGGATGGGCTTATTATCATCCACGGCAAAATGCTCGATGATGCCGCGCCCCCGCTCACCGAGCACACCAAAGCCATGCGCATCGTCAACCAGCAGCCAGGCTTGATGCTTGTTTGCCAGTTCAATTAATTCCGGTAGCGGCGCGATATCGCCATCCATGCTGAACACGCCGTCGGTCGCAATCAGTTTTTCGCGCTCGTTCTCTTTATCGAGCCGCCGCGCGAGATCGGCGACATCCCGATGTTGATAACGCTGCATCCTGGCGCCCGAGTAGGCAGCGCCATCCAACAGTGAAGCGTGATTGAGGCGGTCTTCAAAAAGAGAATCGCCACGCGACAGTAACGCACCGATTACACCCAGGTTGGCCATGTAACCGGTGGAAAACAACAATGCGCGCTCAGTGCCCACGAACTCCGCCAGCTCGGCTTCCAGCGCATGATGGGCTGCACTATGCCCATTCACCAGGTGCGCCGCGCCACTGCCAACGCCCCAGCGCTCAGCACCTTTCTTCAACGCATCAATCAACGCCGGATGATTGGCAAGACCCAGGTAATCATTGCTGCAGAACGACAGAAATTCTTTGCCATCAATATGCATAAGCGGACCTTGTGCGGATTCGCTGACGCGGCGACGACGATAAAGATGATCGGCCTTACGTTGTTTTAGTAAGGCATCAAGGTCTTTCATGAATCAGATTGCTTGCAAGCCCAGACGCTCAAACAGGCGCTTATCCTGGTCCGCTTCAGGGTTGGGGGTGGTCAGCAGCTTTTCACCATAGAAGATGGAATTGGCACCCGCGAGAAAACACAATGCCTGCATCTCATCATTCATCTCTTCGCGACCCGCTGACAAACGCACATAGGACTTCGGCATGGTAATACGCGCCACAGCGATACTGCGGATGAATTCAAACGGGTCCGGCGCATCGACTTCATCCAGCGGTGTACCTTCCACCTTGACCAGCATATTGATGGGCACGCTTTCCGGATGCTTTGGCAGATTGGCCAGCGACTGGATCAGGCCAGCGCGATCGCGCCGGGTTTCGCCCATACCGACAATGCCGCCGGCACAGACATTGATGCCCGCATCGCGCACGTGCGCCAGGGTATCAAGACGATCCTGGTAAGTGCGGGTAGTGATGATTTCGCCATAGAAGTCCGGCGAGGTATCGAGATTATGATTGTAGTAATCGAGGCCGGCATCGCGCAAGCGCGTGGTTTGCGCTTCATTCAACATGCCCAGCGTGACACAGGTTTCCAGTCCGAGCGCTTTCACTTCACGGATCATTTCCAGCACCGGCTCAAGATCCTTGTCGCGTGGACTGCGCCAGGCGGCACCCATGCAGAAGCGGCTGGCGCCTTTCTCCTTGGCTGTTTTGGCAGCGGCAACGACCTGCTCGACCGGCACCAGTTTTTCAATTTCGAGATCGGTCTTGTAATGCGCGCTCTGAGGACAATAGGCGCAATCTTCCGGACAGGCACCAGTCTTGATCGACATCAGCGTGCTGATCTGCACTTCATTTGGATTGAAGTGCTCACGATGCACCGTCTGCGCCCGATACATCAGGTCGTTGAACGGCAGGTTATACAATGCCTCGATCTCGTCGCGAGACCAGTCATGGCGAAGATCATCGGGGTGCAGTTCAGTCACGGGCGTGCTCATGCGAGTTGCTCTCCTTCAATCACCATATCTTCCCAGCTGTCTTTTTTTATACGTCTCAAATCAACGATGGACCAGGGAATGATAATGACGGCCGCGATCGCCCAGGCGATGCCGTAATAGATAAAGTTAACCGGCAGGAACATCGCTACCGCAACAAAGAAACCGGTGATTGCGTAATAACGATAAGCCGCCTGCTGGGTGTAATGCCCCACCTTCTCATTTGGATGATGGCGGTTCAGCGCATAGACGAACATGGACGCGCCCAGCCAGAAAATCATTAGCGGAAACGGCAGCAGCAATGAAATGATATTGCCGTAGTTGAACAGGGTGGCGGCTCTACGCGCGCTCTGTGCGGTGACAATCGTTGCCGATGCCTCTGACATAACATGACCTGTGGGAGTAAACTGCAAGTGAGGAGGCACTATGACGACTGGCAAGGATGCTGTCAACCGTGGTAGACCATCAAAGGTTTACAGCTGGTTAAAAAACATACAATCTGGACTATTTCCCGCAATCTGCTGCCTGTGTGGACACAGGTGCTCACAGCATATGGCGCTATGCCCCGACTGCCAGGCCGACCTGCCCTGGCTTGGTCATAGCTGTCCACGCTGCAGCCGCCCTTCGACCAATCCGGACCAACCCTGCGGGCAATGCCAATCCAATCCGCCACCCTTCGATAGAACAGTCGCCCTGTTCCGCTATCGACCCCCCATCAGTCAGCTGATACAGCAATTCAAATTCAATGACCGGCTGGCGATGACCCCTGTATTTTCACGATTACTGATCGAACGACTGGAACAGGAAAAGAATTTGCCGCAGGCAATTTTACCCGTGCCACTCCATCCGGTACGCCAGCGCGAGCGCGGCTTCAACCAGGCGATCGAACTGGCGCGCCCGATTGCAAAGCACTTCAACTTACCGCTACTGACAGAAACCGTCTCGCGGCAACGTTACACAACCACCCAATCTTCACTGGACGCCCGACAACGCCGAAAAAATCTTCGCGGCGCTTTTGTCATTCAACGGGCAATTCCATTCACCCATATCGCCCTCGTGGATGACGTCATTACCACCGGCACCACCCTGAGGGAACTCACCAGGACATTACGCCAACAAGGCATAGAACGCATCGATTGCTGGGCAATTGCAAAGACCAGTCGATAAACCCCTAACCCGGCTCTCCCGGCCTGACGATGCCCATCGCTTCCCCCGGCGGCATTTTGTTCCGCATGTGGCTTGCCATATCCGCAAAGGCCTTGTGTAGCTGCTTTCTTAATTTCTCATCAGCCACCACATCGTTCAGCGCTTTATCCATGCACAGCATCCACTGGTCGCGCTCCTCATCGCCAATGGTGAATGGCAAATGACGCGCCCGCAGGCGCGGATGACCATATTGCTGCACATAAAGATCAGGCCCGCCAAACCAGCCGGACAAAAACAGATAAAACTTTTCAACAGAGCCCGACAGGTCTGGCGGATGCAGATCGCGTATTAACCGGGCTTCAGGCAAGGCATCCATATAGCCATAGAAGCATTCGACCAGTTTACGCACGGCGGCATCACCGCCCAGTTGTTCGTAGGGAGATTTCATATTTTTCCAAACTTAATAGATTAACCGTCATTGCGAGCGAAGCGTGGCAATCTCATAAAGGTGCAGGCGCATTAGGAGATTGCCACGTCGCTGACGCTCCTCGCAATGACGAGATGTTGTTTAACTTTGAGCCAGATATTCGAGCGCAATACCCAGAAAAATCGTCAACCCAAACCAGTTGTTATTCAGAAACGCCTGAAAACATTTTGCGCGCTCCCGATCCAGAATCAGATACTGCTGATAAAGTGCAAAACCCGCTGCAACCAGTAACGAGACACCATAAAAACTGCCCAGCCCCGCCATTCCGGCTACCATCGACAAACCAACCAGCACCAGCAACTGCAGAATGCCAATCACCAGCCGGTCCGCCTCGCCAAACAGAATCGCCGTGGACTTCACGCCGATTTTGATATCATCCTCACGATCGACCATGGCATACATTGTGTCATATGCCGTTGACCACAGAATATTCACCACGAACAACAACCAGGCCACCTTCGGCACTTCTCCGGTTTGCGCCGCAAACGCCATGGGAATCGCAAAGCCAAAGGCCGCGCCCAGCACCACCTGCGGCAAATGCGTAAACCGCTTGGTAAAGGGATAAACCGCCGCCAGGGCGACCGCCACAAACGACATCATAATGGTCAGTTTGTTCATCAGCAGGACCAGCAGAAAAGCCACCAGGCACAATGCCGCAAACAGGATCAACGCCTCTTTGGGCGAAACCTTGCCCGAGGTAATCGGACGATGTTGCGTTCGTTCGACATGCTTATCGATTTTGCGATCGGCAAAGTCATTAATCACACAACCCGCCGAACGCATCAATACCACGCCGACAACGAAAACGATCAGCACCAACAGGTCAGGCAATCCCCTGGCCGCAATCCATAAACCCCACAGGGTTGGCCACAACAACAGCAGAATACCGATCGGCTTGTCGAGGCGCGTCAGCCGGTAATATTGCTGCGCTCGGTCTTTAATGAAATGTTTATCCATACTCAAGAATTCACTCAAGATCAGATGAGGGTGTTTTTTCGGGAGACTTAAACATTCCCAAACCGCTCCGCCTCACCCAGCCAACGCCGAATCAGGGGCTCAACATGCGCTGGATACTTTTCCAGAATTTCACGCCCCGCCTGCTCGACCTGCGGCAACAAGGCATCATCCCTTACCAGGTCCGCAATTCGCATTTGCAGCATTCCGGTCTGCCGCGTACCCAGCACCTCGCCCGGTCCGCGAATCTCCAGATCGCGCTGCGCAATCACAAAACCATCATTGGTCTCGCGCATCACGGACAATCGCTCGCGCGCCAGTTGCGACAGTTTACCCTGATACAGCAACACGCAACTGCTTTGCGCGGTGCCGCGTCCAACGCGGCCACGCAATTGATGCAACTGCGCCAACCCCAGTCGCTCGGCATTTTCGATAATCATCAGCGAGGCATTGGGCACATCGACCCCGACCTCTATCACCGTGGTCGCAACCAACAACTCGATATCACCGGACTTGAAGGCCTGCATCACGGATTCTTTTTCCGCCGGTTTCATGCGCCCATGCACCAGGCCCACCTTAAGCTCAGGCAACGCTTCCGCGAGTTCCCGCGCCGTATCTTCGGCCGCCTGGCATTGCAACGCCTCGGATTCTTCAATCAGCGTACAAACCCAGTACACCTGCCGACCTTCGGCACAGGCGTGCTGCACACGTTCGACAATCTCCGGACGACGACTGTTCGGCATCACGACCGTCGTCACTGGCGTACGACCCGGCGGCAGCTCATCAATGATAGACGTATCCAGATCCGCATAGACCGACATCGCCAGCGTGCGCGGTATCGGCGTCGCGGTCATCGTCAACTGATGCGGATACAGATCACCCTGCTGACCCTTGTCGCGTAACGCCAGGCGCTGATGCACGCCGAAACGGTGTTGCTCGTCCACAATCACCAGACCCAGCCGGTGAAACGCAACTTCATCCTGAAACAGCGCATGCGTGCCCACAATCACTTGCGCCTCACCTGTTGCGATAGCCTGCAACGAGGTCTTGCGCCTGACTCCCTTTAACTTGCCTGACAACCAGCTTAACTGAATACCCAGCGGCGCCAGCCAGTTGGTAAAGTTGGCCAGGTGCTGCTCGGCCAGTAACTCGGTCGGCGCCATCACCACTGCCTGGGCACCGGCTTCAACCGCCTGCAAGGCCGCCAGCGCGGCAACGATAGTTTTGCCGGAACCGACATCGCCCTGCACCAGCCGCAACATCGGCTGAGGGCGCAACAAGTCATGGCGTATTTCCTCCACCACCCGTTGTTGCGCGCCGGTCAAAGGGAAGGGTAACTGTTGCAGAAACTTTGCTTGCAACTGGCCATCGGTTTTCATCGGCAGTGCGTTATGGGCTTGCGCGTTTTCCCGTAAGCGTCGCAGACTCAGGTGATGCGCCAGCAATTCTTCAAATACCAATCGCTGCTGCAACGGATGCTCGCCTTCCTCCAGCGCCCGCACATCGCAATCCGGCGGTGGACGATGCACTGTGAGTATCGCCTCCTGCAGGGAATATAAACCCTGCTGTTGCAACAGGCTGTCCGGCAGTAAATCAGGCAGTAACTGCGGCGACTGCTTTAAGCGTTCCAGCGCCTGCTCGGTCAGGTTGCGCAAGGTCAGCTGATGAACACCCTCGGTGGTGGGATAAATCGGCGTCAGACTGTCTGCCACCTCAGCCGTATCATCATCGCCGATGCGCTGGTATTCCGGGTGCACCATCTCCAGCGTGACAGCACCCGGCCTTGCTTCACCATAACAACGCACGCGCACACCGCGTTCAAACCCCTGCTGCTGAAGTTTATTAAAATGAAAAAACCGCAGCGTAAGACTACCGGTACCATCGCTGACCCGCACCAGCAACATGCGTCGCTTACCGAACTTCACCTCCGCCAGATCGACCGTCGCTTCAATTACCGCCTGATCACCGGGACGCAAACTGCCAATCGGCACCACCCGGGTACGGTCCTGATATCGCGAGGGAAGGTGAAACAACAGATCCTGAACGGTGAAGATATTCAGCTTCGCGAGCCTGTCGGCAACACGCGAACCGACGCCTTGCAATATCGTCACTGGCTGTAAATGAAGTTCCGCCACTAGACACTCAAAGAACGATCAATATCTTGCGCGAAATTTATTGCTAGCGCTCATACCCAACCCTAAACCATCATTTAGTTACAGCCACATAATGATTGTTTCGCAGTAGAAAGCGTTTCTCTACCAGGTGCCACATTGCCATTGCTCCGATTAATGTCGCCAAGACTACCAATATTAGAAATAGACCCGGGCGCCCCTGAAAGACCTGAAAATGCAGTAGCACCTGTATAACCGGGAAATGAATTATGTATATGCCGTAAGAAAAGTCGCCATATTTTCCAAAATTCCCCAGATACCCAAAGAGACCAAAAAAAACAACCAAAACCCCCAGGGCTAGTGGCTCTACCGGAATAACCGGGTAAATTCCCTGCGCAATAAAGACCAATGCTGCAAAACCAAAAAAATAAGCTAAATACTTTTCAAAGAACGGTAAGTAATAGTAAAGAAATGCACCTGCCATAAAGTAGGAAAGCTGCCCCGGAAGCTGGCGGGCAAGTTCCGCATAAATACTGTTACCCGACTTTTGCTGCTCCCAGGAAAGCGCCAGCACATACACAATGGATAACACATAGGTCACCACTATAACCGGCAACGTACCAATTCGCCTGAACAAGTAGACAAATACCGGAACAGATAAATAAAACATCACCTCTATCTTAAGCGTCCACAACGCGCCATTCACAGCATCAAACTTTAAATCCGTAAACACACCCGGCAAGCCGTGTTGTAAAAAGTTTAGAAAAAATAGATTCGAAAGGAGATACTTTACCCATTCAGAGGAGAAATACCCATCAACATCTACCGCACTAACAATAATTAGACCAAGAGCACAAACCACAACAATCGTAAAATAGGCCGGGTAAATACGCCTTAACCTTTTCCAAGCATAGGAGGCTAGCGAAGAAGACCGCTCGTAGCTCATAAATATTAAAAATCCACTTACCACGAAAAATGACTGAACGGCTATCTCTGATGAAAGCAGCGCCTCAACCCAGCGCAGCTCTCGGTAGCCAGAAAGCGTATGCGTATGAACCAGACATACTGTGATTGCAAACAGAAATCTAAGCAGGTCAAAATTATTATTTGATAGCCGCTGACTTGTGTGTATTACCTTGCCCAAGCTCAATTCAATACCATCACCGCATCCATCTCCACGCCCGCCCCTTTCGGCAGACTGGCGACACCAATGGCCGCGCGAGCCGGATAAGGTTCAGTAAAGTATTCGGCCATGACCTGGTTGACCAGTGGGAAATGCGTCAGGTCGGTGAGAAAAATATTCAGCTTGGCAATGTCCGCCAGTGAACCACCGGCCGCCGTACACACAGCCGATAGATTATCGAACACGCGCCGGATCTGCGCTTCCATATCACCCGCTATCATTTCCATGGTGTCCGGCACCAGCGGAATTTGCCCCGATAAGTAAACAGTATCACCGCATTTGACGGCCTGAGAGTAAGTACCAATAGCCTGTGGAGCATTGGGTGTCGAAATTATTTCACGAGCCATGATAAATCCTTGTTTTAGCCTTTTGATCTTGAAACGCGCACTACGAGGGGAATCTGCCGGATCTTGCGCATGACCTGCGCCAGGTGCTGACGATTGCGCACGGTCACGGTGAAGACAATGGAAGTGTTAATACCATCGCGGTCTTCAATGTTCACATTTTCAATATTCGAATCGGTATCCGCGATCGCAGCCGCAATGGTAGCCAGCACACCACGCTGGTTCTGCACCATAACACGCAGTTCGGCAACAAACTCGCCACCAGGCTCGGACTCCCATTCCACATCAATCCATTTTTCCGGCTGACTGCGAAAGTCAGCGACGTTCTTGCAATTCTCATTGTGGATCACGATACCGCGTCCGGCACTGACAAACCCGATCACCCGGTCACCCGGAATCGGTCGACAACACTTGGCAAAGTTGATCACCATGCCTTCCGTGCCCTTGATCGCCAGCGGCCGCTTTTGCTCGCCGCTCGTTTCACTGACCGTATCCACATCGCCTATCAGCTGACGCGCCACTACCAACGGCAAGCGATTGCCCAGACCGATATCCGACAGCAGGTGATCCAGCGAGGGCAGGTTACATTCTTCCAGGAAGTCGATAATCATCTGCGGCGGCAGTTCATCCAGCGAAGCCGACATACTGGAAAGTGTTTTATCCAGCAAGCGTCGACCCAGACTCACCGCTTCACCCTCGCGCAGGTTTTTCAGATGGCTGCGGATATTCGCCCGTGCCTTGCCGGTCACCACAAAATTCAGCCAGGCCGGATTCGGGTGTGCGCCGGGCGCGGTAATGATCTCGACGGTCTGACCATTTAGCAGGGGTGTGCGTAACGGTGCCAGGTGACGATCGATCTTCGCCGCGATACAACTGTTGCCGACCTCGGTATGCACGTCATACGCAAAATCCACCGGTGTTGCGCCGCGCGGCAACTCGACAATATCGCCCTTGGGCGTGAACACATAGACCTCGTCCGGGAACAGGTCGATCTTGACGTTTTCCAGAAACTCCAGCGAGTTCCCGGCACTCTTCTGCATCTCGAGCAACTCGCGCAACCATTCGCGCGCCCGCGCCTGGGCGCTATTGCCACTACTCTCGCCAGTCTTGTAAAGCCAGTGCGCGGCAACGCCCGCCTCGGCTACCTTGTCCATGTCCTCGGTACGAATCTGCACTTCAATCGGCACACCGAATGGCCCGAACAACACCGTATGTAACGACTGGTAACCATTGGCCTTGGGAATTGCAATGTAATCCTTAAACTTGCCCGGCACGGGTTTATACAGGTTATGCACCATGCCCAGCACGCGGTAACAGGTATCGGCCTTATCGACGATGATGCGGAAAGCATACACATCGGAAACTTCGGAAAAGCCCAGGCTTTTACCCCGCATTTTTTTATAAATACTGTACAGGTGTTTCTCGCGGCTCTTCACATTCCCCGGCACGCCTTCCTGTTGCAGGCGCTGCAGAATGGCCGATTCGATCTTGACCAGGATCTCCTTACGGTTGCCGCGCGCCTTCCTGATCGCGGCATCCAGCACGCGCGCGCGCGTGGGGTACAGCGCCTGCAAGCCAAGGTCTTCCAGCTCCAGGCGCATGGCATTCATGCCGAGTCGATTGGCGATCGGCGCATAGATATCGAGTGTCTCGCGCGCAATACGGCGGCGCTTGTCCGGCCGCATCACACCCAGGGTGCGCATGTTATGCAGGCGGTCCGCCAGCTTGATCAGGATTACACGAATATCCTTCACCATCGCCAGCATCATCTTGCGGAAGTTTTCGGCCTGCGCCTCGGCCTTGCTTTCAAACTGGATATGCGTGAGCTTGCTTACGCCCTCGACCAGTTCCGCGACTTCCTCGCCAAAGCTGGCTTCGATCTTTTCCTTGGGGATGTGGGTGTCTTCGATAACGTCGTGCAGGATGGCGGAAATGATGCTGCGGAAATCCATACGCATATCCGCCAGAATGCGCGCCACGGCAATCGGATGGTAAATATAGGGTTCGCCGGATTTGCGATGCTGACCTTCGTGCGCCTCGGCGCCCAGCAGGTAGGCACGGTAGACATCCCGAACCTGATCGGGTTCGAGATACTGTTCCAGGACCCGGCACAGATCGCTGATGAGAAACCGGTGTCCGTCCTCTGCTGTCGCTTCTTTAGGGTTGGCTGCCATGCCCCTATTGCCCTTCGTTTGTGTTGCGTGATGCGCTGCGCGTTTGGGCTGACTCATGGCATCTTAAGGCAAGCAGGGAGGCGGGAAAACTATTTAAAAATCCCGGCATGACGCCGGGACCGGATAGATCGGGTTGCCCGCGTTAGCTGGCGGAATCAGACTCGGCCACTGCCGCCATGGCATCTTCGACCAGCTCCGCAAGATCGTCTTCAGGGGCAGGCTTCTCTTCCAGAATGGCTGGCGTCACCAGACCCTCGGCGATTTCACGCAGCGCCATAACCGTTGGCTTGTCATTTTCCCATGGCAACTGTGCCGCCTGACCGTGGGACAGCTGACGGGCGCGCTTGGACGCCACCAGTACCAGCTCGAAGCGGTTCGCCACATTACCAAGACAGTCTTCAACTGTTACACGTGCCATGAAAAATTCCTAAATTCGGTAAATTGACAGGGTGGAGAAGTCTAGCGGATTTAACCCTCGGACGCCAGAAGCCGCGCCAGCAAATCGGCATGCCGCCTCTGCTGGGGGGCGATTTCGAGTCGCGCAGCCCGCACCAGGGTTTCCAGATCGGTCAGCGCGGCAGCGAAGTCATCATTAATAATGACGTAGTCGTATTCGTCGTAGTGACTGCTCTCCGACACCGCGTCCCGCATACGCCGCGCGATGGTGTCCGCGTCATCCTGGCCGCGCCCGGTCAGCCGCGCCTGCAGCGCCTCGCGGCCCGGCGGCAAAATGAAGATCGAAATGACTTCCGGCCACTGGCTGCGGATCTGGCGCGCGCCCTGCCAGTCGATATCGAGAAACACATCCTGCCCTGCCGCCAGCTGTGCCTCCACCGAGGCTCGCGCCGTTCCATAGTAATTATCAAAGACTTGCGCATGCTCCAGGAATTCATCGCGCGCCACCATGGCCTCAAATGCCGCGTGATCCACGAAATGATAATCGCGCCCGTCGACCTCGCCGGGGCGCATCTTGCGGGTGGTGTGCGACACCGAGAACGCCACCTCCGGCATACGTTCCATCAGGGCACGCACCAGGCTGGTCTTGCCCGCGCCGGAGGGAGCGGAAGCGATAAATAAATTTCCCGGGATAATGTCAGTCATTCGATGTTCTGCACCTGTTCGCGCATCTGCTCGATCAGCACTTTCAGCTCAACGGCAATTTGCGTGGTTTCACTATCGGCCGATTTGGAGGCCAGCGTGTTGGCCTCGCGGTTGAATTCCTGCATCAGGAAGTCGAGCCGTCTGCCGACCGGCTCCTTCAGCTTTAGCACACGGCGCGCTTCGACCATGTGGCCATCGAGCCGATCCAGCTCTTCGTCCACATCCATCTTCTGCGCCATGAAGACCAGTTCCTGCTCCAGCCGGTCCTGATCCGGCTGACTGACCAGCTCTTCGACACGGCTTTTGAGCTTTTCCCGGATACGCTCGCGCACCTCCGGCAATCGCTTGCGTGCCGCGACCACCAGTGGCTCCATGGCATCCAGCCGGTCGACCAGCAGTTGCGCCAGCTGCCCACCTTCCCGTTCGCGGCTTTCGCGCAACTCCTGCAGCGCACGGTCAAAGCTGTCCAGCGCCGCAGCGCGGATCGGCTCCATGTCGAGCTGTTCTTCCAGCACCACCCCGGGCCACTGCATTAGTTGCAGCGGACTGATGGGCGCCGGATTGCTGAGACGACTGGTTAATTGCTGGGTCGTATCCAGTACCTGCTGCAACAGCGGCTCATCCAGTTTCAGCTCGTCGCGGCGATTGACGTTCAGGCGCAAACGCAGACTGCAGTCCAGTTTGCCACGACGCAGCTGTTTCGCCGCCCGCTCCCGAACCTGAACCTCCAGCGCGCGTAATTCGTCCGGCATTCGCACCGTTACCTCGAGGTAGCGGTGATTCACCGTCCGCAACTCCCAGGCCAGCGCGCCCCAGCGGGTCTCCGATTCCTGGCGCGCAAAAGCGGTCATGCTACGAATCATCCGTTTTTCCTTACTGGTTTAATTTCAATCGGATAGTAAGCCATTTGCAGGCCTGCTGTCGCCTGTCACTCAAGTCTGATGTGGAAAATGCCGATTTGCAGACAGGGCCGGGAAAACCCGGCACTGGCCCATGCACATGGCACGAGGCCAAATAACCAACAGCGAAATGGCAGAGCGTGTTTAACAAGCATCCCGACGCATTACCCAAAGGCACCCGGCTCGACCGCTATACCGTCGTGAAAACTCTGGGCGGCGGCGGGTTCAGCGTGGTGTACCTGGGCATTGACGATGAAACCGCTCAGCAGGTGGTCATCAAGGAATACATGCCCGCCCGGCTGGCGAAACGCAACCCGAATCATACCGTATCCCCCAAGGGGGAATCGGAGGCCAAGCGCTACGCGCGTGGTCGCATGCTGTTTTTCCAGGAAGCCAGCGCCCTGGCCACCCTGAAACACCCCAACATCGTGAATGTATTGAGCTTCTTCCGGGCGAATAACACCGTTTATATGGTGATGGATTACCAGGAAGGTAAAAACCTGCAAACCTACCTGGTCGGCCGTGGCGGCAACCTGAGCGAAAAATTCCTGCGCACCGTGTTCCCGCCGTTACTGAACGGACTGGAACTCATCCACAAGAACGATCTGTTGCACCTGGACATCAAACCGGGAAATATCCACATCCGCCCCGGAGGCGACCCCATTTTGCTGGATTTCGGCGCCGTGCATGGCTTCCCGCAAAGCCGCCAGAGCCAGCCCGGCCAGGTGGTAACGGGCGGCTTTTCGCCAATTGAACAATACGAGCAAAACGGCTACGTTGGGCCCTGGACCGATATCTACGCCATAGGCGCCACCATGCGCGCCTGCATCGAGGGACGACCGCCCATTTCGGCCAGGGAACGTTACGAACGCGACACCCAGCGTCGGGTTCTGGATTTATACAAACGCAAGTATTCGCGCTCAATTCTGCAGGCGATTGACTGGGCCATGGAAGTGGACCCGCTGTTACGCCCGCAAAGCGTGGCTGAATTCCGCCAGGCGCTACTGACGGAAGACGAGCCAGTATCAGAGGAAGCCACGGAGTCGACCCTCGGTCGGCTGGTCGGCAGCCTGCCATGGGGAAAGGGATAGCCAACCATGCAATACCAAGTATCTCAAATCAGCCGCTTAGGAAACCGCAGCAGCAATCAGGACCGATGCCTGGTCTGCGAAACCGAGGACGGCGTGCTGCTGGTGGTCGCCGATGGCATGGGCGGTCACGACCGTGGCGACCTTGCCGCGCAGACTTTTGTCGACAGCCTGCGCCGCCAGTTCATCCAGCGTGATCCGCTGGGCGATCCAGCACAGTTCCTGCGCCAGGCCTTTGCCGTCGCCCACAAGACCATTCTGTCAGTCGGCCATGCCCACAAACCCTCGATTCGACCCATGACCACTGCCGTCGCCTGCATGCTGCAGGGCGACACCCTGCACTGGGCGCATGTCGGCGACAGCCGTTTTTACCTGCTGCGTGGCGACCGGATTTTTTTCCAGACGCGTGACCATACGCCGGTTGCCGACATGGTGGCCGCGGGCATTCTGACGGACCGCCAGGCCAAGCATCACCCCTTGCGCAACCAGGTCAGCCGCTGCCTCGGCGGTCATCCGGAAGCACCCGAGGTTACCACCGGGCCAACCGCATTCCTGCAGCCCGGCGATGTATTGCTGCTGTGCAGCGATGGACTCTGGTCACCGGTCAGTGACTCTGCCCTGATCGACCTGGTGGATCAGGACAAGCTACCGGACGCCCTGGATGCGCTGGCGATGAAGGCCGAGCAGAAAAGTTACCCGCAGAGCGACAATGTCTCCGCTGTTGCGCTGCGCTGGGATGGCGTGGAAGCCCCCGCCCGGACCGCCGCTTCCAACAACAAGGGAGCTAACAACAACGCCGACCCGGTCGATCAGGCCATCGCCGAACTGCAGCGCGCGCTGGAGGAGTACGGCGACGAAATGGCCGCCGGGAAATAATCATCACCCCGCTCTTGCGGGTATAATCCCCGCAATTCAATCAAACCGTAGGAAGAGTCATGCGCCCCAGCAAGCGCGCAGCCGATGAGCTGCGAGAAATCCGTATTACCCGCAATTACACCATGCACGCCGAAGGTTCCGTACTGGTCGAATTCGGCAACACCAAGGTGCTCTGTAATGCGACCGTCGAGGAACGCATTCCGGGCTGGCTGCGCGGCAAGGGCGAGGGCTGGGTCACCGCTGAATACGGCATGCTGCCCCGTTCCACCACCGACCGTATGGGGCGTGAAGCCGCGCGTGGCAAGCAGGGCGGCCGCACCATGGAAATCCAGCGTCTGATCGGGCGCTCTTTACGCGGAGTCGTTGACCTCAAAAAACTCGGCGAGATCAGCATCACCATCGATTGCGATGTCATTCAGGCCGATGGCGGCACCCGCACCGCCAGCATCACCGGCGGCTATGTGGCACTGGCCGATGCTATCAAGCACCTGATGGAAAAAGGCGCCCTGAAAGAGAATCCCCTGACTGGCCAGGTCGCCTCTGTTTCCGTCGGCATCTACCAGGGCACACCGGTACTGGATCTGGATTATCCGGAAGACTGCAACGCCGAAACCGACATGAATGTCGTCATGGATGAAAAAGGCAACTTCATTGAGGTGCAGGGTACGGCCGAAGGTCACCCTTTCAGTCGCGACGAGTTCCTGAACATGCTCGACCTTGCTCAGGCGGGTATCTTCGATTTGATTCAGCATCAGTCAGATGCGCTTAAGGGATAAGCATGCAAAAGATCGTTCTCGCCAGTGGCAACAAGGGTAAGGTGAAAGAGTTTAATGAACTGCTTGCCAGCCACGACATCGAAGTGGTGCCGCAATCAGAGTTCAACGTGCCGGAAGTCGAAGAGACCGGTCTGACCTTTGTTGAGAACGCCATCCTGAAAGCGCGCAACGCGGCGAAACATTCCGGCCTGCCGGCTATCGCGGATGATTCGGGCCTGGAAGTGGATGCGCTTAAAGGCGCGCCGGGCATTTATTCCGCGCGTTACGCGGGACCGAACACCAACGATCAGCTCAACTATGAAAAACTGCTGCAAGACCTGAAGGACGTACCCGACGCCCAACGCAGCGCGCGCTTCCAGTGTCTACTGGTATTCATGCGGCATGCGGAAGACCCAACCCCGCTGATCTGCCAGGGCACCTGGGAAGGCCGCATTCTGCATGCCCCGCAAGGCGAGAATGGCTTTGGTTACGACCCGGTGTTTTATGTGCCGAGCGAAGATTGCTCCTCTGCTGAACTTGCTCCCGAAATAAAGAACAGGCTTAGTCATCGGGGACAGGCGCTAAAGAAGTTAGTAGCCGTCATTTAACAATGATCAGTTTCGGTTAGTTTTTTTCTCGCTCCAAAACACTCTGAGTCGCTCGAAAAAACACCCTTCAACTGATCTATGCGAATTTCCGAGCACATTGAAATGCCTGACTCCTTTAACTTCACCGCCTTGCCACCGCTCGCACTCTACATACATATTCCATGGTGCGTACGTAAATGCCCCTATTGCGATTTCAATTCACACGAACAAAAACAGGCCCTGCCCGAACGCGACTATGTCACCGCCCTGCTTGCTGATCTCGAACAGGAATTATCCGGCGTCTGGGGACGCACCATTCAAAGCATCTTTATCGGTGGCGGCACCCCCAGCCTGTTTTCCGCGGACAGCATCAATGAATTGTTGAGTGGCATTCGTGCTCGCGGTGCACTGAAACCCGACGCCGAGATCACACTGGAAGCCAACCCCGGCACAGTCGAACAACAAAAGTTCAACGAATTTCGCGCCGCCGGCATAAACCGCCTGTCCATTGGCATTCAAAGCTTCAACGATGACAAGCTGCAACAGATCGGCCGCATTCATGGACGACGCGAAGCGATTCGCGCAGCCGAAGCCGCGCATGCAGCAGGCTTCGATAATTTCAATCTCGATCTGATGTTCGGTCTGCCGAATCAGACGACCGCAGAGGCTCTCGAAGACCTGCAAACGGCGATCGACCTGGAACCTGCGCATGTCTCCTGGTATCAACTGACGCTGGAACCCAACACCTATTTTCACAAGCATCCGCCGACGCTGCCGAACGATGACTCGCTATGGGATATTCAACAAGCCGGCCAGCCCCGTCTGGCAGAGAGCGGCTATACTCAATACGAAGTGTCGGCCTACGCAGGCGATGGAAAACAGTGCCGTCATAACTTGAACTACTGGCGATTCGGCGACTACCTGGGAATCGGCGCGGGCGCACACGGCAAGATCACCTCGGCCGCCGAACAACAGATAGTGCGACGCTGGAAAGTAAAAAATCCGCGTGACTATCTCAATGCCTGCAACACGCGCCATTTCACAGGCGGCGAGCAGATTCTCGGTATTGACGACGCACGCTTTGAATTTCTGTTGAATGCATTGCGGTTAAACCAGGGGTTTGCCTTCCCTGAGTTCGAGCAGAACACCGGCCTTGCCGCGACAACCCTGCATGAAGCGTTGTCGCACCAGGCCGAACGCGGCTTACTCGAAATCACGGATCGTGTCATGCCAACCGAAAAGGGTCGGCAATATTTGAACGAATTACTGGAGAGTTTTTTACCCGATGATGCTGGATGAACAGTCAATCAGCTGCCCTTACTGCGGCGAAATCATCGACGCGCTGATCGACGCCAGTGCTGGCGCTCAAAGTTACATCGAGGATTGCGCGGTCTGTTGTCGACCTATCGAAATTCATATCGAGGTCGATAACGAAGGTAATGTGAGCAACATATTCGCCGGACGGGATGATGAGTGACGACTACAAACCCATCGACTGCGGTCTCTATAGCCAATATGAAGTGGCCATCATGCACCGGGAAAAACTCAAGCTTTCCTGGACAGACGACAACGGCCTGACACACCTTGAAGTCATTACACCCACCGACCTGAAAATTATCGAAGGCGCGGAATATTTAATCGGTGAACATGCCGACGGCAGCCAGCTGGAAATTCGTCTCGACCGAATAGATGATGCGCATTCGAACCTGGAAGGCGTTTAGTCGACCACTCTACCCCACAGGTCATGCTCAGAGGTATGCGTGACCTCAACTTCGACAAACTCGCCCACCTGTAACGACGGGTGCGGATCGACAAACACCAGTCCATCGATCTCCGGCGCATCGGCAGCACTGCGAGCCAGCGCGCCATCCGCATCGATCTCGTCCACCAGCACGGTGATCTTCTGATCCAGCTTGCGGTACAGACGCTCTTCGCTGATTTCGGTTTGCAGCTCCATGAAACGCTCAAAGCGCTCCTGCTTAACCTCTTCCGGCACATGATCCGGCAATTCATTCGCCCTGGCGCCATCTACCGGCGAATAAGTGAAGCAACCAACGCGATCCAGTTGTGCGGCGCGAATGAAATCCAGCAGTTCTTCGAATTGCGCCTCGGTCTCGCCGGGGAAGCCGACGATAAAGGTCGAACGCAAAGTGATGTCCGGGCAGATTTCCCGCCATTGCTCAATCCGCTTCAGTGCATTTTCGGCATTCGCCGGGCGTTTCATGGCCTTGAGAATGTCACGGTTGGCATGCTGCAACGGCATGTCGAGGTAAGGCAGTATCTTGCCCTCGGCCATCAGCGGAATCAGCTCGTCGACATGCGGATAGGGATAGACATAATGCATGCGCACCCACACGCCTAACTCGCCCAGATGTTTTGCGAGATCAGTGAGGCGCGTTTTAACCGGCCGTCCGCCCCAGAAACTCATGCCGTATTTGGTATCGACGCCATAGGCGCTGGTGTCCTGCGACACCACCAGCAATTCTTTCACCCCACTCTCAACCAGCGCCTCGGCCTCGGCCAACACCTCGCCGGCAGGGCGACTGACCAGGTCGCCGCGCATGGACGGGATGATGCAGAAGCTGCAACGGTGGTTACAGCCTTCGGATATTTTTAGATAGGCGTAATGGCGTGGCGTAAGCTTGAGTCCACCGGGCGGGATCAGGTCCTCGAAAGGATCGTGCGGCCGAGGCAGGTGCTGGTGCACGGCGGACATGACCTCTTCATAGGCATGCGCGCCGGTGACCGACAACACGCTGGGGTACTTGCTGCGAATCTCGTCTTCGCGCACCCCAAGACACCCGGTGACAATCACTCGCCCGTTCTCATCCAGGGCCTCGCCGATCGCCTCCAGCGATTCCTCGACTGCGCTGTCGATAAAACCACAGGTATTCACCACCACCAGGTCAGCGCCCTGGTAATCCGCCACGAGACCATAGCCCTCGGCCCGAAGCCGGGTCAGGATACGCTCCGAATCAACCAGTGCCTTGGGGCAGCCAAGACTGATAAAACCCACCGTAGGGTCACGCTCTGTAGACATAATTCACAAGCCAGAAGGGAAATATTCAAGACGTATGTAACGCGGAGCGGAAGTGTAGCCTATTTAAACCTCGACGACTATGTTGCTGTTTTAGTTAAGGTAATGAGCGCCTGCTGCGCGGCAGTCCAAATTCAAGCATTTCATTAGACAAGAAAATGCTAATAAAGAGGCGATTTCATCCACAGTTTTATCCACAGCAATTTATTGACACAAAAAATCAATAACTTAGATCCACTAAATCTCCATGCGTCACTTTTCAGTCGTCAAATGCATGACATGCCGGGATCAGCGTGCTACTGTGAAACCACGCTAAGAAAACAAGATATAGGGGTGACCGCTGTGGAAACGCAAAAGCAATCTACCTGTTTTGATTTTGAGCACTGGGCCAACCTGGCCAACACTGACCCGGAACGCTTTGAGGAATCGCGCTCTGCGGTGATCGAGGCCGCCATCAAGCGCGCCCCGGAACGCACTCAAATCCGCTTGCGTCGCCTGCAGTGGCAACTCGACCAGGTACGCAAGGTATCCGACAATCCGCTGTCGGCCTGCGTCAAGATGAACAAAATGATGTGGGAGCGTTTCGCCGGCGAGGGCGGTTTGATTGAAACCCTGCAGCAACTCAAGGACGGCGAAACCGAGGACAAACCCCAGGTTCGCAATAGCGCCGACGTCATTCCATTCCGCCGCGCCTGAGCCCATCGCGGCGGGCTTGCTGACGGCCGCTATTTCCCGTATTATCGCCCGCCTTTCCGTCAGCGACACTGCTGGCGTTATGTGAATTTAATCGAGGACGCGCGCATGAAAGCCGACATCCATCCTAATTATGAAGAAGCATCAGTGACTTGCAGCTGCGGTAACAGCTTCCAGACACGCTCCACGGCTGGCCACGAACTGAATATCGAAGTTTGCTCTCAGTGCCATCCCTTCTATACCGGTAAGCAGAAGATCCTGGATACCGGCGGTCGTCTGGATCGTTTCCGCCGCAAGTACGGCATGAAATAATCCCGGCCTTGCCCATGGGCATGGCTCCAGCAAACAAGGCGCGCTTCTTGAGCTGCGCCTTTTTTGTTGCCTGCCTTTTTACTCATCCCCAGATAAACGCGGCCTGTCCGCCCGACCGGATTGACGAACAGGTCACTGTCCAGCACATCCACGATGGCGACACCTTCACCCTCATGGATGGCCGCCGTATCCGCCTGATCGGCATCAACACGCCCGAGCTGTCGCATGATGGTCGCCCCACCGAGCCCGGTGCCAACGAGGCAAAGTTTGCGCTCTATCAATTGCTGCAGACGAGCGATAACAAAATCGGTCTGCGTCTGGGAGTGGAAAAACAGGACCGCTATGGACGCACCCTGGCGCACGCCTTTCTGCCGGATGGCACCAACCTGGCTGCGGCACTCTTAAGCGAGGGTTCAGCCTTCGCCATTACCATTCCACCCAATACCTGGCAGGCCAGTTGTTACCAGCAGCAGGCCGAACAGGCCCGTGACAGCAAACGGGGCGTCTGGGAAATGTCCGCCTGGCGCGCCAAAAGCAGCTTCAATCTGCCGAAAGCCACTCGCGGCTTTCAACGCATCATGGGCATACTGGAAAAAGTCAGCCACGGCCGAACCGCCCTCTGGCTCACCCTGTCAGGCGATTTTACCGTGCGCATAGACAAGGAGCAGCTCAGTTACTTTACTGGCATGGACTGGAACCAATGGCTGAACAAACGCGTCGAAATCAGCGGCTGGGTGTACGCCAGCAATGGTCAGCCTAGAATGAATATTCAGCACCCCAACGCCATCAGACGCCTGAACTAAAGACCCGATCATGATCCGACTGTTTACTGCATTTTTTGTCCTGATTTCATTTTTCCAGCTCAGCGGTTGCGCCACCAATCCGGTCACCGGCAGCAGCGATTTTGTCCTGATGAGTGAAGACCAGGAAATCGCCATCGGACGCCAGAACCATCAGGCCATCCTGAAAGAAATGGGTGAATACGATAACCCGCAGTTAAAGGCCTATGTGCAGAAAATCGGTGCGCAGCTCGCCAAACAGAGTCACCGTCCGGAACTGGTGTATCGCTTCACGGTACTCGACAGCCAGCAGATCAACGCCTTTGCCCTGCCCGGAGGCTATATCTACATCACCCGTGGCCTGCTGGCCTATCTCAATTCGGAAGCGGAACTCGCGGCCGTGCTCGGCCATGAAATTGGCCATGTAACTGCGCGTCATTCTGTACGCCAGCATAGCGCCGCTACCGCCACCGGCATCCTCGGTGCGGTCGTAGCCGGGGCAACCGGTGTGCGCGGTGCCGGCGACCTGGCAAACATTGCCGGTACGGCACTGGTACGCGGTTATGGAAGAGAGCACGAACTGGAAGCAGACCGCCTTGGCGCGGAATACCTGGCTCGTTCCGGCTATGAACCAAACGCCATGCTCAAGGTTATTGGCGTACTAAAAAACCAGGAAGTTTTCGAACGCAACCTCGCCAAGCAGGAAGGCCGCGAACCGAATGTTTACCACGGGGTCTTCTCCACCCACCCGGACAATGACCGCCGACTGCAAGAGGTGGTAACCGCCGCGGATGGATTAAAACCCACGGGTCACCGAGAACAGCGCAATCACTTCCTGGACAGTATTGACGGACTGGTATTTGGTGATGGCGCCAGGGAAGGCATCCGTCGTGGCAACCGCTTTTATCATCTTGACCTCGATCTCGCACTGAGCTTCCCACCCGGCTGGAAGCTGGAAAATCACGCCGACCGGGTCGAGGCCCTGGCACCGGAACACGATGGCCTGATCCGCTTTACCATGACCGACATCAACAAGCGGATTTCGCCGCAACAGTTCATTGAACAACGCCTCAAGGTCAACGAACTGCAGAACGGCGAACGGATCAGCCTGAATAACATGGAAGGCTATACCGGCATCAGCGACGCCCGTATTGGCCAGACTCCGGCGCTGGCACGCATTGTCGTCCTGTACCGTGACGATCAGGCCCTGATCTTTACCGGCGTCACCGAGAAAAACGACACCCCTTTCCGTTACGATTCGCTGTACCTGAATACGGCAAAAAGCCTGCATCGTCTTACCGCCGAGGAAAAGCAGCTGGCGCAGCCGCAACATATCCGGATCATCACGGCAGACAACAGCACACGTTTCGCCACGCTTGCGCAGCAATCAAAAATCTCGAACCAGGCCGAGGCCCAGCTACGCCTGCTGAATGATTTATATCCTGCCGGAGAACCCACCGCCGGCCAGCGCATCAAGATCGTAAAATAATCCCTGGCGGCGCTACGCCCGGCCGACACAAGTTGCTATCATGCCGGCCACGACAGTATTGAAGGAAAACCATCGACATGGCTGACGATTTTAAACAGCGCGCTCTCGACTATCACGCAAACCCCATCCCCGGCAAAGTCGCCACCCATGTCACCAAGCCCTGCGAAACCCAGGATGACCTGGCGCTCGCCTACAGCCCGGGCGTTGCCGAACCGGTTCGCGCCATCGCGGCAGACAAGCATCTCGCCTACAAATACACCGCCAAGGGCAACCTGGTCGGCGTCATTACCGATGGCACCGCGGTACTTGGACTGGGCAATGTCGGCGCACTGGCCGGCAAACCCGTCATGGAAGGCAAGGGCGTACTGTTCAAGCGTTTTGCGAACATCGATGTCTTCGACATCGAGATCGACGCCGACGACCCAAATGATTTTATTGAAACCGTTGCACGCCTCGCGCCCACCTTTGGTGGCATCAATCTCGAAGACATTGCCGCACCGCGCTGCTTCGAGATCGAGAAAAAGCTGATCGAACGGCTGAACATCCCGGTGTTCCATGATGACCAGCACGGCACGGCCATCATCATCGCCGCCGGACTGCTCAATGCACTGGAGTTACAGGGCAAGACTCTGGAAAACTGTTCTATTGTTTGCGTGGGCGCTGGGGCTGCTGGTATCGCTTCCATGAACCTGCTGTGCCACCTGGGGGCGAACCGCTCACGCATGATGCTGGTTGACCGCAAGGGCGTGATTCACACCGGGCGCAATGACCTGAACGAATACAAACAGGCATTTGCAATCGAAACGGACAAGCGCACACTCGCGGATGCCTGCCAGGATGCCGATGTCTTTATCGGTTTGTCCGGCCCGGATCTCATGACCACCGACATGCTGAAAAGCATGGCAGACAAACCCGTCGTCTTTGCGCTATCCAACCCGGACCCCGAGATTCGCCCGGAGATCGCTCTGAAAACACGCGACGACCTGATCATGGCAACCGGCCGCAGCGATTACCCCAACCAGGTGAACAACGTACTGGGCTTTCCCTTCATTTTCCGTGGCGCGCTGGACGTGCATGCCCGAACCATTAATCGCGAAATGCAGGTCGCCGCGGTTCATGCCTTGCGTGCACTCACGCATCAGCCGGTTCCCGCAGCCGTGCTTGCCGCCTATAAAATTGATCACCTGGAATTCGGCCCGGAGTACATCATCCCGAAACCGCTCGATCCCCGACTGGGTGATTATGTACCACCGGCGATTGCCCGTGCGGCAGTGGATACCGGTGCGGCCCGTGAACCCTATCCTGCGCACTACCCCGAGGCGCCGGTTTAAGCACCGCGTCACCCCGGCGAAGGCCGGGGTCCAGTATTTATAGTTTCCTGGATTCCGGCCTTCGCCGGAATGACGAATCAAATAGCAGACGAGATTGAATTTAGCTGCAAATATTTAATCTTTTTCTTCAGCCAACAACGCTTCCACCCTGGCAATCGATGCTCGCTCCATCGGCTTTCCATCCACCGCACTCAACGGCGATTGACGCAACCCGTTCAGGGGGAAAACCACAACTTCAACAGTAACGCCGTCAGCGATGAAACGCATCGCCGGCAGGGTTTCAGACACTTCCCGGTTCAGCCGAAAACGCCGCTCCAGATCATCGAATGGAATCCCGGCATTAATCAAATGCAACACCACCTCTTCCGGCGTCTCCGCAAACAGGTGCAAATTGACATCGGAATGCTGGCCCGCGGTTCCACTCAGGACGGAGCCGGTCAGGCGTGGTTCAAAAGCCTTGAAGAATTGCATCGCGTTCAATGCCGCATCGCGCAGTCGGGTCAACTGCTGGGGCTGATTCTCCCCCATAAATAATGACTGATACGCCACCAGCTCCGCTTCCACCTCGATATTGCGCGGCAGATTTTGCGTATCCGGCGCACCCAGCCGTTCAGCCGCCTTGCGCTTGGCGACACCAAAGTCGCGCACACCGTCGATGGCCATCAGGCGCGCGGCTTCCTGTGCAATCAGGGTGCGCATCTGTTTATCCCGGGTATGCAGTCTGGGTTTGGTTGCCATGGCGGCGCTAGAATAATTCAATCACGGCATTATCCGGCGCACCCGCCCCCCTGCCGGGAGATGCCGTGCTGGCACTACTGGCTTGCGGCACATCTTCTACACGGAAGGTTTCAAAAATAGCCGAAGGCAGATTACTGGATGCCAGCAAACCTGTATCCGGATCGATCTTGACAGTCACCAGACCTTCCGGCGGCTCGCGCTCGATTTCCGGCACACCGTTCAACGCCTCACGCATGTAATCAATCCACATCGGCAAGGCAGCCCGACCACCGGTTTCACCATTGCCAAGCGGCGCAAGATTATCAAACCCGACCCAGGCAATCGTCACCAGCGCCGGCGAAAATCCGCTGAACCAGGCATCGCGCTGATCATTGGTGGTGCCCGTTTTACCCGCGATATCGCCGCGCCCGAGCTGCAGGGCCTTTCTGCCCGTCCCCAGCTTGACGACATCCTTCATCAACGACTGCATTAACCAGGCATTGCGCGCTTCAATGACGCGTGACGCCACCGCCGGTTCAACCTGCACCAACGCCTCACCGGACTCGGAATCAGGCGCATTGACCACCGGCTCCACGATAGCTGCTTCAACGTCATTCAGCTGCTCGCATTCCCGACAAACGGTTTGGGGGTTTGCTTCAAAGATCAGCTCACCCTGGCTGTCATGAATGCGCGCAATCAAATAAGGATCGACCAGATAGCCACCATTGGCAAAAACACTGTAGGCGCGCGCCATCTGCAGCGGTGTAGCGCTGGCGCTGCCGAGCGCCAGCGACAGATCCCTGGGCAACTGCTGCCGACTGAAGCCGAACAACTCGGCATAGTCCACGGCCGTGCGTACCCCGATAGCCTGCAACAGGCGAATCGATACCAGGTTGCGCGAATGCGTCAGTGCCTCGCGTAACCGCGTCGGGCCATAGAACCGGCCGCTGTAATTCTCCGGTCGCCAGGCGCGTTCCAGCCCCGGATCGTCAAACACCACCGGCGCATCGTTAATGATACTGGCCGGGGTGAAGCCGTTTTCCAGCGCGGCTGAATAGATGATGGGCTTGAACCCGGAACCCGGCTGCCGCTCGGCCTGTACCGCGCGGTTAAACTTGGAATGCTGGAAGGCATAACCACCGACAACAGCCTGCGTCGCGCCATTTTCAGGATTCAATGCGATCAGCGCGCCCTGAATGGCGGGCAACTGGCTGAGCCGCCAGGTCTGGTCTTCTGCATTGAAGCTTAGATAAACCACGTCGCCTTCGGCCACTACGGCATCCACCGACTTGGGCACTGCACCACGGCGATTTTCCGAAATGAAGCGCTGCGCCCATTCCATCGATGCCAATGGCAGCTCTATCGTGCGCCCATCCACCAGCAAGGCCGTGGCCGACTTTTCCTGCAATCCAGTAACCAGCGCGGGCTGCAGGTCGGCAACGCGCGCCACGCGCTGCAGTTTATCCAGACGCTCCGCCTCATTCAGTGCCGCCAGATCCCACTGCGCGACGGGGCCTCGATAGCCATGGCGCTGGTCGTACTCATGCAGGGCATTGCGCAGTGCGCGGTTGGCTGCCGCCTGGTGGCGGCTATCGATGGTGAGATGCACCTGGTAGCCCTCGGTGTAGGCTGCATCACCGAATCGCTCATAGAGTTCGGCCCGAGCCATTTCCGCCGCATAGGAGGCTTCCACCTCGACCGAAGCGCTATGCAGGGAAGCATCGATTGGCGCGGTGACCGCCGCCTTGTATTGCGCCGCATCGATAAAGTCCAGGTGGTACATGCGACGCAGCACATAATCCCGCCGTTCACGGGCACGTTCCGGGTTACTGACCGGGTTGTCGCGCGAGGGCGCCTTGGGCAGACCGGCAATCACGGCAATCTGGTCGAGACGGAGATTTTCCAGCGTATTACCGTAATACACCTGGGCAGCCGCCCCGACTCCGTAGGCGCGGTGACCCAGGAAAATCCGGTTAAGATAAAGCTCAAGTATTTGATTTTTAGTGAGTTCTTTCTCAATCTTAAGTGACAGGAAAATCTCGGTGATCTTGCGCAGATAGCTCTTTTCCGCGCTCAGGAAAAAGTTTCTCGCCACCTGCATGGTGATGGTGCTGCCGCCCTGGCGCTTTTCACCCGTGCGGATTAATTCGAACGCAGCACGCAATAACCCTTGATAGTCGACGCCAGGGTGCTCAAAATAACGGTCGTCTTCCGCGGCAAGGAACGCCTGAATGAGAGGTTGAGGGACCTCGTCAATCGCCACCGGAACCCGGCGCTTCTCGCCAAATTCGGCTACCAATTGCTCATCGGCGGTGTAAATCCGCATCGGCACCTGAAAACGAACGTCTCGCAAGGTATCGACAGAGGGAAGCTGGGGCTCTATATAAAGGTACAGTCCTGCGATGGAAATGGCGCCCAAAGCAGCGAGGCTGAGAACAGCCCATAGAAACACACGAAAAATTTTCATCGGCAGGATAATAACTCAGAAAACAGTCGAATATGTGAAGGTTTTCAAAACATCACTATAAAGGAAACTGTAAAACTTCCGATACCAAATTCGTAACCGCGCCACCTCATAAACATTATGTTGACAAGCTATTGGGCATGTCTTTTAATGCTGAAAGGGATATTTAAGGCGCAAGCCAAACAAATTTAAGGGAAAAGTTAAGGACACGACGGTGCCACTGGCGAATATACTCAAACGTAAAAAGCCACCCATCCTTGGGCTGGACATCAGTTCAACGGCCGTCAAGTTGCTGGAACTCAGCAAATCCGGCGACCGTTACCGTGTAGAAAGCTACGCAGTGGAGCCACTCCCCCCCAACTCGGTGGTGGAAAAGAGCGTCACTGATGCGGAAGCCGTTGGCGAAGCCATCAGACGCGCGCTCAAACGTTCCGGGACACGTGCCAAACACGCTGCTGTCGCCGTAGCAGGCTCTTCCGTCATCACCAAAGTCATTCCCATGCCAGCCTCACTCTCCAGCACCGACCTGGAAGCGCAAATTGATCTTGAGGCTGACCAGTACATCCCATACCCACTGGAAGAAGTCTATCGTGACTTCGAAGTGCTTGGCCCATCCGCCAATAACCCGGATACAGTTGACGTATTGCTGGCCGCATCGCGCAGTGAAAACGTCGATATGCGCGTCGCCTCCGTGGAAAGCGCCTCGCTGGAAGGCGAGATTGTCGACATCGAAGCCTATGCGCTGGAAAACGCCTTTGCGCTGATCGCGGAACAGCTTCCCGACCAGGGCATCGAAAAGACTATCGCCATTGTTGACGTGGGCGCCACCATGACCACGCTGAGCGTGCTGCATGACCTGAAAATCATTTACACCCGCGACCAGGTGTTCGGCGGCAAGCAGCTGACCGAGGAAATCATGCGTCGCTACGGCCTTTCCTATGAGGAAGCCGGCATGGCAAAACGCCAGGGCGGTCTGCCGGACAACTACCTGCCGGAAGTGCTGGAACCTTTCAAGGAAGCGATGGCGCAACAGGTCAATCGCTCCCTGCAATTCTTCTTCTCTTCCAGCCAGTACAACTCGGTTGACCAGATCGTACTGGCCGGTGGCAGCGCCTCCATCCCGGGCGTGGATGTTCTCATTCAGGATACCGTTGGCATCGATACCGTGATTGCCAACCCCTTTGCCAACATGTCGCTGGCTCCTCGTATCAAACCTCAGACATTGAGTAATGATGCGCCGGCACTCATGATCGCCTGCGGCCTCGCGCTGCGCGCCTTTGGACCGCGTTAAGGAGCTACAAGGACTATGGCTTATATCAACCTATTACCCTGGCGCGAGAAAAAGCGCAAAGAGAAACAACAGGAATTTGCCTTTATTGCGGGCGGTGTCGCGGTAATCGCCGCTGGCATCTGGGGCCTGATTCACATTCAGGTCGATGGCATGATTACCGGGCAGAACAACCGCAACAACTTCCTGGAAGGCGAAATCAAGAAAGTTGAGAAGCAGATTCAGGAAATCGAGGAACTGGAAGCTACCAAGGAAAATCTGCTGGCGCGCATGAACGTGATTCAGGAATTGCAGAGCAATCGCCCACAGAGCGTGCACCTGATGGATGAACTGGTAAGAACACTGCCCGATGGCGTGCATCTCATCAACTTCGTACAGAAAGGGGACTCCATTCAAATGCAGGGTGAAGCCCAGTCCAATGCGCGCGTTTCCGCCTACATGCGTAACATCGAAGGTTCCGCCTGGCTGGATAAACCTGTACTGGATGTGATCGAGACTCAGAAGATCGATCGTAGCCGGGTTGCAAAATTTACTTTGCGGGCCAAGCAAACCCAACCCAGAACGGATGACGAGGGAGGCAATTCATGAATCTCTCGGAAATCGATATCAATGATCTAGATTTTTCCAACATCCCCGAGTGGCCGCTACCGGTACGGATATTCGTTATTGCACTGGTGGCTGTAGCCGTTCTGTTTCTTGGCTACTGGTTTGATGTAAAGGACCAGCTTCTGTCGCTGGAACAGGCCGAGAAAAAGGAAGTTGAACTAAAGAAACAGTTTGAAACCAATGCAGCCAAGGCGGCCAACCTGGACGCCTATAAACAGCAACTCGAAGAAATGAAACAGAGTTTCGGCACCATGCTGCGCCAGCTGCCGAATAAAACCGAAGTTGCCGATCTGCTGGTTGATGTTTCCCAGACTGGCCTGGCGAGCGGCCTGGAATTCGAACTGTTCAAGCCAGAGACCGAAACACCCAAGGACTTCTACGCCGAGCTGCCCATCAGCATCAAGGTCAAGGGTTCTTATCACGAGTTCGGCAATTTTGTCAGCGGCGTGGCCGCCCTGCCGCGCATTGTCACCATTCATGATGTTGCTATCGCACCGCCAGCAGCCAATAAAAACGACGACCTCAGCTCTGGCGATCTTGTCATGGAACTGACCGCCAAGACTTACCGCTACCTGGATGAAGACGAGCTGCCAAGCAAGAAGGAAGCAGACACCAAAGGGAAGAGCAAAGCGAAGAAAGGAGCGAAGAAAAAATGAATCAAGCCAACATGATTCAACGCGTTTCTACGCTGCTCGCCATGGCCGCCCTGATTTCAGGTTGTTCCGGAAGCGATACCCAGGACCTGCAAACCTTCGTCGAGAATACGCGTAGCAAGCAACATACACGGATTGAACCTCTGCCCGAGTTCAAGCCTTACGAAACATTCCTGTATCAGGCGAGCAACCTGCGTAACCCGTTTGCCCCCAGCGTCAGCGGCCAGATCGATCGCATGCTGACACCTGATGATGGCCCGGGCATTCGACCTGATGTCAATCGTCCCCGCGAAGCACTGGAAGATTTCCCGCTCGATACGCTGCGGATGGTCGGCACACTGGGGCAACATGGTAGCTCATGGGCGCTGGTGCAGGCATCGGACAACACCATTCATCGCGTTCAGCCAGGCAATTACCTTGGCCAGAACCATGGCAAAATTATTTTTATCGATGAATACGAGATTGAATTAATGGAAATCGTACCGGATGGGCTAGGAGGCTGGATGGAACGTTCTGCCTCACTCGCACTCAGCGAATAATCCCATGGGGGAATTAGGAATGATGATGTCAAGCAAAGCAAAAATTTACGTTAACTCTCTGAAACATGCCCTGGTCGGTGTCGCAGGTCTGCTCACCATCACCAGCGCCTGGGCAGAAAACGTTCTTCAATCGGTTGACGTAGGCGCTTTGCCCGGCAATCAGGTTCAAATCATCCTGAAAATGAGCGAACCTCCCGCTGAACCGGTGAGCTTCACCATCGATAATCCGGCACGCATCGCGCTGGATCTGGCTGACACCCGCAGCGAACTGGCTTCCCGCTCGCAAACCATTGGCGTTGGACTGGCTAAAAGCCTGATGGCTGTCGAAGCCCAGGGCCGCACCCGCGTCGTACTGAATCTCGTCGAGTTAACACCTTACAACACCAGCGTGTCCGGCAACGACATCATCATCACCCTGAAAGACCCTTCAGCCGCTGTTGCGGAAGCCGTATCGGAACGCAAAGCAAGTGCAGCTGCGACGGCAGCCAGCTCCCCAGCCAAAGCCAGGGTTGCGACAGGCCCAAGCGTCGAGAATGTTGATTTCCGTCGCGGCGAGCAGGGCGAAGGACGTATCGTCATTACTCTCTCTGATGCATCCACTCCGATTGATATGCGCCAGGAAGCCGGTAAGGTTGTTCTGGATATTATCAGCACCTCGCTGCCGCAGGATCTGGCGCGTCGCCTGGATGTACTGGATTTTGCCACTCCTGTTGAGCTGATCGACACCTACAGCTCCGGCAACAATGTACGCATGAATATCAGCGCCAAGGCGCCTTACGAGTATGTCGCCTACCAGACAGACAACGTCTTCACGGTTGAAATCAAGGAAACCACCAAGGAAGAAATCGAGAAGCGCAAACGCGACCAGATCGGTTACACCGGCGAACGCCTGTCGCTGAACTTCCAGGACATCGAGGTTCGTTCAGTGCTGCAATTGATTGCTGACTTCACCGGCACCAATATCGTGGTCAGCGATACCGTCACCGGCAACCTGACATTGCGCCTGCAAAATGTTCCCTGGGATCAGGCACTGGATATCGTGTTGAAGACCAAGGGTCTTGCCATGCGCAAGAACGACGATGTAATCCTGGTGGCACCGGGCGAGGAAATCGCCGCCCGTGAAAAGCTGGAACTGGAATCCCAGAAACAGATTGAAGAACTGGCTCCGTTGTATACCGAGTACGTTCAGGTCAACTATGCCAAGGCCCGCGAGATCGCCGTCCTGCTGGTTGGCGACAAGAAAGGTGAAGTCAAGGGCGGCAACATTGACACCAAGCTGATGTCGGATCGTGGTTCGGTTGTCGTCGACGAACGCACCAACACCCTGTTATTGAAAGACACCGCGGACAAGCTGGAAGAAATCCGCGATCTGGTCACCAAGCTTGATATCCCAATTCGCCAGGTGCTGATCGAATCCCGCATCGTTATTGCCAACGATGACTTTGCCAAGGACATCGGGGCACGATTCGGCGTGGGCAAGTGGGAATCATCCAACACTACAAGATCTGTAATAGGTGGTGGCCTGGAAGGCGATCTGTCACAGAGCGGTGTCTATGGCCCCTTCATCTCCAACCCGGCTGATTCCGACCCACCAGTCGAAGCACTGACCACCGACCTGCGCGTATCCAATCCTTTTGGCGCGGTTAACTTCCTGATTGGACGTTTCGGTCGAGACTTCCTCCGTCTGGAACTGTCTGCCATGCAGGCTGAAGGCCGCGGTGAGGTAGTCTCCAGCCCACGCGTCATCACTTCTAACCAGAAGGAAGCCGTCATTCGCCAGGGCGTGGAAATCCCTTACCTGGAAGCTTCTTCTTCCGGTGCTGCTACCGTCTCCTTCAAGGAAGCCGTTCTGGCCCTGAAGGTGACTCCGCAGATCACTCCGGATGACCGCATCATCATGGACCTGGATGTTTCCAAGGATAACGTCGGCGAAGTCTTCTCCGGCGTTCCCAGCATCGAAACCCGGAACGTGGTCACACAGGTACTGGTCGATAACGGCGAGACCGTTGTCCTTGGCGGTATCTATGAGCGTGCCTTCCTGGAAGAAAAGGATCAGATTCCGGTACTGGGCGATATCCCGGTTATCGGCCGAGCCTTCCGCCAGGATCGCAAGCTTGATGAAAAGACAGAGCTGCTGATCTTCGTAACGCCGAAGATCATCAAGCAGAGCCTGGCGATTGAATAAGCGACTTGCGACTCAGCGCCAATACTGGCATAACTGCCCGGCATGAAGCCGGGCAGTTTGTTTTTGGTCGGCCCAATGGGGGCCGGCAAGTCGACCATCGGGCGCCAGCTGGCGCGCGCGCTGCACCGTACCTTTATCGACAGTGATCGCGAGATCGAAAAACGCACGGGCGCCGATATACCGCTAATCTTCGACCTGGAAGGCGAAACCGGCTTTCGCCAGCGCGAGATCTCCGTAATCGATGATTTAAGCCAGCTCGCGGATATCGTGCTCGCTACCGGCGGCGGCGCCGTCACCCAGCCCGAAAACCGCCAACATCTTGCCAGCCGCGGCACCGTCATCTACCTGCACACCACGGTCGATCAACAATTGTCGCGCACCCACCGCGACCGGAACTGGCCGTTGCTGCAAACGGAAAATCCACGCGCAAAACTGGAATCCCTGATGGCGGAACGCGAACCCCTGTACCGCGAAATCGCCGACATTGTCGTCAACACCGATGGCCGCTCCGTGAAAGATGTGGTGCACCAGATCACCGACTGGCTCAAAGAGAATTAAATCCAGCCAGACTTTATTGATTGCCGCACAATGGCTTATAGTGGCGGCTTTCACCGGCTCCAAGAATTGGCAATGAACACACTATTGGTTGATCTGGGCGAGCGCAGCTATCCCATCCATATTGGCAGTAACCTGCTGGGCAAACCCGAACTGCTCGCGCCGCATATTCATGGCAAGCAGGTCATGCTGGTCACCAACACCACCGTCGGCCCGCTGTACCTGGAGAAAGCGTTGCAGGGCCTGAACGGCTTTAATACCCAGGTCGTCGAGCTGCCCGATGGCGAACAATACAAAACTCTCGATACGCTCAACCTGATCTTCGATGCCCTGTTGCAACAGCGTTTCAACCGCAAGTGCACCCTGGTGGCGCTCGGCGGTGGCGTGGTCGGCGATATTACCGGCTTCGCTGCGGCCAGCTATCAACGCGGCGTCGACTTCATCCAGATTCCCACTACCCTGCTGGCGCAGGTCGATTCCTCGGTCGGCGGAAAAACCGGGGTCAACCACCCACTCGGGAAAAACATGATCGGCGCCTTCCACCAGCCCAATGTGGTGCTGGCGGATACTGACACGCTGAATACCCTGGACGACCGCGAACTCGCCGCCGGCATTGCCGAAGTCATCAAATACGGACTGATCCGTGACCTCGAGTTCTTCACCTGGCTGGAAGCCAACATCGACAAGCTGAACGACCGCGACCCGGCCGCGCTCGCCTATGCCATCGAACGCTCCTGCCGCAACAAGGCCGAAGTGGTGGCTGCCGATGAAAAAGAAGCCGGTCAACGCGCATTGCTCAACCTGGGTCATACCTTCGGTCACGCCATCGAAACCGGCATGGGCTATGGTGCATGGCTGCACGGCGAAGCGGTCGGCACCGGCATGCTGATGGCGGCCGAACTCTCCGCCGAGGAAGGCTGGCTCACTTCCGCCGAACTTGATCGAGTACGCACTCTGCTCGAACGCGCCAGGCTGCCCACTCACCCACCCAGGGAAATGACGACGCAACAGTTTCTCGATCTCATGGCGGTGGATAAAAAGGTCCTGGATGGCGGCCTGCGGCTGGTGCTGATGAAAGGCATTGGTCAGTCAGTCGTCACCAGCGATTTTTCCGCGGACAAACTCAACCGCACCCTGGATCAGGCCCTGGGCTGACCATGGATGCGGTCTCTGAACGCAACCTGGCGCCTTACGCCGCGACGGCAACGGCTTCGCGTGGCCGCCTGAAACCGGAATCGGCGCCGACCTTTCGCACCGAGTTCCAGCGCGATCGCGACCGGATTATTCATTCCGCCTCGTTTCGCCGCCTGGAATACAAGACCCAGGTGTTCGTGAACCATGAAGGCGACCTGTTCCGCACCCGCCTGACTCACTCGGTCGAAGTTGCCCAGATTGCGCGCACCATCGCCCGCGCCCTGCAACTCAATGAAGAATTAACCGAGGCCGTCGCGCTGGCGCATGATCTTGGACACACGCCTTTCGGTCACGCCGGACAGGACGCGCTGAATGATTGCATGCAAGAGTTTGGCGGCTTCGAACACAACCTGCAGTCGCTGCGCGTGGTCGACAAACTGGAACAGCGTTATGCCGAATTCGACGGCCTGAACCTCATGTTTGAAACCCGCGAAGGCATCCTCAAACACTGCTCGATCAAAAACGCGGAAACCCTGGGTGCCATTGGCCAACGGTTTATCGAGAAAACCCAGCCCAGCCTGGAGGCACAACTCACCAACCTGGCCGATGAAATCGCCTATAACAGCCATGACGTGGATGACGGGCTGCGCTCGGGCCTTATCAGCCTGGAGCAATTGCTGGATTACGCCATTATCGCCGAACCCTACGAACGGCTGCGCCAACAATATCCTGACCTGTCGGAACGGCGCATCATCTATGAAATCGTGCGTGATCTGATCGGCAGCCAGGTGGTCGACCTGGTCCAGACAAGCCAGCAACGACTGGGCGACATTCAGCCGGATTCAGTCGACGCCGTGCGCCGCCACCCCGAGACAATCATTGCTTTCAGCGACCAGATGCGCGAGAAAAACCTGGCGCTGAAGCGTTTCCTGCGCACCGAGCTTTATCAGCACTATCGCGTGCATCGCATGACCGCCAAGGCGGTTCGGGTAATCAAGGCGCTGTTTGAAGCCTTTCTCTCGGATACGCGCCTGCTACCTGATCAGACGCAACGTTATGTCGCGCGCCTGCAGGCCGATCATGGCGAGCCCGGCCGCGCGCGTGGCGTGGCGGATTATATTGCCGGCATGACGGATCGCTTCGCCATCGCGGAATATGAACGGGTGTTTAACCCGAAAGAACTGACCTGACAATGCGCATTTACATGCAAATCCCGCCGTCAGAAGGCCAGGTGCCGCGTTATTATCACCTGCATTTGCAGGAAGATTTACTGGAGGGCTGGACATTGGTGCGTGAATGGGGTTATCAAGGAGCGGGCGGACGCCTGAAAAAAGAACATTATATAAACAAGGACGAGGCACAACAGGCAATGATCAGGGTACGAGATGAACAACTGAAGCGGGGTTACCGCGTGGTCTTCTTTCAGGGCGAGGAACGTCCAAACCAATGAACAGCGAGCGACTGGGTGCTTTGACCGATTATGTGGCGGCGTTAAACCTGCAGCAGGATCCCTTCCGCAACACACTCGATAATCACTTCTTCTATGCCGACCCTGGCCTGATGCAGCGCCTGGACCTGCTGCAACATCTGACCCAGTTCGGTGACCAGCTGCTGTTAATTGCCGGGCCCGAAGGCAGCGGCAAGAGCACCCTGCTCAGCCAGTTCAAGCTGCGCGCCAAGGACAGCTGGCGCATCTGCCATCTCGATGGCGGCAAATATGCGTCGGCCTCCCACCTGCTGCACGACATGGCCGATTTCTTCAACACCCCTTACGGCGACGACAGCGCCATGATGGGCCGCGAACTCATCCAGCACGCCAGGAGTCTGCAGCAGGACGCCGGCCTGGCCGTGATCGTCATTGATGACGCGGACAGGCTCGGCGACGACAGCCTCTCGTCGCTGCTCAACCTTGGCGAATCACCGCAGGAAGCCCTGCGTTACCTGCGCATCATCCTGCTTGGCGACCCTTCGCTGGACGCGCGCCTGATGACACTGGGCCTCAATAACCCGCGCAACCCGATCGCGCACCGGCTGGACATGCAGCCTTTCGACACCCAGCAGAGCGCCGCCTATTTAATGTATCGACTGGCCATTGCCGGCTATTCCGGCGACAGCCCTTTTTCCAGCACCGAGGTCGAGGCCATGCACAAGGCCGCGGGTGGACTACCCGGCCAGCTGAATATCTATGCCCGCGAAACCCTGAGCGAGACCATCGAACGCAAGCTGGCGGCGAAAAAAACCGCCGCTGAAAAACCGGCCAAACCCAGGCCGACCGAAAGCGCAGGGTTCATGCCGAGTAATATCAAGCTCCCTTTGCCTGCACCTGTACTCGGCGCGGGGGCCGTGGTGCTGGTGGTCGCGATAGCCTGGTTTTCCGGACTGTTCGACCAGGACGAAGGCCTGCCCGTCGACCTGGAAACCCAGGCACTCACATTGCCGCCGGAAATCCAGCCCATCGATACCGAAGGGGCACAACCGGATACCGACGACAGCGCGGTCACGCCCATCGTGCGCACACCGCCGGAAAAACGCGTCAAGGAAGCCGTGGAGCCCGTAATCACGGTCAAAAAACCGCAACCTAAACAACCCGAGCCGACTCCGGCCACAGCAGCACCCCAGGAACCCGCGCCTGCTGAAACCCAGCTGAGCCAGCTCGAAGCGGCACCGGCCGAAGCCACAGCCGCGCCCACCCCAGAACCCGCAGAAAAACCGGCACCCGACGCGGCCGTGAGCGCGCTGCAATCCGCGGTCGATCAGGAACTGGCAAAACTGGACACCGTCGCGGCAGCTCCCGCGCCGAGCAATGCCGAAGTCGAACCACCCAAACCTGCACCAGCCGCACCCCCTGCATCCACGCTACCTGCCTGGGTGGCCGCCGCCGCGGATGATCATTACACCCTGCAGCTGGTCGGCCTGAGCCAAAAGTCCTCTGCCGAGACCTATCTCAAGGATCACAGGCTGGACGACAAGGCGGCCATTATCGTGAGTGAGCGCAAGGGCGCACCCTGGTACAGCGTCATCTATGGCGATTTCCCGGACAAGGCCAGCGCCCAGTCCGCCACCTTGCCCGCCAGCCTCAAAGCCACCAAGCCCTGGCCGCGTACTTTTGCCGCCGTCCGCGAAGCGGCAAAACCTTGACCACAGCGCCCTCGACTCGATGATCTCCCTGATTCTGCGCGGAATTCCTCCCGCCTCCCCCTACCGGGCAGATTGAACCACCCGGGTCCCGGCGCTATACTTGCCAGCCGCCAGAGGAACGCCCTGGCACTGTGTCCTGTACCAGTCCCCCTGTTCCGCAGCGGTTCACCTGATTTAACAAAGACTTAAATACTAGAGAGGTTCGGCCATGAGTCGTGGTGCTTTGCCGCCTAAGCAAGGTCTCTATGACCCCAACAACGAGCATGACGCCTGCGGTGTCGGTTTTGTCGCCAATATTAAGGGGCAACAAAGTCACGCCATTGTTCGCCAGGGCCTCAAAATTCTCGAAAACCTGACCCATCGCGGCGCGGTTGGCGCCGATCCGCTGGCGGGCGATGGTGCAGGCATCCTGATGCAGATGCCGGACCTGTTCCTGCGCGAAGAATGCGCCGCGCTCGGTATGACCCTGCCCGCGCTGGGCGAGTACGGCGTTGGCATGCTGTTCCTGCCGCAGAACGCCCAGACCCGCGCCGAGTGCGAAGCGCTGATCGAGAAAACCATCGCCGACGAAGGCCAGACCCTGCTCGGCTGGCGCGATGTGCCGACCGATAACAGTTGCCTGGGCCACAGCGTATTGCCGGTCGAACCGGTCGTTCGCCAGGTCTTCATCGGCATGGGCGAAGGCTGCGAAACCGGTAACGACCTGGAACGCCGCCTGTTCATCATCCGCAAGGTGATCGAAAACGCCGTGCGCGATTCCGGCTGGGAAGGCGCGGAAAATTTCTACATCCCCTCGCTGTCGAGCCGCACCATCGTTTATAAAGGTATGCTGCTGTCCAACCAGGTCGATGCCTATTTCCAGGACCTGAAGGACGAGCGCATGATGTCTGCGCTGGCGCTGGTGCATCAGCGTTTCTCGACCAACACCTTCCCCTCCTGGGATCTGGCGCACCCATTCCGCATGATTGCCCACAACGGTGAAATCAACACCGTACGCGGTAATGTCAACTGGATGCGCGCACGCAAGCATTCCATGGCCTCCGAGCTGTTCGGCGCCGACCTGGAAAAGGTCTGGCCGCTGATCCCGGAAGGTCAATCCGATTCGGCCTGTTTCGACAACGCGCTGGAACTGCTGGTCGCCGGCGGTTACTCCATGGCGCACGCCATGATGATGCTGATCCCGGAAGCCTGGGCCGGCAACCCCACCATGGACGAAAAACGCCGCGCCTTCTACGAATACCACGCCGCACTGATGGAACCCTGGGACGGCCCGGCTGCTGTGGCCTTTACCGACGGCCGCCAGATCGGTGCCACCCTGGACCGTAACGGTCTGCGTCCGGCGCGTTACCTGATCACCGATGACGATCTGGTAGTGATGGCCTCGGAAATGGGTGTCCTGGATATCCCAGCCAGCAAGATCGTCAAGAAATGGCGCCTGCAGCCCGGCAAGATGTTCCTGATCGACATGGAACAGGGCCGCATCATCGATGACGCCGAGCTCAAGGCCGAACTGGCTTCCAGCCATCCGTACAAGGAATGGCTCGACAAGACCCAGATTCATTTGAAGAACCTGCCCGCCGCCGCGGACATCAAGGGTATGGATGCGGAAACGTTGCTGGACCGTCAACAGGCGTTCGGCTTCACCCAGGAAGACATCAAGATTCTGATGACGCCGATGGTGGTCTCCGGTCAGGAAGCTATTGGCTCCATGGGCGCCGATAATCCCATCGCCGTGTTGTCCAACAAGGCCAAGCCGCTGGCGAACTATTTCAAGCAGAACTTTGCCCAGGTGACCAATCCGCCGATCGATCCGATCCGCGAAGAACTGGTCATGTCGCTGGTGTCGCTGATCGGTCCGCGTCCGAATTTGCTGGATCAGGATGCCGCCGGTCATCACATGCGCCTGGAAGTGACGCAACCGATCCTGACCAACAAGGACCTGGAGCGTATCCGCAACATCGAGAAGAACACCAACGGTGCCTTCAAGACAACGACCATCGACATCTGCTACCCGGCCGGCGAAGGTACGGCGGGCATGGCCCCGGCCGTTGAGCGTATTTGCGCCGCGGCCGAACAGGCGGTGCGCGATGGCTACAACATTCTGATTCTGTCGGATCGCAGCGTTTCGGCCGAGAATCTGCCGGTACCGGCACTGCTGGCCACCTCGTCCGTGCATCACCACCTGGTAAAAGCAGGCCTGCGCACCGAAGCCGGCCTGGTCATCGAAACCGGCGCCGCGCGCGAAGTGCATCACTTCGCCACCCTGGCGGGCTATGGCGCGGAAGCGGTGAACCCCTATGTCGCATTCGAAACCATCTCCTGCCTGATTCGCGATCTGAAGAAAGACCCGATCAGCGAAACCGATGCGCACAAGCGTTACATCAAGGCGATCGGCAAGGGCCTGCTCAAGGTGATGTCCAAGATGGGCATTTCCACTTACCAGTCTTATTGCGGCGCCCAGATATTCGACGCCGTGGGCCTCAAGAGCAGCTTCGTCGAGCAATATTTCGCCGGCACCGTGACCACCATCGAAGGCATCGGTATCGAGGAAGTCGCCGCCGAAGCCGTGCGCTGGCATCGCGACGCCTTTGGCGATAACCCGATTTACCAGCACGCGCTGGATGTGGGCGGCGATTATGCCTTCCGTATTCGCGGCGAAGATCACGCCTGGACCTCGGAAACCATCGGCAAGCTGCAGCATGCCTCGCGCGCCAATGACGCCAAGACCTATGCCGAATACGCCCAGCTGATCAACGAACAGAATGAACGCCTGCTGACGCTGCGCGGCCTGTTTGATTTCAAGTTTGCTGGTGAGCCAATCCCGCTGGATGACGTCGAACCGGCCAAGGAAATCGTAAAGCGTTTCGCCACCGGCGCCATGTCCTTCGGTTCCATCTCCTGGGAAGCGCACACCACGCTGGCGATTGCCATGAACCGTATCGGCGGCAAATCCAACACCGGCGAAGGCGGCGAAGAACGCTCGCGCTTCAAGCCGTTGGAAAACGGCGATTCCATGCGCTCCGCCATCAAGCAGGTGGCCTCCGGCCGCTTAGGTGTCACCACCCAATAACTGGTGAATGCCGACGATATCCAGATCAAGATGGCGCAGGGCGCCAAGCCCGGTGAAGGTGGCCAGCTGCCCGGCCACAAGGTCAATCAATGGATCGCCAAGGTGCGTCACTCCACGCCGGGCGTCGGCCTGATTTCGCCACCGCCGCATCATGATATCTATTCGATCGAAGATCTGGCACAGCTGATTCACGATCTGAAGAACGTCAATCCGAAGGCACGCATCAGTGTGAAGCTGGTTTCCGAAGTCGGCGTCGGCACGGTTGCGGCCGGTGTTGCCAAGGCACACGCGGATCATGTCACTATCGCCGGTTATGACGGCGGAACCGGTGCGTCCCCGCTGACCTCGATCAAGCACGCGGGTTCGCCCTGGGAAATCGGCCTGGCCGAAACCTTCCAGACGCTGGTGCTGAACAAACTGCGTGACCGCATCACCGTACAGGTCGATGGCGGCATGCGTACTGGTCGCGACGTCGTGATCGGCGCGCTGCTGGGCGCGGACGAATTCGGCTTTGCCACCGCGCCGCTGATCGTCGAAGGCTGCATCATGATGCGCAAGTGTCACCTCAACACCTGCCCGGTCGGCGTCGCCACCCAGGACGAGGAACTGCGCAAGCGTTTCACCGGCAAGCCGGAACACGTGGTCAATTACTTCTTCTTCGTCGCCGAGGAAATCCGCCAGCTGATGGCGCAACTCGGCTTCCGCAAGTTCGACGAGATGATCGGCCGCATGGACAAGCTGGATATGCGCAAGGCCATCAATCACTGGAAGGCCAAGGGTCTGGATTTCTCGCGCATCCTGCACATGCCAGCCATTGCCGAAGGCGAAAAAGTCTACCAGTGCAAGGAACAGGATCATGGCCTCGACCAGGCACTGGACAACAAGCTGATCGAACAGGCCGCACCAGCGCTGGAACGCGCCGAAGCAGTGAAATTCGAATCGCCGGTATGCAATATCAATCGCACCGTCGGCGCCATGCTGTCCGGGCGCGTGGCCGAGAAATACGGCCATGAAGGTCTGCCCGACGACACCATCCACATCAAGTTCCAGGGCGTGGCCGGCCAGAGTTTCGGCACCTGGGTCGCGCATGGCGTGACGCTGGAACTGGAAGGCGAAGGCAATGACTATGTCGGCAAGGGCCTGTCCGGCGGCAAGCTGATCGTGTATCCGCCGAAAGACTGCCCGATCACACCGGAAGAAAACATCATCGTCGGTAACACCGTGCTGTACGGCGCGATTGGCGGCGAATGTTATTTCCGCGGCGTCGCGGGCGAACGTTTCGCGGTGCGCAATTCCGGCGCCACGGCCGTTGTTGAAGGCGTTGGCGATCATGGTTGCGAATACATGACCGGCGGCGTGGTCGCGGTACTGGGCGAAACCGGACGCAACTTTGCCGCCGGCATGAGTGGCGGCGTCGCTTATGTACTGGATGAAAAGGGCGACTTCCGTGATCGTTGCAACCTGGCCATGGTCGAGCTGGAACCCATCAAGGAAGAAGCCGACGCGCTGGAAGAACTGGATCACCAGGGTGGCGATCTGGAAACCCACGGCAAGGTCGACATCAGTTCCGACATGACCCGTTTCGATGCGCAACGCCTCAAGGCCATGATCGAGAAACACGCGCAGCATACCGATAGCTCGGTGGCGAAAAACATTCTCGCCAACTGGGAAAGCTGTCTGCCGAAGTTCGTGAAGGTCATGCCAGTGGATTACCGCCGCGCGCTGGAAGAAATGCAGCAGGCCCAGATGGCCGAGCTGCCCGCCGCTGCCAATAACTAAGATTCAATCAGGTATTACTGACTATGGGTAAAGCAACCGGTTTCATGGAGTATGCGCGCGAAGATCGCGGCTACCGTCCCGTTGAAGAACGTCTCAAGCACTACCAGGAATTTGTTGTTCCGCTGAGTGATGACGCACTGAAAACCCAGGGCGCGCGCTGCATGGACTGCGGCATTCCTTTTTGTCACCAGGGCTGCCCGGTCAACAACATCATCCCGGACTGGAACGACCTGGTATGGAAAGGCGAATGGCGCCGTGCCATCGATATCCTGCATTCCACCAACAACTTCCCGGAGTTCACCGGTCGCATCTGCCCGGCGCCCTGCCAGGAATCCTGCACCCTGAACCTGACCGACGAACCCGTCACCATCAAGACCATCGAATGCGCAATTATTGATAAAGCATTCGAGAACGGCTGGGTCAAACCGCAACCGGCGGAACACAAGACCGGCAAGAAGGTCGCCATCGTGGGCTCCGGTCCGGCCGGCATGGCCGCCGCGCAGCAACTGGCGCGCGTAGGTCACGACGTCACCCTGTATGAAAAGAACGACCGCGTCGGTGGCCTGCTGCGTTACGGCATTCCTGATTTCAAAATGGAAAAAAATATCATCGATCGCCGCATGGAACAGATGGCCGCGGAAGGCGTGGTGTTCAAGACCAACGCGCACATCGGCAAGGACATCCCGGCCAGACAATTATTAGATGAATTCGATGCTGTACTGCTGACCGGCGGCGCGGAACAGTCACGCGATCTGCCAGTACCCGGCCGAGATCTGAAGGGCGTGTATTACGCCATGGAATTCCTGCCACAGTCCAACCGGCGCGTGGCGGGCGACAGCATTCCCGAAAGCGACGCCATCCTCGCCACCGGCAAGCATGTCATCGTTATTGGTGGCGGCGATACCGGCTCCGACTGCATTGGTACCTCCAATCGTCATGGCGCAGCATCTGTCACGCAGCTGGAAATCCTGCCCAAACCACCGGAGAAGGAAGACAAGGGTCTGACCTGGCCTGAATGGCCAACCAAGATGCGCACCTCGTCTTCTCATGAAGAAGGTTGCGAGCGCATGTGGTCGGTTGCCACGAAGGAAATCCTGGGTGACGGCACGAAAGTTACCGCCATCAAGTGCGTCAAGGTCGAGTGGAACAAGGACGACAAGGGTGCCTGGCAGATGTCTGAAGTGGCCGGTTCCGAGTTCGAACTGAAAGCCGACCTGGTATTCCTGGCGATGGGCTTTGTACACCCGGTACACGAAGGCATGCTGGACGAACTGGGCCTGGAACGCGATGGTCGCGGCAACGTGAAAGGTTCTACGGAAGGCTCAGATGCCTACAGGACCTCCATGGACAAGGTATTTGCCGCGGGCGACATGCGGCGTGGCCAGTCGCTTGTAGTCTGGGCGATTCGCGAAGGGCGTCAGGCAGCGCGTGCAGTGGATGAATTCCTGATGGGTTCATCCGAATTGCCCCGTTAAGGGCATCACCAATTCATGTAGGAGCGGCCTTGGCCGCGAATGGTTCGCGAGCAAGCTCGCTCCTGCAAAGACACGATAATGACAAAGCTGAAAAACGACAGATTCCTTAGAGCCCTGCTGCGCCAACCGGTGGACATGACCCCGGTGTGGATGATGCGTCAGGCCGGTCGTTACCTGCCGGAATACCGCGCCACGCGCGAGAAGGCCGGCAGTTTCATGGATCTGTGCAAGAACCCGGAACTGGCCTGCGAGGTCACGCTGCAACCGCTGGAACGCTTCCCGCTGGATGCCGCCATCCTGTTCTCCGATATTCTCACCGTACCCGACGCCATGGGCCTCGGTCTCTATTTCGAGGAAGGCGAAGGCCCGCGCTTCGAACGTCCGATCAAAACAGCAGCGGATGTCGCCAACCTGGCCGTGCCGGACATGGAGCAGGAACTGGGTTATGTCATGGAAGCGGTGCGCGTCATTCGCCGCGAACTGGATGGGCGCGTGCCATTGATCGGGTTCTCCGGCAGCCCCTGGACACTCGCGACCTACATGATCGAAGGCGGCTCCAGTAAGGACTTCCGCAAGATCAAGGGCATGCTGTACAACTGCCCGGAAATGCTGCACCAGATCCTGAGCATCACCAGCGCGGCCGTGACCGAATACCTCAATGCCCAGATCGCCGCCGGCGCACAGGCCGTCATGATCTTCGATACCTGGGGCGGTTCACTGTCACCGGACAGCTACCAGGATTTCTCGCTGGCGTACATGGCAGACATCATCAGCGGCCTGACCCGCGAAGTGGATGGCCAGCGCATCCCCTCGATCCTGTTCACCAAGGGCGGCGGCCAATGGCTGGAAGCGATGGCCGACACTGGCCCGGACGCCCTGGGCCTCGACTGGACCACCAACATCGGCGACGCCCGTCGGCGCGTCGGCAATCGCGTCGCATTGCAGGGCAACCTCGATCCCGCCGTACTCTATGCCAAACCCGCCATGATCGAACGCCAGGTGGCAAAAGTACTGGCAGATTTTGGCAAGGGTTCCGGCCATGTGTTCAACCTCGGCCATGGCATTCATCCCCAGATCGAGCCGGAACACGCCGGTGTTATGATCGAGGCTGTGCACCGCCTGAGCGCACCCTACCACCAGAATTCTTGAATTCTTTACAACTTTGTCACGCTACACGGCTGACAATCTTGTGACAATTTACTAATTTTCAAAAAATTTTCATTTTGCGGTAGTCATCACCTGACACTCTGTGTAAGATCGCCTGACATGAAGAAAGCTGTCATCGGTGGCCCTCCCAAACCTGGTCGACCCGGCGGCACAAACAACAACACACTCTGATTAAAATCCGCGGGCGGTCGTGCGGAAGGGTGTGACTGGGTGGAAGCGTGAACCAAGAACATCTCGACAACGAGATCTATAAACAGCTGCTGCGCGTCTGTTTCGATAATTCCAAAGACGGTATTTTCCTGCTGTGCGATGCCATGCGCTTCAGCGCGGTCAATCATCGCATTGAAGAATGGCTGGGCGTCGAACAACACAGCCTCACCATGGAAGATGAACGCGCGCTGATCACCGAATTCATCCAGATCCAGGACGCCAAGGCCAATTTCCAGGAACATCTCAGGCTGGCACTGGAAGGCAAGCCACAGCAGTTCCAGTGCGAGATTCACCCCAAGAAAGCCAGTTCGCGCTGGCTGGATATCAGCCTGAACCGCATTCTGCTGGATGACGTCAATTTCGTGATGGGAATTGCGCGCGACATCAGCGACCACAAACACCTGCTGGATGCGCTCAAGCACCAGTCGACCCATGACCAGCTGACCGGACTGCCCAATCGCAACCAGTTCACTCAGCATCTGGAAGACCTGCTGAACGACGCGCATAGCTATGACCGCACCCATACCCTGATCTACCTGGACCTCGATCACTTCAAGGTCATCAATGACACCACCAGTCATTCGGTCGGTGATCAATGCCTGGTGCATGTCGCCAACCTGCTACAGGAAGAAATCGGTTACAGCGGCCTGCTGGCCCGCATCGGCGGCGATGAATTCGGTGTGCTACTGGAAGCCTATAACACCGAGGAAGCGAAACCGATGGCCGAACGCATCCTGGCACATCTTCGCAAGCACCCTTTCAAGTACCAGGATCGCAGCTTCGTCATCACTGCGAGCATCGGTTACGTCGCCATCAACAAGCAACATGGCGATGTGTCGGAACTGTTCAGTGCCGCCGATGCCGCCTGCTACGTTGCCAAGGATATGGGCCGCAACCAGCTGATGGAATATTACGGCGGTGTGCGTTGCAGCTCCAAGCGCGAAGAAATGAACTGGGTGACGCGCATTCACGAAGCGCTGGAACAGAACCAGTTCGAACTTTTCTACCAGGAGATTCAACCCTTCAGCAACACGAATAACGTGCATTGCGAAGTGTTGATCCGGCTACGCGATGCCGACGGTAATATAATCGCGCCCGGTGAATTCCTTCCGGCCGCCGAGCGTTATAACCTGATGCCGCGCATTGACCGCTGGGTACTCGAAAACCTGTTCAACCGCTGCTTCAAGCAACACCTGTGCAACAACAACATCATCTGGTCCGTCAACCTGTCCGGCGCCAGCGTGGGCAACAAGGAATTCCTGTCCTTCCTGTTCCGCATGCTGGCCGATTCAGATGTAAACCCGGAAAAACTCTGCTTTGAAATCACCGAGACCATGGCGATAGCCAACCTTGGTCACGCGCTGGAGTTCATGCAACGGGTGCGCAGCCTCGGCAGCAAGATTGCGCTGGACGATTTCGGCAGCGGCATGTCGAGTTTCTCCTATCTCAAAACCCTGCCAGCGGATTACGTCAAACTGGACGGCTCACTTATTGTGAATCTGGATGACAACACGATTGACCGCTCCATCGTCGAATCCGTCAATCACATTTCGCACAACCTGGGATTGCTGACTATCGCCGAGTTTGTCGAGAACCAGACAATTGTGGATATCCTGGAAAAGATCGGCGTGGATTTCCTGCAGGGCTACCACATTCACCGCCCCGCTCCGTTGAAAGAACTTACCGCGGAACGCGCCGCCGCCCTGAGCGCAACAGGACAAAACCTCAACGCATGAGCTACACTCACCGCCAGTAACATTCATGGCGGGACCCACATGCGAGCATTGTTTCATACCCTTCTATTTAGCCTGACCCTGCTGCCCCTCAGTGGCGCCACTGTTGCGCGCGACGTCAACGGCAACTACGCCAGCTTCGGCGCGGGCAGTGAAAACTGCGACGTTTACCTGGAAGCCCGCAAGGCGGGGGGTGGTTACCTGCGCGCCTATGAAGAATGGGTTTCAGGCCATCTCACCGCCTATAACCTGCTGCTGGATAACACCTACAACATCGCGGGCGGCACCAGCCCCTACGAGCTGTTTGCCGATCTCGATGTCATATGCCAGGAAAATCCGGATGCAGCTCTTGTTCAGGTACTGGCTGCACGACTGGAACAGCTTTATAACGATCGGCACAATCTTTCGCCCGGCGACCGTTCCGGCTGGGACGGTTTTCTGGAAGATATCAGGGACGGTGCGAAGGGCCAGACCGAAGAAGAATAAAATAGCCTGATCTCATCTAACGAATTACAAAACATCTCGTCACCCCGGCGCAGGCCGGGGTCCATGTTTAATAATTCTCCTGGATTCCGGCCTTCGCCGGAATGACGCATATACCACTAATGCTAATCACCTGATCTCCGCCAGCAACTGCTGCGTCATGTGCAGCGCCTGACTCTGGTAACCGCCACCGAACAGGTTGGCGTGATTCAGGATATGGTAAAGATTGTATAAGCGCTTGCGCACGGCATAACCGGCATCCAGCGGCCAGGCATTATCATACGCCGCATAAAAATCACCGCCAAAACCGCCGAACAACTCGGTCATGGCAATATCCGCCTCACGATCACCGAAGTACACCGCCGGATCGAAAATCACCGGCTCACCCGTCTCCAGCACCGCGTAGTTACCCGACCATAAATCACCGTGCAGCAAACTGGCTTGCGGCACATAGCCATCGAAGAAAGCATCCAGCGAAGCCATCAGGCGCTCGCCAAGCCGAACCAGCTCGCCGCCATAGCCATTGCGTTCCGCCAGTTCATATTGAAAACCCAGCCGTTGATCGCGATAAAACGCAACCCAGTCATCGCGCTTGTCATTGATTTGCGGCGTGGAACCGATGGTGTTGTCGCGATGCCAGCCGAACTCATCTTTGGTACAACGATGCATCCGCGCAAGTTGCTCACCCAGCAATCGCATCGCTTTCTGTGAATGACCAAAGCGCAGATATTCCAACACGACGTAAGATTTGCCTTCGGCCACGCCCCAGCAGACCGCCTGTGGCGCATGCACGGAATACGAGGCGACGATTTCATTCAGCCCCTCGGCTTCGGCCGCGAACATATCAACCAATGCGGCGCGATTGGTCTTGACGAAAAAATCCCTGCCATCGCCCTGCAGGCGAAATGCCTGACTGATGCTACCGCCGCCGACGGAGGAACCCGCGTTGCTGGCAACGGCAACGCCGGTGTGCTGTTTGATTTCGGATTGAATATGCGACCAGAACGACATGGCGTCACCATGCCAAGAGATTAAATTGTATTCAACTCTTAACTGAGCAGATGAGGGTGTTTTTTCGAGCGACTCAAAGTGTTTTGGAGAGAGAAAAAACTAACCTCAGCTGATCACATGCAGCCATTCTCAAAATTATGCTTTCTGCTTGATCCGCTCGTGCAGCGGACTATGGCGAGGGAAATGCGCCTGCAGAAATTCCATCTGATCACTCAGCACCCGCTTGCCCTGCAGATAGATGTACTCCGCATGGGTCGGCGTAAACGGCACCGCGAGCAATTCCATGTTTGCCTGTTCCGGCCGCCGCCCCGCCTTGTGGTTATTACACCGCTTGCACGCGGTGACCACGTTGTTCCAGGTATCGGCGCCCTTCTGGCTGATTGGCGTGACATGATCGCGCGACAGGTCACGACTGAGAAAATGATTACCGCAATAGAGACAAAGATGCGCGTCGCGCTTGAACAGCGTCTGGTTATTCAGTGGTGGGGTGTACTTGGCGCGCGCCTTGCGCAGCGCACGATTATCGCCGGATGTAGCGATAATGGAATTCAGGGTCAACACACTCTGGCGCCCGGTGAGCGCACTGATGCCACCGTGGATTCGGTACAGCGTCGACCCGCAGGCGTAGGCCACCTGCCCCAGGTGATAGAAGCGAACCGCCTCGCGATAATCCACCCATTCAAGTGGCATGCCCGAGGAGTCCGTCCGGAGGATCTGCTGACTTAGATCCAGACTCATTCCTGCCTCCCGCAAAAACTCGGTTGGTTATTTATCTCAGAACTCGAATCGCTTGTAAATGCTATTAAATCGTAGAGATTTTGCCGCTTTGTGACACCAGCTTACCCGATCTTGCCGAATTTGACAGGCAACCGGCCGTTCCGGGCGGATTCTATTCATAATGATGGCCGAATCCGGTATGATTCTCGGCTTTTAGTTCGGCCCCGGAGATTCCCAACATGCCCTTACGCGTGGCAGTCGTCAAAGAGACCCTACCCGGCGAAAAGCGCGTCGCGCTGGACCCCGCCGTAGCGAAAAAATTTCGTGAACTCGGCTGTGAAGTGAATTTTGACAAGGACGCAGGCTGCCCGGCGCACTACTGCGACGAAGACTATGTCGATGTCAATTTCATCCAGCATAACAAAGACCTGCTGTCCGATGCGGACATTGTGTTCACGGTCCAGCCACCGACCGACGAGATGATCAAGCGCATGAAGGAAGGCGCGGTCGTGCTCGGTTTCATGTTGCCGCACAAGCACCTGGAACAGGTGAAGGCGATGCGTGACAAGAACATCACCAGCTTCGCCATGGAGTTGATCCCGCGTATCTCCCGTGCCCAGAGTATGGACGCCCTGTCCTCCCAGGCCGCCGTTGCCGGTTACAAGGCCGCGCTAATGGCCGCCGACCGCTCCGGCCGCTTTTTCCCCATGCTGACCACCGCCGCCGGCACCATTCGCCCGGCCAAGGTACTGGTGATCGGTGCCGGTGTTGCCGGCCTGCAGGCCATTGCCACGGCCAAGCGCCTTGGCGCCCTGGTGGAAGGCTATGACGTGCGCGCGGCCACCAAGGAACAGGTCGAATCGCTCGGCGCCAAGTTTGTCGATGTCGGCCTCAAGGCCGAAGGCGAAGGCGGTTACGCCCGCGAGCTGACCGAGGAAGAAAAACGCCAGCAGCTGGAAATCCTGACCAAGCACGTGATGCAGGCCGATGCCCTGATCACCACCGCCAACATCCCCGGTCGTCCGGCGCCCAAGATCATCACCTGCGAAATGGTCGACAACATGAAGGTCGGCTCCGTGGTGATCGACCTGGCGGCCGAAGGCGGCGACAACTGCGAAGCGACCCGCCCCGGCGAAGAGTATGTCTTCGGCCCCGCCACCGTGTACGGCCCGATCAACGTGCCCAGCATGCTGCCGGTGCACGCCTCCGAGATGTACGCCAAGAACCTGTACAACTTCCTGTCGCCCATGATCCATGACGGCGAACTGCAGCTCGACTGGGAAGACGAAGTCATCATCGGCAGCTGCCTGACGCATGCCGGCGAGATCAAACACGAACCCACCCGCAAAGCGATTGAAGGAGACGCCGCATGATCGAAGGCTTCACCGCGCTCTACATTTTTATGCTGGCCGCCTTCACCGGTTACGAGGTGATTGCGCGCGTCCCCGTCATTCTGCATACACCGCTGATGTCCGGTTCCAACTTCGTGCACGGCATCGTGCTGGTTGGCGCCATGGTCGCGATGGGACATGCGGAAACAGATATGGAAATGTTCATCGGCTTTATTGGCGTCATGCTCGCAGCGGGCAACGCCGTCGGTGGTTACGTGGTTACTGAACGCATGCTGGAAATGTTCAAGCCCAGTAAAGAGAAGGAGGCCGGCCAGTGATCGAACTCAGTTATTTCGCCGCCGCCGTACTCTTTATCCTCGGCCTGAAAAAAATGTCGTCGCCCAAGACGGCGCGCAACGGTATCGTCTGGGCCGGTGTCGGCATGCTGGTGGCAACAATCGCCACCTTCTTCCTGCCCGATATGCACAACATCGGTCTGATGATTATTGCCATCGCCATCGGTGGCGGTATTGCCTGGTACACCGGCAAGAAAGTCGCCATGACCGACATGCCGCAGATGATTGCCATCTATAACGGCATGGGCGGCGGTGCCGCTGCCGCGATTGCCGCCGTCGAACTGATGAAAGGTCACTTTGACGCCAGCTCGTTCCAGATCCTGGCTGTCACCGGCGCCCTCATCGGCTCGGTTGCCTTCTCCGGTTCCATGATCGCCTTTGCCAAGCTGCAGGGTCTGATGAACAAATCCTTCATCTTCCCCAGCCAGCAAATCATCAACATGGCCGCATTCGCTGGCGCCATCATCCTCGGTCTGATCCTGGCCTTCGCGGATACTCCCAACGGCTTCCTGTTGCTCCTGTTCTTCGTCCTGGCACTGGCCTTCGGCGTCATGATGACACTGCCGATCGGCGGCGCCGACATGCCGGTCGTGATTTCGCTCTATAACGCTTTCACCGGCCTGGCCGTGGCATTCGAAGGTTTCGTGCTGGGCAACGCCGCCATGATCATCGCCGGTACCGTGGTCGGTTCCGCCGGTACCCTGCTGACCCAGCTGATGGCCAAGGCCATGAACCGGCCGATCAGCAACGTGCTGTTCTCCGGTTTCGGCAGCCAGGAACAGTCATCCGGCGAAGCCACCGAAGGCACCATGAAGGAAGTGAGCGCCACTGACGCCGCGGCCATGATGGCCTACGCGCAAAGCGTCATCATCGTGCCCGGTTACGGCATGGCGGTTGCGCAGGCACAGCACAAGATCTGGGAAATGTCGGAACTGCTGGAAGCGCGCGGCGTGGACGTGAAGTTCGCCATCCACCCGGTCGCGGGACGCATGCCCGGCCACATGAACGTATTGCTGGCCGAAGCCGGTGTTCCCTATGACAAGATCTATGACCTGGAAGAAATCAATTCCGATTTCCCGCAGGCCGATGTCGCCTTGATCATTGGTGCGAACGATGTCGTCAATCCGGTTGCACGCACCGACAAGTCCAGCCCTATCTTCGGTATGCCAATCCTGGATGCCGACAAGGCCGACAACGTCATCGTGATCAAGCGTGGTCGCGGTCGCGGCTTCTCCGGTATCGAGAATGCGCTGTTCTTCCTCGACAACACCCGCATGCTGTACGGCGATGCACAGAAAGTCGGCGCTGATCTGATTGCCGGCATCAAGCAGATGTAATCACAGACGGCAAAAAATAAAAAAGGCGCCTTCGGCGCCTTTTTTATTATCTGGCCTCTACCGACTACATTTTAGCCAGCATGGTTTCCATCGCCGCCTTGGCCATACTGCAGGCACCCTCGCCCGACTGACAGTCATGCTCCAGGAATTGATTGAAAGCATGTAACAGGTTACGCAGCTGCCACTTCAACTCATTCAACATCAAATCCAGCTCAATCAATTCACCCAGGATCGACTGCTCCGGAATATCTTCCACGGAGCGCAACCAGCTGAGCAGCTCTTCCTTCAATAAGCCAGATCGCAACGCCATGAACTGCATTCGCTCCAGCGCGCGCAGCAGGTCCTGGCCACGCAGCGTGGTTGCCGAATCCAGCAAGGTGGAATGCAGCTTTTCCAACTGATCCATGATCAGCTTGAGATTGTTGGCACGCTCCAGAATATCGTTCAGGAAAGTCTTGCCGTCCTTGCTGGGATTCTTGAGCGTTGGCTGTAAACGGGACATTTGCAACAGGCGCACCATCGACTGGAACACCGGGTAGGAAAAAGTATTCGCATTCATGCGTAGCAGCGGCATGGCATCGATCATGGTGCGGCCGAAGGGCTCAAACTGTTTAACCCGAATCGCCTGCAGGGCATCCGCCATACCGACGATCAGGCCCAGCTCCTTCAAATGACGATCGGATTTCTTTGCCGGGTAGCCGGTGCCATCGCAACGCTCGTGATGTTCCAGAATCGCCTGTCCCACTTCCGGGTTTACCCCCGGCATGCTGTCCATCATCATTTGCCCGACCACGACATGACACTGAATTGCGCGCCACTCGGCGGCGTCCAGCGGACCCTTCTTGTTCAGAATAGAAGGATCGATATGCAACAGCCCCGCGTCGTGCGCCAGGCCCGCCAGGTACAGGGACTCGATCTTGTCTTCACCCAACCCCATCTCGCGCCCGATCATCACCGACAGCCAGGCGCAGAAAATGCTCTTCTCGTATTCCTGCGGCATCTGGTGTTGCAACACCGTAAGCTTCTGCCATAACACGGTCGGCAGCGGGTATTGCTCGGTCAGCAGGCGCCACATGGGCTCCAGCCCCACCGCATCGTGAAAAGTCCGCAGATCGGGGTACTTGTCGAACAGGTCGTTGGCGTGCTGACCCAGGCCACTGCCATCGATCTGGTTTTCGATCTTGACCTGCTCTGCCAGTGGCTTGGTTAATTTGTGCTTGATGATCTGTTCGGACTTGGCGCGGTCGATACAGGCACCCTGCTTGACCAGCAGCACGCCATGCGCGTTGTGGATATCCTGGGTGGCGACCACCTTGTGATCTTCATTCACATTCGCCAGGCGCTCGGAATAGTGGTCCTGCTCGAGCGCAATATCGAGGTCCGATTCTTCGTCAATCGCCGGTGTTGGAACGCTCAAAATACTCCCCCTGCAACAAGCTGCGCATAAGGCCAGGTTTAAATTGGTGTTGTATGACTTAAAGAAAGAAGATCAGCTCTAAAATCTAACGGCCAGATTTTGCCGAAATTGAGAAATTAACGAATTCACCGAATAAATTACCGAATTTATAGATTCAGGTAAAACGCCAATATTGGGCCAAAAAAGGGCTTGACTTTCACTGTTATGCACAGACTGGCAAGAATCCTGAGATTTGTGTCTAACCCTGCCCCGAAAGACCCGCTCCATCCCACACACATTTACTAACATACTGTTTTTTATATATTTAATATTCTGGTGATAAATTAGCCAATTTAACAAAAATGCCATATTGCCGCCCCTCGGACCCTGTTTACCCCAAAGCTTCCACAGAGTTATCCACAGGTTTTGTGGATAAGCAAACATCATTTTCTAAAAGAATGACTTAGACGGGATATCAAGAAAAATATTAAAAAGCACAGCTAACCTTGCTTGCGCGAGACCGACGAATCGCTACACTGCCGAAACACTCGCGATGACAGCCTGCTCAATGCCCGACACCACCCTGGCCAATACCATCCTGGAAGTGGCCGTTCCCTCGCCACTGCGACAACATTTTGATTACCTCGCCCCGGGGCAAAGCCCTGTCGGCGGCTGGCAACCCGGCCTGCGGGTGCGCGTCCCTTTCGGGCGGCGCGAGATTGTCGGCGTGGTGCTGGGCAGCAAGGGGCACAGCGAGCTACCCAGCCGGCAACTCAAACGCGCCATCGACTGCCCCGATCCGCAGCCGGTGCTGCCCGCCGACCTGCTGCAACTCATCCTGCGCGCCGCGGATTATTACCATCACCCTCTCGGCGATGCGCTCAGCACCGCCCTGCCAACCCTGCTACGCAAGGGCGAGGACGCCGCGATCAAGGGCGAGTCCTGGTGGCGACTGACGGCAAGCGGAAACCAGACCGACCCCGACGAACTCAAACGCGCGCCGAAACAGGCGCAACTGCTGAAACTGCTGGCCGCCCATCCGGACGGCCTGGCGCGCGACGCCATCAATGAACAGCTGAACAATCCTTCCGCCACCCTGCGTGCCCTGCGCGACAAGCAGCTCGTGGAAGAACACCAGCACCTGCCGTTGCTGACCGGGTCCGCCGGCACTGCCCCGTCGCTGCATGCCGAGCAACAGGCCGCTGTCGACGTCATCTGCCGTGGCCTGGGCCAGTTCCAGTGCAGCCTGCTCGATGGCGTAACCGGCAGCGGCAAGACCGAAGTTTATTTACGCGCCATCCAGCAGTGCCTGGCGCGTAACCAGCAGGTGTTGATGCTGGTGCCGGAAATCGGCCTGACGCCCCAGCTGATCCAGCGCTTCCAGCAACGCTGCCCGGCCACCATCGCCGTGCTGCACTCGGGACTCAGCGAGCGTGATCGCCTCAATGCCTGGCTGGCGGCACGCGACGGCAGTGCCCAGATCGTCATCGGCACCCGCTCGGCGGTATTCGTGCCGCTGGCCAACCCCGGACTCTTCATCGTCGACGAGGAACATGACACCTCGCTCAAGCAGCAGGACGGCTTTCGCTATCATGGCCGCGATCTGCTGGTGTTGCGCGCGCAACAGAGCAAAGTCCCGATCGTGCTTGGCTCGGCCACGCCCAGCCTGGAGTCGCTGAACAATGCCCGCCAGGGCCGTTACCAGCATCTGCGGCTGACCGAACGCGCCGGTAATGCCGCGCCACCGAAGATGGCGTTGCTCGACGTGCGCGCCCTGCCCATGGATGAGGGGCTGTCATCGCGGTTGCAACAACAGATGCGCCAACACCTGGACAAGCATGGCCAGGTGCTGCTGTTTCTCAACCGGCGCGGCTTCGCGCCCACCCTGATCTGCCATGAATGCGGCTGGGTCGCCGAATGTAGCCGCTGCGACGTGCACTTCACCCTGCACCAGCAGCAACACCACCTGCGTTGCCACCATTGCGACGCGCAACGCCCCATCCCGCACCAGTGTCCGGGCTGCGGCAGCAGCGACCTCCGTCCCATCGGCACCGGCACCGAGCGCATCGAACAGGCACTCAAACGGCTGTTTCCAGATGTCAGCCAGGTCCGGATCGATCGCGACAGCACCCGCAACAAGGGCGAACTCGACAAACGCCTGGCACTGGCGGAATCGGGCGAAGCCCGCTTGCTGCTCGGCACCCAGATGCTGGCCAAGGGTCATCATTTCCCCAACGTCACGCTGGTCGCCATTCTCGATGTCGACCAGGGCCTGTTCAGCGCCGACTTCCGCGCCAGTGAACGTATGGCGCAGTTGATCGTGCAGGTGGCCGGTCGCGCCGGGCGGGCCGAGCGCGCGGGCGAGGTCGTGATCCAGACCCACCACCCGGATCATCCCTTGTTGCTGCAACTGGCCGGGCACGGCTATGCCGCCTTTGCCCGCGACCTGCTGGCGGAACGCGAGGCGACCCAGCTACCGCCGTTCAGTTACATGGCGCTGCTGCGCGCCGAGGCTACCCACGCCGGGGAACCGGAACAATTCCTGGAACAGGCGCACGCGCTGGCCGACCGGATCGGCCTCGATGTGCAACTCTGGGGACCGGTCGCCGCCCCCATGCCGCGCCGCGCCGGGCGTTTCCGGGCGCAGCTGGGGCTGATCGCCAACGAACGCCAGGCGTTGCAACGCCTGCTGCGCGAGCTGGTTCCCGCCATCGCCGCCCTGAAGGCCGCGCGCAAAGTTCGCTGGTCAATCGACGTGGATCCGGTGGACACCTACTAGTCACACAACCGGTTCATCACCCCGACACTGTTTATTTCCGTCATTCCGGCGAAGGCCGGAATCCAGGAATTAAGTACTGCGGAATTCAAGGCAGCAGTTCTGGCGAATAAACCACAAATGCTGAATGCAGGGTGTTGTGTATCTTTTGGCAAACACCCCTGGACCCCGGCCTACGCCGGGGTGACGAGAGTGGCACGGATTACAATTTTTATTGGGAATTTTCCGATATAATGCGCCGCTCAATCCTGAATTCCTCAGCGCTACAAGGTCACTATGAAACACCAGCTTGAACGCCTGCTCGCCGCGGCCATCGACTCCCTCCAGGAAGACGGCACCCTGCCCGCCGATCTCGAACCGGCCATTCACCTGGAACGCACCCGCGACCGCAGTCATGGCGATTTCGCCACCAACCTGGCAATGACCCTGAGCAAGGCGGCCAAATGCAAGCCGCGTGACCTGGCCGATAAAATCGTCGCCGCCCTGCCCGCCAACGACAGTGTCCACCTGGTCGAGATTGCCGGGCCCGGTTTTATCAACTTCACGCTTGCCGCCAATGCCTGGCACAGCGTGGTGCCCACGGTATTGAGCGAAGCGGAACAGTACGGCCGTTCCAGCGTCGGCATGAACAAGAAGGTGCAGGTGGAATTCGTCTCCGCCAACCCGACCGGCCCGCTGCACGTCGGTCATGGCCGGGGCGCGGCCTATGGCGCGACCGTGGCCGACCTGCTGGAAGCGGTCGGCTTCAACGTGCACCGCGAATATTATGTCAACGATGCCGGTCGGCAGATGGACATCCTCGCCACCAGCGTCTGGCTGCGTTATCTCGAACTGGGCGAACCCGAATTCGGCGAGCGCTTCCCGAGCAACGGTTACAAGGGCGACTATGTGCAGGATATCGCCGCGACCCTGCGCCGCGATCATGGCGACACCTACGATCATTCGCTGAACGAAGTGTTCGACAGCATCCCCGCCGATGCGCCCGCCGGTGGCGACAAGGAAGAACATATCGATGCGCTGATCGAGCGCGCCAAGCAACTGCTCGGCGACAACCGTTATCGCTTCGTGTTCGAACTGGGCCTGAATGTCATCCTCGACGACATCCGTGACGACCTCGAACACTTCGGCGTGCGTTACCAGGAGTGGTATTCGGAACGCTCGCTGACCGACAAAGGCAAGGTCATGCAGGCCATCGAAAAGCTCAAGGCCAGCGGTCACCTGTACGAGCAAGAAGGCGCACTCTGGTTCAAGTCCACCGACTTCGGTGATGAAAAGGATCGCGTGGTGGTGCGCGACAATGGCCAGACCACCTACTTCGCCTCCGACATCGCCTATCACATGGACAAGATGGAACGCGGCTATGAACGCGTCATCGACGTGTGGGGCGCGGATCATCACGGTTACGTCCCGCGTGTGCGCGCGGCCCTGCAGGCCATGGGCGAAGACGCCGGCAAGCTCGATGTATTGCTGGTGCAGTTCGCCATCCTCTATCGCGGCGGAGAGAAGATGCAGATGTCGACCCGCTCCGGCGAGTTCGTCACGCTGCGCCAGCTGCGCAAGGAAGTCGGCTCGGATGCGGCGCGCTTCTTTTATGTGATGCGCAAATGCGAACAGCACATGGACTTCGACCTGGATCTCGCCAAGTCGCAATCCAATGACAACCCGCTCTATTACATTCAGTACGCGCACGCGCGCGTGTGCAGCGTCATGCGTCAGCTGGAAGAAAAGGGTTTCAGCTGGAACCCGAAACAGGGCAATGCGCAACTGGGTAAACTGACCGAGCAACATGAACAGCTGCTGTTGATGAGCCTGTCGAAATATCCCGAGGTGCTGGAATCGGCGGCGCTCAATCATGAACCGCATCAGCTGGCGCATTTCCTGCGCGATCTCGCCAACGAGCTGCACACTTACTACAACGCGCACCAGTTCATCGTGGAAGATGCCGCGTTACGCGATGCGCGCCTTAACCTGATCAACGCCACCCGCCAGGTGCTCGCCAACGGCCTGCAGCTGCTGGGCGTCTCCGCGCCGGAAAGCATGTAATGGCACGCGATTACAAACACCGCGCTTCACCCAAGAAAAAATCCAAACCGATTCCGGGCTGGTTGTGGTTGCTCGCGGGTTTGCTGCTGGGCCTGTTTGTCGCGTTTCTCGTTTACATCAAACAGAACTACACCGGCGAACCGGCCAAACCCGTGCCGCAGAAATCCACGCAGGATACCCGCGATGTACGCAAACCGGCCAAGATCGGCGTGCCGCCACCGCCGGAACCGCGTTACGAGTTCTATGACCTGTTGCCGGAAATGGAAGTGGTCGTGCCGGTTCCGCCACCGGACAAGAAAACGGACAAGGTCACCCCGATTGAAAAACCGGGCACCTATTACCTGCAGGTCGGCTCATTCAAGACCGGCGAACAGGCGGAAACCGTCAAGGCCAAGATGGCGCTGCTCGGGCTGGAGTCGGATGTGCAGACGGTCACTATTGATAACAAACAGACGTGGCATCGGGTACGGGTGGGGCCGTTCCAGGAGTTACGGGAGTTGAATCGGGTAAGGACGCAGTTGCAGGATCAAGGGGTTGAGGCGATTGTGTTGAAGGTTAAGAGTTAGCTTTTCACCAATTTACCTGATGCTCACATCTCAGCATAATTAACGACAATTAAAACGCCCTACAAAACAAAGTTTCTGGACTTTCTTCTCTAGCAGCGCTTTGATCAATTACATCTACTAACAAAGAATATTAAAAAAGGAAATAAGTTATGGTCGTTAGAGATTATATTTGCTGCTCTACCTGCGAAAACCCAATCACTCTACGAGTCTGGGTTGGACATAACCCATGCCAACAGCACACCTTCCTTTGCCCGCACTGCAAAGAAGAAATCACTATTAGCATGGATGTTAATCTGGACAATCCTAGCGTCTCAATAAACTATGCCGAGAACTGCTCTAAAGGTAACAACGAAGGAACAATAATAAATCTGAATCCGCATTTTGTTCTCACTAGTTCTGATACAACCTCCGATCTTTCTTTTTCATGGATGGAGCAGTTCCAATACATATTGAATCACAGCAAAATTGAAGCTCCAAAAAAACCAGAAGGCTATAATGGGATCATGATGCTGGACTCTTACGAGCAACTAGGTGGCATCACAAAATTAACCGAAATATGGAAAATAATTAAGAAAGGGTGGTCATTAAAAAACAACAATCAAGAAGATTTGTCTCTCAAAACACTTGGCGGTTACTCTGAGCATCAATATGACGGCCCTATAAGCCTTGAACATATCCTGTTTGATTTCTGCTCAAAATTACTCATTCCAAGAAAAATAATGCTTTTTGTTAATGCCGGAAATTGCATAAGAGAATGCACCTCAAAATACAGAAACGAATTTATGCGATTTAGGGAGTTTTTTATAAACAACCTAAAGAAAGACCATTTAGAAAAATACTTTGATCTATTTTCCGAATACTTCAGAGATTACGCAGAATATGATCAAACAATTTTATATATTAAGAATCTTGCACCGGTACCTGAAGGGTGTGTAGCTACCTCAACCAGCTTTAAAAATACAAGAATGTTTTATGGAAATGCGTATGAGGTGCTTACTTTAAATTTCTCTGTACTAGCATGTTTAAACAATATTCATGAAGGTAGGAAATTTGACGAATTTAAAGAAATGAACTTAACAAAATATTTAACTATTAATAAATCTAACAGAGGAAACCCTTTTAGTAAAAACCCTGACTTAAATGGTTTCTTAGGATGCATAGATAGTACTTTAAGAAACGCCTCCCATCATGGAGCAACAAAACTTATTAAACATCGAACAGCAATCGAATTTCGCTCTGGTGGAACAGGCGCAAAACAAGAACTGTCTTACTCTAAGTATTTAGAGAAATGTGGAGACATTATGCTAACTTCGGCGGCATTACTAATGGTAGAGTTAGTTATATCTCAATAGATACAATCGTTAAGAATGCCTGCGGCAGAATACACTCTATTCATATAACAGGGGAGACCCGCAGGTCTCCCCAACCTCTCTGTAACCCTAAAGGTTGCACCTCCGTAACCATCGAGGTTACAGTTCATTTATGAAAATGAACAACCCATCTCATCCTGGCGAAATTCTGAAAGAACTGCTGATTGAACCGTTAGGTTTGTCGGTCACTGATGCTGCGCGTCATCTCGGCATTAGCCGTAAAACGCTTTCCAAAATTTTAAACGGCCGAGGCGCAGTTACCTCTGAAATGGCAGTACGCCTCGAAATGACATTCGGTAAGCCCGACGCCGCGCACTGGTTGCGCCTGCAAAACGCCTATGATCTCTGGCAGACGCGTCAGCACGCTGATGAATTTGAAATTGAACCCGTTGATGTTGATGCCGCCTGATAGCATCCTTTGATCATCTTCACAATCTGAGATTACAATAACTCCATCAAATGACGAGGCACCCACCATGGCAACCGCTAAAGAACAGATTAAACAAATACTTGAGAGCCAGCCTGACGATAGCTCCTATGATGAAATACTCCGGGAACTGGCATTCAAGCGCATGATAGACAAGGGCCTGTCAGATGTCGCAGAAGGCAAAACCCTAACCAACGAGGAAATGCATTCCAGAATTCAGTCATGGCAAAAATAACATGGACGAACGAAGCCGAGCGATGGTTAAAGGATATTTATGATTTCATCGCAGAAGACAACCCAGCCGCCGCAGCCAATGTCGTAACCGGCATCTACAACAAAGCACAGCTATTATTAGAACATCCCGATATAGGCTATCAATACGAACACGAATCAGGCAAAGAGATTCGTATTTTGCTTTATGGCCATTACCGAATTACCTACTTTGTCGAACACGACAGCAACATTACCATTCTGGGCGTTTTTCACGGCGCGCTACAGATTGAAAACTATTTACAGATAACTGGATTCCCACCTACGCGGGAATGACGATAGAGCAACCATGACCCACCCAATTCTCGAAGACCTCCGCTGGCGCCACACCACCAAAAAATACGACCCTTCCCGCAGAGTGTCGCAGGAAGATCTAAACGTATTGTTCGAAGCGATGCGCCTCTCGGCATCCTCGATCAACTCGCAGCCCTGGAAATTCATCGTCATCGAAAGCGACGCCGCCCGCCAGCGAATGCACGACACTTTCACCGAAACCAATATCTACAACCAGCAACACGCTTTCGACAGCTCGCAAATAATTCTGCTGGCCTACAATCCCCGTTACACGCGCGAGGATTACGCCAGGGTCGTCGACCAGCAGATCGCGGACGGACGCGTCAAACCCGAAAACCGCGACGCGGCCTTCAACGCCTATCGTTTTGCCGACAGCAACACCGACGAAAGCGGTTACAACGGCTGCTGGACCAAGGCTCAACTCTATCTCGCGCTCGGCAACACATTGCACACCCTGGCACGCTTGCGTATCGACGCGACCCCGCTGGAAGGCATCGACATCGACCGGGTTAACGCGGAATTCAAAACAGAACTGGATGGCTACCAGTGCGACGTCGCGCTGGCCATCGGCTACAGTCATGAAGACGACTACAACGCCAAGCTTCCCAAGTCGCGCCTGAACATGAATGATATTTTGATAAAGATTTAAGCTGCCGCCATGCTGAGCTACAAACACGCCTTTCATGCCGGCAATCATGCCGATGTTCTCAAGCATGCCTGCCTGGCGATTTTACTCAACAAGCTGACGCAGAAAAACAAGCCACTCAGCTACATCGACACCCATGCCGGTTCCGGCCTGTACAACCTGAACAGTGACGACGCCCGGAAGAACGCCGAGTTTGCAGACGGCATCGATCGCCTGCTTGCCGCGAGAGACGCCCTTCCCGCACTGCAAACCTATCTTTCAGTGGTTCGGTCTTTTCGCGACCAGGAACAATATCCCGGCTCGCCCGCGCTGGCTGCACAGCTATTACGCCCCGATGACCGGCTGATCCTGATGGAGCTGCACAACAACGAGTTCGCCAATCTCAAACACCATCTAGGACATGACCCACGCGCGGCCTGTCATCATCGCAATGGTCTGGAAGGCGTGCTGGCATTGTGTCCACCAACGCCGAAACGCGGCCTGGTGCTGATCGATCCACCCTATGAGTTGAACGACGAATATGTGCAGATCACCACGACGGTCAAACAACTGCATCGTAAATGGCCGACCGGCATTATCGCCATCTGGTATCCGTTACTGGCGCACGCCCGCAACCAGGCACCGCACATGCTCAAGCATCTCGTGAAAGATAAACCGGCCAACTTGTTCGTGGCCGAACTCTGGGTGAAAGCGCAAGACAGTGAATTTGGCATGCACGGCAGCGGCATGGCGTTTATCAACCTGCCATGGCAGGTCGACGAACAGATCAGGGGCGTACTTGCCCAGCTGGAAAAAACTCTGACGGGAAAGGGCGGCGGCTCGCGCAGCGAGTGGCTTGTCGCGCCGTCACACCGATAACCACTCAGGCACGCGAAATATAATCGCCGGTCTCGGTATTCACCTTGATCACTTCACCTTCGGACAGGTACTCGGGCACCTGCACGACCAGGCCGGTACTCAGCGTGGCAGGCTTGGTGCGCGCACTGGCCGAGGCACCCTTGATGCCGGGTGAACATTCGGTAATAGCCAGACTGACAGTGGCTGGCAGATCGACACCCAGCAGCTCTTCATCGGCCACCAGCGCCGTCAGGCCCTCCAGCCCGTCCGTGATATAGGGTAATTCTTCTTCAAGCAGACTATCCGCCACCAGAAACTGCTCGTAGGTTTCCGTATCCATGAACGTGCAGCCATCGCCGTCGCGATACAGAAACTGCACCGGGCGACGCATGAAGTCGACTTCGCCAACGGTTTCATCGCCCTTGAAACTGCGTTCGAATTTCTGCCGGGTCACCAGGTTCTGGCCGCGCACCTTGTACAGGGTGCTGCCGCTGCGCGAGGACGGTGACTGCACCGCCACCTGTTTCACCGCGACCTTCTGACTCTCGACCTCGATTACGGCACCTTTTTTAATATCACTGGCTTTCATGTTCTGCTCTCTGTTCCTGGCACAAACCCGCGAACCGGGCAGCGCGTATTATCCTACGGATTAAGGCAAAGCTCATCTGGAAATGTTTGTCCTGCACCAATTTCGCACAGGCGTTATAATTGCGCCGAATTTTTATCAAACAGCGAAAAACTCATGAGCTCTTTACCCAACTGCCCAGAATGCAACTCGGAATACGCCTATGAAGATGGCGCCATGTACGTCTGCCCGGAATGCGGCCACGAATGGTCAAAGGATGCCCCGGCGGACAGCGGCGGCGATCAGCGCGTCATCAAGGACGCTAACGGCAACGCGCTCGCCGATGGCGACACCGTCACCGTGATCAAGGATCTGAAAATCAAGGGCTCGTCATCCGTGGTCAAGGTCGGCACCAAGGTCAAGAATATCCGCCTGGTCGAAGGCGATCATGACATCGATTGCAAAATCGACGGCATTGGCGCCATGCAGTTGAAATCACAGTTTGTGAAGAAGGTGTAAATACGACCCGGTCAGTAAAACCATTACCAGGGATGTTTGCCATGTATCACGGCAGTTGCCTATGCGGCTCGGTACGCTTCGAGATTTGCGGCGACCTGCCGCAATTCGACAGCCATGAACCCGGAAGAGATTCTTTACTCTAAATCCGCTATGCTCTTGGCATAGTTCCCACAGAGTATTGACGTGAAAGACAAGCTGCCTTTACCACAGGAAAAGAAACTGACCGTGCTATTCCGGGTCGAACCCGGCTGTCTTGGCCCGGAAGGCCAGAGCCATGTCGACGAGTTCTGTGCTTTTGCCCAGAAAGAATGCGAGCCCATCGACGCGGATTTCGTGCACTGGGAAATCGTGCCGCGTCACGACAAGTCCAAACCCGAGCACGAGTACAACATTAACAAACGCTACCTGTCCCACGACAAGGCCGAACAGTACCTGAAACTATTCGGCAAGAGTCTCGATGAATTCGAGGGACACTTTCACAACAAGCTGACCGAACTGATTGAAATTTTTCATGGCCGTTATGAAGGCTGATCGTCCATGCTGACACTCTCTTCAGCGTTGTCCGACTGGGGACAGGCCCGTTTTGCCGAATCCCTCAAGGCGGAACTCGAACAGCTGGCGCATACCGATCTTCCCTTGCAGGCCGGTCTCAGGCAAAGCAGCTATGTCAGCGACAGTCCGTTCCAGGTCACTGTGCTGCGCTTCGCCGAAGACGGCGACAACCTTACCGCCCGGGTTGGCGTCTTTTACCAGGGCATCATCGCGGGCAGTTGCTGCGCGGATGACCCAAGCCCGGTTGATGAACTGAACGAATATTGCGAAATGGACATCAGGATTGACAAAGCCACCGCACAAGCGTCAATCTCCCTCGCTCTAGAATAATCCAGCAAAAACCAGGGAGCTAAATATGAAAAGGATTGCATTCATCTTGTTGAGCACGCTGCCTTCGGCGTTACTGGCGCAACCACCAGGTGGAATGAATCAGGGCGACATGCAGGGAATGATGGCGCAAATGCAGAAAATGCAGGCCTGCATGGCACAGATTGATCAGTCCGAGATCGACGCCCTGCAGCAACAGGGCCAGCGCATGGAGTCCGAGATAAATTCACTCTGCGCGGCCGGCAAACGCGACGAGGCACAACGCAAGGCGATTAGTTACGGCATGCAGATTGCGCAATCACCCTCCATGAAGACCCTGCGCGAATGCACCAGGGACATGCAGGCGATGATGGCCCAGATGCCCATGCCGCAAATGCCTTACCAGGATTTCAGTGAAGACAGCCAGCCCCGCCACGTGTGTGACGGGCTGTAGCCAGAACGGGAATCAGGAAGGTGTGGAACAGGCCATGTCCTTGCCGCAGCACATTGGTGACTTCACCATGCCATGACCATCCGGACACTTGGATACATGCACGGTTTCACCTTCTGGCGTGGTAATCGTGTCGTGTACCAATGGTTTGCCGCACTTGCCGCAGGTCATTTCGCCGATACTCATTCCACAGACAGGGCAGGTATATAACGCCATCACAAAACTCCTCTTGGCTGGTAATTTTTAAGGCTACTGATTATAGATCAGGCGCATAGCTTCAACCACTTAGATGCCCGATTCAACATTACAGGTGACAGGGAAAACATGTTGCGAATCTCACCTTCCGTCAGCATTCCGGAAAATGAAATCGACATCGAGGCCATCCGCGCGCAGGGCGCGGGCGGGCAGAACGTCAACAAGGTCGCCACGGCCATCCATTTACGTTTTGATGTCCAGGCCTCTTCACTGCCAGCCAGTTACAAGGAACGCCTTCTTCAACTGCGCGATCAGCGCATCAGCAAGGATGGCACCATCGTTATCAAGGCACAGCGCTTCCGCACCCAGGAACAGAATCGCGAAGATGCCCTGGACCGCCTGGCAAAATTGATACGGCAGGCAATGGTCAAGCAGAAACCACGCAAGCCAACCCGGCCAACCAGGGCCTCCGTCAAACGCCGACTGGAGGACAAGAACCGCAAGGGTCAGGTTAAATCATTGCGCCGTAAAATCGATCGCAACCACAGCTGAAGCTCTGTCAGACCAGGCCCGGCCAGAGACGCATCCCCAGCAGCACAAAGGCGATCGCCAGCACACCGTTGGCCAGACCGGTCAGCACCTTGGGCAAAGCCACACCTTCCCGCTTGATGGCCATACCCGCAAACACCATACCGATGGCCGTCACAAAAAAACCGAACTCATTCACGATCAACAGCGTGAGCAAGGGCAGACGCATCTCGGCTTCCGCGCCCAGCGCGCCAGACTGCAACAACACCATCAGGATGACCAGGCCAATGCCCACCGATAACCAGTAAAAGGGAAACTTCATGCTACTCTCTTTCCAGATCCAAAATAATTTTTCATGAGATTATCAGCCTGCCGCTGAAAACTCGAGCGGACGGCCAGTCGCATTATTACATTTTCTTGACAGACGGTATTTCTCTGCTTGAATTAACGTTCAAAGCTGAACGCAGGAGGGCTGCTATTGCCGTTTGCAGGCAATCATCACCCGCCGCTCGATGAATGGCGCGTACAATCACGGTTAACATTAACGGTGACTAGCCCCTTCTCCCCCCGGCGTTTTCCATCCGATTCCCTCTTTCCCGACTTCTCTTCTATTCATTCCAATCAAACCAGGGCGTTAACGGCTGAGTGCAGGGACGACTCCGCTTTCATTTCTCATTGTTTGCGACACAGGAGAGACTCTTATGCATGTGATTGCGATTGCCAATCAGAAGGGGGGAGTGGGTAAAACAACCACGGCGGTACAACTTGCCGCCTTACTGGCCCAGCAGGGCGAACGCGTATTACTGATCGACCTGGATCCGCAGGGACATGCCAGCCTCCATCTGGGTATCAACGGCCAGGATCACGCCAGCCTGCTCGGTGTTTTCGAAGGCAATTACCTGTTGAACGACATCATCATTCAGGATGTCATCGAGAACCTGCACCTGATTCCCGGCAATATTTCGCTGGCGGCGGCCGAACGCCGCCTGGCCATGACCCACCAGCCGGAAACCACGCTGCAACAGCATGCCGCCGAAATCGAGGGGCTCTACCAGTACGTGATACTGGATTGCCCGCCTTCCCTCGGTGTGTTGTCGCTGAACGCGATCCACCTGGCCGACCTACTGCTGGTTCCCATCGAGACCAGTCTTTTCTCGCTGGATGGCCTGGAACGACTGAAGGAAACCCTGCAGGTGCTGACAGCGCACGATCTGCCGATCATGGCGGTTTGCAATATGTTCGACATGCGCACCCGCCTTGCCCGCCAGTTACATGAACACCTGGAAGCACAACGCGATATCACCCTGAGTCGTGCCCAACTTCGTAACACCATCAAGGTACGCGAGGCGGCCTGTGCCGGACAACCCTTGTGCCTGTTCGCGCCGCGCGCGCCGATTGTGCACGATTACATGAAACTGGCCGCGGATATCCGGCAGTTTTTTAACGTAAGGGCATTACGGCATTCGGCAACCCGAGATACCGATACTCTGCTTGTAAAACCTCAACCCGGTTCACTGAAACGTATTGAACTTAATTACCGCAACCTGGAAGCACGACGCGTTCAGATTGCAGGCGATTTCAACGGCTGGATTCCCGACAAGGATGTGGAGACGGTCGACGAAGGCAATAATTTGAAAAAAATACTGCACATGCCGGAAGGCGCCTACGAATATCGAATCATCGTGGACGGCAAGTGGCAGCAGGATCCCACCAATCCGATTGAGATACCCAATGAGCACGGTGGAAACAATTCACTATTACGCGTATAAGGAAGGAGGGGAAGACGATGCTGAATCCTGCATGGCGACCGGCGCAAGCAGACAACCCGGCATTGGCTGTTATACAACAACATTACAAAATTAATTCTGACTCTACGATGGAATCACCAGTCAAAGCCATTAACCTGCCGGTTATTTGCGCTGCAACTCCTGATCAATCGGCGGATGAGATTCGTTATCTGGCGAGTGCGCTGGAACGACAACTGAATCTGCCTGATTCACGGCAATTACAACCCGCGTCGCACTGGTCTTTATCGACTGGCGCCACGGAAACCTCATTGAACGACGACCAGCCGGAACAGGTGCTGATCCTGGTTGATGCCAGTCTCGATGCATTAAAGCGTGCCTATGCGCGCATCAAACCTCTGCAACATTTTCGCGATACGCGTTTCCATGTCATCGTGCATGGCGCCAAGGACGCTGAATCCAGCCGCCGCTACTATCGACGCCTTGCCATGGGCACACTGCGTTTTCTGGATCTTCCACTGGTCTATTGCGGCGCCGCGCCTGAACGGGGCAACGGTTTCAGCCAGGGAATCGCCAATCTCGCCCAGAAGGTAAAACAATCATCCACAGACACAAGCGACTGCCGGGAGATTCAATAATGTACCTGGATATTTCGCCGTGCCAGACACCGGACCCGGTCCTGTTTGAAGAACTGGTGCTGCACAAACTGGGACGCAGCAGCGGAACCAATCCGGCGCCTCACCTCATCAGCCGTCACGGCGACGCACGCTGCTTTATCATTCAACACATCACGGACACGCATCTTGTCGCCGCGCACCCCGACAGTGGCGAAAAGGCATTGATCAGTGCGCTGCAATGCATGCAGGAACAGAATTTTTCAGCCAAAACCCAGGTTATCCTGCTCAGCGCCACGCCACCGCCCGCACTGGCCTGGCTGAAACAACACCACGCCCTGACCTGGCATCGCTGCCAGGTGATCCAGGTGAACAATGACCATGGCTTGCTGGTCGACACGCTGGAAAGCCCGCTGTTCCAATCAAGCTCCGCGCCGGAACCCGGACGAATACAACGCGCGGTTCACGCTCCCCCTGATAGCGAAACGCTACCGCTCACGGAAGAGGAGCACCAGTTTTTCAGCCATTTATAAAAAAAGCCCGGCGAATGCCGGGCTTTTTCGTCGGAACGGTTAAGCGACTGGATCAGGCGCTCTTGCGTTCCTTGGCTTCCTTGATGACCACTTCGGCCACGTTCGATGGACACTGCGCGTAGTGCGAGAATTCCATCGAGAACTGGCCACGACCGGAAGTCATGGTACGCAGGTCACCGATGTAACCGAACATTTCGGACAGCGGTGCATCCGCCTTGACGCGCACGCCGGTAGAAGCGGAATCCTGTGACTTGATCATGCCACGGCGACGGTTAAGGTCACCGATAACGTCACCCACGTGGTCGTCTGGCGTAAACACGTCGACCTTCATGATGGGTTCCATCAACTGCGGACCCGCCTTCGGCATGGTCTGACGGAAGCCGGCACGCGCCGCGATTTCGAACGCGATGGCCGAGGAGTCAACCGCGTGGAAACCACCGTCGGTCAGCGTGACCTTGACGTCGAGGCAGGGGTAACCCGCCAGTACGCCCTGATCCATCATGCTCTTGAAGCCCTTCTCAACCGCTGGCCAGTATTCGCGCGGTACGTTACCACCGGTAACGGTCGATTCGAACACGAAACCGCTGTTCTGCTCGCCCGGCTCGATGATGTAGTCGATCTTACCGAACTGACCGGAACCACCGGACTGCTTCTTGTGGGTGTAGCTGTCTTCAACGCGCTGGGTAATGGTTTCGCGATAGGCTACCTGCGGCTTACCGACTTCAACGTCCACCTTGTGGGTACGCTTCAGGATGTCGACCTTGATATCCAGGTGCAGTTCGCCCATACCCTTGATGATGGTTTCGCCGGATTCTTCGTCGGTTTCGACGCGGAATGACGGGTCTTCCTGCACCATCTTGTTGAGTGCGATACCCATCTTTTCGGCCGCACCCTTGTCCTTCGGCTTGATCGCGATGGAGATAACCGGCTCGGGGAATACCATCGGCTCCAGCGTGGCCGGCTTGTCCGGATCACACAGGGTATGACCGGTCTGGGTATTCTTCAAACCGATGAAGGCAACAATGTCACCCGCCTGCGCACTGTCCAGCTCGATACGCTCATCGGCGTGCATTTCCACGATACGACCGATACGCTCGGTCTTGCCAGTGAACGTATTCAGAACCGTGTCACCCTTCTTGACCTTACCGGAGTAAATCCGGGTAAAGGTCAGGGCACCGAAACGGTCGTCCATGATCTTGAACGCCAGTGCGCGCAGTGGCTTGTCTGGATCAACGGTGGCCACCTGGCCGGTTTCGTTACCTTCCAGATCCACTTCCGGCTGCGGGTCAACTTCGGTCGGGCTCGGCAGGTAATCCACTACCGCATCCAGCACCAGCTGAATACCCTTGTTCTTGAACGCGGAACCGCAGAAGGTCGGGAAGAAGTCCAGCGCGATGGTGCCCTTGCGGATGCAACGCTTGAGGTCTGCTTCCGAAGGCATTTCGCCTTCCAGGTATTTTTCCATCAGATCATCGTCCTGCTCAACGGCAGTCTCGATCAATGCTTCGCGGTACTCGTTGGCCTTGTCGACCATGTCCGCCGGGATGTCGGTGATCTCGTAGTTTTCAGGCTGTCCGGATTCGTCCCAGATGTAGGCCTTCATGCTCATCAGGTCGACGACGCCCTTGAAATCGTCTTCGATACCGATTGGCAGCACCATTACCAGCGGGTGCGCACCCAGCACATCCTTGACCTGCTTGACCACGCGGTAGAAATCCGCGCCCATGCGATCCAGCTTGTTGACGAAGATGATGCGCGCAACTTCGGAATCGTTGGCATAGCGCCAGTTGGTTTCGGACTGCGGCTCAACGCCACCGGAACCACAGAATACGCCCACGCCGCCATCCAGCACCTTCAGGGAACGATATACTTCGATGGTGAAGTCCACGTGTCCCGGGGTATCGATCACGTTGAAGCGATGCTCTTTCCAGAAACAGGAGGTAGCAGCGGACTGGATAGTAATACCGCGCTCGCGCTCCTGATCCATGAAGTCAGTCGTGGCTTCACCGTCATGCACTTCACCGGTCTTGTGCACCTTGCCGGTCAGCTTCAGGATACGCTCGGTCGTGGTGGTTTTGCCCGCATCCACGTGTGCGAAAATACCGATGTTTCTGTATTTGCTTAGGTCTGCCATGGTCGTAAACTCTTAAAAATGTATATAAATTCTGTCCGTGCGGGCGGTAAATTGCCCGGCTCGCAGGAAAAAAAAGCGCCCACCGGAACCGTCCGTCATGAGGCGCTATTGGCGATAAATTTACCTGCTCGATAAATTAAGCGGCGCATTATAACCTGATTTTCTTGCGAAAGCGTGAAATTTTGTCCAACAGTCCGTCCGGAGCGACGTTTCGATGCGATTCCTTCTGTTTTTTGGCCTTTTTTTCCTGGTGATGGGAGGCATGAACTATTACATCTACCGGCGCTTTTTCCGCCGCCTGACGCCCGGCCTGAACGGCTTTGCCCCGGTGATCCCCATCATTCTCATGCTGGGCGAGACCCTGTTCATCGTCGATAACGCCCTGCACTTTCTGCCGCAGTCCACCCTGCTGTACCTCACCAATGCGGCCTTTATCGGCTTTACGTTCATGCTGTTCGTGGTGGCGACCCTGTATGACCTGACAGTCACGGCCTCCAGCCGGGTGCCGTTTGACCGGGAGCGCCGCCGCTTTGTGAAACTGGTCTTCGACGCCACCATGCTGGTCGCGGCCGCCGCCTACCTGCTGCGCGGGCTGGCCCAGGGTCTGAAACCACCTACTATAAATAAGGTAAGGGTGCCGATGCTGGGGGTCACCTCGGGCCTGTCCCTGGTGCAGCTCAGCGACGTCCATGTCGGACGAACCATCCAGAAGGATTTCGTCGCAGACCTGGTGCGACGCACCAATGCACTCAAGCCCGACCTGGTACTGATCACCGGCGACCTGGTGGACCTGCCGATTGAGCGCATTCGCGAGGACCTGCGGCCGCTACAGGATATCGAGGCACCGACCTATTTCAGTCTGGGCAATCATGAATATTTTCACGGGCCGCTGGAAACCCTGGAATATCTACGCACACTGGGCATCCGGCCTTTGCTGAACGACTGCGTGCAGATCGAGCATCGCCAGCAGACTTTCAACCTGGTGGGCATCAATGACGTTATTGGAAATCGCATGGGCATTTTACCGGCGGATGCCGAACAGGCCTTCGCCAGCGCCGATCCCACGCAGCCGACCATCGTGATGTCGCATCAGCCGAAGAGCATCAAACTGGTCGAGGGCAAGCGTTGCGACCTGATGTTGAGCGGCCACACGCATGGCGGACAGATTTTCCCGTTCGGTTTTCTGGTGATGATCGATCAGCCGTACCTGGCGGGTCTGCATTCCCATGGCAATGGCCAGCAGATTTTTGTCAGCCGTGGCACCGGCTACTGGGGACCGCCGTTACGCATCCTGGCGCCAAGTGAGATTAGTCATATTGTGATTGAACCGGTTTAAACCATCACAATCTGGGAGCGCATACTGTAAAGCGCGAACAGAACCTCTTCCTGTTCTCTCTGGCCAATGCCGTTTTTTTCCAGGGCCTTAAGCGAGTCATCCAGTACCGCCATGAATTCCGCCGCGGAAATATTCATTCCCTGGTGCGCCGCCAGCAGGTCCTTACCTTTGTATACGTTCGGGCCACCAGTGCCGGTAATAAAAAAGGTTGCTGCCGCTTCCTTTAATGCGGCCGGATCCGTGTTCTTAAAACGCACCTTGATCCTCGGATTGGCCAGATGATTATCCACTACATCGTTGGCAATCTGGGTTATACCCGTTTCTCCGCCCAACCTCTCAAATAACGAATTCGCCATATCCTCCCTCCTTTCCCTACATGCAATTATTCCCGGAAATCACTTATCATCGCGAAAGCATGCTCCCTGCACACTCGTTTAAGCATACCAACGGAAATTTATTTCTCAAGCTCGAGGCAACACATGATTTTTCTTCTTTTTGACTTGCCCGCCGACAACCCCAGCGGCCATACCCTGGCCAGTGTCTGGGTGGATACCGATGATGAAAAAGCCGCAGAGGAAATTGCGATCCAGCAGCTGATCGCCACAGGTTACGATGACGTGATCTTGAAAGAGGTTATGGAGTCGACCAAGGCGGACTACTTCCCGCCCTGCCCGGGACTGGATGCCTACGAGCGCGCCGAGCAATCAGGATTTGCGATTAACTTCAGCTGAAAAGTTGCTGCTTCTCGCGATAGAGTGAGGAGATATCTTCATCGCCATAACCGGCGTTCATCAACCGCCAGTAATGCACCAGCGTCATCTCTACCACCGGCAACGCCACACCCAGTTCTTCGGCGATCGCCTTGCAGATCTGCAAATCCTTGTGATGCAGACTAACCTTGAATCCCGGCTCGAAGATCGCTTCCACCATACTCGGTCCGCGATGCTGCAGAAACCAGTTGCCCGCCGCGCCACCGCTGATGACATCAATCACCTTGTGCATGGGCAAGTTCTGCGCCCTGGCAAAGGCCAGCGCCTCGGTCACCGCCTGGTTGATCCCGGCCGCCATCACCTGGTTGACCGCCTTGGTCGCCTGACCACAACCGACCTCACCCATATGCGTTATTTTTGAACCGATCGCGGCGAACAGTGGCTGCAGCTTTTCAATAACGTCAGCATCACCACCCGCCATCATCGCCAAGGTGCCGTTCTTCGCGCCTTCCACGCCACCTGAAACAGGCGCATCGACAAAGGCAACGCCCAGTTGGGCCAGCAACATGGCCAGCTCACGCGCGGTTTGCGGTTGAACGGTGGATGTGTCGACGACGATCTTGTTCTCGGCAAGACCATCGCCCAGCGCATCAATGACAGCGCGCAGGTCGTCATCAGCCGATATGCAGGTCAGGATGACATCGCATTGAGTGGCTAGTTGAGACGGCGTGGAGGCAAAGGTTACCGATAGCTCGGCGGCGAGTTGTTCCGCCTTGCTGGCCGTACGATTCCAGACGGCCTGCAACAAACCTGCCTGGTGAAGATTGCGCGCCATAGGTGCGCCCATTGCGCCCAGACCAATTACCCCGACTTTCATTGTTATAGCGCCACTCCTGTAGGAGCGAGCTTGCTCGCGAACCATTCGCGGCCAAGGCCGTTCCTACCAAGCATCATTCTTCAAAATACGTATAACCGGTCAGACCCGCCTGCAACTCTTCGTAGAATTCTGTGCGCTCATCCGCGGACAGTTCGGCCTTCTCTAACAACTGCTGATACACCGACTGCATGCGTTGGGTATCGAAATGCACATAACGCAACAGCTCATCCACCGTATCGCCATGTTCCGGTTCAGCCAGGGTAAAACCGTCCGCCGTCAGCTTGATATTCACTGCATCGGTATCGCCGAACAGGTTATGCATATCGCCGAGGATTTCCTGATAAGCGCCAACCATGAAAATCCCCAGCAGGTATTCGTCACCCTGGCGATAGGGGTGTAGCGGCAAGGTACTCTCGATTCCCTCGCCATCGACATACTGGGAAATACGCCCATCGGAATCGCAGGTCAAATCCTGCAACACCGCGCGCCGGGTCGGCGGATCATCGAGGCGATGAACCGGCACGATCGGGAAAATCTGTTCAATCGCCCACACATCCGGCAGCGACTGAAACACCGAGATATTAAGAAAATACTTGTCCGCCAGGTTTTCATTGAGCTGATCGAGAATGGCGCGGTGTTCGGGACGGCCAATCTTCAGTAATGGCTGCACCCGGTGGCAGATACTGAAATACAAGGACTCGACCCGCGCGCGCTGCTGCAGATCCAGCAGCCCATGCAAAAACATCGAGCGCGCCTCGGTAAGCCAGTAGTCGGCATCATGCCAGGCCTCCAGCACGTTTCGGCTGGACAACGACTGCAACACTTCCCACAGGGTATGCACCACCGCCGGTTCATCGTCCTGCGGCGCGGGCGGCACTTCAGTACCCGGCGTCGGCTCGATATCGATAACATTGGTGATCAACACCGCATGATGCGCGGTCATGGCACGGCCGGATTCGGTCACGATTGCCGGGTGCGGCAATCCTTTTTCCTCGCACATGGCGGCCAGCGTGCCAACGACATTGTTGGCGTATTCGGTTTCCGAATAATTACGCGAGCAGTAACTGCGCGAACTGGTGCCTTCGTAATCGACGCCAAGCCCGCCGCCGACATCCACTGTTTCCAGTGGCACGCCGAGTTCGCGCAACTCGGCAAAATAACGCGCCACTTCGCGCATGCCGCGCTGGATATCGCGGATATTGGCGACCTGTGAACCGAGATGGCAGTGCAGCAGTTTGAGCCAGTGCAGATGCCCGTCCGCGCGCAGACGTTCGACCAGTTCCAGCACCTGGCGCGCCGACAGACCGAACTTGGATTTCTCGCCGCCGGTGTTCTGCCATTTACCCGCGCCGATGGATGCCAGGCGAATGCGCACGCCCAGCAGGGGGGTAACATTCAGTTCCCGGGCGGCCGCGTTAATCAGATCGAGTTCGGACATCTTCTCGATCACGATATGCACCCGGAAACCCAGCCGGGTTCCGATCAGCGCCAGGCGAATATATTCGCGATCCTTGTAACCGTTGCAGACAATGGTGGCGCCCGGCCTGGACAGCGCCAGCACCGCCATCAGTTCCGGCTTGCTGCCGGCCTCCAGGCCAACATGCTCTGCGTCCGCCGCCAGAATCTCATCCACCACCGAACGCTGCTGGTTGACCTTGATCGGGTAGACCGCGGTGTACTTGCCCGCATACTCATACTGCTCACTGGCAGAGCGGAAGGCCGATACCAGCCGCGAAACGCGGTCGTGCAGAATGTCATTGAAGCGTACCAGCACCGGCAGCGTCAGACCTTCCTGACGCAATTGCCGGGTGAGCGCGTACAGGTCGATCCCGGCGCCCTCCCGGCCCGGTTTCACCACCAGATGGCCGCTGGCATTGATATCGACATATCCCTCGCTCCAGTGAGGAATGCTGTAATGATTTCGGGCTTGTTCAAGGGTCCACATGGGCGCTAACAATATCTGATTACGCGCTTTTTTTGAATTTATTTAGCGCATGAATTATCTTTTGCGCCAATCTATCCAGGAGTTCTCCCATGTCGCTCGACAACCAGTGGTTCACGGAAAATTACGAAGAAGGCGGCTCGGCCTTTTCCCTCAAAATCAAGCGCAAGCTGCACGATGAGCAAAGCCAATACCAGCGCATCGAGATCTATGAAACCGAGACCTTCGGCAACCTGATGATCATCGACGACTGTTACATGCTGACCGACCGCGACAACTTCCTGTATCACGAGATGATGTCGCACCCGGTGCTGTTCACCCACCCAAATCCGAAACGCGTGGTGATCATCGGTGGCGGCGATTGCGGCACGCTGCGCGAAGCGCTCAAGCATCCGGGAGTCGAGCATGTGCTGCAGGTTGAAATCGACGAGCGCGTCACGCGCCTGTCGGAACAGTTTTTCCCAACCCTGTGCGAATCCAACCAGGACCCGCGCGCCGAGTTTTATTTTGGCGACGGTATCAAGTGGATGAAGGACGCGGCGCCGGGCAGTGTCGATGTTGTCATAGTGGATTCAACCGATCCGGTTGGTCCGGCCAAGGGCCTGTTCACGGAAGAATTTTATCGCGATTGCCACCGGGCACTGGGCGAACATGGCCTGCTGGTGCAACAAAGCGAGTCGCCGCTGTATCACCTGCAGCTCCTGACCGAGATGCATCAGGCAATGCGAGCTGCCGGTTTTAATAACACGCTGACAGGTCATTTTCCGCAGCCCATCTATCCTTCGGGCTGGTGGAGCTGCACCATGGCCTGCAAGGCCACGGGTTTCGACCAGTTCCGTGCTGCGGATATCAGCAGCAGGCCATTTGAAACGGTGTATTACAACGAAGCCATGCACCGTGCGGCGATGGCGCAACCGGAATTCTGCCGCAAGGCGTTTGAGAAGCTATAAACAGGCGCTTGCGCCCTCAACTGCAATGACGGTGAATATCGTCGCGTAGTTTCTGGATAAAGGCATCGCGTTCCGCGCCACTCATGTAGATGCGATTGCCTTCATCATCCAGGTTATAAATCGCACTGGAACGTTCATAATCGAGCAGTTCATTGCGGGCGCGCTGGCATTTCTGCTGGCGCTCGGCCTGTTGTTGCGCTGCCTCGCGCTCGGCTTCCTGCTTGAGGATGCGCTCCTCGCGCATGGCGTTGAGCAGTTTTTGCTGCGCTTCCAGTCGGCTGGCCGGATCGGAACCCGGCACCGGCGTCGGCGCCTTGCGTATTTTCACTTCATCGACCGCCTCGCTGGCAGGCGGCTTATCGCCAAAATGCACATTGCCCTGTTCATCGACCCAGCGATAGACCTCCGCAGTGGCCGCCGTTGCGAACGTGCTCAATAACAATATCCAGAACATTTTCTTCATTATTCTTTCCCCCACATTACCCCATGGATTCGCGGTTTACCTGCCTGACCTTTGGGCGTAGTTTTTTCCGCTACGCCAATTCTAAACAGGAGTGCAGCGCATGGCCAAACCCGACATCCCGCAAAAAGCGCCTTACGGCGTCGACCTGGAACCCGGCACCTACTGGTGGTGCGCCTGCGGCAAATCGAAAAATCAGCCGTTCTGTGACGGCTCACATTCCGGCACCGAGTTCACGCCCGTCAAACTGGAAATTACCGAAACCGGCAAATACTGGTTATGCGGTTGTAAACACAGCAGTGATAAACCCTTCTGTGATGGGACGCATAAAAAGCTGTAAATAAAAAAAGGCGCCCCGAGGGGCGCCTTCTGGTTTAGGTATCCATCCCTGGATAAGGGGAAAGTATCCTTTACATGCCGGAACCCTTGGTACCGGTGAATTCTGGATAAGCTTCCAGACCACACTCGGCAAGGTCGACACCTTCGTACTCTTCCTCTTCGCTGACGCGAAGACCCATAACCGCCTTGATCACGATCCAGACGATGAAGCTGACAACGAAAGTCCAGATCAGGATAGTGGCCAGACCCATCAGCTGCGCACCGATAGTGGCATCGCTGTTTGACAGAACCACTGCGATCAGACCCCACATACCGACTACACCGTGAACCGAGATGGCACCGACCGGATCGTCGATCTTCAGCTTGTCCAGAGTGATGATGGAGAACACGACCAGTACACCACCGATAGCGCCAACGATAGTGGCCAGCAGCGGAGTCGGGGTCAGCGGTTCCGCAGTGATGGCAACCAGGCCAGCCAGCGCACCGTTCAGTGCCATGGTCAGATCAGTCTTGCCGAACAGCAGACGTGCTGTAATTGCAGCCGCAACCACACCACCGGCAGCCGCCATGTTGGTGTTAACGAATACCAGCGCAACCGCGTTGGCTTCACCCACGTTGGACACCATCAGCTCGGAACCGCCGTTGAAGCCGAACCAGCCCATCCACAGGATGAAGGTACCCAGTGTCGCCAGCGGCATGTTGGCACCCGGAATCGGATGAACTTCACCGTTCGGGCCGTACTTGCCTTTACGTGCACCCAGCAGCAGTACACCGGCCAGCGCAGCCGCCGCACCACACATGTGAACCACACCGGAACCCGCGAAATCGAGGAAGCCATTGGCATCCAGGAAGCCGCCGCCCCATTTCCAGTAGCCCTGCATCGGGTAGATGAAGCCAGTCATGAAGATGGCAAAGATCAGGAATGACCACAGCTTCATGCGCTCGGCAACCGCACCGGATACGATTGACATGGCAGTGGCAACGAACACCACCTGGAAGAAGAAGTCAGACATGCCTGAGTAGTAGATATCGCCGCCGCTGGCCAGAACATCTTCAACGGCATTATCGCCACCGAGGAAGAAGCTGATACCGGGCCAGAAGGCACTGGCGGCATCGCCGGGATACATGATGTTGTAACCCATGACCATGTACATAATACAGGCGATCGCAAACAGCGCGACGTTCTTGGTTAGGATTTCGGCGGTGTTTTTCGCACGCACCAGGCCAGCTTCCAGCATAGAAAAGCCGGCCGCCATCCACATTACCAATACACCGGATACCAGGAAGTAAAAGGTATCGAGTGCATAAGCTAATTCAGTTACTTGATCCACAATTTAGCCCTCCGCTACGAGATTAAACTTAAAGCGCATCGTCGCCGGACTCGCCGGTACGAATACGAATTGCCTGTTCAACGCCATAGACGAAGATCTTGCCGTCACCGATCTTGCCGGTGTTGGCTGCCTTGCTAATGGCCTCAATGACTTGCTCAGCCAGGTCGTCTGTGACGACGATTTCCAGCTTCACCTTAGGCAGGAAATCCACGACATATTCCGCGCCGCGGTAGAGCTCGGTGTGACCTTTTTGCCGGCCGAAGCCTTTCACTTCCGTTACGGTGATCCCCTGGACACCAATTTCGGAAAGCGACTCACGGACATCATCCAGCTTAAAGGGCTTGATAATTGCTGTTACTAACTTCATGGGAAGCTTCTCCTTAAACCCAAAGTCCTGGACATTTGCCGGGACTCACTAAGTGTTGTTTCTTGCAAACCTGTTGTGTGGCGACTCCTGAACCAGGTATTGCCAATCCTCCGACCAGCGCCATCGCCACGATTCAATCCACGGGAGGGCAGTTGCATGAGCCATGCCAGCTGTTTTTTTATAAATAATACAGATAGTTAACTGATGTCCCTAGGCACCGCCTCACTTCTGGCGCACCATAAAAAGGCATGCGCCCTTTTGATGCATGGGCTTTATGCACTTTTCTGGTGCGTAATATCCGCTCCCTCTTCCAAGTAGACGCACCCGCCGTGATTGGCTAGAGTGCCGCCATGGATCCGAAAATCATTGATGACATCGCCAATCGCCTGCACAACGCCATGCCCTCCGGGCTACGCACGCTGCAGGGCGACCTGGAAAAGAACGTACGCGCCGCCGTGCAGGCCGCGCTGGCCAAACTCGACCTGGTGACACGCGAGGAATTCGAGGTGCAGCAGCAGGTGCTGTTGCGTACCCGCGAACGGCTGGATGCCATGACAGCGCGTGTTGAAACCCTGGAGGAGAAAGTGCTGGGGAAAAAAGCGTCCTCGAAATCAGAGCCGATTGATTCGGGTTCTGATAGCGATAATGATGGGGGCTGATTTTTTTACATGACGATCAAGGACTGATCGTTTCAAACACATCATAAAGTACAAGGAACGTACTATGTCTCTCGCTGTTATTCACAGCCGGGCGCAGCTGGGTCTGGATGCGCCACTCGTCTCGGTTGAAGTGCATCTGGCCAATGGCCTCCCCGGATTATCCATCGTTGGCATGCCGGAAACCGCAGTCAAGGAAAGCAAGGACCGCGTGCGCGCGGCCATTCAGAACAGCCAGTTTGAATTTCCTACCCGCAGGATCACCATCAACCTGGCACCCGCCGATTTACCCAAGGAAGGCGGCCGTTTCGATCTGCCCATCGCGCTCGGCATACTCGCCGCGTCCAAACAATTACCAGTGGATAAACTCGATGACTATGAATTCGTCGGTGAACTGGCGCTATCGGGCGAGATACGCCCGATCAGTGGATGCCTGCCCGTCACGCTGGCCGCGCAACGCGCAAAACATACCTTAATAGTGCCCACCGACAATCTTGAAGAAGCGGCACTGGTCACCAAGGACAAACTGCTCGGCGCCAGGCATTTACTGGAAGTCACGGCGCACTTTCATGAACAGCAACCGCTCACCCTGCCGATGCCTCAATCCGCGGCCTCATCGGAACAGATGCTGGATCTCGCCGATGTACGCGGCCAGCATCAGGCACGCCGCGCACTGGAAATCGCCGCTGCAGGGCAACATTCTTTATTAATGTGCGGACCACCCGGAACGGGAAAAACGTTGCTGGCCAGCCGTCTGCCCGGAATATTGCCCGCACTGAATCAGGAAGAAGCACTGGAAGCGGCCGCAATACGTTCCATCGCCAACCGTCCGGTCAGCGGCAACGACTGGCGACAACGCCCGTTCCGCGCACCGCATCACACCGCCTCGAGCGTGGCACTGGTCGGCGGCGGCCCGAAACCCAAGCCGGGCGAGGTGTCGCTGGCGCATCATGGCGTGTTGTTTCTGGATGAACTACCCGAGTTTGATCGCAAGGTACTGGAGACATTGCGTGAACCGATGGAGTCGGGGCAGATCATCATTTCGCGCGCGGCGAACCAGGCGGAATTCCCGGCGCGCTTTCAACTGATCGCCGCCATGAATCCCTGCCCGTGCGGTTATCTTGGCGACAGCAACAATCGCTGCCGTTGCACCAGCGAACAGATACAACGTTATCGCAACCGCATCTCGGGGCCATTACTGGATCGAATCGATCTGCAAATTCAGGTGCCGCGACAAACGCATGAAGTGTTACAGGGCAACACGGGCGAGTCTTCGCAACAGGTGCAGGCACGCGTACTGGCCGCGCGCGACATCCAGCTGCACCGTCAGGGTTGTACCAATACGCAATTGCAGAACACGGAACTGGAACGCGTCTGTGAATTGATAGCCGAAGACCGGCAGTTGCTACATTCAGCCATCGACCGCCTGCAACTGTCGGCGCGTGCTTACCATCGGATATTGAAAGTTGCGCGCAGCATAGCCGACCTAGCGCAACAAGAACGTGTCAAACGTGCGCATATTCTGGAAGCTCTGCAATACCGGTCACTGGATCGGCCGGTGGAAGGGAAAGGCGCGACGCTGGTTTCAGCGTAATCAGAAAACCGCCACCGTACTTTCAGCGCAGCTAACCCCCGTTAGCTCGAGCATTCCTAGCCCTTCGCGGGATGGATTTGGCACCCGCCTCCGCCTGCCTCCTTAATGGCATACATGGCCTCGTCTGCTGCCTGCATCAGCGACTGCATGTTATCTCCATTATCTGGATACAAACTGACACCGATACTGCTGCCAATCCGCACCTCATGACTATCAATTTGTATAGGCTTCATTAAACATGACTGTATCTTCCGGGCCACAATAATTGCATCATCTGAACGGTTTAACTGTGGCAGGCAGACGACAAATTCATCACCGCCGATACGACCAATACTGTCGACCGCCCGCACGGAATCCCGCATTCTGTCTGCCGCCACCTTCAAAACTGAATCACCCGCCTTGTGTCCTAGCAGATCGTTTACAGGCTTGAACTTGTCCAGGTCGATAAACAGCAATGCCATCCGTGTATGATCGCGCTTTGACTGAACAATAGACTGTTGAATACGATCTTCCAAAAGGACCCGGTTCGGCAATCCAGTTAACGCATCATGACAAGCCATGTGGGTAATTTTTTCATTTGCTATTTGGAGTGCCCGCATCATTTTCTCGTTTTCTCGCAGCGCCGATTCCAGCTCCGCGGTACGCGCGTGGATCTGGTCTTCAAGCAGGATGGTGGTTTGAAACAGCCCGAAATCTGATCCTCCCGTTGTCATGCTACGTTCGGCGCGATCCATTAATGCCCGCACGATTTTATTCAAGCGGACAATCTCGTTACGTAACACCCTGGTTTCGTCCCGAGCTTTTTCAACCATCACCTGTTTCCTGATAACCGAAAGCAATCCCTGTGAATGTCTGATTTACATGTACACCACGATATTGCTCGCCATAGGTGCCAAAACCCACCGTATTATTTTCCCGCAAGACAGCCTCAACGCGATCCTTTTGCCCTGATTGCGATATCTCCAGGTTACGCAACACACAGTCACAAGCGAGCACCAGCTGCAATGCGCCAATATCTTTATGCAATTGCCTGAAGGTTTGTTCCAGGTTCTCCAATAGATCCAAACCGCGCGCCACCCGGAACACCAGCCCTTCCTCGATGGCACAGTAGAAGGTCAGGCTGCCATCCGGATTGGCCTTCTGAATCGAACGCACATACTCCACACCGTCAATTAACACCACCACCGGCGATGCGGCAAAGCGCATGGGATCTAGACTACATCTATCGACACCCACAAGACGAGCATACTCACTGGCGGCAGGCAGACCATTTATCTCACTGACCGTTCGCGTCGCCGTATCGGCGCCAGTGATGACCAGCCGATCATCCATCGCCTTAAAATGCTGCGTCTTGAAGATCCGAAATGGCAATGTAGTCGACAATAACACTAAAACAGCACTGTTGGCGTGAAAGCGCCCGCCCTCATAGACAAATGTCTGTGTAAAGTTCAGTCCATCGCCGGCGGAACCACCCAACAGTGGAAACTCACCCAATGCTGTTTGCAATACCCTGGCCACCAACTCCTCAAGAGTTGACATGCCATCAAAGAGTACGAATGCAAAACTATTGTCTGGAGTAGCCTGTGGAGCTACCGATTCCAGCCGTCGCAACTGTTCCTGTACAAACGCCTTACCACGGGATGGACTAAACTGACTTAGGTTATCAATGCTGGCAGCTACGGCTGTACAACAATTTCCGGCGAAGCTCGCACCAACCAGCGTATGCTCAAGGTATCCCCGAGGACCAATTTCGCCTGCCGTTGTACAACCCACAACGGTGATACCATCGAAATTCTTCGCCATTTCCGCTGCCAATACATCCAGATCAAACTCACTGGAACAAAAGAACACAACCAGTCCAATATCTGGCTGTATAACAGCTTGAGAGAATTCGCGGGCTGCAGCCAGCGTATCGGTTGCAGTCGATTGAGCGGTACGAACGGTTGGAAGAGTCATCTCTGCTTGCGCTCCGGATATCTCTCGAAATTCCTTGGCCTGCCGGACCTTGAAGTGACGTTAATTCCGAATTAAACACAATGGTGTCCTGGTATAGCAGAAGCGCCATGCGTCTTTTGCGGCAACAACTTTATTTCTGCCTATATCTGGTAGCGGCGCACACGTTCATGACTTAAACCATGCAGGCCTTACACTCATGGAGAATATCCAGATAAATCAGCGTTCATTTCATGCAACACCCGATTCAATCAAAATAAATTCTTTGTCACGCAGCTGACACAAATGGACGCCAATGTACTGTTGATCGACATCAGGGTGCGCAACACACCCGATTGCGTCCACTGTCCTTGGCCTGGTACAGCGCCACATCGGCTTGCTTGACGAGCGCTTTGACATCCACGCCCTTTTCGAAAGAGCTCACACCGATACTGACCGTGATGGAAATAGCCTGACTATCGGCCTTGATGGGTGTCGCGGCAACGGTTGCGCGGATACGCTCCGCGAGTTCACGTGCTGTCGCGGCATCCGTTTCGGGACAGACGATCAAAATTTCTTCGCCTCCGTAACGACCGATGACATCCGTGCCACGCACTGATTCGCCAAGCGTCCGGGATAAGCCCTTCAACACGGCATCACCTGCCTGGTGACCGTAATCATCGTTAACGCATTTAAAATGATCGATGTCCAGCATTAACACAGACAAGGGATGACCATAGCGGGCAGCTCGTTCGACTTCCCCGGCAAACTGCTCCATCAACGACTGCCTGTTGTAGAGACCTGTCAGTACATCGCGGGTTGCCGATCTTTCCAGCCGATTCAGCAATATCCACCACCAGGAACCAATGCTCATTAACGCGATGATCCCGGCGGCCCAGAGCACCAGGTGACTGGCAATGACCACCCGCTCGGCCTTATTGTGCGCGGCCACTTCCGACTCGGTATCCAGTGTGACGCTCACCGCGCCTACAATCCGCCCGAGAGTCGCGTCTGCATACGAGTGGCATTTAAGACATCGTGGTTGCAGTTGCATGGGCCGTAACAGGCGGTAATCGGCGCCGCTATCGATGGGCGTCATCTCAAAGACCTGGTTTGCACCGGAGTCCAGCCGCGCCAATCCGGACTGTTCCCAGCTATCGGGCAGATTAATTGGATTAATCGGCTCCGCGCTGATCAAGCGGACCTGTGTACCCTGTTTGGCTTCGAATTCCTTGAATGTCTCGCGCAAAAATGCAGAGGAATTGTACAGGGTCACTAATTCCCCGGTCGGGGTCGTGAAGTCGCGTTCGGGCAGGGACTCAAGCAACGGGTTTGGCAGAATGTCACCCCCAACCCGGATATACAGACCGCCGTGACCGCCGATCCAGTCCTGCAGATTCTGGATATGATCGGCCAGCATCTCGGCCTTCAGCTGCAGGAGTGTACTGGTATTCTCATGTTCAACTGCCAGGGCCCAGGACAGCAGCCCTCCGGCCAGCCCTGTCCAGCTAAGAAGTAGCAGGCACAGCGTAATCAGTAACGAACGGAACGGATGCAGGCTGTGTTTTTCCGGCGAGGGGATCAAGGAAGCCATCGGCAGCCATCTCCCATGACACTCGTTCGCTCATGCAGTGCCATATCACCTCGCCCCCTGTTCCCCGAACGCGAATCTTCCCTCGCGAATCAGGCTCAGGCAGGCATCGACCACCTGTGGGTCGTAGCGGGTACCGCGATTGTTTTCGATCTCGGCCAGACCTTGCTCCAGCCCCACCGCCGGACGGTAGGGGCGATGCGCGGTGATGGCTTCGACCACGTCGGCCACCGACAGAATGCGCGCCTCGAGAATAATCTCCTCGCCTTGCAATCCCTGCGGATAACCGCTGCCGTCCATGCGCTCATGATGCTGGATAACCATGTCGGCCACCGGCCATGGGAATTTCACATCCTTGATGATGTCAAAACCTACCTCGGAATGCGATTTAATGATCTCGAACTCCGCCTTGCTCAGCCGACCCGGACGGTTGAGGATTTCCGCGGGCACATAAATCTTGCCGATATCATGAATCATGGCGCCCAGACGCAAACCTTCAAGCCGGTCCTCGTCCATGCCCAGTTCACGGCCGATCGCGACACTGAGTTGGGCAACGCGGTACTGGTGACCGGCGGTATAGGGATCACGTTTTTCCACCGTCATGGCGACGGCACGGATGGTTTCCACCAGCGCCTGCTTGTAGCGTTCATCACTCTTGCGGTGCGCCTCGAGATAATGATCGCGCTCGCTGCGGGTACGTAACGCCAGGATACCGTAGGCGATATCGCTGGCCATTTCCCGCATCAGCAGGCAGGCTTCCTCGTCGAAGGCGCCAACATCCTCGGCGTAAATACAAATCACCGCGAACACTTCCCCATTCTCGCGCTTCAATGGCAGGGCCAGCACGGAGTGATAATCGCGTGCGATCGCCGCCTCGCGCCAGGGCAGGAAGCGTGTATCGTTAAGAGTGTCGGGGATCACGCATGGCCTGGCATTACGAATCGCGGTGCCAACGGGGCCCTGGCCAAGCTCGCTGTCATCGTATTTCACCTTGATAGCCTGCAGGTATCCCTGCTCGAATCCCGCGTGCGCCACGGGACGCACGTATTTATCCGCGTCATCCTCCACGTAACCTATCCAGGCAAAACGGTAACCGCCGTCCTCGATGATGACGCGGCACATTTCGTCGAGCAGCTCCGTCTCGTCCTGGGCGCGTACCAGCACCGAATTGCAGCTACCGATGGCCTTGAGTGCGCGGTTGGACCGATTCAACGCATCGCGGATACGACGCTGTTCCGTAATATCCAGGGTGGTACCGCTGGAACGCAGCGGGGTGCCGTCCTCGGCAAAATAAGTCTTGCTACGCTCATGCACCCATTTCACCCTGCCATCCGACAGCAGCAGGCGATGCTCGATGTCATACGGGGAGCGGTTTTTCACTGACTGGGTAAAAGCATGATTGACCCTGTCACGATCTTCCGGATGAACGATATTGAGAAAGGTCTCGTAGGTATTAGCGCCCCCGGGAGCCTGGCCGAAGATGCGGTAGTTTTCATCCGACCACCAGAGTTCGTTATTTACCAGGTCCAGTTCCCAGCTGCCCAGTCGCGCCACAAACTGTGATTCCTTCAACCGGCTTTCGCTCAGTTGCAGCTCCTGCTGCGCCTCCTTCTGCGCGGTGACATCGTCGTAGATACCGAGTACACCGATGGCTTCCTCGTTCTCTCCCCGTAACGGCACCTTCGATGTCCGTAACCAGATCCGTTTACCTTCCGGCGTGGTTTGCTGTTCCTCGAAACCCAGCTTGCTCTCGCCTTTTTCCAGCACCTGCCGGTCATCCAGCCGATACTGCTCCGCCTGCTCCGCCCATTTCATATCAAAATCTGTCTTGTGCAACAGCTCGTCGGGACACGAGTAACCCGCATCCCGCGCAAACTGGCTGTTACACCCCAGGAATCGAAATTCCCGGTCTTTCCAGAAGACGCGCAGTGGAATACTTTCAATAATCCCCGACAGGAGATTAAGCGACAGTTTCAGGTTTTTGTCTGTTTCTTTAAGCTGTTCCTCTGCCTGTTTGCGCGCCGAGATATCTCGAAATACGCCCTGCAACACCTTGCGGCCATCCAACAGGTAAGCATGCGCCGAAACTTCCACCGGAATCCGACGACCATCGGCTCGCAGCAGTTCCGTTTCGGTTACCGGTGGGCATCCCTCTTCCTCGCCGCTCTCCTGGACATATTCTTGAAACACCCGCAACGCATCGCAATCGTCCGGGTGCAATTGCAACTGGTGCATACCAAGTATCTCGCCCCGGTTGCGCCCGATCAGTCGTTCGGCCGCCGGGTTGGCATCGATCAGTTGGCCTGTCTCCGCGTCGGAGACAAATATCGCGTCCGGTGCTCCCTGAAACATGGCGCGATAGCGGTTGGCCGATTCTTCCAGCGCCGTCTGCAACCGATGCTTTTCGCTAATGTCCTGCATGATGTGCACGGCATAGAGAAATTTGCCATCCGCATCGCGCACCGCAAACCCGCGTGACAGGTAACGCTGCCCGTTCTCGAGCCTCACTTCTTCGTGTTGCGAGAGATTATCGGTTTCCAGCAACTTGCAGCATTGGGGAAATGGACCGCTGCCCCTGGGAAACGCCTTCCAGTAGGGAAGACCGATAACTTCGCGAATATCTTTCTCCGCGAGTCGGGCATAGGCCTGGTTGGCGCGAATTACACGAAACTGATTGTCGTGAATAAATATCGGATCCTGAACGGCATCGAAAGCATCCTGCCATTCACGTTCGCCGTGTTCGATCTTTTCCACCAGGCTATTTAACTGTTGCACCGTCGAGCGCAGCGCCTGGCTGATGGAGCGTGAACAGTCCCGTCCATCGGCCATATCTTCCAGCCGGAACCGGATGTCCGCCAGCTCCTTGAGACCTAATGATGCTTCCATGTGCTTGACCATGCGAAACCCTGAGCAGAAAAAATAAATGGCAACGGAAAGCCATTGCTTCAGGAGTTATCGGCAATTGCCCTGTCTTTCTAAAGGGTATTAGGCGGCCGAGCGCCTGTTGCGGATCCGGCAAGGCGATGTTTAAACCACTTTCAACCAGTCCTCGATGGCATTGGGCATTTTCTGTTCAGAATTCTTCACTTGCATCCGGTGTTCTGACAGTAATCGGCAGGCCGCGGGCACGCAGTGCTTGTCCATCTGCATGGCTTTTTCCAGCAACGGAATACCCCGCTCATCGCCCTGCTTGAGGTAATACTTGCCGACGCCAAAGTTGATGCGCGGATCTTCGGGATTCATGGCAAGAATCCGGTCATAGGCCTCGGCCGCCTGCTCGGAGGTGCCATAGCGCTTGGTCAGCGCGGCATATTCCATCGCCTGCTTGCCTTCGATGTTGCCCTGCATCACGCGCTCTTCCAGCATCTGCAGACGATTGCGATCGGATTCCGCCTGCTCGAAACGACTGCGCCATTCCTCGGATTTCTCCTGCTGCCAAACTTCGTCCAGCTGTGACAGCAGCTTGCGCTGATCCGGCCCGAGTAATTCGTCCACTGCCTTGAGGCTGGACAATTCCGGCAGGAAAGCTTCGTGCTGGCCGACGGCGTGCAACCGCTGCCGCAGGGTCGGGCCATGGCTGTCCTGCGGACTCATCGCGAATGCCCTGCGGATCCAGCGATGCGGATTCTGGTTGTTGACCCGCAAACCGAACACGATGCCCATATTGGAAAACGCCTTGAAGGTCGGCTCGGGCGTCTGGGTCGCGGTACGCATTACCTGCGGCCAGTAATAATCATCCAGGAAGTTGGGCACGATCACTTCCATGACAATGCTTTCCGCCAGCACATCATCATCCACGATCAGGTGCGCATACTGATCGCGCAGCAACACCCGGTTATTCATCAGTGGCGCGACCAGTTGGGCGTAGATACGCGCATAGCGGCTGAAGAAAACATGCCCCAGCCGCGCCAGCGGATGACGCTGACCGGCCAATACTCGCTGGTACTGCATCCAGACGGAACTCAGCTGGGACAACCAGCCGACGATGCCGGTGTTATGCAGCGACACTTCGCCAAGCGCGCCGGCCACCATCGCCTTCAGTTGCTGTTCCGAGCAGCATTGCAGGTTGGGCGCGCCGATCACCAGGATATTCCTGAACGTCAGCGGCAGACCGCCATTGGGGCTGCGCATCACCCGCACGCCAAAATCCTGCTGCAGGTAAATGGCATCGATCGGTCCGGCACGGAGTTCGCGGCGAATCTCGTTCACCCAGCTATAGAGCCGTGGCGAACTGTCCTTGTGGATGCGCACACCTTCCGGTTCGGGAAAACGCAGTCGTGCAATCCACAAACCGCTTATCACCAGCGCGCCGAGCGCCAACCACTTGGGCAACTGCGCCATTGTCCAGGGATTGCCCGCCAGGGTTTCGAGGATGAGATTTGCCGTCAACGCCGCCGCGCCGAAGATAGGCGCGATCAGGGCCAGCATGCCGACCGCCGCCAGTGCGCTGGTAACGGCAAGGTGCGTGGCCGGGTGCGTGTCCGCCAGCCGTGTCATCCCCTGGCGCGCATGATGGCTCCAGTGGTGAAACTGATTTACCAGGGATTGTGGCATGAATGACAACATGACCTTTGCTCCGTTGCGGGTCTTTACTGTCAGTAATAGTGGCAACTGTCGGAAAAAACTGTGTGCATTCGGTCACATACTGATCCATAGCCACCGTCGGCCCGGCGGGTTTCGCGAACCAGAACACACTTTTTACAGACTTATAAAAAAGGTCTGCTTGCCCACTGCCATCCAGCGGGTAGAATGCCCCTGTCACGATTGTCCAAGCTGATCTCATAAGTGTCTGATCTGAATCCCCAACAACGCGCGGCGGTGCGCCACGTGGATGGCCCCCTGTTGGTGCTGGCCGGCGCCGGCAGCGGCAAAACCCGCGTGATCACCACCAAGATCGCCCACCTGATTCAGGACCAGGGCATGCAGGCAAAGCACATCACGGCCGTGACCTTTACCAACAAAGCCGCGCGCGAGATGCGCGAACGCGTGGGCCGCATGCTCAAGGATGGCCAGGGACGCGGCCTGACCGTCTCCACCTTTCACACCCTCGGGCTCAACATCCTGCGCCGCGATCACAAGACGCTCGGCTTCAAACCCAACTTCTCCATCTTCGATGCCACCGACGCGGGCAACCTGCTCAATGAACTGGTAAAAAAAGCGCGTATCTCGGCCGACCCCGACCGCATTCGCTGGCAAATATCCGACTGGAAGAACGACTGCGTCCTGCCCGAGCAGGCCATGACCGAAGCAACCGAAGCCGGTGCGGTCGCTGCCTCCCAGATCTATGCCGAATACCAGCGCGCGCTCAAGGCCTACAACGCCTTTGATTTCGACGACCTGATCCTGCAACCGGTTTTGCTGTTACAAGGCTACGACGAGGTGCGCGATCAATGGCAGCAGCGCATTCGGCATCTGCTGGTGGATGAATACCAGGACACCAACAACGCCCAGTATGAACTAGTGAAACAGCTGGTCGGTCGGCTGGGTTTATTCACCGCCGTGGGCGATGACGATCAGTCGATCTATACCTGGCGTGGCGCGCGCCCGGAAAACCTGATGCGGCTGCGCGACGATTATCCGCGCCTCAAGGTGATCAAGCTGGAGCAGAATTACCGCTCCAGCGGCTGCATCCTGAAGTGCGCCAATCACCTGATTGCCAACAACTCCCACATCATCGAAAAGAAGCTCTGGAGCGAACTGGGTTATGGCACCCAGCTGACCGTAATGCCCTGTCGCGATCCCGAGCACGAGGCGGAAAAGGTCATCTCCGAAATTCTGCATCACCGCTTTACGCATAATGCCGCCGATGGCGACTTCGCTATTCTGTATCGCGGCAATCATCAATCGCGGCCGTTTGAAAAAGTGCTGCGCGAACACCGCATCCCCTATCACCTCAGCGGTGGCATTTCGTTTTTCGAATACAGTGAAGTGAAAGACCTGGTAGCCTACCTGCGCCTGCTGGTTAACGAAGACGACGACCGCGCCTTTCTGCGTATTGTGAATACGCCACGCCGCGCCATCGGCACCAGCACGCTGGAAAAACTCGGCGGTTATGCGACCGAGCGCGGTATCAGTCTGCTCGAGGCCTGTTTTGAACTGGGGCTGGAGTCGACTCTGAACAGTCGCGCTATCGACAGCGTGCGCCGCTTCGCCCAGTGGGTAGTGGATTTCGGCGACATGGCCAGGCGCGGCGATCCCATCAAGGTATTCAAACAACTGCTGGCCGACATCGATTACGCCCAGTGGCTGGACGATTCAACCCGCGATCCGGAGGAAGCCGGACGCAAGTGGCAGAACGTGGAAGAACTGATCAGCTGGCTGGAGAAAACGGCGGACAGCATGGACGGCGAGGTGACACTGGCGGAGCTGGTGAATCGCATGAGCCTGATGGATATCCTTGATCGCGACAAGGACGAGGCCGGTGGCAACTGCGTGCATCTCATGACATTGCATGCCGCGAAGGGGCTGGAATTCCCACATGTGTTCCTGGTCGGCATGGAAGAAGAGATCCTGCCGCACCGCAGCAGTATCGAAGAAGACAACCTGGAAGAAGAACGTCGCCTTGCCTATGTCGGCATTACTCGCGCCCAGCGCACGCTGACCATGAGCTATGCCAGCAAACGCAAGCTGGCCGGTGAATGGCTGTCGCGCGAACCGAGCCGTTTCCTGAATGAATTGCCACAGGATGACATGGTCTGGGAAGGGAAAAAGAACGATGCCCCGCCGGAACAGCGGCAACAACGCGGCAAGGCGCATCTCGCCAATCTCCGGGACATGCTTTCCTGATATTTGAACCAACATACGACACGCCGCACCGAAAATGGGCGCGAACGTCCGCTCACACCTGAAAGCCGGAAACTGCGCCCAATGTTTTCGTGCGCTTACCGGCTTCACGGCTCTGGCATACCGGTTGCATTGATATTATCGATTTCGCAATAACTCTCTACTCGGGCAGAGCACACCATTGTGACCAGAAATAATGCCGTCGATTTACGCCATGTGAATTGCGTGACGCTGCATGAGGCATCCAAGATTATCGCCTCATCCTTATCCACTTCGCACAAGATCAACAGCGTACTGCAACTGCTGTCGCGCTGGGTCAACCTGTATTTCCCGCGCATCCTGCTGCCCAATTACCAGACCAAGGAACTGGAAGTGGCTTTTTTCGACGGCCTGCCCCGGGAAAGCGTGCAGGCCGGTCATTACAACGTGAATTTCAACCAGGGGCTGACAGGTTATGTCTGGAACAGTGGCCAGGTCTCGCTGGTCACCGACGTCATGAGCGAGGAAGTATTTGTCACGCGCATTGCCGAGCCGATCCAGGGCAGCAAGAAACATGTCGGCTTTATCTCTGTCCCGATCCTGATCAACGGCAAACCGATCGGCGTCCTGTCGGCACAACGCCGCGCCAACCCGCGCCGCCGCTACAGCGATGATGTCGACCTGCTGCGCATCATCGCCACCCTGTTCGGACCCGAACTCAAGCGCCTGCAACGCCGTGCGCACAGCATCAGTTTCACGCCGGAACAACTCGACCATGAGAGCGGCCGCCGGGTCGAGCTGTGCGAATCGCACGGCATAATCGGCTCCAGCCGCGCCATTCTCGCGGCGGTGAAAGAGATCGAGCAGGTAAAAGACTCGGATGCCCCGGTGTTGTTGCTGGGCGAGTCCGGCACGGGCAAGGAAATGTTTGCCGGCATGCTGCACCGGGAAAGCAGGCGCAGCAAACAGCCCTATATCTGTATCAACTGCGCCTCCATCCCCGAATCCCTGCTGGAATCCGAACTGTTCGGCCATGAAAAAGGCAGCTTCACCGGCGCGCATAAACGCCAGATCGGCAAGATCGAACAGGCCAATGGCGGCACCCTGTTCCTCGATGAGATCGGCGACATGCCGATGGACCTGCAGGTGAAACTGCTGCGCGTTTTGCAGGACAAGCAGATTCAGCCGATTGGCAGCGATAAACCGCGCAAGGTGGATTTTCGCCTGATTACTGCCACGCATGTCGATCTCAGCAAGGCCGTGGCCGAGGGCAATTTCCGCCTGGACCTGTTCTACCGCCTGAACGTCATTCCGATCTCGCTGCCATCGCTCAAGGACCGCACCGAAGATATCCCGCGCCTGGCCCAGCACTTCCTGGCGCATTACTGCCAGGTGTATGACCGCAACATCAATTTCACCCAGGGCGTGTACGAAGAACTCAAGTGCTTTACCTGGCCGGGTAATATTCGTCAGTTACAGAATGTCATTGAACGCGCCGTGCTGAAAACCGACGGTCGCTGGATCGGCAAGCAGGAAATTGATTTTGTGCTGGGCACCGAACGCGCCCTGAGTCGGGAAACCATCCGCCAGCTGGATGTAAACGGCGCCAGCAGGCAACAGGAAACATCACTTCCATCAGCCCCGGCGAAAACGGCAATGGATCAGGATGAAAAAGAAAGCGATGACGGCATACAGCCGCGACACTATGCGCGAGTCAATCCCGCCGATCTTGAGGAAATCAATGCCGCGCTGAAAAAAACCGGCGGCAACCAGGTGCAGGCCGCAAAGTTACTTGGGTACACACCGCGGCAACTGCGTTACCGGTTGAAGAAATTACAGGAATAGCCCGTCCTGGTTAATCCTCGGCCGCGGGCTTGGACACACCGGTGTATTTCTGAATCTGCCTGGCCATGAAACGCTCCGTTGGTCGGAACACGTAGGCACCGGCAATGGTCATCAGGCCGTAGAAGAAACGTTCTTCATTATCCCTCGCCACAAACAACACCAGAACCACTGCCAGCACCGCCGCTGTCAGAGAATAAATTATCCACGCCTTCTTTAAATGGGAACTGTATTGATCCTGCTGATTGCTTGCCATTGTTGATCTACCTGCGGAGTTATATCCAAATTTAGGGCTAAAAATATATCACAGCTACCATAAAAAACCCGTATTCCCCCTGATTCTGACAGACAATAAAAAACGGGATACCGGGTCTCACTCCGGTATCCCGCAACTTGGGGGAAATGCTAATGGTGATTTGTTCACCTTATTGGTTGGGCATGCCCGTTACCGGACATTCGGTGTACCAGGCGTCAAACGAGTGGAATCCTCCAGCTTTCCGCGCCTTCTGGTCGGATCATTGATCCGGGTACGAATCACGCAAATATCGTATGCACCGTGGCATTAAGCGACTCTCGCATATCAGGGTCATCCGTTAAGGGCGTTACGATTGCCATCATGCAGGCTGTCTCGGGCGCCACGCCCAGGCTGATTAATTGACCGGCGTAGACCAGCAGACGCGTCGAAACACCTTCTTCCAGGCCATGCCCCTTGAGATTGCGAGCACATTGGGCGACCTTGACAAGCCTGGCTGCCATATCGCTTGCGATTCCCGACTCTCTGGCGACGATGGTTATCTCAACCGATTCTCGCGGATAATCGAAATTCAAACCGCCAAAGCGCTGCTTGGTCGATTGCTTGAGATCTTTCATCAAGCTCTGATAACCGGGGTTATAGGAAATGACCAGCTGGAAATCCGGATGCGCCTCAACCAGCTCGCCTTTTTTCTCCAACGGCAGCATACGACGATGATCGGTCAGTGGATGAATAATGACCGTGGTATCCTGACGTGCCTCAACAATCTCATCCAGGTAACAGATAGCCCCGATACGGGCGGCGATTGTTAACGGGCCGTCCTGCCAGCGGGTACCCTCCTTATCCAGCAGGTATCGCCCCACCAGGTCCGAGGCCATCATATCTTCATTGCAGGCAACGGTAATTAATGGACGACCCAGTTTATATGCCATGTATTCAACGAAGCGTGATTTACCACAACCCGTTGGACCTTTCAGCATAACCGGCATGCGCGCACGATAGGCCGCCTCGTATAACGCCACTTCATTACCAACGGGCTCATAGTAAGGCTCATGACTTACATAATATTGAGACGCATCCGACGATTTTATTGGCATACCAGACATTTAATGCCTTCCATAACGCATATAGATTCGGGACAGAACTTCAGGTAATTTTTCCACGTGATCGATGGTTTCATAACGCCCCTTACCAAAAATATGCGCGATTGCGGCATCTGAACGGGCATCGAGATTCAGGCAAAACGGTTTGATACCTTTACCCTGCAAATCACTCACAGCATGCCAGCTGTCATGCTCAAGGTATTTACTATCGAACACATCGACATCCGACGGCGCACCATCCGTTATCACCAGCAGTAACTTTTTGCTGGTTAGCTGCCGGTCAAGATCTTCAGCGGCATGCCGTATGGCGGCACCCAACCGGGTCGAGAACTGTCCACGGATATCGAGCAAACGATCTTTGGTGCTGGAGAACCTTTCGGAAAATCCTTTGAAGTTAATATAATGAATTTCATGCCGGGTATTTGATGAAAACCCGGATATGGCGAACTGCTCATCCGCCAGCGACAAGGTTTCACCTAATAGCAAAACCGCGTCGCGGATTCTTTGGGTAATGCTGACCCCGCCAATGAACTGGTTGGTCGATTCGGACAAATCCAGCAAAATGCTGATGGCGAGCGATTTCGCATGTCGATATTCATTGCGCATAAATACCCGCGCATCCGGCGTTGCATTCATTCTCACCGACACCATGGCATCCATCATCGGTCCATAATCAATTTCATCGCCCTCCGGTATTTTTCTTACCCTTTGCAGTTTCTCCACCTGCAATCTTCTGGCGAGGTTTCTTAACCTGTTAAGGATGAATTTATGTGTCGATAGAATATTCTCAACCTGATCGAAAGACCCCTCCCTGGCCTGGCTGATATTGACCGTGCACCAGTTTGTCTTTAACACGCCAGAGCGGTAGTCCCACTCCGGATAGTGAAAGGATGAAATCGGGTTGGCATCCCTGTTATTACGAAACTCAAGCACCGCCGCGTCCTGTTGACGGATATACATACCCTCGCCAGGAGAGAAATCGCCATCGATAATATTCACTCGCCTCGCATTATCGGTTTCGCGGAGTTGCCTGTTATCCAGGCTGGCCTGCTCGGCCGGAGCGATGGATGTATCTTTCCTCTCATGCTGAATATGCTCAAACCAGAGATGCCGGTTATCGTCCCTGTAGGCGATTAACTGCTCATAACGGCCCGAATTCAGAGGCATACGCATTTGCCCCAGGTCATTTGCCAGTCTCAAACCAAGTTGGCGGGAAAAATCCGGCTGCCGCAGTTCCGATCTGTTTTCGTGGAAGAGTTGTTTACCCTTCTGCACCCACAGACTTGAATCCTGATAGTCCTCGTCAAGCACGGCCCTGGAGAGACGCCGCATCAGGTTGATGGCTGAACTTTCCGTGTCGCCAATATCTTTATGAAAACCAAGCCAGCGTTTTTTAATTCCGGGATAGCTGTTTGCCGCCAGAACCTCAACCCGCAGGTCCTCGACCAGGTTGACCATACTTCTCTGCATCAAGTTAAGCTCGCTAGCTTCATAAGGTTCATTGCCAAATTCAATGTGCGCCGACATATGCGTGGCTGCCGCATACAAATAATCAATGTCACTATGCTCAGCGGGAACACTCGCGGGCATATAAAATTTTCCGTCAAGGATATGTCCGCAGGAATTCGTTACGGACGATTCCAGCGGCTCAAGATTAAAATCCTGATTCCATAAAGCGCGCAGGTAAAACTCGATACTCCTTTTTAAACCCGCTAATTTGACTGAATGATTCATGGCAGGAAACCTGGTGGCTTATAACCACCAGGTTCGGCTTCAGCGTTCACTTGTGACTGGTATCAGTCTCTTCATTTGGAATACCATCAATCGGGCATTCAGCCGTACCCACCGTGCTACGCGTAATCTTCTCTACATTCTCTTTTGCCTTCTGCGGGTCATTGATCCAGGTGTTGTAGAACTCGTAAGGACATTCAGCAACGCCTTCATCGCCTTCACCCGAATTGATCTTGCCCGTGTAGCCTCGATGCAGCAGCTTGAACAGATGGTTCTGCGACTGCCAGTTCTTGCGCGCATCCCGGATCTGCGACATCGACAGTTCGGCATACTGAATGCCATAATCTTCTTCACCGCATTCACCCAGCGTTCGGCCATCGAAACCGACAATGGCGGAATGACCGAAGTAGGAATAAACACCATCGAAGCCCGAGGCATTCGCCACGGCAACATAGGAGGTATTCATCCAGGCCATCGCTTTTGCCACGATAACCTGCTGGTCTTTTGATGGATACATATAACCCTGGCAACGGACGATCAGTTCGGCACCGCGCATGGCGCAATCACGCCAGATTTCAGGATAGTTACCGTCATCACAGATGATCAAACTTACTTTCATCCCCTTAGGGCCATCCGAAACATAGGTACAATCACCCGGATACCAGCCTTCAACCGGACACCAGGGCATGATCTTGCGGTACTTTTGAACAATCTCACCCTTGTTGTTCATCAGGATCAGCGTGTTATAAGGCGCCTTGTTCGGATGCTCCTCATGCTGCTCACCCGTTAATGAAAACACGCCCCAGGTATCGGCTTTGCGACAGGCTGCCGCAAAAATCTCGGTTTCGTCGCCGGGTATCGTCGATGCGGTTTCATACATTTCCTTGGCGTCGTACATAATGCCGTGGGTACTGTATTCAGGGAAAATAACCAGATCCATGCCTGGCAGGCCCTGCTTCATACCGACAATCATGTCGGCAATTTTTTGCGCGTTCTCCAGCACGTCCGCCTTGGTATGCAGGCGTGGCATTTTGTAATTGACGACCGCTACACCGACGGTGTCGTTGCTCGATGAAATATCACCGTGTCTCATAATGACTTCCTTACAGCTTTAACAATTAAACAGAAAGATATTTACTGATTTGCGCGGTATCCACATCCTCGCGCAGGTCTTCGTGAATGAAATTTCCCTTGTCGATCACGATAATCCGGTCCGCAATCGCCATGGTGAAACTCAACACCTGTTCCGATACGATGATGGTGATATCGCGAATCTTCTTAATCTCGTTAAGAATGTTGGCGATATCCTTGATGATCGACGGCTGGATACCTTCCGTTGGCTCATCCAGCAACAACACCTTCGGATTGGTTACCAGGGCGCGGGCAATGGCCAGCTGTTGCTGCTGCCCGCCGGACAGGTTGCCGCCTTTTCGATGCCGCATTTCATGCAGCACCGGGAACAGGCCAAAGATTTCATCCGGAATACGCTTAAGCCTGGACACTTCCATGCCGGTTTCGATGTTTTCCTGAACAGTCAGCGTCGGAAAGATCATGCGGCCCTGTGGCACGTAGGCAATGCCATCGGCCACTCGTTGATAACTTTCCTTGCCGGTAACATCCTTGCCATCGACCTGGATACTGCCATCGCCGCTCGGCAGTATCCCCATCAGGGATTTGAACAGCGTGGTCTTGCCCATACCGTTGCGGCCCATGATGGCAAGGGTTTCGTTTTTCTTGGCCGTGAAATCAATTCCGTGAATCACTTCACTCTGGCCATAGCTGACATGCAAATTTGAGACTTCTAACATAATGAAAGCTCCTGAAAGTTAATGGCCGAGATAAACTTCAATGACCTTGGGGTCGTTCTGCACGGCTTCCATGTTGCCCTCGGCAAGTATCTTGCCCTGGTGCAACACGGTAACCTTGTGCGCAATGCGCGCCACAAACTCCATGTCATGCTCGATAACCAGCACGGAGCGGCCCTTGCAGATGCGCTTCAAGAGTTCCGCGGTCTGTTCGCGCTCCTTGACACTCATTCCGGCCACCGGCTCATCGAGCATCAACAGCACAGGGTCCTGGATCAGCAACATGCCAATCTCGAGCCATTGCTTCTGACCATGACTGAGCAGACCCGCTTCCATCTCCAGCATCTCTTCGAGGAAGATGTCGCGCGCCACCTCTCGGATACGTCGATCCACCTCATCGGTGCGCTTGAAAGTCAGCGCACCGAACACGTTGCGCCCTTTCGGATAAGACACCTCCAGGTTTTCATAAACGGACAGGTTTTCGTAAATGGAGGGTGTCTGGAATTTACGGCCGACACCCGCGCGCACGATTTCATGTTCCGACAGGCTGGTCAGCTCCTTATTCAGGAACTTGATGCTGCCTCCAGTTGCCTTGGTCTTACCGCAAATCAGATCGAGCACCGTGGTTTTACCGGCCCCGTTGGGGCCGATAACCACGCGCAGCTCATCCTGGTCGAGATAGAGGTTCAGGCTGTCGACCGCCTTGAAGCCGTCGAATGAAACCGTGAGATCTTCAATCGCAAGGGTAAAATCAGTTTCACTACTCATGCCTTTTCTCCCATCGGTTCATTGTTACCGGCCATATGCGGCGCCAACTTTTTTCCCATCTTTCGCAGACAGCTACCTCCATTCATGATGCAGTTCTTCAGGTTGCCGCTGTATTTTTCATACAGACCGGCCAGGCCGTTGGGGAAGAACATCACCACCGCGATGAACAGGCCGCCCATCAGGAACAGCCAGACTTCGGGCATGGACTCGGAGAACACGGTCTTGCCGAAATTGACCAGCAATGCGCCGTAGATGGCGCCGATCAGTGACATGCGACCGCCAACCGCTGCGAAGATAACCATTTCAATCGAGGGCACAATGCCGACAAAGGAAGGTGACATGAAGCCCACCTGTAAGGTGAACATGGCGCCCCCGATGGCGGAGATCATGGCCGCGATACAGAACACGAATATCTTGAAGTTCGATACGTCATAACCGGAGAAGCGCACGCGGTCTTCCTTGTCGCGCATCGCCAGCAACAGCCGACCGAACTTGCTGGTCAGAATCCAGCGGCCGAGCATGACGCAACCAATCAGCAGGATGGCGTTGATGAAGTACAGGATGTACTTGGAACTATCATCGCGAATATCCCAGCCATGCAGAGTGCGCAGGTCAGTGATACCGTTGATACCGCCGGTATAACCCTGCTGTCCGACAATCAACACGGTCAGAATCAGAGCAATCGCCTGGGTGATGATCGCAAAGTACACACCACCCACACGCCGCTTGAACATTGCAACGCCGATAATGAAGGCGAAGATACTCGGCACCAGCAACACAGCCAGCAGGGTAAAGGTAAAGCTTTCAAAAGGCACCCAGAAGAACGGCAGTTCCGTCAGCTGGTTCCAGTCCATGAAGTCGGGAATACCCGGCGTGGATTGAATGGCAGTATTTTCCGGACTGGATGCCTCCAGCTTGAGGAACATCGCCATGCAATAGCCACCAAGACCGAAGAACACGCCCTGGCCTAGACTCAATACGCCGCCGTAGCCCCAGATCAATACCAGGCTGACCGCCGCGAAGGCATAAGTCAGGTATTTACCCACCAGGTTCAGGCGGAAGATATCCAGCGTTAACGGGAACACAATGAGAATCAGCGCCGCCAGAATGGCAAGACCGATCGCACCGTTTTTCCCACCCAATATTTTCTCGTAGAAAAAAGTCATGTTGATTTCCCCCGTTGACTTACTTTCTAACCCTGATGGAGAACAGACCTTCCGGCCGCATCATCAGGATCACTACGATGGTTAACAAGGTGAACACTTTCGCCATGGAGCCGCTGATGAAAAATTCCATGATCGATTGCGCCTGTGCGATGGAGAAGGCCGAGGCAATGGTGCCGAACAGACTGGCCGCGCCACCGAATACCACCACCATGAAGGTATCGACGATATACAGCGAACCGGTTGTCGGGCCCGTGGATGCAATCGTTGTGAAAGCCGCACCGGCAATTCCGGCGATACCGCAACCGAGCGCGAATGTCAGGCGGTCCACCAGCTTGGTATTGATGCCGACAGCGCCACTCATGATGCGATTCTGTGTGGTCGCGCGCACCCGCAAACCCCAGCTCGACTTGAACATGAGATAGAACACGCCACCGGTAACCAGCAACGTCAGCGCCAGCACGAACAGACCGTTCAGGGGTATATCGATAGTCTCCGTCGGCTGGTAAGAACCCAGCAGCCATTCAGGCAAAGTCGGACTGACTTCGCGCGCGCCGAAGATGCTGCGGAAAGTCTGCTGCATGATGAGGCTAAGCCCCCAGGTTGCGAGCAGTGTATCGAGCGGTCGCTTGTAGAGGTGCCTTATCAAGCCGAGTTCGACTAAATAGCCGATACCTCCCGCGATAAAAAACGCCGCCACGATCGAAAAGATAAAGTAGTAGTCGATGAAGCCTACAAAGTAGGTTTCGGTTAAGGATGAGAGCATATAGGTTGTATATGCGCCGATGGCCATGAACTCGCCATGAGCCATGTTGATGACACCCATTTGTCCGAAGATGATCGCCAGGCCCAGTGCCATCAGCAGTAATACACTGAAGAGACTGATCCCGGCGAAACCCTGCATGACAAATATGGCTTGCAATTCTTCTATAGAATAACCGCCCATTTCACAATCTCCGCCGGTTTTGATTCAGGGTTCCGGGGCGAGCCAGGCAATGACCCGCCCCGGATTTCAGGAGAAACACATTAAGTGCTTATTGATAACCTTCCGGGAATGGATCCGGCTCGATCAGGTCAGATTCGAAAACCACCTTAACCTGGCCGTCTTTCTGCCATTCACCGATGCGCAGCTTGCTCCACAGGTGATGGTTCGGATGCAGCTTGACGTAGCCTTCAGGCGCGGATGTCAGCTCGATATCACCATCTTCGGAAGCAGCAACCACCTTGTCGACATCAAATGAACCGGCTTTTTCAACCGCTGCCTTCCACAGCCATGGGCCGAGGTAAGCCGCCTGGGTAACGTCGCCGATTACGCTGTCTTCGCCATGCATATCCTTGAACGCCTTAACGAAGGCTGCGTTGTTTTCATTGTCGAGGCTCTGGAAGTACTTCATTGCTGAATAGAAGCCAACCAGGTTTTCACCGCCGATACCCAATACTTCGTCTTCAGTTACCGAGATTGTCAGTAGGGTCTGCTTGGCACCAGTGATACCGGCCGCTTTCAGCTGCTTGAACCAGGCCACGTTACTGCCACCCACAACCGCGGCGTAAATAACATCAGGCTTTTTCAAACGGATCTTGTTGATTACGGAACCGAAGCTGGTATCGCCCAGTGGTTTGTACTCTTCACCGACAACCTTGCCACCCAGCACGTTTTCAATGTGCTTGCGTGCAATCTTCATGGAAGTACGTGGCCAGATGTAGTCGGAGCCGATCAAGTAGAAAGTCTTGGCGCCTTTCTCTTTGGCAACCCAGTCCAGGCCAGCGAGGATCTGCTGGGTTGCTTCCTGACCGGTGTAGATAACGTTATGAGACTGTTCCAGACCTTCATAGAAAGTCGGGTAGTAGAGCAGGCCATTTTCCTTTTCGAATACCGGCAGTGCCGCTTTACGCGAGGCTGATGTCCAGCAACCGAATACCGCTGCCACTTTATCGTTCACCAGAAGTTTGCGGGACTTCTCGGCAAAGGTCGGCCAGTCGGATGCGCCGTCTTCCTGGATAATTTCAATCTTGCGACCCAGGATGCCGCCCATATCGTTAATCTGCTTGATCGCGAGTTTTTCCGCTTCCTGGGCACCGGTTTCGGAAATCGCCATGGTACCTGTCAGCGAGTGCAGGATGCCGACTTTAACCGTGGTATCGGTTACAGCCAGCCCGGTAGTGTTAACTTCGGCAAAGGCAGCGGGAGACGCGAGCCCGGTTGCCAGCGCAACAGACAGAAGCGAGCTTCTGAACTTACGCAACAGTGAATGAGGGTTTTGTCGTTTCATGGTGACTCCTAACGTTGAACAAGTGAGCAAAAAAAACTAGGACATACCCGCTTGAGCAACTAGCGTGCCACGCATGTAAAAACAAAGTTTGAACAGTTACTTAGTCATATTTAGCAGCGTTTTTTATCAATCAGATTCGCAATTGACCAAGTGACAATAACAATGTCACCTGACTTTGTAACGCTTTGTCATTACAAAAACGACATTGTCACTTTATGTAATGACAATCCCTCGATGCTATTTGTAAACAAACTTTTTTCCATCAACAAAACAACCAGTTATTCGCTTGGCACGCTATCTGCTCTAGGGCAGTTATGCATGCCATTTGGCATGTCGTTCATTATCACTAACATGTCGGAGAGTATGCTCATGGCGGAAAAACTGATTAAGATAGATTTCTCACAACCCCCCGAGGCACACGATTGCCTGCACAATCGTTGGCACCCGGATATACCCATGTATGCCTGGGTGAAACCGGGTGATGACTTTATCCTTGAATGCGTTGACTGGACTGGCGGTCAGATTGGCAACGACGATTCCGCCGATGATGTGCGCGATGTCGACCTGACCAAGGTTCATTACCTCAGTGGTCCAATCGGTGTTGAAGGCGTCGAACCCGGCGACCTGCTGGTCGTGGATATTCTCGATGTCGGCACGCTGGATCAGTTCCAGTGGGGCTTCAACGGTTTCTTTGCCAAGGAAAACGGCGGTGGCTTTTTAACCGAACACTTTCCCGATGCACGCAAATCCATCTGGGACTTCAACGGCGTCTACACCCAGTCGCGTCATGTGCCGGGCGTCAGCTTCGCCGGCATCATGCATCCCGGCCTGATCGGCTGCCTGCCATCCAAGGAATTGCTGGACGAGTGGAACAAGCGCGAAGGCGCATTGATTGCTACCGATCCGGAACGCGTACCACCGCTGGCCGCACCGCCCTACGCCGAGACCGCGCACATGGGCAAGATGGCACCGGAAGACGCCAAGCAGGCAGCCATGGAAGCCGCGCGTACCGTGCCGCCGCGCGAGCATGGCGGTAACTGCGACATCAAGGATCTAACCAAGGGTTCACGGGTATTCTTCCCGGTGTACGTGAAAGGTGGCGGCCTCTCCATGGGCGACCTGCACTTCTCGCAGGGCGACGGTGAAATCACTTTCTGTGGCGCAATCGAAATGGCGGGCTGGATTCATATCCGCGTGAATGTCATCAAGGATGGCGTTGCCAAGTACGGTGTGAAGAACCCGATCTTCAAGCCTTCGCCGATTCAACCGGAATACAAGCAGCACCTGATCTTCGAAGGTATTTCCGTTGATGAATCCGGCAAGCAGCACTATCTCGATGCGCACGTCTCCTATCGCCAGGCCTGTCTGAATGCCATCGAGTACCTGAAGAAATTCGGTTACTCGGGCGCGCAAGCCTACGCGATCCTGGGCACGGCGCCGGTTCAGGGACACATCAGCGGCATCGTGGACATACCCAATGTCTGCGCGACGCTGTTCCTGCCAACCGAGATCTTCGACTTCGATATCAACCCCTGTGCGGAAGGACCGACCAAGTTTGTCGATTCAGGTGGCGATATTCCGGTCTCTTACTGGAAAGACAAGTAATCATTGTGACCTGGGGCCGGCTTCGGTCGGCCCCGTTTTTCAAAGGATAGCGACATGCCAATTTACGAATACGGATGCGAAAGCTGCGGCAACGCATTCTCCAAACTGACCAACATGTCAGCCGCCAGCCAGCCGGTTGAATGTCCCGAGTGTGGCGGCAAGGCCGGGCGGATTTATCTTTCCGCGCCACGACTGAACACCATGCCGGCCTCGATTCGCAAGGCGCATCAAACCAATGAACGCAGTGCGCATGAACCGCGCATGAGCAAGGGCCATGTGTGTGGCTCCAATTGCCACCATCACAAAAAGCCCGCTGCCGAGCAGAATCCCAATGTCATGAAATCACAAAATGGCAAACGCCCCTGGATGCTGGGGCATTAAGGCTAAACGGAAAGGTGCTGCCTGATCAGGTCATCCGATAGATCGCGCATGTCGCCCTTGGCGACAATGCGGCCCTTCTCCATCAGATTAAAGGTTTGCCCGACACGCCGGGCAAACCCCAGCTTTTGCTCCACCAGCAACACGGTCAGTTTTTCTTCTTCATTCAGTTTGAGAATGATGTCGCCGATTTCGCGCACAATGTTTGGCTGAATGCCTTCGTTCGGCTCATCCAGGATCAACACTTTCGGATCAATCGCCAGCGCCCGGCCAATCGCCAGTTGCTGCTGCTGACCGCCGGACAGATCGCCACCACGACGATTCAACATCTGCTTCAAGACCGGGAACAATTCAAATATCCGCTCTGGAATTTCTTTAAGACCATCCGCTCGCGCGGCAAGCCCTGTGCGCAGGTTCTCCTCGACGCTCAGCTGGGAAAATATCTCGCGACCCTGCGGCACGTAACCGATGCCAATGCGGGCGCGCTTTTCCGCGATACTGCCCGCGATGTCCTGCCCGTCAAACAGCATCTTGCCGGAACGCACCGGCAGCAATCCCATCAGGCATTTCAACAAGGTGGTCTTGCCAACGCCATTGCGTCCCATCAAACAGGTGACCGAGCCTTCCGGAATATCCAAATCCAGATCCCAGAGGATATGGCTTTCGCCATAAAACTGATTGAGTTGTTGTATCGATAACATGATTACTCGCCCAGGTATACTTCAATGACATCGGGATTGTTCTGCACATCGTCCATCGAGCCTTCCGCCAGCACACTACCCTGATGCAACACGGTGACGGTGCGTGCAATGGAACGAACGAACTCCATGTCATGTTCAACCACAACCACGGAATGCCGCCCGGCCAGCGATGTCAGCAGTTCAGCGGTACGCTCGGTTTCCTGCGGTGTCATGCCCGCCACCGGCTCGTCCACTAGCAGCAAGCGCGGGTCCTGCATCAGTAACATACCGATCTCCAGCCACTGTTTCTGGCCGTGCGACAACAGACCCGCTCGGCGATACCGTTCTTCCGTCAAGCCGATGATATTCAACACCTCGTCGATACGATCACGCTGCTCGCCGGTCAACCTGGCCAGCAGCGTCGGCCACACCAGTTTGTCGGCGCGCATGGCCAGTTCAAGATTGTCATACACACTATGAAACTCGAATACCGTCGGCTTCTGGAACTTGCGTCCGATACCGATCTCGGCGATTTCCGGTTCGCTCATGCGCAACAGGTCGATGGTCTGGCCAAAGAACACGGAACCTTCGTCCGGCGTGGTCTTGCCGGTGATCACATCCATCATGGTGGTCTTGCCAGCACCGTTTGCACCGATGATGCAGCGCAGCTCGCCATCATTGATATAGAGCGTGAGATCATTCAGCGCCTTGAAGCCATCAAAGCTGACGGTCACGTTTTCAACGTAGAGGATCGGACCCTTGCTGGTATCCAGCTGGTTACGCGTGGCGCGCGGGATCATGAAATCCCAGACGCGATCACGCCGCATCACTTCACGCGTACGATCGAGTGCTTTCATGCCATCGCCTCCCTGCGTCGCGCCAACAGTCCCGCCAGGCCTTTCGGTAGATACAGGGTCACGACCACGAACAATGCGCCCAGCGCAAATAACCAGAACTCCGGCAACACGCCGGTGAACCAGGTCTTGGCGTAATTCACCAGGAACGCGCCGGCTACTGCGCCATATAACGTGCCGCGACCGCCAATCGCGACCCAGATCACCAGTTCGATGGAATTCAACGGCGAGAACTCGGACGGGTTGATAATACCGACCTGCGGTACATACAGCGCACCGGCCAGACCCGCCAGCATGGCAGAGACGACAAACAGCCAGAGCTTGTAGTTTTCCACGCGATACCCGATGAAGCGCGCACGGTCTTCGGCGTCACGCACCGCCACCACCACGCGGCCCAGCTTGGAATTCACGATGGCGCGACACAGGAAATAACTCGCTGCCAGGGCCAGCGCAGAGGCGAGGAACAGGCCGATACGGGTACCGTCCTGCTGCAGACTGAAGCCAAGGATATCCTTGAAATCGGTCAGACCATTGTTGCCGCCAAAGCCCATTTCATTGCGGAAAAAGGCCAGCATCAGCGCATAGGTCAGCGCCTGGGTAATGATGGAAAGATAAACGCCTGTCACACGCGAGCGGAACGCGAGCCAGCCAAATACATACGCGAGCACGCCCGGCACCAGGAACACCATGATCAGCGCAAACCAGAACTGATCGAAGCCGTACCAGTACCAGGGCAGTTCCTGCCAGTTCAGAAACACCATGAAGTCCGGCAATTCGGGATTACCGTAGACACCGCGATCGCCGATCTGGCGCATCAGGTACATGCCCATGGCATAACCGCCAAGTGCAAAGAAGGCACCATGACCCAGACTCAGAATGCCGCAGTAACCCCAGATCAGATCAACCGCCAGTGCCAGCAAGGCATAGGTCAGGTACTTGCCGAGCAATGTCACGGTGTAGGTCGACATGTGCAACGGCGAGCTTTCCGGCACCGCCAGGTTCAGTATCGGCACCAGTATCGCCAGCACACCGAGAATACCGAGCATGCTGTTACCACCCGGATCTCGCTTAAAGATTTCGGCGAACATACTCATGATTAATTCTCCGCCGCACGGCCCTTCTGCGGGAACAATCCGCGTGGGCGCTTCTGAATAAACAGGATAATGAACACCAGTACCAGGATCTTGGCCAGCACGGCACCGGACCAGGGTTCGAGATATTTGTTGGCTACACCGAGTGACAGGGAACCAACCAGCGTACCCCAGAGATTACCGACCCCGCCAAACACCACCACCATGAAGGAATCGATGATGTACGACTGGCCCATATTGGGACCCACGTTGGTCAATTGACTCAATGCCACACCGGCAACGCCGGCAATCCCCGATCCGAGCCCGAAGGTCATGGCATCCACCCAGTCGCTGCGAATACCCATAGCCTTGGCCATCGGCCGGTTCTGCGACACGGCACGCACCTGCAGGCCCAGCGCGGTCTTCTTCAGGATCATCATCAACAGGAAGAACACCGCCACCGCAAACAGAATGATATAGAGTCGGTTGTAGGTCAGCGACAGGGCGGCGTTTACTTCAAACGAGCCACTCATCCAGGAAGGATTTTCCACGGCCACGTTCTGCGCCGAGATCGTAGTGCGCACCAGTTGTTGCAGTACCAGACTGACACCGAATGTTGCCAGCAGGGTTTCCAGCGGGCGTCCATAAAGATGACGAATAATGCCGCGCTCAATGGCAACACCAAACAAGCCGGAGACGATAAAGGCTGCCGGCACGGCGACAATCAACGAGTAGTCGATAAAATTCGGCATCATCTGCTGGACCAGATAAGTCGTGTAGGCGCCCAGCATGATCAGTTCACCGTGCGCCATGTTGATCACACCCATGACGCCAAAGGTAATCGCCAGCCCGATTGCTGCCAGCAACAACACCGAGCCCAGGCTCAAACCGAAAAAGGTGGTTTCAACGACCGAGTTGAATTGCAGCTTGGCATTAATAGCCTTCATTGCCGCTTCGGCCGCCGCAGTCACCTCACGATCGGTTTCGTAATACTTGCCGTCATCATTTTTGCGCAGGATATCCGCCAGTCGGTTACGTACTTCCTGCTCCAGGCTACCGGACAAGGTTTCAATGGCCGCGATGCGTACCGCATCGTCATCGCTTTTCATTTCATATAGCGCAATCGCCGTCTGTGCCGCCTCGACAACCGCGGCGTCTTCATCCTGCCCGGCAACTTTTTGCATGAGCAAGACCGAGTCTTCATCCATCTCGCCGTACATTTCCTTGATGGACAACAGGCGAACCGATGCATCGGGATGTTTCAGATTGAGCAATGCCAGCGCACCGCGCAGTTGCGAACGCAGACTGTTATTGACACTGATCTTCTTGACCTCGCGCGAACCGACCTCGCCGATTTCTTCGCCCGTCAGCGGATCAGTGATGAGATAACCATCCGCGGAACTGGCCGCAATAAACACCTTGTCATCGGATTTACGGTAATAAAGATCGCCATTGAGCATGGCCTTGAGAATGGCATTGCTGCGCGGGTCGCCATATTCGAGCAATGCCTCGGCTGCGGCTCCCTTGGCACTGAAGTTTTTTGCATTCAGTGCCTGCACCGCATCCGCATAGTCATCGCTGGCCGCAACCACCAGGGGCTGCACCATTAACAACAGGAAACCGATTATGAATACCGCGACCCGGGACATGCCTGCCACACGACCCGCCACGGCGTTGGAAATTTTTAACATTTTCTGCCAGCCTGCTTCACTGGAATGACATATTGTTATTAAAGAGTGCGACTGCCGAAGATTCGGCAGTCGCTGCACTCACAGGCTTACTCGTAGTTCTGACCTGAACACTTGGCTGTCTTGACGTTGTAGTTACCGCAAGACAGTGGCGCACGCCAGTCAGAAATGATGTCCTTGGAGCCGGGCAGATAATCCGACCAGGCATCACCCACCACGGTACCGGAAGTTTCCCAGACCACTTCGAACTGACCGTCTTCCTGGATTTCACCAATCAGAACCGGCTTGGCCAGGTGATGGTTCGGCATCATGGTGGCATAACCGCCAGTCATGTTCGGCACGGCAATACCGATCAAGGCATCCGCCACGGCATCGGTATCGGTGGTGCCGGCTTTCTCAACCGCTTTCACCCACATGTTGAAACCGATCACATGCGCTTCCATCGGGTCATTGGTTACACGCTTCTTGTCGCCAATGAACTTGTGCCAGCTTTCGATGAAGGCATCGTTCTCGGCGGAATCCACGCTCATGAAGTAGTTCCATGCAGCCAGGTGACCCACCAGTGGCTTGGTATCGATGCCGGACAGCTCTTCCTCACCGACCGAGAACGCCACCACCGGAATGTCTTCCGCGGAAATACCCTGGTTACCCAGTTCCTTGTAGAAAGGCACGTTGGCATCGCCATTGATGGTCGAAACCACCGCAGTCTTCTTGCCGGCGGAACCGAACTTCTTGATGTCGGAGACGATGCTCTGCCAGTCGGCATGACCGAACGGCGTGTAGTTGATCATGATGTCCTTGGCATCCACGCCCTTGGCCTTCAGGTAGGCCTCCAGGATCTTGTTGGTGGTACGTGGATAAACATAGTCGGTACCGGCCAGAACCCAGCGTTCAACACCGATTTCATTCATCAGGTAATCAACAGCCGGAACCGCCTGCTGGTTCGGCGCCGCACCGGTGTAGAAAACATTCTTGGACGATTCTTCACCTTCATACTGCACCGGGTAGAACATCAGACCATTGAGTTCTTCAATAACCGGCAGAACGGATTTGCGGGACACGGAAGTCCAGCAACCGAAAATAACATCGACTTTTTCTTTCTCCAGCAGTTCACGGGTTTTTTCCGCAAACAATGGCCAGTTGGATGCCGGGTCAACCACTACGGCTTCCAGCTTCTTACCCATGACACCGCCTTTCTTGTTCTGCTCTTCAACGAGCATCAACACAGTGTCTTTAAGAGTGGTTTCTGAAATGGCCATGGTGCCGGAGAGTGAATGCAGCACGCCGACCTTGATGGTATCGGCAGCACTAACAACCATGGAAACGCTTAACGCGACAGTACCGAGAGCGGCTTTCAACAAGCCGGATGTAGAAATCCTGTTCATATCAAATCCCCCAAGTTTAGGATTATTAAGAAATGCGTTTGGCGGAAACAACTAACGGGATACCGGCTTTCGCCAATATCCCGCTGTGAGACTAGTTGTTACCTGAAGTCATACGACTTAGAAGCTGAAGCTATAAGTAGCCTGGAACAACGGATCTTCTTCTACGCTAGTACCAACATCGTTGTCAGCGAAGCTAACCGCGAATGACAGGTTGTCGTTGTAGGCATAGCCCAGGGTGATGTGGCTGTACTCGTTGGCACCCGCCGCATCCAGATCCCACCAGCCGTACGTTGCGCTGAATGCATCGTAGGAGTAACCGATGGTGTAGTAGTTGTCATCAGCGAAATCATCTTCCGCTTCCAGGTAGGCAGTAAATGAGAAGCCGCCAAAGCCAAGGCCGATTACCCATTCAGAGTAGTCGCTGTCGCCCAGATCAACGTCAGTGCCTTCTTCCGGATACAGGTACTTCCAGTAAGAAACGTCGTAACTGAAGCCGGTATCACCCACTTCACCACCGAAACCAACATACAGGTCAGTTTCATGACCGCCTTCTTCGGAACCGGCCCAGACGCCGCCGTACAGACCAACTTCGGTATCGTACTGCAGACCACCGTTGATGAAGCCACCGTCTGGCGTCAGGTTCTGGCCACGCCACAGGTACATGTTAGAAAGACCAAAGTTTGCAGACAGTTCAGCAGAGGCAATCGTCGGCGCAGCCAGGGAACCCGCAGCAAGGGATACCGCTACAGCAACCGGGGTAAGTAATTTTTTCATTTGTCGAATCTCCAGAAAATTAAACACAAGCATTTTGCTTATCCAGTGCTCTGTGCCGTGGGTCATTGAAAGCAATGTGGGAAAGCCCGCCGCTCAGAAGCTAGTTGGCTTTGAGCAACAGGCGTGCCATTTATACAAATATGTTTATTTTCAGTTACTTATATGCTTTGTTGGAGAATAACAACGGGCAAGTGAATCTTGAGCGCACTCAAATGGGGCGCGGGCGCGATTTGTCGGGATTTTAATGGTGCGATTGATGAAGGTTTTGTGACTAACTGGATGAATGGAGCATACCTTGTTGAATTATAAAATCTTTTATCTCCGAGACACCTTCTCCCGTTTTCAGGTTGGAGAAAACGAAGGGTCTGTTGCCACGCTGTTGCCGGGCATCACGCTCCATGACCTCAAGTGACGCACCAACATAAGGCGCAAGATCGGTTTTATTGATTACCAGCAAGTCGGAGCGGGTAATGCCGGGCCCGCCCTTGCGCGGAATCTTGTCTCCCGCGGAGACGTCGATGACATAAATCGTGAGGTCGGAGAGCTCCGGGCTGAAGGTCGCGCTCAGGTTATCGCCGCCGCTTTCCACCATCACCATGTCCAGCCCCGGATGGCGCCGCGATAACTCATCCACCGCCGAAAGATTCATGGACGCATCTTCACGAATGGCGGTATGCGGGCAGCCGCCCGTTTCCACGCCCATGATCCGGTCAGGATCGAGGGCGTTGGCGCGGGTCAGTATCTGCGCGTCTTCCTGGGTATAGATGTCATTGGTCACCACAGCGATGTTGTAGTCGTCGCGCATGGTCTTGCACAGCGCTTCCACCAGCGCGGTTTTACCGGAACCGACCGGCCCGCCGATACCGACACGTAAGGTTTGTTTTTCAGTCATTCGATTTCACTTCAACCATTCAAGATCTAAACAATCGCGTGTATTGCGTCTCATGCCAGGCGCTCGCCATCGCCAGACCCGGCGTCACCTGACCAATATCTTCATCCGCGCACTTGCGCGCGCTCTCGATTAATCCCGGTATGACATCGCCCAGTTGCAACAGTATACGTTGCCCCGCCGTCTGCCCAAGCGGCACCAGCTTGATCGCCGCCGTCACCTGGTTCTCGGCCCAGGACCAGAGATAGCCCTGCAGGGCATCCACGGCATCGACCTTCCAGCTTACAGCTGCAAGTGCAAACATATTCACGTAGCTGAGCCGATCCTCGCGCAGGTAACCCGCGGCTTCTTGCACACCAAGATCGTTTAACAACCGGGCCAGCGCCTGCGCCAGTTGCCGATCTTCCAGCTGCAGTTCCTTCGATTCACGACTGGCAAAGAGAATCGCATTCCAGTATTCAACGGCCGCTTTATCCTGTTCAAGCCAGGACTGATACAGCCTGAGAAATACCGGCCCATCGAGTTGCGCCAGCGAATGCGACATCACCCCATGAATCCAGTTGAACGCTTTTTTCTCATTATCCACCCAGCCCGCGTGTACCGCGTATTCCAGTCCCTGCGAATAGGCATAGGCGCCGACCGGCAAGGTCGGGCTGACCAGCTGCATCAGGCGCAGCAAGCTGGATTGCGATTCAGCCATGTGCGTGGCTGTGGCTGTGTGAGTGGTCATGATCATCATGATGGTGATGATGCCCACCGCCGTAGGCACCGGCCTCGGGTTCAAACGGTGCCTGTTCACAAACAACGTCTAAACCCAGTAACCTCACCATCTCATCCAGCACATGATCATGGCGGTAACGCAGCCAGCCTTCACCGACCTGCAAAGGCACATGCCGGTTACCAAGGTGATAAGCCGCGCGCGCCAGTTCTTTCAGATCGGCACTCTGTACAGTGGAAACGGTTTCATCGGCCGCGCGAATCTCGATCACGCGTCCATCGGCGGCCCGCACGCAATCGCCACCGCGCAACACATGCCCGCGCGGCAACATAAGACCTGCCTCCTCGCCGTTATCCAGCTTCGTGCGCAACCGACTGCGCTGGCGGTCCTGAAAGGGCAGGGTCAGGGTCGCGGCTGCGGGTTCAGCTTGTTCGAGTATTTCGGTTATCTGGAGCATAAATCATCTACTGTCATTAATTATTTCCGTCATCCCGGCGAAGGCCGGGATCCAGGGATGTTTCTCAATGACGAGGTTATCTAAAACAAAAAGTACCTTTGCGCCAACGGCAACTCGGTCGCCGGTTCACACACCAGCAACTCACCGTCCGCGCGCACTTCATAGGTCTGCGAGTCGACTTCCATGTGCGGTTGATAAGTGTTGTGGATCAGGTCTTTCTTGCGGACCTCGCGACAGCCTTTCACGCCAACCAGTCGTTTTTCCAGTCCCAACAAATCGGCAAGCCCGCCTTCCAGCGCCACCTGCGAAACAAAACTCACCGAGGTCATGGAACGCGCCTTGCCCAGCGCACCGAACATCGGCCGGTAATGTACCGGTTGCGGCGTCGGGATGGAGGCATTCGGATCGCCCATTGGCGCCGCGACAATCATGCCACCCTTGATAATCATGGACGGCTTGGCACCAAAGAAGGCCGGCTTCCACAGTACCAGGTCAGCCAGCTTACCCACTTCCACCGAGCCGACTTCATGCGCAATACCATGCGTGATTGCCGGGTTGATGGTGTACTTGGCCACAAAACGTTTGGCGCGAAAGTTGTCGTGTTGCGCGGTATCTTCTTTTAAAGCACCGCGCTGCACTTTCATCTTGTGCGCCGTCTGCCAGGTGCGCGTAATCACTTCGCCGACACGTCCCATCGCCTGTGAATCCGAGGCAATCATCGAGAAGGCACCGAGGTCATGCAGGATATCTTCCGCCGCTATGGTCTCGCGCCGAATACGAGACTCGGCAAAGGCCACGTCTTCCGCGATATTCGGATCAAGGTGATGACAGACCATGAGCATATCCAGATGCTCATCGACCGTATTCACGGTGTACGGTCGGGTTGGATTGGTCGAGGACGGCAGTACATTTGCCTCGCCACAGGCTTTGATGATATCCGGCGCGTGACCACCACCCGCACCTTCGGTGTGATAGGTATGAATCGCACGGCCATCGATTGCCGCCAGAGTGTCTTCCACAAAACCGGATTCATTCAATGTGTCGGTATGGATTGCCACCTGCACATCGAACTGTTCTGCCACGCTCAGGCAGTTATCGATCGCGGCCGGTGTCGTCCCCCAGTCTTCATGCAGCTTCATGCCCATGGCACCGGCGCGTAACTGTTCTTCCAGCGGTGCAGGCAGACTGGCATTACCCTTGGCCAGAAAACCGAAGTTGATCGGCAACTCTTCCACCGCCTGGTACATGCGGTGAATATTCCAGGGGCCGGGTGTACAGGTAGTCGCGTTGGTGCCCGCCGCGGGTCCGGTGCCGCCACCCAGCATAGTGGTAATACCGGACATCATGGCCTCTTCCACCTGTTGCGGACAGATGAAATGAATATGTGCATCGATTGCCCCGGCGGTCAGGATCTGGCCTTCCCCGGCAATCGCCTCGGTACCCGGCCCGACAACAATATCTATCCCTGGCTGCACATCGGGATTACCGGCCTTGCCGATACCAACAATGCGCCCATCCTTAATGCCGATATCCGCCTTGATGATGCCCCAGTGATCGAGAATCAACGCATTGGTAATGACCACATCGACCACATCTTTCGAGGTCAACTGGCATTGCCCCATGCCGTCGCGGATCACCTTGCCACCGCCGAACTTAACCTCTTCACCATAGATGGTCTTGTCGTCCTCGACCTGGATCCAGAGTTCGGTATCGCCGAGGCGCACCCGGTCGCCCGTGGTCGGGCCGTACATTTCCGCGTAGGCCTGTCTGCCGATCCTGCTCATCTTCAACCTCCCAGCTTGCCCATGACATCGCCACGGAAACCGTAGACCGCTTTATCTCCGGCATATTCCACCAGTTCTACCTCGCGACTCTGGCCCGGCTCAAAGCGTACTGCGGTACCGGCAGGAATATTAAGTCGATAGCCTTTGGCTTTTTCGCGATCGAACGCCAGCGCGGGATTGGTTTCATAAAAATGGTAATGTGAGCCCACCTGGATGGGACGATCGCCGCTGTTGGCCACGCTTATCTGCACAGTTGCGCGACCGACATTTAATTCAATCTCGCCCTCGGCTACCTGAATCTCTCCGGGAATCATGCTGCGCTCCTTTACACAATCGGGTTATGTACGGTGACCAGTTTGGTCCCGTCCGGGAATGTAGCTTCGACCTGGACTTCGGGGATCATCTCGGCAATACCCTCCATCACTTCATCGCGCGTCAACAGTGTCGCGCCGTAACTCATCAGCTCGGCCACTGTCTTGCCTTCCCGCGCGCCTTCAAGAATCGCGGCGCTGATAAAGGCCATGGCTTCCGGATAATTCAGTTTCAGCCCTTTTGCCTTGCGCCTTTCGGCCAGCAAAGCGGCAGTAAATATGAGTAGCTTGTCTTTTTCCCGAGGTGATAATTCCATAGTGACACTCTTCGATTGCTTATGTATTCCATACCCGTGGTTCGCAGGCAGCACGTTGCATTACTAGCGGCCGCACTTTTGACCAGACAGCCGCCAGACGCCTGCGCGCCTGTTGTGCCTGCTGGCCAAGATAGCGACACACCAGTAGATCATCCATTTGCGTTATGGATAATCTTTCCTCTGTCGACTTTAGTTCCAGCGCGGCGCATTCTTCCCGGGTGAAGCTATTGCCATAACCGGTGACGATCATGGTTGCTGACAAGGGAAAGTCAGCCAGGCCCCAGGCTGCATTCAGCGCCGGACTTCCACCTTCATAGCGTGCGCGTTCCAGCCATAGCGGCTTGCCCTCGCGCCAGAGTTCGAAGCGCTGGCGCAGATAACCCCGCGCGAACGATTCGTTGGCCGCCGGTCGTCCCAGGCAAGTCATCTCCCAGCCAATGAAGCGGCTGCCCTGTTCCAGATCCACGCGCGTCACGCTCTCGGCCCGCGCGCCTTCATACACAATGGTTTCCTGCGGCAGCCATTCGCAACAGGCATCCCGATGCACCTGAATATGCTGGCGCATGAGCGCCTGTTTCTGTTCGCAGCGGTAGAATTTGTTTGCCGCCGGTGTCGTCAATAGCGCATGCGCCTTCTCGCGGACCACCACCTGGATACTCAGCTGGTCGCCACCCACCACGCCGCCGGGAGGGTGCAGCAAATAGAGATGCGGCACGGCGCCCTCCGGGTAGAACGGACGCTGGATACGCAACGGTCCCACATGGGAGCGCTGGCTTAGCACTGAACGGTCGCCACGGCGTTCGATAGCGAGGCGGAGTTCCGCCTGCCAGCCGGGCGATTCAGACTCGGGGGATTGCATTACCGCATTCATTCGCCCGCTACCCGCACGAACCGTCTCCTCGTCATTGTTGTGTATTAAATGTAAATGCTGCGAGCAAGCTGCATGCCAGCAAGCGAACAGCATGCCCGTACAGGTTTTTTTCCGGTGTAGCCGCCTTTATAAAGGATAAGGCGAGACAGGAGAAGCGCCATCATGGCACCAATAGAGTGCACGCTGGTGGCCGCGCACAAAAAAGCCGCGCGGTAGCGCGGCTTGGCCCGAAGTGATTCTATCGGATGTATTTTTACAGCAGACCCGTTTCAGACAGCATATGCTCGATCGCGGCCTTCAGCTCATCCGCCGCGCAATCGCCACAGGTACCTTTTGGCGGCATGGCATTCAGGCCATTGGTCGCATGATCAAGCAGTACATCGATACCCTGATCGGCGCGCGGCGCCCAGGCGGCCTTGTCACCCACCTTCGGCGCACCGGCGGCACCGGTCGCGTGGCACGCCATGCAGGAAGCGTTGTATACATCCACACCGGCACGCATGGCCGCGGGTTCATTCGCCGCTGCCGCTGAAGAGGATTCGCCCGCAACCGCGACACTCCCGACGGGGCGGATATTGTCCTGAATAGCCTGCTCCATCATTTCATCCGCCATTGCAGGGGCAGCCTGCAAACCAAGCGCCAGTACCATTGCAGTCATCATCTTCATTCGCATCAAGGGTCTCCAAATGTTCCATTACTTTAATTAAATGATTGGCGCGGGATTATAGCCCTTTGCCCCGACAGCCAAAACACCCCAAACCCCGTCCAGCCCGCTAAAGAAAATGTCTGCCATCGCCGCTAGAGTGCATAAGGGACGCATTACCTGCCCCGGGACCCACCTAAGTTATTGTTTTCTATGGTGATCGCAGGTTTTTAACTGATTTCAACAGGTTAGAGGCGAATGATCATCCAGTCCGGTTTCAATCCAGCAAGTCTGCCGACAGCGGTGCCGATTCCGGCATCCCAGCTGAACCAGACCTTGCCGCAGAATGAAACCGCGCGCCCGGTGGTACCTACCACGCCATCGGATGCGGCTGCCTCGCAAACCCAGTCCGAGAAACGCACCGAGGAACGCCGCGCCGATGACAAGAAGCGCGAGGCGACCGGCTCGGACGAAAAATCCATCACCGGCGAAGCCCTCAGTGAACAGGACCAGGAAAAAGTCGAGGAACTGCAGAAACGCGACCAGGAAGTGCGCCAGCATGAATTAGCCCACAAGGCCGCGGCCGACCAGTATGCGCGCGGCGGCATCAGTTTCAGTTATGAGCGTGGCCCGGACGGGCGCAACTATGCCACCGGTGGCGAGGTGAACATCGATACCAGCAAGGTACCGAATGATCCGGAAGCCACCTTGCGCAAGGCCGAAGTCATCGAGCGTGCCGCGAGTGCGCCGAAAGACCCTTCCGCACAGGATCGGAAAGTCGCGGCCGAGGCGCGCAAGATGGCCACCGAAGCCCGGAGTGAAATTGCCGAGGAACGCGCGGCCAGGGGAAGTGAAACCGCTCAAGACGCAGAACCCATCGTCGCCTCCAGCCCCTACGCCGCCGAGGGTTCCCGGCGTTTCAGCGTTAACCAGATTACTGCCAATGGACTCTTTCCCACGGTTGGGACACAACTCAATGTGACTGCCTAGAGGGAGAATGTCATGAAGATAGATTCAGTTACCGATTTTGCCGTCATGGGTTTGCGAAACGCCATGAACAGCACCCGGGAAACCGCCCAGGAAATTGCCAGCAGCAACGGGATGAACAGCGGAGCCGCCGATGTTGCCGGTTCTATGGTCAGCCTGATGCAATCCGAAACCCAGGCCAAGGCCTCATCCGAGGTGATCAAGACACAGGACGCCATGATTGGCAGTCTGTTCGACGATAAAGCCTGATCCACTCCAAACGTCCGTAGACCTCCACCCGCCAAAAGCGGTATGCTACGCGCCGGATGTAAATCTAGATGCGCCCGTAGCTCAGCTGGATAGAGTGTCGGATTCCGATTCCGAAGGTCACAGGTTCGACTCCTGTCGGGCGCGCCAACTTTCCCGGTAAATTCTCCAGCTTCTGCTTTGCCAGCAATCTGTCGGGCACTTCAGAATCGACTTCGTCGCTTTATCAAGTACTTCCTTTTAACTTCCGGTTTTTAATGCGCGCGTTTCCTGCAGCGCTTCATTCATCAAGTTCACGACCGATTCATGGTGCTCGCGTAAAGCAGGCAGGGCATCGGCCACCGCCTGGATATTGTTCTCTTTCGTTAAGCTTTCCAGCTGTTCGGCGATCGCGCCCTGTTGCATGGCGCCGAACTGGCGGCTTGAAGACTTGAGGGAATGCATCGCGCGCTGCAGGGATTCCATATCATGTTCATCAATGGCGTTTTGCGCCAGAGACAAATTATCCTGGGCCGCCGTGTGATGTTTGGCCACCGCCTCGGGAAATGCGTTTTTGAACAATTGCGCCAGTCCACTGAATATTTTCATATCCAGTAACGGTAGGTCGGTAATTTCGCCGGTAGTCAGTACCTTTCGAATCGGCTCCCGCGGTGGATCCAGTTGCTTCACGTCAGCTTCCGTTAACACCTTGTCGGGCAGCCACTTGACCAGCAAGGCCTCAAGCTGGCTCTCATTAACCGGTTTGGAAATATAGTCATCCATGCCGGCTTCCAGACATTTCTCCCGATCACCACTCATCGCATTGGCGGTAAAGGCGATAATCGGCGTCCGCGCAAGTTGCTTCTCCGCCTCGACCCTGCGAATACGACGCGTTGCTTCAAACCCGTCCATTTCCGGCATCTGGCAATCCATAAAGATAAGATCGTAATTGCCGAACTTGAAACGCTCGATGGCTTCAATGCCGTTACCGGCTGGCGTAATGGCGCATGAATAACCCGACAAAATTTCTGTCGCGACCATTTGATTGATCGGGTTATCCTCGACCAGCAATACGTAGGAACGCGAGAACGCCGTCTTCCGAATTTTTTCCCTGGCACTTTCATACAGGGTATGCCGTGTAACCAGCGGAAGCTCTTTCAGCTTGCGGTTAATCACGATGTAAGACAACGTCTTGATCAGCTCATGCGGACGAACGGGTTTCACCAGGTAAGCATCAAAACCAATCTTCTGGTAACGGTCACCATCCCCCTTGATTGGCGATGCTGTCAGGAATATCAGTATCGGCTTGGCAATGCTGGGATTCAGTTTGAACAAACAGGCAAAATGTTCCGCCGTCATATCAGGCATGCTGTCGGGCACGATTACTGCGTCGATTTTCACACCCTGCTCACTGGCAATGGTAATTCCAGCAATGGCCTCGCTTCCGGTATTAACCGAAACAGTCTTGATTAATGCACTCGCCAGCTGCTCCTCGAGCGCCTCTCTCACGACTGGCGACGACTCGATCAGCATCACTTTCATACCGCGCACAATATCGGTATCGATAGCGCTGGCACGCACGGACATATTATGGTCCACGCCAAGACGCAGATTGAATGAAAAAGTCGACCCCTTACCCAGCGCCCCTTCGACAGTTATATCGCCACCCATCATTCGGGTAAGCTGTCGCGATATCGCCAAGCCGAGACCGGTACCGCCGTACTTGCGAGTGGTCGAACCGTCCGCCTGATCGAACTGGTTGAATATAATGCGCTGCTTGTCCGCGGCTATACCGATACCTGTGTCTGTCACCGAAATACGAATGTCGGCCTGATCGTCCTGCTGCGATAGCAACTCAACCTTGCATTGCACATAACCCTTCTCGGTAAACTTCACCGCATTACTCAGCAGGTTCAGCATCACCTGCCGTATACGCCCGGGATCGCCAATGAGATAACGCGGCGTTCCTTCCTTGTATTGCAACACCATCTGCAGATTCTTCTCGTTGCAACGCACAGCCATTATTTCAGCGACGTCGCTGCACAATGATTCGAGGTCGAACGGTATTCGCTCCAGCTCCAGCTTGCCCGCTTCTATTTTGGAAAAATCCAGTATGTCGTTAATAATCGTCAGCAAGAACTCGGCCGAGCGTTGCGTGGTTTCGGCCAGGTTACGCTGGCGCTGATCGAGATCGGTATCCAGCAACAACCCCGTGGTACCGATAATGCCATTCATCGGCGTGCGGATTTCGTGACTCATATTGGCGAGAAATTCCGACTTGTGCTGCGTGGCGCTTTCCGCACGCAGTTTTGCATCCTTGAATTCTTCGCTTACTCGCTGAAAAGCATCGGCCGCCTTTGCCAGCTGGCCGATCTCGTCATGACGATGCATACCGGGTATCGTCTGGTTAAAATCGCCACGCAACAGATTTTTAAATGTGTCCGCTATCGACCGTATGGCGCGCGCAATGCTGAAGTTATAAAACAGCGCGACAAACACCAGCAGCGGAACCGACAGGAAGACCGCATAGTATGTCACCCTGACAACTTGCTGCACCGATGCCTTGCTTTTAGTGGAAAGGGATTCCTGTAGCCGCAGGGAATGCGTGCGCAGCTTGTCCGATAGCGTAGTAAACTCCAGTGCCTCACCGGCCATAACCACATTCACCAGTGAAAGATAAATACGGTTCGCCTGTACTGACTGGTCGAACATTTCCCTGAACTGGGTATTCATTCGCGTAAAATGATCTCCGCCATTTACAGCCGCGTAGATATCGGCCATTTGCTCAATCTTCTGATAGACCGAGTTCCTCAGTTCATATTTTCTGCTCTTGATAAAGTTAACTGAATCCAGGTGCGCTTCCAGCCACAGCTGCAATACCTGTCGCAGTTGAATGGATTTCGTAAAATCATTATTCGTTTCCGCAAGGACGATTTTTTGTTTTACTAACTCGGCACCGCTCTTCGCCAATGAGGGCAACTCTTCTTCGAGCAACAACTGGCGAAACTGATAGCGCGCCTCCAGGGAGTCGATGTTGCCGCCATATCGATCCACCACCTGGGTCATGCTTTCGATCATACTCTGGCTTTCGGCATCGCGGGTGCTGGCAAGAATCTCACGCAACCTCCGGGCAATTTCCAGGTACTTGGCCTTCATTTTTTCAATCACCACCGCATTACCGGAGTGACTATAAGCCAACGCGGTCAGCTGCAGTTCGGAGATAGCATTGTTAATCTCGAGTATCTCGATTGAATTCTTGGTCAGCCTGTCAGTTTCCGCGAAGGTATTGTCCAGAGCCTGAAAGTTGCCGATGATAAAAACCGATATGCCCGCAAACATCAACACCAGCAACAGGAAACCGAAGGCGATTTTATAGCCGATGCTAAAGCGCTCTTTAATGAAGTCAGGCAACATGATTACAGACTCAGGAACTCGTACCACTTGTCCAGGCTATAGTCGTAACTATCCATCACGGTGTTCCATACCGCGATATTGGAAAACCGCCTTGTATAGCTACCACCGTCACGCACCTCGCCCGGGTTAATAGACACCTTGCCATCCGTGCCGAGCAATGCCTTGATCGCGGGCTTTCCTTCGTACCAGTAATCCCACTCATGCGCAGGCAGCAGTTCCCGGGAACGATCCGGGTTGGAAATGTAGTAACCCTGACGCGCGATATATGCACCGGGAAAACCTGATAACCACCAGTTCATATACTCATAGGCGGCATCTTTCACATAGCCATGGGTTTTCGATGACAGGCACATCACGCCGTGCCATGCCCGGTAACCTTCTTTCGGCGATGCATAGGTCACTGGCACACCATGCCCCCTTGAAGAGGAAACACCCGGCGAGAACATGCTCTGTATCGTGACGCGTTTAGAAATCATGTACTCGACCGACTGCGGAACCGATGTCCAGAAGCCGGCAAAATGACCGCGCTGTTTCTTTTCCGCCAGGATCGCAAACAGGGTATCCATTTCCTGCATGGTCATGTTACCGATGTCGTTAAACTGCATCAGTCCAGCAGCCTGCGCGGCAAGCGCCGCGTCGAAAATGCCGATGGTCGGCGCATTGACGATTGCGACCTTGCCACGATATTCGTCATTCAGCAGCCAGGCCCAACTCTCCGTCTCATAGGGAACAGCCTTGGCGATCGCGTCATTGTTGTATCCAAATGAATCGACGTTGTGCACGTACGGCATGAAGCTGATCTTGTCCGTCGGATTCGACCCCAGCCGGCTATCGTCCTGCACATATAACAGTTTGTAAGGCGCATCGCCCTGGCCGAGTCTCGCGCCTGGGGCAATCCTGCCGGTCTTGGTGAGGCTGTTGATTTCTTTCCAGTAGGTGAGACGTTCGATATCGATTGGCTGAATGGCTTTTGCCTGCCAGAGGATATTAATGCTGTCCGACCATTGTTCGTACAGATCAAAGGACTCCGGATTGGATGCGGCTTTTTGCAGCACTGCCGCGCTGCCCCTGGGTTCGAATACCAGCTTGATGCCCAGTTCCTGCATCGCGCGTTGGCGCAACTCTTCCTGCAAAGTGACATGGGTTCCCATCACCCGCACGGTAGGTACAGTCTTACTAAAGACATACGGGGCGTGTGTGGCGGCAATACCGGCGGCTGTGACTTTCGCGCACCGACTCAGGAAACTCCGCCTGGACAATGTAGTTGATTGGCGCATATCAGCTCTCCCGGCTGAAATTGTCTACCAAGCAATATAAAACTTCGTAAGGGAAAGCTTTAGGGCGTGCCGTAGGTTTTTACATTGTCCTGTCGTTATCTGAAACGGGATTTATTTGGCATTTAACATCAACCGCTTAGACCGATCTCATTTTATTTTTCAACATTGTTGCCTTAAAGACACGTTTCGGTCGGCAATTCCTGCCTTATTTCCGCTGCCAGGAGTTCTCGTTTAACTCCACTTCGTATTTTGCCCAGCGGGCAAAATCCGCGATTGACTCCGTTCCACTGCTACGCCGATTCTGGCCGGCAACCACTCTATAGATAACAAGGTCATCGTCACCCCTGGCCGGGTGCGCCATGTCCACGACTCGCCGCACTTGCCAGTTCGCACCATATTCGCCATTGCTGTAGTAACGCCCCAGGATGATTTCCCGTGGCTGGATCCGCTTCTGTTGCGCATGTTGATTGGCGAGATTAACGATGGTTTGCAAATCCTTCTCACTGACATCCAGGGTCGTACCGATTGTCTGTAACGCAGATTCAAGATCTTCATGACTGATCAATTGATCCAGGCGACTGGAATCCGGTTCACGGGCATAAGCCTCTCGAGCGCTGGACAATGCCGCCGGATAACGTCGCCAGGGAAAAGCGTAATTAAACAGAACAGCCAGCAGCAATATACTGATGGCATTCAACATGACCGGGGTTAATACAAACTGGTAACCCAGGGAATGCACCTGCTCGCCACCGATCACCGCCACAAGCGCGGTTGCACCACCCGGTGGATGGATACAGCGACAGTAATGCATGACTCCAATCGCCAGTCCTACCGCGACCGCTGCCGCGACGATCGGAACAGGGATCCATTGGGCACAGGTAACTCCCACCAATGCCGATACCAGGTGGCCACCCACCAGCGGCCAGGGTTGTGACAACGGACCGTGCGGCACCGCAAACAGCAACACCGCCGAAGCACCCATGGACGCGACAATACCGGCACTAGCTGCCAATCCCAGGTAGTGCTCACTGAGAATCAGGATACCGAGGATGCCGCACAGCCCCCCGGCCACCGACACCCATTTTTCCTGATGACTGGTGCTGTTGCTGCCGAGTCCGATGAAGGCCAATAAACGTTCGAGTGCCAACGCTAGACCCCGGCCGCCTTGACCCCCTGCCATAACAATGCCAGCTGGGTTTTATAAGCGTGACCGATCGCATTGGGGTTGCTGGCCCGCAACGCCAGAATGACGCCGTAAAAGATACTGATCAGGGACAGCAGCACTGTTTGGAGATGGGTATTGGCCGGCAGCTCACCCCGGTCGATCGCGCGCTGCACCTGGTTGGCCATGATCGTATCCAGCCCCTGTTCGGGAAGATCCGCGATGCCGTCCAGCTCCTGAAACGCCAGCATCCGCTCGGCATAGGTCAGCTCTGGCTGTTGCGGCTTCGAGCGCCGATGCGCGAGCAGGGCAATGTATTCGCCGTAGGTCCCGGGCGATTGCTGCACATGGCGCGCCGCCAGCTCGAACAGGGCATGGATAGCCGCGAGGCCCGGCTTTTCCTGTGCCGCCCGCAACGCATGCCACTGCAACTCCAGCCCCCACAGCCGTCCCAGGTATTCCAGCAAATCGCTCTTCTTTGGGAAATAATTGAAAAAGGTCGCCTCGGATATCTCGGCTGCCTCGCACAGGGATTTGACCGACAGCTGCTCCAGGCTTTCCTTTTCCAGCGCCTTGCGCAGTTCCGCCACCAGGGTCAGCTTGGTGCGGGCGAACTTGCGCTCACGCAGGGGGATTTTGTGATCAGTCATGAATCAAACCCTCAACAATGTTTAGGGTTAACTCTAGTTAATAGCTAATTAAAAAACAACTCTATGTAGTTACTTATATTTTTATTATTTTGAGTAAACTCAAAATTTAGCTAATTATCTGCTGATATACACCGGTTTCGCCCGGCTTCCTTGGCTCGATACAGCGCCTGGTCGGCACGCTCAAAGGCCGCCTCGATGTTATCGCCCGGCTGGAAATGAGTTCGGCCACAGGAGATGGTAATCGGCACTTCCTGACCCTTGTAGTGAAAACCGCAGTCCTCGATAGCCTTGCGCAGTTTTTCGGCCACCGCCGCCACGTCGGCATCCTGGGCACCCGTCATCAGCAGTACAAATTCCTCGCCGCCGTAGCGCGCCAGAAAATCGGTTTCGCGGATATTCTCCTGCAACAGGTTGGCAATCACCTTGAGTACTTTATCGCCAGCCTTGTGGCCATAGTCATCGTTCACTTTCTTGAAGTAATCCACGTCCCAGACCAGCAGCGCCAGCGGGGTCTGGAAACGCTTCCAGCGCGCGTATTCCTGGATGATGCGCTCGTCCCAGGCGAGTCGGTTGGGCACGCCGGTCAGGGCATCGGTCATGGCCTGGTTGCGCTCGTAATGCACCTTGGAACGCAGTTCTTCGGACTCGCTTTCCAGCTCGGACAACCGGCCGCGTAGCGCCTGCACCTCGGCCTCCACTTCCCGGTTGCGCTGCTCTTCCACCTTCCGATGCTCTTCCATGTGCGCAATGATGGCGTCAACGTTCAGCTTGACCGCGGACTTGAGCTGGTCGATTTCCTGCACGTTGCGCACCGAGGATTCAATGCCGAGAATCTGCGCCTGCACCTTGTTACCCAGGTCGCGGCCGTTTTCGAACGACGCGACGCGCTTGGATTCGGTTCCCAGCACCACGCTGTCGATATCCTGCAGGCGCGTCGTCAGGTGCTGCAGGAAATCTTCCAGCTCGGTTTTTTCGCGCTGGATTTCAATACGCATTTCCGCGACCAGCTCGGCCATTTCACAAAGCACGGTATCGGATTCGAGTGGCGCCGAGCTGTCTTCCAGCCGTTCCTTGAGCGCGTCGACCCGTGCCTCAAAGTTTGCCGGCATGGCAAGGCGCTCCAGTAACTGCACCAGCGCATCGCGGAAATCGCATTCTATCCGGTTGGCAGGCGCCTCGCCGCTGTCGTCACTCGCGAGAGCGGCGTCGGGCGGAATCTCTGCCGATACTTCACTGCCCTGGTCCGCGGACGGACTGGCTGGCGTGGAAGCGGGTGCGCCGGACAGGCCTTCGGCGAGGGTGTCGGCAATGCGTTTCAACTCCTGCTCGGTGCGCGCGCGCAACACACGCTCGCGCAGCTCCTTGAATATTTCAACGGCCTTGCTGTGCCCGGCCAGCCGCTCCAGTAAATGCAACAACATGTCACGCTGGCCCGGCGTTTGATCCTTTGGGGTTGGCGCAGCGGCGGGTTGCCTGTCGCGCAGTTCACTAACCGGCTCCACAAGCTCCGAACGCGGCGCGGCATCCTTGCGGCTGAACAGTTTGCCGAACAGACCACCGCCACCGGCGGATTCCGGCGCGCTGCTCTCGGGCGTTAAGGCCGTGCTCAGTAATTGGGTGAATTCATCAACCAGCGCGGGCACCTGCTCATCTTCCACCGCACGCGCGCGCTTCTTGAGTTCCTTGACGGATTTGCCATGGGATTTTGGCAAGGTGATTTTGTCCAGCAGGGTTTCCACGACATCCGGGGCCGTCATGGCGGCACGGGCGCGGGCACGCTTGCCATCGAGTTTGACCAGCGTGGCGGACATGGCTTCGATACTGGCTTCTAACTGGAAGGATTTGCCGCTCTCGCGAATCGCATCGCGCAGATCGCGCAGCTGGCCATCGAGCGTCTGGTCCAGCCCGTCGGCCGCCAACGTGAGGCGCTGGATGGCACGGCGCAGCAGGTCGTCGACCCGCTTCCATTCCTTTTCCTTACGTTCAGCCTGCTCCAGACTGTCGTAGTATTTTTGCTTCCAGGCTTCTATCGCCTGGGCATTGCTCTCTTCTGCCATTACCCTGCCCGAATACTCCCTGGATTATGCACCGACCCGCTTCCCACGCGGGGCTCTACAGAGAGTATCGTCCAATAACCGCGCGAGTTAACGAGAAATCGGAAAAATCACCGGATGACAACGGATTGCGGCAGGGTCACTTCCATGCTGATCGGCAGATGATCGGATACCGGGAAATCCAGCACCCGTACGTGGTCCACCTGAACCGTCGGGGAAACCAGGATGTGGTCGATGCTTTTACGCGGTCGCCAGCTCGGCCAGGTGTGCAGGCCATGGATAGGTTCTTTCATCAGCGTGCGCTCGATCAGAAATTCCATCTCGTCGCTCTCGGAATGGAAATTCATGTCGCCCATCAGAATTACGTGTTTGGTGTCACTCATCTGTTCGGCGATGTAATCCAGCTGCTGCAGACGGGCGCGCTTGCCCAGCGCCAGGTGAATGATCATCACCAGCAAGGCATCCTCGCCCTGGCCGAAACGCATCGACAGGGCGCCACGTCCGGGGATCGGGCCGGGCAAGCGATGCTCGATGATTTCCGAACACTGGAAGCGGCTCAACATGCCGATCGCATGCTTGGCCACGCCCCCCAGCTTACGGTTGGTCTGGTCGTACCAGAAGGGGAAATCGGAACGGCGCGCCACGTACTCGGTGAGATTGATAAAGCCGCAGCGCAGGCTACCCGCATCCACTTCCTGCAACCCGACCAGGTCATAGTCACGCACCAGTTCGGCGATACGATCCAGGTTACGGAAGCGTTTCGGGTGCGGCAGCACATGCTTCCATGCCTTGGTGAGGTAGTGATGGTATTTCTCGGTCGAGATGCCGGTCTGGATGTTGAAACTGAGGATACGTAACTTCTCGCCGGTGTTGACCTGCTTGGCCGGCACCGGAATATGCTCCGAATGTATCGCCACTGAATGTTGCAGTTTCATATCAGGCAAACAAGGTTTCCCAGCTTCTCCGTCAGTTTGATGTTCTCCCGGTAATCGACCGGGCAATCGATGATACTCACTGTATCGTCCGCCAGCGCCTGTTCTAGAATGGACTTGAAATCCGCCGTGCGTTCAACACGATAACCCTTGGCACCGAAACTCTCGGCATATTTCACCAGGTCCGGGTTACCGAAGGTGACATGCGAGGCCCGCTTGAATTCGTTCATCTGCTTCCAGTCGATCAGGCCGTAACCGCCATCGTTCCAGACCAGTATGACTATCGCGATCTTGAGGCGCATCGCCGTCTCGATCTCCTGCGAATTCATCAGGAACCCGCCATCGCCGGTCACCGCCACCACCTTGCGCTCGGGATGCACCAGCTTGGCGGCAATCGCGCCCGGCACGGCGATGCCCATGCTGGCAAAGCCATTGGAAATGATGCAGGTGTTGGGGTGCTCGCAGCGGAACATGCGCGCCATCCACATCTTGTGCGCGCCCACGTCGCAGACCACGATATCTCTCAGGTCGAGTGCCGTGCGCAGATCCCAGATAATCTTCTGCGGCTTGACCGGAAAATCCAGGTCTTTCGCATGCTGGTTCATGTCCTCGATCAATGCTTCGCGCAACGCCCGCATGGGATGCCCCTGGTGCGGTTTGGTCAGGGCCGCAATGCGATCCAGGCTGTGCTTGATGTTGCCGACCACGCCCGCCGCCACGGGATAATGCGCATCCACTTCGGCCGGGCTGGCATCGATATGAATGATCTGGCGGTCACGCGTCGGGTGCCACAGGTGCGGATGATACTCGACCAGGTCGTAGCCCACGCAGATAATCACATCGGCCTTGGAAAAACCGCAGCTGACATAATCATTGGCCTGCAGTCCGGCGCTGCCCAACGCTGTCGGATGCTTGAACGGCACCACGCCCTTGGCCATGAAGGTATTGGCCACCGGGATACCCAGCTTTTCGGCAAAGTCGGCCAGGTGCTGCCACGCAGAAGCGCGCACCACCCCGTTACCGGCCAGGATGATGGGATACTTGGCACCGGAAATAATCTCGGCCGCTTTCTTCACTTTTTCGCTGGGCGGCTCCGGCAAGACATGATGTCTTACCACCAGCGGCGCTTCATCGAGAAACATCTCGGCAATGTTTTCCGGAAATTCGATAAAGCTGGCACCGGTCTTTTCGGTCTGGGCCACCTTGAAGGCCTTGCGCACCAGTTCCGGTATCACCTTGGGTTCCAGGATGCGCGAGGCATACTTGGTAATCGGCTGGAACATGTTTTCCAGGTCCAGCACCTGATGCGATTCCTTGTGCAGACGGTGAGTCCCGGCCTGCCCGGCGATGGCCACCAGTGGCGCGTGATCCATGTTGGCGTCGGCGACGCCGGTGACCAGATTGGTAGCCCCCGGACCGAGCGTGGAAAGACAGACACCGGCGCGACCGGTCAGGCGACCGTAGACATCGGCCATGAAGGCCGCGCCCTGCTCATGCCGGCAGGTGACAAACTGGATACTGGAATCCAGCAGGGCATCCATGACATCCAGGTTTTCCTCCCCGGGCACGCCAAAGATATATTCCACGCCCTCGTTTTCAAGGCACTTGATAAACAGTTCCGCTGCTTTCATACCGGCATTCTAACGCTAAAAAAAACAAAGGGGACAGATTTGAAATCTGCCCCCTTTTGACTGAAGTCAGGATACAGATTTATTTTGCCGCCTGCCTTTCCTGCTGAATCAACTCGTTGACCACTTCAAACATCGCGTCTTCATTCCCGGCCAGGGTCGCGTTGGTGCGGTACTTGCCGTTGACGATCATGGCGGGCACGCCGTTGATGCCATAGCGCTGGGTCATCTGCTTGGCGCGGTTGACCTTGGCGGCGACGCCGAACGAGTTGTAGGTGTTATCGAAATCCTCGGCGCTCACGCCTTGCTCGATGAAGAATTCACGCAGCTGGTCCAGGCGGGCAATCCGCTTGCGATCCACGTGCAGGGCCTTGAACAACGGGCCATGGATCTTGTCGGTCGCGTCCAGCAGTTCAGCCGCGTACCAGGCGCGCGCCAGCAGTTCCCAATTGGGGCCGAGGATTGCGGGCATGCGAATGAAGTCTACATCCTCGGGCAAGCTCTCCTGCCATTGCTCCACTTTTGGCTCCAGCTGGAAACAGTGCGGACAGCCATACCAGAACAGCTCCACCACTTCGATCTTGCTGGCATCATTGGTAGGTTGTGGTGGCGTCACCATGGCATAGGTTTCACCGCTGGCGTGGCCGTGACCTTCGTGCCCGTCGATTGCCTGCGCCCCCAACGGCAACGACAGCATCATGAATAATCCCAACAGCCGCTTAACGCTTAACAACATAACATTCCCTCAGACTTTTATTACTTTCGTTAATGGTAACCCGGTTGGCTGAACAGACCCTGAAGCAGGTTTACAGTTCCCCGTAGGAATGCAGACCGGACAGGAACATGTTCACGCCAAGGAAGGCGAACAGGGTCACGAACAGACCGACAATCGCCCACCATGCCATCGGCGTGCCGCGCCAGCCCTTGGTCAGGCGCATGTGCAACCAGGCCGCATAGTTCAACCAGACGATCAGCGCCCAGGTTTCTTTCGGGTCCCAGGACCAGTAACCGCCCCAGGCTTCCGCCGCCCAAAGTGCACCGAGAATAGTGGCGACGGTGAAGAAGGCAAAACCCAGTGCAATGGATTTATACATGACATCATCCAGCATCTCGATCGGCGGTAATGCCTTCACCCAGAATCCTTCTTTACCTTTCTTTTCCTGACCTGAACGCAACAGGTGCGCCACGCCGACCATGGCCGCCAGCGCGAAGGCACCATAACCGATAAAGTTGGCCGGCACATGAATCTTCATCCAGTAGGACTGTAACGCCGGTACCAGCGGCGCAATTTCATGCGCACCGCGATCGAAGGTGTACCACAACAGAAATCCAACCGCCGCCGAAATCACCAGCAGCACAAAACCGCCCATCGCCCGGGTGCGGTACTTGCCTTCGTAATAGAGATAGAGCAGTGCCGTAATAACCGCGAAGAGAATAAAGACTTCGTAAAGATTACTGACCGGGATATGACCGACATCGTGACTGATGAGGTACGACTCGCGCCAGCGCACCATCAGACCGACCAGACCCATGACCGTCGCAACCCAGGTCATGCTACTGGCGACCTTGCCGACGAATTCACTGCGCGAGAAGGTATGAATGAAATAGGTCACCGTTGCCAATACATACAACGCGCTCATCCACATGATCGCCGACTGGCTGGAAACCAGGTATTTCAGGAAGAATGCCTGTTCGCCGCGCGCCAGGTCATCGCCGTATTGCCAGATCGCAAACAGACTGATCAAGGCGACAGCCAGCGAATAACCACGTACCGCCTTCCATGACCAGCCCCAGCCAATCAATGCAATGGCCGATCCGAACAGGATACCGATCTCGTAGCCATCCATGAGGCTGTTGTACTTGGAATAGGCAAAGCCGGAACCCACAAGCGTGAGCAATGCCCAGACCCAGTCAAACCAGTTCAGCCGTTTCAGAAAGGGGCGGTCATCGAAATGTTGCGCCAGTTCATCTTGGGTTACAGACATAATCAGTCTCGCACTAATAAATTACGGTTGTTTCAGGTCACGCGCGATCTGTTGTTTCAGACGCTCAAAATCCTGCTCGAATTCCCGCAGGTTGCGATCACCGCTGCCGGCCAATAATACCGTGGTTCGGTCATTGTTGGGGTTAAACATGACCCAGATGCGGCGCGGATGAATGTAAAACATCATAAATACCCCAGCACAAATCAGGAAAAACCCGAAATAGACCACACCCTTGCCGGGGGCTTTTGCGATCTGCAGCCCGGAAGCCTGCACGTGCTCGAAGTTTTTCAGCTGCAGGAAGAAGGGCGAACCGTAGGCCGGGAGCGAAGCCATCGCATTGATCGCATCATCATAGAAAACCGCGTCCTGCTCGCTGACGTCAGCGCTTAAATCCACGCCTTCTCGTGTCAGCACCTCGGCATAGGCGGCGCTCAGCACATTGCGTAACACCTTCATGTAGGCATCCATCACCTGCATGCGCCGTTCTTCCGGCACATGGGTTTCAACATGACTGACAATGCCGTTGAAACCGTCGGTGGCAAACAGATTCACCAGTCGCGCCATGGTATCGATGACTTCCGCCCGCATCTTGTCATCTGACACACCCATCGCCACAAAAGTTTCAGCGGTCGCCTGTTCCGCAACCTTTCTTATCTCGGGTTCATTGCGCAACAGGGCATTGAAATTCATGAATCGATCCAGGCTCTGGTTCGGGTCAGCGGGAATATGCAGATAGAAAAACGGATCTGAAACCTGCGAGCGCATGCCGCTCAGGTAGAACCAGCGCCCCTCCAGCTTGACCGGCGTCATATAGTTCTCATACTCGCGCGCCTCGCCCTGGGCATTACGCAACTTGAATTTGAAGTTCGGACCATAATTCTGGAACCGCTTGCCGGAACCTTCCTCGGCCGGGTTGATGTTGAACAACCGGAAATCATCCACCTCCAGGGTCAACTTGCCGCGCGAGGTTTCAACTTCCATGTTCTGAAACACGGCCGTGGCGAATTGCTGTTGCTCGACGGTTTCATAGTTCAACGACCAGGCATTGATATCGAGCAGCGAACCGCCGTCCTGGAAACTGGCCTGATAAATCGCATGACCCTTATAGATAAGCGGGTGATTGACCGCGATGGTCGCCTCCAGTGGTTCTGCTTCTGTTTCATCGAACACCACCAGGTCGGATTCGAACGACTTGGGCTGTCCCGACTCGTAATGCTCAACCCGAAAGTCCTTTAGCGCAATTCGAAATGGCAGCGGCTGCACCAGGTAACCATCGCGTAACTGTAGGAACACCAGGCTTGCACTGCCCCCTTCCGGTACATTCACATTACCGCGAAACGAGGGGTTTTCCTTCGGCAACCAGCTGATCTCCGGCACCTCCGATGCCGGTATATCGCGCGTCTCGGGCTGGATCTGCCCGGACAGCTCCTTAAGCTTCAACGCGATGTTGCCATCCACCAGGCCACCCACGCAGATAATCACAATCGCCAGGTGGGTAAACAGGTAACCCAGCCGATTGAGCGCGCCTTTCTTCGCGGCGATCACGCGCTGGCCTTCGCTGTCCCGGCTGCGCAGGCGATAACCCTTGCGCCTCAACAGTTGCCGGATGGTCTGTTCCGCATTCGCTGGATCATGGGTTTCCACTTCCAGGTGGTGTTTCATCAGGCGCATGCGATCGGCCTGCATATCCAGCCGGAAATGGTTCATGTCGCGCACCATGGTGGGTGCATTGCGATAGATGCAGACACTGGTGGACACCACCAGGAAGGTAAGGATGAATAAAAACCAGCCCGCGCTGTATACGTCGTACAGGCCGAGTGTCAGGAATACCTCGTGCCAGAAGGGGCCGAACTTGATGATGTAATTCTGGTAAGGCTCGTTCTGTTGCAGCACCGTGCCGACGACCGAGGCGATAGCAACCGTGACCAGCAGGGAAATGGCCAGGTACATGGAACCGAGAAACTCCAGCCAGACCGAAGGGTGCTTATTGCTGGAAGGGTTTTTGATGGTTGCTGTATTCACGTGCGTATTCGCCGGTCCTAGACAAAAAAGGGCAGCTAATCAGCCACCCTTTTAATGTATCAACTTCTGTCAGTTAATGCCGATTAGCGCAGCCCTTGAATATAGGAGGCCACGGCTTCGATTTCCTTGTCGGTCATCTTGGCGGCGATGTTACGCATCATGGCACCCGCGTCATTCTTGCGGTTACCCGCGCGGAAGTCTTTCAGCTGGGTCGCGGTGTACTTGGCGTGCTGACCATGCAGGGCCGGGAAGTTGGCCTGAGGATTACCCGCACCGTTCGGACCGTGGCAGGCCATACAGGCAGCCACGCCGGAAGTCTTGTTGCCGCCGCGGTAGATAGCTTCGCCCAGTTCCACCAGCGCGGGATCCGCTTCACCCATGGTCAGGGTCTGGCTTGAAAAATAAGCGCCCAGGTTATCCATGTCTTCCGGCGTCAGGCCGGCGACCATGCCCGCCATCAGGGCGTTGCTGCGGTCTGTACCTGCCTTGAAATCCGCCAGCTGCTTGGCGATATAACCGGCGTGCTGTCCGGCCAGCTTCGGCCAGTCAGGATTGAAACTGTTGCCATCGGCGCCGTGGCAAGAAGCACACATGGCGGATTTGGCTTTACCGGCTGCGGCATCGGCGGCAACAGCGGTAGTGGCGGTGAAGGCCGCGCTCACAGACAGGGCGGCTGCAACGAATAACTTCATTTTCATGTCTGATCTTACTCCTGACTGCCCGAGGGCAATTTTTGGGAATCGTGGCAACATTCTAATAGAAGGGATGCTGCCGCACGGCGAAGCCGCCGCCAAAAAGAGGACGCATTTATACCAGCGCAACGCCCGCGGTTCAAGGTAATTTCCCGATTCCAGGTCCAGGACTGACGGAAAAACAAGGGTTTGTGATGCCCGCGCATTCCGGCGACAATAGCCCACATGAAAAATCCCTACGCCAAGGCCTACTTTATTCAAAGCGCCCCCACGCTGGCTAAATGCCCGCCAGACGAGGGCATTGAAATCGCCTTTGCCGGACGCTCCAACGCCGGTAAATCGAGCGCGCTTAACACCCTGACCCAGCAAAAAAACCTGGCCCGCACCAGTAAGACCCCGGGCCGCACCCAGCTGATCAATTTCTTCCGTGTCGATGATGAACTGAAGCTGGTTGATCTGCCCGGCTACGGATTCGCCAAGGTGCCGCTGGAGCTGAAGAAAAAATGGCAACACCATCTGGCCCATTACCTGGAGGCGCGCCAGGCGCTGGTTGGTCTTATTCTATTGATGGACTCACGCCATCCGCTCACCGAGTACGACGAACAGATGCTTAACATGGCGGAAGCCGCGGGTTTACGAATTCACATCCTGCTCACCAAGGCAGACAAACTGAAACCGAGCGTGGCAACCCGTACCCTGCAGGCTGTCCAGAACGCACTGGAAGCCGGGCAACTGGAAGCCACTGTGCAGCTTTTCTCCGCCACCAAACGGCAAGGTATTGAAGGCCTGATTGAAATATTGAATCTGTGGCGGGAAGAAGCCTGACCGCTGTCGCTTGAGCGCGGCCACAACATTTTTCTTCGCTCCAGGAAAAGATGAGTCGCTCATAAAAAGTTCTGGCCGCACTCCTTTCTTAACAGAGAACATCCACAGGAATTGTGACAGCGTTAAAATGCTGTGGTGTTTTCTGTAAGCAAAAAAAACCCCGGCGCCAGGGGGAGGGTAGCCGGGGCAACTGCAGGCTCAGGTTGGGGTGCCTGAGCCTTGGAGGAATGCCCACTCCAGGGAGGGTGAGTGGGATTCACTGAACCGTGTCGGTTCTGGTAGCTGAGACTTGCGTAATCGCAAAAAGTTCCAGCCACAATAAAATTAACCAACACAGAACATAGCGTGAAGTTTATGCGATCCTAAACAGAACAATTGTTAAACATTGTTATATCCACCATTGAATTAACAATGTTTTAACAAGCCATGAGCAATAACCTAGTGCGCCTCTTCCCAACTGGCGCCAATCCCCACGTCCACTTCCAGTGGCACCGACAAGGACGCCGCGGATTCCATTTGATTTTTAATGGCTTTAGTGAGGGCATCCACGTCTTTTTCTGACACTTCGAACACCAGCTCATCATGCACCTGCATGATCATCAGGGCATCCAGCTTGTGGTCATCCAACCAGCCAGCCATTTTAATCATGGCCAGCTTGATGATGTCCGCCGCGGTACCCTGCATCGGCGCATTGATGGCCGTGCGCTCCGCCGCCGCCCGACGCGACTGGTTCTTCGCGTTGATTTCCGGCAGATACAAACGCCGCCCGAACAGCGTTTCCACATAACCGGTGTCATGCGCCTTGGCGCGCGTGTCATCCATGTATTTTTTTACGCCGGGATAACGCTCGAAATAGAGTTCCACATATTGCTGCGCATCGCCACGCGGTATCCCGAGTTGCCGGGCCAGACCGAACGCGGACATGCCATAAATAAGACCAAAGTTAATTGCCTTGGCCGAACGACGTTGATCGCTGCTCACCTTGTCCAGCGCAACACCGAACACTTCCGCCGCGGTCGCCTTGTGAATGTCTTCACCCTTGGCAAAGGCATCTAGCAAACCCTTGTCCCCGGACAGATGCGCCATGATGCGCAGCTCGATCTGCGAGTAGTCAGCCGCCACGATGCGCTTCCCATCGCCAGCAATAAAGGCCTTGCGTATCCGGCGCCCCTCTTCACTGCGAATCGGGATGTTCTGCAGGTTGGGATCGGAAGATGACAGGCGTCCGGTCGCTGCGACTGCCTGGTGATACGAGGTATGCACCCGCCCGGTGGCGGGATTAATCTGGTGCGGGAGCTTATCGGTATAGGTCGATTTGAGTTTGCTAAGCGAACGATACTCCAGGATCAAGCGCGGCAATTCATAATCCTCCGCCAGTTCCTGCAACACGTTTTCCGCCGTTGACGGCACGCCTTTTGGTGTCTTGGATATGACGGGCAGTCCCTGCTTTTCAAACAGGATTTCCTGGATCTGTTTCGGCGAACTCAGGTTAAAGGGTTGTCCGGCAGAGACATAGGCTTCCTCTTCGATTTCCAGCATGCGCTTGGCCAACTGCTTACTTTGTATGGCCAACATCCTGGCATCCACCAGTACACCGTTGCGCTCAATGCGTGACAACACTCTCATCAATGGCATTTCGATGTCGTTGAAAACAGCTTGCAGGGAAGGTTCTTTTTCCAGCTTTGGCCACAGGGCCTGGTGCAGGCGCAACGTGATGTCGGCATCTTCCGCCGCGTAAGGCGCAGCCGTCTCGATTGGCACCTGGTTAAACGTCAGCTGCTTGGCTCCCTTGCCCGCGACATCTTCATATTTGATGGTCTTGTGATCGAGATAATTTGCCGACAGCGAATCCATATCGTGGCGGCTGCCGGTACTGTTTATCACGTACGATTCCAGCATGGTATCGAAGGCAATCCCCCTGAGCCTGATACCATGATTGGCCAGCACGCTCATATCGTACTTGAGATTCTGACCAATCTTTTTCGGCTGCTCATCTTCAAGCAATGGCTGCAGCTGCTTTAGAACCGCATCACGATCCAGTTGATCAGGCGCGCCGGGATAATCGTGCGCCAGCGGCACATAGGCTGCCTTGCCCGCCTCAACCGCAAAGGACACGCCGACAATCTCTGCCTGCATATAATCCAGGCTGGTGGTTTCGGTATCGAAGGAAAACAGCGCCGCTTTTTCCAGCTTTGCTATCCAGGCATCCAGCTGCTTTTGTGTCGTCACCGTTTCATAATCGCCTTCAATTTTGGCTGGCGTTACTTCATCTTCTTCAACAGGAACTTCATCCGCATCGCCTGACAGCTGTTTCAGCCAGGTCTTGAATTCCAGGCGGGTAAACCAGTCACGCAAGGCATCGTTATCTGGCTCGGCCATGCAGAGTTTTTCCACCGGCGTGCTGAGTTCAACATCGCATTTGATAGTAGTTAGCTGGCGTGACAGCTCAAGCTGATCAAGGTTGTTGCGCAGGTTTTCACCAACCTTGCCTTTGATGTTCTCGGCATTGGCGATGACATCATCCAGCGTACCGTACTCATTGAGCCACTTGGCGGCCGTCTTGGGACCGACCTTGGGCACGCCGGGAATGTTATCCGCGCTATCGCCCACCAGCGCGAGGAAATCGATAATGCGTTCCGGCGGCACGCCAAACTTGTCGATCACTCCCGCCCGATCCAGTTCGGTATTGGTCATGGTGTTGATCAGGCGCACATGATCGTTCACCAGTTGCGCAATGTCCTTGTCACCGGTCGAGATAACGACCTCTATACCCTTACGCGTGGCCTCCATCGCCAGCGTGCCGATGACGTCATCCGCCTCGACACCCGGGATCATCAGCATGGGGAAACCCATCGCCTGCACGATTTCATGCAGGGGTTCGATCTGTTCACGCAGATCGTCCGGCATCGGCGGACGATGCGCCTTGTACTCCTTATAGAGATCGTCGCGGAAGGTCTTGCCCTTGGCGTCGAACACCACCACCGTGTTGAGCGAACCATAATCCGCCAATAGTTTTTTCAGCATATTAACCACGCCATAGACCGCACCGGTCGCTTCGCCATGGGAATTGGTGAGCGGGGGCAGTGCGTGGTAGGCGCGAAACAGGTAGGACGAGCCATCGACCAGAATGACGGGTTTTTGTTCAGCCATGAATGCTCATTTTTTCAGTTGCGTGAATAGGTTAATGGTAACATCCTCAAGACCGCTTACCCGAGCGTCGATAACAAGTTACCAGATAACGATAGTGAAAGGACGACCATGGACGATAAAACCCGCAGGCACCATCTCGGCATGATGCCGGTCAACGATGCCCAGTTAAGCCGCGAATCCTGGAAAATCTTCCAGATTATGGCGGAATTTGTCGAAGGCTTTGAGCGGCTGGCGCGCATCAAACCCTCGGTCAGTATTTTTGGTTCCGCCCGCACCAAGCCCGAAGACCCTGTCTACCAGCTGGCCGAGGAAATCGCGCGCGAACTTTCCGATGCCGGTTTCTCCGTGGTAAGCGGTGGTGGCCCGGGCATCATGGAAGCCGCCAACAAGGGCGCGCAGGCCGGGCGCTCACCGAGCATCGGTCTGAACATCCAGTTACCGCATGAACAGGTGGGCAACCCCTATCAGGACATCGCACTGAACTTCCGTCACTTCTTTTCGCGCAAGGTCATGTTCGTGAAATACGCCTCGGCCTACGTGGTGCTGCCTGGCGGTTTCGGCACCCTGGATGAGATGGCGGAGATTCTGACGCTGGTACAGACCGGCAAGACACGCCGGATTCCGATCATTCTGGTACATACTCCGTTCTGGGAAGGGCTGATCGACTGGTTCAAGAATACGCTGGTGAAGGAAGGCACAATTTCACCGGAAGACCTGGACCTGTTCCAGCTGCTGGATGACCCCAAGGATGTGGTGAAGGCAATTTTCGATTACTACGAAACGCGCGGTTTCGAACCTTCAGCGCAGGAACAGGAAATTCTGCTGGATTTGTAGTCCCCTTGATCAGGCACGGGTGTTTTTCGAGCGACTCAGAATCTTTTGGAGCGAGGAACAAACTAACCGTGTCTGATCACACGACCATGACGCCGCGCGCTTTTCGGGCCATAATAACGACAAAACCATCGGTAAAAGGATTCATCATGCGCTATGCCCCTTTCATCTTCAGTCTGCTGTTCACCGCCGTCGCCCAGGCGCAGGAACCGGCGGAATCCGTCATCGTGCCACCGCCATTGCCGTCCGGTGTGCCGGATGAAACCATCGAGCCGGAAGTCACGATCATCCAGCAGGATGACCGCACCATTGAGGAATACAGCATCAATGGCCAGCGTTACATGGTGAAGGTAATCCCGGCAAAGGGTGTGCCTTACTACCTGGTCGATGCGGATGGCGATGGCAATCTCGACACCCAGAGCAACGAGCTTGACCCGAAGATTCTGGTACCGTCCTGGGTGATTTTTCGCTGGTAGGTTAACTCATTGTAGGAGCGAGCTTGCTCGCGAACCATTCGCGGCCAAGGCCGCTCCTACACCCCCTCTACAATGACGCAGCTTTTCTCTTCGGTATAATGCCGACCCCATGAGCGCCCCCCTTCCCACGCAACTCGCCGACAAACTCGACGCCATCAGCGAATGGACGGGGCGACTGATCGCCTGGCTCACCCTGACCATGGTACTGGTCACCTTTCTGATCGTCGTGTTGCGCTATGCCTTCGATCTCGGCTGGATCGCGCTTCAGGAATCCGTCACCTATCAACATGCCCTGGTGTTTTTGCTGGGCGCGGCCTACACCTTCAAACAACAGGGCCATGTGCGCGTCGACATCTTCTATCAGAGCTTCTCCCCCAAAACCCGCGCGCTGGTTGATCTATTCGGTGGCTTGTTACTACTACTGCCCGTTGCCGGTTTTATCTTCTGGATCAGCTGGGAGTACGTGGCGGTTTCCTGGGAACTGAAAGAAGGCTCACCCGAAGCCGGAGGCATCCCGGCCGTCTATCTGTTGAAGGCCAGCATGCTAGTCATGGCGGGATTGCTCATTATCCAGGGCATCGCCGACATGCTGCGCCAGCTCGGTATTCTCTTTTCCAGGGATACTCACTGATGGAGTTCCTCGAAACCTGGATGCCGCTGATCATGTTCGCCGCCGTGTGCCTGGTATTGTTGCTGGGCTATCCGGTCGCCTTCACGCTTGCCGGAACCGCGCTGGGTTTTGCCTTGCTGGGTTATGAACTGGGTATTTTTGATCCCGCCTTTCTGGAAGCCCTGCCCAACCGCCTGTACGGCATCATGACCAATACCACCCTGATTGCCGTGCCCCTGTTTGTGTTCATGGGCGTCATGCTGGAGCGCTCCAAGGTTGCCGAGAGCCTGCTCGACACCATGGCAAGCCTGTTCGGCTCACTGCGCGGCGGGCTGGGCATATCAGTAACCATCGTTGGCATGCTGCTGGCGGCCTCGACCGGGATTGTGGGCGCGACCGTGGTGACCATGGGTTTGCTGTCACTGCCCACCATGCTGAAACGCGGCTATTTACCCAGTATCGCCACGGGCACGATCTGCGCATCTGGCACTTTGGGACAGATCATCCCGCCGTCGATCATTCTGGTGTTGCTTGGCGACGTACTGTCTTCGGCGTATCAACAGGCGCAACTCGACATGGGCATTTTTGCACCGGAAACCGTCTCCGTCGGCGACCTGTTTTCGGGCGCGCTGATTCCCGGCCTGGTGCTGGTCGGATTGTATATTCTTTATATCGTGCTACTTGCCTGGCTCAGACCGGAAACCATGCCGGCCATGTCCAGTAATGACGTGGATAAAACCACCCTGATACCCCGTGTCATCAAGGTGCTACTACCTCCATTACTGCTGATTTTTGCCGTGCTCGGTTCCATTATGGGTGGATTGGCCACGCCAACCGAGGCGGCTGCGGTGGGTGCCGTGGGCGCCATGCTGCTGGCCATCAGTCACGGCCAGCTCAACCTGCCCATTCTCAAGGACGTGGTGCGCAGTACCACCCAGGTCACCAGCATGGTGTTCATGATCCTGATCGGTGCCTCCATTTTCTCGCTGGTGTTTCGCGGCTTTGGCGGCGATGAACTGGTCGAGGAACTACTGACAGACCTGCCGGGTGGCAAAGTTGGCGCCATGCTCGCAGTCATGCTGCTGATGTTCCTGCTCGGCTTTGTGCTGGACTTTATCGAGATCACTTTCGTGGTGGTGCCGATCGTCGGACCCGTGTTGCTTGCCATGGGACTTGACCCTGTGTGGCTCGGTATCATGATCGCGCTCAACCTGCAGACCTCTTTTCTTACTCCGCCGTTCGGGTTTGCACTGTTCTACCTGCGCGGCGTCGCGCCACCGCAGGTCACTACCGGCCACATCTATCGCGGCGTCATTCCGTTCATTCTCATACAATTGCTATTGCTGGGTCTTCTCGCCTGGTGGCCGGGCATGGCCACCTGGTTGCCGAGCATCATTTATCCTTAAAAAGACGCGCATTCTGGCCGTTAAAATGGTTGCCGATTTTATACCGGGGTAACCATGTCGACCCATCTCGAAATTTTCCAGCGCCTGACAAGCGCGGTGGATAACGACGAAATACTTCTGCATTACCAGCCCATCGTGGACAGCGCGCATCGCCACCTGGCCGGATTCGAGGCCCTGGTGCGCTGGTATGATCCACTTACCGAAAAACTGGTATCTCCCGGTGAGTTCCTGCCGCTCGCGGAGGAATCGGGACTGATCGTGCTTATGGGCAAAAAAATTCTCGATAGCGCCTGCCAACAGGCAAAACGCTGGAACCTGATTGGTCGGCATATACGCACCGTGTCGGTGAACATTGCGGCCAAGCAGCTGCGCGATGACAGCTTTCCCGATGTAGTGTTCAAGGCAATAAAAAAACATGGTATCAAGCCTCAATCCTTGCGGCTGGAATTCCCGCAGGCCGCGCTGTCGACCAGCCAGCATATACTCGACAAATTAACTGCCTTGCATAGCGCCGGGGTCAAACTTGCACTCGATGATTTTGGCCGCGGCGTTTCTTCCATCAACCTGTTGCGTCAGTTTCCATTTGAACTGATCAAGTTTGAACGTAGTTTCCTGCTGGAAATGGAACGGGATGGAACATCACGCATCATTGCCAAAGGCGTGGTCGATATTGCACGGCAACTGGGGAAATCGACGGCCGTGGTCGGGATTGAAACTGAACGACAAGCCGCTATCTGTAACGACATCGGCGTTGATTACCTGCAGGGCTATCTATTTGGCCAACCCGGCGCTGCGGGTGACATGCAGGAATAACCGGCCTGCCTCGCTTTTGTGCCGATGCACAATCTAAGCGCATATTAGCGCCCATTAATATTTATCCCTGACCCAACTTAATCATTGAATTCAACTGGTTAATTACTTGGCATGTTGATTGCCCTTCACTTACTCGAATAACAAAACAGGGAGTATCACCATGAAAACTTTTATTTCTGCTGCATTACTTTCCTCAACGCTATACCTGCCCACCGCCAATGCTGCTTTTATTCCTACCGATGGCAGCGTCGATTTTCTCTATTTTTTCGGTGACGAAAACGCACTGCTGGGGATTTTTGATAATGAAGATACAAGCTTCGAAGGTGGCTATTTAAGTATAAGTACCGATGACAACGTTTCTTTTACATTTCTCGATCCTGATTATGAACTAACCAGCTATACGGGCGGATCCTTTACGCTAACGGGCTCTTCGGCATTTCTAATCGCTGCATATGATGGCACCGAATGGTTAGCCCCAACCAGCATCGTCTGTAATGAACTTAACAGATGCTCACTTTCCTGGAGCGGGTTGGTGAATGAATTGGTGCTCGATATCGCCGAAGAAGAATCATCGCCTGTGCCGGTACCGGCTTCAGTATGGTTGTTTGGTTCCGGCTTACTGGGTATGACTGCCGTTGCGAGAAGACGGAATTTTTCGCCGATGCCAAACGCGGTACCCGTTGCTAGCTAAATACCCGATAACCTCTTCCAGGGAAGGAAGCATCAGGACTGTGATGTGGGTTAACGGCATCAACTACTAGCGTGGCGGCCTGAAACGCTTACGCGCGCTGGTGACTTTTGCCCGAAAAACACAGCCATCGACATGGTCATTGATCAGACCCATGGCCTGCATGAAGGCATAAACGGTTGTTGGTCCGACAAACTTCCAGCCCAGCTTCTTGAGCGCCTTGGAAAGCGCAATGGACTCGGGCGATGTCGAAGCTGTTTGCGGTGCCGGCAATGTCCCCGCGTCGGGTTCGTATTGCCAGAAGAAAGCGGCGAGAGAGCCTTCCTGCTTCACCATCTCCTGTGCGCGTTTGGCATTATTGATAACGGCCTCGATCTTGCCGCGATGCCGTACGATACCTTCGTTCTTCAACAAACGCGTGACATCACGTTGCGTGAAACGCGCGACCCTGTTGAAGTCGAAGTGATGAAATGCGGCGCGGAAATTTTCGCGCTTGGCTAAAATGGTGCGCCAGCTTAAGCCCGACTGAAAACCTTCCAGACATAACTTCTCGAACAAACGCTGGTCATCATCAACGGGGTAGCCCCATTCCTTGTCGTGATAGTCAAAGAACTCAGGCGCAGCGCTGCACCATTGGCAGCGGGGTTTTCCGTCCGGGCCTTTTACTGTTGCGCTCATAAAAATTTCCCACTGAGAAACTGATTATTCGGTAACGTTTAAGATTTCTGCTTTTCCAAGTTTAATCGCGTTTTCAATTATTGTTTTTTCTAAATGGAGCGTTGCTTTTGTCGTCAGGTTACGACACCGCCATCTTTCACCCTCGTCAGACAGTATCTCGATTGCCATGCCTGAAATGCTAACCACTTTTCCAATCAGGCTGTCAGCTTGCATAGACACGTTTCATTTCAAAGGTAAGTGAATGCTAGAATGACTATCGCCAGTCATCAATGGAATGGATCGACTTTCTGATACGATCAACTTCACCAGCATCGTAAGGCTCTTTGCCGCTAGCTCCCCACACGACTCCCGGCCAGCAATAATCCCCTTCACGCCTGCCGACAACATGAATATGCAATTGCTTTACGACATTGCCAATCGCGGCAATATTCAATTTATCAATCTCGAAATTGTCACGCACAAAATCCGCCAGCCGATGCACATATGCCATGGTGCGATGCCGTAATTCATCCGGCACATCGATCAACTCAACCTGATCCGTCTTGGGAACAAGAATAAACCAGGGAACGAGCGCGTTATTCATCAGCAACAAAATAAAGTCATCCGTTTCCAGTAACTGATGACAGTCGCTGACGAGGCGCGAATCAAGTTTGAAGTTATTCATGCTTTATCATCTTAAGTCACAAAAACCAACACCCCTGGATTACCGCCTTCGCGGGAATGACAAACCTATTTTCTCTCTAATGCCGCTTCCAGCTGCTCACAGACCGTCTTGATGACTTCTACCCGCGCAAACTGTTTATCGTTCGCGGCAATCACATGCCAGGGCGCAAAATGCGTGCTGGTATGAGTTACCATGGTGTTTACGGCTTTCTTGTACGCATCCCACTTCTCGCGGTTACGCCAGTCTTCTTCAGTAATCTTGTACTGTTTCCAGGCCACACGCTTGCGATCCTTGAACCGCTTGAGCTGTATTTCCTGATCGATATGCAGCCAGAACTTCAGGACTATAGCGCCATGATTGACCAGTGCTTCCTCGAAATCATTGATCTCATGATAGGCGCGCCGCCATTCGTGCGGGTCGGCAAAACCTTCCACGCGTTCAACCAGAACCCGCCCATACCAGGAACGATCATACAGCGTCATGTAACCGTCCCGGGGCAAGTGACGCCAGAATCGCCACAAGTAGTGATGTGAAAATTCTTCTTCCGTTGGCGCCGCAATGGATCGCACACGATAGACGCGCGCATCCATTGCCGAGGTCAAGCGCCGAATAGCGCCTCCTTTCCCCGCCGCATCCCAGCCCTCGAACACCATCACGACTGAGCGCCTGGCGTCGTAAGCCTGCCAGGCCAGTGCATGCAGCCTTTTCTGATAGCGTTTTAGCTGCTCATCGTATTTTTTATCGGACAGGCTTTGATCCAGGTCGATGGCATCCAGCACGGTAACGGCATGATCTTCGATTCTAATTGACTGATCATGTAACTCCGAACGACGATCATGGTCGCGCTGCTCGCTTAACCGCCGCGAAAAACTGTTATTGATGGCTTGCGCCACACTCGCATCCCGAAAATGATCATCGTCCGCTTCAATTAATATCCAGGGATTTTCGCTGCTATCGGTATAGCGCAACATCTGTTCGGCCGAACACAAAAACTTTTTATATTTGACGGGCCTGGCCAGCTGAACACCATCACGCACATGCGACATGACTTCACGACGCCGCTTCATCCGTTGCTTGTGTTTATCCTTGGACAGATGAAACCAGAGCTTGATGATCTGCAGTCCATCCTGCTGCAGCATGAACTCAAGATCGCGAATACGCCGACCGGCATCTTCCAGCGCCGCGTCATCGATTTCGTCCTTGGCATGTTGATAGATGGGATCCCAGTACCAGCCACCGAACTGGATCGCTATTTCGCCACGCGCCGGCATACGTCGCCAGAAACGCCAGAGCCATGGCCGTTGCTTTTCTTCGTCGGTGATATCCCAGAAGATATGTGTTTCCAGGCCGCGTGCATCCAGCCAGTTATACAACTGATCGACAACTTCACCCTTACCGGCACCTTCGACACCGGCAATGATAATTACTGTCGCAACTTTTTCGTCACGCAGCTTTAACTGCTGATGCAGCAAGTCGGTACGCAAGGCAGCGATGCGTTGTTTATATTCATCCCTGTCAAGGGATTGCCCCAGTTCAACCGCTTCGAACATCTGTTGTCCTATCCCGGTTATCCAGACGCCTCGTTTTAACAAGGCATGATTAACAACTATAGCTGCTGGATTGCGCCCTTGCATTCAGATAGGCGCGCTCTGACACATCGTGCCAGGCCATTACCTGATCGCGGAATTTCACAAATGACGTATACACTTTCTGCGATAGCGGGTCTTTTTCAGCAATCTCGGCCACCACTTCATCGGACAACTGTTTCAGCCTGGCCATAACCGTATCCGGCAAGCGCCGCAGGTCGACCTTGTGTTCATTGACCAGGGTATGCAGTGCAGCGTTGTTGCGCGCAGTGTATTCCGCCAGCATATCCTGGTTGGCGATCTTGGTTGCCGCCATCACGATACGCTGCAAATCTTTCGGCAGCTCGGCCAGCGCATCCTTGTTGATAAAAGTTTCAAGCGTGGTACCAGGCTCATGCCAGCCGGGATAATAATAATATTTCGCCGCTTTATAGAGACCAAAGGCCAGGTCGTTATAGGGCCCCACCCACTCGGTAGCATCGATGGCGCCGGAACTTAAGGAGGTGAAAATCTCCCCGCCAGGCAAACTGACCGGCGTTCCTCCGGCACGTTTCAATACTTCACCACCCAGGCCGGGGATTCGCATCTTCAGTCCCTTGAGATCCTCTACGCTGTTGATCTCCCGGTTAAACCAGCCGGCCATCTGCACCCCGGAGTTACCTATCGCAGCCGGTTCGAGGTTGAAAGGCGCGTAAACTTCCTGCCAGAGCTCCAGCCCTCCGCCGTGGTAAAGCCAGCTGTTCATTTCCTGTGCCGTCAGGCCAAAGGGAACGGCGGCAAAAAATTGCGCGGCCTCGGATTTTCCTTTCCAGTAATAAGCAGCGCCATGACCCATTTGCGCCGTGCCGCGTGACACGGCGTCAAAAATCTCAAATGCCGGCACCAGTTCACCGGCACCGTAAACCTTGACCTCCAGCCGACCATCGCTCAACTCGTTAATTGTGTCGGCGAGAAAATTGGCACCGGTGCCAAGGCCGGGGAAATTCTTCGGCCAGGTGGTCACCATTTTCCAGCGGATCTTTTTCGCCGCGACCGCGGGCGCCCCCAGCATCATCCCACCGGCGGCAACGGCTCCCGCACCGGCTGTGCGCACAAATTCACGACGTTTCATGGCTCCCCCTTGGTTCTGGTCTGGCAATTTTCGCAATCTCGGCATTGTACTGATTTTCCGAGCAGTTGCGTCCCGGGTTCTGCTTATGAAGCGTCAAAGCTTTGGTGATATTTTTTTGACGAAATGCTTGCATTCATGTGTAGTTATGCCATGATATTCCGAAATCGCATTTATAAGCGTGGATATGATACTGAAATATAATATTTTTCTTATACGTCATAGCAAAAATACCGATTTTAGCATCGGAGTCGTCGCATCCCCCACCATTTCCATAGGATTGCGCCCTCGTGAATAACCAAGACCTCGACCGGATTAACCGGCGTTTCGCGGCCTGGATCATGGCCGGATTTGCCCTCACCCCCGTACTCGGACTGGGAATCGCCCGCATCTTCGGGCTCATCGACCTGCAGCAAGTGGCTTTCAGTGTACTGCCGCTGTTTGCCCTGGCGCTCCTGTTCTGGGGCGGTCGACATTTCCATCGCTACCTCCGCCCATTCCTGGACTGGATTCAACAGGCCGGCGAGCAGAGCGTTGCGCCCGACCACCTGCACCGCCGCCTGGCCCGGTTCACCCGTGAGTACTGGGGATTTTTCCTGCTATACGCCTTCACCGCACCCGTCCTGATGCTGACCTCGTTGAATGGCGCACCAGCCAGCATCCAGCACAACGCGCTACTCGATGTACTGTTGCTGCAACTGGCCACAGCGGCACTGATCGGCTTGCCCAGTTACCTGTATGCCCTGGATCAGCTCGGTCACCTGGTCGCACACCTGGGTTTACCCGGCGTACTGGTCAGCCTGAAAAGCAAAATCAAGTTACTCACTGGCCTGACCCCTTTGCTGGGTTATGCGGTACTGCTCAATTATCACTACACCACCACCGGCGCCATCGGCCTTGAACCCACGCTGATCTGGAGTCTACTGGCGGTCGCCACTATTACCGCGACCCTGTTTGCCATGCGCAGTATTCAACAATCACTGCAGCCCGTGGAAGAGATGCTGACACGCAGCGGCGCCTCCACGCACAGCGAACTGGCGCGTCTGAAACCACAATCTACCGATGAAATAGGCTATCTCACACAAACCTTGGGCAAGTTGTTCCGGCGTCTTGGCGATCAGGAGTCTCATATGCGTGCTGTTGTAGATACTGCTGCTGAAGGGATTATCGTGGTGAACGACAGGGGCACCATCGACACCTTCAACCCGGCCGCCGAGCAGTTATTCGGTTTTCTGGCCAACGAAATTCGCGGCAAACCGCTCGGCTGGCTGCTACCGCATATTGTGCATGCGGACAATACCCCTCCGATCACCAGCAGCGAGCTGGAAACCACCGGCATGCATCGCAACGGCAAACCGATCCCCGTATCGGTACGCGTTAGCGAAATGCGGTTACGCGATCAGCATATGTTCACCTGCCTGGTGGCCGATATCACCAAACGCAAGCAGGCGGAGGATCAGCTGATGACTGCCGAGGCACGCTATCGCGACCTGGTGGAAACCGCGCATGACCTGGTCTGGAGCATGGACCCTGAAGGGAACTGGACCTATCTCAACGGTGCCAGCCTGTCGATCTATGGTCATCTCCCCAATGAAATGATCGGGCGACACATGAAAGAATTCCAGACCCAGGAAAACCTCGAACGTGACGATGAAGCTTTCAAGCAGATACTGTCCGGCGAGGAACTGGTACAGTATGAAACCATGCACACCGACCGTAATGGTCGCCCTCACCATCTCAGTTTCAATGCCCGCGCGCATTTCGATGACGACGGCAAGGTAGTGCATATTTCAGGTACGGCGCGCGACATTTCGGAACAGAAAGCATTCCAGAAACAGCTCTCCTACCAGGCCGAACATGATTCACTGACCGGCCTGTTTAATCGCCATTACTTCCAGCAGGAGCTGGAACGAACCGTGGCGCGTGTTGCTCGCCATGGCGCAGCCTGTACCCTGTTCTATATCGATCTTGATCAGTTCAAATATATTAATGACACACTGGGCCATGCCGCCGGCGACAAACTGCTGGTGGAAATCAGCACCATGCTCGGTTCGCATGTGCGCGATGGCGACCTGCTGTCCCGTTTTGGCGGCGATGAATTCACCCTGCTGGTCTACGATGTCGACCGCGAGCAAGCGCCCAAAGTCGGTGAGAACTTTCGCCAGCTGTTCGAGGATTATAAATTTTTCTATGACGGCAAATCGTTCAATGTCACCTGCAGTATTGGCGGTGCATTGATCGATCACTATGTCGAGAGCGCCGACGAGGTACTGTCGCATGCCGACCTTTCCTGCAATGTTGCCAAGACCAACGGTCGTAACCGGGTACATATCTATAACCCGGATGACAGCAACAAGGCAGGCATGGCCGAGGACATGGGCTGGGCAGCGAGAGTACGCGAAATGCTGGAAAATGATCGCTTCCAGCTGGTTTATCAGCCCATCGTTTCGGTCAACACGGGTCAGATTGATAATTACGAAGTGCTGGTACGCATGGTTTGCGACGATGGCCAGATCATCCTGCCCGGCGGTTTTATGCCTGCCGCCGAACGCTTTGGTCTGATCCACAGCGTGGACCGCTGGATTGTCGCACGCGCCATCCGCCAACTGGCGGAACACCATAACCGCGGCGCATCGGTCGGTTTTTCAATTAACCTGTCGGGCAAGGCATTCGAGGACGAACTATTACTGCCAACCATTCAGGAGCTGCTAAGCGAAACCGGCCTCGATCCTCACTGGCTCACCTTCGAGATCACCGAAACGGCGGCCATCGCCAATCTTAACGCCGCGGAAAAGTTCATCACCGCGCTCAAGAACATTGGCTGCCAGTTCGCACTGGATGATTTCGGTTCAGGCTTCAGCTCGTTCAGCTACCTGAAGCACCTGCCTGTCGACAAACTCAAGATCGATGGTTCATTTGTACAGGGCCTGGCTGATGAAGCCGTTGACCAGGCCATGGTTCAGTCAATGAACCAGATTGCGCATGCCCTCGGCAAAAAAACGGTGGCAGAATATGTCGAAGACCAGGCCACCATGGAGCTGTTGAAACAGTATGGTGTTGATTTCGCGCAGGGAAACCACATCGGCAAACCGAAGGAAGTCCTCATCAACCTGACTTTACCCCATTACGACAACGTCACCCAGTTAAAACAGTGACATCTTCAATCCTCCAGGGAAGGAGGATTTCTTTTTTTCCAACTGCCATTCTCGCAAAATTCACCCGAATTTAATCTTGCCGATTAGAAAAATGTGCGCTGTTTAACATTTTTCTCCTAAAGAAAAGACTCATTAGAACTTGATGATTGTAATAAATTTTTCACGTTAATAAATTGCGCGAAACATTGTGAACACACTCACATTAACTTTGTTTGCAATCCGTATTGTTGGTGTCACTCGTCAGTCAAAACTGAAGGTACACCTCAATGAATACAACTATGAATTATTCATTCACAGGACAGAATGAAAAGATTCAACGGAACGGAACAGGCTCTCTGCATAACATCATCCGTGTAGCGATGATGGTTTGTGTTATCGCTCTGATAAGCTTCAATGCCCATGCATATGTTAACACCGCAGACTCCTCAGAAATCCTCACCCAGATTACTGCAGCCGAGGATAATCTCACTCAACTCAACAGCCATTACGCCACCGTAGAGGCCGAGTATATTGAAGCGGATCGTTTGGCCAATTATTACTACGACAAGATGCAGTCCGCTAAAAATAAACGTTTCTACAGAAAAATGCGTTACCGCTATCTTAAATATGATGAATTACGCACATCATTGAAAACCGAATTGCAGGCTATTTCACAACAAATTGCCGCTCTTGAACAAACCATCTACACCCTGGAACAAAGCTATCAATTAGCTCTTGAGCAGGAAGCCATTACAGCTGCAACTGAAGCTCAGGCCCAGGCAGAAGCCGAGGCACTGGCCCAAGCAGAAGCTGAAGCGCAAGCCCAGGCGGAAGCCGAGGCACTGGCTCAAGCAGAAGCTGAAGCCCAGGCTCAGGCAGAAGCCGAGGCACTGGCCCAAGCAGAAGCTGAAGCCCAGGCTCAGGCAGAAGCCGAGGCACTGGCCCAAGCAGAAGCTGAAGCCCAGGCTCAGGCAGAAGCCGAGGCACTGGCCCAAGCAGAAGCTGAAGCCCAGACGGTAGCAACTACCACCGTCAGCTGGGTTGCTCCTGCAACTCGCTCTGACGGCAGCCCTCTTGCGTTAAGTGAAATTGCCAAGTTTGTGATCTATCACGGCAACAAATCAGGAATCTACACCGACTCAGTCGAAATAACTGATCCCAGCACTACTAGTCATATATTCAGCAATCTGGATGCAGGCGAACACTATTTTGCTATAACCACCATCGATAATACCGGTGCAGAAAGCGTCTATTCGACTGAAGCTAGCATGACCATCGATTCAGGAGAAGCTACATCAGTAACCGATATTTCAAGCACTAATGAAATTCTTTCCGAACCAGAAACAAGCACTACTGCAACTCCGCTAACTTATACTGCAACAGTCAGCTGGGTTGCGCCTTCCACCCGTAACGATGGCAGCGCATTGGCCTTGAGCGAAATCGCCAAGTTCAAGATTTATCGTGGAGAGCAGTCCGGTCAATATACTGATACTGTGGAAATTACAAACCCAAGCGACACTTCACATGTGTTTGAAGGCTTGGCTGCAGGTAACCACTACTTCGTGTTGACTACAGTCGATAGCTCAGGCCTGGAAAGCCCTTACTCAAGTGAGGCCGTCTTTACGGTCAATTAACGAACTACCATGCCCTCCGGATCAACCGGAGGGCATGCTTTTAACTAGCACGCCTCAAGATTCGCATACGCCATCACCAGCCACTTGGCACCCACATCTGAAAAATTGACCTGCACCCGGGCATGCGCGCCCTGACCCTCATAGTTCAGCACAACACCTTCACCAAATTTTGCATGACGCACACGCTGCCCCAGCTGTAACGCAGCCTCATCCTGCATCGCATAAACCGCCGGGCGTTGTTCTGCTGACTGGTAAGGCCTGCTGACCTGGATCTGCGGTCTGACTTCTCTCAATAACTCATTAGGTAATTCACGTAGAAATTGCGACGGGATAGCATAATTATCGTTGCCATGCAGTCGGCGGCGCTCGGCGCAGCTGATCACCAGCTGCTGTTGCGCACGCGTGATGCCGACATAACAAAGCCTGCGTTCTTCCTCGAGACGACCCGGCTCATCCATCGACATCTGGTGAGGAAACAGCCCCTGCTCCATTCCAATCATGAATACCAGTGGAAACTCCAGCCCCTTGGCGGAATGCAAGGTCATGAGCTGCACGCAGTCTTCCCATTCATCCGCCTGTCCTTCACCCGCTTCCAGCGCGGCGTGAGTCAGAAAGGCCTGCGCCGGCGACATCGCCGCATCATCTTCACTGGGTTCATACTGCCGTGTGGCACTGACCAGCTCTTCAAGGTTTTCAATGCGCGCCTGACCTTTTTCGCCTTTTTCTTTCTTGTAATGCTCGATCAGGCGACTTTGGTTAATCACCAGCTGCATCTGCTCTTCCAGCGGCAATCTGGCTATCTCATCCGTCAGCCCATCGATCAATTCCACAAAAGCACGTAATGCATTGGTCGCTCGGCCATTCAGTTGCTTCTCATCAATGACCGCCAGCATGGCGGCCCATAGCGACATCTTGCGGTCACGCGCGGTATTCCGCACTGTCTCAACCGTACGCTCGCCAATACCGCGAGGTGGTTGATTGACGACCCGCTCAAATGACGCGTCATCATCCTTGTTATGCGCCAGACGAAGATAGCCAAGGGCATCCTTAATCTCCGCGCGTTCGAAGAATCGCAGCCCGCCATAGACACGATAGGGAATACCGCGCTGCATAAGCTGTTCTTCCATGATGCGAGACTGCGCATTGGAGCGGTACAGCACGGCCATGCCGGACCGCGCCATGCCGGCATCAACCCGCGACTCAATCCGTTCCACGACAAAACGCGCCTCATCGTATTCATTGAAGGCGTGATAGACATCGATCGGCTCACCATCGTGATCATCGGTCCAGAGATTTTTACCGAGTCGGCCTTCGTTATGCGCAATCAGCGCATTGGCAACCGCGAGAATGTTGCCGGTTGATCGGTAATTCTGCTCCAGGCGGACGACACGAGTGTTATGAAAGTCGCTGGAGAATCGCTGGATATTCTCTATCCTGGCGCCACGCCAGCCATAGATGGACTGGTCATCATCACCCACCGCGAACACCTGGCCGGTGCCACCGGCCAGCAGTCGTAACCAGGCGTACTGAATACTGTTGGTATCCTGAAATTCATCCACCAGCAGATGCTTGAAACGTTGTTGATAATGCGCCAGCACGGCCGGGTTTTTCAGCCATAACTCGTGGGCGCGCAACAGGATCTCGGCAAAGTCCACCAGCCCGCTGCGCTGGCACAATTCATCGTAGGCCTGATAGACCTGCAACATGGTTTTCAGATAGGGATCGTTGTAGTGCTCGATGTTATGCGGGCGCAGGCCTTCGTCTTTCTTGCCGTTGATAAACCATTGCACCTGCTTGGGCGGCCAGCGTGCCTCGTCCAGCTCCAATGAGCGCATCACGCGCTTGACGATGCGCAGCTGATCGTCTGAGTCCAGGATCTGAAAAGTTTCGGGGAGGTTGGCCTCCTTCCAGTGCGCGCGCAGTAATCGGTGCGCCAATCCATGAAAGGTACCGACCCACATTCCGCCCGCCGGCATGCCAAGCAGTTGCTCGATTCGGCCACGCATTTCACGCGCTGCCTTGTTGGTAAAAGTAACCGCGAGAATGCCAAACGGCGAACACTGCTCGACCTGAATCAACCAGGCAATACGATGCACCAGCACACGGGTCTTGCCACTACCGGCACCGGCCAGCACCAGGGCATGGCCGGGAGGAGCCGTTACCGCCTCGCGTTGGGCGTCGTTCAGAGGGTCGAGCAGATGCGATATATCCATCCGCGTATTGTATCAGACTCAGGCCAGATGAATTTGCGCCTCGGGCACGCCTCGCGCAATCAGGTAACGCTTCACGTAGGCCGATGTATGCTTCGGTGCCGCAACATAAAAATCATACGTGCGCACGTTGTAATGTTGTTGGGCCAGGGTCGCGAGCACATCGCTGATGGCATGTTGCTCCTGCTTGCTCACGGATTCCGAGAAGGCGCTGGGCGCAGCTTCCAGCCGTGTGTACTTCAAATTGTCCAGGGCATCTTCCCAGGCGCGACACAGATTATGCATATAGGGTTTCACCTTCCCCGGCGTCACCCAGTACACCCAGATCTCTTCCGCCATATCCAGCGCCATCGCCTGTTCAACCAGGCTCTTGATCGCGGCGAACTCATCGCCCCACGCCACGAAAATCAACGAGTGCACCGAGTTGATATCCAGAACAAAGCCTCCGGCGGGCCCTTGCAGCCTCAGCTCATCGCCAACCTGGCAGTCATTGAACACATAATCCGAAATAGGATTTCCCGGCACGTTTTTAAGATGCAACTCTATCTGGGTAGCATCACAGGGACAGCTGGCAACCGGTAACAACTGATGTTTGTCCTGCAAGACCAACTCCGCTGACTGACCGGACATAAACTGCAGGCGTTTTTTATCCTGCGGGGTTAGATACAACGCTCGCATATAGTTATTCAGTTCTTCTATTCGTCTGACGGTAACCGGCACGCTCTGACTCTCTATACCGTCAGGTGAATCCACCTCCCTCGCTTCCAGCAGGCAATCGTTAATGGCCGTATTGGCACACAGCAGGATTTCGCCCGCTTCGATTAGTTGCTGTTCCTGTTCGGCTGACAGGCCTGACTTAATCTTTTTTACATTACCTGTCTTGAGTTTTACTCGGCATTTTCCACAACTGCCATCAGTACAACCGTATTGCACCCTGTAACCAGCTCGCAACGCGGATTCCAGGATCGACTCCTTACCCTGGACAAAGAAGTCATGCTTGGAAGGATGCAACGTAATATGTGCGGCCATTAGGCGCAGAAACGTATCCGTGGCCAGTACTTCTTCTGGCAACCCGGATGGGCGCTGCACATCCTGCATGGCTTCGGAAAACCAGGTCTGGAGCTGTGCAAAATCCCTGTTTTCGCCCAACGCATAAGCCAGCGCATCCAGCTTGTCGCGCAACTGGTTCATCAGTTTCCCATAGCGATTTACCATCGCCCGCGAAGTTCCCAGCTCGTGACTTAACGCGGTCACGCGGGCAGCCAGGATTTCTGCATCCGGCAGAGAATGAGATTCCGATGAAATTTTTCCCAGCGCCTGGGCAATGATGCGGTCAGCACGTTCGATCATGCCGCTGTTGTCCACATCGGTTTGCGGATACAGCTTCAGTATCTCAGTAAGATCCAGCTCACCTTCGAAGGTATGCAATTGTCCCGCGCGTACCTGTTTCTGCAGGGTCGCTCGCTTGACTCCTACCAGGCGCGCCGCGCGCGATAAACTGATTAGTTGTGCCATTCAGTCAGACTCCCTGTCAGTCATTCTTTTTTGCCGGACCGCTGAACTCATGCCGACCAGGCTTCAGACGCTTGTACTGCCGAATCATAAACATCGTCTTGAGCAGATCCGGCGATTGCAGCTCACTTACCACCAACCCGATATTGACCGGAACGCAGTCACCTTCGCACTGACCGATATCAATATACTGTGCCGCCGCCTGAAGTCCCAGTGCCTGCACCTTTGCGTCCCAGACCACCTCTCGCCCTGCAAAGGGACCGATAAAGCGAAAATGCGCGCTTCCCGGCTCCAGTGACAGCAACTGGTAATCCCGGTTGGCTGCCGCCAATTGGTGTTTTATCTCCCTAAGCATACCTACCTATTACAGCCGCGCCATCAACCGGCCCGAGACCAGGCTGACCTGCATGGCCTCCTCGTCCAGCACCTCGGGGTACATGGGGTAATGCTTGAGGATGACATCTGGCCGTCTACGGGCAGCGTTTTCCAGCCATGCGCGGGTTTCATTGCGGATATTCTGATGGGCCAGCAACGAGGGTGCATACCATTCATGATATTCACGTACCAGTTCACGCCTGGTGTCATCGGCCCAGTCCTCACGGACCAGTAGCTCCGGAAAATCATCGACGGCAAGTTGCCGTCCGAGCAGGGCTTCGTCGACCCGCATACCGCTGTGCCCAACGCCGGAACCATTACTGGCACGCGCGAACCACTGTAGTTTCGGCCTGGGCCGGGCAGCCATATTGATTTCCCGCTCCAGCACATCCTGGGCGCGCGCCGTGGAGCGGGTCTGCTTGCGCTTTTCATCCAGGGTCGGCGATTTGAAATCGGTGTTTGAACCAAGAAACGGATGCCAGGTCGGATCGGTAACCGCATCCGCATCTTCCAGGTGTCGACGGCTTTTGATCAATGCCAGGGGCAATTGCGTTTCCTTGTGCAACAACCATAGCTCCACCCGGTCTTCCAGCGGAAACGGAATACCCGGGTGATTGTTGATCGCTTCCATCAGATCATTCGCCGTTGCGACCGGCGTATCTTCATCGTGCTCGCTGCAGGCATCGTAGCGGGTATAGGAGCGCTCAATGCGCACCGTCCAGTGCTGACCGTCTTCCGAATAGGCGCGTGCATTACCCACTTCAACTACCTGCACCACGCCCTGGTAAGGACAGAAGCGCCGCAATGCATAATATTGTGGCCGCAGCTTAGGCTTCATCCCGCTTGCCTGCCAAGATCGCCGACATTAACAATGCCAGGCCTCCCGGTATTGTTGATAGAGCGCATGATTCATTGCCGTGGCACCTTGCTGTTCGCAGATACGCGCTGCAAATTCCAGCGCCCGGCGCAGAATCACCTCCGGCGACCATTCATGCGCGATACCCAGAAGCACCACCGCACTGAAGGCATCACCGGCTCCCACGGTATCCACAAGCTGTTCGATCTTTGGCGGGACATCCTGGTACAAGCGATGCCGAGTTTGTATATTCGCACCCGCATCACCCTCGGTCAGAATCAACCACTCATTACCCAGCGTCTCCTGCAATTCCCTGATATCTGTAGCCGCTATGGGCTTTCCGGTCAATTCCGTGAACTCGTCGTCGTTCAACTTGAGCCAGCGCGCGCTGTGCATCAGGCCTAGTACGGCTTCTTTTTGCCACCAAGGAGAGCGCAGATTGATATCCACAAACAATGGTAAGCCGCTGGCGACAAGGGACTGCAGGGTTTGCGCCGAGTCCTGTGAACGGCCGACAAGACTGCCGCAGTACAGCAGCGACGGAGTGTGCTGCTCTAATACAGACACAGCAAAGGTTTCGCCAATATGGTCGTAGGCCTGGTCGGGCAGGATATCGAAAGTATGACTGCTGCCTTCCATCCTGATACGAACCATGCCGGTGGCGTATTGATTCAGCTGCTGGATACCGTCTGTGGCCATCCCCCAGGTTTTCATACGACTCAATACTTGCTCGCCGCGCTCATCCGCGCCGATGGCACTGATCAAGAGCGGCTGCAAACCGAAACCCTGCAGGTGCCAGGCGACATTAAACGGCGCGCCACCCAGAACATCGGGGCCATCCGGTTCGAAACAGTCGAATAAAACTTCTCCAAATATTAAGGGGATTGTGGACATGCGGCTGACCTTCACGGCGTGAGCTGGTTTAATCGCTGAATTCTATGATTACATGCTTTTACGGTGAACCAAAATCAGGCCAAAAAAAACCCTGCCGAGGGGCAGGGTTGTCATTCGGTCACAAGCTGTTTTAGCCCGCCGCCTTCAGCGAAGGCTCGGATGCCAGCTGTTTTTTCACCTTGGCGGATTTGAGATTCAGCATGTCGGGTTTTTCGCCACCGAGATAATCATTAAGCGAAACCGTAGGTACGGTCAGTGCATCCACCAGGGGATACATGGTGCAGGCTTCGCAGGCCCGCAGCTTGGGCTGGGCGCCAGCGGGAACCTTACCGGTAGGACGCTTGCGCAACTTCTGGCAATTATCGGTTCGCATATAGGCACCCTGGGGGATGCAGAAAAACATCAGTTCTTTAGCCACCGAGACTCTCCTGTTCTCAACTCTGTACTCCGGAATAGAGCCCGGAAAAGTCCGAAATCATAACATTTTTTGATGGCCAAGTCCATTTTTTTTATAAATCAATAAGTTATAGCCGATTCCAACAAAGAAACCCCGCCCCGGACAAGCCGGGACGAGGTCCACAAAGGCTGACTGTCAGGCCACTTCGCTTTCCACATCGTACGTCAGCAGGTATTCAAACGCGGCCAGTGACGCCTTGGCTCCTTCGCCCATTGCAATCACGATCTGCTTGTACGGCACAGTCGTCACATCGCCGCAGGCATAGATACCGGGCTCCGAGGTTTCGCATTTTTCATTCACCACGATCTCGCCCCAGGGTCTGGTCTCGACCAGATCGGCCACCACCTGGCTGTTCGGCACCAGTCCAATCTGGATAAACACGCCCGCCAGATCATCCTGATGCACCTGACCGGTCTTGCGATCCTGGTACTCGATCGCATGCACCTTGCCATCCCGCGCCAGGATCTGCTGCGTGGCCACATTCTTTTTAATCGTAATGTTGTCACGCTTTTCCGCCTGGTCCACCAATACCTTGTCCGCCTTCAACTCCGGCAGGAACTCATACACCGTGACCGACTTGACGATACCTGCAAGGTCCAGCGCTGCTTCAATCCCGGAGTTACCGCCGCCGATGACCGCGACATGCTTGCCCTTGAAGAAGGGGCCGTCACAGTGCGGGCAGTAAGCCACGCCGTTACCGATATTTTCCTTCTCGCCGTGTATACCCAGTTCACGCCAGCGCGCACCGGTCGCCACGATCAGGGTGCGGCTCTGAATTACTTCGCCCGTGGACAGGGTGAGTTTTTTCATCTTGCCCTGTTCCACCTTTGTCACGCGCAGGTGTTCCTTGAGCGTGATGTCGTAATCCTTCATGTGCTGCTGCAACGCGCCAGCCAGTTCCGGCCCGGTGGTTTTCGGGACCGATATCAGGTTTTCGATACCCTGGGTGTCTTTCACCTGTCCACCGATCCGATCAGCAATCAAGGTGACGGCCAGACCCTTGCGCGCACTGTATATGGCCGCCGCCACACCGGCCGGTCCACCACCAATTACCGTGACATCCTGTACCGGCAGGGCTGGCTGATTTGCCGCCGCGGCCTGGGTGATTTCGGGTTCAAGCGCAATCAACTTGTCCAGCAGTTGCGCGGCATCCACCTTGCCGTTGGCAAACAATTCGCCATTCAGGTACACACTCGGCACACCCTGGATATCACGTTCCTCGATCAATGCCGGGAACAGACCGCCATCGATCATCTCGGTCGAGATATTCGGATTGAGCAGTGCGAACTGGTTCAGTGCCTGCACCACTTCCGGACAGTTGTGGCAGCTAAGGCTGATGAACACTTCAAACTGTAGCGGCTTGCTTAACTGCATCACCAGGTTGCGCACGCTGTCATCGAGTTTCATCCGGGTGCCGGACGCATGCAGGATCGCCAGTATCAGGGAATTGAACTCATGCCCGCCGGGTATACCGGAAAAGACTATGCCCGTTGGCTGGGCATCCACCTCGAGCAAAAAACTCACGGGGCTGCGTAATCCGAGATCACGCTCGACCAATTCCACCTTGTCTGAAATCCTGCTCAGCTCGGTGAGAAAATTCACCTGTTCGGCACGTTTGTCGTGTTCGCCAGTCTGCAATACCAGGGTGACTGGTTTCTGCATGTTGGCGAAGTAACCCGTTAAGGCCTGTTTGATTTCGAGTGTAATCACGATGCAACTCCTGAATTCCGGGGAATGCCGGGCGCACAGCGCCCGGCGATACTGTTTACTGAACCCGCCTTAGATCACGCCGACCAGGTCCAGCGAAGGGGCCAATGTTTTTTCACCTTCCTTCCAGGCCGCCGGACAAACCTCGCCCGGATGGTTACGCACGTACTGCGCCGCTTTGACCTTGCGCAGTAAATCCTCTGCATCACGACCCACGCCTTCGGCCGTGATTTCCATGGCCTGAATCACACCGTCCGGGTCAACCAGGAAGGTGCCGCGATCGGCCAGGCCTTCGGCTTCGCGCATGCAATCGAAATTGCGGGTCACGGCACCGGTTGGATCGCCAATCATGGTGTACTGGATCTTGCCGATGGTGTCGGACGAGTCGTGCCAGGCTTTGTGGGTAAAGTGGGTATCGGTGGATACCGCATAAATTTCCACGCCACGCTTCTGGAACTCGTCGTAGTGATCGGCCAGGTCGCCCAGCTCGGTCGGGCAAACAAAGGTGAAGTCCGCCGGGTAGAAGAAAAACACTGCCCACTTGCCTTCCACCTGCTGGTCGGACACTTCAACGAACTCGCCCTGCTTGTAGGCCTGGGCAACAAAAGGTTTGATCTTGGTGTTGATTAATGACATGGTCACTCTCCGTATCTCAATGAAAATAAATAAAATTTCTTCCTGCTCGGTGTATTCCTCAGCAGATGTGACTAAGTTACCGGAGAGGTGATGATTAGAAAATTGAAACGTTTAAAAGATTATGTTCTAAAAAATTGAACGTAAATGCGCGAGTGTTTATAGTGGCTAAATGATTTCGCTCAAGCAGATTCAATACGCACTGGCTGTTGAACAGACGCTGCATTTCAAGAAGGCGGCCGAACGCTGTTCCATCTCTCAGTCCGCGCTCAGCACCGCGCTTTCCGAAATGGAAAAGCAGCTTGGTTTCCAGATCTTCGAGCGCAACAACAAGCAGGTGCTGATCACCCCGCTGGGTAAACTGGCGCTGGAAAAGGCACATCAGATCAAGGTGCAGATGGATGACCTGAAACGATTGCAGGAATCCCAGCTGGAACCGCTGCATACGACGCTGTCGCTAGGCATGATCCCCACCATTTGCCCTTACCTGTTGCCGGTGGTGCTGCCCTCGCTGAAGACCGAATATCCCGCTTTGCAATTGCAGATCATGGAAGAACAGTCAGGGGTACTCGTGGAGCGAGTAAGGAATGGCGATCTCGATGCGGCCATCCTGGCGCTACCCTTTAACTGCGAAGGACTGCTGACATTCAGTTTCTGGGCAGAGGATTTTTACTGGATCACGCACGCGGATGATGTGCTGGCGCTACGCACCCAGCTCAATAGCGATGAACTCGATACCGAGCGCTTAATGCTGCTTAAGGAAGGACATTGCCTGAAAGATCACGCCCTGGCCGTGTGCCACTTGTCGGCTATCGCTGCTCACCATCTCAGCGCAACCAGCCTGAATACCCTGGTGCAACTGGTGGCCAACGGTATGGGCAACACCTTGATACCCGCCATGGCCGTACCGCAACTGGTGGATAACAATCCCAGGATCGCCAAGGTACCGCTGGCTGAACCGGGACCACACCGCGAGATCGCCTTTATTGTCCGGCCGAATTACCCGAGCATTCACAACATCGAACTGTTGATCCAGGTGTTTAAGCGCGAATTAAAAAATAAAGTGAAAGGGTCAACGGCAAATAAAAACCATTGACCTTGTTTCATTATTTACAGTTCCAGCACCAGGTTTCTACCCCCGAGAAACAGCACCCATACCGTCACGGTCAGCCAATGAATGATAACAGGCACCCAGATAGAGCGGGATTCAATATAGCTATACCCACAGGTTAGGCCCAGCGCAGCAACGAGCAACAGAAACCTGGGATCAGTAAAAAGTGTGATCGCATTGTGATTCCATGCATAAGCGTTCAAAGGATGCCAGAGCACAAAAGCCAGCGTACTTGCTATCACAACCAGTGCAGATTTTCTGAGCCCTAGATTTTTAATATCACGCGGAATAAGAATCCCGCGAAAAAACAACTCTTCAAGCAAAGCAGGAAAGATAAATACAATAAAGGGTACAAACGGACTCAAACTGGAATTCAAAAGTTCGATTCTCAACAACCCGGAACCAAAACCTATCGCTAAAGACAAAATGAAAAATAACGGAACCGGCTTCCAGGCGCTGCTTGAGCGCTGAAATGGCGATGTAAAAACCGCCTTCACGAGATTATTTCTAAAGTAACCTGTCATTGATTGACATGACCCATGGCTATTTGCTTTGGTAATGTTGCGATTGAATTTCTTTGCTTGATGGCACCCGCCCCGGGTTATCTAATAACCCATCCAATATTAAATAAACCAATCAGGTAATTCAGCGACCATCCGGAGGAATCCATGCTTGTCAGCGATATTATGACCCACAACCCAAGAACTGTTTCACCGGATGCAAAACTGCAGGAAGTGGCTTCAATTATGTGCCTCTACCGTATTCCCGCCTTACCCGTTGTTGATGAAAACGGCAAACTGGTCGGCAACATCTCCGAAATGGATCTGTTAAAGAACCTGTTACCGACCATGGAAGACTTTGTGTCCGGATCCGCGGTAACAGAGATCGAAAGCATGACACCAAATTATTCGGCGTCCATGCAAAAAACCGTCAGCGAAATGATGATCAAGAATCCGGTTTCGGTGTCACCGGATCAACACGTACTCAAGGCCACGGCAAAAATGACCAATCATCGCTTCCGCCGCATTCCTGTTACGGATAGCGATGGCAAACTGGTTGGCGTCATGAGTCTCGGCGATGTTCACAAGGCCATCTTCCAGTCACATTTGTCGCGAGATTAATTCCTCCCGCAACTGCAATTAAGAAGATTCGCATCGAACGGGTGGGCGAAATTGTCCCTGGGATATCCAGCAACCTGGACGAGATAAACAGCGGCAAATTGCTGAGATTGAGCGACCTCCCAATCCTGGATTGTGGCCCCAATGGCACCGATTCAATAATGGGTTGTGAATGTCGCTAATAAGACTATACTAATTCTTAAGTCTCATTTAGGAGTAGGAGCCATGAACCGACATGAATCCCCTATTCTTCAAAGCCCTGAAGCCGTCGGCGCCGCTTTGCGCACCTTTTTCAAGATCGCAGAGGCCTGGAGTCTGAATGAAACGGATGCGCTGTCCCTGCTGGGCACCACCCGTTCCACCTATTTTCGCTGGAAAGCCAATCCCGATACCGCGCGATTAAGCCGGGATACGCTGGAGCGTTTATCTTATGTGTTTGGGATTTATAAGGATCTGAATATCCTGCTGCCACGCAAAGAAGCAGCCAATACCTGGTTATCCCGCGAGAATGACGCACCGCTGTTTGGCGGCAGAACCCCATTGGAGCGTCTACGCGGTGGCCAGGTTGCGGACCTCTACCAAACCCGCCAGTTTCTGGATGCCCAGCGCGGTTTCTAGTTCAGGAGAATGTTGGCAATGGATTGCCACGATATCCCCATAGCACGCATAGATTGGAAATCTGCTGTTCGAATCGTATCCAGCCGATTTCCCCCCGTCGGCCTTTTTGATGATGTCGCAGACCCCGCGGACCTTGATGCAGTCTACGCAATTGAGAACCTGACAAACCCCCGCTTGCGGGAAGAGGCCGGTGAAATTTCCCTGGTACCGTCCGGGGAGCGTGTCAGTGGCCCTGGCACCACGCCCATCATGGCGGCATTTACGCATTTAAATCCTGACGGCAGCCGTTTCAGCGACGGTAGTTTCGGTATCTATTACGCAGCCAAGGATCTAGCAACAGCCATTAAAGAAACCATTCATCATCGCGAGCGATTCCTGCGCTGGTCGCACGAAGAACCCATTGAAGTGGATCAGCGCGTCTACTTTGCAGATATAAAGTCTGAAATGCATGACATACGACCGCTACGCGAAGATTGTCCCGAATGGTATGACCCGGATAGTTATTCAGCGTCACAACCACTGGGACTTGATCTTAAAAAGTCCGGCAGCAATGGCCTGGTTTATTTCAGTGTTCGCAATCCCGATGGCGAATGCGCAGCCGTATTTCGACCGCGCTTAATTTCCCCTGTTACACAGGGGCCCCATTTAACTTATGTATGGGATGGCACTTCAATCGTTGAGTATTACGAAAAAAGAAAATTAACACTGTAATCTTTATTCAACCGTTACCGACTTGGCCAGGTTGCGCGGCTGGTCGACATCCGTGCCTTTAAGAATGGCCACGTGGTAGGACAGCAGCTGTAATGGCACGGTGAACACTATCGGTGCGATACAGTCATCGGTCGAGGCAATGGGCAACACCGTCAACTGTTCCGTTTCGGTTACACCCGCATGTTCATCCGCAAACACGATCAATTCACCGCCACGGGCACTAACTTCCTGCAAATTAGATTTCAGTTTTTCCAGCAACTCGTTATTTGGCGCAACAGCAATAATCGGCATGTTGGCATCCACCAATGCCAGCGGACCGTGCTTGAGTTCACCCGCCGGGTAGGCCTCGGCGTGAATGTAGGAAATTTCCTTCAGCTTGAGCGCGCCTTCCATCGCCACCGGGTATTGCGCACCACGACCAAGGAACAGCGCATGATGCTTATCGGCAAAGCGTTCGGATAAAATCTTTATCGGCGTATCCAGTTGCAAAGCATGTTCAACCTTGCCCGGCAGGTGTTCCAGCTGCTTCACCAGCTGGCGTTCCATTTCCTCGGTTAATCCATGGCGCCGACCCAGCACAATCACCAGCATCAACATGGCGACCAGCTGGGTGGTGAACGCCTTGGTCGAGGCCACGCCGATTTCAGGGCCTGCTCGCGTCATCAACACCAGTTCGGATTCACGCACCAGCGAGCTTTCCGGCACATTACAGATAGCCAGTGAATGACCAAAACCCAGCCGCTTGGCTTCCTGTAAACCAGCAAGTGTGTCAGCGGTTTCACCCGACTGGGACAAAGTCACGATCAGAGAATTATTGCGCACAACCGGCTTGCGATAACGGAATTCACTCGCCACTTCCACACTGCAGGGAATACCGGCATAGGACTCCAGCCAGTAACGACCAACCATCCCGGCGTGATAACTGGTACCACAGGCAATTATGTGTACGCCTTTGACTTCATCGAAAATTTCCTTGGCACGGGCACCGAAGGTCTCTTCAAGTATGCGTCCGTTGGCGATACGCCCTTCAAGGCAATCGGCGATTGCGCGTGGCTGCTCATAGATTTCCTTGAGCATGTAATGACGATACTTGCCACGCTCAACGGCATCCGCCGAAATCTCGGAATGCTGCAACTTGCGTTCGATCTTGTTACCGGCTGAATCATAAATCTGCAAACTATCGCGGCGCAGATCGGCAGTATCGCCGTCTTCAAGAAAGATAAATTGCTGCGTAACCGGCAATAGGGCGGCGACATCGGACGCAATGAAGTTCTCGCCCATGCCGACACCGATTACCAGCGGACTGCCACGCCGCGCGGTGACCAGGCGATCGGGTTCTCTGCTGGTCACCACGCCCAGGGCATAAGCGCCATCCAGCTCTTTAACCGCATCCTGCACGGCCTGGAGTAAATCCTTGCCTTGTTCAAGATGATAATGAATCTGGTGAGCAACGACTTCAGTGTCGGTTTCGGAAGTAAAACGATAACCCAGCGACTGTTGCTGTTTACGCAGCGCATCATGGTTCTCAATGATGCCGTTGTGTACGACAGCAACCAGGTTATTACAGATATGCGGATGCGCATTCGCCTCGGAAGGTTTGCCATGCGTCGCCCAGCGAGTATGGGCAATACCAGCCACGCCCGGCAAGGGTCTGCGCTCAATCGCCTCGGCAAGCTCATTGACCTTGCCCGTGGTACGCACGCGCGCCAACTCTGCCTTGTCATTAAGCACCACCATACCGGCGGAATCATAGCCGCGATATTCCAGACGCCGCAGGCCTTCCAGCAGGATCGGCGCGACGCTTCGTTCCGCAACTGCACCCACAATGCCACACATAAACTTTTCTCCCTAAATAAGGACCATCTTTCCTTCTCCCCTGGGGTGAAGGTGGATTGTTATTTCTTGCCTTTAACCGGCCGCTTCCAGCCGCTAATGGTAATTTGTTTGGCTCGACTTAATGTCAGCTCGCCTTCCGGCGCGGTCTTTGTCAGAGTCGTTCCGGCACCAAGCGTGGCACCGGCCATTACTTCCACGGGCGCAACCAGCTGGGTATCCGAGCCAATGAAAGCGTTATCGCCAATAATTGTCTTGTGCTTGTTCGCGCCATCGTAATTACAGGTAATGGTACCGGCACCAATGTTGACGCCTTTGCCCATTTCCGTATCACCAATGTAACTCAGGTGATTAACCTTGGAACCTTCACCAATCGTAGACTTCTTGATCTCAACAAAGTTACCCACATGGGTATTGGCTGCCAACAGAGTACCGGGACGGATGCGGGCAAAAGGCCCGATACGCGCACCGTCGCCAATCACTGCATCTTCCAGCACACAATTCGCCAGTACGGTTACACCATCTCCCAGCTTAATGTTCTTTACATAACAGTTTGGGCCAATGGATACGTTTGCGCCGATTTCAACTCGGCCTTCAAACACGCAATTCACATCAATCGTTGTATCCTGACCAACCGTCAGTTCGCCACGCACATCCAGTCGCGCCGGATCATTCAGCGTAACGCCGGACAACATCAACGCATCGGCTTGCCAACGCTGATAGACGCGCTCAAGTTGCGCCAGCTGTTGGCGGTTGTTCACACCCAGCACTTCTTCCAGCTGACCCGGCATGACTGCCTCGATTGCGACGTCGTCCTGTCTTGCCTGCGCCACAATGTCGGTTAAATAATATTCACCCTGACTATTGTCATTACTGAGATTATTCAACCAGCCGCGTAACAGGTTTGCCGGGCATGCAAGGAAACCGGTATTGAATTCCCTGATCTGCAATTGCGCTTCATCCGCATCCTTGTGTTCCACGATTCCGGTTATCTGATGCTCGGCATTACGGCAGATACGGCCATAACCGGTCGCATCCTCAACAACGGCCGTGAGCAAACCCAGTTTACTGTCCGCCGCCAACGCAACCAGTGGTTCGAGTGTCGTTTTCTGTATCAGGGGCACATCGCCATAAAGAATCAGTACAACGGCATCGTCCGGCACATTGGGCATGGCCTGCATGACGGCGTGACCTGTGCCCAGCTGTTCAGCCTGTTCTACCCAATCAATGCCCGGCGCATCGATGGCGGCCCTGACCTGGTCGCCGCCATGGCCATACACCAGGTGTACCTGATTTGCCTGCAACGCGTGTGCCGTCGCCAACACATGCCCCAAAAGTGGGCGCCCGGCGAGGGGATGCAATACTTTCGGCAAGGAAGAGCGCATGCGCGTGCCCTGTCCCGCTGCCAGTATGATGATGTGAAGGTTCATGTCAGGATCCGTCTGATTGAATTGCGTCGACTCTATCCTATCGACCGAATAAGTCATTATCTTTACTGCTGTTTACCAGGATGCAAGTGTAGCGCGTTTTCCCATAAAAAAGGGTGAATCGAAGATTCACCCTGGTGTGTCTGAAAAGCAGGTATGTATCAGGCTGTGCGTTTCTTGCGTACTCGCTGCAAGGTGCGTAATTGCGCAACTGCCTCGGAAAGCTCGGCCTGTGCCTTGGCGTAATCGATATCGGTCTTGTTATCGGCCAGGGCTTTTTCGGCACGCTCCTTCGCTTCCAGCGCTGCCGCTTCATCCAGATCCTTGGCGCGCAATGCAGTATCGGACAGCACTGTCACAACATGCGGCTGTACTTCCAGCATACCGCCGGAAATATAGAAGCTCTGCTCTTCGCCGTGTTGGTCCTGCACCCGCACTTCGCCCGGGATCAACCGCGTCAATAACGGGGTATGACGTGGCGCTATACCCAGCTCACCCATTTCACCCGGGGCAAACACCATCGTCGCCGGACCGGAAAAGATGGCCGCTTCCGCACTGACGATATCGACGTGAATTTCCATAGCCATAATTAACAGCTCTCAATCTTTGGTGCAGCCCTGCAGCGCAAACCGGCTACAGGGCTGACAACTTACAGTGACTTCGCTTTCTCGACCGCTTCTTCGATGGTACCGACCATGTAGAAAGCCTGCTCTGGCAGGTGGTCGTATTCACCGGCAACGATGGCCTTGAACGCGTTGATGGTGTCTTTCAGCCCCACGTATTTGCCCGGAGCACCCGTGAAGGTTTCCGCCACGAAGAACGGCTGGGACAGGAAGCGCTGGATACGACGCGCGCGGCCAACCGCCTGCTTGTCTTCTTCCGACAGTTCATCCATACCCAGAATCGCGATGATGTCGCGCAGTTCCTTGTAACGCTGCAGGATACCCTGCACCGAACGGGCTGTATCGTAGTGCTCGTTACCGATAACCAGCGGATCAAGCAAACGAGACGTGGAATCGAGCGGATCCACCGCGGGATAGATACCCAATTCCGCAACCTGGCGCGACAGTACCAGCGTCGCATCAAGGTGAGCGAAGGTGGTTGCCGGTGACGGGTCGGTCAAGTCATCCGCCGGTACGTATACCGCCTGGAACGAGGTGATCGAACCGGTCTTGGTTGAAGTAATACGTTCCTGCAGGGCGCCCATTTCTTCCGCCAGGGTTGGCTGGTAACCTACCGCGGACGGCATACGACCGAGCAGTGCCGATACTTCGGTACCGGCCAGTGTGTAACGGTAGATGTTATCGATAAACATCAGTACGTCACGACCCTCATCACGGAAGGCTTCCGCCATGGTCAGACCGGACAGTGCCACGCGCAGACGGTTACCCGGTGGCTCGTTCATCTGACCGTACACCATCGCAACCTTGTCCAGTACGCCGGCTTCCTTCATTTCATAATAGAAGTCGTTACCTTCACGAGTACGTTCACCGACACCCGCGAATACCGATAGACCTTCCTGCTGTACCGCGATGTTGTTGATCAGTTCCATCAGGGTAACGGTCTTACCGACGCCCGCACCGCCAAACAGACCAATCTTACCGCCCTTGGCGATCGGCATGATCAGGTCGATAACCTTAATGCCGGTTTCGAGAAGCTCGACAGAAGACGCCTGATCCGCATAGGCCGGTGGCTCACGGTGAATCGGCATCTTGTTATCCGCATTAACCGGACCAGCCTCATCAACCGGGTTACCCAGTACATCCATAACGCGACCCAGCGTCGCAGGACCCACAGGCACCTGGATTGGCACGCCGGTATTGGAAACGGCGATACCGCGCTTGACGCCATCGGTGGAACCCATCGCGATAGTACGCACCACGCCATCACCCAACTGCTGCTGAACTTCCAACGTCAATCCAGCTTCGTCGACGATGAGTGCGTCGTATACCTTCGGTACCGAATCACGCGGAAACTCCACGTCCACGACGGCGCCGATGATTTCAACGATCTTGCCCGTACTCATGTTGCTGTCCTCTTTATCTCTAAAATTTGTCTCTTGCCGGTCATCGTTGGCAGTTGAAAAAAGATCCATCTGCATATCACGCAACCGTCTCAAAAAAAGTTTCACATGTAGGAGCGGCCTTTGCCGCGAACGGTTCGCGGGCAAGCCCGCTCCTACAGTTCATTACACAGCTGCCGCGCCACTTACGATTTCGGAAATTTCCTGGGTGATGGCTGCCTGGCGCGCCTTGTTGTACACCAGCTCCAGCTCATCGATCAGGTTACCGGCATTATCGGTCGCGGCCTTCATCGCCACCATGCGCGCGGCCTGCTCGCAGGCATTGTTTTCCACCACGCCCTGATAAACCAGCGATTCCACGTAACGCATCATGATGCCATCCATCACCGGCTTGGCATCCGGCTCGTAAATGTAATCCCAGTGATGCTTGAGTTCTTTTTCGTCGCTTGGCTCTACCGGCAACAGCTGTTCAACAACGGGTTGCTGCGTCATGGTATTTACAAATTCGTTGTACACCATGAATAAACCATCGATTTGGCCATGGTCATAGGCATCCAGCATCACCTTCACATTACCGATAACGTCATTGACGGAAGGTGCATCGCCCAGATGGGTCGCCTGACCGACAATGTTACCGCCGATGCGCTTGAAGAACTGCAACGCCTTGGTGCCGAATACGGCCACATCGATTTCAATCTTGCTGCTATTCCAGCCCTGCATCTTGGCAAGAGCCGCCTTGAAAGTGTTGACGTTCAGGCCACCGCAAAGACCGCGGTCGGAAGAAATCACGATCAGTCCGACACGTTTAATGTCGCGTGTAATCAGGTAAGGATGCCTGTATTCCGGATGGGCACTCGCCAGGTGTGAAATCACGTTCTTGATCTTGGTCGCGTACGGGCGTGAAGCCTGCATGCGATCCTGAGCCTTACGCATCTTGCTCGCGGCGACCATTTCCATCGCCTTGGTAATTTTCTGCGTATTCTTGATGCTCTTGATCTGGGTGCGTATTTCTTTTGCGCCAGCCATATCTATTTCCAGTGGTTATTGCAGGAGCGGCCTTGGCCGCGAATATTCGCGGGCGAGCCCGCTCCTACAAGTTCATTTACCAGGCACCGTTGGCCTTGAAGTCTTCCACGCACTTGCGCAGACCGGCCACGATATCGTCATTGTAGTCAGTAGTATCGTTGATCTGCTTCATCAGATCGCCAAAGCTGGACTTCATGTGCGCATGCAACGCGGCTTCAAAGGCCACAACCTTCTTCAGGTCAACATCATCCAGGTAACCTTCGTTGGCGGTGAACAGCGACAGGGCCATTTCCGCAACGGTCAACGGCGCATACTGCATCTGCTTCATCAGCTCGGTGACGCGCTGACCGCGCTCCAGCTGCTTACGCGTGGTCTCGTCAAGGTCAGAGGCGAACTGTGCAAACGCCGCCAGCTCACGATACTGCGCCAGTGCCAGACGCACACCACCACCCAGCTTCTTGATGATCTTGGTCTGTGCCGCACCACCTACACGTGATACTGACAGACCCGCGTTGATCGCTGGACGAATACCGGCGTTGAACAGATCAGATTCCAGGAAGATCTGGCCGTCGGTAATGGAGATAACGTTGGTCGGTACGAAGGCCGATACGTCACCTGCCTGGGTTTCGATAATCGGCAGCGCGGTCAGTGAACCTGTCTTGCCTTTCACGGCACCGTTGGTCAGCTTTTCCACTTCTTCCGCATTGATACGCGCGGCGCGTTCCAGCAGACGCGAGTGCAGATAGAACACGTCACCCGGATAGGCTTCACGACCTGGTGGACGACGCAGCAGCAGGGAAACCTGACGATAAGCCCAGGCCTGCTTGGTCAGATCGTCATACACGATCAGCGCATCTTCACCCTTGTCGCGGAAGTATTCGCCCATGGCGCAACCGGCATAAGGTGCAATGAACTGCATCGCTGCTGAATCCGAAGCGGAAGCGGCAACCACGATGGTGTGATCCATTGCGCCATGTTCTTCCAGCTTGCGTACCACGCCGGCGATAGTTGAGTTCTTCTGACCAACCGCCACGTAAATACACTTAACACCGGTACCTTTCTGGTTGATGATCGCATCGATCGCCACCGCAGACTTTCCGGTCTGGCGGTCGCCGATGATCAACTCACGCTGACCACGGCCGATCGGCACCATGGCGTCGATCGCTTTCAGACCGGTCTGCACCGGCTGATCTACAGACTTACGCGCGATAACACCGGGCGCGATCTTTTCAATCGGGGAAGAACTTTCGGCTTCAATCGGGCCCTTGCCATCGATCGGCATACCCAGTGCGTCAACCACGCGACCGAGCATCGCTTCACCGGTCGGGACTTCCAGGATCTTGCCGGTGCACTTGACCGTATCGCCTTCGGAGATGCCCTTGTAATCACCCAGGATTACCGCGCCGACCGAGTCGCGTTCCAGGTTCAATGCCATACCGAACACATTGCCCGGGAACTCCAGCATTTCGCCAGCCATGACATCGGCCAGGCCGTGTACGCGCGCGATACCGTCTGTCAGTGAAACAACAGTACCTTCAGTGCGTGCTTCGGCGACCGTCTCGAATTTCTCGATGCGGCTTTTAATCAGCTCACTGATTTCAGTTGGATTAAGTTGCATATCTTAATATTCCTCTAGTGACTCAGTGCCACGGCCAGCTTTTGCAGCTTGCCGGACACCGATCCGTCAATGACCATATCGCCTGCACGAATCACGGCTCCACCGACCAGCGAACTGTCGGTTTTGCATTCCAGTTCGATGTCGCGGCCAAAGCGCTTTTTCAGCGCTTCCAGCACCGACTGCTTCTGGGCATCGGTAGCCGGGAATGCCGTAATGAGTTGCGCCTGGATTGCGCCTTCGGCTTCGCTTTTGAGCGTCTGGAACAGGTTGTAGATTTCCGGCAATGCCTTCATGCGACCGCCGTCAGCCAGCACCTTGATGAAGTTTTGCGCTTCGGTGTTGAGCTTGTCGCCGCAAACATCGATGAACAGCGCCGCCAGCTTGTCGCTGGTCATGCGCGGACTTTCGATCATGCGTTGCATGTCGGCATCGGTAGCCACAACAGCCATCAAGCCAAGCATATCGGACCAGGCAGACAGTGCCTGTTTTTCGCTTGCCAGCTTGAACACCGCCTGGGCGTAGGGTCTTGCGATGGTTGTGATTTCGGCCATGACGATTACCCTAAATCTGAGCAGCCAGCTTGTTCAGCAGGTCGCTGTGAGTCGCTTCGTCGCATTCCTTTTCCAGCACCTTCTGGGCACCGGCCAGGGCGATTGACACCACCTGTCCACGCAGCTCTTCCTTGACCCGGTTTACTTCCTGGTCAATTTCAGCCTGCGCGGCTGCAACCAGACGCGCGCCTTCTGTCTTGGCGTCGTCTTTCGCTTCTTCAACTATTTCGGCTGCGCGCTTTTCGGCACGGGCAATGATTTCCTGCGCCTGGGATTTCGCTTCACGCAGTGCATCCTTCGCACGTTCTTCCGCCAGCTGCTGTTCATGCTTGCCACGCTCGGCGGCAGCAAGACCATCAGCAATCTGCTTCTGGCGTTCATCCAGCGCGGCCATGATCGGCGGCCAGACATACTTCATGCAGAACCAGACGAAGACGGCAAATGCGATCATCTGTCCGATAAGGGTCGCATTGAAATTCATATCTTCACCTCTTGGTTAGTGGTAACTGAATCTATTCAGATTCCTGGATCAACCACCGGCCACAGCGAACAGAACGTACAGAGCCAGACCAACCGCGATCATAGGAACCGCGTCAACCAGACCCATAACGATAAAGAATTGGGTACGCAGCATGGGGATCAGTTCCGGCTGACGCGCAGCACCTTCCAGGAAACGACCACCCAGTACGCCGATACCAACTGCAGCACCGAGGGCGCCCAGACCCATCATCAATGCACCAGCAATGTACAGCAATGCGCTTTCCATAATTCTCTCCTAAAGTTTATAAATAAATGTAAAAGTCAAACCGTTAAATCAGTGATGTTCCTGGTGCGCCATATCCAGGTACACGATGGTCAGCGTCATGAAGATGAACGCCTGCAGCGTGATGATCAGGATGTGGAAAATGGCCCAGCCCAGTTGCAGCAAACCGCCGAATGTACCGAGGACCATGCCCCCGCCGTACATCAGTGCGATAAGAATAAAGATGGTTTCGCCCGCGTACATGTTGCCGAACAGTCGCAGTGCGAGAGAGACCGGCTTGGCGATCAGCGACACGCCTTCCAGCACCAGGTTGACCGGCATGCCCAGCTTGCCGAACGGCTGGAACGCCAGTTCGCCAAAGAAGCCGCCGAGACCCTTGATCTTGACTGAGTAATACAGCACCAGCGCGAACACGCTCAGCGCCAGACCGAAAGTGACATTCGGATCGGTGGAAGGTACGACTTTGAAATAAACATGGTGTGGATCGACGCCGAAAACAGCGGAACCAACCATCCCGGCAATCCAGGGCAGCAGATCGACGGCAATCAGGTCCATGAAGTTCATCAGGAACACCCAGCCAAATACGGTAAAGGCCAGTGGTGCCACCAGATCGTTCTTGCCGCTGAAAGAACCGCGCACGCTGGAGTTGATGAAATCAATCACCCATTCGCAGAAGTTCAACAGGCCACTCGGCACACCGGCTGTTGCGTTCTTGGCTGCCTTGCGGAAGAAGTAGAACATGAACACGGCGAGGCCGATGGACCAGAACATGGAATCTACGTTGATGGCCCAGAAACCCATGTCGGCGGCTTCTTCGGCGTTGTGGGCGAAACCCCAGTGGCCTGCATGTTCGTGGCCTTCCGGGAATTTTCCATAAGTGAGGTTGGTTAGATGATGCTTGATATATTCACTGGACGTGATGGTATCACCGGCCATTGGCTGTTAATCCCGTTTTAAGACTTGAAATAGATAGTACGGCCTGGCCTGCGATGAAGCTGGTCAACAGTGGCAGCGCATTCAGTTGCAGCACACCGATTCCTGCGACAAACAGCATGATCACAATGGCAAAGCGCTCGAAGGCGGCGTACAACATGACCCGCAGATCCCCTTCGGGGTTATCGGCAGGCCGCTTTGCTACGCGTCCGGCGCGCCAGGCCAGCAGCCATGAATTCGTAATCGCGATCAGGGCTCCAAACAGGGCCGCGATCACTGCCTGCATCGAGTCGAACGACCAGGCCAAGAGCATCAGGCAAGCAGTTATTACCTGATAAAACAATATCTTACGAATGCCCAAGGTGTTCGATTGCATATCCATTGAAGGACCGGGGCCTTGTAACAGGCGTAAGATGTATAACGCTCATGAATCATTGATGACAGAAGGTGGTCATCGGGCGCGAAGTATAAAGGGTGACCTCGTAACGGTCAATGTGTCGATAAAGAAAGATTATTTTAGAAAATACTAATATATCTCTATGCCACACTTTACCGGATGTGGTTCAGTATCCCGTCCAGCTCATCCAGGTTGTTGTAACTGATCACGAGCTTACCCTTGTTCTTGCCGCTTTGCTGCAACGTCACCACGGCCCCCAGCTTGTCGGATAAATCCTGTTCCAGCCGACTGATATCCGGATCTTTGCGGGTCTGTTTAGCGGCGGCCGGTTTTGTGGTTTCACCCTGGTGACGCTTCACCATGCGTTCGGTTTCGCGCACCGAGAGGCCCTTGCTCACCACGGCGCGGGCTGCTTCGCTCTGTTGCAGGCCGCTCAGGGCAAGCAACGCGCGCGCATGCCCCATTTCCAGTTTGCCCTGTTCGACCAGGGCTTTGACATCGGCATTCAGTTCCAGCAGGCGCAGCAGGTTGGACACCGCCGTGCGCGAGCGGCCCACGGCTTCCGCCGCCTGCGAATGCGTCAACTCGAATTCTTCAATCAGGCGCTGCAGGGCGCGCGATTCTTCCAGCGGATTCAGATTCTCGCGCTGAATGTTTTCGATCAGGGCCATGGCAATCGCGGCGCGATCCTCGACATCGCGAATCACCGTGGGCACATCCTGCAAACCAGCCAGTTGCGCCGCGCGCCAGCGCCGCTCACCGGCAATGATTTCATAACGGCCAGCACCGATGGGGCGGACCACGATCGGTTGCACCACACCCTGCGCCTTAATGGAATCCGCCAGGTCCTGCAGCGAGTCGGTATGCATATCCTGCCGTGGCTGATATTTACCGCGCTGCAACAGGTCGATCGGCAATGATTTCAATGTGCCGTCGACCGGCGCCGTATCGTCAGCCGTAGCCGCAACAGTCGGCGAGGTTGCTGCTGCCTGGGGCGCGGCAGCGGATGGCTTGCTCTTTAGCAGCGCATCCAATCCTCGACCCAGACCACGTTTTTTTGATGCCATGTTTTATTACCGATTACTGCACAACCGCTTCTGTCGGCTGTTGCTGTTGTTGTGATTCATGCTCGCGCCGCACCATTTCCCCGGCCAGCGCCAGATAGGCAACAGATCCACGCGATGCCTTGTCGTAACGCAATACCGGCAGACCATGACTCGGCGCCTCCGCCAGGCGCACGTTACGCGGAATGATGGTGCGATACACCTTGTCGCCAAAGTGTTCGATCAACTGTTCCGAAACCTGTTCCGCCAGCCGGTTGCGTCCGTCGTACATGGTACGCAGCAAACCCTCGATCGCCAGCGCCGGATTCACCGACTCGCGCACCTGCTCGATGGTTTCCACCAGCGCCGACAGACCTTCCAGCGCGTAGTATTCACACTGGATAGGAATGAATACCGCATTCGCCGCCGTTAAGGCATTCAGCGTTAGCATATTTAATGAAGGCGGACAGTCGATCAAAATGTAGTCGTAACGATCCGCCACGGTCTGCAAGGCATCGCGCAACCGGCCTTCACGATCATCCGCATGAATCAATTCGACTTCGGCCGCGGTCAGATCGCTGTTACCCGGTACTACATGGTAGCCGGCTTCTTCCGAGTGAATGATGACCTGCGGCAGATCGATTTCTTTCAGCAGCACATCGCAACTGGTGTAATCGATATCATGCTTGTCGACACCACTGCCCATGGTGGCATTACCCTGTGGATCAAGATCGACCAGCAACACGCGCCGCTTGGTCAGCGACAGGGCCGCTGCCAGGTTCACGCAGGTTGTGGTCTTACCGACACCGCCTTTCTGATTGGTAATGGCAATAATGCGCGCCATGCGAGCTGTCCATACTATTAGTTAAGTTATTCTGTTCTGCTGAGCAGCACGACATGCCGTTCAGCATTCAATTGCGGGACTTCCAGCCGTTCCACCGATAGCACCACGGAAGGATCGCTCAGCGCTTCCACTTCCGTCACCGGATAAACGCCCTTCATCGCCAGAATCCTCCCTCCTGGCTTGCACACCGGCGAACCGCAGACGACCATATCCTCCAGCGAGGAGAAGGCCCGGCTGACAACGGTATCAAACAATGCCTCGGGTTGGTATTCCTCAATGCGAATGTGCTCCACCGTGGCATTGGCCAGTCCCAGGTCAGTCACCGCCTGGCGCACGAAACGCAGCTTCTTATTGCTGCTGTCCACCATCACCACGTCCCAGTCAGGGCGCACGATGGCCAGCACCATGCCCGGCAGGCCGGCACCGGTGCCGATATCCAGCACCCGTGGTCCTTCCACGTAGGGCAGCACCGCCAGGCTGTCCAGGATATGACGCGCGATCATGTCCTGCGGTTTGCGCACCGAGGTCAGGTTGTACACCTTGTTCCATTTCACCAGCAGGTTGACGTAGTCCATCAACTGCCGCTGCACATCTTCATCCAGTTCCAGATGTAATGCCGAGATTCCATTCTGCAGGCGTTGATCATTACTGACAGCATCACGCTGTTGCGCATGGCGTTCACGCGCGCGTCTTGCAAAATATGGCATAGGGTATAGTCGTTACTTCTAAATTAAGCTGATTGACGAATTGCTGCACCACCCTTTTTAAGATGGATGAGCAACAGTGAAATTGCAGCCGGGGTGACACCCGGAATGCGTGCGGCCTGACCAATGCTGGCCGGTCGCTGAGTCTTGAACTTTTCCCTGACTTCGGAAGAAAGCCCTTTTACGGCATCGTAATCGAGATCCTTCGGTAACACCTGTTCCTCGTGGCGGCGTTGCCGCTCGATCTCGACCTGCTGACGTTCGATGTAGCCGGCATACTTGGCCTGCACCTCAACCTGTTCCGCCACCCGGGCATCGCTATGACCGGGGCCAATGCCCGTCAATTGCATAAGATCCGCATAGGCGAGATTGGGGCGGCGCAACAAATCCATGGCGCTGTATTCGCGGCTCAGTTCCACCGCATGTTTATCGGCCAGCTCGCTTGCGGCCGTTGTGCCCGGTTGAACCCAGGTTGTCTTCAGGCGCGCCTGTTCATTGGCCACGGCATCCTGTTTGGTGGTAAACCGCTGCCAGCGTTCATCGTTGACCAGTCCCAGTTCACGACCCTTCGGTGTCAGCCGCAGATCGGCATTGTCTTCGCGCAGCAACAGTCGATACTCGGCGCGCGAGGTGAACATGCGATAAGGTTCATTGGTACCGCAGCTGATAAGGTCATCGATCAGCACGCCCAGGTAGGCTTCATCGCGCCGCGGCCACCAGGCCTCTTTGTCCTGCACCTTCAGCGCCGCATTCATGCCCGCCAACAAACCTTGCGCGGCCGCTTCTTCATAGCCCGTGGTGCCGTTGATCTGGCCGGCAAAGAACAGGCCTTCAATGACCTTCGTTTCCAGGCTGTATTTCAAATCGCGCGGATCGAAGTAATCGTATTCAATGGCGTAACCGGGCCGGGTGATATGCGCGTTTTCAAAACCGGGGATCGACTGCACCAGCGCATATTGCACATCGAACGGCAAGCTGGTGGAAATACCATTCGGATAAACTTCGTGCGTGGTCAGGCCTTCGGGTTCAACAAAAATCTGATGCGAATCCTTGTCGGCAAAACGCACGACCTTATCTTCGATCGATGGACAGTAGCGCGGTCCGATTCCTTCGATCACGCCGCTGTACATCGGTGAACGATCGAGACCGTTACGTATAACCTCGTGAGTCTGCTCGGTGGTGCGCGTGATGTGGCAGGCCACCTGCTCGGGATGTTCAGCGACCGACCCCAGGAAGGAAAACACCGGCACCGGATCATCGCCCGGCTGCATCTGCATGACTGAATAATCGATGCTGCGACCATCGATACGCGGCGGCGTTCCGGTCTTCAGGCGTTCAACACGCAATGGCAATTCCCGCAGGCGCACCGATAATGCATTCGCCGGCGGATCGCCCGCGCGACCACCTTCATAATTGGATAAACCGATGTGAATCTTGCCTCCCAGGAAGGTACCGACGGTCAACACCACGCAAGGTGCGCGAAACTTCAAACCCATCTGGGTGACAACGCCGGTGACGCGCTCACCTTCGACAATCAGATCGCTTACCGCCTGCTGGAACAGACTCAGGTTGGGTGTGTTTTCCAGCACGCCGCGCACCGCGTTTTTGTACAGCACGCGATCAGCCTGGGCACGCGTCGCGCGCACGGCGGCACCCTTGCTGGCGTTGAGGATACGAAACTGGATACCGGCCCGATCGATCGCCCGTGCCATCAACCCGCCCAGTGCATCGATCTCCTTGACGAGATGACCCTTGCCGATTCCGCCAATGGCCGGGTTACAGCTCATCTGGCCCAGCGTTTCGATGTTATGGGTCAGCAGCAAGGTACGCACGCCCATCCGCGCAGCGGCAAGCGCTGCCTCGGTTCCGGCGTGGCCACCACCGACCACAATGACATCAAAATCCTGTTGGAAGTGCATGGGAGGGTTCCAGGATCTGGCTTAAAAGACCGAACAATATAAGCGATTTATGATAGTCAGGCTAGAATTAAACCGTAAAATCTGCCGTAAAGATTCCCTCCACCGGGCCGTCTGGCCAGATGACGCGAGCTCGCAGACGAGAGATACAATGGATAATTTACTGAAAAATGTGTTGGCCCAGGCCGAGACCATCATTCTTGGCAAACCCCGGCAGCTGCGCCTGGCGCTGACCTGCCTGCTGGCCAAAGGTCACTTGCTCATCGAGGATTTGCCGGGTGTCGGCAAAACCACGCTGGCGCACCTGCTGGCACGAACCCTCGGACTCGACTATTCCCGCATTCAATTCACCAGCGATCTGCTTCCGGCCGATGTGCTGGGTGTTTCAATTTATGATCGTGAAAGCGGCGGTTTTCACTTCCATCCCGGTCCGGTCTTCGCGCAGGTCATTCTCGCCGACGAGATCAACCGCGCCACTCCCAAGACCCAGAGCGCGCTGTTGGAGGCGATGGAAGAACAGCAGGTCACCATCGAGGGGGAAACGCGTCCGCTGCCCACGCCTTTTTTCGTCATCGCCACCCAGAATCCGACCTTCCAGATCGGGACCTTTCCCTTGCCGGAATCACAGCTGGACCGCTTTCTGATGCGCATCGAACTCGGCTATCCGGATCCGGCCGCCGAGCGCGAACTGCTCGCCGGCAAAGACCGTCGCACGCTGCTGGCCGAACTCGTTCCTGTCATGAGTCCCGATCAGCTGCTACCGCTGCAGGCCAGGGTTGATCAGATCCATGCCAGCGATGCCCTGCTGGATTATGTGCAGGCGCTGATCAATTGCTCGCGCGACTGTGGCCAGTATCGCAACGGGTTATCGCCACGCGCCGGCCTGGCCCTGTTACGCGCGGCGCGCGCCTGGGCGATGCTGGCGGGCCGGGATCATTTGCTGCCAGAGGATATCCAGGCGGTTCTGCCCGCCGTTGCCGGGCACCGCCTGCAACCCAGGGAAGAAGCCCTGTCTGGCGCGGATTCACATCTGGCACCCCTGTTATCAGTGCCCATACCTTAATATTGGTGTTTACTCTATATTTAGAGTAATAAATTTAGTAATTTTTAACTTATTGTATTTACATATTTAAATGTTAACTATTTATTCAGGGTATTCTTTTAATTTAATATTATGGCCAGTCTTGCCCTGCCCAATCCGCTAAAACGCTTTTTTGCCGCGCGCACCCCGCAGGCTACCCTGCACGAACCGGTGACCCTGACCGGCCAGCGGATTTTTATCCTGCCATCCCGGCTGGGTCTTGGTTTCAGCTTCCTGCTGCTGGTGATGCTGGCCGGGGCGATCAACTACAACAACAGCCTGGTGTTCGGCATGACCTTTCTACTGGCCGGGCTCGCACTGACCGCCATGCTGCACACCTACCGCAACCTGGCCGGTATCTCGGTGAGGATCGAAAATGCGGAAGCGGCGTTTGCCGGTGAAGCCGTGCATTTCAGTTTGGTGTTGAACAGTCCCGACCGAGCCCGCGAGGCGATCGAACTTGCCAGTGATGACCACCAGGTGATGACCGAAATTGGTCCGGATTTGCGAACCCGTTGTCGCCTGCCGCGCGGCACGCGCAAACGGGGTCGGCAAACGCTTGGCAAGGTAACCCTGTCCAGCCAGTATCCCCTTGGGCTTTTCTATTGCTGGTCACATATCGCATTCCAAACCGAGGCACTGGTGTACCCAAAGCCGGTTCCGGCCGGAGAACCTCTGCCGGACGCGGCGCGCAAGCCCAACCAGGATGGCGACCAGGGCCGTGGCAATGACGATTTCCAGGGCTTCCGCCACTATCATCCCGGAGACTCGCCCCGGCATCTGAACTGGAAGGCCCTGGCGCGCGAGCAACCGCCCCTGACCAAAACTTTCGGCGGGGACCGCGTTGAGGAACGCTGGTTCGACTGGGAGCAACTCGGTTCGCCCGATCCCGAATTGCGCCTGAGCCAGCTGTGCCGCTGGGTGCTGGATGCCGAGCGTCAGCAGGTGCGTTACGGTTTGCGTCTGCCCAATCTCAGCCTGCCACTCGACCATGGCGCGGCCCATCGCCGACGCTGCCTGGCGGCACTGGCGGAATTTCAATGAAACGCGGTAATAAAACCCAGCCAGCCTGGAATCCGGCACCTTGTCACTGGTGGGGGCTGGCAATTGCGTTGATAGTCGGCTCACTGCCACATCTGGCACGATTGCCTGTCCCGCTTACCCTGATCTGGCTGGCGATGATCGGCTGGCGCGTAGCGCGTGGCTTGAAAAACCAGCCGCCACCGGCCGCCCTCGTAAAGTTTGCGGTGATTGCCCTGAGCCTGGTTTTGCTGGTGATGTCCTACGGCAGCCTGGTCGGGCGCGAACCCGGCACCGCCATGCTGGTGCTGATGGGTGCGCTGAAAATGTTCGAACTGCAGCAACGGCGCGATGCCTACGTGGTCATCTTTCTGGCAATTTTCCTGACTGCCGTCAGTGGCCTGTTTCACCAGTCCCTGTTGGCGATGGTCTATGCCCTGCTAGCCTGTTGGCTGATTATCGCCATCTGGCAGTCGATCGCGTTTCCCAAACCGGCGACTGCCTGGCGTGCGTTACTGGCATCGACCGGAAAGTGGCTGCTCCAGGCCATCCCGCTCATGCTGGTGTTGTTTATTCTTTTCCCGCGCATTCCCGGACCCTTGTGGCGGTTACCCGGCGATGCACACAGTGGCATGACCGGCCTGTCAGGACAGATGGAACCGGGCACCATCAGCAACCTTGCTCAATCAGATGCCGTAGCCTTCCGCGTTAAATTTCTGGGTGATGCGCCACCACCATCACAACGCTACTGGCGCGGCCCTTCATTTGAGTTAACGAATGGAAAACGCTGGTGGCATCGAGATTCCATTAATAACCTACCAATTAACGCAACGCCTCCCCAGGTTATTCCTTCAGGCTCAGGAGTAAAATACAGTGTGCTCCTCGAAGCACATAATCAACGCTGGCTGTTCATGCTTGATATGCCAGGCCACAATCAACCCTTAGGTCATCAGCAACCAACCCTGGATTGGCAACTGGACTATGATCTTCATAACCGTATCCAGTACGAGGCGACTTCCTGGATTGATTACAAAATCAAATCTGAAGATACCAATACGCTTGCCTATAACACATCCGTTCCTTACCCAATTTCTCACCGCATGAAAGCATTAATTGGAGAATGGCAACAGCAGGCAAATCGCACTGAAGATATCGTTAAATCTGCGCTGCGTTTTTTCAATCAGGAGCCCTTTTTCTATACCTTAACGCCGCCGCTTCTCGGCGATGACCCCGCCGATGAATTCCTGTTCGAAACCCGCCAGGGTTTCTGCGAACACTACGCCTCAAGTTTCACGCTGCTGATGCGCGCAGCCGGAATCCCCGCCCGCGTGGTCACCGGTTACCAGGGTGGCGAGCTGAACGCATTCGATGACTATTTGATCGTGCGCCAGGCCGACGCCCATGCCTGGGCCGAAGTCTGGTTGCCTGAACAGGGCTGGGTACGCGTCGATCCCACGGCAGCCGTTGCACCCGAAAGAATCGAGCGATCCATCGATCTCGGTCTGCAACGCCGCGGCGAACCGGTGAATTTTGTACTGGATGAAACGACGGCGCTGCTGCGCAGCTGGCGCCAGGCACAGCTTGCCTGGGATGCGGTGAATCATCGCTGGAATCAATGGGTGATTGGCTATGGGCCGGATCGACAACAAACATTTTTGAGAAACCTGGGTTTTCCGGATGTCTCCTGGCGTGGGCTTACCATCGCCATGACCCTGGTGTTCGGGGTATTTGTTGCCTTGCTGGCCTGGTGGCTGCTGCGTCGGCAAACCCTGGAAACCGATGCAGCGCTACGGCTTTACCAGCAATTTTGCCGCAAACTCGAGCGTATCGGTTTAGCGCGCCGCGCGGATGAGGGACCGCTGGATTATCTTGCCCGCATTGAACAGGCGCGACCGGACCTGGCGACCCGGAGTCGCCGCATCACCCAGCTCTATACCGCGCACCGCTATGGCCGCGGCCAGAACCAGGTGCAATTGGCGCAACTCAAGCGGGCGGTAGCGGACTTCAGGCCTCGCGCCGCCTGAATTTCCGGGCAAAAACCTGTACCATTCGCCCATACCCCTTTGCACAGACCCTCATTTTCAAGGATTCTCCTCATGCAGATTGCCGAAAACAAAGTTGTCTCTATTCATTACACCCTCAAAGACCCTGCCGGACAGGTCATCGATAGCTCGGAAGGACAGGATCCATTGACCTACCTGCATGGCGCTTCGAATATTATTCCCGGCCTGGAAAAAGAGCTGGTCGGCAAGGCCGTTGGCGACAAGCTGAACGTCACCGTGCAACCGGAAGAAGGTTACGGCCAGTCCCATCCGGAAATGGTGCAGGAAGTCCCGCGTAACGCTTTCCAGGGTGTCGATGAAATCCAGGTGGGCCAACGCTTCGAGGCCGAATCCAATCAGGGACCGATCTCCGTTGTTGTCACCGCGGTTACCGAAGAAACCGTCACGGTTGATGGTAATCACCCACTGGCGGGCATGGTGCTGTCATTCGATGTGGAGATCATGGAAATTCGCGATGCCAGCGAAGAAGAACTTTCTCATGGTCACGCACACGGACCAGGTGGGCATCATCACTAAGAGTTGATTAATAAAGCCGGCATTGCCGGCTTTGTTATTTGTACTGCAGTAACGGCTGGCGCACCAAATCGAACTCTCGTGGCGCCACGTACTGCAAAATTTCCTTACCTTCCTCGTCAAGCAACAGGTCCAGCCCCTTGTCTGGATAGAGCAGGTGTTCGCTGGTTTCACTTGTGCGGATAGTTTCAGCCGGAATACCAAAACGTTCCAGTACGATCTCTTTTTCCAGTGCGATAGACGGAACGAAGGTCAGCGTTGTTACCCTGGCAGCCAACGCCGCTGGCAGATCGTCCTGATCGAGTGTAATCAGCCTGGCGCCGCTCTGCAGCGGTTTTACTTTTGCCGCGCGTTCGATAAAACCCTGTAATGTTTCTTCAGCGTGCTCCCCAACCAGTAACAGCTTGCCGGTAAAGATTGCCGCCGTGTAGCGATGATAATAAACCTCCAGCGCGGCGGGCTCATTCGGCACCATGACGACCGCCACTTCATGATCGGGACCAAGCACCCTGACGGCTTCAGCCAGGGTGCTCTCGTTTAGAGTGACGCCAAACACGGTTGAAGACCCGCTTGCATTAACGTCGATTTGCCAGGGCAACCCTTCAAGCTGACGTGGTGGTGGCGGTGACTCGCTCTTTTGCTGCTGGTTGATATAGAGATTGAGAATAACAACGGCCAGCACAAGACCGATTACCAGGGGAAGTCGTTTCATCATTTATCCCGCATCACTTGCCAATACAAAATGAACTGAAAATTCGCGTTAATAAGTCATCATTGGTGAACACGCCGGTTATTTCATTCAGGTCCTGCTGGGCAAGATGCAACTCTTCCGCGAGCAATTCGCCGGCGCGCGATTGTTCCAACTGTGTCTTGCCACTTCTAACATGTTCAAACGCACGTTGCAGCGCATCGATATGACGGCGGCGTGCGATAAAACCATCCTGTAGCTGGTCGTCAAAACCCATCACCTGCTTCAGATGCGCTGTTAATGCTTCCAGCCCCTGCTGCGTCCTGGCGGACAGCGCAATGACATTTTCATTTTCCGATTCGGCAGGACGTCCTGTTTGATCAATTTTATTGTAGATCAGCGTGTGCGGTAATTGTGCCGGTAATCTATCCAGGATCGCCTGATCTTCCGCTGTGAATCCCTGTTGATCATCGATGACCAGTAACAGGCGATCCGCACGCTCGATCTCCCGCCAGGCGCGCCTGACGCCTTCACGTTCGACAACGTCATCGGTGTCGCGCAAACCCGCGGTATCAATGACGTGCAGAGGCATACCATCGATTTCGATATGTTCACGCAATACATCGCGTGTGGTTCCGGCTATTTCCGTCACAATCGCTGATTCGCGTCCCGCCAGCGCATTCAGCAGGCTCGATTTACCGGCATTGGGTTGACCGGCGATAACCAGTGTCATGCCTTCACGCAGCAGGCGACCCTGCCGGGCATTGTTTAGCAGTGAAGAAAATCGCCGTTCGATATCCTGCAAGCGATCGGTTACCTGCCGGTCTGCCAGAAAGTCGATCTCTTCTTCGGGGAAATCGATTGCGGCTTCAACATAGATTCGCAATTCAATAACCGCCTCGACCAGTGCATGAATCTGTTGGGAAAATTCACCGTCGAGCGATCGCATCGCAGCACGCGCCGCGGCCTCGGTGCCGCTGTCGATCAGATCCGCAATGGCCTCGGCCTGGGCCAGGTCGATCTTGTCATTGAAAAAAGCGCGTTCGGAAAACTCTCCGGGCTTGGCGATCCGCGCGCCCAGTTCGCAGACGCGTGCCAGCAGCATGTCCATGACGACGGCACCGCCATGCCCCTGCAATTCAAGTACGTCCTCACCGGTGAAGGAATTTGGGCCGGGGAAATACAGTACCAGGCCATGATCGATTGATTTTTTATCTTTATCTTTGAAATGGTGCAGAACTGCCTTGCGAGGCTCGGGTATTTTACCGAGCAGGCTTGTGGCAATGTCGATAACATCCGCCCCGGACACTCTGACGATACCGACACCGCCACGACCGGGTGGTGTGGCAATGGCGGCGATGGTGTCTTTGATGTAATCCATGCAAATGGATTCTACAAGAAAAAATGACTGATCAGTTAAGGGTGTTATTTGCCTTGACCCGCAGGGTAAGGTACCCATGATGAAGCCCGAAGGGATTCTATGGGCTGAGCGACAAAAAATTATTCGAGCTTAGGTCTTTAACTAGCAAATCATAATGGCAACGTGATCAGGTTAGTTTTCTCTTGCTCCAAAAGACTTTGAGTCGCGCGAGAAAACACCCTGATCACTGGCTGTGAATGCTTCGGCTTACTTAGCCGCCTCAACCCGTTTTGTAATCACCCACTGCTGCGCAATCGACAGCATGTTGTTCGTCACCCAGTACAACACCAAACCTGATGGGAAGAAGGCAAAGAACACCGTGAACACCAGCGGCAGGATCATCATCACCTTCGCCTGGATCGGATCCATCGGCGCCGGGTTCAGTTTCTGCTGGATCAACATGGTCACACCCATGATCACCGGCAACACGAAATAGGGATCCTTAGTCGACAGATCGTTAATCCACAGGGCAAACGGCGCCTGGCGCATTTCAACCGATTCCAGCAACACCCAGTACAGGGCAATGAACACCGGAATCTGAATCAGGATCGGCAAACAGCCACCGAGTGGATTGATCTTCTCGGTGCGATACATATCCATCATGGCCTGATTCAGCTTTTGCTTGTCATCGCCATAACGTTCTTTCAAAGCCTGAAGACGCGGACCCAGCTTGCGCATTTGCGCCATCGACTTGTAACTCATTTCCGATGGCTTGTAGAACAGCAATTTGATCAGAATGGTGACAATAATAATTGACCATCCCCAGTTCCCGACCAGGCCATGTATCTTTTCCAGCACCCAGAATACCGGCTTGGCCAGCACGGTCAGGTAACCGTAATCCACCGTCAGGTCCAGACCCTCGGCGATATCTTCCAGGCGATGCTGGAGCTTGGGCCCGACAAACAAGCCGCTTTCGAATGTCATGCGACTACCGGCTGGCACCAGTTGCGTTGGCCCGACCAGACCCAGTACATACTGGCCGTTATTCAGCTTCTTGGAATAATAATGATTCGCTTCATCGCGATTGGGCACCCAGGCACCGAGGAAATAATGCTGGATCATGGCCGCCCAGCCGTTGGTAATATCGCGCGATAAATCGCTGTCGCTCATATCACCGAAATCAATCTTCTCGTATTTTTCTTCCTGGCTGTAGATGACACCACCGGTGTAGGTATAGATGAAGGCAGACTTGTCCTCCGCAGTGGTGTCACGGCGCTGGAACTGGCGATACTGACGACCGCGCCAGTCGCTGGCCGTGTTGTTCATCACTTCATGTTCAACCTTGACCAGGTAATCGCCACGCGTGAAGCGATAGCGCTTGGTGACAACTATGCCCTCCGGGCTGGTCCAGGTCAGGGGCACGACCAGTTCATCCAGACCGGGTTGCATTTCATAGCGGGATTGCGCGGCATGGTAAATCACATGGTGGGTCGGTTCCTTCGAGTCGGCGGTACGCAAACCCGACTGGGCAATAAACAGATGATGGCCGTCGTCCAGCATCAGGCGTGTCGGTTCATCCGGTGTATCCAGGCTCACCGGATACTGCCGCAGATCTGCTTCGCGAACATCCCCACCGCGCGTATCGATCTCGATCGCGAACACATCGGTTTTCACCAGAATGCGTTCACTCTGGACCGGCTGCGCGACGCTGTCCGGTTCATTGATTACCTGGGGCGCCGCGCTGGGCACATCGCCCGCCAGGCTGGCGCGTTGTTCGGCGGCTGTCTGTTCCGCATTCTCAACCAGTTCTGCCTGGGGTTCCGGCTGTGGCCCGTAGTCCTGCTGCCAGGCTTCCCATAACAGCAAGCAGACGAATGAGAGGGCCATAAATAAGATGAGGCGTTGATTATCCATTAGCGAAGTCTGTGTTATTTATCAGGTACGGGATCAATGCCGCCCGCCTGCCAGGGATGACAGCGTGCAATGCGGCGTAATGCTAACCACCCCCCCCTGACAGAGCCAAATCGGCTAATGGCGGTGATGGCATAATGAGAACAAGTTGGATGAAAACGACAATGCTGGCCGACAAAGGGACTGAGCAGATACTGGTAGCCACGAATGAGCAGGATCAGGAGGCTTCGCATAATCGTTGACTCAATGTTTTCCAATGATGTACCAGCGCGGAACGTAATTGCTCGGCCGGTATATCCGGTAAGCCCGGGCGCCCGACGACCACGAAATCCAACGGGGCAAGCGTTGCCTGTTCATGGCGAAAGCAGTCACGAATAATCCGCTTGATCCGGTTGCGAACAGTGGCGCGTGGCGAAACCTTGCGGGAAATTGCCAATCCGAGGCGAGGCCGTTGCCTGTCACTGGGACATGCAGCCACCAGCAGGTGGCGATCACTCGATTTAAAACGGCCAGCGAATACCCGTTGGAATTCAGCCGGCCGTGTCAACCGCGCGGTGCGCGGAAAGCGCTGGTCGCGTGAAGGCGACAAGACAAGCGTTAGACTGTCAGCGCAGCACGGCCTTTCGCGCGACGCGCCTTGATAACTGCGCGGCCGTTCTTGGTGCTCATGCGCGCACGGAAACCGTGGGTGCGCTTACGTTTCAAATTACTGGGCTGGAATGTACGTTTCATGATTCTGTACTCGATACATGGATTATGTATGGAAAAAAGAACGCGCAATGGTACTGGCTGGGTGTTTTTTCTGTCAACCAGAAATGCGCCCAAATCGCGCGGCAAGAAGGTGTGGATAACTTTTCATAACGGCGGTAGACTCCTCGCTCTTCCCGATTTTTTATAACCCGGCCGACACGTGGAGGTGGCAGGCGTTGGACGCCCCTTTGTGGAAAAAGTGCTTGAACCGGCTCGAAACCGAGATTCCGGAACAACAGTTCAACACCTGGATACGCCCGCTGCACGCCGAATCTGCTGACAACAGCCTGCGCCTGCTGGCGCCCAACCGTTTCGTGCTGGATTGGGTCAAGGAACACTACCTGGACCATATCCGCAACGCGCTCTCCGCCATGTCGGACACGGCCCCGGAAATCCGCATCGAGGTCGGTTCGCGCCAGACCGCCACAACCGCCGCCGCTGCCCCGGCCGTAGTCCGACCCGAGCCCACACCGGACACCCGTTTCGCCCGGGTCGTTAATCGCGAGGTACCCGGCCAGCCCGCCGCCAACCACACCCTCAACGCCAGCTTCACCTTCAACAGCTTTGTCGAAGGGAAGTCCAATCAGCTGGCCAAGGCCGCCTCCATCCAGGTGGGCGAAAATCCGGGTGGCGCTTATAACCCCTTGTTTATCTATGGTGGTGTTGGTCTCGGTAAGACCCACCTGATGCACGCCGTCGGCAACCTGATTTTGCAGAGCAAGCCTGGCGGCCGGGTCGTATATCTGCATTCGGAACGGTTTGTGGCGGACATGGTCAAGGCGCTGCAGCACAACGCCATCAGCGAGTTCAAACGCTATTACCGTTCGGTGGATGCCCTGCTGATCGACGATATTCAGTTCTTTGCCGGCAAGGAACGTTCCCAGGAAGAGTTCTTTCACACCTTCAATGCCCTGCTGGAAGGCCAGCAACAGGTTGTATTGACCTGCGACCGTTACCCCAAGGAAGTCGACGGGCTGGAAGAACGGCTGAAATCCCGCTTTGGCTGGGGCCTGACCGTGGCCATCGAACCGCCGGAGCTCGAGACCCGGGTCGCCATCCTGATGTCCAAGGCGGCCCAGGCGCAAATTGATCTGCCCAACGAAGTGGCGTTCTTTATCGCCAAACGCATCCAGTCCAACATTCGTGAACTGGAAGGGGCTTTACGCCGCGTGCTGGCCAGCTCCCGTTTCACCGGCCGCGCCATCACACTGGATTTCGTCAAGGAAGCACTGCGCGACTTGCTGGCCTTGCAGGACAAGCTGGTTTCTATTGAAAATATTCAAAAAACTGTAGGCGAGTACTATAAGATTCGCGTAGCGGATCTTCTGTCGGCGCGACGCAGCCGCTCCATCGCGCGGCCACGGCAGGTAGCCATGGCTCTGGCCAAGGAATTGACCAGCCACAGTTTGCCTGAGATCGGCGATTCGTTTGGCGGACGAGACCACACGACAGTGCTGCATGCCTGTCGCAAGATCGCGGAATTACGCGAGACTGACCAACGCGTCAAAGAGGATTATTACAACCTGTTGAGAACCCTGACCACTTGATGTGGATAAAGTGTGCACGGATGAATAGCCCCGATTTCATACCCGGTTATCCACAGGCTGCACACAAACCCCATGGGTGTTAACAGGCAGATGAAATGATACTTAATTAAATGAAATAAATAGAGTTATTTTGAGTTATCCACAGCCAGGGCCTGTGGTAATAACTACAACAAAATACTTAATTAATTAACTTATATTATTTAACAACTGGGATTGGCTATGAAATTTAGTATCCAGCGCGAAGCATTACTAAAACCCTTACAACAGATCGTCGGTGTTGTGGAAAGGCGCCAGACATTACCCGTGCTGGGCAATATCCTGTTCCAGGCCGAGGGGGGAAATCTCACTCTGACTGCCACGGATCTGGAAGTTGAATTGATTGCCAGGCTGGCAATTGACACCAAGGACAATCTGGAAACCACCTTGCCGGCACGTAAGCTGTTTGACATCTGCAAGGCGCTGCCGGAACAGGCCACGCTGGAATTTTCCGTGGATGCGGATCGTGCTCTGGTTAAATCAGGCCGTAGCCGTTTTACCCTGGCAACCTTGCCGGCCTCCGATTTTCCGGTCATCGATGAACTCAAGGCCGCCCAATCATTTTCGCTATCGCAACTGGCGCTGAAGTCCATCATTGAGCGTACGCACTTCGCCATGGCGCAACAGGATGTACGTTATTACCTGAACGGCCTGATGCTGGAAATACAGCCCAACGCGATTCGGGCAGTGGCCACCGATGGACATCGCCTGGCGCTCTCGGAAGTTTCGGTGGACACGGGTATCACGGAAAACCAGCAGGTGATCGTGCCACGCAAGGGAATTCAGGAATTGGTGCGTCTGCTGGATAACAGCGATGATCCGGCTGAAATACAGCTGGGCTCAAATCATATCCGTATCAGCCTGCCGGAAATCCGTTTCACTTCCAAGCTGATCGATGGACGTTTCCCTGATTATGACCGTGTGATGCCCAAGGGCAGCGACAAGGAAGTGGTGGCCGATTGCAGTGCACTGCGTCAGGCGCTGTCGAGAACTTCTATCCTGTCGAATGAAAAATACCGCGGTATCCGTCTCAATCTGGATAAAAATAGTCTTAAAATACAAGCACATAATCCAGAGCAAGAAGAGGCTGAAGAAGAAATTGAAGTGCAGTACAGCACAGACCCTCTGGAAATCGGTTTCAACGTGACCTATCTCCTCGATGCCTTGTCGGCGATTCCTGGTAACGAGGTCCGGGTGTTGCTGTCCGACGCCAACAGCAGCTGTTTGATTGAGGACGCTGCAAGTACCAATAGCCGGTACGTCGTCATGCCGATGCGGCTCTAGTTTTTTCGGGCACCCATGCCCCTGCTCTCTGTAGCCTGCGAGGGCTTTCGAAACCTGGCGCCGTTGGAATGCCAACTGGCGGCTGGTTTGAATCTGATTGTAGGTCCTAACGGTTCCGGCAAGACCAGTCTCCTCGAGGCCATCTATTTCCTGGGTCGTACCCGCTCGTTCCGAACCCATCGACTGGATAACCTGATTCAGACGGGTAGCGAGCAGCTGCTGGTACGCGGCAAAGTCAGCAACGCCTCAGGAAAAGCCGTGTCAGTGGGAACGCGCCGCACCCGCAAGCAACAGGAAACACGCCTGGCTGGCCAGCCACTCCAACAGCTAGCGGATCTGGTCGCCTGGTTTCCGATCCAGGTGATGGAACCGGATAGTCATCGGTTACTCGATGGAGGCCCGGGATTACGGCGGCAATTCCTGGACTGGGGGGTGTTTCACGTGAAACATCAGTTTTACCCCGCCTGGAAACAGTACTCCAAGGCGCTCAAACAGCGTAATGCGGCATTGCGGGCGCACAGTTCAACCCAGCAAATACAACTCTGGACCAAGCCACTGTGCGAGGCTGCCGAAACAATTAGCAGTATGCGGCTAGACTACCTGGAACAGCTAAACGCATTTATCGCGCAGAATATCGCCCGATTGGTAGACCTTCCGCCGGTAGAGATACGCTACCGGCAGGGTTGGCCAGTCGATACGGATCTGTTGGAAAGCCTGAAGGCCAGTTATGACCGGGAGCGCCAGCAGGGTTATACCCGGTATGGACCGCATCGGGCCGATCTCCAGATCATTGTCGATGGCGTGCTGGCGGTTGAACGACTTTCCCGAGGTCAGCAGAAGCAGTTGATCATCGCTCTGCTGCTGGCCCAGGCCCAGCACTACCAGCAATTCACCAACAACCCCTGCCTGTTTCTGGTTGATGATCTTCCTGCAGAGCTGGACCCGGAACACCGTGAGCGCGTGCTGACCTGTTTGCGTGATCAATCTGCCCAGTTGTTCGTGACTTCCACGGATTCTGGATTGATCCCCAGGTTGGAATGGACGGATGCGAAAATGTTTCACGTGGAACACGGCAAAGTGACAGAGGTGGTATACTGAACGCTGTTTTTGCCAGTGCGGCAGCGACGATAACAAAGGTAAGCCTATGACGGACGAGAACACCTACGATTCCTCCAATATCAAGGTATTGCGCGGTCTGGACGCGGTGCGTAAGCGCCCCGGAATGTACATCGGCGACACGGATGATGGGACCGGATTGCATCACATGGTGTTCGAGGTGGTGGATAACTCCATTGACGAGGCGCTGGCTGGTCACTGCAAGGAAATCAGTGTCACCATTCACAGCGACGGATCGGTATCGGTCAGTGACGATGGGCGTGGTATCCCGGTGGACATGCATGAAGAAGAAGGCCGATCCGCCGCCGAGGTTATCCTGACCGTGCTGCACGCGGGCGGCAAGTTCGATGACAACTCCTACAAGGTATCGGGCGGTCTGCACGGCGTAGGGGTTTCAGTGGTCAACGCCCTTTCCGAGGTGCTCAAGCTGACAATACGCCGCAACGGCAAGATCTGGTCGCAGGAGTACCGTCTGGGTGAACCGCAGGCGCCACTGGACGCTATCGGCGACGCGGAAAGCACTGGCACGGAGATTCGTTTCAAACCTAGCACCACCATTTTCACCGACACCGAATTTCACTACGAGATTCTCTCCAAGCGGTTGCGGGAGTTGTCTTTCCTGAATTCCGGCGTGCGCATTGTGCTCAAAGACGAGCGCAACGATAAGAGCGATACCTTCGAGTACGTGGGCGGGATTCAGGCCTTTGTCGAGCACCTCAACCGCAACAAGACCCCGCTCCACCCCACCGTTTTCTATTTCAATACCGACAAGGATGGCATTGGCGTGGAGGTGGCGTTCCAGTGGAACGACTCTTACCAGGAAAATATTTACTGCTTTACCAATAACATACCGCAGCGCGACGGTGGTACTCACCTGGCGGGTTTCCGCGCGGCACTGACCCGTACCCTTAACCAGTACATGGACAAGGAAGGGATTGCCGCCAAGGCCAAGGTGGCGGTCAGTGGTGATGACGCGCGCGAGGGTCTGACGGCAGTGTTGTCGGTCAAGGTGCCGGACCCCAAATTTTCATCCCAGACCAAGGACAAGCTGGTTTCGTCCGAGGTGAAGGCCGTGGTCGAGTCGGCCATGGTGGAAAAGCTGCAGGACTTTCTGCTGGAGAACCCTACCGAGGCCAAGCAGATCACCAGCAAGATTATCGATGCCGCGCGCGCGCGCGAGGCAGCGCGCAAGGCGCGCGAAATGACCCGCCGCAAGGGTGCGCTGGATATAGCCGGGTTACCCGGCAAGCTGGCCGACTGTCAGGAACGCGACCCGGCGCTGTCCGAACTCTTCCTGGTGGAGGGTGATTCCGCGGGCGGTTCCGCCAAGCAGGGCCGCGACCGCAAATACCAGGCGATCCTGCCGCTCAAGGGCAAGATCCTCAACGTGGAAAAGGCACGCTTCGACAAGATGCTCTCCTCCGCCGAGGTCGGTACCCTGATCACGGCGCTGGGCTGCGGCATCGGTCGCGAGGAATTCAACCCCGACAAGCTGCGTTATCATCGCATCATTATCATGACCGATGCGGATGTCGACGGTTCGCATATCCGCACCCTGCTGTTGACCTTCTTCTACCGCCAGATGCCGGAATTGATTGAACGCGGTCATGTGTACATTGCCCAGCCGCCGCTGTACAAGGTTAAAAAAGGTAAACAAGAACAATATGTTAAAGACGATGCCGAGCTGAACAGCTACCTGCTGCAAAGCGCCCTCGATGGCGCTCACCTGCACGTCAATCCGGAAGCGCCGGCGATTACGGGCGCCTCGCTGGAAGACCTGGCACGGCGTTTCATGGCGGTCATGGGATCGATTCGCCGCTTGTCCAAGCGCTACGATCCCCTGCTGCTGGAAAAGATGATCTACATGCCGAGCCTGGACGAACGTCGGTTGCACGATCTGGATGGCATGCAGGAGTGGATGGGCGAACTGGCCACGCGCGCGAATCTCGAACTTCCGGCGGGCCAGCGCTACGAGGTACAGCTGGAGCGGGATACCGAGCATGACACCTTCGTTGCACGGTTCAGCAAAATGACCCATGGCATCACGGCGGCCCAGTCGTCCGTCAGTTCCGAATTCTTTGCCAGCACCGAATACGAGCGCATGACCGCGCTCGGCCAGCAATTGGATGGCCTACTCAGTACCGGCGCCTATATTCTGCGTGGCGAACGCCAGCAGCCGGTCGACAGTTTCAAGCAGGCATTGAACTGGTTGCTGGATCAGGCCAAGCGCGGCCAGCACATCCAGCGCTACAAGGGTCTGGGTGAAATGAACCCCGAACAGCTATGGGAAACCACCATGAACATGGAAGGCCGCCGGTTATTGCAGGTTCAGATCGAGGACGCAGTCGGGGCCGATCAGATCTTCACCACCCTGATGGGTGACCAGGTTGAACCACGACGTGATTTTATCGAGTCGAACGCGCTCTCAGTAGCCAACTTGGATGTGTAATAAACTGCGGTAATTTAGCTGCCAAATACAGTTAAATTCACCTAAATGCATCGATCGTGCAATATTGGTTTTCAGCTGTAGTCAAGGGTCGCTTGACGCTGATAGCGTCTCGGCCTATTTTGAACATGTGCAGCACATGTGCATGTTTACAGGGATTTTCGAGATTATGGCTACAGCAAATCAACGCATTCCGGTATTGATGACGGCTACAGAAAAAACCCGGATTGCCAAGCGCGCCAAGCAGGCCGGTTTGTCGATGGGAGAATTCATGCGTCGTGCGGCGGCATCCTATCGTGCCCAGGAAGATGAACAAGCGCTTGACGCGATGATCGATCAAATGCTCAAGGCAACGGATCGTGCCGAGCGGGCGATTGATGCAGCCATGGAGTTTGTGGCTGCATCCAATCAACGCATAGAACAATTAGAAGGCCGGAAATAAGCAGGGAGGCTTGTTATGGGTGTTACGGAAAAGATGTGGGATGCCATTGCCCGCGTCATTCGCATGGACGATAAAATCGAACAAATGGCTGGCACTATTAAGTCACAGCAAATTCGTATCGAAAATCTCACGGAGCGCGTCATCCGGTTAGAAACGGCGTTGGAAATTGCATTGACCGCGCGTCGGGTCGAGAAGCAATAACGAATCCATAACAAAGTGCTAAAGACGATTAAAAATGGTTTTTAACGACGGAAGCCATACAGGCGTTTTACCAGTGGAAGTCGGTTTTTTCGCGCAATACATTCCCCAACGTTCGCGCCGTTGCGTCATCCAGTCCTGCTTGTAATTTTCATTACCCCTGAGAAAATCTATTTCATCGACTTTGTCGGTATCGATCACGTACTGCATGAGGTAATGCGTCAGGATTGATCCGGGTGAATACGCTTTCCAGGTTTCGTCGTAGGCCAGCCTGAAAATACTCGCCTTGCCATGGACAACAAACCAGAGTTGTGCGGCGGCGGGTTTATCGGCGACGTAGAGAATAGCGAGCCGGGTCCAGTCGGGGCGCGACAGGCGCACCGACAGATCATGCAGCAACTCGCCAAATTGTTCATTGGCCTTCCAGCTGGCATTGTAGATCGTGCCATAGTCCTGCATCGCGGCTTCGACCTCCTCGCCGGTATACAGCCGGATGCGATAACCCTGTTCACGTTCAAGCTTGCGTTGTTTACGCGCAATGGTGTTACGTAATCGCGCGGGACGTTCGGCCATGTAATCGGTAAACGACTGCCCATCTACACGGTGAAACCAGTTATAAAAACGAAACGCGCGATGACATTCATAGCCTCGGGCCATTAGTGCCTGTTGCAAACTGGTGATGGAGTTATCGTCCTCGTCGATTGGCTCCAGACTGAGGTGTGTCAACGGTAGTTCGAAGAGCCCCTGCGCCAGGCATTCGAGTACGGCTTGCCGATTGTGGTCGGTTACTAACAGTGAATACAACGGCGTGTAGTTATGCGCCAGGGCGGCACAGCTGGAATCAGATAGTTTTTTCAAAGGCAGGATAGCCAGTAGCCGGTCGCCATCAAGTACAGAGGCAAGTAGCATGGCATGCTGTTCATCAATGGCAGTGGTCACCAGGCTTTCAAACCAGGGACGTGAAACATACAGACTTTGTTGCGCACCCTGATCAAATAATGCGCTGGCGCTATCGGGCAATTGATCCCAATCGCTATAACAAATGAATTGCATCGGGTTTGGCGATAACCGGCGTTTGTCAGGCCTGGCTATTAATCGTCGTGATCTTGTCCATGGTTCCCTCGATCCAGTCCTCGACCTCGGTGATGATTTGCTGCGCGGATTTACCCTGGGTTTCGATCGGCGGGCCGATGACGACCTGAATGGTTCCGGGTTTTTTTACGAAGCTGTGGCGGCGCCAGTATTCGCCGGCATTATGAGCGACCGGGACAATCTTAGCGCCACTCTGCTCAGCCAGCACCGCACCGCCGATCTTGTAACGACCGCGTGTGCCGGGCGCCACGCGTGTTCCCTCGGGAAACACCACCACCCAACGGCCACGCGCTAAACGCGTCTTGCCCTGCGTGACCAGTTGATCAACCGCCTTGCGTCCGGCAGCGCGATTGATGGCGATGGGTTCGAGCATGGCAAGTGCCCAACCAAAGAACGGGATACGTAACAGTTCACGTTTCATCACCCATACCTGCGGCGGAAAGATTGCCTGCAGAGCCAGCGTTTCCCAGGTTGACTGATGCTTTGAGAAAATGATGGAGGGTTCAGCGGGAATGTTGCTCTGTCCCGAAACTTGATAGCGCAACCCACAGGTGAGTTCCAGCCACCAGAGATTTATCGATACCCAGCTGCGCGCGGTGGCATAACGGACTCTGAATGGAAACGGAAAGGTCAGCACCACCAGCGGTGCGATGATAATCGTAGACAGAAAGAAAACGATCCAGAACAGAATGGCACGTAGATGTAGCACGGTCGATACTTTATTCTTCAGCGAGTAAACAGGCCACGGCACTGGACAGGTCGTCGAATACCGGGATGTTGTCGTCGGTTAAGGCTTGCTCGGTTTGTTTGCCTTTTCCGGTGCGCACCAGTATCGGCTGCGCGCGCACAATCTCCGCGGCTTCCAGATCCCGCAGGGAATCGCCGATGATTGGTATATCACGCAGCGGTATACCCAGGCGTGCGCTGGCTTCCAGGTACATGCCCGGTTTGGGCTTACGGCATTCGCAGTTGTCATCCGGCCCGTGGGGACAGAAAAAAATCGCTTCCAGCGCGCCACCGGCTTCATAGATGCGTTCACGCATTTTCTGGTGAATACGCGCCAGGGTATCGAGATCGAGCAGGCCGCGCGCAATGCCCGACTGGTTGGTGGCAATGACCACGTGATAATCGGCATGGTGCAGATCGGCAATGGCTTCCAGGCTGCCGGGAATGGGAATCCATTCATCGGGCGTCTTGATGAAGGCATCCGAGTCTTCATTGATGACACCATCCCGATCAAGAATCACGACGCGCATGATCTAATCCACGCCTCTGAATTCAGATACCCGAATACGTCCATTCACCATACGACTCTCACGTTGCATCAGTCGATCCATCTTTTGCCAGAAGGCTTCCCTGAGGTCAAAGTCGGCGGCGATGGCGGTACCGATAAGCAGTATAAACAAGTCAGCCACTTCTTCCGCGAGCTCATCCTTCCTTTTACCCTTGGTGACACAGGCCGAAATTTCACCCAGCTCTTCCGCCATCAGGGCCAGTCGGTAGGTCATTTCCTCGCCGCCGGTATTCTTAAAGTCATGCTTATCATGGAAAGCCTGCACGGCATTCAGCATTGCCTGGTAAGAGTCGCTGTGTTCCATGATGGCGTTGCGTCCGTTTAACCCTGCAGTCGCGACAGATCGGCAATCTGCATGAACAGGGATTGCAGTTGCTTCAACAGCGCCAGGCGATTAATGCGCACCTGTGCATCCTCCGCCATAACCATTACGTCATCGAAGAAGGCATCCACGGTTTCACGCAACTCGGCCAGCGTCTTCAGGGCTTCGGTGTACTGCCCGGCATCAATCTGTCCGCGCACGCTTGTTTCCAGTGAGGATAGCTTGTCGGCCAGCGCCTGTTCCTGTGGTTCTACCAGGTGCGCAGGGTTGTAACTGTCCGGAATGGTTTCTTCGGCCTTGCGCAGAATATTGCCGATACGTTTGTTTGCCGCGGAAAGACTTTCTGCCTGTGGCAGCTGTTCGAATTCTTTCACTGCTTTCAGTCGTTGCACAAAATCCAGCGGCCGGGTCGGACGGCGTTCGCGCACTGCTTCAAACTGGTTGGCACTGAAACCCGCATCCATGGAATAGGCCTTGAGGCGATCCAGCATGAATTCAAACACGTCGTTCACCGCGGCGGTGGCCTTGACGCTGGTCTCGAACTGGGCAGCGGCGAATTCCAGCAACGCCTGTAGATCGAGGTCCTGTGCTTTCTCGATCAGGATTCGCAACACGCCCAGTGCGGCACGACGCAAGGCAAAGGGATCCTTGTCACCGGTGGGCGGCTGACCGATGGCGAAGATGCCGACAATGGTATCGAGACGATCGGCCATCGCCAGCGCCTGACCGGTAACAGTGTCAGGTAACTGGTCGCCGGCAAAGCGTGGCATGTACTGTTCATCCAGTGCCTCGGCAACTTCGGCCGGTTCGCCGTCGTGCGCGGCATAGTAACGGCCCATGATGCCCTGCAGTTCCGGGAACTCGAACACCATACTGGTGAGCAGATCGCATTTGGCTAGGGTCGCGGCCCGTTCCGCCCAGGCGGCATTACCGTTGAGTTGACCGGCAATGTGCGCGGCAAGTCGGGTCACCCGGGTCTGTTTGTCCAGCAAGGTGCCCAGCTTTTTCTGGAATACCATGTCACCGAGTTTGGTAAGGCGCTCTGCCAGCGGTTGCTTGCGATCCTGATTCCAGAAGAATGCGGCATCGGACAGCCGTGGCCGGATCACGCGTTCGTTACCGGCACGCACCTGCGCGACATCCTTACTTACGATGTTGGCAATGGTGATGAAGTGCGGCAGCAGTTTTTTATCGGCATCGACAACCGGGAAATATTTCTGATGGTCCTGCATGCTGGAGATCAATGCCTCGGCGGGTACTTCCAGAAAGCGTTCTTCAAAGGAACCGGAAACCGCTACCGGCCATTCCACCAGCGCCGTGACTTCATCCAGCAGGTCTTCATCCAGCACGGCCTGACCATGCAACTTGCGCGCGGCCTCCATCACCTGGCCGCGAATGGCCTCGCGGCGCTCGGCAAAATCGGCGACCACGAAGCCTTCGGTTTCCAGCATCGGCGCATAAGCCGCCGGTTCGCCAATATATAAAGGATCGGGATGATGGAATCGGTGACCGCGGGTTTCACGCCCGGCCTGGACGCCGAGGATATCGGCTTCGATGACCTCGTCACCAAACAGCATTACCACCCAGTGCACCGGGCGCACGAATTCCACATCCGAGGAACCCCAGCGCATGCGCTTGGGGATCGGCAATTGATTGAGGGATTGTTGCACGATGTCGGGAATCAATTGCGCGGTCGATTGGCCAGCCTGTTTGACGGTGAAGGCCAGCCAGGCGCCCTTGTCGGTTTCCAGCCGTTCCAGCTTGTCGACGGTGGTGCCGCAGGATTTGGCAAAGCCTTCGGCAGCCTTGGTGGGGCAACCTTCGTCATCGAAGGCCGCCTGCAAGGCCGGTCCCCGGCGTTGTTCCTCCCGATCCTGCTGAGCCACCGGCAGAGCCTTGATCAGTAGCGCCAGGCGCCGTGGCGCGGCATAGGCCTTCAGTTCACCAAAGGAAAGCGCGGCGACATTGAGTCCTTTTTCGACACCCTGGGCAAAGGCATCGCGTAATTTCGGCAGTGCCTTGGGCGGCAACTCCTCGGTACCGATTTCGATCAGCAGATCGCGTGTCTCGCTCATGCGGCACCTCCCTGTTTCAGCATTGGGAAGCCGAGTTTTTCGCGTGCCTCGAAGTAGGCCTGGGCCACGGCGCGTGCCAGTGAACGTACCCGCAAAATAAAGCGCTGGCGTTCGGTGACGGAGATGGCGCTGCGCGCATCCAGCAGATTGAAAGTGTGCGAGGCCTTGAGCGCCATTTCATAGGCGGGCAACGGCAATCCCGCTTCGATCAGTTTCTGGCTTTCCTGTTCGCAGGTATCAAACCAGTCGAATAATTTGTCGGTGTTGGCATGTTCAAAATTGAACGCCGATTGCTCGACTTCGTTCTGATGGAACACGTCGCCGTAAGTGATCTTGCCCTCAGGGCCGTCGGTCCAGACCAGGTCGAACACGCTTTCCACGCCCTGCAGGTACATGGCAATGCGCTCCAGGCCGTAAGTGATTTCGCCGGTGACCGGTTTGCAATCCAGGCCGCCGACCTGCTGGAAATAGGTGAACTGGGTGACTTCCATACCGTTCAACCAGACTTCCCAGCCGAGTCCCCAGGCGCCCAGGGTCGGCGACTCCCAGTTATCTTCGACAAAGCGAATGTCATGGATGGCTGTGTCGAGCCCCAGTTCCTTGAGCGAACCGAGATAGAGATCCTGGATATCCAGCGGCGAGGGTTTCAGTACCACCTGGAACTGGTAGTAGTGCTGCAGCCGGTTCGGGTTTTCGCCATAGCGACCGTCGGTTGGACGCCGCGAAGGCTGCACGTAGGCCGAGCGCCAGGGTTCCGGGCCGATGGCACGCAGGAAGGTGGCGGGGTGAAAGGTGCCGGCGCCGACTTCCATGTCCAGGGGTTGCAGTACCACGCAGCCCTGCCGGGCCCAGTAGGCCTGCAGTGCGAGGATCATGCCCTGGAAGGTGGCGATGTTAAAAACGGAATCCGGGTTGCTTGTATTGGCCGCTGACATGCTGGGTTTTCATTCTGGTTAACAACAGGCGGGTCAGTATAACGGCTTGCGCGGCCCGAGGCGATCACGCGTCCGGGAAATGCCCGGCGCAGTGCGCGCCGGGCGGAAGGGGCATTAGAAATTCAGGGTCAGGCCCAGCGAAATCATGTCGACTTCGTTATCGACATTGTAGCGTTCCCATTCGAGGGCAATTCCGAGCATGTCATCGTAAATGTACTTCACGCCCAGGCCGTACATGGCATCCACGCCGTCGTCGCTCAGGGTGTTCACATCCTGATCCCACATGTAGAAACCCGCCTTGCCGATGGCGGAGAAGCCGGAGTCGCCCAATGGCAGGTTGATGGTGCCCGCGCCATAGAAACCGTCGGTTTCGATGTCCACTGCGCCGGATTCGTTGTGGTCACCCAGGTCGGCCCAGCCCAGTTCCGCGCCGAACATGTCGGTGATGCCGAAACCGCCATATACCTTCCAGGCAGTGGAGCTTTCGTCAACCGATACGTTGTTGACGGTATCGTCGATGGTTGACTGGCCAATGCTCATGCCGGCATAGCCGCCGGCCATGGCCGTGCCGCTGACTGCCAGCGCGGCGATGAGAGATGCAGCTGAAAAAATAGTCTTGTTCATTATGGTCTCCTCCAGATAATTCTTTGCCCTGTATTGGCAATGGCGCGATGGTAGCACTTAGCGGCGGCAAGCTACAGCGGCAATCGACCGCTGTAGCTGTCTGTGGCCGGATTAGAATGACATTTGCAGGCCAGCCGAGAACATGTCCACTTCATCGTCTGTGTTGATGCGGTCATAGTCCACGCGAATAGCCATGTTGTCGGTGACATTGAATGAAACGCCAACGCCGATGATGGCATCAGTGCCATCATCGTCAGCGGAACCACTTACGGTATTGCTGACGCCACCCGTCCCCGCAGTTACGCTGGCGGACGCATCCCAAAACGCGAAACCCGCGCGTGCGTTAATCGCAATGGTGTCGGCAACGGGCAAATTCAGCACGCCAGCGAGATACCAGGTATCAACTTCAATGTTGCCGGAGTAGTTCACGACTGGGCCGGTGGTCGCCCCGGAGAAACCGAATTCGCCGAGATCCATGTAGCCGACTTCCACACCCCAGTTTTCGTTGTACAGATAGCCCCCGAATATCTTGAAACCTGTATCCGAGTCATCAAGGTTGGTCGATGCGGTAGCAAAACCGGTTGCCACGAGCGCCGTGTCCAGATCGCCCGATGAATCATCCACTGAAGATGAGCCGATGGTTGCACCGATATAGCCCATGCCTTCCGCAAAGGTGGGTTGTGAAATTAATGCCGCAAGAACTGCCGTGCCGATGAAGCGAATTTTCATGATTGATCCTCTCATGTTGTTATTGGAAATCCTGAGTTGCGGATAATAATCAATCAGTTGGCTCGCTGTCGACTATTGAATTGGCCTGAGAAATGCATAATCTTCAGCTTAAAGCGAGGACGTTGTTCAGTCGATAAACTCACTAGACACACCCGGAGGTGCGCAACATGGCACAACTGGTACTCGAACCTACCGCAACAGCGCAATGGCAGGCCCTGGTCCACGAGGCCGAGGCCGCCTGCGAATGTCACCTCGGCGAGGAGCTGGAAAGCTACCTGGTCTTTCTAATGATGCGTTTCGTGGCGCGCCCCGACCTTGCCGGGCGAATCATGGCACTGGATTATCTACGCTCCTGTCTGAGCCAGGGCCAGCAACAGGCCGGCATGCTGCGTGACGTTGGCGATCAATGTCTCATCTTTTCCGGTTTTTTCCCCGAACAGGCCGAACGTCGGCTGGTAAAGGTCAGCTATTTCATCAATATGGGCCGCTCGGCCTACGATTTGCTGGCGCAGCGGCTCGAAAAGGCGGCGGGCGAGATTTACCTCAACCTGGCGGAAGGCTTCGTCAATCTGCGTGATGTCCTGCAGGCCATGCGGGAAATAGATGGGGTGCCCACCCTGGGTGTACTGCAACAACTCGAGCTGTGGGCGGATACCGGTAGCCAGCGGGCATTTAAGGCGGTTGCGGCAGAGACGGATGGGTTTCCGGTTATTCCCTCTAATACTCGACCAAGCTGATGAGGGTGTTTTTTCGAGCGACTCAGAATCTTATGGAGCGAGCAAAAAACTAACCGAAATCAGCTGAATGCCACTTGATATGAGGGGCCAGATTTCAAATCTGTCCCCTTTTTTGTTGATCCGCTAAAATAACTGTCCAATTCAGCTATTTCCATTAAATTCCATGCAACAACGTAAAGCAGTCGCCCTCGTCTCCGGGGGATTGGATTCCATGCTCGCCGCCAAAGTGATTCAGGAGCAGGGCGTGCATGTAGAAGGTATTAACTTCTTCACCGGTTTCTGTGTGGAAGGCCATACCCATGCCATTCGCAAAAAAGACAAGGCCAAGCCCAAGCGCAACAACGCCCTGTGGGTAGCGGAACAGCTGGGGATGAAGCTGCACATCATCGATGTTATCGAGGAATATAAAGATGTCGTGCTGAATCCCAAGCACGGTTACGGTGCCAACCTGAATCCCTGCCTGGACTGCAAGGTGTTCATGGTAAGCAAAGCGGTGGAATGGGCCAGAAAACACGGCTTCGATTTCATCATTACCGGCGAGGTGATCGGCCAGCGCCCGATGTCGCAACGCAAGCAGACCATGCCGATTGTGTCGGCGGAATCCGGTGCCGAGGATTTGTTATTGCGCCCGCTGTGCGCAAAAAACTTGCCCGAGACAAAGCCGGAACGCGAGGGCTGGGTCAATCGCGACCAGCTGCATGATTTCAGCGGCCGTTCGCGCAAGCCGCAATTTGCGCTTGCCAGGGAGTTTGGCTTTACCGACTGGGCGCAACCGGCCGGCGGCTGTTGTTTCCTGACCGATGCGCAGTACTCGGTAAAGCTGTCTGATTTGTGGCAGGCGCGCGGCAAGCGGCAATATGAAATCGATGACATCATGTTGCTGAAGGTCGGCCGACATATCCGGCCCAGGCCACATTTCAAGTTGATCATCGGCCGTGAAGAAGGCGAAAACCGCTTCATGGAAGGCTATCGCAAGCAATTCATTCATCTGAAAACGGTAAGTCACATGGGACCACTGGCACTGCTGGACGGCGTGGCCAACGAAGACGATCTGCAACTCGCGGCGCGCATTGTCGCCCGCTATTCGCAGGGACGCGATGCTGATCAGGTGCGGGTGGAAATTACTCGTATTAATGAAACGCCCTACGAAATAGATGTTGCGCCGATACATTCTGACGACATTAAAGAGGGCTGGGTGTTGTGAGCGAAATTGAGCTGGATGCGCGCAATATACTCTGTCCATTACCGGTCATTCGCACCCAGGACAAGATCAATAGCATGGCGGTGAATGACATCCTGGTTGTGCATTGCACCGATCCGGGTGCGATAGTCGACATTCCCACCTGGTGTCGTATCAATGGCCATGAAGTGCTTGGCATTGATGAGCAGGATCGCGACATCGCCATTCGTATCAAGGTCTGCGAGTCTTAATGGGACATACTCACCATCATCACGCGCCGGGCGCCAATCAGGGAAGCGAACGCTACGCGCGCATCCGCTTCATCACGGTACTGGGCGCCTGGATCGATCTCCTGCTCGGTATTGCCAAGATCATTGTCGGCTATATCGCCAACTCACAGGCACTGATTGCCGACGGTATTCATTCCTTGTCTGATCTGGCCACGGATTTCATGGTGCTGTATGCCGCCAAGCATGCCGACCGCAAGGCCGACGATGAGCATCCTTACGGACACGGGCGTATTGAAACCATCGCCACGGTCGGGCTCGGGATTGCGTTGATGCTGGTTGCCATTGGCATTGTGTACGAAGCGGTGCAACGCCTGCTGGATGCAAGCCACCTCTCTCATCCAGGAATCCTGGCGTTGGTAATTACGGTTATTTCCATTGTCGCCAAGGAAGCGATTTTCCAGTACACCATGCGCGTTGCGCGCGAGTTGAAATCGAATATGCTGCGCGCCAATGCCTGGCACAGTCGAACCGATGCCATTTCCTCGGTGGTGGTGCTGGTTGGCCTGATCGGCACCATGTTCGGTTATCTCTATCTGGACGCCGTCGCCGCCATCGCGGTCGGTTTAATGATCGGCAAGATAGCCTGGGATCTGTCCTGGCACAGCGTGCGTGAGCTGATTGATACGGCGCTGGATGCGAACGAGGTTGCCGCTATAAAGGAGGCTATCGAGTCCGTTCCTGGTGTCAACGATTGCCATATGCTGCGCACCCGCCGCAGTGGCGGCGATGTGCTGGTGGATGTGCATATCCAGGTGAGTCCGACCTTGAGCGTTTCCGAGGGACACCAGATCGGCGAACAAGTCCGTACCCTGCTGATCAATCGCGATGATGAAGTCAACGATGTGACCGTGCACATCGATCCCGAAGATGATGAAGAAGGCTCTCCAAGCCGAAACCTGCCGTTACGCGAAGAAATCCTGGACGAACTGACGCGGGTCTGGGCGGACCGGTTGCCGCTGGGCGAATGCACGGATATCACGTTGCACTATATGAAGGGGCGAGTGAATGTCGATGTGGTGCTGCCACTGGAGCGGGCCGTTTCGCGAGAAATAGTTGCAAGCCTGACGCAGGCGTTGCAGGATGCGGCCTCTGAGGTCACGCACGGTGGTCGGGTCAGGCTTTACTTCACGGATGCCCCTAATTAGTGCATAGCAAAAAATGGGCGCACTATTTCGGTGCCTTGAATACCCCGTCCAGCAGCCAAACTCAGGTAGCCTGTTGATTTGTAAATACAAAAGCCCGTGGCATAGAACGTGCACTGACTTGAACACCAAAAAATTCCCGGTAGGTGGGTCGGCCAACGGCAGGCCCCTCGATCCCGAAACTCACAATTGATTAATCGCAAAGTCTGGAGAGATTGCAATGACAGCAGCCAAGGTCACCAAAATGATTAAGGACAACGGCGTTCAGTTCGTTGACCTGCGCTTTACCGATACCCGTGGCAAGGAACAGCACGTAACCATGCCCCATCATCAGATCGATGCTTCCTTCTTCAAGGACGGCAAGATGTTCGATGGTTCCAGTATTGCTGGCTGGAAAGGTATTAATGAATCCGACATGATCCTGATGCCGGATACCACGACTGCCGTCATGGACCCGTTCGCCGATGAGCCGCAGCTGAACATTCGCTGTACCATTCTGGAACCCAGCACCATGCAGGGTTACGAGCGCGATCCCCGTTCCATTGCGTCACGCGCCGAAGCCTATCTGAAGAGCACCGGTATTGCCGACAAGGCCTTGTTCGGACCGGAAAACGAATTCTTCGTCTTCGATGACGTTCGTTGGGGTTCCGACATCAGCGGTTCTTTCTGCAAGGTTGATTCCGAGGAAGCTTCCTGGAACACCGAACGTGTTTTCTCGGACGGCAACATGGGTCACCGCCCGGGCGTTAAAGGCGGTTATTTCCCGGTACCGCCGGTCGATTCACTGCACGATCTGCGTGCCGCCATGTGTCTGGCTCTGGACGAAATGGGCCTGGTGTCCGAAGTGCACCATCACGAAGTGGCGACTGCCGGCCAGTGTGAAATCGGTGTTGGAGCCAACACCCTGGTGGCCAAGGCTGACGAAGTACAGATTCTGAAATACGTTATTCAGAATGTTGCCCATGCCTACGGCAAATCTGCCACCTTTATGCCTAAGCCAATCGTGGGCGATAACGGTAGCGGTATGCATGTGCATATGTCCCTGTCCAAGGGCGGCAAGAACCTGTTCTCCGGTAACAAGTATGGTGGTCTTTCTGACATCGCGCTGTACTACATCGGTGGTGTTATCAAGCATGCGCGCGCGCTGAATGCCTTCACCAACGCGTCAACCAACTCTTACAAGCGTCTGGTTCCGGGTTTCGAAGCACCGGTTATGCTGGCCTACTCTGCTCGCAACCGTTCCGCTTCCATTCGTATCCCGTTCGTATCGAATCCAAAGGGTCGCCGTATCGAAGTGCGCTTCCCGGATTCCACCGCCAACCCATACCTGGCCTTCTCCGCCATGCTGATGGCGGGCCTGGACGGTATCCAGAACAAGATCCATCCGGGCGATGCCATGGACAAGGATCTGTACGATCTGCCGCCGGAAGAAGAAGCGCAGATCCCGCAGGTATGCCATGCCTTCGACCAGGCGCTGGCGGCTCTCAATGATGATCGCAAGTTCCTGACTGCGGGCGGCGTCTTCACTAACGACATGATCGATGCTTATATCAAGCTGAAGATGGATGAAGTTACCCGTATCCGCATGACAACCCATCCGGTTGAATTCGATATGTACTACAGCCTCTGATCCTCGGTCTGGACTGGAAAAGCAAAGCCCCGCTTCGGCGGGGCTTTTGTTTGAATGCAGGGGGAGAGAATTACATTCTGTCCCTCTTATTTTTTTGCTAAGGTAAAGGCATACGCGACTTTTCGGCGGGTGTGCCATGAAGAAAATGCTGTTAACAATGCTGTTGGGTTGTGCCCTGAATGCCCAGGCGGCGGTGTACAAATGGGTCGATGAAGACGGCAATGTGCATTTCAGCGACGAGCCCAAGCATCCCAATGCCGAAAAGATTCACGTCCCGCCACCGTCCACCTACACTCCGGCGCCCTTGCCGAAACTTCAGCCAAAACCACCTGAAACACCTGTACCGAACCAGGGTTACAACAGTTTCGGTATCGGCTCCCCCGCCAATGACGCCGTGCTCTGGGATACGGGCGGCGAGGTGATGGTATCGGTCAACCTGGATCCCGCGTTGAAAACCGAGCTGGGGCACAGGCTGGAATTCTCAGTGGATGGCCGCAAGATTGGCAATAGTGATTCTTCCTCGTATCTCATCACCAATATCGAACGGGGCACGCACCAGATTACGGCGCGAGTGGTCAATATCAACGGCGCTGCGCTGGATTCGGACAGCGTGACCGTTCATGTGCGCCAGCGGTCGCTGCTGGATGCACCAGCCTCGTCCACGCCCAAGGTTCCCACCGCACCAGGCGCGCCCCGGGCACCACAAGCACCCCGCCTGTAAGTTGCGCGCACCATTGTGGTGCGCAAAAATGGTGCAGGCAAGGCGATGTTTCCACGTGGCGGTGCAGATTTTTTTTCCAGTCCGCCGCAGGCGCAATAACTTATTGAATTTATAGTCCTTAATGGCGCCACCTGCTGCGCGGCCCCGGGGTTCGCGCCAGGCGGGGAAATTGGTTTGCTTCTTGCAAAACCCAGTCTATGGACGCCTTGGTAGAGACAATGATGGTGCGCGAAACCCGAATTCTGGAAAGCCTGAGCACGGCGGTACTGGTGCTCGATGCCCATTTGCGGGTGGTGTTTCTCAATCCGGCCGGCGAAATGCTGTTCGAACGCAGTGCACGCCGTTCAATCGGCGTTCCTTTGTCGGAATGGATGGATAACGCGCGCCTGATCGTGCGCATGGCGCGCGCGGTCAACGAGAACCGTTCCTTTACCGAGCGCGAGCTGGAACTGGTGCTGGAGAATAATCGCAAGGTTACTGTCGACGTCACGGTGACGCCGCAAAGCGACCCGGGACATCCGCCCGGCCTGCTGGTGGAAATGATCCAGGTAGACCGGCATCTGCGTATTACCCGCGAGGAAAACCTGATCGAACAGAATCTGGCCGTGCGCCAGCTGGTGCGCGGTATGGCGCACGAGATCAAGAACCCGCTGGGCGGGCTACGCGGCGCGGCACAGCTGCTGGAACGGGAACTGGAAAGCCCGGAGCTCAAGGAATACACCAATATCATCATTGATGAAGCTGACCGGCTGCGTTCACTGGTGAACCGCATGCTCGGCCCCAACAATGTTCCCCAGTTCAAACCCACCAACATCCATCACGTGCTGGAACACGTGCGTAACCTGGTCAACATCGAGGTGCCCGAGGGTATCGAGGTACAGCGTGATTACGATCCCAGTATTCCGGATTTCAATGCGGATGCGGATATGCTGATCCAGGCGACGCTGAATATCGTGCGCAATGCCGTGCAGGCACTGGATGGGAAAGGCACCATCATTTTGCGTACCAGGACCCAGCGCCAGTTCACGATTGGACAGAAGCGCCACAAGCTGGTGGTGCGCGTGGACATCATTGACGATGGGCCTGGCGTGCCCAAGGAAATGATGGAAAGTATTTTTTATCCCATGGTAACCGGACACGCCGATGGCACCGGGCTGGGGCTGGCGATTTCCCAATCGCTGGTCAACCTGCATGGTGGCCTGATTGAATGCACCAGCGAACCCGGGGAAACCATGTTCACTATCCTCCTGCCCATAGAGGCAGCCGGAGAAACAATAAATGAATGAAAATGACAGTATCTGGGTGATCGATGACGATCGCTCAATTCGTTGGGTGCTGGAAAAAGCCCTGAAACAGGCGGAGATGGAGGTGACAACCTTTACCTCGGCCACGGGTGTGCTTGAGGCGCTGCAAACGCAGCAACCCGATGCCATCATCAGCGACATTCGCATGCCGGGTATGGATGGGCTTGAGCTGCTTAACAGGATTGCCGAGCTCTATCCGAATCTGCCGGTCATCATTATGACGGCGCATTCGGATCTCGACAGCGCGGTGTCTTCCTACCAGGGCGGTGCGTTTGAATATCTGCCCAAGCCCTTCGACGTGGATGAAGCAGTTGCGCTGGTCAAGCGCGCAGTCGAACACAGTCGAGACAGCAAACCCAGCGAGCACCCGGCCGCCAAGGCGGAATCCACGGAAATCATCGGCGAAGCGCCGGCCATGCAGGAAGTGTTTCGTGCCATCGGTCGCTTGTCGCGTTCCAATATTACCGTCCTGATCAATGGCGAATCCGGCACCGGCAAGGAACTGGTCGCGCAGGCATTGCACAAGCACAGCCCACGTGCGGCGCAACCTTTCATTGCATTGAACATGGCGGCGATTCCGCGCGATTTGCTGGAGTCCGAATTGTTCGGGCATGAAAAAGGCGCCTTTACCGGTGCGCAAAATCGTCGTATTGGACGCTTTGAACAGGCTGACGGCGGCACGCTATTTCTGGATGAAATCGGCGACATGCCGGCGGAATTGCAAACCCGCCTGTTGCGCGTTCTTGCCGATGGCGAATTCTATCGAGTCGGTGGCCACACACCGGTAAAGGTCGATGTGCGCATTATCGCCGCAACACACCAGCATCTGGAAAAGCTGGTGCAGGAAGGCCGTTTTCGTGAAGACCTTTTCCATCGATTGAATGTCATTCGCGTGCATATCCCGCCGTTACGCGAACGACGCGAGGATATTCCACTGCTGATGCGTTTCTTCCTGCGCAAGGCGGCCAAGGAACTCAATGTTGAACCCAAACAACTGTTACCCGAAGTCGAGCGGTTTATCGCCAAGATCGACTGGCCGGGCAATGTTCGCCAGCTGGAAAATACCGCGCGCTGGTTAACCGTAATGGCATCCGGACAGGAAATTCATGTTGACGATTTTCCGCCAGAGCTGCTGGAAGAAAAGGCCGATGGCGGCGAAGACACGGGTCAGTGGGAAGAAGCCCTGCAACGCTGGGCGGACAGTGAACTGGCGCATGGTGAACAGGGTTTGCTCGATCGCGCGCTGCCACAATTTGAACGCATCATGATTGAATCGGCACTGAAGAAAACCGGCGGTCGCCGTCAGGACGCGGCCAAGCTGCTTGGTTGGGGTCGAAATACCCTGACGCGCAAGATCAAGGAATTGAACATGGATTAATCAGAGTACCTTTCTATCCTTGCGCAGTGCGGCGCCAAATGCCAGTGCACAGTGGCCCAGCGTTTCATCGCTGACATCGTCCCCGATGTGCAAGGTTTCTCGCAGCGGAAAGGTACGACTCTCCAGGCCAAGATTGTTCTGCATGGCCTTGTGGAAACCCGGCAGGCTGACCGGCGGTGGCAGCAGTATCAATTGCGTGATCGGTGCCTGTTGAAAATAGCGGTCGTAATAATCCAGCGATCGCTGGATTTCCAGTGCGAGATTATCAAGCTGGTATTCCTGTCCATTGGCAATGGATTCCTGCAGTGTTTCGTAACCCAGTTCAATGGTCCTCGCGAGATAGAGAATATTATCGCGACACAGTGCAATGACGCCGCTGTGCCTGCCGAGATAGATCAGGGCAACACCCTGCGAGGTCTCGGGAATCAAGCTGGCCAGGTTGCGCAACACCAGTTCCGGAATATCGATCACGCTGAGATCGGCGCCGGCTTCAACCAGTTGAGCGGAGAGTTTCTGAATGTGGTCCTGGCGCGTGACGACCACATACAACTGCTGCTGGCCGCGCGAAGGACTTTGCGGCGCATCGAATACATCCACAACCGCATCGTCAATATGAAAGTCGATCAGGTCCTTGATCTGCCAGCGCACCGCGGCACGCAGTTCATCCTGCGGCACATTGGGCGTTTCCACCATCAGTAATTGATAGTCGCCGACATCGAGTACGGTCGCGCATGCGTTGTCTTTAACATGATGATGCTTGATCAGGCTATGCAGGGCGGCATGTGGATCGTCGCCTGTATCCTGATAATCAGCGGCGACCAGCGTAGCCTTATCGCCTGTTGCATTAAGGCGGGCAAAACTCACGTGACCATCGTTAACCAGTACGGCATCGTACTGGCCGGTTTTCTGTTTTTTTATCGCAGGTAAAAAGCCCATCACACTGTCCCTCTGTTATTTGGATGCATCATGCAATAATTTCGCGCCAGCCGACAACCTGAACGCTGCCGCCACCGCCGGAACCCGAAATTTCCAGGTTATCGATTATCAAAGTCTTCGGTTGTCCGCCTGATGCTGAAAGTGTCAGTTCCAGGTCGTCAAGGGTGATCGATCCGCTGCCGGTAATGCTGATATCGAGGCTGCCGCTCTGGAAGCCTGTAGTTGAACTATTGTACTGAATGGAATTGCTGTAATTCGTGCCACCCGATGAGAGTGTGATTGTGAGCGTGCTTCTCTGTCCCGTGGAAATCACTCTATAGTCATAGTTGAATGTGACGGTTGTCGGGGCGGTGACGACTATCGGAGTCATGCCGTTGATATTGGCTGTGGTGCTCATCGGGCCGCCGGTGCTGGTCTTGTTCACCCACAGCGCGGGGCTGCCATCCGGCCCGGCGTTTATACTCCACCCTCCAGTGGCGTACCATGGATCGACTGTCCAGTCGTCTTGCCAACACCAGAATATAATACAGGAGTAATCATCAAAATTTCCGGGGGGTTCCAGCACTCCGCCTCCACCACCCACTGAGATACCGCCTTCAATGACACGCGTTGCCTGTGCGACATTGCCATACAAGCGACGGCCGGTTACCTGCACCTGACACAGACTTCCAACCAGCGTGGCACTGGTGATCTGGTAATCGCCATTACCAAAAGTATCGGGTGAACCCATTACCAGGGTGGCATCGCAACTGCTGCCATTGGCAAGGTACTGCGCAGCCCGTTCCAGCCCGGTCTCCGCCAGGAACAGTGCCTCGGTGGCATGTCGTTGCAGCGACGAGTCAGTCACGTCCGTGGATGACATGCGTAGCGTGGAAAGCCCGATGGTGAGTATCACCGTGACCAGCAGCATGGCAGCAATCACCGTCGCGGCGCCACGTTGCTTGCGAGGCAGCGCGCTCATTGCAGGTTCCTCAGGGCAACGCGCGTACGCTGTGGATAGCTGTTGCCATTACTGTCAGTCAATATGATCTCAAACTCGACATAGGCAACGTTGTTGTTGACTGGATGCGCGCTGGCACTGGAACCATCGGCCTGGAAATAATCAAGGCTGAAGCTGTTGACCTGGTTGGTGAGTATGTAATCCGTGCCATAGCCCAAAGTGATATTCGAACCACCGCTGCCATCAATGGTAACGGTTTCAACACTCACGCCATCGCTGGCTATACGCTGAAAAGTCATACTGTCGGCATCGCGAGCAGTGAAATGATAACTGCTGGTATCAGCCGGGTTGCGCCGCACAGTGCGAATTTCGCGCGCCAGTCGTTCCGAGGCAAGCCGAAGCTTGCTCAATGTGTCGGTCACCTCATTGCTGGCACGGAACGCGAGTACGCCCTCGGTCAATGCTATACCGGTGACACTGCCGATAATGCCGAGAATCAGGATGGTGATGACCATCTCGATGAGGGTGAAGCCTTTGTTAGCGCGTTGCAACATCAGTAATTCGCCACCATGAAATCAATGTCGGCAAGTGACGCGCCGCCTTTCGATACGCTGATGGTTATTTCACGGCAATCCCCGGCCGGACAACGTGCGGTAGGGGCAACAATCGCTGTAACGCTGATGCTGCGCGTGTAGATATCGTAGGGAGATGTCAATGTATCCGTGGTACCGTCCAGCGCATCCAGCGTGGCCGCGGAATAATTGTTCAGGCGCCGGTCGGCAAGGATTTCTTCAGCGCGTTCCTGCGCCAGTTGCGCGGCGGTTTGCATAGCTTCGCTATTGAGAAGCCCCGGACCTATGTAGGCGAATTGTCCCAGCACGGCGGTACCGGCGATACCCAGGATGACGATCACCAGTATCAGTTCAATCAGGCTGAAGCCGCGTTGAGTAGCGTGCTCTCTCATGGCGACACCGAGACATAACCGGTAATGGGTTGAACGGTCACCGTGGATGAGTTCGAGCCACTGGTAACGGTGAAGCTGATGCTGCTGCTGGCAAGGTTACTGCCGTTAAGCGGCCGGCCCCAGCTATCGAACACGATCGGCCCGCCGCTGGCACTGACGCCATCACGCAAGGTTTCATTAAAATTACCGGACCCGGATGGGTCGGCAATCGGGGAGCCGCTGTTAGTTACGGCATAAGTAGCGCCACTGACGGCCAGTTGCAGTCGCATGTTCTGGCTCATGGCGATGGCCTGGGTGTGGCGAATATCGCGGGCGAGCTGTTCGGCCTGCGCATGCAGCGAGCCGCTGGAGGACCACTTGACGCCAACATAGGCGGCGGCGATGCCCATGATGACGATCACGACCACCAGCTCGATCAGACTGAATCCCTGTTGATGCTGTTTATCCATAATCCTTTCGCTAAACAAAAAAGGGGTGAGCTTGTGGCCCACCCCTTTTGCCCCACGACCGAAGGTATAAAGGGCCGTGTTAGCTTAAGCGCGTGTTTATGAACAGCCGCTCATGTCGGTGATTGTGCCGACACATTGAACTGTATTACCCACGGCAGAAGTTGGGGTTGAACAGTTGGAATCTGTAAAAGTCGGAATAGTACAGGTCAAGCCGTTGATCTGAACCTGAACACCAGTGGCTGCTGCGGCAACACCTTCAGCCTGGACGTATGGCCCGCAAGGACCGCCGCTGCAATTGGTGGTTCCGTCACCTACCGCCAGCTGTGTGATTGTCGGAAAACCTTTGATTTCCGCAATCGCAATGGCGTGCGCTGCCTTGACCGCGCCGCTCATACCGCGTGCAGCAGCACCTTCTGCGTCAGTAGATAAATCCACAAATTTGGGGACCGCAATCGCACCCAGGATACCCAGGATGACGATAACCATCACCAGCTCAATTAATGTGAAACCCGCTTGTTTCTTCATAACTCCAATCTCCATGTTAAATCGGTTACGGCGCGGGCCCGGCCCGCATCTCTGCCGGTAACTGGGTTATCGATCAGGCGGGAGGGTTTCTTTAGGGAATTTGGCGGGTTGAAGCAATAAATTAATGATGAATTGACCGGGAATTCGCAAAAAGCGCTGTAAGGATCAGATTTTCGGCGCTCCGCGGCCGAGTGCGGCGTCTGCCAGGCCCCACATGGGCAGGAAGATGGCCAGGGCAAAAAACAGCATGACCACGCCAATAACAATGGTCAGGATCGGGCCAATGGCGGCGCTCAGTTTTTCGATACTGTATTCGACCTCGCGATCGTAATAGGCGGCCAGCTCCTGCAGCAGTTCATCCAGCGTGCCGGATTCTTCGCCCACCGCAATCATCTGCAGCACCAGCGGGTCGAAGATACCCGTATTGATGGCGGTGCGGGAAATGGATTCGCCGCGCTCGATGCCATCGCGCATGGCCAGCACGCGCTCTTCAAGAAAGGCATTATCCAGCGCGCGCGCTACCACCGATAAGCTGGTGATCAGCGGCACGCCCGCCTGTTGCGACATGCCGAACAGGCGCGTGAAGCGACCGAGGGTGGCGAGTTTGATCACAGGTCCGATGAGCGGGATACGCAATTTGAAGCGGTCCCAGCGGTAACGCCCGGATTCGGAGTTGACCCAGTTGCGCCAGCCAAAGAAGACCAGCGCCAGGCCAATCAGAATCCCGATCCAGTTGTTGACCATGAAATCCGAGAAGGCCACCACGCCCCTGGTTACGATCGGCAGATCGGCACCGAAACGCGCGTACACTCCGGCGAAGCGAGGTATAACAAACCAGTTCATGATGCCAATCGCCAACGCCAGCACGATCAGCACAAACATGGGGTAACGCGTGGATTGCTTGATGCGATCCCTAGTGAGTTTTTCGCGTTCCAGGTAATAGGCGAGCTGGTTGAAGGTCTGGTCGAGCTGACCGCTGGTTTCACCGACCCGCACCATGCTGATAAAGAACTGGTCGAATACATCGGGTTGTTGTGCCAGTGCGCTGGCCAGGTCGTGACCGCCTTCCAGCATTTCACGCACACGTTGAATCGATTTGCCCAGAGTTGGATTGCGCGTGGTGGTGGCGAGGCCATTCAGGCCGCTCAGGATCGGCACACCTGCGCGCAGCAGGGAATACATCTGGCGACAGAATTGAATGAGATCGGTCTGACGTACCGGTGGCGGGAAGATGTCATTGAGGTCACGGGACATCATGCCGCCTTCGCGGAGCGTGGCCTGCTGAATGTTGACCGGAATCAGGCCGCCTTCCAGCAGACGTGATGCCACGGCTTCGGAGGTGTTGGCCTCCATGGTGCCTTCGATGGCATCACCGTGCGGGCCGCGGGCTTTGTAGGCGAAGGTCGGCATGGCTAATCCTTAGCGCCTAGTCCAGCCAGCCGGACAGGCGCATCGCCTCTTCCACGGTGGTTTGTCCCGCCTCGGCCAGGTCCAGTGCGTGATGCACCAGTGGCCGGTAACTGGCCTGTGCCTCGGCTGCCTTTTCAAAGGCAGTCTGATCGTTGCGCCGCAGCGCCTCGATCAGGTCTTCGTTCATGGTCAGCAATTCATACACCCCGGTACGTCCGGCGTACCCGGTCTGGTTGCAGTGGTTACAGCCGGTACCGGCGTAATAGACCGGCACGTTGTCGCTCGGATGTATGCTCTTGAGCCAGGCCTGTTCATTGGCGGTCAAGGGATGTTCGGCGCGGCAGTGTTCACAGACGCGGCGCACCAGGCGTTGCGCGATGATCGCCTGCACGGAGGACGCCACCAGGAAGGGTTCCATCCCCATGTCGATCAAACGCAGCGCGGTACTGATAGCATCGTTGGTATGCAGGGTGGACATAACCAGGTGACCGGTTAATGCCGCGCGCAACGCAATCTCGCCGGTTTCCTGATCGCGGATTTCACCCACCAGGATAATGTCCGGGTCGAGTCGCAAGGCGGTGCGCAACACGCGCGCAAAGGTGAGATTGATCTTGGGATTGACCTGAATCTGGTTGATGCGCGGCATCTGGATTTCGACCGGGTCTTCCACGGTAATGATCTTTTTCTGCGGCCGGTTAAGTTCCGCCAATGCGGCGTAAAGGGTTGTGGTTTTGCCGCTCCCGGTTGGGCCCGTGACCAGTACCAGGCCATGCGGCTTGTGAATGATCTTGCGGAAATCGTTGAGCACAGATTCTGGCATGCCGATCTGATCCAGTCGTTTGCGATTGCTTTCCGGATCGAGCAAACGCATGACCGCAGCCTCGCCATTTTGCGTTGGCACGGTCGCGAGACGCACATCGATATTCTTGTCTTTCACGCGCAGACTGAAACGGCCGTCCTGCGGCAGGCGTTTTTCCGAGATGTCGCAACCGCCCATCAATTTGATGCGTGACACCACCGCGCTGGCGATACGTTTTTCCGGCATCACCTGTTCATGCAGAATACCGTCGATGCGGCGACGAATACGCAGCACCTCTTCGTCCGGTTCGATGTGAATATCGGAAGCGTTGGCCATCACGGCATCTTCAAACACGGTCTGGATGAGCCGCACTACCGGGGCATCCGACTGGCTGCTTTCAGCTGTTAATGCGCCCAGATCAAATGCGTTCTCGGACAGGTCCTGGCCGACTTCGCTGGCCAGCGACTTCAGCTGGGCGCCGCTGTGATACAACTGGTCGATGTAATGCAGCAGATCGGATTCCTTGACCACGGCAAGCTTGAGCGGTTTTTTCAGCGCGCGGGCAAGTTCGTCGTAGGCAAAAATATCGGTTGGATCGCCCATGCCGACCATCAGGCCCTGTGGCGTTTCTTTCAGGATCAGTGCGCGATAACGTCGCGCCAGGGTTTCTGGCAGTTGTTGCACCAGGTCCGCATCAAGCTCAAAGGTCTTGAGGTTAACGAACGGCATGTCCAGCTGTTGCGACAACAACTGCAACAAGGCCTCTTCCTGAATAAAGCCATTATCGATCAATACCCGGCCGAGTTTCCGGCCACTGCGTTTCTGATCGGCAAGCGCGGTTTGCAACTGCGCCTCGGAAATAATCTTCTGTTCGACCAGCAGGTCGCCAATGCGGATTTTTTTGGGTATGGCCATTATTGATTCGTCTCCGCGACCGGTTGTAAAACAGCGAGCCGTTCGTTGACATATTTGCGTAAATCCGGACGCAGACGCTGTTGCGTGAGCGCTTCGCGGTAAGCGGCAACGGCGTTGCCGTATTGTCCGGTCTGCTCCAGCGAGATCCCCAGTCCCATCCACCAGATGCCCTGGTTAGGTCGCAGGCTTAATGCTGCCTGGTAGTTATTGATGGCCTGTTCCGGGTCGCCCGCATTCTGGTAAATGCCGGCCAATGTGCCGAGAAACTGCGGGTTGTCCGCGGCATTCAGCAAGGCTGGTTCCATGTAGGCAATTGCTTCACTGGCGCGGTTCTGTTGCGCCAGCAGCTGGCCAAGCTGCAAGGCCATGTTTGCCTGGGTTGAGTCGATAGCCAGCCCGGCGCGCAATAATTCCTCGGCTTCGCGTTGGCGCTGCTGCATGATGAGCGTGATTGCCAGTTGCTCGCGGGCGCGAATATGATCCGGTGAAAGCACCAGTGCCTCGTTCAGCAGGGTTTCGACCCGGCGCAGGTTACCGGTCTTGAATGCATTTACGGCCTCTGCATACAGCTGTTCCGATTGCTGGGCAGGCGTCAGGGTGCGCGGTTTTTTGGTGATAACCGGTTTTGGTTCCGGCGCGACAATTTTCTCTTGCCGTGGTTTTGGTTCTGGCGCGGGCGTAACCCTTTCGGTTACGACAGGTACGGGGTCTTTATGCGGCGCTTCGACCGGGACTTGCGGTGTTGCCTCAATCTCAACGGTTTCCACTGCGGGTTCGGCTTGCGCGATAACAGGTTCCGCCACGTGCGCGGGTGAATCCAGGTATTCATTGGGAACACCCGGGTTACCCAGGTATTTCGCAGCCATGAGCCAGAGTAACAAGCCGACCACGGCGGCGATCAGGGGAATCAATAACCAGTGCGCATAGGCGGGTTGTTCGTTGTTGATCGGTACCGGGTTCAGACCATTCAATGCGCTGTCGACCGAGAGCCGGTCGCGGCGTGCATCGAGATCGCGCAGCATTTCATTAACCAGGCTCATAGAGTGCTCGCTACGACATAGACACTGGCGCCGGTCAGCATGGCAATGGTGCCAAAGCGCATGAACCAGCGTCGCCAGGGCACGTTCTGCCGGGCGTCCTCGGTATCGCGCGTCGCCAGTTGCACATGCCTCGGTTTGATGGCCGTCATACCCTGGCCGAATGCAGCCATCAGTGATTTATGACCAAGGATGTTGATCAGGCGCGGTATGCCACGACTGGCCTTATGCAAGCGGCGCAGAGCGGCCTTGCTGAACAGGGGAGCGGTAACGCCGGCGATGGTCAACCGGTGTTGAACGTAATGCGCAACCTCGCGGGCATTCAGCGGTCGCAGCTGATAGGAAAACAGGATGCGTTGTTTAAGCTGGCGAATCTTGGGCTGGTTAAGTTTGACATCCAGTTCCGGCTGGCCGAACAGCACAATGGATAATAACTTTTCCTTTTCGGTCTCAAGATTGCTCAACAGGCGCAGTGCTTCCAGCGATTCATCCGGCATGGCCTGCGCTTCATCCACAATCAACACGACCTGTTTACCGGCGCGCTTGATCTCGACGAGCTTATCCGTAATCAGTTTCAGCACGCGGTGCTGACCGATGTTGCGCGCGAACTCGATACCCAGTTCTTCCGCGACCGCCATGCGCAGGGCCGTGGCATTGATAAATGGATTCGGAATATAGGCAGTGACGAAATTGTCATCGAGCGAGGACAGCAGCTTGCGGCATAACAGGGTTTTGCCGGTGCCGACTTCGCCGGTCAGCTTGATGAAGCCATCGCCGCTACGCAACGCGAGCAACAATACATTGAGTGCTTCAATGTGACTGGCGGATTGAAAAAAGAAATCCGTATCTGGCGTGATGCTGAAGGGCAACGCGGTGAGTTTGAAGTGCTCCAGATACATGATGTGTAAACGGTCCTGTTACCTAGCGAGTCAGTGTCTTGATGCGAGTGGCACTTTCGCGCATGTAATCCTGCCAGCTATCGACACCATTGGTGACAATAGGTTTTAGCAGTATGACCAGTTCGCTTTTGCGACTGCTTTGCTGCTTGTGGCGGAACAGGTTACCGACGCCGGGCAGATCGCCGAGAAATGGCGTTTTGGCCTGGTTGTCTGTCAGCTGTTCTTTCATCAGGCCGCCGATCACTACGATCTGTCCGCTTTTGGCGCGAATGATGGCGTCCGATTCACGAATCGAGGACAAGGCCAGCGGAATGGTCAGGTTGTCAGTGGAGCTGATGGCAATGCTCTTGTTCTTTTCGGTGACTTCGCTCACGGTCGGGTGAATGTGCAAGGTGACGCCGCCGTATTCATCAATCTGCGGAATGACATCAAGTGCCACGCCGGAGAAGAACGGGGTAATTTCAACGTCGACGTTACGATTGACTGTGTCCCCGGTTGTATCCGTGTCGGTTTCGATGCCGGTCACAAAGAACTCATCGGTGCCAACCTTGATGACGGCTTTCTGGTTATTCACGGTTGAAACGCGCGGACTGGAAAGTACCTGGACATCGCCTTGCGTGGAAAGCAACTCGATGAGCGCCGTAAAATCATTGGCGCCAATGCCGAGCAGGAACATGCCGCCGAAGTTATTGGAGGTGATGATTTCGTCGCTGAAGTTGGCGTTTTTCTGCAGATTGATCGTGGTGTCTTCCAGGTCGGAAACACCGTTTTTAAAGATATTGTCCGCACCCAGTTGGCCAGCAACGATCGACTTTCCATCACCGGGCTCGCCGAAAGCTGCCCAGTTCACACCCGCCTGAAAGCCATCGTTCAGCTGGACCTCGATGATCTTGGCTTCGAGAATGACCTGGCGCTCGATGATGCCCTGGATGGTGTTCAGATAATCTTCGACATCGCGAAGTTCACCGGGCATGGCGCGCACGACGACAACGCCAGCCTGGGGATTAACGACGACCTTGCGGCCGTTTTCCTCGCCAATCAGCGATTCAAGTGCAATCTTTAATTCGCTCCAGAAATCGGCATCGGACTGGGTATTCACTTCGCTGCCCGACACGCTCTGGCTGGTGGTGGTTTCCGTGGTGGCGGCACCGCCAGCAGCTGAGCTTGATGAACTGGTGGAATCCGAGACCTGGCCCGAACTGACCTTCATACTGGAATTGCCCATGCGACGGATATTGAGGTAATCAACCTTGTAAATGCGTGACCGCATGCGCGCTGGCAACACCTGGTACACATTGCCCTGCTTGCGGTATTCATAACCGTACACGTCGCGCACCGACTGCATGACTTCATCGACAGTAACGTTTTTCAGATCCAGCGACAGGGTGCCGGTGACATCCGGGTGTACGATGATGTTATAGGGAGTGTCTTCCACCAGGCCCATGAAAAAGTGATTTGCCTCGGCGTTATTCAGGGCGATATCGAATCGCGGTTCCGGCGGACGGGAAACCGGTGGCAGCAGCGTTTCAGGTGGCGCTATCAGAGCAGCCGAGACTTCCGGCGGAGGAGCGCTTGGGGGAGCTGCCGCGGGCGTATCCATGCTTTGTTCGATACTCGGAAGCAGGCTGCCTTTTTGGTCGGCTGTTGTCGCGCAACCGGCAAGCAGGCTGAAGAGTAATCCGGCGAGTAGCGGTCGGCCTGTTACGGAATTCCTGGTACTTGTATTCATCATCGTGTCTTCACTATGAGGTCGTTTAACTGCAGCGTCTGGGTGCGATCGTCTGCAGAGATATCAACAGATTTGTGGCGAATGCGTTGTAAACGGATGTGGCCGAGCGTTTCCCCTTCACGCAGCTTGACGCCGTTGATGATCGCATAGCGATCCGTCTTGCCCATGTAGGTGGCATTGAGGGTGAGCGCGTGCTGGCTGGTTCCGCTGGCGGAAGCGGTGCCGCCGAGGCTGGGTTGCGTGGGATCGGCCAGGCTTGCTGCCTGCAAAGGTGCAATGTTCAACAGCAAGGAGATTAACAACAGTTTGTGCATCAGGTGCCCGTCCCCAGTGTATAGAGTTGAATTTTCACATTGGCATTGGGGTGTTCCACGATATCGAGATTCAGCGTGTCCCAGAACAATTGCCACTCACTGGCTTCCATGCTTTGCACAAAACGTAACGTATCCATGAAGCTGCCCTGCATATTCAGCTCCAGGTTAAAACGGTTAAATCCGGATGGGGCATTGCTGTTATCAGCGGGTGAGCCGGAAAACCCCTGTTGCCTTGTGCTCAGGCTGATCAGTTGCAGATTGCGCTGCTTGTCGATGAGTTCGGATAACAATTGCGGTGCTTCATCCTGACTGAGCAGGTTGCCCATGCGTGCTTCAAGTCGGTTCTGCACCTCGGCCAGCGCCTGCTGCAATGAATCGCGTTCCTGTTTTTGTGCAGCGAGAGGGTCCTGGTCCTTGGCAAAATCGCGCGACTGTTGTTCGATCACGACCAGACGGTTTTGTGCATCGAGCAGCGATTGCTTGCTCTGCTCCATACGCATCTGCAAGGGTGATAAAAACAGCAGATCAATTACGCCATAAGTCAGCGCGATGAGGGTAAGCAGTAGCAGTAGTCGTTCGCGCATCTGTAAAGCGTTGACGCGCGCTTCCCACTGCAACAGTTTCTCTTTGTTGATCACAGTGGCGCGCTCCCCGATTGAAGTACGAAGGAGGTCAGCGCCGTGGTCTGATCGCTGGTCAGCTGGATTTGGGAGAAAGCCTTTTCGGCCAGCAGCTGATTCTTGCGTAGCTGCTGAATGTAGCGTGGTACCAGGCGTTCATCGGTAGCGACGCCGGTCAGCCGTATTTCCCCAAGCGAGGTGATTTCAATATTGGTCAGCCACACGCCGGTCAGGCGTTGTTCGGCCAATGCCTGCAACAGCTGGCTGAAACCCGCGGCACTGGGCAGCGCGGAACCGTTCATCTGTTGCAGCAGGCTTTCCAGATTGTCGAGTGACAGGCGTAACTGTTCGATCTCGGCAGTCACCTGATCGGCTTCGGCCTGATCGGTGCTGGTCAGCATGCTGTTCAACTGTTGCTGGAGTTTATCGGACTGGGTTTCGACCTGGACGCGGTTACTTTCCAGTTCGCGCAGGTTAAGGCGTTGTGACAGGTACAGGCCCGCCAGCAGTACCAGCACCAGTGCCCAGATGATGAGCAGGGTACGGCTGGAGAAGATTTTCTCTTCCTGCCGGAACACTGGCTGATACAGATTGATCTGTTGGTACATCCCTCGCTTTCCCTTGCCCTGAGCAGCTGATTAATGGCTATTCTAGATGTAGCTCATTAAGAATCAAGCATAACCCACTGTCAACAATAATAATTTTGCATTTTTCCTGGTGGGTTTTCCATTCTGCGTCCACCGCGAGCGCCGAGAACGGCACCCGCTCAGTTGCTAGCGGCGTTTCAGAAGCAAAGTTTAACTTGATGAAATGCTATGGGTTTTAGCCGCAGCGGGCGGAGGGATTGGGGCTGTTGAGGACCAGAGTATCGGTTAGCTGGCTGACGTTGGCCAGGTTATGGCGCTTGAGGTAATCGCAAATGCCCTGGTTGATTTTGGTGCATACCAGCGGGTCATAGAACAGGGCGGTGCCGACGCCGACCGTGGTCGCGCCGGCGATCAGGAATTCGATGGCGTCCGCCGCCGTCAGGACGCCACCCTGGCCGATGATGGGAATGCCGTGCGGACGGCATACCTGCGCGACCTGGTGAACCTTGAGCAGGGCCACCGGCTTGATGGCTGGGCCGGATAGACCACCCTGATTGTTGCCGATCACCGGGGTGCGCGACTCGATATCGATGGCCATACCCATCAGGGTATTGATGACAGCGAAACCGTCAGTGCCTGCCTCGATACAGCGCCGGGCGTTTTCGGCGATATTGGTCTGGTTAGGAGAAAGCTTTGTAATCAATGGCTTAGCGGTTGCCTTGCGGCAAGCCTCGACCACCCGCGCGGACATGTCCGGATCGTTGCCAAAGGCCACGCCGCCTTCCTTCACGTTCGGGCAGGAGATGTTGATCTCGATGGCATCGATTGGAGAATTATCGAATTTTTGAGTCACCTCAAAATATTCTTCTACCGTGGAGCCGGACACGTTGGCAATAAAGCGGGTCTCGCTGAAATCGAGCGTGGGCAGAATTTTCTCCACCACATGATCGACGCCGGGATTCTGCAGGCCAATGGCGTTGAGCATGCCGTCCGGGGTTTCGTAAACCCGGTGCGGCGGGTTGCCGAGCCGCGCGGTGCCGGTCGTGCCTTTCAGGCAAATGGCACCGACATCGCGATTGGAGAAGCCGTCGACACGCGTGTATTCCTCGCCGAATCCAACACAACCGGACAGGAGCACCAGTGGGCTGTCCAGTTTCAGGCCACAAAAATCAAGGGAAAGGTAATCGCGTTGTTCGGGTGTCATGGCATCTCAGTTTGTCGAGGTTGGCAAAGCGGTGGGTTCGCGATGGGGTATGATGCGCGCATGTTTCACATCATCCTGTACCAGCCGGAGATCCCACCGAACACCGGCAATATCATACGCCTTTGTGCCAATACCGGCAGCCACCTTCATCTGATCGAACCGCTCGGCTTCGGCTGGGAGGACAAGCGCCTACGCCGTGCCGGGCTGGACTATCATGAATTCGCCGAGGTGAAACGTTACCCGGATCTTGCCAGTTGCCTGAACCAGTTCGACCCCTTGCGGGTGTTCGCGTTGTCGACCAAGGGAACAGCGCGTTATTCCAGTGTTGAATTTCAGGCGGGCGATGCATTGTTGTTTGGACCAGAGACGCGCGGTTTGCCAGACGAGGTGCGCGATACCTTCCCGTCAAACCAGGTATTGCGCCTGCCGATGCAGGAAAACAGTCGTAGCCTGAATCTGTCCAACGTGGTAGCGATAGTGCTGTTCGAGGCCTGGCGGCAGTGTGGTTTCGAGGGCGGGAATTAAAGCGTCTCGGCCTTGGGTTCGCGGTGCAGCAATTCGGCCACGGCCTGTTTGGGCGCCATGCCTTTGTACAGCACGTGATAGACCGCCTCGCAGATCGGCATCTCGACCTGGTGCGCCTTGCCCAGTTGATGAATTTCACGCGCGGTCTCGGCGCCTTCCACCACCTGCTTGATCTCGGCTTCGGCCGAAGCACGATCTTTTCCCTGGCCGAGCGCTAATCCGAGACGGCGGTTGCGTGACTGGTTGTCGGTGCAGGTCAGTACCAGGTCGCCAACACCGCCGAGACCCATGAAGGTTTCCTTGTGCCCGCCCAGTGCTTCGCCCAATCGAATCATTTCCGCCAATCCACGGGTGATCAACGCGGCGCGACTGTTGGCACCAAAGCCCATGCCATCGGAAATCCCGGCGGCAATGGCCAGCACGTTTTTGATGGCGCCACCCAGTTCCAGACCGATCATGTCGCGGCTGGTATAGGGACGGAAGGTTTCGCCACGCAGCAGCCCGGCAAAATGCTCGGCGATTTGCGGTTCATTGGCGGCCACGCTGACGGCAGTGGGCAGGCCTTTGGCGACTTCCTTGGCGAAGGTCGGGCCGGAGATGACGGCGCGTGGCAGATCGGCGGGTAATTCTTCGGCGGCGACCTGGTGCAGCAGCTTGCCGGAGGCCATCTCCAGGCCCTTGGTGGCCCAGGCGAGATTGGGGCTGTGACCGAGATGGGGGGCGAGCTGTTTCAGTGCGCCGCGAAAAGCGTGACTGGGTACCACGACCAGGATATCGCGTCCGTTGACCGCATCGTCCAGGTCATGGCTGGCGGTGATATTGTCCGGGAAGGGGAAGCCGGGCAGAAATTCCCGGTTCTCTCGATCCTGGTTCAGTGCAGCAACGGCATCCGGCAAGTGGCCCCACAGCACAACCTCGTGGCCATTGCGTGCCAGTAGCAGGGCCAGCGCGGTTCCCCAGGAACCGGCCCCCAGTACCGCGATCCCTGCACCGGACATCGTTTAGTGTTGCGGTTGGCCGGCCGCGCCTGGGTCGACCTGTGCCTGGATTTCCTGGATCTGCTGGGCAAACAGGGCATCGAAGTTCACCGGTGCCAGTACCAGCTGCGGGAAACCACCGCGCGACACCAGGTCGCTGACCGTTTCGCGGGCGTAGGGATACAGGGTGTTGGGGCAGAAGGCGCCCAGCATGGGCTTGAGCTCTTCTTCGGAAAAACCGGCAATGGTGAAAATGCCGGCCTGCTGGATTTCGCACAGGTAAGCGGTTTTTTCCCCTAGTTTCGCGGTCACCGTCAGGGTCAACACGGTTTCATAGGTGTTTTCCGCAATCGGCTTGGCGGCAGTATTCAGGTTGAGATTCACTTCGGGTTTCCACTGCTGGGTGAAAACATCCGGACTGTTCGGTGTCTCGAACGAGGTGTCCTTGACGTAGATTTTCTGGATGGCGAACTGTTTTTCAGCCGGGTTTTGCGCATTTTCAGACATGATGACTACCGTTGATTTTGTGTGTTTCGAATTATGCTAGCGCGCCATTATGACAGGACAACCAGCAGATTGCTTGTTCTTAACGCAGTCCCAGCAGGGGGTCCAGCTCACCGTTGCGATCCAGGGCAAACAGATCGTCGCAGCCGCCAACATGGTGTTCACCGATGAATATCTGCGGTACTGAGGTTGCGTGGGCGCGCGTCTCCATCTCCCTGCGCAGCGCCGGGTCGGTATCGACGCGCAGCTCATCGAATTCAACACCCTTCTGATTCAGTAACATACGGGCTCTGACACAGTATGGGCACCAGGGGGTGCAATACATGACGACTTTTGGCATGGCTATTTTCGGGTGATGGGCAGGTTGGCGTTCTGCCAGGCCAGGATGCCGCCCGTGAGGTTATAAACGGCATCAAAACCGGCTTTGCGCAGCTTGCCGCCGGCGGAAAAGGAGCGATTACCACTGCGGCAGTAAGCCACGACCGGTCGGCCCTTGTATTTATCGAGTTCGGCGATACGGTCGTTGAGTTGGCTGAGCGGGATGTGGACTGCGTTAGCGATATAGCCACCGGAAAATTCCTTTTCCTCGCGGACATCGACAAACACAGCATCTTCATGGTTCATCAGCTGGGTGGCCAACTGAGGGCCGGCTGGCCGGACACCGTAGCGGCGTTGCTTGATCTCGTGCTGGATTATCAGGATCGAGAGAACAACAAACGCGGACCACAGAAAAGGGTGGTTAATAATGAATTCGGCAAGATTTTCCATAGCGTAGACTTGGCACAGTTTCAGTGCCCTTAAACAAGGGCAGGCAGCTGGATAATGCCCGGAAGGTTAGTTCCGGGAGCAGAATACCTCGCGCATCATCCCGATCAGCGCCAGGGTGCGACCATCGCCCACCCGGTAGTAGACCCGGTTGGCGTCCTTGCGCGAGGCCAGGATGCCCTTGTCGCGCAAAATGGCCAGGTGTTGGGAAATGTTGCTCTGGGAGGTGCCGACGTGGTCGACGATGTCCTGCACGCTGACTTCCTGATCGCCCAGGGTGCAGAGAATTTTCAGGCGTAGTGGGTGCGACATGGCTTTGAGTGAACGCGAAGCGCGTTCGATGTCTTCATCCTGTGTAATCAATTCGTCACTGGATGACTCTATGCTATTCATAACGCGTCTGACCTCATCGATAGAAGGGACAACACAACAGGTTACGGAAGATTCCGTCGGTACGATCATGATATTACGACACTGCCTTTTATAAACAAAACATTATACAATAATAAGCCATTTGAGGAACCTTCGCCTTCCTGTCGGTTCCGGCCCAATAATCGCCCCGCACACCGGATCCCCAGACGATGCAAGGGATAACTGGCCGGTGGCGTAAATAACAGTTAGACTTGTTCTAATTATGAAAGGATCAATTTTTGAGCAACAGTAGTATGGCCTCTACCCCGAAGCCTGTTGTCCTGACGATTCTCGATGGCTGGGGCTACAGCGAAGAAACCGACTATAACGCCATCGCCGCCGCCAGGAAGCCTGTCTGGGACAGTTTATGGCAAAAATACCCGCACACCCTGATCAAGACCTCGGGTGCCGCTGTCGGTTTGCCGGGCGATCAGATGGGAAATTCTGAAGTAGGGCATCTCAACCTGGGCGCGGGCCGCGTGGTGTACCAGGAATTCACGCGCGTTAGCCGTTCCATCAAAACCGGATCTTTTTACACCAATAAAACCCTGACCGACGCGGTCGATTACGCGATCGAGCACAACCGTGCCGTACACATCTTGGGCTTGTTGTCACCGGGCGGAGTGCACAGCCACGAATTACACATTCACGCCATGGTGCAGCTGGCCGTCGAGCGCGGCGCCAAGCAGGTTTACATGCATGCTTTCCTGGACGGCCGTGATACCCCGCCGCGCAGTGCCGCCGAATCGATCAGGATGATGGAAGAGAAGTTTGCCGAATTCGGTGGCGGACAGTTTGCGTCCATTATCGGCCGGTATTACGCCATGGATCGCGATCATCGCTGGCCGCGCATCCAGGCTTCCTATGACCTGATTACCCGGGGCAAGGCGGATTTTGAAGCGACAACCGCCTCGGAAGGTCTCGAGATGGCTTATGCGCGCGACGAGAGTGATGAGTTTGTCCAGGCCACGCGCATTACCCGTGATGGCAAGCCGATCACGGTGCAAGACGATGATGTCCTGGTATTCATGAATTACCGTTCCGACCGCGCCCGCCAGATCACCCGTCCTTTCATCGAACCGGATTTCGAAGGTTTTGAGCGTGCCGTGGTGCCGAAACTCGGGTGTTTTGTCAGTCTCACCGAGTACAACGCCGAGTTCGACGTGCCGGTCGCCTATCCGCCAGAGCGATTGCAGAATGTGATGGGCGCCTTCCTGGCTAATCATGGCATGCGCCAGTTGCGACTGGCCGAGACCGAAAAATACGCCCACGTCACTTTCTTCTTTAACGGTGGCGTGGAGGAACCCTTCGAGGGCGAAGACCGTATCCTGGTGCCTTCTCCCAAGGTGGCAACCTACGATCTCAAGCCGGAGATGAGTGCCTTCACCGTTACCGATCACCTGGTCGAGGCTATCGAGAGCGGCAAGTACGATGTCATCATCTGCAATTACGCCAATCCCGACATGGTGGGGCATACCGGTAACTACGATGCGGCCGTGAAGGCAATTGAAGCCATCGATAGCTGCCTGGCGCGCGTGGTGAACAGCGTGGAAAAGGCCGGTGGCGCCATGTTGATCACCGCCGATCATGGCAACGCCGAAAAAATGCTGGATGCGGAAACGGGTCAGCCGCACACCGCGCATACCACTAATCTGGTGCCCTTCATCTATGTCGGCCAGGGCAATGTGCAGATGACGCAAAACGGTTCCCTGTGTGATGTTGCACCCACGCTGATTCACCTGTTACGCATGCAGAAACCGAATGAAATGACGGGTTCCTCGATCATTTCTGACGCTGAAGAGGCGCAGGCGCTGGAAAGTGCGAGCTAAGATCGGTCTTCTTGCTTTCCTATTGCTTGCACAGCCGCTTGCGGCCAACGACGAAGCCGCCACCCAGAAACAACTCAAGCAACTGCGCGAACGCATTCAGGCCGTCGAGGCCAGGCTGGCCAAGTCGCGTGCACGCGAATCCAGTGTCAGCGCCGAGCTGGGTCAGGTGGAGCGCAAACTGGGCGCGCTGCGTCAGCAGTTGCGCAAGGTCGATCAGCAACTCACGACGCAGACACGGCGGCTTGATCAGTTACGTGGCGAGGAGCGGCAGCAGAACCAGGAGCTGCAACGTCAGCGCCAGCATTTGTATGAACAGGTGCGCGCTGCCTATATCCTCGGGCGCCAGGAGCAGTTCAAGCTGCTGCTCAGTCAGGAAGACCCGCATGCCGTGGGTCGGTCACTGGTTTACTATCAATATCTGAACAGTGCCCGGGCCGAACGCATCAGCGCCGTGCGGGATTCGCTCGCCGAGCTGGCGCGACTGGCGCTCGAAATCGAAACGCTGGTGGGGGATTTGCAGCAAAGCCGAACTACGCAGCAGGATTTGCTGTCCCAATTGAAATCACAGGCCAGTGAGCGTGAGCAGGTGTTGGCCAGGCTGCGCAAGGACATCCGCAAGGAAGGAAGCGAACTCAGCCGGATGCAGCAGGACGAAACGCGCCTGGAAGGCCTGTTGAAGGAATTACGCACGGCGCTGGCGGATATCGAAAAGGATATCGGTGGCCAGCAGCCGTTTGCCGCGCTTAAAAAGCAATTGCCCTGGCCGACCCGTGGCACGCTGCAGGCACGCTTTGGTCAGAGTCGTCCGCCCGGCATGACCTGGCGCGGGGTGTTTGTGGCCGCGCCGGGAAATGAGCCGGTTGCGGCGGTATCGCACGGACGCGTGGCCTATGCCGACTGGTTGCGAGGCTTCGGCCTGCTGATGATCATCGATCACGGCGATGGCTTCATGAGCTTGTATGGCCATAACCAGGCCTTGTATCGTGAAGTGGGTGACTGGGTGGAAGCTGGGCACGTGATCGCCAGCACCGGCGACAGCGGAGGCCAGACCCAAACGGGTTTGTATTTCGAGCTGCGCCAGGATGGAAAACCCGTGGATCCTCTCAAGTGGCTGTCGGGTCAGCCGAAGCCAGTTCAGACAGCCAAACGGTCGTGAAGCTATCTCATCAGGCGGCTCTGTGCTATGTTCAGCGCCAATAAGCGCTTGAACCGCCTATAGTTCGAAAATTTGTTGTAGGGAATATCCCGCGGGTAAAGATGAAACAGACGACACAGAAAACCTTATTGGTCCTCACCGGCGCCGTGCTGGGTGTGACATTGAGCATTGGTCAGGGCGTGTTTGCCGAACGCGAACAGGTCACAGCGTTGCCTCTGGAAGAGCTGCGCGGTTTCAGCGATGTTTTCGCCCGCATCAAGAATGATTACGTGGAAGACGTCTCGGATAAGGATCTGCTGGAGAACGCGATTCGCGGCATGCTGACCGGTCTCGACCCGCATTCGGCCTACCTGGATCTCGAGCAGTTCAAGGATCTGCAGGTGGGTACCACCGGTGAATTCGGCGGGCTGGGCATTGAGGTCGGCATGGAAGACGGCTTTGTCAAAGTGATCGCGCCCATCGACGACACCCCGGCGCAACGCGCGGGCGTGCGCGCCGGCGATCTGGTGATCCGGCTGGACGATACCCCGGTGAAGGGTATGACCCTGAACGATGCCGTCAAGATCATGCGTGGCAAGCCGGGTACCGACATCGTGTTAACCATTGTGCGCGAGGGCGAGGAAAAGCCGCTCAAGATCACCATTACCCGCGATGTCATCAAGGTGCAAAGCGTGAAGAGCCGCATGCTGGAAGACGGTTTTGGCTATGTGCGTATTTCACAGTTCCAGGCGCGCACCGCCAGCAACCTGGTCGATGCCATTGATGATCTGCAGAAACAGTCGCACCTGCGCGGCCTGGTGCTTGATTTGCGCAACAACCCGGGTGGTGTGTTGCAGGGTGCGGTGGAGGTATCCGATGCCTTCCTCACCAAGGGATTGATTGTCTATACCGAGGGTCGGGTGCCCGATTCGCAGTTACGCTATAACGCCAATCCGGATGACGTGCTGGAAGGCGCGCCGCTGGTGGTGCTGGTGAACCAGGGTTCGGCTTCCGCTTCCGAGATCGTGGCCGGTGCGCTGCAGGATCACAAGCGCGCCATCATCATCGGTTCGCAGAGTTTCGGCAAAGGCTCGGTACAGACCATTGTTCCGCTGAGTAACGGCACCGCCGTGAAACTCACCACGGCGCGTTATTTCACGCCCTCCGGACGTTCGATTCAGGCCGAGGGCATTGTGCCGGACATCAAGCTGGAAAATGTCGCGCTGACTCAAGTGGACAACGACGGCTTCCAGCCAATCAAGGAAAAGGACCTGAGTGGTCATCTTTCCAATGGTAACGGCGACAAGGAAGGCAAGGACAAGAAGGCCGACGAAGCAACCAAGGAATCGTTGGCCAAGAGCGATTACCAGCTATATGAAGCGCTCAACCTGCTCAAGGGTCTGGCGATCCAGGCGGAGCGCATGTAATGCCGGGTTGGTTGTGCCGCACAAGCCACCCGCTTCTATCCGTTTTCTTTCTTTTTTTTCTTCTCGCCGGTGCTGGTCAGGCTGGCTCCGGCCTGCCGGATGCCAGTCAGCCAAAGCCGACCGGCACTCCTCGTATAGCGATTATCATTGATGATATGGGGCGCACCCTGGATGGCGGCGAGCGAGTGCTCGCCTTGCCTGGCCCGGTGGTATGCGCATTTTTACCGGAAGAACCCCATACCCGCACGCTGGCAGAAATGGCGCACCTGCAGGGTAATGAAGTCATGCTGCATCAGCCGATGGAAACCATGGCAACTCGCTTGCTGGACAAGGGTGGGATGACGCTGGCGATGAACGAAACGGACTTGCGTTCGCAGCTGAATGAAAACCTGACCCAGGTGCCGCACGTCATCGGCGTCAATAACCACATGGGCAGCCTGCTGACACAGCACCCGGGACACATGGCCTGGCTGATGACGGCAATCAAGGAAAAACAGAACCTGTTTTTTATCGATAGCCGCACCACCAAAAAAACCGTCGCGCGCCAGCTGGCTTATGAGAAAGGCATACCTTCCATTTCGCGCGATGTGTTTCTGGATACCTACGTCAATGAAAAATTCATAAGAATCCAGTGGGACCGATTGATAGCGCTGGCGCGCAAGCAGGGTTCCGCCGTCGCGATCGGTCATCCGCATGATGAAACCCTGAGGGTGCTGGAAGAAAAACTGGCTACACTTAAGCAGGTCGGGATTCGCCTGGTGCCGGTTTCGGAACTGGTGGAACAGCAATATGTGAGGGATACATCATGGCAACTGTCCTCGTCCCACTAGCGCAGGGTTGCGAAGAGCTGGAAGCCGTTACCATCATTGATCTGCTGCGGCGCGCGGAAATTGAAGTCACTACCGCGGGCCTTGACGATCAGCCGATCAGGGCCTCGCGCGGTACGGTGTTGATCGCCGACACCACGCTGGACCAGGTGCTGGATAAAACCTTCGACATGATTGTATTGCCGGGCGGTCTGCCAGGTGCAACCCACCTGGAACAGGATCAACGATTACGCAAGTTGCTGCAGGATAACGCCAACAGCGATCGCTATGTTGCGGCAATCTGCGCCGCGCCCAAGGCGCTTGCCAGTGCGGGGTTGCTGGATGGCAAGCGGGCAACCAGTTATCCGGGCGTGCTGGAGAACATGGCTGTGCCCGGCATGAGTTACCAAACCCAGGCCGTGGTGAAAGACGGCAAGACCATTACTTCCATGGGTCCGGGCACGGCGATGGATTTTGTCCTGGCGCTGATTGAAGAACTTGCAGGAAAAGAAAAGCGTGATGCGGTCGAAGCGCCGTTGATGCGCCAACATTAAATCTTATGCGTGTTGTCGAAGTTGTTGCTCCCGCCAAGTACCACGAAAAACTGATCGAGATTGCTCAGCGTCACGAGGCAGTCGACTACTGGTCGGGTGCCGAAGTGGAAGACGGTCGGCGTATCTTCCGTATTCTGATCACCGATGAATCGCGTCAGCCATTGATCGACTCATTGCAAAACATTATCACCGTTAATGATCAAACGCGCGTGCTGATTCAGCCGATTGATGCGGCTTTGCCGCGACCTGAAGCAAAAGCGGACGAAGACGAAAAGGCGCGTATCGCCAGCGCCAGTACCACGCGCGAAGAGTTGTATCACCAGATTGCGCAGGGTGCAGCCATGGACAGAAATTATTTTCTCATGGTTGGCCTGTCTACCCTGGTAGCGGCCATTGGATTAATCGAAAACAATGTTGCGGTGATTATTGGTGCGATGGTGATTGCGCCACTGCTGGGGCCAAACCTCGCTTTGGCGTTCGGTACGGCGCTGGGTGATAAATCGCTCATGTGGCAATCTTTCCAGGCGAGTTTTCTTGGCGCCGCGCTGGCGTTTGCGGTCTCCATACTGATCGGTATTGCCTGGCCTCTGCCCTTTTACAGCGAAGAGATTCTTGCACGAACCAACGTGGGTCTGGACGGTGTTGCGCTGGCGCTGGCATCCGGGGCTGCGGCAGTGCTGTCGTTGAGTAGCGGCACATCAACAGTGCTGGTCGGTGTCATGGTAGCGGTGGCCTTGTTGCCGCCGACGGCCACCATGGGTCTATTGATTGGTGGTGGCAAGTGGCAGCTGGCAACTGGCGCCGGCTTGTTGTTGGCCGTGAACATAGTCAGTGTCATTCTGGCCGCCAAGCTGGTGTTCCTGTTCAAGGGTATCAAGCCACGCACCTGGCTGGAAAAACAAAAGGCGCGCCAGTCCATGACAATTTACATGATTCTGTGGGCAGTGTTATTGGGATTGATGATGCTGGTAATTCTGGCTCGCGAAGCGCACGTGCAGTGAGTTTTCCCATGCCTCCGGAGTGGGAAAGGTATCTAATCGTCCGACCAGGCAATCATCAGCAGGTACAGACCGAAGCCACCCAGCAGCCAGGTCAGGAAGGGAGCGCCGCCCACCATGACGGGCGCGAAACCGTCGAGTCCGTAGATAACCGATGCAGAGATAATCAGTGCTGAGCCGGAAATAGCCGCAATGGTGCGCGAATGATTGCGTTTGATGTCGCGGCGCAGCTGCTCCAGTTCCCGAGATTGCCATTCCAGTTTCAACTTGCCGTCGGCGGCCTGCTTCAGTGTTTGATGAATCAGGCGCGGGAATTCCGGGAAGGTTTCTGCCCACTTGGGCGCATTGCTCTTCAGGCTCTTAAGCAGGGCGCGGGTACCAACCTGTTCGCTCATCCATTTTTCGAGGAAGGGCTTGGCGGTCTGCCATAAATCCAGATCGGGGTTGAGCTGTCTGCCCAGACCTTCGATATTGAGCAATGTCTTTTGCAGCAACACCAGCTGCGGCTGCACTTCCATGTTGAAGCGACGCGCGGTCTGGAACAGGCGCAATAACAGGTGGCCGAAGGAAATATCTTTTAACGGACGTTCGAAGATGGGTTCGCATACCGTGCGAATCGCGGATTCAAATTCATCCACGCGCGTACTGCTTGGCACCCATTCGGATTCCACGTGCAGTTCCGCCACGCGGTGATAATCGCGTCGGAAAAAGGCCAGAAAGTTTTCCGCCAGGTAATGCTGGTCTTCCGGACTCAATGTGCCCATGATGCCGAAATCGACGGCCATGTAACGACCGTCTTCGCCGACAAAAATATTGCCGGGATGCATGTCGGCATGGAAGAAATTATGCGTAAACACCTGGGTGAAGAAAATTTCCACGCCGCGCGCCGAGAGACTTTTAAGATCAATACCCGCGGCGGTTAATCGTTCAATGTTGTTGACCTGAATGCCATGGATGCGCTCCATGACCATAACGTTGCGTTTACAATATGGCCAGTGCACGGCGGGTACATAAAGCAGCTCGGAGCCATCGAAATTACGTTTCAGCTGCGAGGCGTTAGAGGCTTCACGCAGTAGATCCAGTTCGTCCATGATGGTGGTCTGAAATTCTTCGACCACTTCCACCGGTCGCAGGCGTCTCCCTTCCTTCCAGTAACGCTGCGCCAGTTGCGCGATATACAGCAGTAATTCCACATCGCGTTTAATCGCCTTATCGATGCCGGGGCGTACCACCTTGACGACCACTTCTTCGCCACTGTGTAGCGTTGCGCAATGCACCTGTGCAATCGAGGCCGAGGCAAGCGGTTCATCGCAGAAATCACGAAACAGCCTGTTAATCGAATCGCCAAGGGATTTTTCAATCAGCCTGCGTGCTTCGCTGGTACTGAAGGGCGGCACCCGGTCCTGCAGCTTGGCGAGTTCAAACGCAATGTCATCCGGCAACAGGTCGCGACGAGTGGAGAGGATCTGGCCGAACTTAACAAAGATTGGCCCCAGGTCTTCCAGCGTGCAACGAATGCGTTGACCGCGTTCGACATGTTTGCGTGGGAACCAGTTCCAGGGGAACAGGTAAAAGAAAAAACGAATCGGCCGGAACAGGTGGGTGGCAAAAATTATCTCATCCAGTCCATGCCGGATCAGAATGCGATTGATGTTGAACAGTCGCCACCATTGGCCAAATCGGAACATAGCTTATCTTTTTTCGAGTCGTTGCAAGCGGGCTTCCAGTCGATCAGTGGCATCGCGCAGCTGATCGATATCGCTCATGAAGTTGTCCACCTCGATCGCGGACGGTAACAGTCGGGTCTCTTCGCGCAGGTATTCACTGATGTTGCGCGTCAGCGTGCCTTCGGCGTGTCTGCCATATGCCTGTGCCTGGCGGAACAGTCGGCCTGCCTGGTGTGCCGGGGTGTCGCCGACGATGCGCGCCAGGTGTTCTTCCCAATCGATATCGATCTGTTCCAGCGCGTTCTGGAAACGATGACCGATTTCGGTATTGCCCGTGATTTCGATGTCGCCGCCAAACAGCCCATCGGTTTTATCCAGCGTTGAGCGCGCCAGCGCGATCGGTGTGCCGCGAATGAGGGTGTCCGGTTCTCCCTGGTAGTGACGCATGACCTGAACCGGTTTGCCGAGCAGGAAATGCAATGTCAGGTTAATTCCGGTCAGTTCAATCGCGACGACGCTGCCCTGCAGTTTCGCGAATGCCTCTGCTCCCTCGGGATCCATTGACAGGTAAGCGTTAAAGGCATTTTCAATGGCGGCGGAAAACAGGCTGTCGATCTCGGGTGTCATCGCACTTCCTCCTCCAGTTGCGCCAGCGATTTGCGGCCTTCGTCGTCCTTGATAATGGCGGTGCCGGAGATCTTATCCTGCCAGCCCTGGTGATCCGGACCTTTCAGTATCCACAGCAGGCCGATACCGAACGGCAGTAATGCCAGCAGCAGGCCGATTATGCGCTTGATCAGGGGGAACCATGTCGGTTTCTTTCCGCTTGATGACTCAATCAATGTGCAATCCATTAGCGTCATGCCCGGCGTGGCGCCAAACCAGCGCCAACTGATAACAGCGGAGGCCAGGCCAATCAGTATCAGTGTCAGGAGCGCTGTCTGTTTAGGCATCAGGATTAGCAGCAGGTAATGAATAGGCAATAACAGCGACAGGTCAATGATGCTGGCTGCCAGTCGACGCCAGGGTTTGACTGCGTCACTGGCAAGAGTGGTGCTCAAAATTTGTATCCACGGTGCAGTGCGACAATGCCGCCGGTGAGGTTATGGTATTCGCAGCGTTCGAAGCCGGCGGCTGCCATCATGCCCTTGAGCGTTTCCTGATCCGGATGCATGCGAATCGACTCGGCGAGATACTGGTAACTCTCGGCGTCATTGGCGACCAGTTTGCCCATAGCCGGCAGCATCTTGAACGAGTAGAAGTCATAAAAAGGCTTGAGCCCTTTATGGACCTGGGAAAACTCCAGGATCATGGCCTGGCCGCCCGGCTTCAGTACACGAAAGATCGAGCGCAACGCGGCATCCTTGTCGGTGACATTGCGCAGGCCAAAGGCCATGGTGATGCAATCGAAATGATTGTCGGGGAACGGAAGGCATTCGGCGTTGGCCTGTACATATTCAACGTTCCCGGCGATGCCTTCATCCAGCAGGCGTCGCCGCCCTTCTGCGAGCATCGCGGCATTGATGTCGCTTAATACCACCTTGCCTTCCGGTCCCACCATGCGTGCAAAACGTGCCGCAAGATCGCCGGTGCCGCCCGCCAGGTCCAGCACGCGCTGACCGCGGCGAACACCGCTTAATTCCAGTGTATAGCGCTTCCACAAACGATGGATGCCCAGCGACATCAGGTCGTTCATGACATCGTATTTACTGGCGACAGAGTCAAACACCTCGCGCACGCGGTTGACCTTGTCCTCGAGGGGGACCTCCTGATAACCGAAGTGCGTGGTTTTGTCTGTCATGTTACGTGTCTCTCAAACTTCGGATGCTGCTGTTGAGCTTTTGCATCCTGTAGGAGCGAGCTTGCTCGCGAACCATTCGTGGCCAAGGCCGCTCCTACACTGGCAGAATAGTCTAGATAATCTCCGACGGATCGCGGCGCTTGTGGCCAGCCGCTTCCAGGCGGCCCAGGTAGTCAGCCCAGATTTCGTCGTGGTTCTTGCCGAGATTATACAAAGTATCCCAGCCGTAGATGCCGGTATTGTGATTATCGTCGAAATAAATCTGTACGCCGTAGCTGCCGACGGGCTGTACGTTCTCGATGTTCACGTCTTCCTTGCCGACCTGCAGCACGCCCTCGCCCGGGCCGTGCCCCTGCACTTCCGCCGAGGGTGAGTTTACGCGCAGATATTCCGCGGTCATGGTGAAGCGCTCGCCGTCATCGAACGCCACTTCCAGGGTGCGCGACTTGGTGTGCACATTGATTTCGGTTGGGTGAATCTTCATTGCAATATCCTCATTACAGAATGTAACGACTTAAATCTTCGTCGGCCGCCAGTTGATCGAGGTGCGCATCGACATAGGCGGCATCGATTGTCAGGGTGTCGCCGGCCTTGTCGGCGGCTTCAAAGGAAATTTCTTCCAGCAGACGTTCCATCACCGTGTGCAGGCGGCGTGCACCGATATTCTCGGTGCGTTCATTGACTTCAAACGCATAATGCGCGATCCGCTCCACGCCATCCTCGGTGAAATCCAGTTGCATGCCTTCCGTGTTCATCAATGCCGCGTACTGTTCGGTCAGCGAAGCGTCCGGCTCGGTCAGGATACGGATAAAGTCCTTGGCGGTCAGCGCATCCAGCTCGACGCGGATCGGCAGGCGCCCCTGCAGTTCCGGGATCAGGTCGGAGGGTTTGGACAGGTGAAACGCACCCGAGGCGATGAACAGCATGTGGTCGGTCTTGACCATGCCGTGCTTGGTGGTGATGGTGCAGCCCTCGACCAGCGGCAGCAGGTCGCGCTGCACGCCTTCGCGCGAAACGTCCGGGCCGCTGGTTTCCGAGCGCTGGGTGACCTTGTCGATCTCGTCGATGAAGACAATGCCGTTCTGCTCGGCCGCAGCGATAGCCTCTGCCTTGAGTTCCTCGTCGTTGACCAGCTTGGCGGCCTCTTCGTCGCACAACAGTTTATAGGCTTCGGCCACTTTCAGTTTGCGGCGCTTGCTGCGGTTGCCGCCCAGGTTCTGGAACATGCCCTGCAGCTGGCTGGTCATTTCTTCCATGCCGGGCGGGGCCATGATTTCCACGCCAATCTGGGGCGCGGCGACTTCGATCTCGATCTCGCGTTCGTCCAGCTTGCCTTCGCGGAACATCTTGCGCAGTTTCTGGCGGGTATCCGAGTTGTCGGGAGCGGCTTCTTCTTCCGTGGTTTCGCCGAAGAAGCCGCCGGTTGATTTAGGCTGCGGCAGCAGCGCATCCAGCACCCGCTCCTCGGCCGCGTCCTCGGCCCGGTGGCGCACTTTGCTCATCGCCGTTTCACGGGTCATTTTGATGGAGATATCTACAAGATCGCGAACAATTGAGTCAACTTCGCGGCCAACATAGCCGACTTCGGTAAACTTGGTGGCTTCCACCTTGAGGAAGGGCGCGTTCGCCAACTTGGCCAGGCGGCGCGCGATTTCGGTCTTGCCGACGCCGGTCGGCCCGATCATCAAAATGTTCTTCGGCGTGATTTCGTTGCGCAGTTCTTCAGCGACCTGCATGCGGCGCCAGCGGTTGCGCAGGGCGATGGCCACGGCACGCTTGGCGGCGGACTGGCCGACGATATGTTTGTCCAGTTCCTGGACGATTTCCCGGGGTGTCATGGATGACATGTGGTGTTAGCCCTCGTACTGCAGGGTTTCAATGGTCAGGTTGTGGTTGGTGTAAATGCAGATGTCGGCCGCGATATTCAAGCCCTTCTCCACAATCTCGGCGGCCTCCAGTTCGGTATTCTCAAGCAGTGCGCGGGCCGCCGACTGGGCAAAGGGGCCTCCGGAACCGATCGCGATCAAGCTGTCTTCTGGTTCGATCACGTCGCCATTTCCCGTGATAATCAGCGAAGCAGTTGCATCCGCGACGGCCAGCAGTGCCTCCAGGCGGCGCAACATGCGGTCGGTGCGCCAGTCCTTGGCCAGCTCCACGGCGGCGCGGGTCAGGTTGCCCTGGTGGCGCTCCAGCTTGGCCTCGAAACGCTCGAACAGGGTGAAGGCGTCCGCTGTGCCACCGGCAAAACCGGCGATCACCTGGTCATTGAACAGGCGTCGTACCTTGCGGGCGTTACCCTTCATGACCGTGTTGCCCAGACTCACCTGCCCGTCGCCGCCGATGACGACGCGGCCGTTGCGCCGCACGGATAGGATGGTGGTACCGCGATACTGCTCCACAGGACTGACCTCGCTCAAAAGGGCCACCGATTGTACACCATACGATCATTTCAAAGCAGGTTGAATGCTAAGGGATTTTCCGTATTGGGAAATGATGAATGTGACACAGTTCACACTATTTTTTCCCAGGCGCGCTCAGTATAGTGCGCCACGGACCACGGTCGTGGTCTGAATAAACTAAAGCAACAATGTTTTGAGGAGCAATGCGATGCGTTTGTTACTACCCACGATGTTACTGAGTGTACTGGTTGCTGCAGGTTGCAGCGATAACGGGGCGGATTCAGGCGAATCCATGATGGACAAGGCCAAGAACAGTATGGATAGCGCCATGGACAGCGCGAGCGAAATGGCGTCCGAAGCGGCTGATGCCACCAAGGAAATGGCTTCCGATGCTGCCGATGCAACCAGCGAAATGGCCAGCGACGCCATGGACAGCGCGAGTGAAATGACTGAAGAAGCGGGCGACATGGCCAGTGAAATGAAAGACGATGCGGCTGACATGATGAATGAAGCCGGTGAAGCCATGGAAGAAAAGATGGATGAGGCCAAGGATACAGCGGTCGGCGCCATGGAAGGTATGCAGCAGTAACAATGCTGTTTATTCGGGGGCGACATGGACGCTGTCCCCGGGTTATTTCCATTTTTAGCGCTAGAAGTGATGAATCCCAAGGGTGGGCGATACGCCTGCCCTTTTATTTTGGGGTGAAAATAAGCGGCTTCTAATTAAAGGCAAGCTTTCATATAGACAGATTTTGGTCTTGTGTTAAAGTTAGCCTTTAATAAAATGCATGGAGCAAGAGCTACCTAAAGGTAGCCTTTAACAAAATGAACACCCTAACTCGTGCAGGTGAATTTGTAGTACAGCCAGGAGGGCATACTGCATTCATCCCCAAGCCACTACCCCCAGACCCACCCTTGGCAATAGACGCAGAAATGCAGGGGCTGCTATCCAAAGCTGATCGCGCTTTGGGACGTCTCGATGGCTCTATTCGCACGCTGCCTAATCCCGATCTGTTTATCTTTATGTATGTCCGTAAAGAGGCAGTGCTGTCCAGCCAGATCGAAGGTACGCAAAGTTCATTGAACGATATTCTCGAAGTTGAAGCCGATATCTTCGATAGTGAACGCCCACGTGATGTGGATGAAGTGCTCAATTATGTGCGTGCCATGAATTATGGTTTAAAGCGATTAGAAGAATTGCCTTTATCCATTCGTTTGATTCGTGAGATCCATAGCGTATTAATGGACGGTGTACGCGGAGGCAATGCCCAGCCGGGCGAGTTGCGTCGAATTCAGAACTGGATCGGTCCACAGGGTTGCACCTTGCAGGAAGCGACGTTTGTGCCGCCACCTCCGCAACAACTGGAAGATATTTTGAGTTCTTTTGAGCGCTCTTTGCATGATGAAAGTCTTCCTGCTTTGTTACAGATCGGTATGGCACATGCACAGTTTGAAACCATACACCCTTTTCTGGATGGTAATGGTCGTGTTGGTCGTGTTGGTCGTCTGTTAATTGCCTTTATGCTTTATGCGCGTGAAATTCTGGAAACGCCAGTGTTGTATATCTCGCATTATTTTAAGAAGAACCGCGAGACTTATTACGACAAACTCCAGTCAGTACGCGAGGACGGCGGTTGGGAGGCATGGTTAAAGTTTTTCCTGCAGGGTATCTATGAGGTGTCACAGGAGGCGACAGAGACTTCGCGCAAGATTGTTGATCTACGAGAGAACCATCGAGCCTTGATCGCCGAGCACTTTGGCAGAGTAGCGGGGAATGCTATACAGGTGTTGGAAACGCTGTACCAGCGTCCTTTTATTAAAGTGCAGGATATTAAAGAGCTGATCAATGTGTCTTATCCGGCTGCTAATCAGTTGATGAACAAATTTGTCGAGCACGGTTTGTTGGCTGAGGTAACCGGTCAGGCGCGTAATCGGCAGTTCCGGTATGGTCCCTATATTGATCTTTTTAATTAGATATCGATATGAAGATAATAATAAGTAACGAACAAGATCTACGGGATTTAAAGGAAAGCGTAGAAATAGAGTTCAAGTCCGCACAGGGTGCCAATGGAAATGGCGAGCTGCCAAAAGATTTATGGAAGAGTTACAGCGCCATGGCAAATACTCAGGGTGGCGAGATTATTCTGGGTGTTGAAGAGTCTAGCAAAGGTATTTTTGAAATCATTGGAATTGCGAATCCAGACAAAGTTATTACTGACTTCTGGAATACTGTTAATAGCAAAGAAAAAGTTAGCAGCAATCTGCTGGAAAACAGTGACGTTGAAGTAATAGATGTTGATGGGAAGTCATTAATACGGATTCATATTCCCCAGGCGTCGCGTAAATCTCGCCCAGTGTATATCAACAATAATCCCATGATGGGCACCTATCAGCGCTTTAACGAAGGTGACCATAAATGTGATGATGAAACAATAAAGCGCATGCTGGCAGAACAGGTTGAGGATGCACGGGATGGTCAGCTGTTAACGGGATACGATCTTTCGGACCTAGAAATGGAATCGGTGCAGGCCTATCGCCAACAGTTCAAGGCCAGTCGTGCTACACATCCCTGGAATGATCTCGATACCATTGAATTTCTTCGTTGTATCGGCGCCTGGAAAAAAGATCGTTCAACAGGCGAAGAAGGGCTGACATTGGCGGGTCTGCTGATGTTTGGCAAGTTGCACGCCATTCACGATGCTGTGCCGCACTACATGCTTGACTACCAGGAGCGCCCAGAAGCCAAAAAAGAGCTGCGTTGGATTGATCGTGTGACACTGGACGGCAGCTGGTCCGGCAACCTGTTTGATTTTTACCGAAAAGTTATTCGCAAACTGACCTCCGACTTGAAAGTGCCTTTTGCTTTGCAACAGGGCCAGCGCCAGGATGATTCGCCGGTGCATGTTGCATTACGAGAGGCATTAATCAATACACTGGTGCATGCGGATTACACAGGCCGACTTTCTATCCTCGTGGTAAAACGGCCTGATATGTTTGGCTTTCGCAATCCTGGGCTGATGCGCATTGCCATCGAGCAGGCCATTCGAGGGGGAGAGAGTGATTGCAGAAATCGTTCTTTGCATAAGATGTTTGTGCTTGCCGGTCTTGCTGAGCGAGCAGGTTCTGGTGTGCCCATAATTTATAGTAGCTGGGCCAGCCAGTCGTGGCGACAGCCTCTTTTGCATGAAAAGCGCCAGCCTGAGCAGACGCTAATGGAATTAAAAATGCTGGACCTTTATCCCATTGAGGTGATCGAAGGTCTACGTAATGAGTTGGGCAGTTCATTCGATGGTCTGAGTGAACTGGAGCGTCTGATTCTGGTGAGTGCCGCGGTTGAGCGAGTGATAAACCATACTCGCATTATGGAGCTGACCGATGTGCATTCTCACGACTTAACACAGTCATTGGCGCGGCTGGTGAAAGAGAAGCTGTTGAAGTCGGATGGTAGTGGACGCGGTACGGTGTATTATTTGCCGGGCGCGGATCTACCCGTTCCAGAAGATGCCTTCTCATTCCAACCGTATGATAATAATGACAATATTGGGAAACCTCCGGAGCTGGAGCAGGGTTCGGAGGTTAGCAGTAAAGCTCCGGAGGTTTCGCGCCCAGCTCCAGAGGTTGGGGAATTAAGTCCGGAGGATCTGGAGCGGCTACGGCAAATAAGCAAGGCGGTTGCGGTAAAAGGCAAAGCACCTCGGGGGGAAATGGAGGCCACGATACTAATGTTGTGCGACAACCGTTATCTCTCGCTCCAGCAAATGAGTCAGTTGCTTGGGCGTTCAGCGGAGTTTCTGCGTAAAGAATATCTGAACCCCATGGTACGCCAGCAGCGGCTGGAATTTGCCTATCCCACTAAACCGAACCATCCTGAACAACGCTATCGTGCATTAAAACAAAATGAGCATGACTAGCGTGTTGTTGAAATTAAGCAAAGTGACTGAGCGATATGCCCTTACTCGATTGGTTAAATAAAGAACAGGCGGTTAAACAGGCCAGCAAGGTGCCGTATCGGTTGCTGAAGCCGGTGCCGGAGCTGAGTTATGGCGACCCGAATAACGAGAATATGTTGATTCAGGGGGATAACCTGGATGCGTTGAAGGCGTTGTTGCCGCTGTATGCCGGTAAGGTGAAATGCATCTATATCGATCCGCCGTACAAGACTAAATCCGCGGTTGAGCAGGGTGACAAAGGGCGAAACGTGTACCAGCAGCTGGATGCAATGATCCAGGGCTGACGATTGAGGGTTTGTGTATCAGTTTTCGCGAAAAGTGATACACAAGCATGTTTTGTGCATCTCAAGAGATACGGAAGCCTGGATTACTCGCTACGCTTGCCCTCCGGGCCGCCCCTACGGGCGTTCAACGCGCTTTGCGCTTTTGTCCGGCTTTCGCCGGAATGACGGTATTCAGTATTAAATGCAGCTTTTCATATAAAACTATATCGGCTTTATGTTAAAGGTAGCCTTTAATAAAAATCGAATCAGAGTCCTTCGCTGCGCTGCGGGGTCCGACTCGATTTTTTATTTCTGTTTCTTCGCCCGCGGATGGGCTTTGTCGTACACCTCGGCGAGGTGCTGAAAGTCGAGGTGGGTGTAGATCTGGGTGGTGCTGATGTCGGCATGTCCCAGCAGTTCCTGCACGGCGCGCAGGTCACCACTCGATTCCAGTAAGTGACTGGCGAAGGCATGGCGCAACATGTGCGGATGCACGTCAGCACTGATACCGCGTCGCAGCGCCAGTTGCTTCAGGCGTTGTTGCACACTGCGCGGCGCGATGCGTTTTCCCTGTTGACTGATAAACAATGCCGGTTCGTCGGCATCCCGCTGTATTTCATCTCTAACCGCCAACCATTGCTGCAGGGCGTCATGCGCCTTGCCCCCGATGGGCACCACGCGTTCCTTACGGCCCTTGCCGATGACATTCACCAGCCCGTCGTTGCGTTGAATGTCGCTGATGTTCAGCGCAATCAGTTCCGACAGGCGCAGGCCGGATGAGTACATCAGTTCAAAAATGGCGTTGTCGCGTTTCGCGATAACAGACTCGGTTTTACCATCCAGTAACCGCGCAGTCTGATCGACATCCAGCGCTTTGGGTAGCCGCTTCTCGGCTTTCGGCGCACGAATATCCTGTGCCGGGTTATGTCGGTAGCGGTGTTTGTCCGGGGCAAACCGCAAAAGGTAATTGAACAGGCCGCGTGCAGCGGAAAGTTTGCGTTGAATGCTGCGACTTTTCAGTCCCCGGCGATGGGCGCGCGCCGTGAATTCACGCAGGTGCTGGCTATCGACCTGGTGCCAGTCAGTGAGCGATTGCTGTTGCAGAAATGCGGCCAGTTCCAGGAGATCGCGCTGGTAATTGCTGAGCGTGTGCGGCGACAGGTTCTTTTCGCGCAGGTGGGCGAGGTAGGCGGTCAGGGCCTCATTGGCCGCCGACGACAGGGAATTATCCGGCATTCTCCACCGAGGCCGGTTTCAGGTAACAGCTGAGTGCGCAGGCCACAAGATCACCGATATTGCGCAGGAACTGGGTTTCGTGACCAGGGTGATAGCTGTGTTCATCATCGCTGCCGACCGCGAGCAAACCGTATTCCGCATGCTCACCCAGCGGAATCAGGGCGGAGGATTTGATTTGCGCGACCTTGTCCTGGAACAGGTAATCCAGCTGTTCCGGTTTTAAAAAACCGCAGATCGGACGGATGGCGCGAAAAAAGTTTTCAAATGCCGCCAGCGCGGGGTCTTCGCGGTCGTAGGCAAATACCCTGGTGTCGGCAAACTCGTTGGGCAGGCCCGCCAGGCGCAGGCCAACGGCATCGGCATTAAAATCGCCCAGCAGCTGGGTAAACAGCGCATCTACCAGTCCTTGCAGGGAAGTGGCGCTCATCAGGGCGATGGTAAGGCGATGAATATTGGCATGCAGCGCATCATTTTCACGACCAATATCCACCAGCTCCATCAACTTGCGTTTGTACTGCTGGTTCTGGTCGCGCAGCAGTTGCACCTGTTTTTCGATCAGGGAAACCGCCTGACCGGAATCATGCGGAATCTGCAGGCTGGTCGCCAGCTCCGGAAATTGCAGGAAAAATTCGGGATTATTTTGCAGGTAGTCAGCCACCAGTTCCGGCGTCAATGTGGTTTCCAGTTCGGTGCTGTCCAGGGTTGAGCTGCTCATAGGGTCAAGGTGCCTTCGAAAACGGTCACGGCCGGGCCAGTCATCAGGACGCTGTGGCCATTGCCCTGCCAGCTTATCACAAGTTCACCGCCAGGCAGGTGCACGCGCACCTCGTGATCGAGCCGACCTTGAATCTGTCCGGCCACCACGGCGGCGCAGGCGCCGGTGCCGCAGGCCAGCGTTTCACCCGCGCCACGCTCGTAGACGCGCAGCCGAATTTCGTTGCGTGCCAGGATTTGCATGAAGCCGACATTGACGCGCCTGGGAAAGCGCGGATGGGATTCCAGCACCGGTCCCAGGGTGGCGACCGGGGCGGAGTCGACATCGTCCACGATCAGCACGGCATGGGGGTTGCCCATCGAGAGCGCGCTGATGGAGCGTGCCTGGCCGAGTGCTTCAATCAGGTAAGTGACAGCTTGCTGATCGGCTGTAAAAGGGATGTTCCCGGGCGCGAATACCGGCGCGCCCATATCCACGCAGACGTCGCCGTTATCGGTGATCTGTAATTCAATCAGCCCACCGAGCGTTTCCACGGGAATGATGTTCTTATTGGTCATACCCTGGTCGCGTACAAAGCGGGCAAAGCAGCGCGCGCCATTCCCGCACTGTTCCACTTCGCCGCCGTCGGCATTATAGATGCGATAGCGAAAATCGGCGGCGGCCGATTGTGTCGCTTCCACCAGCAACAGTTGATCGCAGCCCACGCCAAAGTGACGGTCGGCGATCTGTCGAATCTGGGCGGTGCTGAGCGTAACCTGCTGGTTGATCGCATCGATCACCACAAAGTCATTGCCGAGCCCGTGCATTTTGGAGAAGCGCAAGTTCATGGCGCAAGCTTACGGGGAATTGGCGTTGAAGCCAATGCGGAAAATCACTGGCAATGGCGAGGGGCGTTTTTTGACTGGTACATGCGTTCGTCGGCGAGATTGATCCACTGCTCAACGCTTTCAATCATGGGTTCGGTGATGCAGGCAATGCCAAATGAATAATCCAGCTTGAACGACTGGTGATGGTGGGTTTCTATAAAAATCGGCCGTTCCTGGATGCCGGCCATGATACGTTCGGCCTGGCAGTCATCCACTTCCTGCATCAAGACCAGAAACTCGTCCCCGGCATAGCGGCCAATGATGTCGGTATCGCGCAGCGAGGATTTGATGTGATGCGCCAGCCGGTTGAGGGCGCGGTCGCCGATGGTGTGGCCATAGTGATCGTTTATGGCCTTGAACTCGTCAATGTCTATAAACACGAGAGTGCAGTGCCGGGTATAGCGTTGATGGTACAGCCAGGTTTTCTTCAGTTCCTCCATGAAGGCGTGTCGATTCATGCAACAGGTGAGACTGTCGGTGCGCGCCAGTGCGCTAAGCCGGGTGTTGGTCGATTCGAGGCGAGTCTGGATCTCGCGCAATTCCGCTTCCTGCTGTTTATGATCGGATATGTCTTCCAGAACGCTGATGAAGTAGCTGGGTTGCTGTTCGCTGTCGCGTACCAGGGATACGGTCAGTCGCGCCCAGACAACACGGCCGTCCTTGTGCAGGTAGCGCTTATCCAGCGTGTAACTGTCGATAACGCCGGACAGGATCTGTTGCACGCGCTGGAGATTCTCCGCCAGGTCATCCGGGTGGGTGATCGTCTGAAAATCCAGCTTCATGAAATCCGTGCGCCGATAGCCGAGGATGTCACACAGTTTCTTATTGACGCGTAAGAACTGGCCGTCAGGCGAGACGTGCGCGATCCCGACCGGGGCCAGTTCAAAGGTCAGTCGAAAACGATGTTCGTCCTCGCGCGATATCTGGCCTGGGCCGGCGGCGCGCTTCAAGGTGCTGGATTTTTTCCTTGGCGTTTGCGACATGACCTAATTCCCGCGTAGGTCTAGTTAAGTCTAGGACGTGGCAACGGCTTTGCCAGAGTGGATGAAAATTATTGTGACACTGTTCCGAAGACAATTTGATGACGATCGCTAATAACCTGTATTTCAAGGTCTAGTCCCACCCGGTTCAGTTGTTGCTGAATTTCCTCGGGGCGGAAAGCGGCGCACAGCGAGTGATAAAAATCGCGTTGCAGGATGTCGGGTTCAGTACTGGCATAGGCCTCGACCAGCTCCCCTGCCTGTGCCTCGCTAGCCGGGCGCATGAGATCCATGATGAATACATGCAGGCCCGGTCGTGCCTGTTGCCGGACTACTGTCCACAATGCCATGGGATCTTGCAGATGATGCAGCAGGCTGTTGCTGATAAGTGCGGCGTATTCCCCACTGTGTGGAATGGTATCCCGTGGCAAATAGGCCTGATGCAGGGCGATGCGGCCGGATAGTCCAAGCTGCGAAACCCGCTGCTCTCCCAGTCGTAACATTTCGGATGCGCCATCGACACCGATGATGTCGCTGTGCGGATAGGCGTGGGCAAAACGGCAACTGACATCGGCCGGACCACAACCCAGGTCCAGCACCTTGCCATGACTGAATTCAGGGAATCTGTGTTGGAACTCTTCAATAAAGGCATTATGCGGCACGCTGAAATCCGCTTCCGCGTAAGCCAGCGCCTGGTTGGTTTCATTCATTAAATCCGGTTCGGGAATACGTTGCACTGACTAGTCCTGTTTATCCTGCTTGAAAAGCTGGTTAATCATATCCATCGGCAGGGGGAAGACAATGGTGTTGGAGTGCTCACCGGCGATTTCGGTCAGGGTCTGCAGGTAACGTAACTGCATCGCCTGTGGTTGTTGCGCCAGGGTCTGTGCCGCTTCCAGCAGTTTCTGCGAGGCCTGCATCTCGCCCTCTGCATGGATGATCTTGGCGCGCCGTACACGTTCGGCTTCGGCCTGTTTGGCGATGGCACGCACCATGCTGGATTCCAGATCAACATGCTTGATTTCCACATTGTTGACCTTGATGCCCCAGGCATCGGTTTGCTGGTCGAGGATTTCCTGTATATCCGCGTTCAGTCGATCGCGTTCGGCCAGCATCTCATCCAGTTCATGTTGTCCCAGCACGGAACGCAGCGTGGTTTGCGCCAGCTCACTGGTAGCCGCGTAGTAGTCCTCAACCTGGATGATCGCCCGTTCCGGGTCGATAACGCGGAAATAGACCACGGCATTGACCTGCACCGAGACATTGTCTTTCGAAATCACATCCTGGGTCGGCACATCCATGACGATGGTGCGCAGATCGACGCGCACCATCTGCTGGATCAGCGGGATGACGATGATGAAGCCCGGCCCCTTCACCTTCCAGAAGCGGCCCAGGGTAAAGATGACGCCGCGCTCGTATTCGCGCAGGATGCGGATGGCACTGACAAAAAACAGCACCACCAGGGCGATGATGACGTACAGGGTATAGGCAGTCATGATGAAGACTCCTCTGTTGTGCTGGCGATGGGTTCGACGGTCAGCAGCAGACCGTCCATGGCGGTGACCTTCACCGGCTGGCCCTTGTGCAGCGGCTGACGGGTGACGGCGTTCCAGGTTTCCGAATGCAGCCGTACATGACCACGCCCGATGAAATCATCAAGCACGATAGCGGTGGCGCCGAGCAGTTCTTCCTGGCCGCTGACCACCGGTCGGCGACGCGATTTCAGCGCCATGCCGACTACGAAGATAAACATCAGCACACTGACGGCGGCGAAGGTGATGATGATGGAGATATCGATGCCAAAGCCGGGCGCCTCGGTGTCCATCAAAATCACCGAGCCGATCACAAAGGCGATGACGCCGCCGATACCGAGTATGCCGAAGCTCGGTTGGAAGGCCTCGCCTATCATCAGCCCGATGCCGAGCAGAATCAGGCCCATGCCGGCGTAATTGATCGGTAACAGCTGGAAGGAATACAGCGCCAGTATCAGGCAGATGGCACCGACGGTGCCGGGCACGATGGCGCCGGGGTTGGAGAACTCGAAGATCAGTCCGTAGATGCCGATCAGCATCAGGATATAGGCGACATTCGGATTGGTGAGCACGGCAAGCAGGCGGTTGCGCCAGTCTGGCTCGTAGCGAGTGACGGGGCCGCTGGTATCGAGCGTGCGTGTCTGCCCCAGAATGAGTACTTCCTGGCCCTGCAGCTGTTGGAGCAGGTCGTTCATATCCGTGGCCAGCAGATCGATCACGTTCAGCTGCAATGCTTCCTCGGCCGGCAGGCTGGCGGCCTCGCGCACGGCCTGTTCCGCCCACTCCGCGTTACGGCCACGTAATTGCGCCAGCCCCTTTATGTACGCTACGGCATCGTTGACCAGTTTCTGTTTCATCGCATCCGCGGGTTCATCCTGCGCAGGTTGTTCTTCCTCGTCAGTCGGCAGGGACCTGGGTTTCGCTGGCGTGATACCGCCGATCTGCACCGGCGTGGCGGCGCCAAGATTGGTACCCGGCGCCATGGCGGCGATGTGGCTGGCATACAGGAGATAGGTGCCGGCGCTGGCGGCACGCGCTCCGCTGGGCGCGACATAGGTGGCTACCGGCACGCTGGAGGCGGTGATGTTCTTGATCATACGGCGCATGGCGGTATCCAGCCCGCCAGGCGTGTCGAGCTGCAGGACAATTAGTTCGATTTGTTGGTCTTCGGCCCTGGTCAGGGCGCGCTGCAGGTAATCGTCGCTGGCGGGACCGATGGCGCCGTCGATCGACAGCAACAATATGGGGCGGTGTGCCTCATTGCCATTGGTCGCCAGCAACGGCCCGGCCAGCAACAGTAGCCCGGCGATGAACCATCGGATTGTCAGTGATAACCCCATAGCGCCACCTTCCGCTCATGCTCATACTAAGCATAGCGAATCAGGCGCACATTGAAATCGAAGGTTGTCTAGGGCAGGACAGTCTCGTCGGCGAACAGGCTGGCGACGGTTTCGCGTGGGCGCACCAGATGCACCTGGTCGCCATCGACCATGATTTCGGCGGCGCGTGGGCGACTGTTGTAATTGGAGCTCATGGTGAAACCATAGGCGCCGGAAGAACGTACCGCCAGCAGATCGCCTTCGGCCAGCACCAGCGCCCGGTCCTTGCCAAGGAAATCCCCGGTTTCGCATACCGGTCCGACGATGTCATATTGAATGGCGTCGCCTTCGCGCGGCCTGACCGGAATGATGTTCTGCCAGGCGCTATAGAGCGCCGGGCGGATCAGGTCATTCATGGCCGCATCGACAATGGCGAAATGTTTGGCCGGTGTCTGTTTCAGGAATTCAACCCGCGTGACCAGTATCCCGGCGTTGCCGGCGATGGCGCGGCCCGGTTCCAGAATGATTTCAATGTCGCGCGCGCCCAGCTTTTCCAGCAGGGGTTTGACGTATTCCGCTGGCAATGGCGGTTGTTCCTGGTTGTACTGAATGCCAAGGCCGCCGCCGAGATCGAGGTGATGCAGCGCGATGCCGCGCGCGGCCAGCGTATCGAGCAGTTCGAGTACCCGCGCCAGTGCATCCACGAAGGGCGCGATTGTGGTGAGTTGCGAGCCGATGTGGCAGTCCACGCCGATTGCGTTCAGATGCGGACTGGCGGCAATGCGTTCATACACCGCGGGCGCGGCATTGATATCGATACCGAACTTGTTTTCCTTCAGGCCGGTGGAGATGTACGGGTGCGTCCCCGCATCCACATCCGGATTGACGCGCAGCGAAACCGGCGCCACCTTACCCAGCATTTTGGCGACCTGTTCGATGCGTAACAGCTCGGCCTCGGACTCGGCATTGAAACAACGAATGCCCACCTGCAGCGCACGTTCGATTTCCCCAGCGGTCTTGCCGACGCCGGAAAACACCACTTTTGCGGGATCGCCCCCGGCGGCCAGCACGCGCTCCAGTTCGCCGACTGAAACAATGTCAAAGCCGGAACCGAGTCGTGCCAGTACATTTAATACCGCCAGGCTGGAATTGGCCTTGACGGCATAACAGATCAGGTGCGGCCGCTCGCCCAGTGCGGAATCGAAGGCGCGCCAGTGCTGTTCGAGCGTGGCGCGGCTGTAGATATAGCAGGGTGTGCCATGCTGTTCTGCAATCCCGGCCACGCTGGCTTCCTCGGCAAAGAGTTCGCCATGGCGATAGTGAAAATGATCCATGGGTTACTCGCCGGTTGTTTCGCTGGCGGGTGGCGCGGGCTGGTCATCGGGCAGGTACAGCGGCCCTTTCTGGCCACAGGCACCCAGGCTGATGACAGCCGCCAGTAGCAGAGAGAAGGTAATGGGTCTGGTCATGGTAATCTGTGTGCTAGCCATTTATGGTTCGCGACGATAACGCAAAAAATCCAATAAGGATAGAGACATGGCGAATGAGGTTCTGGACTGCGTCGATCTTCCCGCGCAGGGCACGCAGCGCGGCACGGTGATCTGGCTGCATGGGCTGGGGGCCGACGGGCATGATTTCGAGCCACTGATTCCCGAGCTGGGTATCCGGGAGCGTGGCATGCGCGTGTTGTTACCGCATGCGCCCAAAATGCCGGTGACCCTGAATGGCGGCATGAACATGCGTGCCTGGTACGACATCTATGAAATGAGCCTGGCGCGCATCGACGAGGCGGGAATTATGCGTTCGGTCGCCCTGATGCATCAGCTGATTGACCAGGAAGTCGCGCGGGGAATCGCCAGCGAGAACATCCTGCTGGCCGGGTTTTCCCAGGGCGGTGTCATTGCCCTGCATGCAGGCCTGACCTATGGTCAGGCGCTCGGCGGCGTGATGCTGCTGTCGGGTTATATCGCGCTGCCGGAGGCGCTGGCGGCGGAGCGCCTGCCAGCCAACCGGCAACTGCCGATCTTCATCGGTCACGGTAGCGAGGACCCGGTGGTGCCGATAGCGCTTGCCGTGCAGGCGGCAAATCTGCTGGAAAATTTTGGCAATCCGCTGGAAAAACACCTGTATCGCATGGAGCACAGCGTGAGTGCGCCGGAAATAGAACATATGAAAGATTGGCTGCAGGCGCGCATTGACGGAATGGCGGCGGCTTGATGCACGTCATAGGGTTCAGGGGATAGGCTTCGGGATAATCAGCAGATGCACGGAATCGGCAGACAAATCATGATGCTTGGCCTGGGGCTGTTATGGTTGTCCGCCGTCGTCGCGGAAGAAAAAGGCGCGCTGCTCTATGGCCAGCATTGTGCCGTATGCCATGGCGATCATGGCGAAGGCGGGGTGGGAATTCCCCTGACGCTGCCGTCCTTCCAGTCGAGCGTGGATGATCGTTATCTGCGCGAAACCATCAAGCTCGGCCGCCCCGGCCGTGTTATGCCTGCCTTCGATATGCTCGATGAATTGCAGATCCAGGCCATCGTCGATTATCTGCGCAGCTGGCATGAGAGTCCGCGCCCGAAATTTTCCTATGTACCGATCAATGGCGACAAGGCGCATGGCAAGACACTCTACGCCACGCACTGCGCCGCCTGTCACGGTGAGAATGGTGAAGGCGGTAAGGGTACGGGAGTCACCTTGTCGCGCAAGCGTGATCTACCCATTATTCCCCCTGCCCTGAATAACAGCGGTTTTCTCGCCAGCAGCTCGGATGCCATGATCAGGGCAACGCTGGAAAAAGGCCGTGCCGGCACGCCGATGGTGTCGTTTCGTGAACAGGGCTTAAGCGATTCCGACCTGGATGACCTGGTGACCTATATCCGGAGTTTCGAGGCAGGCATTGAACCAGTGCAGCGTCTGGAAGAAATGGATTCGGCGCTGGTGTACGAATCGCCCTATTCACTGGAAGAAACCATCGCCAACGTTGAAAGAGCGGCCCAGGGCATGAACTTTCGCCTGATCCGCAAGCAACCGCTGGAAGAAGGTTTCTTTCCGGAGACGGAAGTTAATCAACGCCAGGTGATCGTTTATTTCTGTAATTTTGAATTTCTTTACGAGGCGCTCAAGCTTGATCCGCGCGTTGGCCTGTTTCTGCCCTGCCGGGTGACGGTGGTTGAGGATGAGGCTGGCGTTAAAGTCTATGCGGTTAATCCCAAGCGGCTGAGCGTGTTGTTCAATAACAATGCGCTGGATGAAGCCTGCGACAAAATGACCAAGATGTACCAGGACATTCTTGAAGAGGCGACATTATGAGGCGCTGGTTGTTCGCATTACTGATGTTGGTGAACTCGGTCACGTACGCCAGTGATCTGTTGATGGTGCGGTCCAGTCAGCCATTTGCGGAAACCATGCTGGCGTTGCAGAACGCCATGTCGAGTATGGGATATACCGTGTCGCGAGTGCAGCACGTGGATCAGGGACTGACAGCCTTCGGTTATGAGACGGATTTATACCGCGTGGTGTTCTTCGGCAAGCCGGATGAAATGCGAACCCTGTCGCGCACGCACCCCGAGCTGATTCCCTATTTGCCCCTGAAGGTTGCCATCTTTGCCGAAGAGATTGAAACGCTGGTAGTGGCTTCCGATCCCATCATCTTTGGCAATCTTTACCCCGATGATGACTTACAAAAAACCTTCGCGCGCTGGTCGCGGGATCTGCGTTTTATATTCGAGCAGGTGAGAAGGACCGAGTGAACTTCAACCCGAAGTACTCTTCCTGAAAACAGTCTAATGGCTTGCCCAATATCGGCTGTCTGGATAGGATACGGCCGTCTAATAAATTTCAAATCGATTGGGGAAATAAAAATGAGTTTTAAAAAGAAGTACAACATTGGTTCTGTTGTGATCTCACTTTGCCTGTTTTCTGCCGTTGGTCACAGCTTTGGCTTGGGTGATCTTGCCAAACAGGTAGCCGAGAAAGTCGTCGTGGACAAAGCCACGGAAACGGTTAGCGATGCCGTCATGGGCGAAGGCGATGCTTCTTCAGAGGCGGTGTCAGCACCCCAGGATCTGGCGTCGGCCGGTCCTATCGCGGATATGCCGATGGCTATCGAACTCAAGGCAACGCGCGGATCGGTAGATGTGTTCGCCAAGCGACCCAGGGTTGCGCTGGCTGGATACAACGTGGGTGCGTTTCAGACCGCGAGCATTACCGGTACTACCACGCGCGAGCAGGGTGCATCGGTCAACATGGACCTGACTTTGCAGGGAGTGGACGCGGGCCTGCTGCAGAAAATTGCCGATGCGGGACAGGCGGATCTTGTGCGGCAGCTGCAGGAAGCGGGTATTGATGTTATCGATGCGCCCTCTTTTTTCCAGGCGCCGGAAGCGGCCGAAGTGCATCGTTCCGCGACCCCTGTTGACGATAAAAAGATGGATGGCCGGGCGCCGAAAAAACTGATCATGAACGGACCGAGCAGTGTGGGTGCCGTCACCAGCTTCGGACTTGTTTCAACCGGCTTTAACGCCAATGTCGGAGATCAGGCCAGCGCGGCGCTGGATGCCATCGTGGTTTATCCAAACGTGGCGCTCGATTTCGCCTGGACCAGTGGCGGCGGGAGATCCATGTTGCAGAAGACGGTCAGTGTCAATGCCGGTGCTCGTTTTTCGCTTGATGCAATCAGCAGCGTACAGGTGATCTATTCCCGCGACGGTCGCTACGTGGATGATGCCGCTACGCTGGGTATCGAGGAAGATATTGGCGTGGATGATGCGTTTGCTAACCTGGAAAAAACGGCTTCTACCGATAACAGTGGCGTTGTTGGATTATCCAACGCGCTGGGTTTTGGCATGAGCAGTCGCAAGGGCGAAAGTTATACCGTTGCCGCGGACCCGGCGCGTTACGAGGCGCTGGCGATGAATGCGGTGCGCGGTTTCAACACCGCGCTGGTAAAACAGATCAAGGCGGGCAAGAAACTCTAGACTTCCGTTCGAAGGCCAGGCCTTTTTTATTCTTGATTCACAGTTTGCTCAAGGCTGAATTCAAGCGCTGTTCAATACGTTTCTTGTAATTCAGGAACTGCACGGTCTGCAGGCCCTTGCCGGCATCTGATCCCAGCAGCGGACGCGCCAGGTCAATATCGGTGATGTAGATCGGGTAGGTCTGACCGGAGGCGCGCTTGCTTAATACAAATTTGGCAACCTCGGTAAATAACTGGTCGCCATGTTCCAGTGTCGAGAACTCCTGCTCATTACAGTACATGGTGAACACGGTTTTGTTGTTCTCCAGTACGTCGCCAATCACCTGTACACCAAAATAGGTCCTGGATTGCTTGAAGGGGCTGAGATTCTGGCGTTCCAGCCTGGCCGGACTGCCGGGGCGATGCACGATCTGGTAATACTCGATGCCGTCGACATCATCCTCGAAGCCCAGTTCGCGAATCAGGAAGCCACGCCGATGCGAAACCTTGTCGAGGAAGCGCTGGAACTGGGTAAGCAGTGTCAGCGCATCGTGATAGGCCACGACCTGGTGGAACAGCGAGCCACGCTCATCAATGATGTAGACCGTCGCCTGTGCGCCATCCGGTTGATAGAACAGCTGTACCTTGCCGGGTTTGTTGATTTTGTAAATCAGGTGCAGCGGCGAATCGCTCAGGGTGTAGGCATCGAACGCCACCGGGCTGAAGGCTTCCTGCGGCTGACCCAGATAGCTTAACAGTGCGTCCTGTCCTTTCAGATTTTCATAACGCGGCACGTTGTTTTCCGGCTGCAAAACATAAAACTGGTGACCGACCTGCAGCACATAGCGTGCATGTTGTGCATGCGGTCGCTTGTAGTACCAGTTGATAACGTTGCGGAAGACCTCTTCCACTCGCTTGGCGATAGGTGCGCCGCGCGTGGAAGAGAAGCTGAACGTCGTTACGGGGATGGGGATGTGATCACCGTCCAGTGGTGACCAGGCCAGGTAATCGCACAGGCAATCCATCAGGGTGTTCTCGCCGCTGTAACGGCTGGTCAATACTTCCTGCCAGGATGTGACCGTGATGATCTCGAAATTGAGGACGAGGTTTTCCCAGCGGCCGCCATAACTCAGCGCATCGGTGCGATTGCTGACCAGTTGCATGCCTTCGCGAGTAAGCTTGGCCATTGGATCGGCGCCAAGATTGATGAACAAGGCGTTTTGCCGAACCTGTTCCGGTTGCGCCAGTGCTTCCATGTCCGGTTCGGCGAGCTCGCCTTCGGGAAAGATGTCTTCCAGGCAGTCGGTGATGGAACGCAGTTCCCAGGTGCTGATCGGGCAGTCTTCCGGGTGCAGGGTGATCATGGAGCCGTACTGGCTGGTGAGGCGATTGAAATGACACCAGGCCAGCATCTCGGTCAGGCTGTGGGTCCTTTTTATCGGCCGCAGGCCAACGGTTTCGCCGGTACGGACAAGACCGCGGAACAAGACCCAGCCCTCCTGGTCGTTGCCGCGCAGTTGATGCAACGACAGCCGTTCTTCTAGCAGGTCCTGCGAAATACCGGGGTTGACGATATCCACCTTGCCGGCCTTGCGTTCGAAGGCGGCATAGAGGCGGCGACCGAGCAGATTGAGTTCGGCGGGATCGATCGCCTGCTCCGAGGCGTGTTCGCGCGCGAAACCGGACAGGGCGCGATAACTGTCGCTGAGCGCCTCGACCAGGGTCTGGCGCTCTTCCATGACCTTTTCGATTTTCCATTCGGCGCGCGAGTCGAGCATTTTCAGATGTTCTTCCGTCCAGCTCCATTCGGCAAGAATCTCGCGCATGAGCTCACGGCGCCAGCTGATCGAGCGGCCGTCGGGACGGCTCATCTTTTCATTGATCTTGAAGTAGAAACAGCGCCGCGCCAGTTCCAGCCGATCCAGCTCGCCGTTTTCCAGCAGGTATTCTTCCACCCGGGTCAGCAGCTGAATGTAGGGATCAAGTTCATCCAGATTGGCATCGCCGCTATACACGGCATCCTTGAAGCGTACGCTGAGCATGCGGATGTCCGGGTACTCACCGGCGTAGGCCTCCATGAGCAGGATCTTCAGTACGGATTTGTAGGGCGAGGAAACGGCCTTGTAGAGTTGCCACAGGGTTGCGCCGAAAAATTCTTCCACCGGCATGGAGCCGAGGCCGCCGAAGTCGACGGTTTCATGTTCGTTGACGAAGCGGCGACGTTTTAGCTCGGCGACATACTCGTCGTATTGCGGTTCGTATTCCGGCGGCACCAGCCACCAGATGGGAAAGCGGCCGGCGAGCAACAGGCTGGTGCGGTAAAACTCGTCCAGCAGCAGGTGATGTTGCGCGCTGCCACTGCTCTCGGTGGACAGGCTTTCCACTTCGCCCTTGCGGAAGGCCTCGTCGTTCATCAGGAAGAAATGCACCTCGAGACCGATCGTGCCGGCCCAGGTTTCGATGCCTTCCGCTTTGCGCGCCAGGGACTGGCGTTCTTCCTCGTCGAGATCGGGATTGATGCAGACCCAGATATCGAAATCGCTTTTGCGGGAATAGGCGATGGTGCCGCTGGAACCCATCAGGTACAGCGCATGGATATCCGTCTTGCCAACCATGCGCCGGGAAAAGGCAAAACTCTTGGCGAATTTTTTCGCCGAGGACAGGGTGCGGTCGCTGGGTTTGTAATCGGCGATTCCGGCGGGCGTCTTGCTTGTGAGATAACCCGGCAGCATCGGGTGATTGACATGAAACAGCAACGGCAGGATATCCAGGAACTGCTTCTGCCGGTCATGCAAGGCCAGCCCGACGCGCTTCAGGCGGTCGGTGTTGATCAGGGCAAAGCGGCGCTTGACGGTGCGCAGTTGCACACCGTCCATATCCAGCTTGGCTTGAGTTTCGGCAATCACGCTAGCCATGGGTAACGACAATGAATGGCTCAGCCAGCGATGGCGACATGCGCCTGGTTGCTGTCGATGGCCTGTTGCAGGGCGCTATCGACCCTGTTCAGCAGGGTCTGGGTGTTGTCCTGCTTCTGCCATGCGGCGACACCGTAAGCAATTCGCAGTTCGTTGCCGAGCTGCTGGTGCAGGTTGGTTTGCAGTTTGTCGGTAATGCGCAGCGCATCTTCCTGTTCGGTTTCCGGCAGCACCATGATGAAATCGTTCGGGGTGCCGCCACAGCCGATCAGGTCGGCCCAGCGCAGCTGGTCTTTCAGCACATGGCTGATCTTGCGGCGTAGTTCGTTGTTGCCGCTATCGATGGCCAGGTTCATTTTCACCACCGACAAGGGGTTCTGATAGCGGCGCGAGCGCGATACCTGGGGTTCCAGCGCAACCATCAGGCCGCGTTCGTTCAGCAGTCCCGTCGCCGGGTCCTTGAGCGACTGTTCGGCCAGTTCATGGGTAAGGCGTACTTCTTCCGAGACATCGCGGAAGATCCGCACCTGCAGACCCTCGCCCAGGGGCTGCTGCACGATGTAGAAATGGAATTCGCGCTCGTCGGCATTGCGGTAGATGAGGCTGTTATCCGCGCCGGGCGTGGCCAGCAGGGGGTGGTCGGATGTCAGTTGTGACTGGCTGCCGGCCAGCGCCACGCCGGCGGCATTGGCCGCCAGGCCATTGCCCTGTGCGTCGAGTAGCCACACCGGATCCGGGATGGCATCCACCAGGGCCTGTAACTGATCGGGGGTAAGTTGCTGAAACATATGCGTTCTCCTTGGAGATCAACTCCTGTGTTGTTATCGGGCGCTTGTCCTGAAGCCTGTGCCCTCTCCCTATATAACGACGCTGAACGCGGGGGCTTTAAATATAAGAGGGTTATTCCAGGTCCTGGCCACGACTGTGGCGGCCGTGCACTTTTTCCGGGGGAAAACGCTGTTCGTTGATGGCGATCTTGTCCCAGGCAGCCTGCACCAGGTCGATGTCGAGCTGGTCGGCAATTCGGATCAGGTAGATCAGGATATCGGCCATTTCCAGCCTGGCCTCGTCAAGCTGCTTGCTCTTCAGCTGGCGGCTCTCGTCCTGGGTAAGCCATTGAAAATGTTCTACTAATTCAGCCGCTTCGCCAATCAGCGCCATGGACAGGTTTTTCGGCGAGTGGAATTTTTCCCAGTCGCGGTCTGCGGCGAACTGGGCCAGGCGGGCGCGAAGGTTTTCCAATGTGTCCTGTGTCATGTTGGCTAGCTCCAGTGGGGAAAGGGTTGCGGACAGATTCCGTACCTTAAATTAGTTTTACAGCTGCCGCTAACCGCTTTGCCATGAAGAGTTTTCAGACCAACAAGTTGCTGATGCGCACCCTGTCGCTGGGTATTGCGCTGGGCGGGTATCAGGCCGCCCATGCAGCTGAATTCGTGGGCAAGGTGTTGCTCAAGGGTGGTATGCAAAACCCGGTTGCTCAGGTCGCGCCGCGAATCGGCGTGGCGTTGTACCCGCTGGAAGGACAGCCGGTGCCTCGTCGCACAACCCGGGAGTTTACGATTGAAGTAAACAATCAGCGGCTTAATCCCAGTTATGTCCTGGCCAATCCAGGCGATACGGTTCGATTTGTGAATCGTGATCATGATTACTTCAGGCTGTTCTCCCCTTCTTCCCAGCAGTCGTTGGAAATCGACCTGGAACCCGCGCAGGGCAGGAACCAGTCCAGGATTGATCTGCTGCATGAAGATGCCCTGCATGTGTTTTGCCGTATCCACGCCGGAACCTACGGGCGCATCGATGTGGTGAACACACCGCTGATACGCGCGGTCGCCGCGGGCGAGACCTTTGAATTTCGCGATCTGCAACCCGGCCGCTGGAAGTTACGGATTTCGGCGCCCGGCGCTGAAACCCGGGAGCTGGAAGTCCTGGCGATGACAGCCCCGCCGGTGCTGGATGTCGAACTTGAATCGCTGGTGCTGGCGCGCACCAGCCACGATGAATTGCATGAGCCGGTCGGGGTGGAGCAGTTATTCCCGAACCAGCCGGGGTACTGACCGGGATGAATATCGGACAGAAACATACCCTGTTTATGATCGGATTGATGCTGACTGTGCTCTGCGCAGTGTCGCTGTCCGGGGTTTACCTGGTGCGTCAGCATGTCAACGAAGCGATTGATCGCGATATTACGCGGGCTCACGCGGTATTTGTCGAGGCGCAGAAATCCGCTTTCGCCCAGTTGCAGGATACCGCGCGAACCCTGACCCGCGAGCCCAGTCTGCTGGCGGCAACCCAGACGGGCGATGCAGGCACGGTGCGTGGCATGCTGGGAGACCTGTTTCCGCGGCCCGGCATCGACATGGTGGCCCTGTATCTCCAGAAAGGGGCTTCCAATGTCATTGCCGAGGGACGCAAGCCGCATTACACCTCCCCGCAGATGTTGTCATCCAGCCAGATCGAAGAGCTGGTGCGGCGGGTGCAGAAAGGAGCGCCTGTCGCTTACGGTAATGCGCTGATTTTCGATTCATTCCTGCGGCTCACGGCGATACCGATTGAAAACCCGCTGGGTGGTGCCGTTGGCGTGATCCTGGTAGGCGACGAGGTGAACCAGGAAGCCATTGTCGACATCAAGGAACTATTGCGCACCGAGGTCGCGCTGTTTCACAACAACGTGGTGTTGGGCAGCACGCTGGAAGGATTGCAGCTCGATGAGCTTAATTATCCGGATGAACGCAAGCTACTCAGTTTCGATATCGGTGATGAAGGTTATACTGGGCACGTATTCCAGGTTTTGGCGGGCGATGGTCAGACAGATATTGCGCATCTGCTGTTGGCGCATTCCAATGCCGATTATTGGGCGCCTTACCTGGCGTTCGCCAAGCAGGCACTGACTTTCTCCGTGCTCATTCTGCTGATTTCGGCGCTGGTCGGGATCTGGGTCAGCCGCATCACCCTGACACGGCCGATCGGTATACTGGCCGAGGCGACGCGACGCATCGCGGCCGGTGAATGGGGTTACAAGGTCAATCTCGGTCGTCGCGATGAGCTGGGCCAGCTGGCGCAATCTTTCAACCAGATGCTGGATGACCTGGGCCAGTCGCAGGGGCAGCTGGAGTCCAGCCGCAAACGCTTCCATGATTTTGCCGAAAGCTCTTCCGACTGGTTGTGGGAAACCGATCAGCACGGACGGTTCGTGTTCGTTTCCACCAGTGTCAGCGCCACGCTTGGCCTGAACCCGGTGCATTTTTCCAGCAAGACGCTTGCGGAACTGTTTCCGCGGGATGACCTGGTCAGTTTCATGCTGCATATCCAGCCGGATAACCAGCGTTATCTGCCCTTCAAGAATATCGAGTGCGTGATCACGCTGGCCGACGGCGGCCGCCATCATCTGCGTATGAACGGCATCCCGGTGCTGGAGGATGGTGAATTTCACGGTTATCGCGGCACCGCGAGCGACATTACCCAGCAGAAGCACGATGAAGAACGCATGGTGATGCTGGCCAACCAGGATCAGTTGACCGGGCTGTCCAATCGGCGTCGTTTCCTGGTCGATTTCGCGCATGAAATTCGCCGTACCCAGTCGCGCGATGGTTACGGCGTGTTGATGCTGATCGATCTCGATCATTTGAAGATGATTAACGATACGGCCGGGCATGCGGTCGGCGATGAGCTGATCACCCAGGTGGCGGATGCCATCAAGCAACTGTCACGTCGCGAAGACATGCTGGCGCGTGTCAGTGGCGATGAATTTGCCATCGTCTTCCCTGACATGGAAACCAAGCAGGCGGAATACAAGGCACAGGAAATCCTGAAACTGATTGGTGGTTGTCGGCCCAGGCAGATCAAATCAGCAGTCAATATCACGGCCAGTATTGGTATTGTGGAATTCCCGGAACAGAGCCGCGAGGCAGTCGAGTTGATGGCGATGGCGGATACTGCCATGTACGCGGCCAAGGATGCCGGGCGCAATCGTGTGCGCGTTTACTCGGAAGAAGACATGCAGCGTCAGCGTATGGGTACTCAGCTGGCCTGGAAGACACGCATAGTCGAGGCGCTGGAAAAAGATAAATTTGTCCTCGCGTTTCAGCCTATTGCCAGCGTGGTGGATGGTGATATCCATCATTTTGAAACCCTGGTGCGTATGCTGGACGACGACGGCAAGTTGATCCTGCCGGGTAATTTTATTCCCACGGCGGAACAGTTCGGCCTGATTGGCCAGCTTGATCAAATGATCGTCAAGAAAGCCATGCGGCAGCTGGCAGCGTTGCCCACGGCAATGAGCGATGTGGGTATCTCCATCAATTTATCCGGACTGTCCGTTGGAAATCAGGATATGTTGAATCTGATCGAATCTACACTTAAGCGCACCGGTATCAATCCGGCACGCCTGACGTTTGAAGTGACCGAAACGGCGGCCTGTGAAAACATGGCGCGTGCCCAGGAATTTATTAGCCGTATCCGTCAGCTGGGTTGCAAGATTTCGCTGGATGATTTCGGCGTCGGCTTCTCATCGTTTTCCTATCTCAAGAATCTCAAGGTCGATATTCTCAAAATCGATGGCAGCTTTATTCGCGATATCGTCAAGTCACCCGAAGACCAGTTGTTTGTGAAGGCGCTGGTGGATGTTGCGCGTGGCATGGGGATTCATACCGTCGCTGAATTCGTCGAAGACGATGCGGCGTTTAGTTTCCTGCGTCGTGTCGGCGTGGATTATGCGCAGGGCTGGTTTATCGGCAAGCCAAAAGAGCAGATGAATGTGTCGCCAGTCGATGTGGCGGCGCTGGGCAACAAGCCCGTGGTTGTCAATCAATAACAGCACCCCAGATTTGAACGAATGAATTCACTCGATTATTTAACGGACATTTATAACAGACGCGCATTCATGTCACTGCTTGCCAGGACGGTCAAGGAGTCCACGAACTTCAATACCAAGATTGCGTTGTTGCTGATTGACATTAACCGCTTTTACCGGATTAACAGCGTCTTCGGTTATGACGTTGGCGACGAGGTGCTTCGGAAATTCGCCATCCTGCTGGCAAATGTATGCCGTGAGCAGGACCATGTGGCGCGCATCGGGGACAACACCTACGCGGTGATTCTTAACGGTGTGATGAATGTCGGTCATGCCGAGCTTGCCGCGAACAAGATACTCTCTCTGCTTCAGTCTCCGTTCGAGTTTCAGGATAGAAAAATATACGTGGACTGCACCATAGGTATCAGTCTTTGTCCCTTGCATGCATCGAATTATCTCTTCCTGATGAAAGAATGTGAGTCGATTCTGCATGAAGCGAAAGAATCCAACCAGCGAATAGCCATATCGAAGGTTCCCGAAGAAGACGTTATACCGGATGATTTTGATATTGAGCTGGCGTTGGCGGATGCCTTGCAGAACGACGAGCTGCTGGTTTTTTATCAGCCCAAGATCGCGCTCGATTCTGGCGGCGTGGTTGGCATGGAAGCGCTGATTCGCTGGAAACACTCCTATAAAGGGATGATTCCGCCCGGCTATTTTATCCCGATTGCGGAAAGAACCGGGAATATCAAGCCCATCACTTACTGGCTCTTGAACTCGGTATTAAGGCAGACTGCTGAATGGACCGATAAGTGGGGTCCGTTAAGCGTGTCTATCAACATCCCGCCCGATTTTATTCTCATGGCGGATTTCAAGGATTCCATCACCAATGCGCTCAACCTCTGGAAGAATGACAATGTGAACCTTACATTGGAAATCGTGGAGCGTTCGCTGGTGGTCGATCCTGAAAGATGTTTTTCGGCGCTCGAAGAATTAAGGGCGCTGGGCGTTTCAATATCGATCGATGACTTTGGTACCGGCTATTCCTCCCTCTCCTATTTCGAAAATTTACCGGTGGATGAGTTGAAGATCGATCGCTCGTTTGTTTCGGATCTGGTTACTAACTCGTCAAGTCGGAACATCGTCAAGCTGATCATAGATCTTGCGCATGCGTTCGATATGGAAGTTGTGGCCGAAGGGGCCGAGGATGCCAGGACCGTAGAGGTTTTGAAGGGCCTGGGATGCGATATCGTGCAGGGGTTTTATTACGCCAAGCCGATGCCGCAGGATCAGATAAAAAAATGGTTGCTGGAGTTTGGCGGCAATAGCGACTAGAGAAACAGTTCGTCCATTTTGATGCCATAGGCACCATAGGGTAGCGCTGATTTAATCTTGTAATCCGCGCCCTGCTGCTGAGAAAGATCGATCTTGCGAAAATCATTCAGCGGTTTTTTGTTTTCGTCCAGCAATACCATGACTGTCGGGAAAAGCCGCTTCAGGTCATTCACTTCCAGAACAACGCCAACCGCGCCGTTTTCAAATTCCACCAGTGAACCTGTCGGATAAATGCCCAGTGTCTGGATGAACTGTTCGACCAGTTCTTCCTGGAAACAGCTGCCGCGACACTTGTATAACTCATCGATTGCCTCGAAGGGCGAGTAGACTACATCGGTATGCGGCTTTCTGCTGGTCATGGCGTCATAGCTGTCGACGATACCCGCAATACGGCCGAAGATTGGAATCAGGTCGTTTTCCAGGCCTTCAGGATAGCCCTTGCCGTCCGCGCGTTCATGATGGGTCGCCACCATGCGCATAACGCGGGGAGATATGGCCCTGGTTTGCGCAAGAATGCGCAGGCCATGATCGACATGTTGCCGAACCTTGATCACTTCCTCCGGTGATATTTCGCCTTTCTTGCACAGCAGTCCATCGGAGATTTTCACCTTGCCGACATCCAGCAGCATTCCGCCAAGCGCCAGTTCACAGATGTCGTTTTTTTCCAGGCCGAGGTGTCGGCCGAACTGGGCGCACCATACTGATGTACCCAAAGAGTGATTGTAGGCGTACTCATCCGTTTTCTGCAGTTGTATCAGCAAGGCAAATGCCGAGGGGTTGCGAGTCACGCTGTCAACGAGTGCCTCGACGCCGTCCTTGACCAGGTTGATATCAAGCTGATGGCCTTTTTCCAGATCGGAATAAAGGCGACGGATACTTGAATCCAGCTCTTTCGAGACCGCTTTAGCCGTCTCCAGCTCTTGTTCCACGGAAGTCGAGATCTTGTAGAAACACTTTTTGAGTTTGGTGTACTCGTTGGTGGTTTCCTTGAAAACCGGTTTGATCGGCGCGGGTTCCTCGCCCTGTATGGAGAGGGGCTTTTTCGCGTCCAGTATCCAGAAACGATTCTCCGGCGAAGGTCCGCGGTCGACGTCCACGAACACATAGTTTGCGTACCGGCGCAGCAGTTCGATGTCCTCTTTCGACTTGATTTTTACGCCTTCGATGGGAAACGGCGTTTCGATCCAGGGGCGATCCAGACGCGTGACATACATGTCGATCTGCAGGCCGTCGATGCTGGTTTTGACTTCAGTGTCGAGTTCGGTGCTCATAAGAATCTGGGGTTAGCCGAGAGGGTTCAATTGGTCTGCGCAATAAACATAGGTTCGGCCAATGATAACTGATTGTTTTGAATCGAATTGTAGAATTTTTGTATACAAATCATTTAACACCCGGCAATCCCTGAAACACATTCCATTAATCCGCCGCAATGCGGATTCTCGTCTAGAACCTATCGGCCGGATGGGGGAGGATTTTAGCTGATTAATTGTCAGGCAATTCGGGCGCGGGCGCGCTTTACGGCGGCCTTCACCTGGGTGGGCGCGGTGCCGCCCAGATGATCGCGCGCAGCGACCGAGCCCTCGAGTGTCAGCACGTCAAATACGTCCACGTCGATGACAGCGGAAAAGCCCTGCAGTGTGTCCAGCGACAGCTCGGACAGGTCCTTGCCCTGCTCCACGCCGCAACGTACGGCCTTGCCGACGATCTCGTGTGCATCGCGGAACGGCACACCCTTGCGGACCAGGTAATCGGCCAGGTCGGTGGCGGTAGAGAACCCGGCAAAGGCGGCCTGGTACATTTGCTCCTTCCTGGGTTCGAGGGCCGGGATCATATCGGCAAACACGCGCAGCGAACCTTTCAGGGTATCGATGGTGTCGAACAGCGGTTCCTTGTCTTCCTGGTTGTCCTTGTTGTATGCCAGTGGCTGGCTCTTCATCAATGTCAGCAGGCTGATGAGGTTGCCATTGACGCGCCCGGTCTTGCCGCGCACCAGCTCCGGTACATCCGGGTTTTTCTTTTGCGGCATGATGCTGGAGCCGGTACAGAACCTGTCCGGCAGATCGATAAAGCTGAACTGCGCCGAAGTCCAGAGGATCAGTTCCTCGGAGCAACGCGACAGGTGGGTCATGACCAGTGCCGCGCAACTGGTGAACTCTATAATGAAGTCGCGATCGCTGACGGCATCCAGCGAATTCTCGGCTGGCGCATCGAAGCCGAGTAATTCCGCCGTGTAGGCGCGGTCAATCGGATAGGTCGTCCCTGCCAGCGCGGCCGCGCCCAGCGGCATGATGTTCACGCGTTTACGGCAGTCGATCAGCCGTTGACGGTCGCGCTCCAGCATCTCGAACCAGGCCAGCAGGTGATGACCGAAAGAGATGGGCATGGCGACCTGTAGGTGGGTAAAGCCGGGCATGATGGTGTCGGCCTCGCGTTCGGCCAGGTCGATCAGGCCGGTTTGCAGGCGCAGCAATTCGCTCAGGCAGGCATCGATTTCGTCGCGCAGATAGAGACGCATGTCGGTCGCCACCTGGTCATTGCGCGAACGGCCGGTGTGCAGTTTTTTGCCGGCATCGCCAATGCGCTGGGTCAGGCGCGCCTCGATGTTCATGTGCACGTCTTCCAGGCTCACCGACCATTCAAACTCACCGGCTTCGATCTCCGCCTTGATAGCGGTCAGGCCCTCGATGATGCTGTCGCGTTCTTCGTTGGTGAGCACGCCGATTTTAGCCAGCATGGTGGCGTGGGCAATCGAACCCTGGATGTCGTAGGCGTACATCCGTTGATCAAACTCGACGGAAGCGGTGAAGGCTTCGACAAAGGCGTCGGTGGATTCGGTGAACCGTCCGCCCCAGAGTTTGCTGTTGGAATTCGACATGCGTTGGCCTCGATGAAAGTGCGATGAGCAGGAGTATACCGTAAACAAAGGTTGAACTACTTGCAGTCATGCCCGCGAACCGAGACACTCCCGGCATGGGGACTGACACGCGTACCTTCCTGCCTAACTTCTGCGCTATCCGCATGGTGTTTGCGGTGGTGGTGATTGCGCAGCTGTTTGTACTGATCCTGATGCTGGCGCGCTGGCAGTTTGGCCGCGAGGGCTGGGATACGCTGGGGCTGGTATCGCTCTATGTGCAATGGATCGCGCTCGGTTCGCTCGGTGCCCTCTGCGCCCTGCGCGGCTGGCTGGCGCGCTTCGAGCCACTGGTTGCCGCGGGGTTGAGCTACGCTGTGTTGCTTGGCATCACACTCTTGATCAGCGCGCTGGCATACAGCGTGATGCAGATGCTGGAGCTGGACGCCGGTGCCTCGCGCGGTGATTTTCTCGCCCGTACCCTGTTGATGGCGGCCATTATCGGTGCGTTGATTCTGCGGTATTTCTATGTGCGCCATCAGTGGGAAGAGCAGCTCAAGGCCGAGGCACGGGCGCGTATCGAGGCCCTGGCAGCCCGCATCCGTCCGCATTTCCTGTTCAACAGCCTCAACACCATCGCTGCCTTGACCTCTTCCAGACCGGCACTGGCCGAGGAGCTGGTCCAGGACCTGGCCGACCTGTTCCGCATGTCGATGCAGGATGTGCATGCGCGTATCAGCCTGGAGGAAGAGCTGGATATCGCGCGACGTTATCTCAACATTGAACAACAACGCCTGTCCGGTCGGCTTGCGGTGGAATGGCAGACCAAGAATCTGCCGCTGGACCGGCCGATACCGCCGCTGATCCTGCAGCCGTTGCTGGAAAATGCCGTTTATTACGGTATCGAACCGAACCCGGCCGGCGGCACCATTTCGATCCTGGCGACCTATAACCTGGGCAAGCTGCGGCTGGAGGTACGCAATCCGGTGTTAAGCGAAAACCACGCCGGCCATCACAAGGGTAACCAGATGGCGCTGGATAATATCCGGGAACGGCTGAAGCTGGCCTTTGGTCCGGATGCCCGGCTGGAGCATGAAGTGCGCGAAGGTCAGTACCGGGTGCGGCTGTTGTTCCGACTGGAGCCTGAAGAATGAAGGTGCTGATCGTCGACGATGAGGCGCTGGCGCGTGAGCGTTTGACGCGAATGGTCAAAGAGCTGCCGGAAATGAATGTGATCGGCGAGGCGGGCAATGGCATCGAGGCGCTGCAACAGGTCGAGGTGCTTCAGCCCGATGTGCTGCTGCTGGATATTCGTATGCCACAGATGGATGGCCTGGAGGTGGCCCGTCATCTGGCCGCCCTGCCCCAGCCGCCAGCGGTCATTTTTACCACGGCATTCAGCGAACACGCGCTGGAAGCCTTTGACAGTCATGCCGTGGGTTATCTGTTGAAACCCATTCGTGCCGACAAGCTGGCAAACGCGCTGCACAATGCCCGGCGAATCACCCGCGCCCAGCTGCAGGAGGTGGAACCGGATCCCGAGCAGCGCAGCCAGATTTGCATCCGCCAGCGCGGCGCACTGGAACTGGTGCCGGTTAGCGAGATTCGTTATTTCCAGGCCGACAGTAAATATGTCACGGTGAAAACCGCGGCGCATGAATACCTGATCGAAGAATCGCTCAAGTCGCTGGAAGTGGAATTTGCCGACAGCTTTGTGCGGATTCACCGTAATGCGCTGGTGGCGCGGGCCTTCATCCGGGCGGTGGAAAAGGACAAGGAAGGCCGCAGCCTGCTATCGCTGCAGGATATCGAGGACCGGCTGGAGATCAGCCGTCGCCACCTGGCCGACATCAAGGCGCTGCTTAAACAGGGCGGCTGATGTTTTGGCGGTGCTCGGCTTGCCAGCCCCGCGCCCGAGTCGTTATCCTGCAACCCCCTTAACGACACTGAATCTACTGGTATGTCCCTGACCACGCTCCGAATCGCCACGCGCAAAAGCGCCCTCGCCCTCTGGCAGGCCGAACACGTCAAAGCCGGACTGGAGGCGCTGAATCCCGATCTACAGGTCGAGCTGGTCACCATGTCGACCCGGGGTGACAAGATTCTGGACAGTCCACTGGCCAAAGTGGGCGGAAAAGGCTTGTTTGTCAAGGAGTTAGAGCAGGCCATGTTCGATGGCCGGGCCGACATCGCGGTGCATTCAATGAAAGACATGCCGGTCGAGCTGCCGGATGGCCTGGAGATCGGCGCGATCCTGAATCGCGAGGATCCGCGCGATGCCTTCGTATCCAATAAGTATGATTCTCTCGATGCGCTGCCCGAGGGCGCCGTCGTCGGCACCTCCAGTTTACGGCGCCAGTGTCAGTTGAAGGCCAAACGGCCCGATCTGCAGATTCATGATCTGCGTGGCAATGTGAATACCCGCCTCGAGAAGCTGGATAAGGGCGATTACGACGCCATCATCCTGGCCGCCGCCGGTCTCAAGCGGCTGGGGTTTGAAGAGCGAATCAAGCAGGAAATTTCGCCGGACGAGATGATGCCGGCCATTGCCCAGGGCGCGATCGGTATCGAATGCCGCAGCGGCGATGACCAGGTCAAGGCGCTGATCGACCTGCTGGCCGACGACAAGACCAGCATCCGTATCACCGCCGAACGGGCCTTGAACGCCGCACTGCAGGGTGGGTGCCAGGTGCCGATCGCGGGTTATGCCGAGTTGTCGCATGGCGTCATTGTGCTGCGCGGACTGGTGGGTCAGCCGGACGGCAGCGAAATCATACAGGGCGTCATCAGCGGACGACCGGAAGATGCGCTGGAGCTCGGCGCAGTGCTGGCCAATGACCTGTTGTCGCGCGGGGCTTACGAGATATTGCAGGCGCTGTTTGCGGAGGCCGACAAGGCGTGAAGCCAGCCGGCGAGCTGTCCGGTGTCAGTGTGTTGGTGACCCGCCCCGCCGCACAGGCGCAGGGCTTGTGCGATATGATTGCCAGTGCGGGCGGCGAACCGGTACCGTTTCCGGTGATGGCGATCAGGCCCATTCCGGCGCGGATTCCGGAGCTGATGGACCTGGACTGGCTGGTGTTCATCAGCACCAATGCGGTGAAGGCGTTCTTTGACCAGCTGTCGCAGCCTTTGCCGACGGAGCTGAAGGTTGCCGTTATTGGCGCCAAGACCGCGCATGCATTGCAACAGCTGGGAGTTGGGGCCACGCTGATACCGCCCAGCCCCTATACCAGCGAGGCCTTGCTGCAGTTGCCGGACTGGCAAAAGGTGCAGGGGCGGCGGGTATTGATCGTACGCGGCGTCGGTGGTCGCGAGACTCTGCGCGAGACTCTAGAGCAGCGTGGTGCGCAGGTCGAGTACTGCGAAGTCTATCGACGCGAGCTGCCGGAGGCGGATGCCCGGCAGCTGTTGACCCGCTGGCGCGACCGGGGGATCGACCTGGTGACCGTCAGCAGTAATGAAGGATTGGCTAATCTGGCGCAATTACTTGGGCCGGAAGGCACGTTACTATTACGCCAGACCCCGATTGTTGCGATTAACGCGCGCATGGCGGGGGCGATCAGGGCACAGGGCTGGAGGCTTGCCCCGGGGCTGGCGGACAATGCGACCGATGAAGCGGTATTCCGGGCAATACGTCATTGGGTCCGCGATCATGCAAAATAACCTTGCCAATAAAGCACAAGGACACAAGCGCCAATGACTGATAAGCAAAACGAATCGAAAGACCTGTCGACGCAAGTGGAAGCAGCGGATTCCGCTCCGGCAAATGGCAAAACCAGTTCCCTGCCACTGGTGCTGGCGCTGATCGCGCTCATACTGGTGTTGGCCGTTTTCGTTGGCGGTTACTTTATCTGGCACGAAGTGAATCGCCAGGCCACCTGGCAACAGGGTGTGCTCGCGCAGATGGACACCCGCAACTCCGCGCTGGATGAGCGTTTCAAAACCTTGAGTTCGAGCCTGCAGGCGGAGCTCGCTGAAACCCGGCGCGATTTCAAGCGAGTGGAAGACAGCCAGCAGGACCAGAAGTCCTCGCAGGCCGGTCTGGAACAGGCATTAGGCATGTTGCGCAGTCAGGTCGGGCGCAGCCAGGATGAATGGGTCCTGGCCGAAGCGCGCTACCTGCTGCATGTTGCTAATCAGCGCATCGAGCTACAGCGTGATCGCGATACTGCGTTGGCTGCCTTGTTGTCGGCGGATCAGCGCCTGTTGAGCCTGGGCGAGGCCAGTTATCTGCCGGTGCGCCGCAAGATCGCCGATGAAGTGAATCAGCTGCGGGCGGTAGAGATACCGGACATCAATGGAATGGCGCTGGAACTGCAGCAGCTTGCGGAGCAGGTGCATGAGCTGCGCATGCAGGGTTCGCATTATGTGCCGACCAAGCCGGAAGACATGGAGGTCGAAGGCGATGCCTGGCGTCCGGAAAGTCTGAAAGAGGCGCCCGCCGCACTGGTCGATTTGTTCAAGGAAGTGTTTGTGTTGCAGCCGGTGGATAAGCCGGTTGGACCGATGCTGCCGCCCGAGTCGCGTTACTTCATTTATTCCAACCTGAAGCTGCAACTTGAAGCCGCGCGGCTGGCGTTGTTGTCTCTTGAAGCAGGCGCGTATCAAAGCAGTTTGCAATCCGCCGCGCAGTGGCTGAAAGATTATTTCGATACTGAAAACCCGGCGACCAGCGCGATGCAGGAAAGCCTGGCGCGGTTGAGCAAGGTCGACATCAAGCCGGCTTTCCCGGATGTTTCGGGTTCGCTCAAGCTGTTGCGCGAAGAAATGCGTCTGGCCGAGACGCGTGAACCGCCTGTTGAATTGCCGGATGAAAAAATCATTACCAAGGAGTCCGTGGAACCTGCGGTAGAAGAAACGGGTGAAGCTCAAGTGGAGTCGGCGCCATGAAATTTTTTCTGCTTGCGATCATTGCGCTGGTGGGCTCTGTCCTGCTCACCCTGTTATTGCTTAAAGACCCCGGCTATGTGCTGATTGGCTATGGCGAGCAGGGCTATGAGACTACGCTGGCCTTTATGGTGTTTGCTGCCGTGGTGGCGTTCGTGCTCTTGTATGGCGTGTTACGGATTATTGCCGGTTTGTTGCGCACACCGCGTCAGCTGCGTGCCTGGGATCAGCATCGCAAGTCCATTCGTGCCCGCAAATCGCTGGACAGGGGGCTGATGGAACTGGCCGAGGGCAACTGGGCGGCGGCGGAGAAACACCTGCTGCAACGTTCCGGCGACAGCGATAACCCGCTCATTACCTACCTGGCCGCTGCACGCGCCGCGCAACAACAGGGTGCGCATGACCGGCGCGATCATTATCTGCGGCTGGCGCATGAAGCGATGCCCCAGGCGGATGTTGCCGTCGGTTTGACGCAGGCCGAGTTGCAACTGGCGCATCGCCAAATGGAGCAGTCACTGGCAACACTGAATCACTTGCGCACGATCGCGCCAAAGCACGCCTATGTGCTGAAACTGCTGATGCGTTTATACGAGCGTCTCGGCGACTGGGAACAACTGCGTGAACTGTTGCCCGAATTACGTCGTCGCAACGTGGTGAAGGTGGATGAGTTCGCGAAGCTGGAGACGCAGGTGCATGCCGCCTTGATCGAAGGCGCGCGTGATGCCGAAACCCTCAAGTTGCATTGGGACAGGGTGCCGCGCGGATTGCAGCAGGATTCCGGGTTGTTATACGGTTATGCTTCGCGACTGATCGCGCTGGATAAGCAGGCTGAGGCCGAAAGCGTTATCCGGTCCGCGTTGCACAATCACTGGGATGCGCGGCTGGTTGATCTCTATGGCCGGATCGAGGGTGAAAACGCCAACCTGCAGATGTCCGTGACCGAGGACTGGCTGCGTGATCATCAAAGCGATGCGGTGCTGTTGCAGGCGATGGGCCGTATTGCTTTGCGCAACCAGCTGTGGGGCAAGGCGCGCAGTTACCTGGAGCAGGCTATCGCGATTCAGCCGACGGTTGAAGGTTATCAACTGCTCGGAAATCTGATGGAAAAAATGGAAGAGAACGAGACTGCGGTGGAATGTTTCCGTAAGGGTATGGCGTTGGCTACCGGTGAAACGCTGGATCGACTGCCCGCGCCGGAATCGGCTTAATCGCCCGCATATTCAAAACTGTCAAAGAAAACCTGATCGGTTTTCACGCCATGGCCTTCAAAAGCGGTGCGCGCTGTCTCGATCATCGGCGGTGGGCCACTCATGTAAATGTCATACCCCGCCGGTTCCGGGTAATGCTGTAACAGGCTACCAAGGACCAAACCTGTTTCTCCCTGCCAGTGATCTTCTTCCATGGGTTCGGATAACACCGGCGTGTACTGAAAGTTGTTGTGTTGCTCGGCCCATTGCTGTGCCAGTTCATGCAGGTACAGATCGCGCCGCGCGCGCGCACCCCAGAACAGGTGCATGGGGCGCGCAATGCCACGCTCAAAAGCATGTTCCAGCATGCCCTTGATCGGCGCGAAACCGGACCCGCCGGCCATCAGCAAAATTGGCCGCTCGGAATCTTCGCGCAGATAGAATTCACCGAAGGGGCCTTCAATGCGTAACATTGCCTTGGCCTGCATCTCGTTTTGTACGTACTGGCTGAAATAGCCGCCGGGTACGGCACGGATTTGCAGTTCTATGAATTCATCGTTGTGCGGCGCATTGGCGATGGAGAATGCCCGGCGGCGGCCATCTTTCAAAATTATCTCGATGTATTGCCCGGCAAGAAAAGGCAGCGTTTCAGCGGCCGGGGTTTTGAGCTTGAGTTCGGTTACATCGTGATTGAGTCGATTGATCTCGGCAACGCGCACCGGCAGGTTTTTAATCTCGATATCGCTGCCACGGGTTAATTCGCGTGCTTCAATGACCAGATGCGATTTTGCGTAAGCCTGGCAGAATAGTGCCTGGCCGCAGGCCGCTTCTTCCTGGCTCAATGCAATCGGCAAGGGTCCCTGGTAATCAATTTCGCCACTGATGACCTTGCCTTCGCAACTTCCGCAGCTGCCAATTCGGCAGCCGTAGGGCAGATTGATGCCCTGGTGCAATGCCGCATCGAGAATAGTCTGGTTTTCCTTGACGGAAAATTCGTGGCCGCTGGGTTCGACCCGTACGTGATAGCTCATAAAGGTTCAGGAAATTGGGCAAGAAGATGGCTTATGATTGTCGCTGATTTCCAACGCGAGATAAACAGATGAAGCCTGTGTTAATCGTCGGCTGTGGTTATGTTGGCAAACGCCTGATCAGGCAGCTGCCGGAGAATTCGGTTATTCATGCTGTGGTTCGCAGTGATGCCAGCAGTGAGGCGTTGCGGAAACGGGGTGTGGATGTGTTGCAGCAGGACCTTGATCGCGACGAATTAAAGCTGCCGAGCCGGAATAGTGAGCTTTATTACTTTGCGCCACCGCCGACGGAAGGCGATACCGATCCGCGCATGGAGCGTTTTCTGGCTTCGCTTTCTCAGACCGGGCTACCCGCGCGGATTGTTTATATCAGCACCAGTGGAGTGTACGGCGATTGCCGGGGTGAGTGGATAGACGAATCACAGGCGATCAGGCCGGGCACGGCACGCGGTAAACGCCGGGCGGATGCCGAACGGCAGTTACAGGCATTCATGCAGTCCAGTGGCGTGCCGGTCGTGATATTGCGCGTCCCCGGCATTTATGGGCCGGGCAAGTTGCCGTTGGCGCGCTTGCAGCAGGGGTTGCCGCTGCTGCGTGCCGAGGATGCGCCCTACACTAACCGTATTCATGTCGACGATCTGGTCACTGCTTGTCTCGCCGCCATGGAGCGTGGCGTGCCTGGCGGAGCCTATAACGTATCAGATGGTCATCCTTCCAACATGGCGGATTACTTCAACCGCATCGCGGCCGTATTCGATTTGCCGCCGCCCCCGACGGTAACGCGCGAACAGGCGAGAACCGAGCTGACCCGGGGCATGCAGTCATTCATGGACGAATCCAAGCGACTGAAAATCGACAAGTTACGTGATGAGCTGGGAGTAAAGTTGCAATACGACAATCTGGAAATGGGGTTGCGGCAGTGCCGGGTGGAGATGACCGATTAAGTTATTCTCCAGCCCGCCGCTAATCCGTTTGAGTTGCCCCTTTAAATGGACTATCACAGGATGCACGAGGTGGTGGGCAGCGCCCGATAGAACCCAAAGGATGGGTTGGTAGTTAGGGAAACACCTTGTGATTCAGGAGGATAAGATGTCTTCTGTTAGTTTCACACCGAATTCAAGCATGGCGGCAGTGGCCGCTGATCTGGCATATCCGCAATCCAGGCGTTCCCACACAGGTGACAAGTCGCAGGAGGTCGATCGTGAAGATGATCGGCACTCGCGCCGCATGCCGGGTGCGAATGAGGCCCAGCGTCAGTTAAATCAACGCGTTCTGGCGTCGCTGAATGGCGCGCTGGCCAGGGATGGGCTGTCGGTACCCTCGGTTGAGGAATACAACGATTACGCACCCGAAAAGGTGGCCAGCCGGATTCTTTCCTTCGTCGAGGCGGGTATTGCCCAGGCTGATGGCGATGAGGCAAAGCTGGAGCGTCTGGAGCAGGCGCGTGCGGGCATTCAGCAGGGACTGGATGAAGCGCGCGAGATTCTCGATGGCCTGAGTGTACTGCAGGGCGATATCAAGGATAACGTCGACCGGACTGAGAACCTGTTGAAGGATGGTCTGGATCGTATTCAGGATCGCCTGCAATCCGGTGAGGAACCGGCGGTTGCGATGCTGAAGCAGGTCAGCCGTTCCATGGAACGCTCCGCTTCTGTGCAGATTGAAACCCAGGATGGCGACATCGTGACCATCGATATCAGCCGTTCAAACAGTATGACGCGAACCATGATGGCGGCCGAGGATGAAAACAGCCAGATTCGCGCCATGTCCATTGAGCGTTCGCGCTCTTCATCCTTCAGTTACAGTGTGCAGGGCGAGCTGGATGAGGGCGAGCAGGCGGCGATCAATGATCTATTGAAAGATCTCGACAAGGTGTCGCGTAAATTTTTCAATGGCAACATCGATCAGGCCTTTAACAAGGCAGCCAGGTTAAATTATGACCAGGATGAGCTGGCTTCCTTTACTTATAGTGCCGAACAGACCGTGACACGCCAGAAGGTTTCGGCCTATGTGTCCAATAGCAATGCCGAGCCGCAGCAGGTGGAATCCGTGCCCGGTACCATCAAGAATTATCTGGGCGAGATCGCCAGTCTGATTGATGAAGATATGCCCAAGATTCCGATGAAGCAGCCAATCGAAGCCATTGAGCGACTGTTCACGGAAATCATGCAGGCGCGCGTCGCTGAAGATAGCGATGACGATGATAACAAGTCTGGCATCGAGTTGTTGCAGGAGCTGGTCGGAAAGATGGTTGCCAAGTATGAGCAGCCGGAAGAAGAACAGGCGCCGGATGCCTTGATTGCGCCTGATACGGAAACAGAAAAGGCAATCTAGCTGCCTTTTTTTATGATAGCCAGTTCATCCCAGATGGCGTCGATTCTGGATTTCACTTTATCGGTCATTACGATCGGTACGCCCCACTCGCGCGCCGTCTCCCCTTTCCATTTATTGGTGGCATCAAAACCGATCTTGCCACCGAGGCCGGACACGGGTGAGGCAAAGTCAAGATAATCAATCGGTGTGTTGTCGACAATAGTCGTATCGCGGGCCGGGTCCATGCGCGTGGTCATGGCCCAGATAACATCCTTCCAGTCACGTGTATTGATGTCGTCATCCACGACGATGACGAACTTGGTGTACATGAACTGGCGCAGGAATGACCAGACGCCAAGCATCACCCGCTTGGCATGCCCCGGGTACTGTTTCTTCATGCTGACCACGGCAAGACGATAGGAGCAACCTTCGGGCGGCAGGTAAAAGTCGGTAATTTCCGGGAACTGTTTCTGCAGAATCGGCACGAATACTTCATTCAGTGCAACGCCCAGCACGGCCGGTTCATCCGGTGGTCTGCCAGTGTAAGTGCTGTGATAGATAGGATCGCGGCGATGGGTGATGCGTTCAATGGTGAACACCGGGAAGCGATCGACTTCGTTGTAATAACCCGTGTGATCGCCGAACGGGCCTTCGTTCGCTTCTTCATCCGGATGTATAAAACCTTCCAGCACGAACTCGGCGCTTGCCGGTACCTGCAGGTCGTGCGTTTGGCATTTCACCAGTTCTGTGCGGCTGCCACGTAACAAGCCGGCAAAGGCATATTCTGAAAGCGTGTCGGGTACCGGTGTGACGGCGCCGAGAATGGTTGCGGGATCGGCGCCCAGTGCAACGGCGACCGGAAAGGGTTCGCCGGGATGAGCATTTTTCCACTCGCGAAAATCCAGCGCGCCGCCACGATGTGCCAGCCAGCGCATGATTACTTTGTTGCGGCCAATCACCTGCTGGCGATAGATGCCCAGGTTCTGTCGTTCTTTATTCGGACCTTTGGTGATTACCAGTGCCCAGGTAATCAGGGGGCCGGCATCGCCCGGCCAGCAGGTCTGGATCGGCAGTTTGCCGAGATCAACGTCCTTGCCTTCAATGATGATTTCCTGGCAAGGCGCTGATCGAACCGTTTTGGGTGCCATGTCCAGCACCTTCTTGAACATGGGTAATTTCTGCCAGGCATCCTTCATACCCTTGGGAGGCTCCGGTTCTTTTAACGTTGCGAGTAGCTTGCCGACTTCGCGCAAGGCGCTCACCGAGTTCTCGCCCATGCCCATGGCGACACGCTCCGGCGTGCCGAACAGGTTGCCAAGCACCGGAATGGAAAAGCCGGTTGGGTTCTCAAACAGCAATGCGGGCCCGGCGGCGCGAAGCGTGCGATCGCAGACTTCGGTCATCTCCAGGCGCGGATCAATCGCGGTAGTGATGCGTTTCAATTCGCCCTGTGCCTCAAGCTGAGCAAGGAAATCCCGAAGATCTTTGTATTTCATTGAGGTGTCATTGTCCTGGTAAATGGTTTAGGCAGTCGCCGCGAGACCACAGCATTTTTTATATTTTTTCCCGCTGCCGCAGGGGCATGGATCGTTGCGCCCAATCTTGGGGTCCCTGTTGACTGTCGGGCGTTGCTTGCTGCGTGCGGGTGCCTGTTCGCGCCACCAGGCAAACAATCCCTTGATGGCATCAGGAAGCACATTAGCGAGTGCGCGTTGTTCATCTTCTGTTTGCGGGCGCGGCGATTCTTCCGGGTTATCGTGATCGATATAGCCGAAGGCCATAATCGGGATCAGGAGTTGTTGCGCTTCCTCGTTGTGAAAAAAACTGCGACGCTGTTTGAGTGGATACAGATTTACGCCTTCCAGGTAACCCATGCACCAGCCTTCCGGTATCGGTAAGGCATCGCCTTCATCCACGGGTTGTTCACGCAGCCAGGGGTCGAATGCGTGATTACCGAACAGGGCTAATGATACTTCGCTGTTCAGGCGTAACAGCAGTGACACGATGTCTTCGGGTGGCTCGCTTTTTTGTACTTCATGTTGGCCGCCGAAGATGTAAGGCAGCCAGACCTGCGGTGGGACCAGTTCTGGGCCAGACACGACAGCTGTCATAAAGCCGTGCATTTCATCCAGCGCCATGCCGGGGAAGCTGTCTGCATTCAGGTATGCTTCAAGCTGATCAAGCTCTTTATTGTTTAACGGCTGTGTCATGCCGTTGCTCATGCCGCGAGCCCGCTGTGCCGCAGCAGTGCGTCGATGCTTGGTTCGCGGCCACGGAAATCGATGAATAACTCCATGGGTTCGCGCGAGCCGCCGCGTTCGAGAATACTGCTTAAGAAGCGCTTGCCGGTTTCCTGGTCGAAGATGCCGGTTTCCTCGAATGCGGCGAAAGCGTCAGCGGACAATACCTCGGCCCATTTGTAACTGTAATAGCCTGCAGCGTAGCCACCGGCAAAAATGTGCGAGAAGCTGTGTGGGAAACGGTTGAATGACGGCGGTTTCATCACGGCGACTTCTTCGCGCACCTGGTCGAGGATTTCATAAATGCGTCCACCTTTATCCGGGTCGTATTCCGCATGCAGCCGGAAATCGAAAATGGAAAACTCTAACTGCCGCACCATCTGCATCGCGGACTGGAAATTCTTGGCGGCAATCATGCGTTCATATAATTCCGCTGGTAGTTTCTCGCCGGTTTGATAATGCCCTGCTATAAGATCCAAAGCTTCGCGTTCCCAGCACCAGTTTTCCATGAACTGGCTCGGCAGTTCGACCGCGTCCCATGCAACACCGCTGATGCCGGAGACACCGGCATAATCGACCTGGGTGAGCATGTGATGCAGGCCATGGCCGAATTCATGGAACAGGGTAATAACCTCGTCGTGCGTAAATAGCGCCGGGTCATTGCCGATGGGCGGCGAGAAATTACAGGTTAGAAAAGCAACCGGTGTCTGCACGCCGTCGTTGGTCAGGCGTCGGGAAATGCAGTCCGCCATCCAGGCGCCGCCGCGTTTTTTGGGGCGCGCGTAGAGATCCAGGTAAAAGCGGCCGCGGGTTTCACCCTTGCTGTCGGTGATTTCATAGAAACCAACATCCTGGTGCCAGGTGTTAACATCCTTGATCGCTTTAATGGAAAGACCGTAGAGTTTTTCCACGACGCCAAACATGCCACTGATCACCCGGTCTTCCGGAAAATAAGGTTTCAACTCTTCCTGGGTGATAGCGTATTTATGTTGGCGCAGCTTTTCTGAATAGTAGCCCACGTCCCAGGATTCCAGTTCGTCGACACCAAACTGTTCACGGGCGAAATCGCGCACTGCCTGCAAGTCGGATTTGGCCAGCGCCAGCGACCGGTCTGCCAGATCGTGGAGAAATTGCAGGACTTCATCCGTGCTATTGGCCATTTTAGTCGCCAGCGAACATTCGGCGTAATTGTTAAAGCCGAGCAGCTGTGCTTCTTCATGTCGCAGGCGCAGGATCTCTTCCATTACCGGCGTGTTGTCCAGCGACTTGTCATGCGGGCCGGTATCCGAGGCGCGCGTGACATAGGCTTCGTACAGTTCGCGGCGCAGTTCGCGGTTATCGGCATAAGTCATGACCGGGTAGTAGGAAGGGAATTCCAGGTTAAACAGCCAGCCCTCCTCCCCTTCACGTTCCGCCATTTGCCTGGCGAGTGATTTGGCACTGTCGGGCAATCCGCTGAGTTCGTCTTCATTGCTGATGAGTTTTTTCCAGGCGTTAGTGGCATCCAGCAGGTTCTCCTCGAACTTGGATGTCAGTGCTGAAAGTTCCTGCATGATGGTTTTGTAGCGTGCCCGCTTGTCTTCCGGCAGATCAATTCCGGACAGACGAAAATCGCGTAACGCATTATTAATGATCTTTTGCTGGGCATCTGTCAGTGAAGCAAATTCGCTGCTCTCGGCAATTTGCCTGTAGGCGGCAAACAGCTGTTCGTTCTGGCCCATTTCAGTGGCGTAGTCCGACAGCTTGGGCAGGCAGGCGTTGTAGGCGTCGCGCAGTGCATCGCTATTTACCACGGAGTTCATGTGCGATACCGGTGACCAGGCGCGCTCCAGTTTGTCTTCAACTTCTTCGATAGGCTGGACCAGGTTGTCCCAGCTGTAATGCGTATTGTTGTCCAGTAGTGTCTGGACAGTATCGCGGCACTCGGCCAGCAGGGCGTCGATCGCCGGTTCGACATGCTCGGGCTTGATGTCGCTGAAGGGTGGGAGACCGTTGAGATTCAGTAACGGGTTGCTCATGTCTGTATGTCGCCTGTGGTTGTCGTTAGTTGCAATGGTAGCAAAGTGTGACGCGGTTGACCGCGTCGGCGGCGCCTGCGATAGTCCCGAAAATTGGGTATTACATTCCAGGAAATCAATTTCATGAGCAAGCATTATGACCTTATTGCCATTGGCGCGGGTAGCGGTGGCCTGTCGGTGGCGGAGCGCGCGGCCAAATACGGTAAACGTTGCGCGGTAATCGAAAGCGGTCCGCTGGGTGGTACCTGTGTGAACGTGGGTTGCGTACCGAAGAAAGTCATGTGGTTTGGTGCGCACCTGGCACATGCGCTGCAGGATGCCAGGGGATACGGGTTTGATGTCGACGTGAAGGGCTTTGACTGGGGCAGGCTCACGGCGGGGCGCGATGCCTATATCCAGGGCATTAACAGCTGGTACCGTACATTCCTGGCCGATTCCAATATCGATCTCATCGAAGGCAAGGCGCGTTTCGTCGATGCGAAAACCCTGGAGGTTGATGGCGAGCGTTATACGGCGGATCACATTTGTGTCGCGGTGGGTGGCTATCCTGCCGTGCCGGATGTCCCGGGTGCTGAGCTGGGTATTACCTCGGATGGCTTCTTTGAGCTCGAATCCTTGCCGGAGAATGTCGTGATCGTGGGTTCGGGCTATATCGCTGTTGAGCTGGCGGGTGTATTGAATGCGCTCGGTTCCGCTGTGACGCTGTTGCTGCGAAGAGAGCATCTGCTGCGAAATTTCGACGCCATGCTGCGTGAGGCGTTGATGGAGGAAATGCTGAATGACGGGGTCAGTATCATGAGTGGCACCCAGGTATCCTCCGTGGTGAAGCTGGACGATGGCAGCTTGTGTCTGAACCTGTCCAACAAGCAGAAGCTGGAGGGCATCGATACCCTGATCTGGGCTATTGGTCGTACGCCCAATACCGCTGACCTCAACCTGGAGGCTGCGGGGATCAATGTCGATGAGCAGGGTTTTGTGCCATCCGACGAGTTCGAACAGACCAATGTGCCCGGCGTTTCCTCGCTTGGTGATGTGAATGGCAAGGCGGCGCTGACACCGGTGGCGATCGCGGCTGCGCGGCGCATGGCGGACAGGCTGTACGGTGGCATGACGGATCGCAAGCTGAATTACGACCTGATCCCGACGATTGTTTTTTCACATCCGCCGATTGGTACGGTCGGACTGAGCGAGGCCCAGGCGCGCGAGCTGCATGGCGAGGCGGTGAAGGTGTACAGCACGCGTTTTACCGCTATGTACCATGCATTGACAGACCACAAGCGCCAGACCGCGATGAAACTGGTGACGGTGGGTGCCCAGGAGAAGGTGGTGGGCTGTCATATTATTGGTGAAGGCGCGGATGAAATGCTGCAGGGTTTTGCCGTGGCAATCCGCATGGGTGCGACCAAGCGTGACCTGGACGACACCATTGCGCTTCACCCGACCAGCGCCGAAGAGCTGGTGACCATGAGATAAGCCCCTATGCCGGTACGCTCATTCGAGAATTTTGTTCCAGACATACACCCCAGTGCTTACATCGACGAGGCAGCCACGGTTATTGGCCTGGTGGCAGTAGGCGCCGACAGTTCCCTTTGGCCGGGCGTTGTGGCACGCGGCGATGTGAATAGTATAAATATTGGAGAAAGCACTAATATTCAAGATGGATCTATTCTTCATGTTACCCATAATAGTGAGTTTTTTTCAGGCGCCGGTCTGGAAATTGGCGACAACGTGACGGTCGGTCACCTGGTGTGCCTTCACGCTTGCAAGATCGAAGATAACTGTCTGATTGGTATGGGTTCTCTGGTGATGGATGGCGCTGTTGTCCAGTCCGGTGCGATGCTTGGCGCGGGCAGTCTGGTTGCCCCCGGAAAGGTGCTCGAAGGGGGTTATTTGTGGCTGGGGCGTCCCGCGAAACGGCACCGTCCGCTGACCGATCAGGAACGTGAATACCTGGCATACTCGGCCAGGCACTATGTGTCATTGAAAAATAGGCATTTAGGAGTCAGTTAGATCGACGGCTTTATGACGTCAAAAACTGGTCATTTCAATCAGAATGCCCTAATATTGGCCCCAGCGGTAGTTATTAGCAGATAAAACTGCTTCCACTGCGCTGCTATAACGCCTAGACTCGAAGTCGTGGGCTGTTTTGCTGGCTCAAGGACGATCCGAAAATATCAACAACTGAATGGGTCGAATCATGATGTTATTTATCGGCAATTTACCGCGTCAGGCCAAAGAGGCTGACCTGATTACCCTCCTGGGGCTGTCTGAGTTTGAGCGCCAGCGTGTGCGCGTGGTGAAGAAAATCACCCGTAGCGGCGAGCTGGTGCGCTTTGGTCTGTTTCAGGCCAGGGATGAATCCGAGGCACGCAAGGTCATCATGCGTAACGGCAAGATGACGCTGAACGGTCAACCGCTTGCGCTGCGTGAATTCGTGAAGCGAGTTGCGGGAAATGATCGGCGTCGTCCGGACTGGCGAGCAATTGACTGGCATAACCCCGAGCGCCGGGTGATCGAGCGCCGGGTGATCGAAAGAGCCGCCGCCTGATCCTATCCCCGTAGCTGCTGAATCACTGGCGCGGTGTCCGGTCGGATGCCGCGCCAGATAAAAAAGGATTCCGCCGCCTGTTCCACCAGCATCCCCAATCCATCCAGCGCGGTTTGCGCGCCCTGCTCCGTACACCAGTGCACAAAAGTCGTTGGCTGGTTACCGTACATCATGTCATAACAGACAGTATCCTTGCGGATCGCAGTCCCGGGAACCGGGGGTAGCTCGCCGCTTAGCCCCGCAGCGGTGCCATTGATGATTACGTCAAAACTGCCCTCGATAGCATCAAAGCCACAGGCGCTGATCGCACCAAGCTCGGCAAAGAGTGTCGCCAGTTGCTCGGCTTTTGCCTCGGTGCGATTGGCGATCAGTAACTCGCGAGGCCCGGCTTCTAGCAGCGGTTCCAGTACGCCGCGCACCGCGCCGCCCGCACCTACCACTAGAATCCGTTTATCCCTGAGTTGGATACCGTGATTCAGGGTCAGGTCACGCACCATGCCGACGCCATCGGTGGTGTCACCACAAAGCAGGTTTTCACCATTCCAGTAAAGCGTATTGACCGCTCCGGCACGTTGAGCGCGTGGCGTGAGGCGGTCTGCCAGTTCGTAAGCTTCCTGCTTAAAAGGGACGGTGATGTTGAGTCCCTGTCCGTCATGCGCGCGAAATTCTGTAACGGCATCGGCAAAGCCATCCCGTTCGACAAGGATGGCGTGGTAACTAATATCCTGGCCGGTTTGCTGGGCAAAGGCCGCGTGAATAGCGGGTGACTTGCTGTGACCGATGGGGTTGCCCATGACGGCATAGCGGTCGGTCATGAGGTCTTGTCTTCAGCCAGCCATTCGGCGACGCGTTTGGCGAAGTAAGTGAGGATGCCATCGGCGCCGGCGCGCTTGAATCCAAGCAGTGATTCCAGGATCACGGCCTTTTCATCCAGCCAGCCGTTTTGCGCCGCAGCCATCAGCATGGCGTATTCGCCGCTCACCTGGTAAGCATAGGTCGGTACGCCGAATTCCTCTTTCACGCGGCGTACGATATCGAGATAGGGAAGCCCGGGTTTGACCATGACCATATCCGCGCCTTCGGCCAGATCCAGCGCAACTTCCTGCAAGGCTTCATTGCTGTTAGCCGGGTCCATCTGGTAACTGTATTTGTTACCGCCACCGAGATTGCTCGCCGAACCGACGGCATCACGGAACGGTCCATAGAAACTGGAGGCGTACTTGGCGCTGTAGGCCAGGATGCGGGTATTGCGATGCCCGGCTGCTTCCAGTGCAGCACGCACGGCGCCAATGCGGCCATCCATCATATCCGAGGGCGCAACCACGTCCGCGCCCGCATCGGCATGCGATACTGCCTGTTTTACCAGGACCTCGACGGTTTCGTCATTCAGGACATAGCCCTTGTCATCGATTAGCCCATCCTGCCCATGCGTGGTGAAAGGATCCAGCGCGACATCGGTAATGACACCCAGTTCCGGTGTTGCCGCTTTTACCGCGCGCACGGCGCGTTGTGCCAGGCCGTCCGGATTAAAGGCTTCGCGGGCGTCGTCGGATTTCGCTGCGGCAGGGGTGACCGGAAATAGGGCGATCGCGGGAATTCCCAGCGCTACCAGTTGTTTTGCCTCTTCCACCAGCAGATCAATACTGAGCCGTTCCACGCCCGGCATGGAAGCAACAGTTTCGCGCTGTTGTTCCCCTTCCAACACAAACAAGGGGTAGATCAGGTCATCGGTCGACAGGTGATGCTCGCGCATTAGGCGGCGAGAAAAAGTATCGCGACGCATGCGACGCATGCGAACTGCGGGGTAGCCGGTGCTGGAACGGTCAACAGCCACGCGAGGACTCCTTGAATTCAAACGCAATAGCGCGCAGTGTACCTGTTCAACCGATACGAGGCTATGGCATGCAAGATGAACATTCTCTGGGGGTGTCCGAGTTGCGGGCATTGCTTGCCACCGAACAGCCCTGGCCGCTGGCTGCCTGGTATGCCACTCCATTGAACCGCGAGGCGGCGGCGGGATTACTGGTCGATGCCCGCCACCGGCCGGGTTTGTCGCAACAGCTATTGTCCTGGATCGCCGGTTACTGGCTGAAAGGCGAGGCTTGCATGCAGTACCAGACGCTCCTCGCCACGCAGACATCTGCGCGGGAACGTGCACTGGTGGAATTGATCCATGGGCAGTTGCTGATTAGCGTGAAACGTGCAGGGGCGCATGAAGCATTGGCGCGAGGCTTCAAGCTGGCAGCCGAATATCTCAATTCCAGGGACTATCTTGTGTTGATGAAACGGCATGAATTGCTGGCCTTTATACCGGTTGATTCCAGTCCATCGGATGCGCTGTTGCTGGCAGATTTGCTAACAGAGGCCCGGGTAATCAAACGGTTGCGTAATGGGCGACAGCAGGATTTGAAACAAGCCCAGGCGCACACGGACACGCTGAGTTAATGAACGCCTAAAGCCGCGTCTCGATGGGGCCGTTACGCTGATAACACTGTGAGAAGCTGCCATTGATGGCATTTCCCGCGGCCGGTGCTGGAAAGTCCCGGCCGTTTTTTTTACCCTCCTCTCCCCATGTCCAAGTTATTGAATAGCCTGCACTGGATTGCTGATCTGCTTGCGCCGCTGACCCTGCTCGGCGCGATTGCCGCGTATTTTCATCCGCCGTTGTTTCTGGTCTTCAAATCCAGCTTTTTGTGGTTCTTTGCCGCGACTATGTTCGCGCTGGGCGTGGTGCTGAATCCGGAGGATTTCAGGGCAACAGTGAGAGAGCCTGGCCGGATCGGCCTGGGCGTACTGACCCAGTTTACCCTCATGCCGTTACTGGGTTTTCTCGCGGCATTGCTGGTGCCGTTGCCAGATGCCGTGGCGCTGGGATTCATTATTGTGGCCTGTGCGCCGGGCGCCATGGCGAGCAATGTCATCGTTTATCTGGCGGGCGGAGCCGTCGCTTATTCCGTTGCCCTGACCACGGTCGCGACTTTTCTTTCGCCGATATTAACCCCCGCGCTGGTGCAGTGGCTGGGTGGCGTGTTCCTGCCGATTGATTTCTGGCCGATGTTTTTAACCATTATCAACACGGTGGTGATACCGCTGGCGCTGGGCATGTTATTGCGTCATCAGCTAAAAGATCGCGTGCAGGAGGCCAGGCAGATTGCGCCGACTGTTGCCGCGATCGCCATAGTGATCATCTGCAGTTACGCCGTGGCTGCCAACCAGACGCGCATTGCCAGCATGGGGCCTGCGGTCATGTTGACCGTGATCAGCGTCAATTTGCTGGGGTATCTTGCGGGGTGGTGGGCGGCGCGCCTGTTCCATTTTGACCGGCGCCACCAGTTGGCACTGTCCATCGAGATCGGGATGCAGAATGCCGGGCTTGGAGTAGCGTTGGCACTCAAGCACTTTGCACCGGAAACCGCCCTGCCGGGGGCGTTGTTTGCAGTCTGGTGTATTCTGACAGCGGCGGGAGCCAGTGGTTTTTTGCGTCGAAAACCGGTCATCGCCTGACAGTGTCACGTCATTTCTGCCAGATTTTCATCTTTATCGCATTTCAATAACGCAATATTCCCACCTTCCATTAGTTGCTAACCTATTGATATCTGATTAAATATCGAGAATTTGCGATATTGGCACGCGCAGTGCATTGGGTTTAATCAAGCGAGGCGGAAATTTTTTGAAAAATCTTCTAAAGGATGTCAGAAAGTCGCCGTTAAGCTTAATGACTGGAGCAGGGAAGCTTGGTGATTGTGGCATGAGTCTGGTCGGAATTTAACCTTAAAAGGCCAATTCATGCAGGACCGCTGACAATGTGGTGCGTAGAGCCGCTCGACGGAACTCCTAAAACATTGCGTAGTCCTATTAGTGAGCAAATTGGTTTTATTCCATGGGCTCATGCCACAGTGACCTAAGCAACTCTGGTCCAAAGTCGACTCCTCCGACGCTGAAAAGCGTTTTTAGCCCCGCGATCCTCTCGCGGGGTTTTTTTTCGCCTGTGCTTTTCGTGGTACCTTCTTGAACTGCTGGCAAATTGAAAGGAAATAATAATGCCGAGTATTAAATGGATCATCATTGCGGTTGTTGCGTTTGGGGCGTGGCAGCATTTTCAAAACAAACCCAATCTGGAAGATATTGTTTCATCGGATGCAGATGTGATTCTGTATGCGACGTCTACTTGTGGTTACTGCAAGATGACGCGTGAATTGTTTGCTGAATATGATGTTGAATATACCGAATACGATATTGAACGGTCATATGATGGGCGTGAGCAGTATGACAAGTTACGTGGGCGTGGTGTGCCGTTGATTGTTATCAACGATGAGATTATTCGCGGCTTTAACAAGCAGAGTATTTTGAAGGCGCTGAGGGGTAGTCAAGTTTTCATTTCAGCTATTTGCAGTCATATTACGAACTGTTCGAGAGATTAGAAGGGATTAATAATGAAAAATAGTCTAATACTTTCAATTTTTATTACATCACTAATTTCAACACAAAGTAATGCAGAACATTGTAGTACTAGCCTGCCTGACTCTTCGGTTTATTTTGGAAATTGTGAGAATCAGCTTTTTAATGGGTATGGCGTATTAACTTGGAGAGATGGTTCCACATATGAAGGCGTATTTAAGGATGGCCTAATGGATGGCAAAGGTAAGTTCTCTCATCCATCAGGCTGGTATCAGGAAGGTGATTATGTGGACGGTCAAATGACAGGTGCGGGTATATATGTGTCTGAGATTGGAGAAATTTATCGTGGCGAATTCTTAAATGATTTGTTTCACGGGAAGGGCGAATACAAATATAGAGACGGTGAAGTCTGCACTGGAGAATATGCCCATGGTTTATTTAATGGGAAAGTTACGTGCATTCAGGAAAATGGACATAAAGTTGAAGCTGAGTATGAAGATGGAATTTTGAATGGTGATGGAGTTGAATGGTTGCCAAATGGAAGAAAATATACCGGTGAATTTCGAGATGGCTATTGGGAAGGTAGCGGAGAATTTCTATATGAAAATGGTGATTTGTATATAGGGCAATTTTCAAAAGGATTGTTTCATGGGCATGGAAAGTATATCTATGCTGATACAGGGGAAATATACGAGGGAGAGTGGCGTTATGGAGAATTTATCGAAGATGCTCAGACTCAATGCGGGTCAGAAATCAATTCCATTTGAAATTTAGGTTCTAGGTGTCAATTCAACTGGTGCTTGTTTTGGGATTGCTTCAATAATTTGTATCAAATTGAAAAAATATAAAGCCCCGCACTGCGGGGCTTTATATTTAGGCTAAAACAGCCGGTAGTTCTTTGGTTAGCGCCTGTTTGTCTTTCGTTCGATCGCCGGTCAATACAAAACCTTCCAGCGATCCATTATTACCAATAAACTTCGCGGCGATGTTATGTCCGTCTTGTTCAATCTGCCATTCACCTTCAACGCCACGTGCTGGTGGTGAGACGACTAAAGGATAAGCGGGTGTTTTAACAACCACCGGCATGGCGGGATAGGAAACTTCTGTCGGTTCACCATTCAGCGTCTTGGCCAGCGCGCGTGCCGCATGCATGATCGGCATAACGAATGGCAGCACCTGCCCTTCCACCTGCGCGCAGTCCCCCAATGCGTAAATATATGGGGATGATGTGCGTAACTCGCGATCAACAACAATGCCGCGATCAACTGAAATGCCAGCTTGTTTGGCCAGCGTTGTGCGTGGCCGCAAACCGATCGCCGATAACACTACATCGGTCTTAATGACAGTGCCGTCTGATAATGAAACTTTGTAGCCATCGTCATTGCGATCGACGCGCGAGACCGAACAATCTAGATGCCAGTCCACGCCCTCTTCCGCCAATACCTGTTTAATGGATGTGCCGACTACTTCCGGTACCAGGCGCCCCAGCGGTTGTGGTGCGAGATCGATGGCGCTGACTTTATAACCCGCGCTTAATAAATCATTGGCAAACTCGCAGCCAATCAGGCCGGCGCCAATGATGCAGACATGCTGCTTGCCTTGCACGGCCTTCCGAAATCGGGCGTAATCTTCGCGATCGTTAACCGACAATACATCTTCGGCGCCCTCGCCTTCCAGCGGTAAGCGAAATGGGTCAGCGCCCAGCGCCAACACCAGATGGCCGAATGTCTTGGTCTTGTGCCCCATGTCCAGCGTGCACGAACCAGGGTCAATGCGAGTGACTTCGCGTGCGGAGCGTATCTCGGCGTTAAGTTGCGCAGCCATCTTTTCCGCATCAGCCAGGATCAGGCTCTCGGGCGTCTTATTTTGCGCGAATGCGTTGGACAACATCGGCTTGGAATAACTGGCGCCATCATCGCGCGTGATGATCAGCAGCTCGCGTTCCTGGTTGAGCTTGCGAAATTCGCGCGCCAGGGTGTAGCCCGCGAGTCCCGTGCCAATAATGACGATGGGTTTCATGAATCAGACTTCGACCATTTCGAAGTCGGCCTTGCCAACGCCGCAATCCGGGCAGACCCAGGTATCCGGGATATCATCCCAGCGCGTGCCTGGTGCGATGCCTTCGTCCGGCAGGCCTTCCGCTTCGTCGTAAATGAAACCGCATACGACACATTGGTACTTCTTCATTGCTTTCACCTTCTGTTGTGAATTCGCGCTTGACCGGACGGAGTGCGGGTCAATCCTGGAAAAGGCGCTAGTGTACTCGTAACGCCTGCCTGGAATTGCGTATTCCCGGTATTTTACCGGGATAAATGGGTTAGCCTAACGACAGCCAGTCGCGTGGCCTGAGAAATTCATCGTACAGCCGCGCCTCTTCCGTGCCCGGTTCCGGCTGCCAATCATAGTGCCAGCTGACTAATGGCGGTAAGGACATCAATATCGACTCGGTGCGCCCGCCGGACTGCAGGCCAAACAGAGTGCCGCGGTCATAGACCAGGTTGAATTCAACATAACGTCCGCGACGGTACAGCTGGAATGTGCGCTCGCGTTCGCCAAACTCGATATTCTTGCGTCGTTCAACAATCGGCAGGTAGGCATGTGTGTAGTGATCGCCCACGCTTTTCATGAAATCAAAACAGCGCGCGAAACCGCCTTCATTGAGATCATCGAAGAACAACCCGCCGATGCCGCGTGGTTCGTCGCGATGTTTTAAATAGAAATACTCGTCACACCATTTCTTGTATTTGGCATAGATGTCGTCGCCGAACGGCGCGCAGGCTTTCTGGGCAACGCGATGCCAGTGTTCGCAATCCTGCTCAAAGCCATAATAAGGCGTTAAATCAAATCCACCGCCAAACCACCAGACCGGTGCTTCGCCCTCTTTTTCGGCAATAAAGAACCGGACGTTGGCGTGCGAGGTTGGCACGTAGGGATTGTTGGGGTGTATGACCAGCGAAACGCCGGTGGCATTAAAACTGCGGCCAGCCAGTTCGGGGCGATGGGCAGTTGCCGAGGGTGGCAGGCTCGCGCCATGCACATGCGAGTAATTGACGCCGGCTTTTTCAAATATATTGCCGCCTTCCAGCACGCGCGAACGGCCGCCACCTCCCTCCTCGCGGGTCCAGCTGTCTTCACGAAACGCGTTGCCATCCGTTTTGGTAAGGGCGTTGCAGATTTGGTCCTGGAGGTCGCGCAGGTAATCCTGCACGGCTTGCAGACTGGGTTCACTCATTGCGGTATAGCTCTTCGGTAATTGGTTGAACTATACCAGAACATGCTGTCATTCCGGCGAAAGCCGGAATCCAGGGAATTCTAAAAAACTGGACCCCGGCCTCCGTCGGGGTGACGTTGGCTGTCTATCAGGCCGCCGGCACCTGGGTTTCCAGTGTCACACGGTTTCGGCCGAAACGTTTGGCGTGATACAGGGCCGAGTCGGCGCGTGCAACAAACTCTTCCAGCGATTCACCGAGTTTGTACTGGGCGACGCCGAGCGAGAGAGTGACATTGCCAATGGTTTCGCCGGAATCTTTTTTGCGCAGACGTTGTTTCTGTACGTTGGCCCTGAGCAGTTCGGCCACGCTCAGTGCGCCGCGTAGCGGCGTATCAGGCAGCAGGATGGCAAACTCCTCGCCACCGTAGCGCGCCACCAGGTCCTGGCCTTTCACGTTGGCCTGCAAAGTATCCGCGACAAAACGCAGCAGCTTGTCACCTACCAGGTGGCCATGGGTGTCATTGAAGCGTTTGAAGAAGTCGATGTCGGCCATGATCAGGCACAGATCGCGGTCATGCTGCTGGGCATTGCTGCACAGCTGCTGCAGGTTTTCATCGAAGGCCTTGCGGTTGGCCAGCGCGGTCAGCGCATCAGTGTTTGCCTCGCTGCGTGCAACATCAAGATCCTGGCGGAGCTTGTCCAGTTCTTCGGTGGTATTGTTCAGTCGTTCCTGCAAGGCCTGGTTGGTGGCCTGCATATCCTTGGTTTCATCGAGAAACTCTTTCACCAGTGAGCGAAACTCCTCGATGCTCAGTTTGTCAGCCAGCCGCTCGGTGTAGGTGTTCAGTACTTCATTGTAGTGATCGGTCTGGTTACCGGACTCAGACAGGTGCTCCAGCATGCTGGAAACCATCTGCCGTACTTCGCCGCGCATTTTTTCCGCGGCGACCGCCTTGGGTGCTTCGAAAAACTGATCGTACAGCGAGGCGCTGAAGGCGGTGTCCAGGTGGTTGCCGTGCAGCGCCTGCTCGAGTGCGGACTTCAAGGGTTCATTGCGACCGCTGGCGTACTCGTACCAGACGGTATAGTGCTCCGGGCTGGCTGGAATGCCGTTTCTCGACATCATTGGTAACGCCATGCGCACCAGTTCTGCCGCCTGTTCACGGCTATCGGAATATCTCATAACATGTCCTTCCCTGATTTAGCTCAGTTCTTGTTTATAGTCAGGGTGTCTTGCTAATTGGTTTTTTTTGCACCCGTCTTGAGCGGGTTAAAGCAGATACTGTGCCAATTCAGCCGGGTCGGACGATTTCACCGCTGACAATGTCACGGATTGTAGTGGGTTTGTCAGCGCCTTCAGTGGCGCCATGAACAACCGCATCCAGCTGATTTCCAAAATATTGTTGGCATTTGAAAGCCGTACGGGCGGGGGGCAGGGTGCTGGGATTGGCGCTGGTGGAAATGATCGGTCCCCCCCAGGCCTGACAAAGTTTGGCGGCCACAGGGTGGGCGGTGACCCGCACGGCCACTGTCAAATGCTCGCCACGAACCCAGCGTGGGACCCATTCCTGCGCCGGCCACAGCCAAGTATTTGGCCCGGGCCAGGTGGAAAGTGCTGTTTTTTCTGATTTTTTCGAAATGGGCTGCAGCCAGGGTTCGAGCACTTCAAAGCGGTGGGCAATCAGGATCAGTCCCTTGTGGATCGGTCGTTGCTTGAGGTCGAGGAGGTTGAAGACCGCGCCCGCATCCAGCGGGTTGCAGCCCAGACCGTATACCGCCTCGGTGGGATAGGCGATAAGGCCGCCGTGGCGCAGTGCGCGGACGGCTTGCCGAAGGGGCCAGCCGCGTATCATGGCTAATCGGCGTCCTCTTCAGTCTCCGGCGTTTCCACCGGTTCACTGTATTTCTTGCATTGCGGACAGACTTTCTCGGTGCCGCGCTTCTTGGTGGTCTTGAGTGTCAGCATTGGCCAGGAGCACTCGGGACAAATCTCGGCCAGCGGCTGATTCCAGACTGCGTATTTGCAATCCGGGTACTTGGAGCAGGAATAGAAAATCTTGCCGCTGCGCGATTTACGCTTGAGCATGCTGCCCTTGGCGCATTCCGGGCAGGTAACGCCGGTGTCTTCCGGTTTTTCCAGCGGCTCGATGTGTTTGCAGTCCGGGTAGCTGGAACAGCCGATGAACTTGCCGTAGCGACCGCTGCGAATAATGAGATCGGAATTACATTCCGGACATTTGCGGCCCTCAACGATTTCCGGTTCGGCCGATTCCTTGTCTTCGCCCAGGTTGCGAGTGTAATCGCAATCGGGGTAGGCCGAGCAACCGATAAAGCGGCCGCGTTTACCGAGCTTGATCTGCAGCGGCTGGCCGCAGGTGGGGCAGGCTTCATCCAGCGCTTCCGTCGTCACATCCTTGCGCGAGACGCTTTCTTCCTTGTCCTTGATCAGGGAACGGAAGGGATCCCAGAAGGTGTGCATCAGCGGAATCCATTCGCGTTCGCCGCGCGATACCTCGTCGAGATCATCTTCCAGCTTGGCCGTGAAGTCGTAATCCACGTACTGGGTAAAGTGTTCGGTCAGGAACTTGCTGACGATGCGGCCGACATCGGTGGGTTCGAAGCGGCGCTTGTCGAGCGTGACATATTCACGTGCCAGCAGGGTAGAGATGATGGAGGCGTAAGTGGAAGGGCGGCCGATACCGTGTTCTTCCAGTGACTTGACCAGGCTCGCTTCCGTGTAGCGCGGTGGCGGCTCGGTGAAATGCTGTTCCGGGCGGATTTTTTCCAGCGTCAGGGTTTCACCTTCTTCCAGCGGTGGCAGCAGTTTTTCATCGCCGTCATCCTTGCTGTCGTCCTGGCTTTCCAGGTAGACCGCCATAAAGCCGGGTTTGGCCACGGTGGAACCGGTGGCACGGAACACATTGCCTTCGCCCGCGCTGAGATCGACGCCGACGGTATGAATGGTGGCGTGCAACATCTGGCAGGCGACGGTGCGTTTCCAGATCAGGTCGTAGAGCTTGAACTGGTCCTGGGTCAGGTGTGACTTGATCTCCTCGGGAATGTTCTGCGCCGAGGTGGGGCGAATCGCTTCATGTGCTTCCTGCGCGTTCTTGGACTTGGTCTTGAAGACGCGCGCTTCCTTGGGCAGGTTTTCCTTGCCGTAGCGTTCGGTGATCAGGTTGCGGATTTCATCCAGCGCTTCCTGGGCCAGCGCGACCGAGTCAGTACGCATGTAAGTGATGAGACCGACTGCGCCGCTGCCGGTATCGATACCTTCGTAGAGCTGCTGGGCCACGCGCATGGTGCGGCTGGCCGAGAAACCCAGCTTGCGCGAGGCCTCCTGTTGTAGCGTGGAGGTGATAAAGGGCGCGGCCGGGTTGCGTTTGCGCTGCTTCTTTTCCACCTTGGCGACGGTCAGCTGGCCATTCGCGGCCTGGCTCAGTTTGCTTTCGGCTTCTTTGGCGAGGGTTTCGCTGTTGATGGTGAATTGCGACAGCTTTTCGCCTTCGAGATAGGTGAGCTTGGCGCTGAAGGCCTGAGCGTCCTTGGTGATGTCGGCATCGATGGTCCAGTATTCCCGCGCCTGGAAGCGTTCGATTTCTTCCTCGCGCTCAACGATCATCCGCAATGCGGGGCTTTGCACGCGCCCGGCGGACAGGCCGCGCCGGATCTTTTTCCACAACAGCGGCGACAAATTGAAGCCAACCAGGTAATCCAGTGCACGGCGCGCCTGCTGGGCATTGATCAGGTCCAGCGACAGCTCGCGCGGGTGTTCGATGGCGTCCTGAATCGCGCGTTTGGTGATTTCATGGAACACCACGCGTTGCACCGGCTTGTCTTTAAGCGCTTTCTTGTTTTTCAGAATTTCGAACAGGTGCCAGGAAATGGCTTCCCCTTCGCGGTCCGGGTCAGTCGCGAGAAACAGGGCGTCGGCCGATTTCATGGCCTTTGCAATGGCATCGACATGCTTGGAATTCTTGTCGATCACCTGGTATTTCATGGCGAAATCCTGGTCCGGATCGACCGCGCCACCCTTGGGCACCAGATCACGGACATGGCCATAGGACGCCATCACCTCAAAGCCCTTGCCGAGGTATTTCTTGATGGTTTTCGCCTTGGCCGGCGACTCCACGATGACCAGGTTTTTGCTCATAGTGTGTGTTGATTAGCTCGTTTGATCAGGCCGGGGAGGGTAGCATAACTTTTATTTTTAGGTAGTCGATGGATTCAAGAAGGCGTGTTTGTGCCATTGTTTTTGTAGGAGCGGCCTTGGCCGCGAATGGTTCGCGAGCAAGCCTGCTCCCACGTAACTAATTGTTATCAGTGAAGAATGCCTGAATAATCGTCAAATACCAGGTCTTCCAGCCAGGCATAGGCCGCCTCTTCACCAGGCTGGTTGAACAGCACCATGAGAATCACCCACTTGAGCTGATCGATGTCGACTTCTTCGTCGGTATCCAGCGCCATGACCCGGTCGATGACCAGTTCGCGACTGGCGTCGTTGAGAATGCCGATCTGTTCCAGGAACAGCAAAAAGCCGCGGCATTCGGCGTCCAGCCGGCGCATTTCGTTGTCGGTGTAGACGCGCAGCGAGTGGCCGGTGTGGATTTCGGGGACACCGCTTACGCGCAGTTGCGCCAGGCTATCCAGCCAGTCAAAGGCCTTGTTGATTTCGACAGGGGGGAAGCCGGCTTCCAGAAGTTCTACTTGCAGGGATTCGCGATCTGTTTCGAGTTCGGACTCTTCGTCCATGTAATAGTGTTCAAAGAGATACATCAATACGTCGAGCATGTCCTCTTTCATTTCAGGCCCTTTTGTCGCTGCGAAGGAACCGACCGCCTGGCTGGGTACTAACCAGACCGTCGAGTTCTAATATGAGCAGCATGGAGGAAACGGCGTTGGCCGTCAATCCGCAGCGTGTGACAATTTCGTCCACTGTCAGCGGGTCGTAACCCATTGCTTCCAGCAGTTGCTGATGCTCGTCATCCAGCGCGGCAGGCTCCAGGGTTGAGGGTGAAGATTCCTCGCGCTCGCTGGTGCATAGCAGGGCGCCCGCCAACGGACCGATTTCCTCCAGAATATCCTGGGCCGTTTCGACCAGTTTCGCGCCCTGGCGGATCAGGGCATGGCAGCCGCGCGCCAGCGGGTTGTGGATCGACCCGGGAATGGCAAATACCTCGCGGCCCTGCTCGCTGGCCAGCCGGGCAGTAATCAGCGACCCGGAGCGCAATGCGGCTTCCACCACCAGGGTGCCGAGACTCAGGCCGGCGATGATGCGGTTGCGGCGCGGGAAATTCTCCGCCTTTGGCGGCGTGCCGGGCGGGAACTCTGAAATGAGCGCGCCCTGTTCGGCAATGGCGTGGGCCAGCTGATGATGGCGAGCCGGATAAACCCGGTCGAGACCGGTGCCCGTGACGGCCAGCGTGATGCCGTTACCTTTTAATGCACCTTCGTGCGCTGCCGCGTCTATGCCCAGGGCCAGTCCGCTGGTGATGCCAAAACCGCCTTGCGCCAGATGCTGGGCAAAGTCGCGTGCGGTTTGCAGGCCGCCGCTGGTCGGGTTGCGGCTGCCGACCATGGCCAGTTGCGGCAGCGCCAGCACATCCGGGTCTCCGTGGATAAACAGCACCAGGGGGGGATCGGGAATCTGTCGCAGCAGTGGCGGATAATCCGGGTCGGTCAGACACAGGATATGATTGCGATCCTGCTCGAGCCACTTCAAATTCTCCTCGACCCTGTCCCAGGGTGGATTTTCAAGCGCGGCGCGAATGTCTCGCGGCAGCGACTCCGGCGGCTGCCGGAGTAGTGCTTCCGGGGTAGTGGTTTCCAGTAATGACATCCCGGTTTTGTTACCGAGACCGTAGGTGTGCAGCAGGGCCAGCCAGGCCCTGAGTTGTTCTTCGCGGCTTCCTTGCGCGCTCATTTTGTTCTCCCTGAAACAACACTGCCGGCAGGGCGCCGGCAGTGAATAGTGTCATTCATGCAGGGTCAGGGGGTAACCACATGATCCAGTACATGAATGGCGCGGGTGGCTTCCATGACCAGGCCGAAGCTGACCTTTTCGAAGGTGCGGAAAATCATCAGCACACCGGCGTCTTCATTTGGCAAGGTTACCATTTCTGATTTTTCAGGCACGGTATCGCGGACCGTGGCACCGCGTTGCTGAATCCGCAGTACGTGGCCGACTTCCATGCCTTCCCGTTCGCCGCGATTGATGACCACGATCTGGTACTGGCCGATCTGGCTGACGCCATCGACGACCGAGATGATCTGGCCATTAATGTCGGCTTCCGGTGGGCGGGGCAGGAAGGTGGTGTGGATTTCATCGGCCTTGACCGGCAGCAGGCGGTCGCCAATGGAAATCTCGCGATTGGTGCGATTCAGTTTCAGGGTGGAGACCTCGTCAAACCGCTGTACCCGGCCTTCGCCCAGGTAAAGGGCTTCATGGCCCAGAACTTCCTTGGTCTGCGGGTCGGTGTAGGCACCCCCTTTCTCGAACAGGCTGTAGCGTCCGTAATCCGTATTATCGATGCCACGTACATAGACCCGGTCACCGGCGCCGGTCACGATGTGTTCGTCCGGGCTGTCGACCACGTAAGGCGCGGCATCCAGCTCGCCTTCTTCAACCACCAGCGGCTGGGTCAGGAACTGGCGAATCGCGTCGACCGGGATGGTCGGGATCGCCTCGTCGATGCGCGATGCGCGCGCGGTGGGCGACAGCTTGATGGTCTGCGGGCCGCGCTGTACGCGCAGCTGCGGCTTGCCATCAATATATACCAGGGTGATGACATCGCCCGGGTAGATCAGGTGGGGATTCTCAATCTGCGGGTTGACGTACCAGACCTCGGGCCACAGCCAGGGACTGTTGAGAAACATGCCCGAAATATCCCACAGCGTGTCGCCCTTGACGACCACATAGCGATCAGGGTGCTGAGGATTGAGAGCGATTTCATCCGCCATAACGTTGAAACTGAAGGTAATAGCGGCAATTAAGCTGAGTAATTTCTTGACCATAATGATCCCTTTTTTTAACCGGGCGGCTGGTCTAGGCGGCCTGCCTGCTGTTCCCCCCGATCCGCAGACGAATCTTTCCTCGTTAATTCCCGACCGGATTGCGGTGGAATTCCAGTTGGGAATTACTTTATTATCGCGGTGTTAGCTAGTTACTTTAGCAATATATCTTAATGCGTGAAAGGAATTTGTGAAGCAATTCCCATGGCCAAGCTTGAAATACTGCACTTTCCCGATCCCCGTCTGCGTACGGTAGCCAAACCTGTGGCACAGGTGGACGATGCGCTGCGCCGGCAGATCGATGACATGTTCGAGACCATGTACGACGCTCCGGGGATTGGTCTGGCGGCCACCCAGGTGAATTTTCATCAGCGCCTGATCGTGATCGACGTCAGCGAGGAGAAGAATCAGCCGCTGGTGCTGATCAATCCCGAGATCCTGAGCAGGGACGGGGTGGAGGAAATGGACGAGGGCTGCCTGTCGGTTCCGGGTATCTATGAAAAGGTGCAGCGCGCCGACCGCATCAAGATCCGGGCGCTGGATCGGGACGGCAAGGAGTTCGAGCTCGAGGCGGACGGTCTGCTGGCAGTCTGCATCCAGCACGAAATGGACCACCTGGAAGGTAAGCTGTTCGTGGATTACCTCTCCAACATGAAGCGCCAGCGTATTCGTAAAAAGCTGGAAAAGGCGCAGAAGCATCACACCGAGCCGCACCCCAGTCCGGTACATGAGAACGAGCCGGCGATATAGTCGAGTCTATTTGGTTGCGTAAAAGGGGACAGAATTCAATTCTGTCCCCTTTTCTTTTGTTATCCTTGCCGCTTCGTTTGGGTAGGAAGAAATCATCATGCGCATTGTCTTTGCCGGGACGCCTGACTTCGCGGTCGCCGATCTGCAGGTGTTGCTGGAATCCGGTCACGAGGTCGTGGCGGTCTACACTCAGCCGGACCGCCCTGCCGGTCGTGGCCGCAAACTTACCGCCAGTCCGGTCAAGACCGTTGCCACTTTGGCGGGTGTTCCGGTCGAGCAGCCGCCGACATTAAAAGATGAAGCGGCACAGCAGCGACTCAGAGACTATCGGCCAGACCTGATGATCGTGGTTGCCTATGGTTTGTTGCTGCCGCAGGCGGTTCTGGATATTCCCACGCAGGGTTGTGTCAACGTGCATGCCTCCCTGTTGCCCCGCTGGCGCGGCGCCGCGCCGATTCAACGCGCTATCCTGGCTGGCGATGCCGAATCCGGCGTGACCCTGATGCAAATGGAAGCCGGCCTGGATACCGGGCCGATGATCGCCAAGGTGAAATGCCCGATTGGCGAGGCGGATAGCGCAGAGGTATTGCATGATCGGCTGTCGGCGCTGGGCGCACAACTGCTGGGCGAGCAGCTGGATAGCATTCTCACGGGTGCTATTTCGCCGGAAGTTCAGGACGAGTCGCTGGTGACCTACGCCGAGAAGTTGCGTAAGGACGAGGCCGAGATCGACTGGTCGCAACCGGCGCGCCAGATCCTGAGGCAGGTGAATGCCTTCAACCCCTGGCCGGTGGCCCAGAGCGGTTATGACGGCAAGGTGATGCGTGTCTGGCAGGCAGCCTGTCTTGATCAGTCCAGTACTGCCTCGCCCGGTGAAGTCATTGCTGCGGGGAAAGAGGGCATGGATGTCGCCTGTGGCGAAGGCGTGCTGCGCTTGCTGGAAATCCAGCTGCCAGGCAAGAAACGCATGGCGGCGAGTGATTTCTGTAATGCGCAAAACCCGGTCGGCAAGCAGCTCACCGCCATTCAATGAACACGCGACTGGCAGCGGCGAGAGCCATTTTACAGGTCGTGCAGGAAGGCCAGTCGCTGAATCGTGTGATCCCCGCCTCGTTAACCAAGGTCGCGGAGAAGGACAGGGCGCTGTTTCAGGAACTGGTCTACGGCGTGGCGCGCTGGTATTACCGGCTGGCGTTTTGCATGCAGCAACTGGTGGACAAACCCCTCAAGGCCAAGGACCAGGATATGGCCATGTTGATCCTGGTGGGTTGTTATCAGCTGGCCTATATGCGCATCAAGCCGCACGCGGCGGTGAATGAAACGGTCAAGGCGGCAGGCGCGGCCAGGAAAAACTGGGCGACAAAATTCATTAATGGTGTGCTGCGCAATTTCCAGCGTGAACAGGAAGCATTGTTCAAGCAGGCCGATGAAAGCCTGGAAGCGCGCTGGGCGCATCCCGACTGGCTGATCGAACAGCTGCAGCAGGACTGGCCGGATCACTGGGAATCCATACTGGATGCCGGCAATGGTCGTGCGCCGATGACCTTGCGTAACAATCAGCAACGGCAAACCCGCGCCGAGTATCTTGCGCAATTAACCGAGGCTGGCATTGAATCCACCCTGTTGCCCTTTACCGAGCAGGGCATCCAGTTGGCACAGCCGATCGATGCCATGGCGTTACCCGGTTTTGCCGAGGGCCGGGTATCGGTGCAGGATGGTGGCGCGCAACTGGCCGCGCAGTTGCTGGATGTACAGCCGGGCATGCGGGTGCTGGATGCCTGTGCCGCGCCCGGCGGTAAAACCGGCCATATCCTGGAGCGGCAGCCGGGTATTGCGGAACTGGTTGCGCTGGATATCGATGAAACTCGCCTTGCCAGTGTGAAGGACAACCTGGCGCGGTTAGGACTTGAAGCGCGGCTGGTTGCCGCCGATGCCAGCGATTCCGGCAGCTGGTGGGATGGCCGGTTATTCGATCGTATCCTGCTGGATGTGCCCTGTTCGGCCACCGGCGTGATTCGGCGCCACCCTGATATCAAACTACTGCGCAAGGCGGATGATATCGGCGCACTCCTCAAGCGGCAGGCAGCGATACTGGAGGCTGTCTGGCCGTTGCTGGCGAGCGGTGGTAGTCTGCTGTACGCGACTTGTTCTCTGTTGGCGGCGGAAAATGTGCTGCAGGTACAGCGGTTTTGCGCCGCGCACAAGGATGCCGAAGAGGTCAGGCTGGGGCAGGAATGGGGTGTGGCGTGCACGATTGGCCGTCAGTTATTGCCGGCACAGCATGACACGGCCGATATGGATGGTTTCTATTACGCTCTGTTGAGAAAGGCGTGACGACACTGTTAAGCAGATTACGCATGGGATGGTTTGGTTTGCTGCTGGCGGCCTGCTGGGCGACGCCGTTACTGGCGGCGGATGGCGGTTTTTCAGTGACTTCGGCTGAGACTGATTTGAAAAACGGCGTATATCGGCTCAATGCGCGAATTCATTTTGGGTTGAGCGAGCGCGTCATAGAAGCCATGAACAGTGGCGTTCCCCAGGTGATTGAAATCGAGATGCAGGTGCTGCGACCGCGCGATTACGTCTGGGACGAAACGCTGGCCTCGGTACTGCAGCGTTACGAAGTCGTGTACCACGCCTTGAGCGAACGCTATGTTGTAAACAATCTGAATACCGCCTCGCGCAACAGTTTTCCTTCACTCGGCGAGGCGCTGTACCAGATCGGACTGGTAACTGATTTCCCGCTGATCGATGCTCGGTTGCTGCCGGAAGGTGAGCAATGTTATGTCGAAATGCGCGCGCGGCTGGACATTGAGTCCCTGCCGACGCCAATTCGCCTGACGGCCTATACCAATAGCAGTTGGTGGTTAAGTTCGGACTGGACCCGATGGCCCTTGCAACCGTAAAAAAGGGGCCGCGTGGCCTGTGGCCGATGCTCCTGCTGTTTGCCATGCTCCTGGTTTCGCTCTCCTTTATGAGCGATGCCACGGACAACTCGGAGCGTTTTGGTCGTCTCTACTCCCTGCTGCTGTTAACCAATGCCATCGGTCTGCTGGTGCTGGCCACCATGATTGGCAGCAATCTTTACTGGTTGGTTATTCAGCAACGCAAGAAGGCCGCGGGTGCGCGGCTGACGGCGCGCCTGGTGGGAATGTTTGTGATCCTGGCGGTGTTGCCCGTTTCCATGGTGTATTACTTTTCACTGCAGTTCCTGCATCGCGGCATCGACAGCTGGTTTGACGTGCAGGTCGAGACGGCGCTGGAAGATGCGCTGGCACTCAGCAAGGCATCGTTTGATGTGCGCTTGCGCGATCTGTTGCATCAAACGCAATTGCTGGCCGAAGAGTTGACCGATGTGCCCGCGCCACTGGCGCCTCTCAGCCTCTATGACCTGCGGGTGGGAGCGGGCGCGACCGAGTTGACGCTGGTTGGCGATAACGGCCGCGTCATTGCCTCTTCCGGGCTGGAAACATCCTCCATTGTGCCGGACATCCCTTCCGAGGATGTGTTGCTGCAGTTGCGCAGCGGCGCCAGTTACGTCGGGCTGGATCCCGCGGGCGAAGCCGGTTTGCAGGCGCGCGCGGTGGTGCCGGTGCCGAGTCGCAATATGCGCGAACGGCGTGTGTTGCAGGCCCTGTTCAGCTTGCCCGAGCATCTTGCCGACCAGGCTGATCGGGTGCAGGCCGCGTACACCTCTTATAAGGAACTCGCCTATTTGCGCACACCCCTCAAGCACAGTTACACCCTGACGTTGTCAGTGGTGCTGGCGCTGAGTGTGCTGTCCGCGGTCTGGGCGGCTTTTTATGCCGCGCGCAAACTGGTGGCCCCGGTCAGTGACCTGGCCGAGGCCACCCAGGCGGTTGCCGATGGCGACTACAGCAATATGCTGGAGCCGACCAGCAACGATGAGCTGGGTTTTCTGGTCAAATCATTCAATATGATGACACGGCGTCTGGGCATGGCGCGTGACGAGGCATATGAAAGTCAGCGCCAGGTGGAGGGTCAGCGCACTTATCTTGAAACCCTGCTGGGTAATCTCTCTTCCGGCGTTATGAGCCTGTCCGCCGACCGGCATTTGCGCACCGCCAACTCCGCGGCAGCTAAGTTGCTGGCGGTGCCGCTGCGCCAGTTTATCGGCAAGCGCTTTACCGACGTGCTGGTCGATTATGATTTTCTCAAGCCGTTAAGCGATGCCATTATGGCGCATGAGCTGGATGAATCGCGGCAATGGCAGGAAGAACTGACCCTGCTGGGTGACCAGGGGCGCCAGGTGTTGATCTGCCGTGGCGCGCGGCTACCGAATGATGCCGGCCTGGTGCTGGTGTTCGACGATGTCACTGCATTGATTCAGGCGCAGCGCGATGCGGCCTGGGGCGAAGTGGCGCGACGCCTGGCACACGAAATCAAGAACCCGCTTACGCCGATTCAGCTGTCGGCCGAACGGTTGAGGCACAAGTGCATGCCAAAAATGGCGCCCGAGCATCGGGATATCCTGGATCGCGCCACGCACACCATCGTGCAGCAGGTGGAAGCGATGAAGGCGATGGTGAACGATTTCTCCGACTACGCGCGCATGCCACAGATGCAGGTTGAGCCGCTGACATTGAATGTGCTGGTCAAGGAGGTCATGGAGCTTTATCGCGGGGGCCGGGGTTCGCGTTTTGCGCTAGAGCTGGATGCGCAGGAGCCGGTAATAGAGGCGGATGCAAACCGTCTGCGGCAGCTATTGCACAACCTGGTGAAAAACGCCAAGGAAGCCACGGCCAAAATGGAAAAGCCGCAGATACGGGTGGCCACGCGGGTGTTTCAGGATCGGGGAATGTCCTTTGTCGAACTGAGTGTCGCCGATAACGGTCCGGGATTCGATGAGGCGATCAAGGGCAAGGAATTCGAGCCTTATGTCACCAGTAAATCGCGTGGAACCGGGCTGGGGCTGTCCATCGTGAAAAAAATCGTCGAAGAGCATGGCGGCGTCATTCGCATCGGCAACCAGCCGCAGGGGGGCGCTGCCGTGCGGATTCATTTTCCCGTGCATCGGCTTCTGCAGGCAACTGGTATGCCCATGAGCGCAAGCGAGCACTAGGTTTCGCGAACCCGATGCAGCCGGTATACTCCAGACAAACCGATACCCGCAACTGAGAAGCCTAGCGCGCGATGTCGTCTGCCCACATACTCGTTGTTGACGATGAACCTGATATTCGCCAGCTCGTCCAGGAAATCCTTGAAGACGAAGGTTACTCCGTTACCGTAGCCGAAAACGGTACCGCTGCCCGACAGGCGCGCCGTGAACGCAAACCTGACCTGGTGCTGCTGGATATCTGGATGGACGATATTGACGGCATAACGCTGTTGCGGGAATGGGCGGAAACCGGCGGGTTATCGTCGCCGGTCATCATGATGTCCGGTCATGCCACGGTCGAGACCGCTGTCGAAGCCACGCGTCTGGGCGCCTACGATTTCATTGAAAAACCCATCTCCCTGGCCAAGCTGCTGCTGACGATACAGCATGCGCTGCAGGCCGATCATCTCGCGCGGGAAAATGTCGGGCTCAAGCAGCAGGAGCCGGTGGTGACGGAACCGGTGGGTCGCAGTGCCGTGATGCAGGGCCTGAAGCAGCAGGCGGAGCGCATTGCGCCGCACGATACCAGCGTATTCCTGATGGGCGACTCCGGTGCCGGCAAGAAAACCATCGCGCATTACATTCATCAGCATTCGTTACGCCGCAACGGGCCTTTCATCGAAGTGTCGGTCGGCTCGTTATCGTCGGAAAATTCCGCGCTGGAACTGTTTGGCGCGGAAGACGAGGGCAAGCTGCGTTATGGCCGCTTCGAACAGGCCAACGGCGGCACGCTGTATATCGACGATGTCGCGGACATGGATGACCAGACCCAGGCGCGCCTGCTGAGCGTGCTGGAAAGCGGGCGCTTTACGCGGGTCGGCGGCAGCGAGGGTGTACGCGCGGATACGCGTATCATCGCCGTCACCAACAAGGATATCGAACAGCGCGTGGCCACCGGCCGGTTTCGTGAAGAGCTGTTCTATCATCTCAACGTGGTGCCTCTGAAGGTGCCGCCACTGGCCGAGCATTGCGAGGATGTGCCGGAACTGCTCAGCTATTATGTGGATTATTTCGTGGCGCGGGAAAACCTGGATTACCGCCGTTTTTCCATGGCCGCGCAGAATCGTCTGCGTAATTACGCCTGGCCCGGCAACATTCGCGAGTTGAAAAACCTGGTGCAACGCCTGTTGATTCTGGGGCATGGCGAGGAGATTGGCATCACGGAAGTGGATGCGACCTTGCAGTCAGCGCCGGTTCAGGCCAGTAGTGGCGAGCTGCTTGCCGGAGTGCCGCTGGGCTTGCCGTTGCGTGAAGCGCGCGAACAGTTCGAGCGGCTGTATCTGGAAAACCAGCTCAAGGAGGTCAACGGCAGCGTTGGCCAGTTGTCGCGCAAGGTTGGCATGGAGCGAACCCACTTGTATCGCAAGCTGAAAGCGCTCGGCATTGATGTGAAAAAAGATCTTTAATAATGAAAATCATCATACTGGGCGCGGGGCAGGTGGGTTCTTCGGTCGCCGAGAATCTCGCCAGTGAATTTAATGACATCACGGTCATAGATACCGATCCGCAGTTATTGCAGGAGCTGCGCGACCGACTGGATATCGACACGGTGACCGGGTATGCCTCGCATCCGGAAGTGCTGCGTCGGGCCGACGCGGAAGATGCCGACATGATCATTGCAGTGACCAATAGCGATGAAGTGAACATGATCGCCTGCCAGGTCGCCTACACCCTGTTTCATACACCGACCAAGATTGCGCGGGTCCGTTCCGGCGAGTACCTGATGCATCAGAAACTGTTCGTGCAGGAGGCCCTGCCGATCGATGTGTTGATCAGTCCCGAGCAGCTGGTGACGCAGCATATCGAACGACTGATCAGTCATCCCGGCGCCTTGCAGGTGCTCGACTTTGCCGATGCTCGGGTGCAACTGGTCGCGGTGCGTGCCTATCACGGCGGACCGCTGGTCGGTCATGAGCTGCGCGAACTGCGCGATCACATGCCGACAATCGATGCTCGCGTCGCCGCTATTTTTCGCCGTGGCAAACCGATCCTGCCAGAAGGCGATACTGTCATCGAGGTTGATGACGAGGTGTTCTTCATTGCCGCGCCACAGCATATTCGCAAGGTGATGTCGGAATTGCGAGAGCTGGACAAGCCGGTCAAGCGCGTCATGCTGGCCGGCGGTGGTCATATCGGTATGCGGCTGGCCGAGCGACTGGAATCCCAATACCAGGTCAAGATTATCGAACGTAGCCCGGAGCGTGCGCGCATGCTATCGGAACGCCTGAAGCATGCCATTGTATTGCTGGGCGATACCGCCGACGAAGAATTGTTGCTGGAAGAAAATATCGAGAACACCGATGTGTTCTGCGCCATGACCAATGATGAAGAGGCGAATATTCTGTCCAGTATGCTCGCCAAGCGCCTGGGCGCGCGCAAGGTGATGTCGCTGATCAATCGTGCATCGTATGTTGAACTGGTGCAAAGCGAGGCGATCGATATCGCGCTTTCACCGCAGCAGGCGACGATTGGCAGTCTGTTAACCCATGTGCGCCGCGGTGATGTGGTCGCTGTGCATTCGTTGCGGCGCGGCGCGGCGGAAGCGATCGAGGCGGTGGCGCATGGCGACAAGACCAACTCCAAGGTCGTCGGCCGCGCCATTGGCGATATCAAGCTGCCGCCGGGTACCACCATTGGCGCCATCGTGCGTGGCGAGGAAGTCATGATGGCGCATCATGACACCCTGATTGAAAACAACGACCATGTCATTCTGTTCCTGGTGGACAAGAGCCGTATCCCGGATGTGGAAAAGCTCTTCCAGGTCGGGGTTATTTTCCTTTAGTCCGCCATGCAGCTGACGGCCATACTTCGCATACTCGGCCTGCTGCTGATGATATTCAGCATCACCCTGATTCCGCCCATGCTGGTATCGCTGTACTACCAGGATGGCGCACTGGCGGCGTTCGCAGATGCCTTCGGCATTATCCTGGTAACCGGCTTCCTGCTCTGGGTGCCGGTGCGTACCCATTATCATGAACTGCGTCTGCGCGATGGCTTCATCGTGGTCGCCCTGTTCTGGCTGGTGCTGGGCGCGGTGGGTGCCGTGCCCTTCATGCTGTCCGAATATCCGGTGATGAGCGTCACCGATTCGTTTTTTGAATCTTTTTCGGGGCTGACGACAACCGGCGCAACCGTGCTGACCGGGATTGATCATTTGCCGAAGTCGATCCTGTTTTATCGCCAGGAGCTGCAGTGGCTGGGTGGCATGGGTATCATCGTGCTGGCAGTGGCGGTGCTGCCGATGCTGGGTATCGGGGGTATGCAGCTGTACCGCGCCGAAACGCCGGGGCCGATGAAGGATAACAAGCTGACGCCGCGTATTACCGAAACGGCCAAGGCGCTCTGGTATATCTATCTAACATTGACGATCGCCTGTGGTGTCGGGTACTGGGTGGCGGGCATGACACCGTTCGATGCTATCGGACACAGTTTTTCCACGGTCGCGATTGGCGGTTTCTCTACCCACGATGCCAGTATCGGTTATTTCCAGAATGAATTGATTGAACTGGTGGCGGTGGTGTTCATGCTGCTCTCCGGAATGAACTTCGCGATCCATTTCATGGCCTGGCGTTATGCCACCATCAAGCCCTATCTGGTGGATTCCGAGGTGCGCACCTACCTTACCCTGATGCTGCTGGTGTCGACGCTGGCGGTGGTCTACCTCTATACCACGCGCACCTTTCCAACCTGGGGCGAGGCACTGCATCATGGTGTGTTCCAGGTTGTGTCAATCGGTACTACGACTGGTTTTACCACGACGCAATATTTTGCTTGGCCGGGGTTCCTGCCTGTATTGCTGCTGTTTGTCAGTTTTGTCGGTGGTTGCGCTGGCTCCACCGGTGGCGGCATGAAGGTGATTCGCTTCCTGTTATTGCTCAAGCAGGGCATGCGAGAAATCACGCGGCTGGTGCATCCCAGTGCGCAGATTCCGGTCAAGATCAACGATACGCCAATGTCGGATCGGGTGGTGGATTCAGTCTGGGGATTCTTTGCCAGTTATATTGCGGCCTTCGCCATTATGATGCTGCTCCTGATGGCGGTCGGTCTCGACCAGGTAACAGCGTTCTCCGCGGTGGCGGCCTGTATCAATAATCTCGGTCCCGGCCTGGGCGAAGTGGGAGCGCACTACGGCAACCTGCCGGACGTGGCCAAGTGGATACTGTGCGCGGCCATGTTGCTGGGGCGTCTGGAGATTTTCACGATACTGGTTCTGCTGTCACCGGCGTTCTGGCGACGGTAAACAAAGTTACATCATTGCGACGCTGCGTTCGCAAATGACGCTGAATATTTTGTGTATATGGAAGAGCAAAATATAGACATCAAAGACAAATGGAACGCTCGCCATGCCGCGGCAAGCAGTGATGACGACCCTGTTATCCTGTTAACAGATTATGCACACCTGTTGCCATGGCAGGGAAATGCGCTGGATCTTGCCTGTGGTCGTGGCAGAAACAGCCTGTTCCTTGCGCAGCATGGATTAAGCGTGGATGCCTGGGATATTTCCGATGTGGCGATCGAGCAGTTATCCAGGCGGGCGGAACAGGCGGCTTTGCCCATCAATGCACAGGTAAGGGATGTGCTGGCGCAACCAATCCCCATTGCGCGCTACGATGTGATCGTGGTGAGTTATTTTCTCGAACGTTCGTTGGTGCAGCCAATCATGTCCGCACTAAAACCCGGCGGTTTGTTGTTTTATCAAACCTTCATCCAGGCAGCGGTCGATGACAGCGGGCCTGGCAATCCGGCCTTTCGTCTTGCGTCCAATGAGTTGCTGCAGATGTTTGCGTCCTTGCACCTCGTGCTGTATCGCGAGGAAGGATTGCTTGGCGATTGCAGCAAGGGTTTGCGCAATGTGGCGCAACTTATTGGGCAGAAGCAGTAGGGGCTAACTCGCTCAGGTATTGTCGGGTTGTTTTCTCGTCGGTTCGCCACATACTGCATTACATGAGCATGATTGATAATTTCGAGAAACTGCTGGCCAATGGTCAGGATAATCCCCTGTTGCGTTACTCGCTGGGTAATGAATATCTCAAGGAAGAACAATATGCGCAGGCATGTGAACATTTGCGTGCCTGTCTTGAGCGAGATGCACAGTATTCGGCTGCTTACAAATTGCTCGGAAAGGCATTAGCCGGTCTGGGCGAGCATGATGACGCGGTGGCGATATATCAGAAGGGTATCGAGGTTGCGGAAGCCAGAGGTGATATCCAGGCGGCCAAAGAAATGCGGGTGTTTCTGAAGCGCTTGCTGAAACCCGCTCAATAGATTTTTTGTTCTCCCTCGGGGCGGGTTCTAAAACGTCGGTATCCCCACTGGTACTGTTCCGGCTTCATCCGGACCAACTGTTCCACGCCGCTGTTCAATGCGCTGGCGGCCACCTCGGGGTCATCCGAGTCAATTCCCTCCGGTGCCGGAATGATGTGGATTTTGTAGCCAGAGGCTTGCGGCAGGCGTTCGCAAAACCCGAGAAACACCGCCGCTCCCGTTTTGCGTGCCAGGCGATTCAGTAGCACCATGGTGTTGGCCGGGATACCAAAGAAGGGTGCGAAGGTGCCGCCGCTGCTGCCCGGGTCCTGATCCGGCAGAATGCCAACCGCGCCGCCATTCTGCAGGGTTTCATACAGAATACGCACGCCCTGGGCGCTGGTTGGCACCAGCCTGGCGCCAAGCTGGCTGCGCCCTTCGACCAGTACGGCTTCCAGATCTTTCATACGCGGTGGGCGGTACAGGCTGGTGATCTGCCAGCGTTGCGCGCAGTAATGGCCACCCATTTCCCAGCTACCCAGGTGTGGGGTGGCGAGAATGATGCCGCGCCCGTCCGCTCTGGCCGCATGCACGGCGTCGGCGCCCTCTTCGGCGATCAGCAATTGTTCGAAGCGCCCGGAATCCAGTGACCAGAGCGGGCCGAATTCGAGCAGGGTTTTGCCTGCTTCGATGAGGGATTGTTTTGCCAGTTGGTTGCGTTGTCGTGCCGAGAACTCGGGGAAACAGAGGGCGATGTTTTTCAGTGCGACCTTTCGGGTATTGGTGGGAAATATCCACACAATATATCCAAATATGGCGCCAATATGATGAGAAATCCCCAGATTTAGCCTGGAAAACAACCAGATCAGGCCTTTGATTAACCTTGTTCGCATCAGGATCTTATTTTTGCCCGGAAGCCATTCTGGACGGCGCTTTCTGGCCAACATGGGGTAATGTATGGACCTTTTTGGCCATTTCATCATCCATCAAGGGGCGCATCGAGGACAATAAGGCCTTAAATAACCCCTTATTGTGGGTTTCTTCCTGCGCAAGTAGTTGCTTCATGTGCATGCGCTGTGTCGGCATGCGGAAACAGGCGGGGCAGTTATCTTTAATAATGGGGAGTCCGGCTTCCAGGGCAAAACTGGCGAGCTGTCTTTCCCGCAGATAAACAAACGGGCGAATAATACGCAGATCGCCATCATTGTTAAGGTAGTGGGCCTTCATCGTCTGCAGGCGACCGCCGTGAAAGGCGGACATAAGAAAGCTTTCGGCGAGATCGTCCAGGTGCTGGCCGAGCGCCAGGACGTTGTAGCCCTCGCGCCGCGCGATGGTGTACATGGTGCCGCGCTTCATCCGCGAGCACCAGCTGCAATAGGAATCCTTGTCCATGTGATCCTTGGCGCGCTCCATGATGGGTTCCTGGCTATAGAAATAGGGGACGCCGAGATCATCCAGGTAAGGCTTGAGCACCGAGGGATCGAAGCCCTCGACCATGGGGTCGACCGTGATGGCGCCGATCTGAAAATCGATGGGCGCGTGCGCTCTCAGGTGCAAGAGCGTGTGCAGCAGGCTGAGTGAATCCTTGCCCCCGGAAAGACCCAGTAATATCCGGTCGTTGGCGCGAATCATGTCGTAATCGGCGACGGCGCGGCCGACCTGGCGTAACAGGGATTTGGGCGGAGTGATATGCATCCCGGCAAGGTACCCATGTCGGCATGCTCAAGCAAGTAGTGTCGCGTACCGAAGGGGTTATACTGTCAGCAACTTGTGATTTCAGGAGGCAACCATGCCCCAGGAAGAAGTGATTGGCCTGAATCCCACCCAGGCGATGGAAAAAATGCAGCAGGATCCGCGTGCGGTGTTGATCGATATCCGGTCTAACATGGAATACCTGTTTGTCGGTCATCCGGTCGGCGCGGTGCATATCCCCTGGATCGATGAGCCGGACTGGATGGTGAATCCCGATTTTGTACGCCAGGTGCGCCAGACCTTGCTGGGCGGCGTCTGTGAGAAACCGGGCAGTGGCTGCGCGCCCGTGATACTGATCTGCCGTTCCGGCAAGCGATCCCTGGAGGCCGGGCGCAAGCTGATCGAGAGCGGCATGTCCGAGGTCTACCATGTCGACGAGGGATTCGAAGGGGACCTGGATGCGAGTCATCACCGCAGTTCCATGGGTGGTTGGCGTTTCCACGGCTTGCCGTGGGAGCAATGCTAGAGCGCGTGAGAATATTCTAATGCGTTGACTTCCCCGCTTGAGCCGTCCTATAGTGGCCAACCTAGTGGCATATATGCCGGGGTTTGGAGGCCTGTGTTGGGGTTCGGACTCTTAATACAGGCGCAAAATTAATACATCATTGGCGGGGAAATCTTACAACAGGCCCACGCCAAGTTCGTGGAGGAGGACTCTATGTCAGACGAACAAATGGATCAGTGGCTTAATCAGAAGCTGGATGAACTGCTGCCCGAGAAACTGAAAGCCATCGATGAATCACGCCTGCCCTCGATGTCCATCATCGCGACCAAGGGTACCCTGGACTGGGCTTACCCGCCGTTCATTCTGGCGTCCACGGCCGCTGCTCTGGGTTGGGACGCGCACATCTTCTTCACCTTCTACGGCCTGCTGCTGCTGAAGAAAGAAATTCCTTGCG